>NZ_JACIVB010000009.1 GCF_014145455.1 Limosilactobacillus rudii | reverse complement strand
GGGGGGGTAATAAATACAAGAATTTTAGGTGAAAATCATGAACAAACCCTATCATGACAACTTTTCAGCAGTAATTGACTGGTTAGAATTTACGGTCACTGGCTTACAGTTGGAAAGCGTCATCTTAGAGATATTAAAATTAGAAAAAAAGACATTTACGAAAATGGAGACCGGGCGTTTTGGTTATCGTACTCAATTAAAGTGGAATGAAGGAAGCTTATATATTATGTTTAATGCGGTAAATGATAAAAACGAAAACTTACCGCAAACTGTTGATCGGATGGGCGTCCATGTAATGATTACTGGTTCTGGTTGTCGGCAATACGAAAGTCTCTACGAATTAAAAACACTCCTTCTCTACTTAACAATTCTGGACGATAAGGTGAATTTTTGTCGCGTAGATATTGCTATTGATGATCTACAAAACCGCATCATTAATTTTAGCCGAGTTCATCGTGCAGCGATTAACGGCCACTTCACATCACGGTGGAATAAGTGGGACGAGGTCAATAGCCGTCAGTGTGCCACGGGAGAATTCCTTGGACGGACAATGTATTTTGGATCGCAATCTTCAGAAATCTTTTGTCGCATCTATGATAAGACGCTGGAACGCAAGGCAAAAAGTGAAGAGAGGACTGCAGAATCCGAAAACTGGACACGACTTGAGGTAGTTTACCGCAAAGAACGAGCAAAGAAGCTCGTCTACCACATTATTGATAAAAATCTATCAGTCGGAATAGCAATTCGAGGGACATTAAAGCAGTATATTCGGTTCATTAAGCCACCACGTAATCGGGATTCTAATAAAGCACGGTGGCCATCCGCAAAATGGTGGGAACAGTTGTTAGATAACGTTGAAAAACTACAACTAACAAGTAAAAGAGAGCCAAAATCAATTGATGATATGGCATCATGGCTTGACCGGCAAATAGCACCCACGATGGCTGCTATTATAACGGCATATGAGGGCGATATTGACTGGTTGCACAGAATTATCAAGAATGGTGCTTCTCGGCTCTCACAGCGGCACAGAGACGCAATTGCGCAATACTTACAACGGGAGGTCGTAAATTAAATGGAAGAGTATAATATGGTCGCATTTTGTACAGAGCAAACAAGTGCAGAACAGGAATATTTCTATAGCATTAACCCAATGGGGGTTAATGCCTGTGTGGTAAATCTCACAATTGGTCAGAATGAACAGAATTTATTAGCAGAAAAACAAATTAAGGCAGCTAAAAACGCAGGAATGGTTATTCATGTGTCACATATTGCCCGTTTTAGCACGCCAGAAGAGGCTAGAAACGAAGCGAAATTCTTTTTAACACACAGTCGAGCGTTTAATTTGTCTGAGCAAGCTATTCATACCTTAATTTTCACACCAACCGTAGCAGATAAAACTGCAGTTGAGCTGATTAACTTTTTTCAGGAAATTTTGTATCTCAATGGATATCGCAATCAAGATTTATGTGTATCAGCACAATTGATTGCTAATAATATTATTGGAGTAGGTGGGTTACATTTGCGACCTAATCTAACTGTGATTGACTATAATCGTCTTTATCCATCCGTTGCTGGAGCTGGATCATGGATTTTCGATAATGAGTACCTCGATGAACGGCAACTAATTGCTTATGATTTCATGGATTTCTATACTAAAGCAAATCAACTGCGTGGTCGGCAATTAAGTTTGGACTCTGAATATGTTGCAAGAACAGGTGACAACTATTGGATGATTGCTCAACAGTTAGGTATTAAATTGACAAGATTATTGCTTTTAAATAATGCCAAGCTAGATGATAAAGTTGTCCCAGGACAGAGAATAAAAATAGCATAGTAATTCGATATCGACTTTTGAGTTGGTATTTTTTTATGCGGATTAGTTTGTCGAAAAAACGTAGATTCCCCAGGCTTTAGCGAAAAATACAGCACATAAGTTAACAACAATAGTTATATTAAATATAAAATTATGTAATTGCTTTGGGGTGAGAAGAACGGAAAATAATAAGCCTTCCGTCCCCCCTTTCACTTCGCATATAAAAACAAAGGTAGTCGAGTCATCGATTTAGCCACTCCAGCCGCATACGCGTCTTCCGTTTGGCAAATCTATGCCTCTTGACTACCTTTTTACATAGAAGCAAAGTCTCCGCATTAGCGGTCGAGCCCTTCATATATTCCGGTCTCTCCTTCTCGCTATGCGAAGCCTTATTAGGAATAGTTGCTTCGTTGCAGGGGGACGGGAGGCAATAAGTGTAGGAGGCAACATAGTATGTAACAGGTTATTGTCCTATGTGCCCTAAACAAGCGAAGAGACCAGGCTTGAGAGCGAAGATACGGAAGACGCGTATGCGGCTGAAGCTTCGCGACAAGACAAGGGCTCGAAGCTTCAGGGGCACATAGGTTTAAAATAAAAAAACCGCCCGGCAAATGAGCCAAGCGGTAGTACAAGATTGCTAAACCATGCTATAATATAATCAGCAGATGAATATATTATATTCAACAATTAGGCTGATAGTTTAGCGGTAGCGCTTCTTGTTCTGGTGTATGGCAGTACACCACCAGCCAAGCGCATCTAAGAAATTCCGTAATAGGATCACGGCCTTTCATGATTAACTTGTGCATTAGTGGTAGCCAATGCACTTTTTTTATTATACCATTTTTCTACACATAAATCTACCAAATCCTTACAGCCACAAGGGATTTAGTGACATTAGCTAATCAAAATTAATCTGGTCGAGCATCTTTTCGCGACTAATTTGATCTAATCCGAGATACTTCAAAGTCATTGCTTCTGACGAATGATTGAGTAGTTCCATGACTAGACCGATATTATAATTAGATTGTGTATAGACCCGATAAGCACCCGTTTTACGCATGGTATGAGTACCAAGATAGTTAATGCCGAGTAGGTCGCCCGTTTTATGCATGACTTTATAGAATTGTTTTTCAGTAATGTGGCGATCATAGTGGGTGGTTGAGGGGAAAAGCCATTCGGATTGAATGTTATTTTTTTGGAGCCACCTAAAATAATCAATTAAGTCCTGTTGAACAGGTTTTAGATATAAAATATTGGGTTTATTAGTCTTTTTATCGCGAATATACGCATTTTTCTTGATAGTCCCATCATTTTCGTAAATTTCGTTGCGTCTGAGAGCTAATACATCGCTCACTCTGAGTAGTGTTGCCTTGCCGACCTGAAAAATAGTGTAGTTTCGACGCCCAAAACGGAAGTTATGAAGTAGGTTGTCCTGAACTTCATGGAGAATATTAGAATCTTTAATGGGTAAGACGAGTTGTTTCATAGTAATTAGCTCCTTCTTATTTAGGGGTTATTTTTTACATTTAAAGATTAAGAGCCCCTAAATTCTGATTATAGAATATAGGGGCTTTATTTAATAGTATTCTTAAGGGGCTATTTGTGATAAATAACCCCTATATTTCAGAAATTGGCCATAAAAAAGAGCACCTTTTCAGGTACCCCGCCGGCTCGGATAAGTAATCAGCTGATCCAATTTGCACACCAGCATCTTCATCTTTGTATTGTTGCCTTTTTTAAGTAAGAAGCAACTGAAAAAACTGATTAAGTTCATTATTGAGCTGTTGAAGCACTTGCTTTATCATTTCAGCAGAATAAACCAACGTCTGTCGCGTGTGGCAGGCGTTTTTTATCTTTATAAGGGTTATAAAATATCCCCTAAAATGGTATGTCATCGTCTGTCAATCTATCACCCACATATTTATTTCTTAATCGCGTAATATACCCTTGAACAGCAGTATCTAAATACTTTCCAATGTTATCTTTTCGCTTATCTCTATTAGGCACTCTACGACGAGAAACATAAATTAAGTGTTCTTCTAAAGTATGTTTTCCAACTGTACCTCCTCCACCTAATTTAATAACTTCCCTATATTGAGGATATACATGCCTATATAGATAACACATCGTTTTTTGATTCATTAAGTCATCCGGAGTTAATAAATGTGCTGTTGACAACATCCTAGTATATGTACTTTGCATTGCATTAAGATAATCTTCACTGTCAGCCCTTCTCCGATCTTTTTCCTTTTGTTTGATATCTTGTTCATTTTTATTATTTAGACGCGCTACAGGCTTCCCTGTGACCTTAAAACGGACTGCTACGACCCGACGCTTAGATTTTATTTTTTCGAACTCCACATTAAGATGTGTATGCTCTGTAATTTCGTCACAAGGTTTTGCTAGAATCCATTTAGAAAAAACAGACATACGGTCATATCGCTTAAGTGTATCCGTCATTCTACGTAGTTCATCAATTGAGATAGTAGGATTTTTAAATTGATTAAGCTGGTCATCTCTTCTCGTACCAGCTTCCTTATAGTATTCATACTGACTATAATTCATGCTAAGCCAACGATATAGGACAATAGAATACTTATTCGTTAAACCCATAATATCTGTTAGTGCATATTGGGTAAAATTTTGCTTTAGGTCAATAAGATATGGAATGATTGCTTGATCAAATCTCACAATGACATCATCATCATAATCATTCCAAGAGATGTACGGAATAGGTACAATCCTACGATACTTATACCCTTTTTTCCCTTTTACTTCACGAATCTCAAAGTACGCTTGTTGTTGCATCCGTTCTATTGCTTTTTTAAAACGATAATTTTTATTAGAATCATCCACACCAAAAAAAGAAAATATCTCTTTTTTTGAAAGATGAACAGTATTATCCTCTGGAGGATTATACGTATCAATACAAGAAACGGCTAATTCAAACATTTTCATTGGAATTTTGTCCATCTTGGCAACGCTTGCTATTAAGTCATTATGCTCGATGATAGTCCTATCTACAAATTTAGCTTTATCTCTCCTGCTGACTGTCATTAGGTCCTCCTTAAGTAGCCGTAATAAGTTACTAATTATAATGATACTATAAAAAGGGATAAAACATTTAATTTTTTTATCCCCCAATATAGTTTTTTTTATCCTTAAGTCGCTTAAAATATAGTTTTTTCTATCCCCTAATATAGTTTTTTCTATCCTTTTAGGTGCTTAAAACGCCGTCATTATTAACTTTATCCCTTACGCAAAGTTTAAATACTTTAAAGTATATATAAGATATATGTATTTAAAAACAAAAATATATTTTTCAAATATCAAAAAAAGCTAGTTCAAATAACATATAATAAATGTGAACAAAGAAGGAGGTTTCCCAATGACTAAAAATCGGTACACTATTAAGGAATTAGCTGATGAATTAAACGTAACTAAGCCAGGGATTAGGAAACTAATGTCGGAAACCTTTAGAAAACAGTACACAGAAACAAGCGGGAACAAGATTTTAATAAATAGTGCTGGTGCCAGAATAATAAGGAAACACTTTAGATACAACAAGCAATCGCAAAATTCGCAAACAAAAGCGAAAACCGAAAACAGTTACCAGAAACTATCGAAAACTGTTTCTAGTAACGAGCAAATCAAAGTTATTTCAACACAGCAAGAAACTATCGAAATGCTGAGGGAGGAATTGAAAGCCAAAAATCAGCAACTTTCGAATATGCAGAAACTAATGGATCAAAATCAACAACTGTTATTAAATACGCAGGCTGAGAATAAAACACTTTTGGCCCTCACCCATCAAGATAATAGTCAGAAAACAGTTAAGGATGCCGAATATAAAGAAACGGAAGGAAAAACAGCATCTAATCAAGATAAACAAACCCAGCAAAAGAATGACCAAGAAATCCTTGATAATTTAAACGGAAAAAAGAAGTCGTGGTGGAAGCGCTGGTTTTAGCTCCATTTATTGCCATTCATGTACATCATGTTATAATATACATGTAAGATAGATACGGTGTTCACAGGATTCACCACACAAAAAGCTCTCAAGCTATGTCCGGTAGCAAGAGAGCTTTTTTAGTGGGTTATGCTGTCACAAAGGTATCTATCACTTACGTTTGTTTAACCAATACGCAAAGTAAATGGGAATTATCGCTAAGGATAATTGTGCTAGATAATGTAAGATAGATATAGCAACAGACTTCACAGGCTTCACCTCCTAACGTTAGAAATAGATTCTAAGTAGTCAGTGGTGACAGCTGTTTAATTATATCATTCATATTAACTATAATTAAAAAATAGCCATTCATATATTGAATGAAAAAGCAGAATTATGTATAATATGAATTGCACCAAGGAATGTACGTACGTAAAAATATATAGTGAGTTAATTAAAGCAATGGTGACATTTCCCTTCCGATTGGGAATGTGTCGAGACTAATAAATAGTCAACCATTGCTTTTTTTGCGTTTAAAAATGGCTGACAGAAAGGAGTTCAAGATGAAAGTTGCAATGAAGACCGATAAAGGAGCACGATTACAATTCTCCTTTACTTCTGAGGACTATCCAAAGGGTAAGAATTATATCTTCAACAATGCAGTAAGTGGTTACAATGACGACCAACTGACAACCTTTGCACAAGCTTTAGACATGCTCGTAGAAGGTTCTCTATCGGATGAAATTGCCGTTCTAGCTACTACTAAGGTAATTGTCGAAGGTGGTACGGAACAGCCACAAGCGTAAGCAATCCATCAACCTAATAGGTAGGAAAGGAGGTTTTATCTCATGATTACAATCTTAAAGCTTAAATTTAAAGATGTAACTGGTAAGAGTCATTTCTTCAAAATCGCAAACCCTAAGAAGGGCTTGGATAAGGAAACTGTTCGACAAGCCATGGAAATGATGGCTTCTGCTCATCTCATTAAGAAGGGCGAAGAAGAGTTGACTGCTACTCCAGCGGGAGCTAAATACGTAACCACAACTGAAGAAGCTGTTTACTCAGACGAGGTATAGTCATTGGGCGAGGACGCGGAACGTGCCCTCGCCTTTTTTATGTGAAAGGAGAAGAAAATGGAACTTAATAAAGCATTAGCCCTGGAGAATTTCGCCCAAACAGTTTACCGCAAATGTGATTGCTGCAAACGAGTACGTGATATTTATTTCCGTCTAAACATTCGAGATGCCAAAACAACCTCAATGCTAGTCGGCTCACTCGAGTTATGCAAAGAATGTGGGTACAACATTGGAGACATTACTAAGACCGAAATTCAAACAGAAAGGACATTAAAGGAATTTAGCTTTGACTAACGACATTATTAGATATGTGTTAGAGCAGTCAGGAGGATTGTTAATTGCGGTTATCTTAATACTACGCATAGAAGCCAAACTAGACGGCTTAACGGGCGAAATAACAAGATTAACTGATACTTTAACAAGACACCTTATCCTGCTCTCACAACATAGTAAATCTGAAAAATAAGACACGACCAATTTTTATATTTACGCAAGAGGGGGTGACGAAATGGAATTGCAAGAAACGTTTGACCGGTTCCTTACCGATATGAAACTAGAAGGAAAAGCTGATATGACGCTAGTTGAGTATGCAAATCGATTGTCAAGATTTAAAAAATACCTAATTCGACATAAAAAAGCGTTAAATGAGATAAATCATAACGATATTGTCGAATTCACTCGTGAAATGTTTAAGAATAACTTAAGTTCGACAACTATAAAATGCGAACTATCGACTTTATACGTATATAGTCTATGGGGAGTTAAGAACGGAATACTCAAACATGTATCACTGTCACCGGCAGACTATCCTAAGACTAACACTGCTAAGAAGCGGATTCGGCGATTGGCGGACGAGAACATTCAGGCGTTTATCGCATATATTGATAACCTTCAAGAAAACATTCGTGCTGCTTTTTGGCTGATGTATGGAACAGGAGCGCGGGTCGGCGAGGTAGCGCATTTAACGGTTGCAGATGTCCAGCTTAAGGGACGTGCAGTCTACGTCAATATCACTGAAGCAAAGTGGGGCAGTGATCGTTGTATTCCAATTCTTGACCAGCAAGCTGCAAGGATTGTTTGGCAGTACCGACAATCAGTAGGACTAACTAAACAGCCACTATTTCGGCTCTCACGGCGAACCCTGCAGTGGTATGCGACAAAATTTGCCAAAGAGACTGGTGTTGAGTTTCATTGCCACCTATTACGTCATACTTTTGCAGCTAAATTAACAGAAAAGGGAGTGCCAATTACCACCATTCAATATCTATTAGGGCATCGGACAGTCGCAATGACGGCATACTATGCTCAATCAGCACTTGTCGACGTGACGAGTATCACACCAACAATTTAGTACCAAACACAAGGAGAGAAAGAGATTATGAATGATATTAAATTATTAGGACGATTAACCCAAGCGCCAGAACTAAAGGAAAGTGTTAATGGCAACCAGTACGCATGGTTCACCGTAGCCGTACCTCGAAAAAATAACCGTGATGAAGCTGACTTTATTCGTTGCAAAGCTTTTGGAAAGTTGGCAGGTGCGCTTAAACAGCACTGTGATAAAGGACGCCAGCTACTCCTCACAGGACGTTTAGAGGTAAGTGCCACCACTGACCAGCAGACTCAACAGAAGCGGTTCTTCCATACAGTAATTGCCCATCAGGTGGAATTCTTGCATGACCCTAATCGAGTAGCCGCCTAAAAAATGAAACGTAGTCGGTTGTCAATGGTAAGCGGACCAAGCAACGCGCGGGAGCATTAAGGAATTGACAACCATGCATAATTACACTTTGGCGGTTTCCGGAAACAAATTCATTTGGTTTCCGGTTGCCCCACGGCGAGTGCAGGGTGTGGGACTGGTCCCACAAATAAAGTTTTTGGTGTTGCTTTTTTCAAAAAGCGACATAAAAGCTGGTAATTACTTTGTATTACCCCCACCCACTAATAGGGGGGG
>NZ_JACIVB010000008.1 GCF_014145455.1 Limosilactobacillus rudii | reverse complement strand
GAGATAAGGCGTTCCCTTCGGGGACGCAATGACAGGTGGTGCATGGTCGTCGTCAGCTCGTGTCGTGAGATGTTGGGTTAAGTCCCGCAACGAGCGCAACCCTTGTTACTAGTTGCCAACATTAAGTTGGGCACTCTAGTGAGACTGCCGGTGACAAACCGGAGGAAGGTGGGGACGACGTCAGATCATCATGCCCCTTATGACCTGGGCTACACACGTGCTACAATGGACGGTACA
>NZ_JACIVB010000007.1 GCF_014145455.1 Limosilactobacillus rudii | reverse complement strand
GTTATTAAGCGAATTGACTTCGCAAATGTTTTGCTTCAAATCACATCGTGATTGAAGACCCTACACATTTGATTCGTCGAAACTTTGTTCAGTTTTCAAAGGTCTACCTATTGGCTAACTAAGCAGCCAATCAACATATTCATTATATCATATGTTGATTTAACTTGTCAAGAAGAAATTTTAAATAATTCAGAATTTCTTTTGATCGATAACTCAATCAGCAACTTT
>NZ_JACIVB010000063.1 GCF_014145455.1 Limosilactobacillus rudii | reverse complement strand
GGCGAGCGAAAGGGGAAGAGCCCAAACCAGTAAGCTTGCTTACTGGGGTTGTAGGACTGAACAATAGAGTTACCAAAGTGCGACGTAGTCGCAACAGTTGGGAAGCTGTGCCAAAGAGGGTGAGAGCCCCGTAGACGAAACGTCACACTCTCTGTTCAGGATCCTGAGTACGGCGGGACACGTGAAACCCCGTCGGAACCCGCGAGGACCATCTCGTAAGGCTAAATACTCCCTAGTGACCGATAGTGAACCAGTACCGTGAGGGAAAGGTGAAAAGCACCCCGGAAGGGGAGTGAAATAGTTCCTGAAACCATGTGCCTACAAGCAGTCGGAGCCCGTTAAAGGGTGACGGCGTGCCTCTTGCAGAATGAACCGGCGAGTTACGATTGCATGCAAGGTTAAGGCGGAAAAGCCGGAGCCGTAGCGAAAGCGAGTCTTAAATGGGCGCAAGAAGTATGTAGTTGTAGACCCGAAACCAGGTGACCTACCCATGTCCAGGTTGAAGGTGCGGTAAAGCGCACTGGAGGACCGAACCCGTGTCAGTTGAAAATGGCTGGGATGAGGTGTGGGTAGCGGTGAAATTCCAAACGAACTTGGAGATAGCTGGTTCTCTCCGAAATCTCTTTAGGGGGAGCCTTGAGGTAAAGAATCGTGGAGGTAGAGCTACTGTTTGGACAAGGGGCCCGTCATGGGTTACCAACTTCAGATAAACTCCGAATGCCATTGATTTATACTCAGGAGTCAGACGATGAGTGATAAGATCCACCGTCGAAAGGGGAACAGCCCAGATCACCAGTTAAGGTCCCAAAATATATGCTAAGTGGAAAAGGATGTGGAGTTGCATAGACAACTAGGATGTTGGCTTAGAAGCAGCCACCATTTAAAGAGTGCGTAATAGCTCACTAGTCGAGTGATCCTGCGCCGAAAATGTACCGGGGCTAAGCATATTACCGAAACTGTGGATGTGCACTACGTGCACGTGATAGGAGAGCGTTCTAAGGGCGGCGAAGTCAGACCGTGAGGACTGGTGGAGCGCTTAGAAGTGAGAATGCCGGTATGAGTAGCGAAAGACAGGTGAGAATCCTGTCCACCGAATGACTAAGGTTTCCTGGGGAAGGCTCGTCCTCCCAGGGTAAGTCGGGACCTAAGCCGAGGCCGAGAGGCGTAGGCGATGGATAACAGGTTGAGATTCCTGTACCAGTTAACTGCGTTAACGATGGAGGGACGCAGGAGGCTAAGCAAACCGTACGAATGGAAGAGTACGGCCAAGCAGTAAGTCAGGATGCGAGTCAAATGTTTGCATCCGGGTTGACAAGCTGTGATGGGGAGCGAAATTAAAGTAGCGAAGTTGCCGATGTCACACTGCCGAGAAAAGCTTCTAAGGAGTAGTTAACTGCCCGTACCGCAAACCGACACAGGTAGTCGAGGAGAGAATCCTAAGGTGAGCGAGAGAACTCTCGTTAAGGAACTCGGCAAAATGACCCCGTAACTTCGGGAGAAGGGGTGCTGGCCGGAAGGTCAGCCGCAGTGAATAGGCCCAGGCGACTGTTTATCAAAAACACAGGTTTCTGCAAAATCGTAAGATGAAGTATAGGGGCTGACGCCTGCCCGGTGCTGGAAGGTTAAAAGGATGGGTTAGCGTAAGCGAAGCTCAGAATTGAAGCCCCAGTAAACGGCGGCCGTAACTATAACGGTCCTAAGGTAGCGAAATTCCTTGTCGGGTAAGTTCCGACCCGCACGAAAGGCGTAACGATCTGGGCGCTGTCTCAACGAGAGACTCGGTGAAATTGAAATCCCTGTGAAGATGCAGGGTACCCGCGACAGGACGGAAAGACCCCATGGAGCTTTACTGTAGCTTGATATTGAGTGTTTGTACTGCTTGTACAGGATAGGTAGGAGCCGTAGAAGTCGGGACGCTAGTTTCGACGGAGGCGCTGGTGGGATACTACCCTTGCAATATGACCACTCTAACCCGCAGCACTGAACGTGCTGGGAGACAGTGTCAGGTGGGCAGTTTGACTGGGGCGGTCGCCTCCCAAAAGGTAACGGAGGCGCCCAAAGGTTCGCTCAGTATGGTTGGAAATCATGCGCAGAGTGTAAAGGCACAAGCGAGCTTGACTGCGAGACAGACAGGTCGAGCAGGGACGAAAGTCGGGCTTAGTGATCCGGTGGTTCCGCATGGAAGGGCCATCGCTCAACGGATAAAAGCTACCCTGGGGATAACAGGCTTATCTCCCCCAAGAGTCCACATCGACGGGGAGGTTTGGCACCTCGATGTCGGCTCATCGCATCCTGGGGCTGTAGTCGGTCCCAAGGGTTGGGCTGTTCGCCCATTAAAGCGGTACGCGAGCTGGGTTCAGAACGTCGTGAGACAGTTCGGTCCCTATCCGTCGCGGGCGTAGGAAATTTGAGAGGACCTGTCCTTAGTACGAGAGGACCGGGATGGACATACCGCTGGTGTACCAGTTGTTCCGCCAGGAGCACCGCTGGGTAGCTAAGTATGGACGAGATAAACGCTGAAAGCATCTAAGTGTGAAACTCGCCTCGAGATGAGATTTCCCATTTCCTTCGGGAAAGTAAGACCCCTCAGAGATGATGAGGTAGATAGGATGGAAGTGGAAGCGCCGTGAGGCGTGGAGCGGACCATTACTAATCGGTCGAGGACTTAACCAAGGAGCGGTGGTTTATTGGAAAAGGGAATAGAGGAAGAGGATAATATTTAGTTTTGAGAGCATAAGCTCTCGTCCGGAAGGACAAAGAGTGTGGTGATGATGGCTTGAAGGATACACCTGTACCCATGCCGAACACAGAAGTTAAGCTTCAACACGCCGAAAGTAGTTGGGGGATCGCTCCCTGCGAGGATAGGACGTTGCCACGCGTTATTCCGGCATAGCTCAGTTGGTAGAGCACCTGACTGTTAATCAGGTTGTCGTCAGTTCGAGTCTGACTGCCGGAGTTATTAATGAGAGGTATCGATTTTAGTTAATCGGTACTTCTTTTTTTATACATCTATGTAAAGCTTTCGATAATACAAGGAAATTCGCAATTTTATTTAATAATTTGAATTAAGTATTTTCACCAGCTAATTAGCATGATATAATAATAAACGTTGATTATTTGCCAACTTAGCTCAGTCGGTAGAGCATCTCCCTCGTAAAGAGAAGGTCGGAGGTTCGATTCCTCTAGTTGGCATTATTAAAGCTCACAAAGTTTATTAATCCTTGATATATTAATGTTTTACGAAGATATATCAAGGATTATTTTTTGTTGTATTTATTGATATGATGGGCTTTATGCTCATTTTTATGTGCATTTCAGTAAGTAAATTAATTATAAGTAATGTTTAGTTGACGCTAGTAGGTAATCAATATATGATACAAATGGATTTTGAAGTACAAAGGTAGGAATTAACCAGCCTACCACTTGCACCACTGTAATTCCTCCCTATCATACTTGATAGTGGAGGTTTTTATTATATGTACACATGTGGCAATTTTAAGTGGTGAAGTATTGATATATCAATGAATATTCGACTAGAACCTTTGAGTTTTTAGTTGCCATTAAAGACTTCAATAAAGTTTGATCCCCCTTGATATAAAGGCACTTTAGCTTTTAATATTGAGGGGTGTTTTTTAGGTGCGCGGTCGGCGTGGGTATTAACTAGGCGGTGAAAGTCCGTATGGGATGTAGTAGTTATGAGGATAAGGGTGTCCACTGCGAAGTGAGATCTGAAGAAAGTCTAAGGCAAAGTACCGCACCGATGAACAAAATGGTACTTACGTCAGATGAAAGTGCAACAAAAGAATAATGACTATGAATTAGAACTCTAAAATAAAAGCCTGACCAGAACGGTCGGGCTTTATTTTTCGTTCAAAATTTGCAGGATAGCTTTACTGAGGCTTTCGGCTTTTGCATAATCATAGCCTTCAAGTTTATTAATTAATTGAGTCAGTTGCGGACCTCTTTTTGTCGGAGTGGTGATATTACCATTTGTCATTAGACTTTCCATTGAAGTGTTAAGAGCGGTGGCTAGTTTTAATAAGGTAGATGAAGAAACGTCACTCGATCCACCACGTTCTAGTCTGGAAATGAAGTTAATTGATAGTTCACTCAATTCAGCTAGTTGTTGTTGAGTCATATTTAATTGATGTCGACGGTTAGCAATGTTTTCACCTAGTAATTTTCTCATAGTTTAATCTCACTTTATTCCTTTTATATCAAGGATATAAGGGAGCTTTTCTATTTGGAACGGAATACATAAATACTTATCGTTGCATATGTGTATTAGTACACATTTTTATATATGCACTGATGTTGATTTAAAACATTGCAAGGTGTACCATAATAGCGGCTACCTAGTCTATAGGTTAAGTAATTATTTTTCTTAGGGAGGAAATATAACAATGACACAGAATCATTTACTCACATCAGTTGCCGTTGCCGGCGCCTTAACTGCCACCGGTGCAGTTGCTACCACCACTACGGCGCACGCTGACGAAACTACACCTGCACAAACTAGTCAGCAAACTAGCGCTCAGCAACAACTTGATAACTTAAAACACCAACAAACCCAAGCAGAAAATACCATGGCCGATAATAACGCTAAGGCCATTCAAGAAGCTCAAACTCAAACCGACCAGCAAACTGCCAAGTTAAATGCGCAGTTAACTACTGCTAAGGCCCAACAAGCTAGTGACCAGCAAACAGCCTTGACAAACGGCCAGCAACAAATTAATGCTAACACCCAAGCGCAAATTGACCAAGAAAATGCCAGCTACAATCAAGCCGTTAAAACCCAAACGGTCGCTAATGAACAGGCCTTGGCTAATGCTAGCCAGCATATTGTTACGCCGGCTCAAAAACAAGAGCAGCTTAACCAAGCTGCGCAACAATATCAAAATGATCAAGCTAAGTTAAACGCGACTAACCAGGCTGATCTTGCCAAGCTAAAAGCTAGCCATGACGTTGACGTTCACAACTTAAACGCTCAAATTACGGCTAACCAAACTCAAGCTCAACAAGCCCACGACCAACGCGTTAAGGATGCCACGGCTCAAGTTGACGGTCAAATCAATGCGACTCAAACCGCTGTTGATCATGCCCAAACTAAGCTCGACGCTTCAAATAAGGCTGTTAACGCTGCTCAAACCACTGTTAATACCGCCAGTGACGCCGTTAAGCACGACCAAACTTTAGTTAACAACGCACAAGCCGCCGTTAATGCGCAAACTAGCACAACTACTAACGACAGCATTGACAACTTAAAAGAAGGTCAGCACTTAACTTACAATCAAGCTTTACAATTGATTGATAAAATTTATCCCCGTATTAAGTTAAACCCTGCATTTGTTGAAGCCTTAAAAGCTGGCAAAGATACCGATGATATTAATCCTGGTGAGTTCGTTTCCGATGGCACATATGACATTCCCGACGGTTTAAACTTTGATCTCGGGTACAATGCCAACGGTAGCTTAGACGCTAAATCTTCTAAACTTCTTTCAATTTACATTATTAAAACCTTAAACTACATGCGCCAACAAATTGGCACTTTGCCATTACAGATCAATGATAAAGCCATCAATGAAGCCACTTGGATTACTGATCAATACACCAAACAAAACTGGATTATTGATGCCGGCCACGATATGACAACAATTCATCAAGCAATGGCTAAATATAACTTAGAAAATATTGGTGAATGTCTAGGCGGAGGTCTAGGTAACAATAATAAAAAATATTTGAATACCAAGGTAAACACCGCATTTAACCTTACAATACAATATTTATATAGTTCAATATTGTCAATGATAACCCAAGATTGGAATAACGGAAATAAAAACGGACATGCAAAAGCAATGCTTGGATTAAGCGTTTCTCAAGGAAAAAACAATGAATTTTTTGCATATAATTCCGACGCATCGAATATCGACTTAAGCCACTTCGAATTCATGTCCTTCGCTGATCCCGCTGACGCCGCCGTGTCTGATTCCTTAGATTACGTGCCAAACCAAGTTGACGCCACGGCCAAGGCTAACTTAGCTAAAACTCAGCAACAGCTTGCCGCTGATCAAGCTAAACTCAATCAAACTCAAGCCGCATTAACAGCCGCTCAGCAACAAGCTAACAACGATCAAAACGCCCTTAACGACGCCAAGGCTAAGTTAGCTACCTTAAAGAGCAATCGTGATCTTAATATCAATACCTTAGCCGGCAATGCTGCTCCGGATAACGCTCACGTTACCCAGTTAAAGCAACAACTTGCTGCCGTCGAGACTAAATACAATAACGACGTCAAGCACGCTAACGAACAGTTCGTTGCCAACAAGAACAAGTTAGAACAGGATTATCAAGCTAAGATTACCCAAATTAAGGTCCAACCTGAATCTAACAATGATCTTAAAGCTCAGTTAGACGCCAAGTTAGCGGCCTTAAGAAAGAATCACGAAACTAAATTAGCCAACATCAAAGCTGATGCTGATCAAAAGTTAACTGTGTTAAAGCAACAAGTTGCTAAACTCGACGATGACAAGATTAACGCCATTCAAAGTCAAATCAACCAATTACAACTTGAATTGACTAACAAGAAGCACCAACTTGACCAACAATTAACTAACTTAAAGAACCAACATGCCATTGAATATCAACAATTGCATGACAAGCTCTTTACTAAGAATGATCCATCGGCCGCTGCCAAGGGTCAACAAGACCACTACACCACTGATCACGGTCAAGAAGTTGTCTTGAAGCCGGATACGAAAGACGATAGTTCTGAAACAGAAAAAGTTGAAGTAGTTTCAACTAGTTTTAATAAAGGAGTTACTAATTCTTCCGTTCATATGACTCGGGAACAATATAGAAAATTACCGCAAACTGGTAATAATAATTCGCTGGCAGTAATAGCATTAGGTGTAATTAGCTCGATGTTTGGTATTAGTTTGGTTGCTAAAAAACGTGAGCAATAAACTATAATACGACTTTGTTTTAGTATTTAGTAAAGGTAGAGTGAGGCTTTATGAAAGATAAGATAAATGAAACTACGAAAGCGGTTAATAGTACCTCAACATCAGAAAAAGTGTCAGAGGACAAGAAAGAAGATCTGCAAAATGATGAGGAGACTCCTAAAAAACAGATAGAGGAAATACCATTAGATGTGGATGAAGATTTAAATGAATTCTTAAAACAGAGAGACATCAAGAATAATATAGCTGCATTGCGTAAAGCTTATCGTATAAAACGTTTAGTAGCAGATATTCCCTTTGGTGTATTTATAATATTTTTGTTACTGTGCATAAGATGTAGGAATTTGTGGATTATAATGGGGCTGATTGTTTTAGGATATGCTATTTGTGGGTATTGTTATTACAAATTGCGAAGAAGAGGAAACCGCAAATTTTCAACTGCTTCTCGTGATATGATTAATTCAGTACAGGAGATTTTTGAAAATGATGAATTTAGAGATAAGGAACAATACCTGTATTTTATATTGTCACAGCGAATTAAAGAGAGACAGAGACTCGATAATCAATTTGAAAAAATAATGAAAATAATTAGTGGAATCTTGAAATTACCTCTTCTATTAGGTGTTATTGTTGAAGGGATAATAATAGTCAAGGCTGGTACAAGTATTGATAGCAAAATGATAACTTATGATTTAATAGTTATAGCAATTATTATTATCATAGGAATAGTTGTAGACTTGTTCAACTATTTGACATCCGATTCTTATTATTTGATACATCAAACGCTACTTGCTGGTATTAAGAAGTCTATTAGTAAAAAGGCGTAAGTAAATAAAAGCCCCGGATTATCCGGGGCTTTTTTATTAGAACAATAAATAACAACCTTTTAATGTAATTTCAAAGTCACCGCTAATAGTATTAAGCGCTAATTCCCAACCGACATCTTTACTATTTGATTCATTAAGATAGGTCACAACCTTATTTAAATAAGGAGCAAACTTTATAATATCGATTCCAATTCTTCCTGTTAATCTTAATTCGTCAGTTTGCTCAGCAGAAAGTTGATAACCAACTTGTAATTCTAGGTCTTCTTTGACTTCCTCCACGCGTTTATTAATTGTCTCTTGTAAATTTAACATAATAACGTACCTCCTGATTTTGTTATCAGAAGCTGTTCAGTCGGGTACCGACTTCAGTTACTTTTTGATTTGCGCTTAGCATTCATCGTAAGGTCTTTTCGTATACTTAGATATACATTTATTAATAATGATTTTTATTGGTATTTTAGTTATACTAAACATAACCTAAATAAAAGGAGTGTAGCTGAATGGAAATCACAATCAATGGTGAAAAGCATCAATTAGTTGGTAATCCGCCTAAAGTAGGTGATGAATTCCCTCATTTTAAGGTTTTTGATAAGAATAACCATAAGATTAAAATGAAAGAATTACTTGGTAAGGTTACCTTATTGAGTGTAGTTCCTGATATTAATACACCAGTATGTAGCATTCAGACTAAGCACTTTAACTCAACAATGGATCAGTTTAGCGATGTTAACTTTTTAACTATTTCAACTAATACCATTGCAGATCAGCAAAAGTGGTGTGCTGCTGAAGGCGTTAAGAAGATGCAATTAGTTGCTGATACTGAAGAATCGTTTGGTTATGAATCAAAGTTATTAATTCTAGATGAAGGAATTCTAGCACGGTCGGTTTGGATTCTTGATAAAAATGGTAAAGTTGTTTATCGGGAGATTGTTAGCGAATTAGTCGACGAACCAGATTATGATCAAGCAATTACAGCATTAAAAGAACAATTGAAAAAATAAAGGTTTAAAAACGAGACTTCATTACATTAAAAGATGTGGTGAAGTCTCGCTTTTGATTATTTCTGTGTTTCCTTTTCCATATGTTTCTTTCCCCATTCAAAAAGATCGCCCATTGTGTAGATTAAACTCTTTCCTGTATCAGTTAAGTGATAGGTAACTGATGGCGGAACGGTTCCTTTGGATACACGTTTGAGTAAGCCATCCTCTTCTAATTCACGGAGACTCTTTGTTAGCATCGTATTCGTAATTGAGCCAATACTGCGTTTTAGTTCGTTGTAGTGCTGACCATCGTTAAGCATCAAATACCACATGACGGGGATTTTCCACTTTGAGCCGATAATCTTCATTGAGTAAAGTATTGGACATTCCTTAGGCATATTTTCATGAAAGTATTTTATTTTCTTATCGAATTCATTTTGATCCATTTTAATCCCTCCAAATAAATTTAAAGGAAGAAAAAAGTGCGTACTTGTCCTTCTCTTTCTATCAAGATACAATTACTTTTGTACTTAGTCAAGAGATAAAGGAGTGAATAAAATGCCATTTATTATGTCACGAGTAAATATTAAGATTCCTAAGAATAAGGAACTAATGTTAAAGAAGAGATTAGGATTAGCGATTGCAAATGTCCCCGGAAAAAGTGAGGATGTCTTAATGGTTGGTTTTCAAGATAATTACCCACTTTACTTACGTGGAAAAGGTGATGAACCTCTAGCGTATATTGAAGTAAGTATTTTTGGTACTGAAAATCATATTGGTTACGAAGGACTAAATGCTGATATTACTAAAGCATTTTATGACATTTTAGGTATCCAGCCTGATCATTTATATATTAAATATGATGATATTAGCAGTTGGGGTGTACAGGGACAGTATATTGACCGACGAGATTATCTATAGTAAGTTATTAATTTTTTTAGCCTTTAAGGAAGAAAAAAGTGCGTACTTTAAAAAATATCTCTAGAAGATAAAATGAATATAACAATAAAAAACAAAGGAGTTTTCAATTATGAACAAAAAATATGAACCACTA
This sequence comes from Limosilactobacillus rudii, assembly GCF_014145455.1. GTDB lineage: Bacteria > Bacillota > Bacilli > Lactobacillales > Lactobacillaceae > Limosilactobacillus > Limosilactobacillus rudii. Next base: position 168,346 of record NZ_JACIVB010000063.1, on the reverse strand, counting down.
TTTCAACCATATACACTCAATAATGGTGTTGAAATTAAAAATCGTCTCGTTGTTGCTCCATTAACAGTTTATGATGCAGGCCCTGATGGTGAATTAACACCTGCATCAATAAAGTTTTGGCATGATCGCTTTAACGGTTTTGGAATGTGGATAATTCCATTTACAAATGTTCACCCAAGCGGAATCGGTTTTGAATCACCGAATGCTTTTAGTGAAGATCATCTTGAAAACTTAAAGGAATATGCACGGATTTCACACGAACAAGGTGCTAAGGCAGTTATTCAATTAGCCCATGCTGGTGTTCACGCTGATAAGTCAATGACCCGTGGTAACGGAGTGTGGGGCCCAAGTGAGTTATCATACTTTGGCGCTCGTGAAATGACTGATGCAGAAGTTCGCGAAATCGTTCATTCATTTGCTTATGCGACTGAACTAGCGATTCGGGCTGGACTTGATGGTGTCGAAATTCACGGTGCAAACGGTTGGTTGATTCAACAATTTGTTTCAGCAACTTACAATCACCGGACAGACCACTGGGGAGGAACAATGGAAAAGCGTTTCAACTTCCCACTGGCAATAATTGACGCAGTTGATGAAGTACGACAAAAATATAATCGTCCTGATTTTATTGTTGGCTACCGCTTCTCACCAGAAGAACCGGGGGCAGACGGTTTAACAATGAAAGAAACGCTTGCACTTGTAGATCGGTTGGTTGAGAAGCCGCTACAATACATTCACATTTCTTTGTGGAACTTCTACAAGAAGGTACGCCGTGGTGGCGATCAAAATGTTACCCGGATGGAAGCAGTTCACCGTCGTATTAATGGTCAAGTACCATTTATCGGTGTTGGTGACCTCTTTGCCGAAGAAAATGGATTGAAAGCCTTTAATACAGGATGGGCTGATTTCCTTGCCGTTGGTGGAGCAGTTGAATTGAATCCGCACCTTGTCCAAATGATTAAGGATGGTAAGGAAGATGAGGTTCAAAGTGAATTTGACTGGAATAAGATGGACTCTTATCGGTTCACGCCAGCAATGCTTTATGGGACATTAGCTGGTAATGCAATGTTTCCAAAGGTTAAGCAACGATAGGAGGAATTGATGATAATGGCAAAATTAACAATTACAACAGTTACCGACCCGATGATGGGGATGCTATGGGAAACATGGCCAACAATGAGAAAACTTGAAACGCATTACGGTGACCAAATTGATTTTAAATTTATGATGGGGCAGTTGGTAAAAAATGTATATGACCTTGTTGATCCGAACGTGACCCAAATGTATGGAAAAAAAGTTGCTCTTAATCAATACTGGACACGGTTAATGCAGGTATATTTGCAAGAAGAACAAATTGCAGGAATGCCAATTTACATGGGTGGAAATGAACGGCTTTTTGATGAAGAACACCTTTCGTCAGTTCCACTTAATCTTGGCTTTTTAGCGATTGCTGGTAATGATTCTGAAAAAGAAAATCAAGTTCTTTATGAAATGCAATATGACACAGTTGTTAATAATTTACAAACTAACGATATTAAATATTTAACAGCACTAGCCAGTAAATTTGGAATAGACCAATCACAATTTGAATCACGTTATAATTCGACTGGCGTTAAAGGGCATTTGGCACAGTCACAGCAAATTATGCAACAAATGAAGATTGATCAATTGCCTGCTTATATTCTTACTTATAACGGAAAATCATATATCATTAAAGGAATTCCCAAATATGATGAATGGCAAAGGTTAATTAAGCAAGTTACAGATGACGAGATAAAAGCAAGCAGGATCGAAGCAAATAGCGAAACTATTAATGCTTTCATAAATTGCCATCCCCACATTTCAAGTCTTGAGTTAAAGGAAGCATTTGATGTTGAAGAAAAAGACGTTGTCGAATTGTTGAAGGAGACTCCATTAGAAAAAGAGAAAGTTAAGTCAACTATTTTTTATCGTAAAGCATAATGAAAGGAGGATAAGAGGATGAAGCGATTATCACTTCCAACTAAACGGGGGAGTGTCTTAACGGGAGTCTTATTTGATGCTCCTGCGCATGTTGCTCCTAATCCCTCAACAGTGGTGATTGCCATCACTGGAATCCATGGAAATTTTTATTCCAATCCCTTTTATGTAAATATTGGAAAAACACTATCAGCAGCTGGAATAGATTTTATCTACGCGCAGACAGCTGATGCGTTTGGTGAAATTCCTACCCTGAATGTTAAAACAGGAAAGCAGGAAATAATTGGTTCATGGAACGAGGACTTTAATAATACTGATGAAGATATTGAAGCCTATTTGGATTATGCCAGCCAGCAAGGATACCAGAATATTATTTTAGCTGGGCATTCACTTGGTGCTAATAAAGTTATTTACTATTTATCACGTCACCATGACTCACGAATCAAACACTTTATTTTCCTGAGTCCTGCTAATTTGGAGTATTTGACTAGCGTTGTAACTGAAGAGGAAAAGAATGAAATTTTAGCGCAACGGAAACGCGGTGAAGGTGATCAGCGGATGTCATTTAATTTGCTCGGCTGGATCCCAGGAACTGCTAACACCGACTATCAGTGGGTTTTTGATAATATCTTGGATAATGTCCATGTGGAACCAGAAAAGGACTTTTCACAAATCAAAGCAATCACCCATAGCGGGGCACTAATAATTGGTGGTTATGACCGCTTTACCTATGGCGACCCGCAAAAGTTTCTTGAAAACATCAATGATCATATGCAGACTGCAAAGCAAAATAAGTTAGTTGTTATCCCTGAGACTGGGCATACTTATCAGCAAAAAGAACAGCAATTGGCTGATGAACTGCTTAAATTGTTAAAAATGTGGGGATACTAATCAAAGGAAAGGGGAGAAAATCCAATGAAAAAGAAATATGAAGTCCTTTTTAAGCCGTATACGTTTAACAATGGCGTGGAAATTAAAAACAGACTAGTTGTTGCACCACTTACAATTTATGATTCTGGTAAGAATGGTGAGCTGACACCAACAGCGCGTAATTTCTGGCGTGATCGTTTCCGTGGTTTTGGAATGTATATCATGCCGTTTACTAATGTGGCGCCAAGCGGAATAGGGTTTGAATCCCCCAATGCCTTTGATGAGTCAAGCCTTGCAACATTGCAAGAGTATGTAAAAATTGCCCATGAACAAGGGGCTAAGATTGTTATGCAACTTGCTCATTCTGGTTATAAAGCAAAGAAATGGATGACAAAGGGGCATCCGGTGGTATCACCAACGGGAGATTCCCGTGGTCATGCACGGACGATGACTGGAACGGAAGTCAAGCAGATGGTCGCTAATTTTGCCAATGCGGCAGAACTAGGACTTCGTGCGGGAATGGATGGCGTTGAAATTCAAGGCTCAAATGGCTGGCTGATTGAACAGTTTTTTGCTGGTAATATCAACCACCGAAATGATGAATGGGGCGGAAGCTTTGCCGGCCGGCTTAAGTTTCCACTTGCGATTATTGACGCGATTGATGAAGTACGGAAGAAATATAATCGTCCTGACTTTATCATTGGTTATCGTTTCTCGCCAGAACGACCACGCCAAGGCTTTACGATGGAGGATACATTATCATTAGTGGATGAGCTTGTTAAGAAACCTTTACAGTACCTGCACATTTCATTACTTGGCTTCTATTCTCATCCACGACGCGGAGCAGATAAAAAATTAACTCGGATGCAGGTGTACCATGAACGAATCAGTGGAAAGTTACCATTAATAGGTGTTGGTTCGCTGAAAACGGCTGACCAAATCTTGGAGGCTTATAATACTGGTTGGGCAGACTTAATAGCTGTTGGCTGGGCGGTAATGTTAAATCCTAATTTGATTGACCTGATAAAGAATGATCATGAAGACCAAATTGAGACCAGTTTTAACTGGAAACATGCTGCTCATTACCGCTATACACCAGCAATGTTGCAAGCAGAGCATGATCATTTGGATATGGCAATTCACAACCCTCGTCCGGTTAGAAAAAATTAATAGGAAGAAGGGGTGGATGATGCTTGGAGCACTTGAAGTAAGTACTAAAACGGGAACAGTATTAAAGGGCAATATTTTTAAGACCCCCGGATCCCAGACCGTTGTTATTTTGATTACAGGTGTAGAAGGAAATATTCGTAATAATCCGTTTTATACGGTCATTGGAAAAAAGTTACAGCAAGAAAAAGTTGATTTAATTATTGGTCACACTCGTGATGCCTTTAATCGGGTGGCTGCTTTCAATGCGAAGACCAAGGTAAAAGAAATTTATGGTGCATTTGATGAAGATTTTGGGAAAAGTGATGACGATGTTGAAGCTTATCTAACTTATGCTCGCAATGCAGGGTATTCACATATTATATTAGGTGGACAATCCTTTGGTGCTAATAAGGTTATTCATTACCTTGCTAACCATCACAGTACTAATATTGAACATTTCCTATTGATGAGTCCGGTTGATGTTGAAGTTTTAAGAAAAAGTATTACTAACCGCCAACGACAGATAATTGATGAATACCTAGTTAATGGGGATGACAATAAAATTCTCCCATTTCGAATGTTTCGGTGGTTGACCAGTACGGCTATCAATGCCAAACGCTGGTTGGATGATGACACACTTAATAATGTTCATGCCGCCAATGATGGTGATTTTAGTCAATTAGAACATGTCAATTATAATGGGGCAATGCTCATTGGGATGTATGACCGGTTTGCCGGTAATTCGCCAAAACGATATTTGGAAAATCTCAATGCCCATTTGTTGAATAAAAGTGAGAATACATTGATATATATCCCTAATACTGGTCATATTTATAGTCACCAGGAAGAACGGGTTGCCCAGGAGATTAAAAAGTTACTGAAAAACTGGCGGTTGCTTAAAAATGGGTGAGTTAAATGTTTAATTATTGTCCGCAATGTGGAAACTCGTTGGTATGGAAAAAATATAAAGGACGACAGCGAAAAGTATGTCCTAACTGTCATTATGTTCATTGGAGTAATGAGAAAATAAGTGTTGGCGGTCTTGTCGCTAGGGATAAGCAGATATTGCTGGTGCAGCGAGCACAAAGACCGGGAAAAGGATTATGGACAATTCCAGGTGGCTTTGTTGAACAAGAGGAAACGATGCAAGAGGCAATTAAACGAGAAATTAAAGAAGAAACAGGGGTAATTGCAGAACCGCAACGGATAGTATCAACTGCTGAGATTCCAGAGAAAAAGTGCCATGAGATATATGTCACATTTGCTTTAGCATTTGTTAGTGGGGATGTTGTAATTCAACATAGTGAGATTTTAGAAGCACATTTTTTTACTTTAACGCAAGCTATGGACCTACCACTAGCAGATCTAACTCGTCAATTGTTGACTAATAACAGTGCTAACCATCTTAGTCCATTAGGCATAAAACCTGAGTTAGCCAATGGCTTTTACTTATACGGGTAAGTAAAATTTAAAATAATTGTTTTCAATAACTCGTCAACATGATATAATAATTTGTGTTGATAAGTTATTCCGGCATAGCTCAGTTGGTAGAGCACCTGACTGTTAATCAGGTTGTCGTCAGTTCGAGTCTGACTGCCGGAGTTATAGTAGATGTTAGCCTAATTTTAAGGTTAGCATCTTTTTTTATTTCACTTTTTAAATTTATATTTAATAACTGTTTTACCTAAAACTGTATGTTTCGCTGCTAAATAAATAATTGTCCTATCAAAAAAATTGTAGAAAGTGTGAGAGGAGCATATACTAAAAATGTAGTTAGTGTATGGCTTAAGAGAATGGAGGCTTAATAATGCAATTTAGTAAGGCAATTTTATTAGTAACAAGTATTTTTGCAATTGGTCTATGTTCAAGTGGTTGTAGCAATAATTCTAGTACTAGTAGCAGTAAAAGCAGTAGTTCTCAATCATCCGCGACTAAGAAAACAGAAGCACAGATTGTGGGCTCTTATCGTGATGATGCTGATGGAGCCGCTATAACATTAAATTCTGACGGAACGGGGACCTATGTAATGGCTAACCCAACGAAAGCGGATATTCATGATCAGTTGACGTGGAAGAAAGAAAAGAATAATTACATTATCAATTTAAATGATAGTAATTATGATACGCCGATTGATGCACGATTGAATGAAGATAATTTAAGCTTAGTTGGGAATGATGAATGGCCTAATCAATCGTTCCGACGGGTACATGGTGATTTTAACATTGATGATTTCTTAAATGAACAGCACTCGAAGAATAGTAATTCATCAAAGAATACGGAACCTAAAGAGTCATCGTCACATGCACGAGCGGCCTTAAAAAAGTGGGCCAAGGATCATCACAAAGATAGTAAGAAGATTGACTCACTAAAGGCGACGACTGACTTATCCGAGCCGGATGAAGGATGGGCATTTGTTGATGACAATGGTACTGAATATGCGATTGTACGAAATGGAAAAGTATATCCACGACCGGTTATTGATAACGATGATTCATCAAATTAATTTCTAATACAACAAAGTTAATTAAATGAAGGATAATAGCTCATATACCCTCCTTACTTCTCATCAAAAACTTATTTTTTAATTGACGATGTTTTAAAACACGTTTATAATAGTACTATTCTGAATTTTATTGTTAAAGTTTTTTAATATTTGGAATGAGTATCCAATTAACGGGTTGTTAATTGAAAAGCGAAATTATTTGGAGGAATTATATGAGTAAACAGAAAAATTTGGATACCTCCTTCTTCGGGCAACCACGTGGATTGTCCACCCTGTTCTTCACTGAAATGTGGGAACGGTTTAGTTACTACGGAATGCGGGCTATCCTTTTATTCTACATGTACTATGCTGTTACTAAGGGTGGTTTGGGAATGGACCAAGCTACCGCAGCATCGATCATGTCTATCTATGGATCATTAGTTTACTTAGCTAGTGTTGTCGGTGGATGGCTTTCTGACCGTGTTTGGGGATCGCGGAGAACGGTTTTCATCGGTGGTGTCCTGATTATGTTTGGACATATTGCGTTGTCATTACCGTTTGGTGTGTCTGCACTGTATGTATCAATTGCTTTAATTGTTATTGGTACTGGTTTATTAAAGCCAAATGTTTCTGAAATGGTCGGGGGATTATATAGTCCAGAAGATCGTCGTCGTGACTCTGGGTTCAGTATGTTTGTCTTTGGTATCAACTTAGGGGCAGCCGTTGCTCCATGGGCTGTTCCGTGGGCCGCTAATGGATTTGGGCTAAACCTCTTCCATGGTGAGATGAACTTCCATGCTGGTTTCTCATTAGCCGCTATCGGAATGTTCTTTGGCTTAGTTCAGTATGTTGTTGACGGCCGTAAGTATCTTTCTAAAGACAGTTTGTATGCGGATGACCCGATTGATAAGGAAAGTTTACGCCCCGTTATTATTTGGACAATCGTGGGAGTAATTGCCTTAGTTGTAATCCTCGGCTTACTCGCTGCAATGGGCCAGTTAAATATTACCAACATTATTACTTTAATTACGATCATTGCGATTGCATTGCCAATTTACTACTTTGTAATGATGCTAAATTCCAAGAAAGTTACAAAGGATGAAAAGTCACGGGTTGTTGCTTATATTCCACTTTTTATTGCCGCTGCAATTTTCTGGGCAATTGAAGAGTCTGGTTCTGTTGTTTTAGCTCTTTTTGCTGAACAACGGACAGTGTTACACATTGGTGGCTGGCACTTTGCTGCTGCTAACTTCCAGACGTTAAACCCATTATTCATCATGATCCTAACACCATTCTTCGTAATGCTTTGGGATCGCTGGAAAAAACAGCCAAGTGCCCCTGGTAAATTCGCTGCTGGGTTAGTAATTGCTGGTCTTTCATATGTATGGATGGCATTACCGGCAATGATTCATGGTACTACTGCTGGACGGGTTAGTCCTTTCTGGTTAGTTGGTTCATGGTTTATCGTGGAAATTGCTGAAATGTTGATTTCTCCAATTGGTCTTTCAGTTACGACTAAATTGGCGCCAAACGCATTTAAGTCCCAGATGATGAGTATGTGGTTTTTAGCTGATGCTGCTGGACAAGCGGTTAATGCTCAAATCGTTAAGTACTATTCATCAGCTACAGAAGTCCCTTACTTCTTAATTATCGGGGCTGTAAGTATTGTCTTCGGATTAATCCTCTGCTTGTTTGTTAAGAAGATTCATGCTTTAATGGACGGGGTAGAGTAAATATTAAATAGGGAGCTTGAGAAGTCTTTTATGCCTCCAAAACACAATAAGACTCCAGAGTTCGGTCTTGCCGAGCACTGGGGTCTTATTTACATACCACATTGATGGTATATTTAACTGACTGGAAATTTAAATGAAAGAAGGTCTTATATGAGAATTGCAGTAAGCAGTGATTTGCATTTAGATTTGAACCATGCAGAAATAGCAAATTTCATTACCCAACAAGTGGATTATTTAACGACTATGAAGGTTGATTACTATTTTTCATTGGGGGATATGTTTAATGATTTTGCTAAAACAGAGGAATATTTTAAGCAATTGCAACAGCAACTTCCTACTACCCAAGTTTTTTATTTAGCTGGTAACCATGACATGTTGAAAAATGTTACTTATAATCAGCTTGAGAATCTTGCGGATCCCCATTACTTGCATAATCATTTTATTGATCTTCCAAAAACTAACTGGCGAGTAATCGGCAATAATGGCTGGTATGATTATTCTTTCTCACAATATTATGGTTTTCCCGATAAGGTTGCTAGGTGGAAAAAAGCATATTGGATTGACCGCAATATTAGTCAGCCCATGAGTGATCAAGCACGAATGATTAATGTTTTAACTCAAGTTCGCCAACAATTGACTGCTGCTCAAATAAGCGGAAAACAAGTTTTATTTATGACTCACTTTGCGCCTGAAGCTGTGTTGCTTCCTCAAAAAATACCTTCTCAGCGGAAACGTCGACGAATGTGGGAAATGGTTAAGGCGATGATGGGCAGCCAAAAATTAGGAGATTTATTAGCTGAATTTCCAGTGGTTCGCCAAGTTTTTTATGGTCATTTGCACTATGCGCCCGCACTAACTACGATTAATGGGATTGCGTATCGGAATTGTGCAGTTGGTGTTCAGCGCAAGAATAGGGGAACCTGGCAAGACAAAAGCTTATTAAATCAATGGATTAGCCGTCTTTATTTTACACAACTCTAATTTTTTTGAGAAAATAGAAAAAAACTCTTGCAATGAAGATAGAAATTAGGTATTATAATAAACGTTGATTGATATGAGTTATCAATTACGTTACTTCATGGAGGAGTAGCGAAGTCTGGTTAAACGCGACGGTCTGTAAAACCGTTCCTTCGGGTTCGGCGGTTCGAATCCACCCTCCTCCACTTTATTATTGGGCTATAGCCAAGCGGTAAGGCAACGGTTTTTGGTACCGTCATGCGCTGGTTCGAATCCAGCTAGCCCAACTGTATTAAAGCTGTGACATGTATGTGTCGCGGCTTTTTTGTTACATTTTATTTTAAGGACTGAGATGTCATGCCAAAACAAGGACACTTTGCTAAATCATCACAGATAAAACAGTTAAACAACTTCAAGGTAAAGAAGCGTGGGGGTGAAACGGTAATTGCTAATAATCAATTAACTGATTTCTTAGTTGTCCGTTATGCCTTAACATTAAAAAAGCGGGTCAAGCCAGCGTATCGTGAAACGATTCAACGGATGCTTATTGAAATTTGCGAACAATTGCTCACTGCAAATGGTAACCTCCAGCAAATTGTTCCACCATTGCTTACACGGTTAAATGCCCGTGTACCTTGGCAATTTTATTTACAGGTATTAGCCGAATGGGAAGCCCTCCAACGTTTCTTACAAAAAGAGTTACCAGCTGTGCCACTTCGGCAGCGCTTGCGGATTACAGCGTCGATTAGCCAACCTGCGCTGGAAGAATTAGTTCTTCAGTTATTGGTAAAGAAAGTAGTAGCAATTACCTTCATTAATCAACCGCAAGCAGACCAGCAACGAAAATCACAAATGGTTGCAATGCTTACTACGTCGCTCTTCACTAACCAACAGATTGATTGGAAAAAGGTTCGGGCTTTACTACAACCATTTCCATTTGAGATTGACCAATCACTGGATGAGGGTACTCGACAGTGGTTGCAAAAATTAAGTGAGCAATAATGACATTGACTTTTATTTATCTTACTTGGTAAAATTAAACCGTTATTTAAAATCGTTTTATTGCATGGAGCTGTGGTGGAGTTGATCACCGTAGCTCTTTTGCTTTTAAAGGGAGGAATTAATACTGATATGGAAGCCAAAAATTTTTTCCGAATTTATCTTGCAATCGGTTCGGTAGCACTATTAACATTCATTGGGGTTCTTAATGAAACGTCAATGAATGTTACTTATCCGGAACTATCAGCACAGTTTAAGGTGTCTCTTGACGTTGTTCAATGGATTACAACCGGGTATTTGTTAATGGTTACAGTTACGATGGGAACGACTGCCTACCTATTACGTCAATATGCTGCGCGATGGCTGCATTTATTCGCGGTATCATTTTTTATCGTTGGCGACTTAATGTGTGCGTTGACGATAAATTTCCCAATCTTATTAACAGGACGGTTAATCCAGGCCGTGGCAACTGGGCTAGCAACTCCGATCATGTTTCATTTAATCTTTACCGAAATCCCGCGAGAACGGATTGGAATGATGACTGGTCTAGCTGGAATGGTAATTTCATTTGCACCGGCTTTAGGACCGACATATGGTGGAGTTGTTTCTGAAACACTATCCTGGCGGATGATTTTTTGGATCTTGCTTCCGATTGTATTAATTAGTCTTCTTGGTGGTCAGTTGTTTATTCGCAATAAGCCATTAGGGAATGACAAGGCCTTTAGTTATGCAAGTTTAATTACGCTTGCGATTGCTTTAGTCAGTACGATTAGCGCAGTTGCAACGGTTGGGAAACACGGTTTTAGTTTCCAATTTTGGTTATTATTATTAGTCGCAATTATTTTCTTTGCTATATTTATTTACGTTAACAATCATGGTAAGTCTTCGTTATTTGACTTACGCGTGTTCAAAGTTATTCCATTACGTTTATCGACGTTAACTTATTTTAATTTACAATTTATCAATATTGGAATTTCCTTGGTTATTCCAATTTATATTCAATATGTATTGCATTCGTCAGCGATTGTTGCTGGATTAGTTTTATTACCCGGATCACTAATCGGGGCATTTGTTTCACCGATTGCGGGGAATCTTGCTGACCGCCAGGGGTTTGTCGTGCCGGTAGTAACCGGTGGATGCTTACTCGTAGTTGGTACAATTTGTTTTAGCATTTTTCAACAATATTTGACACCGCTATTTGTCATGATTTTCTTTGTGATATTGCGAATTGGTTTTAATTTTGCCTTTTCTAATACCATTTCAAATGCTTCCATGTTAGTGCAAGCGCAGAATGCGCCGGATGTAAATTCAATTTTCAACATGGTCCAACAATTTGCTGGATCGTTGGGAACTAGTTTATTGGCTTCGGCGATTGCTCTATTTCAAGCGAAAAAGGTTGGCTCCTTAGCCGGGCGAACTTATGATGGTGGTCGCTTTGATTTTATTCTGCTTGGCATTATTGCAGTGGTAACTTTATTAACGATGATTGCCAATTATCATTTGCAGAAAAAGGGGCAAACAAGTATTTCCAAATAGGTGGTTGAATTAGGACGATAAGAATGTAATAATGTGGCATGATTAATGGAATTGCTATGATTTTAAAGAAAGCGACTAAAAAAGATGATACATTCTATCGTTCACTTTATGGTGAGCAATCAAGTTTTTACACTTTTTATTTGCCTCGCACTTGGCTTTTTAATTGGTAATTATAAAATTGCGGGGAAATTTAATATTGGTGCAACAGTGGGGACTTTAATCGTCACCCTTATCGTAGGGCAGATTGGAGCATTTCCGCGTAATGAAATGCTTGGGACGATTTTCTTCGGAGCCTTTATGTTTTCAGTTGGTTACCGAATTGGCCCACAGCTTCTTGTAAGTTTAAAACTTTTTGGAATTCGTATTTTGATTGCCAGTATTTTTTGGATGCTAATAGCATTTTTAGTTGGTTGGAGTCTTTTCTCCGCCTTTAAAATTGGCCCAGGAATTGCAGCAGGGGTGATTTCTGGAGCTCTGACACAATCTGCAACAGTCGCTAGTTCCTTGCAAACAATCAGTTCGTTACCTGTGAGTCAAAGTATCAAATCAACTTATGAAGCACAATTGCCAGTAGCCTATGCGTTAACATATGTGTTTGGCACACTGGGAGTAATTATTTTTTTGCGAGATATTGCTCCTAAGATTTTAGGAATCTCGATTGAAGAGCGTGGACCGCAAATGGCAGAACATTATCATTTTCACGCTAAAAATCCTAATCCAACTTGGCGCAGAACATATCGAATTGCTAGTGACTCGTCTCTTGTTGGGAAAAACCTAGAAGAATTTAACCGTCGTTCAGATTATCGTATTATTGCTTTAGCAGCATTTCATGATGGCAAAATGACCGATCACCTTGAATATCGTTTACAAGCGGGGGACCTATTAACGGTTATCGGTTATGCGGTACACTTTGACCGGCTTATGCGTGTTGCGGGTATTACCGAAGTACTTACACCGACGAATGCCCCCCGCGAACGGGAATTTGTGCTCGGCAAGGGGTTCAAGCCCAGTGAGTTAGCAATTTTACGCCAGCACGGGGTATTTATTAATATCCAAGACCCGATTAGCGGGAACCAACAATTAATTAACCAGTTACGTCCGGGAGATGTGATTTCATTAACTGGGAATACCTCTCGCACTAGGGCAATCTTAAAGAAAATTGGCCGGTGGAAAGCAGCGGATTCGGCGATGAACTATTCTTTGTTTTCATTAGGAATCGGTTGTGCTTCCCTTTTAGGGATTATCGGGATAAAATTAAACAGTATTCCTTTACAGCTTGGTAACGGGACTGCCGCATTGATTATGGGATTGATCTTAAGTTCATGGATTGAACGCCACCGCGACCGTAAATCGATTCCTGAGACCGTGACAGGGTTCTTGCAGAGCTTTGGGTTAACGATCTTTGTCGGGACGGTTGGATTACAGTCAGCGCAAGCTTTTACGAGTGCTATTAAATCGTTGGGGATTGGGGTTCTTGTAATTGGCGTCCTCATTTCAATTATGCCCCACCTGTTGACGTTGCTATTTGGTCGCTATGTTCTAAGAATGGAACCACTGGCGCTGATTGGGGCATTGACTGGATCGGGGACAATTGCTGCGGCAATGAGTGAGATTTCACAAAAAGCGGGACCAGAAGGAGGAGCGTATTACGCTGCTGCCTTTACACCAGCCTTTGTAGTCGGAAATATTGGGATTACATTATTAGGGCCGATTTTTGTGGCTTTATTATCATAGAATAATCGCTAAGAAAGGGCGTGCAAAAATAAATGCAACAGTTTTTTACAATTTTAGGTGGAATGGGTACCTTAGCAACGGAGAGTTATGTACGTCTATTAGATAAAAGGACACCAATCCACCGTGATCAGGATTATTTAAACTACTTGGTTGTCAACCATGCAACCGTTCCTGATCGAACAGCATGGATTTTAGACCATAGCCAGCCGGATCCAAATGAAGCATTGATTGAAGATATCAAGCAGCAAAGCCTATTAAATCCTGAGTTTTTTGTGCTGATTTGTAATACAGCGCACTATTCTTTCAATAAGCTTCAAGCAGCGACCGAAATTCCAATTTTAAACATGCTGCAAGAAACAGTGAATGAGATTAAAAATATTAAACCAGCAGCAAAGCGGGTAGGGCTTCTTGCAACGAATGGGACCTTAGCTGCTAACCTATATGATCCGTACATTACCGGTGCTGGCTATGAAGAAGTAAAGCCAACGCAGGAAATTGCAGACATGACAGAAGATTTAATTTACCATGATATTAAAGAGGCGGGCCACTCTGATGGTAAAAAGTATCATGAATTGGTACGTAAGATGGTAGAAGAGCAAGGATGTGATGTGGTTATCCTTGGATGTACAGAACTATCATTTGCTGAAGAAATGGATCCAGAGACCAGGTATCCCGTCGCTGATTCTCAATCAATCATTGTTGATCGGTCCCTTGAACGTGCATTAAAATTACGTCGCAAATAGTCAAAGCGTGATTTGCTACAGAATTTGTAGTGAACCACGCTTTGATTATTTTTAAAAATTGGTCTAGATGGGTAGGATGGTGTAAAATATAGGGGTATGCGACACTTGACAAATAGTGGCGTAAGGAGGAGAGAAGAATGAGTTCACCGGTCTATATTCAAATTCATAATCAGTTAAGAAAAAATATTGAAGACGGTAAATGGAAAGTTGGTGAGAAAATTCCAGCGGAGCGTGAGTTGGCTAGTGAATTTAACGTTAGCCGAATGACCCTGCGTCAGGCAATTCAAGCATTAGTTGATGAAGGAATTCTTGAACGCCGCGTTGGTTCTGGAACATTTGTTGCTAATCGTAAAGTTCAAGAAAAAATGTCAGGAGTAACAAGTTTTACGGAGCTGATGCAGGCGATGGGGAAAAAAGCTGCTAGCAAGACTATTTCCTACCATCTAACGGTTCCGTCACAAACGGAAGTGGAAAAGCTAAAATTAACTCCTGGTGAACAAGTCCTGCGAATGGAGCGAATTCGTTATGGTAATGAAGTGCCGATTTGCTATGAAATTGCAACGGTTCCTGCTAATCTCATTCAAAAATTTAGTAAGGAGGAAGTAACAACTTCTTTCTATCGGACATTAGAGGAGAAGGCTAATTTATATCCTGGACATGCCACTCAGCATATTTCTGCTACCAAGGCAACTGAAAAAATTGCTAATTACTTACAAATCAAACGAGGCGATGCTCTTTTACGCATGACACAGCTATCTTACTTACAAGATGGCCGGCCGTTTGAATATGTTCATACTCAATATGTTGGTTCACGATTTGAATTTGTCTTTGAAAAGTAAAATTTATAAGCTTAAGACAAATCCGTGTTACAATACAGACTAACTATATTACTTTTTGAGAGGAATTATACTAATGAAATTTGATTATCCGGATGATAGCATTGCCCTTCATACTGACGCGTATGAATTGAGCATGATGCAGACTTATTGGAAACAAGGACTGGGAAACCGTCGGGCGGTATTTGAAGCATTCTTTCGTAAAATGCCGTTTCAAAATGGGTATGCTGTATTTGCCGGGTTAGATCACATTATTCGGTACGTGAAGCAGTTACATTTTACTGATAGCGATATTGAATATTTAAAGTCAACAGGTCAATATGATGAGGAGTTTTTGGAATACTTACGTGATTTCAAATTTACTGGTTCAATCAATAGTTTTGAAGAGGGTGACTTGGTCTTTAATCATGAACCGATTATCCAAGTCGATGCTCCGATTATAGAAGGACAGTTGATTGAAACGGCTATCTTAAATATCCTTAATTACCAAATTATGGTGGCAACAAAGGCCGCAAGAATTAAGTCAATCGTTGGCAACCAGACTGTAATGGAATTTGGTTCGCGGCGGGCACAGGAATTTGATGCTGCTTTATGGGGAACGCGTGCTGCTTATATTGGTGGATTTGATGCAACAAGCAATGTTCGTGCGGGTAAGTTATTTGGTATCCCAATTTCTGGAACTCATGCCCACGCACTTGTTCAGGTTTATATGAACGATTATGATGCATTTAAGGCATATGCAGAAACGCACCATGATTGCGTGTTCCTCGTCGATACCTTTGATACCTTAAAGAGTGGCGTGCCTAACGCAATCAAAGTGGCCAAAGAGTTCGGTGATAAGATTAATTTTGTGGGTGTCCGGATTGATAGTGGTGACATGGCATATCTCTCAAAAAAAGTGCGTAAAATGCTTGATGATGCTGGATTTCCAGATGCTAAAATTATTGCTTCAAATGGCTTGGATGAAAAAACCATCCAAAATCTTCAAATGCAGGGAGCAAAGATTGATACGTGGGGAATTGGCACCAAGTTAATTACTGCTTATGATCAGCCAACTTTAGGGGCGGTTTATAAGCTTGTAGCGATGGAAGATGCCAATGGCAAGATGGTTGATACGATCAAGATTTCAAACAATGTTGCTAAAATGTCAACTCCTGGTAAGAAGCAAGTTTGGCGGATTAATGATCGGGCTGACCGTAAGAGTGAGGGTGACTACATCACATTAGTTGATGAGGACCCGCGTCAGGAAAAATCACTCAATATGTTCAATCCTAATTTTCCCCTTCAACAAAAAGACGTCGATGACTTTACCGCACGCCCAATGCTTAAGCCGATTTGGCAGGATGGTAAATTTGTCTATGATGAACCGACCCTTGAAGAAAGCCGTCAACATGGCTTTGATAGCTTAAATGCTTTATGGGATGAATATAAGCGGGATCTTAATCCGGAAGTATACCCGGTTGATCTCTCACAAAAATGCTATGATAATAAACTTGAATTAATCCATAAAGTCCATGAATATGTTAAGTCATTAAATAAATAGAGGTAGTTACTAGTGCGAAAGTATCAAGAAAAAATAATACGGGCCCTACATGTTAGCCCCCAAATTGATTCGCAAGAAGAAGTCCAGAAGCGCGTGCAGCTTTTAGGTGACTTCTTGCAAAAGACAGGGATGAAAGTTTTAGTGCTAGGGATTTCAGGCGGTCAAGATTCGACGCTTGCTGGACGGCTGGCCCAATTAGCGGTTGAACAGTTACGAGAAAAAACTGGTGATAGTGCTTATAAATTTATTGCTGTCCGCCTGCCGTATGGCGAACAAGCCGACGAATCAGACGCAATGACGGCAATTAACGACTTTATTAAGCCTGACCAGGTAATGCGGGTTAATATTAAACCAGCTACTGATGCAATGGTTGATTCCTTGATAACTGCTGGTTCACAAATTAGTGATTTTAATAAGGGAAATATTAAAGCTCGTGAACGAATGATTGTTCAATATGCGATTGCAGGACAATTTGGTGGTGCAGTTGTTGGTACCGACCATGCTGCTGAGGCGGTTACCGGTTTTTATACCAAGTTTGGGGATGGCGGTGCTGACATTACTCCGCTTACCGGTTTAGATAAAAGACAGGGAAAGCAGTTATTGCAATTCCTTGATGCTCCTGCAAGACTTTATGACAAGATTCCTACTGCGGACCTTGAAGAGGATAAGCCGATGCGGCCAGATGAAGAGGCGCTAGGGGTACGTTACGAAGAGATTGATGATTATCTTGAAGGGCGTGATGTTTCACCAGTAACAGCGGAGAAGATTGAAGGATGGTATGCAAGAACTGAGCATAAACGCCACTTGCCGATTACCCCTTTTGATACATGGTGGAAGTAATAACTAACGATCATTACGAGGCTGAGGATCATATTTTCTTAGCCTCCCCCCCTTATTTTAAATTAATTATTTTGGAGGAAAAAATGGAAGAGGAAACACTTCAACTTGTTAGCAAACAATTACCCGATATTCGTCCGCAGCAAATTAAAGCGGCCCTCGGTTTGATGGATGAGGGAAACACAATTCCTTTTATTGCCCGGTATCGTAAAGAAATGACCGGAACTTTGGATGAAGTACAATTACAGTCAATTCGGGATGAATATCACCGGGTCACCGTACTTCGTGAACGACAAGCAACAGTTATTAATAAAATCAAGGAGCTGGGGAAATTGACGCCAGCTCTTGAAAAACAAATCGAGGCCGCTACTGAACTACAAGAAGTAGAAGACCTTTATCTACCATATAAGCAGAAGCGACAAACAAAAGCGCAACAAGCAAAAGAACATGGCCTGGCCCCATTAGCAAACTGGTTATTGTCTTATCCTGATAGCAGTCTTGAAGAAAAGGCAGCAGAATTTATCAACGATGATGTTCCAGACGTTGACAGTGCCCTTGCTGGTGCTCATGAAATTTTAGCAGAGGCAATTAGTGAAATGGCAACAGTTCGTAGTTGGCTGCGCAATTATACTGCTCAACGCGGCCAGCTAGAGACGAATGTTAAACGTGATGGTGAAGAAAAGGACGAGTTAGGTACATATAAACAGTATTATGAATTTGCTAGTTCTATTCAAAAACTTAATTCGTACCAGATTTTGGCTTTTAACCGGGGCGAAAAGGAAGGCGTAATTAATGTAAAAGTAACGGTGGATGATGCGCCAATAATGAATTATCTTCACTTTCGGCTAATTCGAACAAGTAAGCAAAATGAGGCTACAGCTTTTATCGAAGAAGCATATAAGGATGCATATAAGCGTTTCTTAGGACCAGCAATTGAACGAGAACTACGGCGGCAATTGACCGAAAAGGCTGATGAACAAGCAATTAAGGTATTTGGTGAAAACCTTTACCATCTGTTGATGCAAGCTCCGATTAAGGGAAAAGTTGTCTTGGGCTTTGACCCAGCATACCGAACGGGTTGTAAATTAGCGGTCCTTGATGAAAATGGTAAGTTTTTAGCCAAAGCAGTTATCTATCCTCATAAGCCAGCACCAGAAAAGCAACGGGAAGCAGCAGAGGGTGAATTTATTGACCTGCTTGAAAAATACCATGTTGAAATGATTGCGATTGGTAATGGAACTGCTAGTCGGGAATCAGAACAGTTTGTTGCAGAAGCATTGAAGAAGGTTAAGCGACCGATTTATTACGTAATTGTTAATGAAGCGGGGGCCTCTGTTTATTCCGCAAGTAAGGAAGCACGAGACGAATTTCCGGACTTACATGTTGAGCAACGAAGCGCAATTAGTATTGGTCGTCGGTTGCAGGATCCACTGGCAGAATTAGTGAAGATTGATCCACAGGCAGTCGGGGTTGGGCAGTACCAGCATGATTTGCCAAAGAAGGAGCTAAGCGGTGAACTAGAAACAATCGTTGAACGGGCAGTTAATCGGGTTGGTGTTAACCTTAATACCGCTAGTTATCAATTGTTGACTCGTATTTCTGGCCTGAATAAGACAATTGCAAAAAATATTGTAACTTACCGGGATGAAAATGGACGCTATACTAACCGGACACAACTAAAGAAGGTTCCCCGGCTTGGACCTAAGGCTTACCAACAGTCGGTAGGTTTCTTACGGATTATTGGTGGAGAGAACCCGTTAGATAATACTGATGTTCACCCGGAAAGTTATAAAGTTGCTCAGCAAATTATTGAGTCAGTCGGAATTGAATCTACTGACTTAGGGACGCCAGCGACTGAGAAAAAATTAAAGGAAGTTAACATTGACCAGTTTACTAATGACCAAGTTGGTGCTGAAACGGTTAAAGACATTATTGCTTCCTTACAAAAACCTGGGCGCGACCTTCGTGATTCAATGCCAGCACCATTACTGCGCCATGATGTTATGACAATTGAAGACCTTAAGCCGGGGATGAAACTTCAAGGGACGGTTCGAAACGTTGTCGATTTTGGAGCCTTTGTTGATATTGGTGTCAAACATGATGGTTTAGTCCACGTTTCGAAGATGAGTAAACAGTTTATTCGTGATCCGCGGGCAATAGTTGCCGTTGGTGATATTGTTGACGTATGGATTGATGACGTTGATTTGAAACGACAACGAATCCAATTAACGATGATTGAACCACAAACAGTTGCTAATGACTAACGAAGAATTGCAGCGATTGACTGAGCAGTGGTCAGAAGAATACTTTAATCGTCCCTTTAACCACCAAGTATTTTTTAATAAACGGTTAAAGACAACTGGCGGTCGTTATCATCTTGGTGATCATCATATTGATATTAATCCGTTAATGTATACCGAATTTGACCTGGATAATTTACGCGGGGTTGTCCTGCATGAGCTATGCCATTATCATTTACACTTAGCAGGAATGGATTACCATCATCGCAGCCATGCGTTTCGAACGTTACTAGCCCAAGTTGGTGGTTCGAGGTTTGCACCGCCAACCAGTAAGCGGCGCGTTGATGTAAGAAAAAAATGGCATTACCAATGTACTGGTTGTGGGGTTAAAATAGCGCGACAACGGCGTTTTAACACTCATCGATACGTTTGCCGAAGATGCGGTCACCATTTTATTTTAAAAAATTAAAAAAAGTTGTTGCCAACGAATAGGTATCTTGCTATAATAATATTCGTTGGTTGATATGCGGCCGTGGCGGAACTGGCAGACGCGTAAGATTAAGGATCTTATGGTCAATTATGACCGTGGAGGTTCAAGTCCTCTCGGCCGCACTAATAAAGTCTGAGTTTAATTACTCAGGCTTTTTTTGTTTTAAATTTTACTACTAAAATTTAGTAAAACTTTAACCACTCCTCTTGCTATTATATTTATGAAAGCGCTATACTTTAGTTGTTGTATGTAGTAACGAGGAGGGATTTACTGATGGATGCAAATATAAAGTGGCTTGATGATCCGGAGACATTCCGGGTCAATCAGTTACCAGCACATAGTGATCATTATTACTATGGAAATTATGATGAGTGGCAGCATCACAATAGTCGGTTTGTTCAAAGTCTTGATGGTAAGTGGCAATTTAACTTTGCCAAGAATCCGCAGGAACGGATAAATAACTTTTATGCTACCGATTATGATAGTCGGAGCTTTGATACAATTGATGTTCCTAGTGAAATCGAGCTAAATAATTATGCCCAGAATAACTATATTAATACCCTAATTCCATGGGAAGGAAAAATCTATCGGCGACCTGCTTATGCCTTGAGTCCAGATGACGACCAGGAAGGATCATTTAGTCAGGGGAAGGATAATACTGTTGGTCAGTATTTAAGACGTTTTGACCTTGATCCAGCCTTACGTGGCAAGCAAGTGCGAGTTCGTTTTGAGGGTGTTGAACGCGCAATGTTCCTCTGGCTAAATGGCCACTTTATTGGCTATGCTGAAGATAGTTTTACCCCGTCTGAATTTGACCTTACGCCATATCTTCAAGATGAAGGTAACGTGATGGCAGTTGAGGTATTTAAGCACAGCACTGCTTCGTGGATTGAAGATCAGGATATGTTCCGCTTCTCCGGTATTTTCCGTAGTGTTGAACTAATGGCGCAACCGCTTGTTCATCTTGAAGACCTTGATATTCGGCCAACAGTAACCGATGATTATCAGGATGGTATTTTTAACGTAATGCTCCACTTGCAAGGTGAGAAGACGGGGACAGTTAATGTACGGGTGCTAGATGATGATGGCAATACGCTAATTAATGAAAGTCATCCGGTCGATACCGAAGTAAAAGTTGTTGACCAACACCTTGAAAATGTTCACTTATGGGATAATCACCATCCTTACCTTTATCAATTATTGGTTGAAATTAGAGCTGAAAATGGTGACTTACTTGAATTAGTTCCATATCGGTTTGGTTTCCGACGGATTGAGATTAATAAAGATCATGTTGTCTTATTAAATGGTAAACGCTTGATTATTAATGGGGTTAACCGTCACGAGTGGGATGCAA
Source organism: Limosilactobacillus rudii (assembly GCF_014145455.1). Lineage (GTDB taxonomy): Bacteria > Bacillota > Bacilli > Lactobacillales > Lactobacillaceae > Limosilactobacillus > Limosilactobacillus rudii. The sequence goes on along the minus strand of NZ_JACIVB010000063.1, from coordinate 146,884 downwards.
AACGTGGACGGGCAATCACAATGAAAGACATGACTGATGACATTGCAACGTTTAAAGAAAATAACATCAATGCTGTGCGGACATGTCATTATCCCGATCAAATTCCTTGGTATTACATGTGTGATGATAACGGAATTTACATGATGGCAGAAAATAATCTTGAATCGCATGCAACATGGCAAAAGATGGGTGCTATCGAGCCTTCATATAATGTTCCCGGTTCTGTTCCGCAGTGGCAGGAAGTAGTAGTTGATCGTGCGCGGACAAATTATGAGACATTTAAAAATCACCCTTCAATATTATTCTGGTCACTCGGTAATGAATCATATGCCGGCGATAACCTTGTAAAAATGAATGATTTTTATAAGAGACACGATGATAGTCGGCTCGTTCATTATGAAGGTGTCTGTCATACGCCAGAGTATCGTGACCAGATTTCTGATGTGGAAAGTTGGATGTATCTACCACCAAAAGATGTTGAAGAATACTTAAAGAATAATCCAGATAAACCGTTTATGGAGTGTGAGTACATGCATGACATGGGAAACTCCGATGGGGGGATGGGATCATACATCAATCTTCTCGACAAGTATCCACAATACTTTGGTGGATTTATTTGGGACTTCATTGACCAAGCCTTATTTGTTAAAGATCCGGTAAGTGGTCAGGAAGTTATGCGATATGGCGGTGATTTTGATGATCGTCATTCAGATTATGAATTCTCAGGAGATGGCTTAATGTTCGCGGACCGGACACCGAAACCGGCAATGCAGGAGGTAAGGTACTACTATGGCTTACACAAATAAATTAAATGTTATTTATGGTGATGGGACACTAGGCTTAGCCGGCAATGATTTTCATTACATTTTCAGCTATGAACGTGGTGGCCTTGAATCAATGAAAATAAGCGGTAAAGAATGGCTTTACCGTGAACCGATGCCGACTTTCTGGCGGGCAACCACCGATAATGACCGGGGGAGCGGTTTCAATATTCGATCGGTACAGTGGCTGGGAGCAGATACCTTCCATAAGTGTACTAAAATTGATTTAACGGTTGATGGCCAACAATTTACTGAATTACCAATTGCACCGATAACGAATGAATTTAGTGATGCTATTGAGGCCCACACCGTGGTGGTTAAGTTTACTTATGAGACATTAACGACTCCGGCAACCAATGTTACAGTTGAATATACGGTTACACCAGATGGTCAAATTAAGGTAACCATGCATTATTATGGTCATGAAGGGCTGCCCGAACTTCCGGTTGTCGGAATGCGGTTTGTGATGCCGACAATGGCTAAAGGTTTTGATTATGAAGGACTTTCAGGTGAGACTTATCCTGACCGGATGGCGGGCGCAAGTGAAGGAGTTTACCATGTTAATGGATTGCCAGTTACTAAGTATTTGGTTCCGCAAGAGAATGGAATGCATATGGCAACGCATCGGGTGGAAATTACCCGCGATACAACATTAAATAATGCTGATAAAGACAAAACTCCATTTTCACTAACGATAGCGCAAGAGAACCAACCATTTGCATTCAGTTGTTTGCCGTATACGGCAGAAGAACTAGAGAATGCTACTCATATTGAAGAGCTGCCTCTTGCACGGCGGACCGTTTTGGTTATTGCCGGTGCTGTTCGTGGTGTTGGTGGTATTGACAGTTGGGGTGCTGATGTTGAAGAGCAATACCATATTCCAGCTGACCAAGATGTTGAATTTTCATTTATCTTGAATGCTAAAGAATAATCAGACGAAAAAAATACCTAGTTTAAAATGAAATCGGACGATGAGCTGAAAAAACTTGTCGTCCGATTTTATGCATTAAAATTATATCGCAGCTCGTATTTTCTAAACCTTGCCTATTTTTAGGTTATCTTTGTCATTCCCAGTCATAATATGGTCAAAATAGTTTTTGAGATGAGTACAAAAGTAATAAAGACCGTACAACGATAGGATAAATAAGCCGCTTAGCGAAATAGTAAGCAGGATTGTAAACCAAGTTGCTTGTTTAAAGTAAAGGGTAACAGTATTTTTCCCCGGTTGTTGGTCAACATAGGGAGCGCCGACTGATGAACGTTGGTAGTGACGCAACCGGTGACCGTTAACCGTTAGGATCGATTCCTTATAAGTGATGATGGGGAGCCGTACTTTTTGAGCAGTTTTTGCTGTCCATGTCAGTTCAAGACCTCCATGTTTTAAGACGGTGTGGGTATATTTACGGGATTCGTTGATAATTTGGCGCTCATAAGCATATGAACGAACGTAATTTTGGTTTAAGTATTTCTTAGGTATTGGGAGGTAGTCCGGGCTCCGCTTTTCGACCATCGTTAGTAGCTGCCCAGGATATAAGTCGTGAACAGAGTGACGAATCGCTGCCTTATCGTCACTAACGCGAGTGATTGCGCTAAAACTATTAAGAACGACTTCCGAATCGTAGCGCGCAGCCCGAGCGTAAACATCAATTGTTGTTGGTGAAAAAACCAAAAAGAGCAATAACATTAAAAAGCCCTTTGTCAATTGATTGCAGAGAACGGGATGATTGCTGTTTTGAGTGATGGTTGTCATGCTGATTGCAACCCCTGCCAGTAAGAGTGGATAGGCAATAATTGTAAGGCGATTAGGAAACTGGAGGGTATGACCAAGCATTGGAAATATTTTTTGGATGATATTCCAGGGAGTAAATATCGAACTGAACAGTAGCATAAGAGTACCAAGAATGGTTAATACAGTATTAGTTAATGAATTTTTTAGCGTGAACAAAACGTATATTAACTGCAAAATAAATAGAATCCACATTGCGTAAATTAAATAATCACGGGTACTATTAAACATTGCAGGTTGTAAAGCGTTATTCAATAGATTGAATTTAGCAGGAGTGGCAATGTCATTATCCACGTTAAGCATTAATAGTGCTCCCCAAACATTAGCAGTTAAGATAATTGTTCCGAAGACAGCTTTTATTGTATCAATCCACATTTGCCAACGATTTGTGGCTAGGATCATTCCAATAATAAAAAACGGTATTAATGTGACTACAAAGAATAAGGAGCTTAGGATATGAATTTGAATTACGACGGTCATTAGGATCATTAACTGGAGCCAATTAATCGGACGTTGATGATTTTGAATCATTCGAATACCGCAGATGACCATAAAAGGAGCAAGGGCAGCTCCCCAGGCATTCATGTTTTGTGCTAGTTCCCACCGTGGTAGCCAACCGATATTCATATATATCAGGGCACAAATAGTAGCAAAAAACCTTTTACTATGGGCATTAATCCCTAAGCGGTACATTCCAACCCCGCCGATGAAATAAACAAGAAAAGTGGTAACGATTTGATAACGGTACCAGGTGCCAACGATTCCTAGAATAATACCGTTTAAATAAGCAAATAACGGTCCATAGACAGCGTTGATAATTCGTCCACTTTGTTGAAAAGAGTAATTGCTTTGAAAATAGTTAAAATTAAATTGTTGAACCTGCTTGGCGGCATCATAGAAGCGATTAAAATGAAAAATCGAATCGGTTCCTAAAATGACACCATGCGATACGATTTGGGGAAACATAATTAGGTAAGCCATAGCAATAATGGCACAATAAGGAAGCCCCCAGTTAATTAAATTTGCGATTTTGGATTTCATAGAATTAATAGCTAAGCATAGTTAAGCTTATTTATTTCCTTTCCTCGAATACTTACCTTAGTAATTATACGGCAGAAATAGATTTTGCGAAAATTCAATTGAAATGATTATTGACTACTTGATTGTTAAGAACGACTAAAATGCGCTATTATAAATAGTGGCAAAGGGGAGTGAAAGAATGGCAGAATTAGTGATTGTTCGTCATGGACAAAGCCAAGCAAACCGCGATAACATATTTACTGGTTGGACAGATGTTCCATTGACTCCTAAGGGAATCGAACAGGGTGAAATGGTCGGTTTAGAACTGCAGAAGCTAGGAATTCAATTTAGCGATGCTCATACGTCGTATATGCAACGAGCTATTGTAACTACTGATATTATTTTAGCTAAGATTAACCAGCTATATATCCCAGTGCATAAGACGTGGCGGTTAAACGAACGACATTACGGTGCCTTAAGCGGGCGCAATAAAGACAAAGTAAAACAAGAAATTGGTGCAGAACAGCTTCATAAATGGCGGCGGGGGTTTAAAGACTTGCCACCACAATTGAAAGTTCGGCAACATGACCGCCGATATGACCGTTTAGGTGTTAAGATTCCCCTTAGTGAAAGTCTTGAAATGACCCTTCAACGACTACTTCCATACTGGGACGATCATATTGCGCCACGCCTTCTTGACGGGCATAATCAGCTAATTGTAGCACATGGTAGTTCCTTGCGGGCACTGATTAAATATCTGGACAGAATACCGGATGACCAGATTGATAAGGTAGAAGTGCCGAATGGAAAGCCAATTTTATATCGTTTTGATGACCACCTTAACGTCATTAAAAAAACTTTTATAACAATGGATGGTGAAACTGATGACAATACACGAACTAGCAAATAATCCAACACTCAGTGGACAAGTACGGTTAATTGAAAATGTTACTTATGCCGCAATGTCTGGTGAGGCATTGCATATGTCAATTCTTGCTCCATGGACACAACGCTTTCCGAAGCAATATCAAACCAAAGCGCGTCCGCTAATTGTTTTTGTTCAGGGGAGTTCCTGGCGGACGCCAACATTGGGTGAAGAAATTCCCCAATTAGTTCAGTTTGTTCACGTAGGATATATTGTTGCGACGGTACAACACCGAAGCTCGATTGACGGGCACCCATTCCCGGCATTTCTCCAGGATGTTAAAACCGCAATTAGATTTTTGCGGGCTAATGCAAAGAAATACGCAATTGATCCACACCAAGTAGCAATTTGGGGTACTTCATCAGGCGCCAATGCTGCAATGCTTGTTGGGTTAACAGGAAATGATCCACGTTATAAGGTTGACCTATATCAAGATCAATCTGATGCGGTTGATGCCGTTGTAAGTTGTTTTGCGCCAATGGATGTTGCGGATACTTTTGAATACGATGCGAATGTCCCGGGAAATAAATTATTACAATATTGCTTATTAGGATCAGATGCATCTAAGTGGACGGAAATTGCCAAACAAATGAGCCCGTTATACCAAGTGAAAAATGGACAAAACTATCCGCCATTTCTATTGTTCCATGGTGATGCCGACAAGGTTGTTCCTTATGAACAAATGGAGCGAATGTATATGCGGCTAAAAGATAATGGCAATAAAGTAGAAGCCTATCGCGTTAAAGGTGCCAACCATGAGCGTGACTTCTGGAGCCCGACAATTTATAACACAGTCCAAAAGTTTTTAGATGACCAATTTAAATAAAGGTGTTGACAACTTATTTTTGATAAGTTAATATATTGACATACTAAGTTAGGAGGAACACGCCATGTTTAACAATCAACTTGTAAATGCAGCTGCTTGTTGTTGTGGATCGCGTCTTATGCGACCCACGTTTTGGCGTGCTTACTTTTAGTTGAGTAACTGCTAACATATCGGGAATAAATGCATAAGGCGCAAATTCAAGTGATTAATTCTTGAATTTGCGCCTTTTTGTATACAATTTTTGAGTTTATTAAAAGGAGATAAGTGTTATGAAATTCAATACGCAGTTAATTCATGGTGGCAATAGTGAAGATCCAGCGACTGGTGCAGTATCAACCCCTATTTATCGGTCGTCGACATTTCACCAACACGTTCTTGGCGGCGAACCAAAGTGGGAATATTCGCGAACAGGTAACCCAACACGGGCCTCGCTGGAAAAACTGATTGCGGAGTTGGAACATGGAACGGCGGGCTTTGCATTTGCATCCGGCTCTGCAGCTATTCATGCTGTCTTTTCTCTCTTTTCACAAGGAGATCATTTTGTAGTCGGGAGTGATGTATATGGCGGGACTTTTCGGCTAATTAATAAGGTTTTGAAGCGCTTTGGTCTTGAGTTTACAGTTGTTGATATGCGTGATTTAGCAGCAGTTGAGAACGCAATTCAGGATAATACAGTTGCAATTTACTTTGAAACACCAACCAACCCGCTTCTTCAGATTGCGGATATTCATGCGGTAACTACCATTGCAAAACGTCATGGAATAAAAACAATCGTTGATAACACCTTTGCAACTCCTTATAACCAGCAACCATTAACACTTGGTGCAGATATTGTTGTTCACTCTGCTACTAAGTATCTTGGTGGACATAGTGATGTTGTGGCAGGGCTAGCTGTTACTAATGATGAACAAATTGCTGAACAATTAGCTTTCCTGCAGAATTCAATTGGCAGCACCCTTGGACCTGATGATAGCTGGTTGTTACAACGGGGAATGAAGACTTTGGGAGCACGGATGCGGGTTCATCAAGAAAACGCAGATGCAGTTATTGAGTTTTTACAGGCGGATCCACATATTGACAAGATTTATTACCCTGGCCTAAGCAACTTTACAGGACATGACGTAGCTGCGAAACAAATGCGTAACTTTGGCGCAATGATTAGCTTTGAATTGCAGGCAGGGCTTAGTGCTAAAAAGTTTGTTGAAAGTTTGCGGCTAATTGACCTAGCAGAGAGCCTCGGAGGAATTGAAAGTTTAATTGAAGTGCCAGCAGTAATGACACATGGTTCTATTCCCCGGGAAATAAGATTAGAAAACGGGATTAAGGATGAATTAATTCGCCTGTCTGTGGGAATTGAGGATCCTGAAGATATTATTGATGACTTAAAACAAGCGCTTAATAACCTTGATTAGTCAATGGAAAGGAAAACTTAGCTTATGTGGGAAATAATCAAGACATCATTACCGCAACTATTAGCAGCAGGATTTAAGTATACGATTCCGCTGGCGATAATTTCGTTCTTCTTTGGCCTTGTAATTGCCTTAGTGACTGCTTTAATACGGTTATCTCGGCAGCAAGGGGCATTTATGATTCTCAAGTGGATAGCTGGTTTCTATGTTTGGCTCTTTCGCTCGACACCATTACTAGTCCAATTATTTATCGTTTTCTTTGGCTTGCCGTATTTACGGATTAAGGGTATTTTACCGCACGGGATAAAATTAGAACCGTTTACGGCCGGCATTATTACTTTTTCCTTAAATACCGGTGCCTATGCTTCAGAAACGATTCGAGCGGCGATTAGTGCGGTGCCGGTTGGACAATGGGAAGCAGGAGCGGCGATTGGCATGACGCGCTGGCAAATTCTGCGCCGAGTAATTTTGCCGCAAGCATTACGTGTTGCGTTACCGCCATTATCAAATAGTTTTATTAGTTTAGTGAAAGATACATCGCTAGCTGCTTCAATTACGATCATGGAAATGTTTGCGGTAAGCCAGCAAATTGCGGCTGAAAATTACCAGCCATTACTAATGTATAGTTTAGTAGCAATGGTTTATGCAGCTTTTACAACCGTCCTATCTTATCTTCAAACCTATTTGGAAAGAGTAGTTAATCAGCATGTAAGTGTAAAACGGTAGGTGAAAAAATGAAATTAACAAATATTAATAAGTATTTTGGTAATAAACATGTCTTGAAAAATACCACATTGGATTTTCCTGCGGGGCAAACGACAGTAATGGTTGGCCCATCTGGATCAGGAAAATCAACAATCCTCCGATCGCTTAATTTATTGGTAATACCAGAAAGCGGGCAATACGACTTTGGGAAACATCATCTGGATTTTAGTCACAAGGTAAGTAATAAAACCAAATTGGCAATTCGGCGCGAAACGGGAATGGTATTTCAAGATTATAACCTTTTTCCAAACAAAACTGTTTTGCAAAATATCACTGAGGGACCAATCCAGGTGCTAAAACAACCTAAACAAGCAGCAATTAGGAATGCACAAAAATTACTTGTAAAAGTAGGATTAGCAAATTATGGCGATGCATATCCTCATGAGTTATCTGGTGGTCAGGCACAGCGGGTAGCGATTGCACGTGCATTAGCGATGAACCCAAAGTATATTTTACTTGATGAACCAACCTCGGCACTTGATCCAGAATTAGAGCTAAGTGTGTTAAAAGTCCTTTCGCAGCTGGCCGCTGAACGACAATCAATGGTGATTGTTACCCATAATATGATATTTGCCAAACGAGTTGCTGACCGAATAATTTTCGTGGAAAATGGTGAAATTTTATATGATGGCACACCAGAAGAATTTTTTGCGGTAAATAACCCCAATCAGCGAATTAAGAATTTTATTTCATCAATGACAATGGAAGATTTATAAAATAAGGAGAGATTAAAATGAAGTTTTGGAAGAAAGCATTATTGACCATAGCAGCGTTAACAGTTGGTACATCGGCAGGAATTAGCAGTATTCATGCGGCCTCAGTGAACTCTGAACTAAAGAATAAGGGTGAATTAACAATTGGGCTTGAAGGAACATACTCACCATACTCATATCGCCAAAATAATAAATTAACTGGTTTTGAAGTTGAACTTGGGAAGGCCGTCGCTAAGAAGATGGGCTTAAAAGCTAAGTTTGTTCCAACTAAATGGGATTCTTTAATTGCTGGTCTTGGTTCTGGCAAGTATGATGTAGTCATGAATAATATTACACAAACCCCAGAACGAGCTAAGCAGTATAATTTTTCCACACCATATATTAAATCGCGCTTCGCATTAATCGTTCCTGCTAATAGTAAAATTAAGAACTTAAATGATATTAAGGGTAAAAAAGTCGTTGCGGGAACAGGAACTAACAATGCGGATATTGCTAAAAAATATGGCGCAAAACTTGTTCCTAATGGTGATTTTGCCAGTGCTGTGGGCATGATTAAGCAAGGACGTGCTGAGGCAGAAATTAATTCTCGCGAAGCATGGTATTCATACCGTAAAAAGAATAATACTAAGGGACTAAAAATGATTGATGTTTCTAGTGAACAGAAGCCAGCGAAGATTTCAGCCCTTTTCAATAAAAAAGATCCGGCAATTCAATCTAGCTATAATAAGGCAATAAAGGAATTACAAAAAGACGGTACTATTAAGAAATTGTCTGAAAAATACTTTGGTGCTGACATTACAGAATAAGGGTAAGTTAACAATATTAAGCGCTGAATAAAAAGAATGAGGTTATATTTACACTAATTGTGTTGTTGAAACCTCATTCTTTATTTTAAATTATGCGATTGTTTTAACCATGGCTAGGTTATTTATGTAATTACTAAGCACGGTTAGTCTTAATGACGTTTGCGAATAGCCTGCCGGATGGGACGATAATGAATTATCAAGTACATGTCGTAGGTAAGGCTGGTAGCAACATTTAATACCCAAACGAACCACTCGTTTTTGATATTGAAAAAGGCTACTATCGAGATGTCCTTTAATATTTCATTAAGTAATTCATGAATAATGCCGTCAGTCTTGAGCGTTGGTTCGTAGTGTAAGTCAATAATAATTATAATGATAAAGACTAATAACCAACCGATAAGGTATGACCACCCGCGTTTAACTTTAACGATCGGTCGGTGATATTTGTCGATTTGTCCGGTTGTTTGTATTTTGATTTTACTTGCTTGAAACAGACCAATACAAATACCAAGGATTAACAGAAAGACTGCGGTTAGTATTTTTGATAATGAATATTCATTATTTAAAGTGATTACCATCATTAGTGTTGAATAGGCAGGGATGAGGACCATGTCGAAACGCGTTATTTTTTCATATTCAAAAGTTCCGCGGATAAATTTATAGACAAGAAGGAAAAGTAGCAGGCATATTCCCAAATCAATCATGTCCTTTCTAAATAAAAAAGCTGTAACGATTATCAAACTGTCACAACTTTTTATCAATAAGTGTTAAATTGTTAGGCTAATGTTCCCATTGGATCCCATGGCTTAAGAACTACTGGACTCTTAGCATAGTCACGTTTTAAGTCATTGCTGAGATATTTTCTGTTAATAACGACTTGGTAACAGTATTTATCCATCCAAGCATCGCTCATTACAAAGTAGCCTTTGTGACCAACTTTATTACCCCAAGAATTTTCAACTTTCCACTTAGTTGGCTTACCGTCTACAAGGTCAACTCCAGTAATGACCATCGCATGATCCATCATACTTTCGCCATAGTCAAGTGCTTCGGCTTTTGTCATTTCGAGGTCGATGTCAAAAAGTTTATCATAGTCGTAAGTATTTAGGGCCATGATGCCAAGCTTTGTTTCAGAATACTTGATAACGTCAGAGCCAAACCAAACGCTTTCGCCGTTTTTAAGTTGTTCAATGGCTAATTGCTTGAATTCATCCATTGGGAGATTCAAGTGTTTAATTGCCCGACCGCCGACAACATTTCCGAGCATATCGATTGTATATGTTTGGTGGTATTTCTTGTCAGCAGTTGGGGCTTGGATAATTGAAATGTAGTCATCGAGATTCCAGCCGACATACTTTTCAAAGAATTTTTGGGGTGTGAGGTTTGCGTCACGATGAAATTCATTATCCTTTTTTGTCTGGTATTCAAAGTCAAAATGACTAACTGGTTCACCGAATGTATATGCTAAAATGCGGTAATTTTCATTTAACATTTTTCGGCGCTGATCATTAATTGCTTCTTCATTAGCATGGTCTTCTTTAATCATCTTTCGTAGGATAACCGCGTCATGACGAAGCTTGTTGTTTAGAACTTCGTCGATTCCCCTAGAGTTTGATGAATTAAATGATTCTGGCATGGCAGACTTTGGCATTACCCCGTATTTACTGATAAGAGCACAGAGCATATCCCATTGTCCGCCATCATTTTGCGGTTCATTCATCAACCACGAAACCTTTCGACTATCAGTTGCCTTTTTAGCAGTTTTAATAACGTTTTGATAGAAGTAGTTAGACTTTTCAAATTTATCCCAGAAAAATTGATAAGCTTGGGAAAGCTCAAAGTTGTCAGGAAGGTTGAACTTTTTTTGCATATCATGACGCATGGTGTTAAGGGCCGCGAACATCCAGCAGCGGCCTGATTGCTTTTGATCGGAAACGTCGCCAGTCTTTAGATCAATTGAAAAGTGGGGAGTATTGTCAGCAATTGAATGCCAATTAAAACTAGCATTGCGTACACCATTTTTAGTGACAGTATTTTCTAAAACCTTGCTATTAGGGTGATTGCGATAGTCTTTATGGAAATTAGCAATATCTTCTTGATTAATTGAAAAGCTCATTTAAAAAATCTCCTTTTTATATTTAACTGGTGAGTTAATTAGAAATTAACGAGCGTGTAGTACCTTAGGGCCGTTTTGTGTACCGACAATTACATCATTAACTCGATTTAGGAATAAACCAGTTTCAACAATTCCTACCATGTGAATCAACTCGTCTGCCAATGCTTTTGGATCATCGATTTCCCCAAGGTGGAGATCAATAATGTAATTATTTTCATCAGTCCGGTACTTTTGATCGCCATCCATTCGCCATGTTGGCTTATAACCCTTCTTTTCCAGACGGTTAAAGACGTGTTGTGCACCAAAAGGAATCACTTCCACTGGCAATGGGAAAGCACCAAGCTTATGAACTAGCTTGCTTTCATCAACGATCCACATTACCTTGTTAGAAGCATTAGCAACAATCTTTTCCCATAAAAGGGCGCCACCGCCACCTTTAATGCCTTGGAAGTCGTCACTAATTTCGTCAGCCCCATCAATTGTTAAATCAATATGGTCAACGTCATCAATATCTTTGATCGTGATTCCCAGGTCAGTAGCTTGCTTAGCGGTACGGCTAGAAGTAGTAACCCCGATAATATCTTTGATCTTACCTTCTTGAACTTGTTTGCCGAGTTCATCGACCATGTATTTAACGGTTGAACCAGTACCAAGGCCGACAATCATTCCAGATTTAATATACTTTACTGATTCTTTTCCAGTCTGTTCTTTTAGTGCATTTTGATCCATATTGTATTCCTCCTAATTAAAACGATCAGTGGCTAGCAGCAATTGTTGGTATTCTGGATGTAGTTTAAACTGGGCAACTGCATAAGGACACATCAATTTTACTGTATAGTGCTTTTCAGTCGCATACGTTACAAAGCGCCGTACTAATTCAGCGGCAATTCCTTGTCCGCGATAGGCTGGCTGGACAAAGACCCGTTCAATAACTACCCGGTCATCCATGTCAGGGACTTTGGGAAAACTAATCTCACCAACAAAAGGCTCCTGGTCATCAAACGCAACGATGCGTTGACCATCAACACGATATTGCATGTAAACACATCCATTCATAATAATTTTCGGTAAACTGCTTTTAAAAGTCAAGTAGTTAAAGCAATACCAATAACTTATTAACTAGCATATAATAGTATACTGAAATTATTAAGAATAAAATACTATGAGGTGAACCTGATGAAGCGCGGATTTAAAATTGTTTCAAGTAAAGTAGGTCAAGATATACATTTACCCCAACGGCAAACGACAAGTGCGGCTGGCTATGATTTTGAAGCATCAGAAGATTTTGTTCTTCCCTCAATTTGGAAGGGGAATTTTTTGAAGGTGTTATGGCGGCTTCATCATCACGAAAAATTGACAGATGAAGAGTTTAAGACTGCTGATAAATGCTTAAAGCCTTATCTAGTTCCAACGGGAATTAAGGCTTACATGCAGGCAGATGAATTTTTACTTCTTGCTAATCGGTCGAGCGGGCCTTTTAAACGGCGCCTGATATTGCCAAATGGGATTGGAATTGTTGATGCAGACTACTATGACAACGATAGTAATGAAGGAGAGATCTTTTTTCAATTAATTAATTATGGTCTTCGTGACTATCACATAAAGAAGGGTGAGCGAATCGGTCAAGGAATATTCATGCCGTACTTAATTGCTGATGGCGAACAGCAACCAACGGCTAAGCGTACCGGGGGCTTTGGCTCGACAAAAGAATAAAACACATAGAAGGGAATTGAACAATGGCAAAAATACGGACACAATATGTTTGTCAAAACTGTGGATATAATTCACCACGGTACTTAGGGCGGTGTCCAAACTGTGGTGAATGGAATACACTAGTAGAAGAACAGGTAGAGGCAGGCAATAATGCGACAAAAAAAGCAACGACAACCTTGACGGGATTAGTTGCTAAACCGCAGAAGATAAATGAGATTGATAGTAAGCAAACACCACGGGTAAAGACTAAATTAAATGAATTAAACCGGGTGCTTGGTGGAGGGATTGTTCCCGGATCGCTTATTTTAATTGGTGGTGATCCAGGAATTGGTAAATCCACTCTCCTACTGCAAGTTTCGGGTCAGTTGAGTGATGAACACCACCGCGTTCTTTATGTTTCTGGTGAAGAAAGCGGTTCGCAGATTAAGATGCGGGCAGAACGATTAAAAGTTGCGGGGGATGATTTCTATGTTTACCCGGAAACAAACATGGATAGTATCCGGGACACAATTAGGGAATTAAAGCCGGAATATGTTGTGATTGATTCTGTCCAAACGATGCAGGCAACAGATGTTAGTTCAGCAATCGGTAGTGTTTCGCAAATTCGTGAAGTTACGGCACAGTTGATGCAGATTGCAAAGAGCAACAATATTACTATTTTTGTCGTTGGTCATGTGACTAAGGGCGGGGCATTAGCTGGTCCCAAAATCCTTGAGCATATGGTCGATACAGTGCTCTATTTTGAAGGCGACCTTCACCATACTTACCGGATTTTACGGTCAGTTAAAAATCGTTTCGGTTCGACTAATGAACTGGGAATTTTTGAAATGCATACGAACGGACTATCAGAGGTAAAGAATCCGTCAGAAATATTCTTAGAAGAACGATTAAAGGATGCAACTGGTTCCTCGGTGGTGGTATCGCTCGAAGGAACTCGGCCCATTTTAGTTGAAATTCAAGCGTTGGTAACACCAACTGTTTATGGAAACGCCCAACGTACCGCTACCGGTTTGAGCAGAAACCGAGTATCATTAATAATGGCAGTGTTAGAGAAGCGAGCAAATTTAATGCTTCAAAATCAAGATGCTTATTTAAAAGCAGCCGGTGGTGTAAAACTAGATGAGCCAGCAATCGACCTAGCAATTGCGGTTAGCATTGCATCCAGCTATCGTGATAAGGGAACCCAGCCGACAGATGCTTTTGTAGGTGAAGTAGGGTTAACTGGGGAAATTCGCCGGGTTAATCGTATTGAACAACGTGTTGCTGAAGCGGAAAAATTAGGCTTTAAGCGGATCTTTATTCCCAAAAATAATCTTAAGGGATGGACGCCATCAACAGGGATTCAAGTTGTTGGTGTTTCAACACTTAAGGAAGCGTTGTATCTAGCACTGGGTTAAAATTAAACAGAAAGGATGAAGCAAATGCGGCGTAGAATGATTATTATCATCTATATTCTGGTTGGCGCGGCAGTGGGCTTTTACTACTTACCATTATTATGGGGTGTCATAAATATCAAATTTAATCCAGCATTACTGGTTTTCTTAGATATTATTATTGGTGCAATTATATTCTGGATTTTATCTCTCCCACTGGTTGGCGTAACGGAAAAGATGATTCAACGAGTTGAAAAAGAACTAACTAAGCGAAGCCCGGTTTACCTCTTCTTCGGAACATTGCTAACGATTATCGGCTTAGTATTAGCGGTTCTGATTTCAATTCCCTTATGGCGAACTAATATTCCAGTAATTAATAACATCTTACCGGTATTATTAATGATTATTTTTAGTTACTTTGGTTTTCGAATCGGAACGACCCGGCTGGATGACTGGCGAAAAGCATTTTCTCATGTTAAAACTAGTAATAAAAATGACGGAAAGAATGTAATTAAACGGCAAGATGCTAATTATCACCATTACAAAATCTTAGATACAAACATCTTGATTGATGGCCGAATTTATGATTTGGTAAAAACCGGTTTTCTTGAAGGAACCTTACTAGTTCCCAACTTTGTACTATACGAATTGCAATATATTGCAGATTCGGGCGAAAGTATTAAGCGGGTTCGGGGACGCCGAGGATTAGATATTCTAAATAAACTCCGAAATGAAAATATTGTTCCGATTGAGATGTATGATGGTGATTTTGAAGATATTCCGGAGGTCGATAGTAAGCTAATTGCGCTTGCTAAGAAGGTTGACGGTGTTATTGTGACGAATGACTATAACTTAAATAAGGTCATTCAGTTTCAAAATGTTCAAGTATTAAATATAAACAACCTAGCTAAATCGCTTCGTCCACGGGTAATTCCAGGTGAAACAATGACCGTAGTAGTTGTGAAAAAGGGGACCGAGCGTCAGCAAGGGGTTGCCTATCTTGATGATGGAACGATGGTTGTTGTTGAAGATGGGCGTTACTTTATGGATAAACAGGTTGAAGTTGAAGTAACAAGTGCGTTACAAACGGATGCTGGTCGGATGATTTTTGCCCGCCCACTTCATTCCCAAAGAGGGATTGATGAACATACGGCACATAAGGATAAAACCAAAGATAACAAAAAATAATATATGAAATAACAATAAAGAAAAAAGAGTGACCAATTTTGACGAAATTTTGGTCGCTCCTTTCTTTTTAGTATAGTTAACAATCTAATGAACAAGACTGATTTTAATGTCTTTTTATTTATAAAATTTCGTATTTCGCTAATCAAACGGTACTTATTTTTGATGGATTATTTATGATATATGATAAAACTATCATTTATAAAAAATGAATTTGATGCTAGGAATCGTTGGTACTAAAGGGAAACTAAAATATTGACATGTTTATAAATTGAAAAGCGAAAATAAAGATTGTATTATTTGAAGTGTTGGAAGAACTTATTTAAGAACTTTATAAGACTGATTTTTAAATTAATTTAGGAGGAGTAAAAATTGGGATCTTCAAATAATCAAAGCAGTCAAATTACTGCTGCCACCGCAAATGATCAACGTCAAACAGTAAAGAAGCTTACTGTTGGAGTTTCATCTATTTTATTAGGCTTTGCCTTTGCTGGTGCAACAACCGTTCATGCTGATACAGCTACCCAACCTACAGGGGATGCTGAACATATTTCTGCAACAACTACTAATCAATCGATAACTAATAGTAGTGAGCAAGTTTTAAAGACCACTCCAGCTACTGAAACGTCAGCAGCAAGTTCAGCTGCTAGTGCAAGTGCTGTAAAAGATACAACTACGACTGCCAATTCAGTAGCAACAGTTAATGCTGACTCAGCAGTAAACAGTGCTAGTGCTGCTGTAAGTGAAGTAAGCAATCAAAATGATTTGACGAGTGCTAAAAGTGAAAAGCAGCAGGCAGCTACCGTGGCTGACAATTATGAAGCAGCAGTTAATGCTTCATTAAAGCAGGTAACGCCAACATCAACATCAGCTGCCGCTAGTGAAAGTAGTGCGGTCAACAGTGCTTCAACTGCTCAAACTGCTAATTCAGCAGCAAGCCAAAGTAGCCAAGCCCAAGCTTCAAGTGCTGCCGAAGAAGTAGTAGTTGCAGCAGTGCCAATGACTAATTATGACGTTCAACCATATTCACAAGCCCAACGAGAGGCAAATGCTCAGGCTGGTCTTAAGTTAGCAACCGATTTTGTTAACATTTTAACGGCACCAACAATAACTGCTAAGATTGGTCAAGGGATTACCTTTATCAAGGATACGATTAACTTAATTACTCGTCATCCATTGGCTTACCAACGTTATCAAAACATGACTGCTCGCCAAATGCGGTTGGCAAATCGGCAACAAGCGTTAGCATTAAAGCAAAAGCAAATGGAATTACAACATAAGCCACAATGGCAAATTAACTTTGTCATTTCACAACAACGGTTCTTAGCAAACCGCCAAGAACGTCTTGCCATTCAACGTCAGACAATGGTTAGCTACTTACGTGCAGATGCAAATAGGATGACTAATACTGTTTTTGCTTAAAGATTAAAAGAATATGACGGGAACTGCGGATAATGTAGTTTCTTTAAAAAGATAAAGAGGTTGAGAAAAAGCATGTGTTTTTTCTCAACCTCTTACTTATTACCAGTAATTTCTGTAGTGGGAATTAACCGAGAAACTCAAGGCTAATGCCGCAACGCAAGTCGATTTATTTATATATTAAAAAAGAAGCAACTTGGGAAAAGCTGCTTCTCAGGGAGTATTACGATAATCTTGGGGGAGATTTCGTAAAAGAAAATATTTTTTTCGGTTACTATTGGGAGGAGTAATTGAAAAATAATAGGTTTCATTGATGTAGTAAAGTTCTTCTTTACTACACTACTTATATTAGCAATAGAATGTGAAGAAAGTATGACTAAAATGTAAAAGAATTCTTGAACGTAAATAAATGTTATCGTAAATGCTATTCTAATACGGAATGTGGTAAGATTAACTGTACAATTTAGTTTTAATTTTTGATTCAATTAAGTAATTTAAGGAGCGGATAGACATGCTAACAATATATAATACGTTAACAAGAAAAAAAGAAGAGTTTAAGCCATTGCACCCTGGCATTGTTAACATGTATGTCTGTGGACCAACAGTTTATAATTATATTCATATTGGTAATGCTCGAAGCGCGATTGCTTTTGATACAGTGCGGCGTTATCTTGAATTTAAAGGATACAAGGTTAATTACGTTTCAAACTTTACAGATGTTGATGATAAGATGATTAAAGCTGCTGCTGAACAAGGAATTACGGTTCCCCAGCTCGCTGAAAAGTATATCAAGGCTTTTATGGCGGATACGACAGCCATTAATATTGAGCCGGCAACCTTACATCCCCGCGCCACTGAAAATATTACTGATATCATTAAATTTGTTCAGGGATTAGTTAAAAAAGGATATGCTTATGCTGTGGATGGTGATGTCTATTACCGAGCACGCAAGTTTAAAGACTACGGTCAGCTTTCCGGTCAGTCAATTGATGATCTTGAAGTCGGTGCTAGTGAGCATGTGAGTGCTGACGAAGTAAATAAAAAAGAAGATCCAATGGACTTTGCTCTTTGGAAAGCTGCAAAGCCTGGCGAAATCAGTTGGAATTCACCATGGGGACAAGGACGTCCAGGCTGGCATATTGAATGCTCGGTGATGGCAACTAAGTATCTGGGTGAGACAATTGATATCCATGCGGGGGGACAAGACTTAGAGTTTCCGCATCATGAAAATGAAATTGCACAAAGTGAAGCAGAGACAGGTAAAAAATTTGTTCGCTACTGGATGCACAATGGCTTTGTAACAATTGGCAAAGATAATGAAAAAATGAGTAAGTCGCTACATAATTTTGTTACGGTTCATGACCTTATTAAAGAAGTTGATCCCCAAGTCCTTCGCTTCTTTATGGCTACTACGCAGTACCGGCGTCCTATTCAATATAGCCAAGCAAACTTAACTGATGCTCAAAATAACTTAGATCATATCCAGACTGCTATTGATAATTTAACTTATCGAGAACAAGATGCAGAAAATAAAGAGGACCAGGAAGTGCAAGCAAAGGTAGCCGCCTTTCATGATCAATTTATTCAAGCAATGGATGATGATATTAATGTTCAAAATGGAATTACAATTGTTTATGAGTTAGTGAAGTATGCCAACATTTACGCGCAACGCGATAAAGTTAGTTTGACCGCTTTGCAAACCCTTAAACAAGAAATAGTAAAACTTATGAGTATCTTTGGCGTAAAGCTTGTTGCAAGTAACAATCAAATTGATGACGAGCAGATTCGGCAATTAATTAATGAACGTAATGAAGCTCGTAAGAACAAAGATTTTGCTCGTAGTGATGAGATTAGGGATAATCTTAAGCAGCAGGGCATAATTTTAGAAGATACGCCGCAAGGTACGCGCTATAAGAAAGAATAGAAAGGACTTTTATGGTACAAACAGATTATCGTCAACTTAATGGAATTGCCCTTGCTTATCTAGGGGATGCTGCTTATGAAGTATATATTCGCCAGCATCTTCTATTAAAAGGGATTAGTAAGCCAACCAAACTTCAGCATATTGCAACTCACTATGTTTCAGCTAAAGCCCAGGCGGCACTTATTGACTTAATGAAAGCAGATGATCTCTTATCAGAGGAAGAATGGTCGTATTTTAAGCGCGGTCGAAATGCTAATAGCCATACGCATGCGAAAAATACATCAGTAATGACTTATCGAATTTCAACCGGCTTTGAAGCAGTGATGGGTTATCTTCAACTAGCTGGTAAACAAGATCGATTGAAAGAATTGGCACAATGGTGTATTAAACAAGTGGAAGCGGGGCGAACAGCACATGAAGAATGAAAGTACAGATTTTATTATTGGTCGGCATCCAGCCGTGATGGCATTAAAGTCAGATCAAGAGATTAATAAAGTTTTTATCCAAGCGGGGTTAAAGGCCGATGCAATCTCACAAATTATTAAATTAGCCAAGGAACGGCGGTTGGTTGTTTCAAATGTCCCTAAGAACAAACTGGATTTAATGACTGACCATCAGAATCACCAAGGTGTGGCCTTGGCAGTTGCAGCATACCATTATGCAACAATTGATGACCTGTTTGAAAATGCAGCTAATCATGATGAAGATCCATTCTTTTTGATTTTGGATGAATTAGAAGATCCGCACAACTTAGGGTCAATTATCCGAACGGCTGATGCGGCTGGCGTTCATGGGATTATTATTCCACGGCGACGAGCAGTTGGCTTAACTTCAGTGGTGGCAAAAACGTCAACTGGCGCGATTGAACACGTACCGGTTGCCCGGGTGACTAATTTAGTTCAGACTGCTAAGGAGCTTCAAGAACGTGGAGTTTGGCTGTTTGGAACTGATATGAAGGGCAAAGATTATCGAACATGGGATGCCCATGGTGCAGTTGCACTGGTGATTGGTAATGAAGGGAAAGGAATTTCAGCGTTATTAAAAAAGACTTGTGATGAGATGCTAACGATTCCGATGGTTGGCCATGTGCAAAGCCTAAATGCAAGTGTTGCAGCTAGCCTGTTGATTTACCAAGGATTCAATTCACGTCACCCATTAACAAAGTAAGACCGGTTGAACGGAGGAACTGTAGCAGTCTAAAACTGTTATTTAGTTCCTCGCTTTTAATTTAGAAAGGATTAGCAACCCATGACAAAAATTAATTTAGATTTTGTTGAGAATTTAACGCTTCAGGAAAAAGCAGATTTAGTATCAGGGAAGGACTTTTGGTTCACTGCAAAGGTTCCGGGCGTAGATGCGATGATGATGACTGATGGTCCGTCCGGTTTACGAAAACAGGAAAATACTGGGGATGCACTTGGAATCAATGATGCGGTGGACGCGGTTTGTTTTCCTTCATCAGCACTTACTGCTTGTTCCTTCGATGATCAGATGCTTTATAAGCTTGGTGAGCACCTTGGAATTGCGGCTAATGCTGAACATATTGGTGTGTTGCTGGGACCAGGAGTTAATATTAAACGAAGCCCACTTGCTGGCCGGAATTTTGAATATTTTTCTGAAGAACCGTTACTTGCGGGGCGGATGGGAACAGCATATGTAAAAGGAGTTCAGAGTAAAGGTGTTGGTGTTAGCGTTAAACATTTTGCAGCTAATAATCGGGAAAATCAACGCTTTACATCATCTTCTAATATTGATGAACGAACGTTACGTGAAGTTTATCTTGCTCAATTTGAACAAATTGTTAAAGAGGCTCACCCAGCAACAATTATGTGTTCATATAATCGGTTAAACGGAACCCTGAATTCGCAGAACCAACGTTTGTTAACTGATATTTTACGGAATGAATGGGGCTTTGAAGGGCTGGTAATGTCTGATTGGGGAGCAGTTGCTGATCATATTGCTGCTATCAAGGCAGGACTGGATCTTGAGATGCCTGGTAAAGGTGATGTTTCTACTAAGGAAATTATCAATGCCGTTCATAGTGGAATGCTTGAAGAATCAACATTAAATCGTTCAGTTCTCCGGGTATTGAAAATGGCAGAAAAATACGGTCGGCAAAATCAGCCACGGGTTAAATATGATAAGGCAGAACAACATGCATTTGCCCGTCAAATGGCTGATGATGGGATTGTCTTGCTTAAAAATGCAGAGAATTTATTACCACTAAATGGTACTCAATCAATAGCAGTTATTGGTGAATTAGCTAAAAAGCCTCGTTATGAGGGTGGTGGTAGTTCACATGTAAATGCACATAAGGTTGTCACCCCGCTTGAAGCATCGCCAACAGGCAGTGATTATGCGGCTGGTTATTCACTGGCCGGGAAGGAAGAAGATTATGAACAAGCAATCACGCTAGCGAAGAACAAAGATGTGGTCGTTTTCTTTGCTGGATTTCCGGCAGAGATGGAAACTGAAGGGTTTGATAAGCAGACAATTAACCTTCCCGCTAACCAGACGGCATTACTTAGTGAAATCCTTAAGGTTAACCCCAATGTCATTGTTGTCCTTGAGAATGGTTCGGCTGTTGCTATGCCATGGGCCGACCAAGTTCCAGCAATTGTCGAAACCTACCTTGCAGGTGAGGCGGTAGGTGAAGCTACTTGGGATATTTTGATGGGGAAGGTTAATCCGTCGGGTAAGCTGGCAGAAAGTTTTCCATTACGGCTAGAAGATAACCCAACTTATGGAACCTTTGATGCAAACCATGATAATGAAAATTACTATGAAGGTATTTTTGTTGGTTACCGTTACTATGATTTACATAACATTCCTGTTCGTTTTCCTTTTGGTCATGGACTTAGCTATACGGATTTTGAATATCATAATTTAAAGCTTAAAGAAGATTCCAATAGTGTCCATGTTACTTTTGAAATTCAAAATACTGGTGACCGAACCGGAAAGGATGTTCCACAGCTATATCTGGGCAATCGGGCTAGCCGAGTAGAGGTGCCGGTCTGGACGCTTGTTGACTTTATTAAAGTTGAATTACAGCCAGGGGAAGAAAAAGCAGTAACATTCGAACTCCCGCGGCGGGCATTTAGCTGGTATAATGCGACTGAAAAGCGATGGGAAGCTGATAATGGTAAATATCAAATTGCAGTGGGGCATTCTTCTCGAGAATTATCATTAATTGCTGATTTTGAATTGACGATTGGTATTGATCCTGTTGGTCATATTACTGGTGATACTTATGTTGGAGAGCTAATGGCAATGAAGTCGGCAAAAGTTATGGATGCACTAAAGAACGCCAAAATGCTGGATACGATTAAGCAATCATTAGCGACACCAGATGGAGCTGCAATTTTCAATAATATTCCAATTCGATCACTGACGATGACGGGGATAAAACATGAGCAAATAATTCGTTTCTTACGTGATGTTAATTACTAGGCTGAGCATTTTAATAAATTAGATGCCCCTAGTTGCTTTTAAACCTTAATTCGTGCTAACCTAGGTACTGTGTGGAGGTGACGCGTATGTCCCAGAAAAAAGTAGCATTGGAATGTACAAAGTGTGGCGCTCGTAATTATACGATCACTGCCAACCCTCAACGACAAGAACGATTAGAATTACGCAAGTTCTGCAAGCATTGTGGTGAATATACGATCCACCGCGAGAGCAGATAGTGGAGGATATTATGCACTTAATTCGATTTATTAAGAGTGTTAACCACGAAATGAAGCTAGTTGTATGGCCAACAGCCAAAGAAAATCGCCGTGATACGACTATTGTTGTAACATTGACGCTGTTTTTCGTACTATTCTTTGCTCTGTTTGATTGGTTAATTCAGTTAATGATGAAACTCTTTGTTTAACATTAGTAGTCAAATAGAAATTAGTTTGCTATACTAAATTTTAGGGAACTTCGTAGCTATACGAGGTTTTTTATTTTGCTAAAATAATCAATTTAAATTTATGATAGGAGGATTCATCGTGGAATCACATGAAAAACGTTGGTATGTGCTGCATACTTACTCTGGTTACGAAAACCGGGTAAAGAGCAACCTAGAATCACGGGCACAATCAATGGGAATGCAAGACTATATCTTCCGGGTAGTCGTTCCTGAAGAAGAAGTCCGTCAGGTTAAGGATGGGCAAGCAAAGGAAACCGTTGAAAAGACCTTCCCTGGATATGTTTTAGTTGAAATGGTAATGACTGATCAGGCCTGGTATATTGCCCGTAACACCCCTGGAGTAACTGGTTTCTTAGGATCTCACGGTGGTGGATCAAAGCCAACGCCATTGCTTCCAGAAGAAGTTGATCGGATTTTGAACCGAATGGATACGGAAACGACTGTTAGTGACATTGATGTCAAGGAAGGCGACACAGTTAAGGTTATTGCCGGATCTTTTGCTAACATGACCGCCAAAGTTACTGAAGTTGATCATGAAAAGCAAAAAATTAAAGCAACGGTTAAAATGTTTGGACGAGAGACAGCGGCTGAGCTGGGCTTTGACCAAATCGATACATTTTAATTGAATTATAAAAAATATTGAAAAAAATTGAAAAATATGGTATGTTCCTATAGTATGCTATTAACATACTGTGGGAGAGGTAAAAATTACTGCCTCATCATGACCACAACACGGACTAAGGAGGTTTTGTCTCGTGGCAAAGAAAGTAGCTAACGTTGTCAAGTTGCAAATTCCTGCCGGTGCAGCTACACCAGCTCCACCAGTAGGTCCTGCACTTGGACAAGCAGGTATTAACATTATGGGCTTCACTAAGGAATTTAACGCGCGGACAGCAGACCAAAAAGGTATGTTGATTCCAGTTGTTATTACCGTATATGAGGACCGTTCATTCGACTTCATTACTAAGACGCCACCTGCTGCTGTCTTACTAAAGAAGGCCGCTGGTGTTGAACATGGTTCCGGTGAACCTAACACAAACAAGGTTGCTTCAGTAACCAAGGATCAAGTTAAGGAAATCGCTGAAACTAAGATGCAAGATCTAAACGCAGCTGACGTAGAAGCAGCTATGCGCATGATTGAAGGTACTGCTCGTAGCATGGGCTTCACTGTTGAAGGCTAATTGCTAGCAGTCCGGATGCATCATGAAAGTGTTGCATCCCCGTGGGAGGTATTAACTCCGCTAGACCACATTTGCAAGGAGGAAAACACAAGATGGCTAAAAAACGTGGTAAGAAGTACCAAGACGCGCTCAAGAAAGTTGACAGCAAAAAAGAATACGCTGTTAAAGACGCGGTTCAATTAGTAAAAGATATTGACTTTGCTAACTTTGACTCAACTGTTGAAGTAGCATTTAACTTAAACGTTGACACTAAGCAAGCTGACCAACAATTACGTGGTGCCGTTGTTTTACCAAACGGTACTGGTAAGGATCAAACTGTTATTGTATTTGCTGAAGGTGAAAACGCCAAGGCTGCTCAAGATGCCGGTGCTGACTTTGTTGGTTCTGACGACTTAGTAGAAAAGATTCAAGACGGTTGGCTCGACTTTGATGTTGCTATTGCAACACCAAACATGATGCCTAAGGTTGGTCGTTTAGGTCGGGTTCTTGGACCTAAGGGCTTAATGCCAAACCCAAAGACTGGTACAGTTACAATGGATGTTGCTAAGGCTGTTTCTGACGCTAAGGCTGGTCAAGTAACTTACCGGACTGACCGTGATGGTAACGTTGCTGTTCCATTCGGTAAAGTTTCATTCGATACTGACAAGTTAGTTGAAAACTTAGCTACTTTAGAAGATATTGTAGCTAAGGCTCGTCCGGCTTCAGTACGTGGAACATACATCAAGCACGCTTCAATCGCATCAACATTCGGTCCAAGCGTTACACTTGATTTAACTACATTTTAATTTAAGTTAATTAAATCAAAAAAGACTTCGGGGAAATATTTTTTCACGAGGTCTTTTTTTATGGGGAGAAAAATAATGCAACTAACGAAAAACAAGCAATCAATGATTATATTGATAGTATTGACAGTTTTATTTGGAATTAGTTCATTAAAAAAGGTAGCAGCAAGTGACAATCGAGATTACCAAATTAAACAGAATGATATTTATGTAAAGATTAACCGTAATGGGAGTGCAGATGTTACCCAACAAGTTCATTATCAATTTAAGGGAAAATATCATGGCGTTTTTATCGTCCAAGATACCAAAGGATTAGGAAAAATTAGCCAGATTCAAGTAGCTAAGGATAACCTTCCAATCCATCAGCTACTTGAAAGTCCCGACCTATATTTTACCCAGGCAGCTAATATTGGGCAGAGTGATCAAATTTTATCATTGAATGATCATTTAAAGTTTAATGCTGCCTTTTATCAGCCAAATACTGATGCTGATGGCGAAAAAGCGAAGGGCGATTATCGAATAGTTAGTTCTGTGCCTAGTGAGAATAAGCAGGTTATTACTTATCATTACCATTTAAGTGCAGTTGCTAAGCGGTATCTTGATACAGGTGAAATTAATTGGAAAATCATTGGACGTAGTTGGCAACGAGAATTACAACAAGTTAGGATAACAATAGTAATGCCAGCGGCAAGAGGGCAGCAATCCTTGTGGGTTCACGGTGCAAAGTACGAACATAAGGTATGGAATAGGCACACCGCCACAATAAGTTTGACGGCGGCAGATGTTAACCAATACCTTGAAATTCACCTGCTTTTTCCTAAAGAGGCGATTGATAAGGCACCCTTACATGCTAGTGAACGGGTTGCAATTGCCCAAAAGAAGGAGCGAAGAATTGGGGGTGTTGAACAATTCTTTATTGAACGGCATCCAATAAATTATCTAATCGTAGCGGTTAGTTTAATGATCCCATTTGGTATTTATGGACTTTATTGGCTAATTTATAATCGCCAGAACTTAATTAAGCGGGATCATATTAGTGAACATCTTCATCGTTTTGCCCTTCCTTCCTTACCACCAGTACAGGCTGCTTCAATTTACCAAGCGAGCTTAAGAGAGGATACGGGGATGATTCCCCTAGCGACTGAATTAGCTGCGCTTCAATTAGCGGGAAATATTAAAGTCGAGGGAGAGCAAATAAAATGGGAAAAAGGAACTGCCGAAGATTCAAAATTTATCTACTTTTTAACGCATAATTATGGCGACGAGAATAACCAAGTATCATTAAAACAGGTTAGAAATGATAATGATAATACCCTTTATAATCATTGGCTTAGTACCAAGGAAAAATGGAGTAGCTTAGGTGGCAAAGTTAATCCGGCGAAGGCCAGTTTTGATAAGTTCTCGTGCATTTATTTTTTAGGAGTAGCGTTCATTGCTTTCTTATGTTCACGGCTAGTTACTAATGGCTTTAGCATTGGCCTACTTATCGGTGCCCTAGTTCGAATAAGTGAAATAATGATAATTGGGGTTGGGTTAAGTGTTTGGCAACCGTTTGAAAAGATCAAGCAGCTACTTTTTAGAAAATACGATTTTAAAATAAGTTATTGTTTATATAGCTACGTCCTTGGGCTGATTGTTTGTATTCTTTTATATATTGCCGCTAGTTTTGATCATAATATTAGTAGTATTTTTGGACTTGGTTTTAAGACTATTTCTCAACCAATAATTGTTGGTGTTTTGATATGTGGCTTGGGGTTACAGGGATTGAACGCATTAGTTGATTACCACTATGTATCTTATAGTAAAAAGCAGTATCAAGATTTGACCGAAGTACTGCAATTTAAGCAAATGATCCACGATATTGGTCGATTTAATAAAAAGCAGCTCCCAGATCAAGCACTATGGGGAGAATACTATGTTTATGCAACAGCAGTCGGTGAGACAAGTGAATTTATAAGGGGATTAGAGAAACAATTTGGCGCAAAGTTAGTGGCTAAAAATCTTGACCAACAGTTGCAAGGCTTTTCTGCAAATGAATGGGAAGTTCAGCAGTTTGCTAACAGAATAATTAGTAATAGCGAGGCCAAGGTAGGCAATGATGGTTCCGAAAGTTCATTTGATAATTCATCAGGAGGCTGGGGCTCTTCTGGCGGTGCAGGTGGCGACTCTGGTGGCGGTGCTTTCTAAATAGCAGGCCTAATAATAAGGTTGTTTATTAATTTTAAATTGATTACTTCACAAGAAGACATTGTTGTGCTATATTATTAATCAATGATAAATAGATTAAAAAACAATTAAAGATTATCATTATAAATTAATTAAGGAGTGACGACAATGACACAATTTAAATATTCAAAGCGTGTTCCAGCAGATGGTACGGATGCGGTTGGCGCAATTTTACAAGCAGCGGCGGATCCTAAGATTATTTCGTTTGCTGGTGGATTGCCGGCACCCGAACTGTTTCCTGTGAAAGAAATGAAAGCAGCAGTTGATAAGGTCTTCGCTGAGCATGGTCAAGAAGCAATGCAATACGGAGCTGCCAAAGGGGTAACAGCATTGCGTAAGGCTATTCAGCAGCATGTTAAGGAAAAAGAAGACGTTGATTCAGAATTAGATAATGTCTTAGTTACTACCGGCTCCGAACAAGTATTGGATTTGGTGGGCAAGGCATTTGTTGATCCGGGAGATACGGTTTTAGTTGAACAACCAACATATCTTTGTGCTTTGGATGTTTTTCGGTCTTATGGTGCTAACTTTGTTGGGGTAGAGATGGACGAAGAAGGCATGAAGATGGATGCCTTAGAGAAAGCATTAGAGGCTAATCCAAATACAAAATTAGTATATACTGTCCCTAATTTTCAAAATCCAACTGGTCGGACGATGACGGTTGAACGTCGTAAGAAGTTAGCAGAGTTGGCTGAAAAGTATGACGTTTATGTCTTAGAAGATAATCCTTATGGTGAAATTCGTTTTGCAGGTCACCATGTTCCGGCAGTTAAGTCATTTGATAAGTCCGGACATGTATTTTATATGAGTACATTTTCTAAGACTTTGGCACCGGGCTTTCGTTTGGGCTGGGTTGTTGCTGATAAGAATGTTGTAAATAAATTAACCGTTCTTAAGCAATCGGCAGACCTTCATACAGACAACCTAGCTCAATATGCAGTAGCTCAGTTCTTAGAAGATAATGATCTTGATGCCCATGTTAAAGAAATCAGTGACTTGTACGGCAAGCGAAAAGACTTAATGCTAACAGGAATTGAAAAGTACTTCCCAGCAGGTGTTAAGTATACAGATCCTGAAGGTGGAATGTTCTTATGGGTTGAAGTACCAGGAGTAGATGACACGGTTGAATTATTTAAACAATGCCTTGAGCATAATGTAGCATTTGTTCCTGGGGACCCATTCTTTGCTGGTAAACCACAACCAGGGGCTTTCCGGTTGAACTATTCAAATATGAAAGAAGACCAAATCGAAGTAGGACTGAAGCGGCTTGGTGAAGCTTTAACTGCCGCAACCAATAAATAGGATAAAATTCGGCCATTAAAATAAAATCCTGGTTAATAAGATTGAGGAATTATTCCTTGATCTTTTTTATTTGGGCCTGTACTTCAATTAAATTTTGATTATAATTGTAGTAATTGCTGAAAGTTTTAAATATTCGGGTTTCACGCTTTTATTTTGATTAGCGATAAGCATTATTAAAAACTCTATGGAAAAGGAAGTTTTAATAATGACGTTAATTGATTTTAATAGTGCATGGATAGCGTCTACTGTTATCATTACATTAATGACGATGTTTGGTTTATCTTTCATCATTAGTTTTATCTTTTGGTTGGTATATCATCAAAATATTCGTAAAGGGCAATAACTAATGCTTACAGTAATTTTTACCTTAATTTGGTGCATTGCCTTGTTTGTCTTTTTGTTTTATTCCCTAATCAGTCTTTTGTTCCGCGTAATTTCATATCCACGTGATTTTTATCGCTTTGCCGGTAATCAACGGCCAGCAAAGATTGATTCATCTTTACATTATTTTGTGATTGTTCCGTGCTTTAATGAGGCAGGGGTGATTCAACGAACACTAGTCAAATTACTTCAATTTGAAAGTTTTGAAGTAGTGGTGGTTGACGATGACAGCAGTGACGATTCCGTTGCGCAAATTAAAATGATTAATAATCCGCGTCTTCATTTGTTACGGCGGCATCTTCCTAATGCTCATACTGGTAAGGGAGATGTCCTTAATTTTGCTCTTGATTATATTTATCAGAAAATAATCCCGCGGGGTATTCCGTTTGATAAAACAATTATTGGGGTTGTTGATGCTGATGCGCAATTAGCAGAAAATGCGCTTCAACGGTTAAATGCTTATTTTTCATCGCCACAAACGAGCATCACGCAAATGCGGGTTAAGATGTACCCGCGTTTTAAGAATGAATTACAGATATTGCAAGATATTGAATTCTTTAGTATCAACCATATGGCGCAAATTATGCGGATGTATACCAGGACGGTTGGCTTAAGTGGCAATGGTCAATTCTTTCGCTTACAGCCAGTTCTTAATAAAATTGGCCTGCACCCGTGGGGAAATGCTCTTCTCGATGATTATGAATTAACGATAAAGATGATGCTCAAACATTTACACGTTGATTATATGACCGATACATATGTTTACCAAGAGGCCTTGACTTCACCACGACGCTTTATTCGGCAACGGAGTCGGTGGGTACAAGGTGACCTTAATTGTCTTAAATATTTGCCACGCATCATAAAGAGTAAGGTCCTTAGTCGTACTCAGAAGTTGGGGATATATTATTTTCTTGTGCAACCGTGGCTAAACCTATTAGCTGATTTGGCAATTATTATCTTAACAGCTGTTACGTTAATTAATTGGCAGTATCTTTACAAGGGAATGCCATTATTAATGTTAATGATAGTTGTCATTGGATTAGTAGTTTTTTCACTTTTCTGGGGAATAGTATTTGGCTTGTTCTATCATCATGATTTGAAGCATTTTAACGAACCGCGATTACGGCTATGCCAATCACTGATATTACCAGTTGGTATTTCATATATGTATATCATCTTATTCTTTAGTATTATAATTGCTTTTTGGCGGTGGTGTTTTCATGAAAATTCGTGGATTAAAACTGAGCATGGCAAGAAAGTAAGCTAATGAAAGAAAAGCAAAAAATCAGGAATGCCATGCTAGAAGAAATTAGGAAGGTTAGACAACTTTCTGGAATGTTATAAGTAATTGGGGAAGATAAAATGAAGAAAATTAAAGTAATGTCTGTATTTGGTACTCGGCCGGAGGGAATTAAGATGGGACCGGTTGTTAAAGCATTAGCTGATGATGATCGTTTTACATCGGTTGTCGTTTCAACGGGACAACATGCGGAGATGCTTCAACAGGTTCTAGATGTTTTTGCGGTAAAGCCGGATTATGATTTGAAGATAATGAAGCCGGGGCAAACATTGACAGGAATTACGGTTACAACGATGACCAAATTAGAACCAATTATTCAAAAAGAGCATCCTGATATTATGTTAGTACATGGAGATACTAGTTCAGCCTATGCAGCAGCTCTAACGGCGTTTTATAATCAGGTTGCGATTGGACACGTTGAAGCTGGACTACGGACCTGGAATAAGTATTCACCATATCCAGAAGAAATGAACCGGCAAATGATTGAT
The DNA here is from genome assembly GCF_014145455.1 of Limosilactobacillus rudii. Classification (GTDB taxonomy): domain Bacteria; phylum Bacillota; class Bacilli; order Lactobacillales; family Lactobacillaceae; genus Limosilactobacillus; species Limosilactobacillus rudii. The sequence continues at coordinate 116,510 of NZ_JACIVB010000063.1, read as the reverse complement.
GACTTAGCAGACCTATACTTTGCACCGACAAAGACAAGTGCGCATAATCTAGCATTAGGAAACCATCAACAAGGGGTAGTTATTACAGGAAATACGGCAATTGATGCGTTACATTACACAATTAACCAAGATTACCAGCATAGTGTACTAGATGAAATTGATTCAGAGCATAAGATAATCTTGCTAACGATGCATCGGCGGGAAAACTGGGGCCAGCCAATGGAAGAAACCTTTAAAGCAATCAAAAAAGTGGTAGATGAACGAGAAAACATTGATGTTATTTATCCAGTTCATCTTAATCCTAAAGTCCAAATGGTTGCTAAAAAGATTTTAGGTGGCGATAACCATTTTCATTTGATTGCACCATTAAATGTTGTTGATTTTCATAACCTGATGAGTAAGGCGTTACTAGTGATGAGCGATTCTGGTGGCGTTCAAGAAGAAGCCCCTGCTTTGCATAAACCCGTCCTGGTATTACGTGATACTACTGAGCGACCTGAAGGAGTAAGTGCGGGTACGCTTAAACTAATTGGTAATCAGTATGAGAATGTTGTGGAGGAGCTATCAACGTTGCTGGATAGTGAAGATGAGTATCAAAAGATGAGTGAGGCAAAGAATCCGTATGGTGATGGGCGTGCAAGCAAGCGAATCCTTGATGCAATCGCCAAGTGGTTCGAACAAAAATAAATCATAAAAATTTCTTTACAGAACTTTTGATAGTATGTTAAACTATAAAAGTTGATTAAATATGACTCTGCCTAAGACTCAGGTGGCGAAAGCCTTAATTATAATGCCTGCCGAGGAAGAAATGAAAGTTCCTTCTCTATGTCTGCGGTCATAGGGATTTTTTATAAATCCGATCAAAAATACATTGCAGGAGGTGAAAATTCATGAGTGAAGCAGCTATTGCTAAGAAGGCTGAGATCGTTAAGCAAACAGTTGATATGCTTAATGCAGCCCAATCTGCTATCGTTGTTGACTACCGTGGTTTAACCGTTGCTGAAGTTACTGACTTACGTAAGCAACTTCGGGACGCCGGTGTTAAGATGTCAGTTATCAAGAACAAGATTCTTGATCGTGCCGTTGAAGGTACTGATTATGAAGGACTTCGTGATACTTTTGTTGGTCCAACTGCCGTTGCCTTCTCTGACGAAGACCCAATTGCTCCAGCTAAGATCTTGAAGAAGTTCGCTGATGATCACGATGCTCTTGAAATCAAGGGTGGTTTCATCGAAAAGAGCATTAAGACTCTTGACGAAATCAACGAATACGCAACTATGCCAGGTCGCGAAGACCTATTGTCCATGCTTGCATCTGCATTACAAGACCCAATGCGGAAGATTGCACGTGCAGTCAAGGCTATTGCCGACAAGGAAGACGAAGCCGCATAATTGTCGTATATCGATACAATATAAAATTAAAATTAATTACCTAAATATTGGAGGAAATAAACATGGCTTTTGATAAGGATGCTATCATTGCTTCATTAAAGGAAGCATCAATCTCTGACCTTAACGACTTGGTTAAGGCTATCGAAGAAGAATTTGACGTTTCTGCTGCTGCTCCAGTTGCAGTTGCAGGTGCTGCTGGCGGTGACGCTGCTGCTAAGGACAGCTTCACTGTTGAATTAACTGAACCAGGTTCAGCTAAGGTTAAGGTTATTAAGGCTGTTAAGGACATCACTGGTCTTGGCCTTAAAGACGCTAAGGACCTTGTTGATGGTGCTCCATCAGCTATCAAGGAAGACGTTAAGGAAGACGAAGCTAACGACATCAAGGAAAAGCTTGAAGCCGCTGGTGCTACTGTTACCCTTAAGTAGTCTTATTTCATTAAGTGATAAGGATAGGTTGAGTTTAATTACTCAGCCTATTTTTTATTTTAAACTACTATTTTATTTGTTTTTTATCTTAATATAAGACAAACACCCAATAATAAGCCTATTATCTTTTTAAAGCACTTAGTAGAATAATTGTTGAAAGCAATGTAAGTGGTTTCTTAATATTTTTAGGGGAGGAGATATTATGTTATTCCAGGTTTACGGTAACCAAGCGGGGTGGCAATTACTTGGCTGGATAATGGTATTTATTTGTCTGATTATTGCAAACGAAATTGCCCGGCGAAGCAAAATTGGGGGACTTTTTTTCTTTGTTGTTTTGCCAGTAGTTTTAACGATTTATTTTGCTGTTATTTATATTTGTGCAGGTCAAGGTCAATCATGGGCGCTCCATAATCAGACTTACGTTCATATGAACAGTTGGTTTCACTATGCTAAGCTGTATGCAGCAACTTTTGGTTGTATTGGTTTTATGATCTTAAAATATCACTGGGGCCATCTTGGTAAAGCTTATTGGTTTAAGTGTTTTCCATTTGTTATTGTCGCAATTAATATTTTTATTGCGGTAGGAAGTGATTTTGAATCAGCAATTCGTGGAATGAATGCTCTGCAAACAACGGGGAGTCAATGGTGGCTTTCGTCTGAGGGCGTATGGCTTTATGGTGGTTGGTGGAATGTTCTGAATGGAATTGCGGGTATTATCAATGTATTTTGTATGACTGGCTGGTGGGGTATTTATTCTTCCAAAAATGAAGAAGATATGTTATGGCCAGATATGACTTGGCTTTTTATCCTTGCATATGATGTTTGGAACTTTGAGTATACCTATAATAATCTACCGACACATTCTTGGTATTGCGGAGTAGCATTACTACTTGCACCTACATTTGCAGCAGCTTTTTGGAATATGGGTGGTTGGATTCAAAATCGGGCAAATACTTTAGCAATTTGGTGTATGTTTGCGCAAGTAATTCCAGAATTTCAAGATAGTAGTAAGTTTGCTGTACTACCGGTTTTATATAAAAATGGAGTTATGAATCCATCTGTTCATCCAGGAAGCGCTGATCCACATATGATGGGAATTATTGCAGTGTTATCATTAGCAATTAATGTTGTTGTTTTTGCAATCATTTGGAAACGGGCTAAGGCAATGGACATTAATCCATACACTCATGAAGTATTTATTGGTACTAAGGATTATGAAGAGGCAATGGTACGAGCTCAAAAGTGAGATAACATAAAATGATAGCGGTTTAAACATTGCTTTGGATAATTAAAGATAAATTAAATGACTAAAGTTGACTAATTGCCAATTTTGGTCATTTTTTCTTAATATTTTGTGGTTTAAAACGCAAAAGGCCCAGAATATAAAAATACTCTGAACCTAATGATCTTTATAGAGGTGGGGAAACCAAAATTTGATGAATTAGGTTTTCTCCTCAATGTATTATTGTTACGTTAATCCGTGGTACGTTTTGTACCGGGTTTCTTCAAAAGTCTGCTTGATTAGTTAGTTGAGTGGTGTGTTGTGCTATCTTCATTAGTTCGGTAGCCGAAGTAGAATTGGATAGCTGCAATTGCAATATTTACCCAGTTCATAGCGATAAACCAACCATTGATTGCGCTTGCATCGTGTGATACACCATAGTAAACCCAAAAACCAATAACAATTGCACAAACGTTGATCCAAGCGAAAGTCTTTTGTAGTATTTGATTGTTAAGTTGGAACCACATCCAAATAACGTTGATAACAAACCAAATAGCTAAGATCCAAAAAATAACATTGAACAACATAAGACATCCCTCCTTAGGGCCCGCATGGAATTGATGGGTAAAAACCATCAACCTCAATTACATTGACTGTGAAAAATTACTTACTGTGTTTGATTAAGTAACAGTGACTGTAACCGTTCGAATACGGAAAATAATACCTATTCGATATGCTTGCGCTGATAATATGCGGTTTGCAGGTGAATTTAATCGAAATTGCAAAACAATAATTAAGAGAGAAGAAGACCAGTTAATAACATTTAGTTTTTAGAAAGCTGTTGCTTTGCATCTTCATAGCCATCAACATAGTCCTGAAGCGCATGCATCTTACCTCTGATAAACCTATTAGTAACATTAATAATCCGTTGCGGATACTTACGAAACGGCTCTAGCGCCTTATAATCTTTAACGGCCCGATTGTACCCTTTTCGATATGCGCTAATTTCCTTTTCACTGTTATTCATAGGACGAACTTTCTTTTTAAACATTATCATCACCTCTTTTGTTGCCCTACCATGATAGTACCAAGGATATAAGATTAATGCTAATAATATGATATAAAAATTTAAATAAGTATATAAATAAAGAAATAGCTATTGTTTCAACACCGTTGGGAGGAGAATAGCTATTTCTTATTTTTTTCTTTTAGTAGTGTCACAATCTCCTTAAGGTATTGTACTTCTTCGCTTGTTTTGACCTCTTTATTATCTTCATTATCTTCTTTTTTACGGAAACGATTGATTGCTTTTACCATTATAAAGACAACAAAGGAGATAATTAAGAAGTTGATTACTGCATTTAAGAAACTTCCATATCTAAATTGAGCATCGCCGACTGTCCAGACTAAATTCGAAAGATCAATTCGGCCAACAAAAATACCAATAAGCGGATTGATAATGTTGTTAACTAGGGACTTAACAATTGATGTAAAGGCTGCACCAACGATGATCCCCACTGCCATATCAATTACGTTTCCTCGTGCAATAAATGCCTTAAATTCTTTTAACATATATTCTCTCCTTTTATCTTTTTATTGGGACAATTACCTTGTAATAAGAGTCTATCAAGGAAATTTTAATTAATTATGATTAATAATTCTTTTTTCGCTAATTTATAAAAAAATTAAATCTTTAGTCCGTATTGTATACTATATTTATTAGTGATATTATATGACGTATAATATAGTGAGAACAAAAGGAGGGGAATAATGAAAATTCAAATAACAGCAGATTTGCTGGATGGAATGGTTTTAGCAATTCTTGAACGTGATGATTATTATGGTTATGCATTGACCCAGCGGATGCAATCAGCAATTACGATTTCAGAATCGACCATGTACCCAGTTTTACGGCGGTTAAAAAAAGAGGGGTATTTAACAACTTATGATCAGCCTTATCAGGGGCGAAATCGACGTTATTATCAAATAACTGCGGCTGGTAAAAAGCATTTACAACGTATTCGAAAGCTTTGGCATGATTATAAAGAAAGTTTAGATGGAATCTTTTATGTAAAACGTAAGGGGGATGGTAAAGATGACTGAACCGCAAAAGTATATTAATGACCTAGCAGCGTATTTAAGTCCATTAGCGGCTAAAGACCGAGATGATGCTTTAGAATTTTATGACGAGTATATTGCGGATGCAGGACTTAATACGCGGAAAGCAATTGAAGAAAAATTGGGAACGCCGCGGCAATTGGGTCATAAGATCTTGGCTGATTATTCAATTAAGGTGAATGACAAAGCAGCCAAGAAGGGACCGGCATCCGCTAAATCAAGTTGGCGTGTTTTTTGGTGGGTGTTAGTAGCAATTATCACTTCGCCAATTACTCTTGGTTTGGGTATTGCTGTATTGGCAGTATTAATTGGTATTGGTGCTGCTGCTTTGGGGTTGATTATTGGAATAATTGCAATGATCGGCAGTATTGCAGTTATTGCAGTAGTTGCGTTATATGCCGGAGTCACATTACTTATTGTTGAACCTTTTAGTGGCTTATTTTATCTTGGGATAGGTTTAACACTAATTGGTTTATTCCTTATCTGTGTGCCATTATCATACTGGTTGATTCGGTTGATTGCTCAAGGAATCGCTAACTTTGCGAAATTCTTGTATAACAGGATTCAAGCAAGGAGGGAAGCTAAATGAAGAATGTATTTAAAATAGGCGGAGTAGTATTAGTAGTTGGTTTGATCATCCTCGGGATTGGCTTCTTTAACGGTGGAAATAAAACAGTATATTTTGATGGTAGTCGGCCTAGAATTGTTCATAACCACGTTTATCATTTAAGTACTAATAAAAGTTTTGAACGTGTTGATATTTCAGCTTCAACAGCAAATGTAGTTATTCGTGAAGGAAAAAAGTATCAGGTTGCTTACTATGGAGTAGGTGGGCATGTGCCTGCAGCTACGGTTCATAATCAGGTTGCTTCTCTTCGCCAGACCGGTGGAGCTTTATATGCTCTCAACCTTAATAGCTACCGAGACCAAGATTTAATTGTTATTACAGTTCCTCATGATCAACCGTTAGCAGGGCAAATTCATTTGGATAGCGGTGATTTAACAGTTAAAGATATCAACCTTGAGAATGCTCATGTTAAGGTAGATTCAGGAGATGTCGACTATCAGGGGGTAACGTTAAATAATGGCCAGACTAGCATTCAATCAGGGGATTTTGAAGGTCAACAGCTAACAGTTTACGGTCACTATACTGTCAAGAATGATAGTGGGGACAATACTGTTACTAATACGACTGTCGATGGATACGAGCTTCAAACTGATGATGGCGACAATGAACTTAATGGTGAAGATAAAGGAAGTCAGACGCTTACTGAGAATACATCGGCAACGAATGTTCTAAAATTAGTAACTCAATCTGGTGATAATGAAGTAAACTAATGTCTAGTGACTGTCATAGGTCAACAAATATAGAATTATTTAAAATTAATAAAGCGCTGAAGTTACGGTTAACCATAACTTTAGCGCTTTAACTTGTTGTTAATTAGTTTTCTTCTACGCCAGTACCATCGTAGCAACGTTCAAGTAATTCCTTGAGTTGGCTAACAAGTGGTTCAACTGGGTTAGTAGTAGTACATTGATCTTCGTAGGCGAGGCGAGCAAGATCATCAACAACCTTGTCGAAGTCTTCACGCTTAACACCATTTGCCTTTAAGCTTAACTTAACACCACATTCGTGAGCAAGTTCGATAACTTTCTTAGCATATGCTTCAGCCAATTCTTCATCAGTATTACCTTTCAAACCGATGAACCGTGCAATATCAGCATAGTCCTTAGTTGCGTGGTAAGTTTCGTAGTGTGGCCAGAGAGCAAGCTTTTGTGGCCGCTTAGCGTTGAAACGGATAACTTGTGGCATTGCAATAGCGATCATTAAACCGTGAGGAAGGTCAAATGCTCCTCCCATCTTGTGGGCAAGTGAGTGGTTGATACCTAAGAAGGCTTGACCAAATGCCATCCCAGCCATTGTTGAGAAGTCGTGCATCTTACGACGAGCTAACTTATCACCTTGAACTGACTTAGGAAGGTTTTCCATAACACCTTTGATAGTTTGTAATGACCAACCACGAGTGTAGTCAGTTGCCATTACTGAAACGTATGATTCGGTTGCGTGACATAAAACGTCCAGTCCAGTCCAAGCAGTAGTTGTTGCAGGAACAGTTTCAACGAATTGTGAATCAACGATGGCAATGTTTGGTGTTAAGGCGTAGTCAGCAAGTGGGTACTTAACGTGGGTTTCAGAGTCAGTAATAACCGCAAATGGAGTAACTTCTGAACCAGTACCTGAAGTAGTAGGGATACCAATAAGTTGTGCCTTAGTAGGTTTCTTGATTTGGTAAGCACGCTTACGGATATCAAGGTACTTTTGCATGACACCATACCATGAAGTTTCTGGGTGCTCATAGAACATCCACATAGCCTTAGCAGCATCCATTGGTGAACCACCACCAAGAGCAATAATTGTGTCAGGCTTGAAGTCGTTCATCATTGCGACACCCTTTTCAACAGTATGTGTTGATGGGTCTTCTTCAACGTCATCAAATACTAAGAAGGCAGTGTTATTTTGACGTTGACGTAATTGGTCGATAACACGTTGAACGTAACCCCGTTTGCTCATTCCTGGACCGGTAACAATAAATGCCCGATCAATGTTTGGAATATCTTGCAATTCTTTTAGTGAGTTGCGTTGAAAGTATACTTTTGGGGGGATCTTAACCCATTGACGATTTTCACGCCGTTTTGCAATTGTTTTGATGTTTAAGAGATCCCAATCAGTAACGTTATGTGAGATTGAGTTACTACCGTATGAACCAGTACCTAAAGTAAGTGATGGGGTCATGTTGTTGTAAATATTACCGATACCACCAATACCAGATGGTGAGTTAACGATGATCCGTGAAGCACGCATTTCAAGACCGTACTTAGTAGCTAAGTCATCATCGAGTGTGTGAATAGCAGCAGTGTGTCCTTCACCACCATAGTGTAATAATTGAGCACAGATATCGAAGGCATTTTCGTGGGAAGTTGCCTTGTACATTGTTAATACTGGTGAAAGCTTTTCAGCTGAAAGTGGGTATTTGTCACCAACACCTTCATATTCTGCGATGATAACTTTGGTGTTGTCAGGAACTTTGATGCCACACATGTCAGCAATTGCATTAGCGGAACGACCAGCAATAGGACCACGAACTTGGTGACGGTCTGGATCGATAAAGCCGTCAGTAAATTTATCAATTTCGTTTGGCTTCAAGAAGTAACAGTTCCATTTTTGGAATTCTTCTTTAACCTTGTCATAGATTTCTTCATCAACAACAACTGAATTTTCAGTAGCACAAATCATACCGTTATCGAAAGTCTTTGAAAGAACGATATCGTAAACTGAACGTTCGATGTTAGCAGTCTTTTCGATGTAGGCAGGACCGTTACCAGGACCAACACCAAGGGCAGGGTTACCAGAACTATAAGCTGCTTTAACAAGGGAAGGACCACCAGTTGCTAAAATAGTAGCAGTGTTAGGGTGTTGAAGCAATGCAGTGGTATTTTCACGACTACTTTCAGGAAGCCATTGAATCATGTTCTTTGGCGCACCAGCTTTTTCGGCAGCTTCTTGAAGAATTTTTGCGGTCTTGATAGATGACTTCATTGCTTGACGGTGGAATGAGAAGATAATTGTATTCCGCGTCTTAGCACTGATGATTGATTTGAAAATTGTAGTCGAAGTAGGGTTAGTAACCGGAACAATTCCAGCAATGACACCAAGAGGATCGGCAATAGTGATTGTTTGGTCTTCATCGTTGTCTTCGATAATACCAACAGTCTTATCGTGACGGATGTTGTTCCAAATATATTCACTTGCGTAGATGTTCTTGATAGCCTTATCTTCGGCAATACCACGACCAGTTTCGTTAGCAGCATCAATTGCTAGATCCATGTGATGTTCTTCAGCAGCAAGGGCCATTGCTTGACAAATCTTGTCAACTTGCTCTTGTGAGTAATAACGTAACTGTTCGAAAGCAGCTTGGCTCTTAGCCATTAAATCATTAACTAATTTTTGGGCATTTTGCTTTTTTTCTTCAGCAGTTAATTCTTTTTTTTCAACTTGTTTCTTGTTGTTAGCAGGCATAATTGAAATCTCCTTTTTTCAATTCTTTTTTGTTAACCTTTGAACATGTATAATATTACTACATTTTTTTGCGTTGTAAATACCTTTGTGAATATTTAAACAATGGTTACAAGTATTGAATTCGCTTACATTGTTGAGCTGATAATGCTAATAAAACAGCAAAAAAGATTGGTATTATTTTTAGAATACATGGCCTGCTTTTCTGACCTAGTCTTTATGATTGATTTATATTTCACAATAAAAAGAAAGTCGATAAAATAGTCAAAAAATAACATTATGCGTTTCTTTGCACATCTACGGAAAAGTTACGATATTGTGAGGATAATAAAAAGATGCCAACGTCCTTTAATTGAACGATGGCATCTTTTTATTATAATTAATTAATCGCGAGAATTTTTATCTTTACCTGCATTTGGATCTTTAACGTCATAATCGCTATCACTCATTGCTTCAACGGCGCCCATGCGATATCCATTACCGACTTGGCTAAAAAAATCGTGGTTAGAAGTCGATGTAGAAATACCATTCATAACAACCGGATTAACGTCAGAAGCAGTATCAGGGAAGAGCGGGTCCTGACCAAGATTCATTAAAGCCTTGTTAGCATTATAACGAATGAAGGTCAAAACATCATCAGTCCAGCCAACTTGATCATAAAGAAGGTGAGTATACTTTTCTTCATTATCATAAAGTTCATAAAGGAAGTTATACATCCAATCTTTCATGTCTTGTTGTTGCTTTTCAGTTCGATCGCGCATTCCCACTTGGAACTTATAACCAATGTAAGTACCATGAACCGATTCGTCACGTAAGATAAGTTTAATGATTTCAGCTACGTTGTTTAATTTGTTGTGACCAAGATAGTACAGAGGAGTATAAAAACCAGAATAGAATAAGAAAGTCTCTAAGAAGACGTTAGCAACCTTCTTTTTAAGTGGATCCTGGCTTGGGTCTAAGTACATATTGGCAATCTTAACAGCCTTGTTTTGTAAATATTCTTCAGTGTCAGACCATTCGAAGATTTCTTTGATTTGGTCAGGAGTATTAAGAGTTGAGAAGATTGTTGAGTAACTTTTAGCATGAACTGATTCCATAAATTGGATATTGTTTAAAACAGCAGTCTCATGTGGCGTCTTAACATCTTCTTTAAGAGCAGTTAGTCCTGCTTCTGATTGGACAGTGTCAAGAAGGGTCAAACCACCAAAAACATGGCCAACAGTCCATTGATGATCATCATCTAATTCACGCCAATCATCCATATCATTGGCAACAGGAACCCGTGTATCGAGCCAAAATTGTTCTGTTAATTTTTCCCAAGTTGCTTTATCGATCATATCGGAAACTTCATTCCAGTTAATCGCATCGTAATGATTTACAGGTTTAAATTCTTCCAGTTTCATTGATTGAGCTCCTCCAAATACCTTGCTCTTAGTAAGCATGATAGCTTACTAAATAGCCAATTATACATAATATCAAGTTTACCAGTGCATTACATTTAAATCAAATGGGAGCTGAAAGTTAAATCACACAGCTTTCACATTGATTAGCACCAATTTCGTCATTGTCATCAGTAAAAGTTCGGATATAATAAATCGACTTGATTCCTCGTTTAAATGCATAGTGCCGTAGAATATTGAGGTCACGGGTAGTCATTTTTTCGGTTCGGCCATCTTTCCATTCATAGAGGCCAGCGGGAATTGTTGACCGCATAAAAAGAGTCATGGAAAGAGACTGATCAACGTGCTGTTGAGCAGCAGCGTATGTATCAATTACTTTACGCATGTCCATATCATAAGCGGAACGGTAATACGGCATTGTGTCGTTTGAAAGATATGGAGCCGGGTAGTAAATTTTACCAATCATCTTTTCTTGCCGTTCTTCAACCCGGTTAATAATTGGGTGCAAACTAGCCGTTGAATCATTGATGTAGGAAGTCGAGCCGTTAGGTGCCACGGCAAGCCGATATTGATTATATAGCCCGTCTTTCATGACGTTTTCCTTAAGCCGTTGCCAATCTTCAATTCCAGGGATAAAAATACCATTAAATAACTTTTTAACAACGTCTGACTGTGGTCCCCAATCTTTGTTGATGTACTTATCAAAATAGGAACCATCGGCGTACTTGCTGTTTTCAAAATCGTAAAAAGTTTCTTGCCGTTCTTTAGCAATCTCATTTGAAGCTACTAAGGACCAGTAATTTAAGAGCATAAAGTAAACACCCGTAAACTCTATTGCTACTGGACTACCGTATTGAATATGGTGCTTGGCGAGGTAGCTATGCAAGCCCATCGCCCCTAAGCCAACAGAGTGTGCAAGCCGGTTTCCATTTTGGATTGTGGGAACGACATCGAGATCTTCAACATCACTAATTCGGGTGAGCCCACGCATCATTGCCTTGATTGACTTGCCAAAATTAGGACTTTCCATCATATTGGCGATATTAGTTGAACCAAGATTACAACTAATATCAATTCCCATTTCAGAGTACGATTGGTCGTTATTTACTCGCGCTGGAACTTGAACTTGAGCAATTTCCGAACAAAGATTACTCATAACAATTTTACCATTAATTGGGTTATCGCGATTTTCAGTATCAATATTAATAATATATGGATAGCCAGATTCTTGTTGTAATTTGCTAATCTCGTCTTCAAGATCTCGTGCATTAATTTTTTTCTTACGGATATTATCATTTGCGACTAAGCTATCGTATTCTTTAGTAATATCAATGTAAGAGAAGGGTTTACCGTAAATTCGCTCGACATCATAAGGACTAAAAAGATACATATCTGCATCTTTTTCGACTAGCTCATAGAATTTGTCTGGAACAGTAATACCAAGTGAAAGAGTTTTTAATCGAATCTTTTCATCCGCATTTTCTTTTTTGGCCCCTAAAAATTCGATGATGTCCGGGTGAAAGACGCTTAGATAAACGACGCCGGCCCCTTGACGCTGACCAAGCTGGTTAGAATAAGAGAAGCTATCTTCTAATAATTTCATTACCGGGACAACTCCGCTTGCAGCCCCCTCAATTTTTTTAATTGGGGCTCCTGCTTCACGAAGGTTACTGAGGTTAATACCAACGCCACCACCGATTTTAGAGAGCTGGAGGGCAGAATTAATGGTACGTCCAATTGTGTTCATATCATCTGTAGTTTGAATTGCAAAACATGAAACAAATTCCCCCCGGCGTTTCCGGCCAACATTAAGGAAAGTAGGAGTAGCTGGTTGGTAACGTTGATGGATAATTTCATCAGCAAGCTGCATTGCCAAGTCTTCATCACCGTTTGCGAGGTAAAGGGCGTTCATAGCAACACGGTCAATGTAATTTTCAAGGTAGTATTCCTTATCATTGGTCCGCAAAGCATACTGAGCGTAAAATTTATAAGCGGCCATAAATGAATGAAAATGGAAGTCTTGATCTTGGAGATATTTATAAAGTTTCTTGATGAATTCACCACTATATTTGCTCATGAAACCCTTTTCAATATAGTCGTTGTCTTCTAACCATTGAAAACGTTCTTGAAGGGATGAAAAGTGCTTAGTATTTGGTTTGACATTTTCTTTAATAAAGTCTTCTAAGGCCATTTTATCTTTATCAAGTTGGATTTGCCCATTTTTTGGAATATTAACCTCATTGTTGTAATCATAATATTTGACCTTCGTCATATCGATATCTGATAATGCCATATTAATAACTCGCTTTCTAAGATGATTTAATTTTGTCAATAAAGAAGCCAGCACAACAATATAAATTGCTGCCTGGCAAGGTTGTTAATGCTATTTGATTTAGGCAAGCTGATTTAGTTGATCGGGACGAAAACCAGAAAATGCATTGCCATTGGGAAGCTTAACCACCGGGGTAGCCATGAAGCCTTCAGATTTTAATTGGGATACATATTCTGGCTGTTCATCTATATTGTGTTCAACAAACGCAATTTTATGCTGCTCTAAGAAACGCTTGGTCATTTTACACTGAATACAATTATTCTTTGAAAAGACAGTTACCATTTTAATTAGCCTCCTAAACGTTAATCGATGTTTTCTAGTATAGCGGGGAATTTAAAAAAATCAATTAAAAAAGTACTATATTTCGTGCTAAGTAAATAGTGAAACACAATATATAGTATTTAATACTGGTGATGTCACCTGTGAAACTTTTTTTGTAAAAAATATAAGCAGGTGATTAGTCAATCATAAATTAGTTTGAAAAGCTAAATTAATATTATACACTGAAAAACAGGATAATTTTAAGCAAATGGAGAAAGTAAATGGAAAAAAATAATTCATCATTACTAGCTCAGCAAAAATTTATGCGGATGGCAATTGATGAAGCACAACAGGCTAAGATTTTAAATGAAGTACCGATTGGCGCAGTTGTCGTTCATGATGGACAAGTAATTGGCCGAGGACACAACATGCGGGAAAAATTTCAAGATGTTACCTATCATGCGGAAATGCTTGCGATTATGGAAGCATGTACGAACTTACATAGTTGGCGGCTTGAAGATTGTGACCTATATGTTACCCTTGAGCCATGTATTATGTGTAGTGGCGCGATTATCAACGCACGAATAAAGAACGTCTATTATGGGGCACCTGACCCTAAAGCAGGGGCAGTGGACAGCTTATACCACCTTTTGACTGATTCACGCCTGAATCATCAAGTAAATGTTTATTCAGGAATTCTTGGTGATGAGTGCAGTCAAATGTTAAAAAGTTTTTTTCGGGAAATAAGACGGCGGCGAAAGGAAGCACGACGAAAAAAATAAAACTACCCCCTAGCATTTTAATGAAAAATAGTGTATCATACTATTTGCCGTAAGGCCTTAGGGCAAGGGTGCGCTTACGAACCGTGTCAGGTCTGGAAGGAAGCAGCACTAAGTATGATGTACCTTGTGCTCTAAGTTTTATTGATAATTGAGCTGATCTGTAGTATTTTACTGCAGATCTTTTTTTATAATCAAAATTTGAGCTAGTAATCTTGTCAGATAATTAATAAATATTTTCCTACTGTGTAAGGCAAATTCCTTGTATAATATTCTATAGTATTTTTAAATTTAGAAAGGAAGTCTGGCGATGAGCTATCAGGCGTTGTATCGTGTTTGGCGGCCACAGCGATTTGATGATCTTATTGGTCAACAGGTTGTTACAAGAACCTTAAAAAACGCAATTATTACTCACCAAATTAGTCATGCATACCTTTTTGCTGGTCCACGGGGGACAGGAAAAACATCAGCGGCAAAAATCTTCGCAAAGGCAGTTAATTGTCATCATTCTCAGGATGGCGAGCCTTGTAATGAGTGTGCGACATGTAAAGCGATTACTAATGGGCAGCTCAATGATGTTATTGAGATTGATGCAGCTTCTAATAATGGTGTAGAAGAGATTCGTGATATTCGTGATAAAGCAAAGTACGCACCAACGCAAGCTGATTATAAAGTATACATTATCGATGAAGTTCATATGTTGTCGACAGGAGCTTTCAATGCTTTATTAAAAACGCTTGAAGAGCCACCTGCTAATGTGATCTTTATTCTTGCAACTACTGAGCCACATAAGATTCCGTTAACAATTATTTCGCGGGTTCAGCGATTTGATTTTCGACGGATTTCTGCCCAAGATGCTTTTGATCGGATGAAGTATATTCTGGATCAAAAACAGGTAACCTACGACGAAAAGGCTTTATGGGTAATTGCTAATGCTGCAGAAGGTGGGATGCGGGATGCTTTGAGTATCTTGGATCAAGTGTTGTCCTTTAGTGACAATAAGGTTAGTCTTGATGATGCCTTGTTAGTTACAGGTAGTGTTACAAAGCAACTTTTAAAGCAGTACTTTTTACAGGTGTGCCAACATGAAGGTGCGACCGCCCTCAATACGATGAAAGATATTCTAGCTGAGGGAAAAGATGGGCAGCGCTTTATTGAAGACCTGATTTCATTTATTCGCGATGTTTTATTGTATCAAGAATCACCAGAATTGATTAAGGTTGAGAGTACCGGTTTAAAGAAAGAAGACTTTCAGCAGTTGTCACAGGCAGCATCCTCGGACATCCTTTACCAAATGATTGATGAGTTAAATAATATTCAAGAAGAGATGCGATTTACTACTCATCCGGATGTATACTTAGAGGTTTTGACGATTAAGTTAGGTCAGGTTGGACAACAGGCGACAGCACCGGTATCTCAGAGTATAAGCCAATCTGTTGCGCCTGGTGTGTCAAATGATACAATTAACAAATTACAGCAAGAAATACAGCAGTTACAGCAAACGGTTAAGCAGTTACAAGAAGCTCCTGCTAAGAATGCGCGGGTAAGTACTCCTGTGCGTCAAAAAAGTGAGCAACCACGAGTCCAACAAAAGAAAGTTCATGTTAATATTAATAAGGTCTACCCAGTACTTGAAAATGCTACTCGACAAGACTTAGTCAAGGTGCGTGATCTATGGGGCGATATGCTGAATATGCTATCGGTTCCGCAACGATCTTTATTACATGTTTCGCAACCAGTTGCAGCAAGTGCGGTGGGGATTATTGTAGCATTTGATTATCCTTTCCTATTCCAGCAAGCGGCAGATGATACAACACTGCTGAAAAATATGGAAGATGCATTGCAACGGTTAACGGGAAATGAACGTCAGGTTGTATTTGTGCCTAAGGATAAGTGGCCACAAATTAGACGTGATTTTCTTCAAGATCATGGCTATGGGAAAAAGAATTCCCAGGCTGACAAACAATCAGGTTCGCCAACGAGTCAGACCAGTGCTGCGGCACCAGCTGTATCAGATGATGAACCGCCGTTACCACCGGAAGAGGATGCACCGGTTGAAGAAGCTTCAATCAAGGATAAACAGGTTGCAGTTGCTCAAAAATTATTTGGTAGCGATGTAGTAAAAATAGAAAATAATTAAAAAGGATGGATGATATTATGATGCGTGGAATGAATATGCAACAAATGATGAAGCAAGCTAAGGCAATGCAAAAGAAAATGATGGCAGAACAAGAAGAACTAGCTAAACAAGAATTTGTTGGCAAGGCCCCCGATGATATGGTAACTGCTACTTTTACCGGAGATAACCAATTAATCGATTTAAAGATCAATCCTGAAGCGGTTGATCCTGATGATGTTGATATGCTTCAAGACTTAGTTATTGCCGCGGTTAAAGATGGGATGAAACAAGTAAGTAACGCTACACAACAAAAGCTTGGTAAATACACACAAGGTATGGGGTTATAAAAGTGATTCAATACCCAGAACCATTAGCAAAATTAATTGAGAGCTATACCAAGCTGCCAGGAATCGGCCAAAAAACCGCTACCCGTCTTGCTTTTTATACGTTGAGTATGCAAGAAGACGATGTAACAAATTTTGCTAAGTCGCTTTTATCGGCTAAACGCGACCTGCATGATTGTAGTATTTGCGGTAATATTACGGAAGATGATCCGTGTCCGATATGTCGGGATAAGACAAGGGACCGTTCACAGATTTTGGTTGTTGAACAATCACAAGATATTATGGCGATGGAAAGAATGCATGAGTATCATGGCCTTTACCATGTCCTACAGGGAGTAATTTCACCCGTGGCGGGTACTGGCCCTGAGGATATCAATATCACCAGTTTGCTTAAAAGACTTAAGAAAGATGATGAAGTAAAAGAGGTTATTATTGCGACCAATGCTTCCTCCGATGGTGAGTTGACAGCTGGTTACCTTGCTAAGTTGATTAAGCCTGCGGGAATTAAGGTGACACGGTTGGCGCATGGTCTTTCCGTTGGTGCTGATATTGACTATGCAGATGAAATGACACTATTTAAGGCAGTTCAAGGGCGGACGGAGATGTAAAAGAATGTTTTTTAAGCGCGCATCAAATGAAGTTGAACACCAGCGAAACGAGCGACTCCTTGATGCGGTTTATTCTACTAAGGCTAGCTGGGATCATGCACGCGAGACTGAACGAGCAGTATATGAAGCAAATGTCAACAGTGAGCTTCATTATCGCTCACGGATTCAGGAGCAAAAATTCTTATACTTGTATAAGCTTGCTCGCAAATTCAAAGTGCATGGAACGTTAAACCAGGGTGTTATAGACCGCTAGGAGAGTATGATGGACGGAAAATTTATTTCATTTGAAGGACCGGATGGCGCTGGTAAGACTAGCGTTATTCGGCAGATTCAAGAAGAGCTTGAGCAGCAGTTAGGCGAAGAAGAATTAATGTATATTCGTGAACCAGGCGGCAGCAGAATTTCAGAGGAGATTCGTCAATTATTATTTGATAATAAAAATACTGATATGGATCCA
The DNA here is from genome assembly GCF_014145455.1 of Limosilactobacillus rudii. Taxonomy (GTDB): domain Bacteria; phylum Bacillota; class Bacilli; order Lactobacillales; family Lactobacillaceae; genus Limosilactobacillus; species Limosilactobacillus rudii. The sequence continues at coordinate 98,976 of NZ_JACIVB010000063.1, read as the reverse complement.
CGGACTGAAGCATTGCTTTTTGCAGCATCACGACGCCAATTAGTGGTTTCTGAAATAATTCCAGGATTAAAAGCAGGGAAGGTTATTTTATGTGACCGTTATATTGATAGTTCGATTGCTTATCAAGGAGCAGGCCGCGGACTTGGCGAAAGAGAGATTTGGACAATTAACCAGTTTGCAATTGATGGTTTGATGCCTGACCTAACGATTTATCTTGATATTGAATCAGAGCTGGGGTTGACACGAATTGCCAAACATCGCTCAAATCAGGTTAATCGTCTTGATAGAGAGAAACTAGCTTTCCATCAAACCGTGCGGCAGTCATACTTGCGGCTTCAACAACGGTATCCTGAGCGAATTAAATTGATTGATGCAAGTCAACCATTGCCAGCTGTAATCAATGATGTAAAAGCAACAATTCATGACCGATTTTCAGAGTTATTTTAACGAAAAGGGTGATTAATAATGAAGATGATTATTGCAATTGTCCAATCAAAGGATAGCAACCGTTTACGTAAGGCCTTTAATAAGGCAGAAATTCATATGACCCAATTAGCAACTACCGGTGGATTCTTACGCGAAGGAAATGCAACTTTTTTAATTGGAATTGAGGACAATCGTGTTCAAGAAGTTCTTGATGTAATTAAGAAGAATGCTGAATCACGTGAACAATACGTTACTTCTCAAATGCATATGGATGTTGAGGGTGGCTCTGCTTTTCCAGTTAATGTAAAGATTGGTGGAGCAACGGTCTTCGTTTTACCAATCGAGGATTTCATTAAGTTTTAAAGTAGGTGAGATGGTGGCTGAACAAGGACTGACGCGTGCTGAACGATTACAACCAACAATTATTACTCGTTTTCAAAAAATATTAGCAAATAAAGAGCTTGCTCACGCATACCTACTAGTCGGGCCGGGAGGATCAGGTAAGATGTCTGTCGCTAGGTGGTTAGCCTTAAGACTTTTTTGTCTACATCCAGAAAATAATGAACCTGATTTAACTTGTCCCGAATGTCAACGTATTTTATCGGGAAATCATCCTGACATTGTATATGCGTCTCCAGAAGGCCGTCAGATTAAAGTTGATGAGATTAGGCATTTAAAAAAAGAATTTACCAAGAGTGCTGTTGAAGGAAATAAAAAGTTATTTATTATTCAAGATGCTGATAAGATGACCAATGGAGCAGCTAATAGTCTACTAAAATTTATTGAAGAACCGGGAGCCGGTGTTTATATTTTAATGTTAACGGCTAATAAAAGTGCGTTGCTACCAACAATTCGGTCACGAACCCAGGTAATTGAATTACCGCCATTGAAAAAAGAAGCTCTTTTGAAGGTGTTAGCAGAGCATGATATTCCTGTAGCACAACGACAAATTGCTGTTGGGATTACTGATTCTGTATCGGCAATTGAGCAGTGGCAAGAAGATGACTGGTTTGGCAATACAATCATGGCAGTTTTACAATGGTATAAGGATACGGCAAAAGGTGACATGCTGGGTTTTGTTGACGTACAAACATCACTTTTAAAAGTTGCGACTGATCGTGATAAGCAACAAATTACTTTGGACTTAATTGCACTGATTTGGCGGGATACATTAATACTGGCATCTGGGATTACTGACCCTAATCGTTTGCATTTTAATAATGCTTTAAGTGAAATACGAGAAGTTGCTAGTCGATATTCGGTTCAGCAGTTATTAGCAGCAAGTCAACTAACATTGAAAACTCGGCATTTACTGGAACAAAATATTAGTTTTCAAAATGTTGTCGAACAATTAACAATCAGGCTTGTACAAACATTAAGTGCTAGATAGGGGCGAGAAAATGAGTGATCAGCATAATTCAAGTAATATTTATGAACGTTTTGCTCAAGTAATGCAACAGACACGAGATCTAGTTAGCAACATGGAGCAATTGCAGGATCAAATAACCGCGATTCTTGAAGAAAATGTTGAACTGTCAATTGAAAATGAACATCTTCGTCAGATAGTGAAGAAGGGTCAAGCAAAGCATGATGACAATCACTTATCAGGATCACGGCAAAACTTGAAGGAACTGTATCAGCAAGGATTTCATGTTTGTAGTGAATATTATGGTAAGCGGTTAGCGCCAAATGAATCGTGTACTTTTTGTCTTGATGCGATCTTTGGTCACGATCAGGGAATGACAAAATAGGAGGACCTATGCAGCAAACTAGTAGTTTTAGTGAACACCAGACAGGCAGCTTATATCTTGTGCCAACGCCCATTGGTAACCTAGATGATATGACTTTTCGGGCAATTAAGACACTTAAAGAGGTTGATTTGATTGCAGCCGAAGATACTCGCCATACTCAGCAGCTACTAAACCACTTTGAAATTTCTACTCGGCAAATAAGTTTTCATGAACATAATACTGAGCAACGGGTTCCAGAATTAATTAAAAAATTAAAGGATGGCCTTTCTATCGCTCAGTGTAGTGATGCAGGGATGCCCTCTATCTCAGATCCTGGCAAGGAACTAGTGGCAGCTGCTGTAAAAGAGGGGATACCTGTTATTCCGCTTCCGGGAGCCAATGCGGGGTTAACTGCTTTGATTGCTTCTGGGCTAGTACCCCAACCATTTTATTTTTTTGGCTTTTTAGATCGCAAACATCAGCAACAGGTTAATGCCCTTGAAGAACTAAAAAGCCGTAAGGAAACAATGATTTTTTACGAGGCTCCTCACCGCCTAAAGAAAACATTAGCAACGATGGCTGAAGTCTTTGGTGCTCAGCGTCAAGTGGTTCTTGCCCGCGAGCTAACTAAACGGTATGAGGAATTTACCCGCGGAACCCTTGCGGAGATATTAGATTGGTATGCTAGTCATCAGGCTCGCGGCGAATTTGTAATCATTGTGGCGGGTAATGATCATCCTGCCGAAGAAGAAAAGAAGACTTCGCAACTACCACTGGCTGAGCAGGTTGATCAAGCAATTCTTACTGGCCTTTCAACGAATGCCGCTATTAAGCTTGTTGCTAAGCAGAATCATATTAAACGCCAAGAATTATATAAGCAGTATCACCAATTGTAGGAGAAAAAAATGAAACTAACACAGGATGCTCAAACTTATGAAATGCCTCATTTACTAGCATATTACGAATGTGATGAAACCGGTCATCCTAGTATGAGTATGATGTTAAGTATGATATCAATGGTATCTGATGAACACAGCATGAGTTTAGGAATGGGAACTAATGAAGTACAACAGACCGGTGGTACGTGGGTCGTTAGTGGTTATGAAGGTCAACTCAATAAGAAACAGCCATTATTTGGTGAGACAATTATTCTTGGAACAAGGGCTGTTGCTTACAATCGCTTTTTTGCCGTACGTGAATTTTGGATTATGGATCAGAATCATAAAGTGGAGTACGCCCACTTCAAATCAATGTTTGTTTTTATGAATCTTAAGACCCGACGGATGGAGTCTATTCCACCTGTTTTGATTAAACCCTTTAATTCACCGATGGAAAAAAGAATTCCCCGCTTAAAACGTCCTCATAAATTGGCGGAAACATCAGCGGTAGTTGAACAAAATTACCGGGTACGCTACTTTGACCTTGATGCTAACCATCATGTAAATAATGCTCGCTACTTTGACTGGCTCCTTGATCCGCTTGGCCGAGAATTTTTGCGGAAACATCAGATTCAAAGTTTCAGTTTGCAGTATCTACAAGAGGTACGAGATGGAGAAATAATCAATAGTCGGGTAAACCAGTTAAAAGCAGAAGAAACCACTAGTTATCACCAAATTGTAGTAGGCAATCAGGTTGATGCAATCGCTGAGATAAATTGGTATAAAAATAATGGGTAAATAACCTCTTTGATAAGACTAACTTAAGGTGTTAGTTATTATCTTTTGTTTTAGATGGGAGCTTTAAGGTTGTTTTCCGTATAAAACTTAACAATAGTTATAAATAAAGGACTGATGGAAAAAACATCCCCATTAGTCTTTTTTTGTGTATAAAAATATCCTATTTTAAGGGAAATCGCTATTGGAAAAGGTAATTCCCTTTCACGTTTTTGTAGAGCCGGACAAGGGAAGATGGTATTCTATGAATAGTAGTAAATATGAGGGGTGAGTTGATGTGAAAAAATCATTGACAGCGATAATCTATTTAGAACCTGATCAGGTTAGCTTGCGGATTGTCGAAATACCGACATTAATGATGGTTAACAGTGTCCGATCAGGATTATTAAATATTGGAAAGTCTAAGGTTGCCAATTATTCGGAAAATATGGCAGCAATTGTTAGTAATATTGAAGGGTTTAAGCAAATTATTAAGGATTATCAGGCTAGTCCGGTTAAATTTTATGGGGATTTGGAAGATCTTGACCCGGTAACTGCACGGTATGTTAGTGATCAGTTGGAAGTACGGACAGGATTACAAATTGAGTGGCTTAATAATAATCAATTAATGGCGCAGTCGATGAGTTACTTATTGACCCTTTTGCCAGAATTTGCCAAGCTGAGTAAGCATAATATGTATTTGCTTAGTATTGGTCTTAGTTCTACGACGCTAGCTTATTTCCATCATGGTAATTTTGAACGAGCATGGGACATTGACTTAGGAAATGCAAAGATTAGTCACCTTGTTAATCGTTTGCGGAAGACGGCGACAAATCCAACTGAAATTATTCAAGATTATATCAGTAGTAAGCTGGAGTACCTGACACCCGAATTAACAAAGAAAAAGCATACGGTAATGATGATTCAAAATGCGTTGGCTCTTAATAAACTCTTTTTACCGCATGGAAAACAAATTGCTGAGGTTCCGTTAGCTGAGTTTCATGATGATTATCAAAAGATTCTTTCTCCAGCTAAGGATGGCTTAGTAAAAAATATTAAAATTGATGACCAGCAGTTTGAATTACTTTTACCCAACTACTTAGTGACAGCGCGGACTGTTCGTTTAATTCAACCCGCTGGCTTATATGTAACCGATATTTCAACAATGGATGGGATTTCTCATGGAATTGGTGTTAATAATGATCAGACCCGCCGGCAGATTAATGGGATGATTCGGACAGCAGCAGATAATATTTCAGAACGGTACGGGGTTGACTCGGCACACCGTGACTTTGTAACGCAATTTTCATTACAATTGTTTGATCAACTACGCCCGATTCACCGGTTGGGTCAGCATGAGCGTTTACTCTTAGAAATTGCTAGTCGGATTGATGATATTGGTAATTTTATTAATCAGCGGGGCCACTATCGCCATTCTGCTTATATTATGGAAGCCACCCCTCTGATTGGTCTTTCAGATAAAGATAATCGGATCATTGCAGAAGTTGCTCGTTATCATAGTGCGGAATCACCAGATATTAGCCAAGCTCATTACCGCCATCTTGATGATGATATCCAGATGCCAGTGGCTAAACTTGCGGCTATTTTACGGCTTGTCGATGCGTTAGATGACTCGCGATTGCAAAAAATTTCAAAAATTAAGTTAACGCTGGTAGGCGATGATCAGTTAATTATTAAAGCTACAGCTAATGATGATTTGGTATTAGAGAAGTGGTCATTTAGTCAGAAATCACAACTGTTTAGGGACGTATACGGTATTCAGCCAGTGTTAACTGAGAGGAGTAATCATTAACATGTATAAGGACTTTTATAAACCACAAAATTATGTTAACCGAGAATTAAGCTGGATTGACTTTAATGGTCGGGTATTAGGTGAAGCAACCGATACTGCCAATCCATTGCTTGAACGGGCCAATTTTTTAGGGATTACCCAGAGTAATGTTGACGAATTCTTTATGGTACGAGTAGCCTCACTTCATAAGTTAGCTGCGGCTAAGGTAACGACAACGGATGCGTCTGGATTGACACCTGAAGAACAGTTGGATGCGGTAAATGAAAAAGAGCATCGAATGGTTAGACAACGTTATGAAGTTTATAACCAGCAAATTATCCCTGAGTTAGCTGAGAATGATATTCGGATTATACATATTCGGCAGTTAAACGAGAAACAATATGAATTTATTCAGCGCTACTTTAATGATGAATTGATGCCGGTCCTTACACCGATGGCAGATGATGCTTCGCGACCGTTTCCCTTTATTTCTAATAACTCTTTGAATATTGCTGTTCAATTACGACGCCGGATAAGGCATACTACACATTTGCAAGAAGAAATTTTAGAAGGGGACCAAGAAGTTCATCGTCACCAGGTAGAACCACATGACGACCGCCAAGAAGCAGATATTAAGTTTGCAACGGTACGGGTACCAGAGATTTATAAGCGGCTTGTCCGTCTTCCTGGTGAAAATAATTTTATTTTAATTGATGAGATTATTACGGAATTCCTAGGTGCCTTATTTCCTGGCTATGAGATTCTTGCGACGGCCTCTTATCGTGTAATGCGAGACATGGATTTAGACGTAGCAGAAGAAGATACTTCTGACTTATTAAGAGCTGTAAAACATCAGCTTCGAGAACGGGAACACGGACGCGTGATGCGGTTGGAGGTTCCGCGGTCAATTGATAACTGGTTAAAGGAACAGCTAATTGACAATTTGCATGTTAGTGAACGATCCCTTTATGAAGTTGATGGTCCAGTTGATTTGACATTTTTAAAAAAGTTATCGGGGATGGTCGATGGACATGCCGATTTACGCTTTCCACCATATAAACCATATTTAAATCCAGCATTAGATATGGAGCATAATATTTTTGCTGCAATCCGTCAGCGAGATTATTTAATGCAACACCCGTACGATAATTTTCAGGCTGTGGTTAACTTTATTCACCAAGCGGCAGTTGATCCTGATGTCCTAGCAATTAAAATGACCTTATACCGGGTTTCTGGAAATTCACCGATCATTAAATATTTGGGAATGGCTGCTCAACAAGGGAAACAGGTGACAGTTCTTGTTGAGGTTAAGGCACGGTTTGATGAGCAGAATAATGTTCGCTGGGCGCAACGTTTGGAACAGATGGGTTGTCATGTTATTTATGGCTTAGTCGGTTTAAAAACTCACTGTAAGGTTGCGTTAGTAATACGTCGTGATGAAGATGGATTACGGCGTTACATGCATTTAGGAACCGGAAATTATAATGACGTTACTGCCCACTTTTACACTGATATGGGACTATTTACTTGTGACCATGAGCTTGGTATAGATATGACTAACTTATTTAACATGCTTTCTGGATTTGCTCGCCCGGCTTACTTTAATGAGCTCCGGGTTTCCCCCGATGGGATTCGGACCTTTATCAATGCAAAAATTGATGAACAGATAAAAAACGCAAAGAATGGTAATCCTGCTTTAATTCGAATGAAGATGAATTCGTTGTCAGATAAGCAAATTATTGCTCGTTTATATGATGCGGCTGCTAACGGGGTTAAAATTGAGTTACTAATTCGGGGAATTACCTGTTTACGAAATGATCTGCCAGAGCTTCATGGGAATATCGAGGTGCACTCAATAGTTGGCCGCTTCCTTGAACACTCACGAATTTATTACTTTAAGAGTAATGGACATGAAGAAGTCTATCTTGCCAGCGCTGACATGATGACACGAAATCTTAATCGACGAGTGGAAGAATTATATCCGGTAACGCAAAATGATACTAAAGCCCACGCTATTCACATTTTTGATATGATGTGGAAAGATAATGTTAAGGCGCGTACATTGGTGGGAGATCATTATGAGCGAATTGACCGTGGATCAGCTGCTCCCTTTAATTCGCAGGAATACTTTGTGGCACAGGCAGTTAAGTTAAATAAGGAAAAGAAAAAAGAAAAGAAGGCGCAGAAACACTTTTCGGCAGTCTTTGAAACTCTAAGTCGACATGTTTCTAACCTTCACCTCGATGATCGAAAGGATGAATAGCTAATGGTCAAAGAAAAGCATCTAGCAATTATTGATCTTGGTTCCAATTCGGTTCGCTTGAAGATAACTAAGATCCAAGAAGCAGGTAACTATGAAACGGTTCAATACGAAAAAAGGTATGTCCGTCTTGCTTCAAATATTGGACCAGAAAGGATGCTTAAGCAGGGACCGATGAAGCGAACTCTAGGGGCATTAGAAGAGTTTCGAGCGATTTGTGACCGCTATCGTGACAAGAATTTGACAATTTTAGCAGTTGCAACAGCTGCTGTTCGTCAGGCACAAAACCAGCTGCAGTTTTTAGAAAAAGTGCGCCAAACAACTGGCTTTGATATCCATGTTATTAGTGGTGAACGTGAAGCCTACCTAGATTATGTTGGGGTGAATCAAACATTGCCGTTGGACAAAGGACTGATTATTGATACTGGTGGTGCAAGCATGGAATTAGTTTCTGTTAATAATGGTGAGGCTGAAGAAACCGTTAGTATTCCAATTGGGTCGGTGACAATTTCGCAAACTTACCACCTTGATGACAAAATTAATCCGGCCGATCTTTTTGACGCGATGGTACGGATTGATGAGGTTTTGTCGCAACAGCGGTGGCTTAATCGAATGCGCCAAACTAAGATTATTGCTTTAGGAGGTTGCAATCGAGCATTAGCAAAAGTTTACCGTTGGCAACAAGCACTAAGTCCAAATGAAGTGATGCCGGTTCACGGTTTAACAATGCGAGCGGAAGAGGCTTTTCTAATTATGCGCCAATTATTAGAAGTTGACCGGCAAACTCGTGCGGGAATTCGTGGAATAACGAAGGTGCGAGCTGATGTGATTGTTGGAGGATTATTACCGTTGGTTTCACTAGTCCGCCAATTATCAATTGATGAGATTAGTTTTAGTAATAGTGGTTTACGAGAAGGGTTACTATTTAAGTATCTTGACCAGCAGATTGATTTTGATGAGCTTAGGAGTAAATGATAATTAATGGATGAGTAGTCATCATGCGTCTAGTTTGTATGTGATTTTCTACTTTATATTTACATTAAACTTTTACTTCTTTTTACTAAATTTTACTGAATTTCAAACGTAAAACTGTGCTACAATCACTATGAAAGCTTTAGTTGGATCAAGGAGGAAACAAGATGTCAATTTTAGTTGCTGGTGGTGCCGGATATATCGGTTCCCATATGGTAAAAGACCTTATTGAACACGGTGAAGATGTAGTAGTTGCTGATAATTTATCAACAGGTCACCGTGATGCAATCAATCCAAAGGCTAAGTTTTATGAAGGCGATATCCGTGATCGTCAATTCTTAGATAAAATCTTTGATAATGAAGATATTACTGCAGTTGTTCACTTTGCTGCTTTCTCAATTGTTCCTGAATCAATGAGTAAGCCACTGAAGTACTTTGATAACAACACTGGTGGAATGATTACTTTGCTTGAGGCAATGCATGATCATGATATTAAGTACATTGTCTTTAGTTCGACTGCCGCTACTTATGGTGTTCCTGAACATATGCCAATCAAGGAAACCGACCCGCAAAAGCCAATTAATCCATACGGCTTGAGTAAATTGATGATGGAAGAAATGATGGCATGGGCTGATAAGGCTTACGGAATTAAGTTTGTTGCCCTCCGTTACTTCAACGTTGCTGGTGCTGCTCCAGATGGTACAATTGGTGAGGACCACGGTCCAGAAACTCACCTCGTACCAATCATCCTTCAAGTTGCACAAGGCAAGCGGGACGAATTAAGTATTTTTGGTGATGATTACAACACACCAGATGGGACCAATGTTCGTGACTATGTTCATGTCATGGACTTAGCTGACGCGCACATCCTTGCAATTAAGTACCTTAAGGAAGGCAATAAGAGCAATGCCTTTAACCTTGGTTCATCTACCGGTTTCTCAAACAAGCAAATGCTAGAAGCAGCGCGTGAAGTTACTGGTAAGCCAATTCCAGCTAAGATGGCGCCACGTCGTCCGGGAGATCCTGACTCATTAGTTGCCGCTAGTGATAAGGCCCGTAATATTCTTGGCTGGGATCCCAAATATGATGATGTTCATGACATTATTGCTACTGCTTGGAAGTGGCACTCAACTCACCCAAAGGGCTATGATGACCGCGACTAATTACAATTAAATTAAAATGAGGCTGGGAATTAACCCAACCTTTTTTACTGTTTTAAAAGATAAGAATGTCACAACGCAGTAGCTGGCTGGCAGTTTAAACGCTGATAAATCAGCATTTGACCAGCCTAGCCATCCTTGCGGGGGTGGGAAGACGAACTAGACAAGCTAGTTCTTTCCCACTCCCTATTTTAATTTAAAAAGGATTATTTATATTGCATGATGATTCATTAAAGATATTAAACCTAAAAAGCACGCAAACCATGTCTATTGTGATAAGATGTAAGATGATTGAAAGGACTGATTGAAATGAAAATACTTGCCATTGATACATCAAACCACCCGATGAGCGTGGCATTAGTTGAAGATGAGCAATTGCTAGCAACGACAACCTTAAATATGGTGCGTAATCACAGTATTTACTTGATGCCAGCGATTAGTAAATTATTTGAATTGGTCCAATGGCAACCAGCTGATATTGACCGAGTTGTTGTTGCGCAAGGCCCTGGTTCTTATACGGGGGTTAGAATTGCGGTAACGACGGCAAAGGTATTAGCAGATACGGAAAATATTGACTTGGTGGGAGTATCAAGTCTCGCGGTCTTAGCACGGAATGTTGAACCAGCATCTACGGCAATTATTGTTCCATTCTTTGATGCACGTCGAGGAAATGTTTTTGCAGGTGCCTATCGCTGGCAAAATGGTGAACTGATAAATGAGATAGCAGATCAACACCTAGGAATAGATGTTTTGCTTAACCAGTTGGCAAAGCTAGATCAGTCCGTACTTTTAGTAGGGCACATGACTGATAAGATTCGAGCTAAGTTTGACCAGCTTCCAGCTAATGTGACATTATTGCCACGAGTATACGGAATTCCGTCTACATATCAGTTGGCGCTTGCGGGTAAGCAAGGGGCGCCGGTAAAAGAGATTGATTCTTTTGTTCCCCATTATTTAAGAATTACTGAAGCGGAAGCAAATTGGCAAAAACTGCATCCAGGAGAAACAAGAAAAAACTATGTTCGAGAAGTTTAAAGAATGGTTTGCGACGACGGGGTCACCAAAACGACCATGTCTTGATTTTACACGGCGAGTGGTAATGATTAGTGGACACCAGTATATTGTGCGAATGGCAGATGATACTGATATAGATACGATGGTTACAATTGAAGAACGGATCTATGGGAAAGCACCGTGGAGTTATGCAGCGTTTCGAATTGAGTTACAACGGCCGCATGATCGTTTATACCTAGTAATTGAAGATGACCAGCAGGTAGTTGGTTTTATCGGGACTGCTGTTGATTGGTACCATTATGACCTTCACATTACCAATGTTGGGATCACTCCTAGTTATCAAGGCAAGGGAATCGGTACTTATTTGATTTCGACCACGAAGAATTATGCGCGACACTTAAAGCTGCATTCAATGAGTTTAGAGGTTCGTGTTCATAATTTTTCAGCTCGTAAGTTATATGAGAGTCTCGGTTTTAAAGATCATCATATCAAGCGTCGTTACTATTTAGATAACCATGAAGATGCAGTTGATATGCAAGCAAATTTACTCAAGTAGAGGAGATTTTATTTTATTATGGCAGAACGCACACTAATACTAGCGTTTGAGTCTAGTTGTGATGAGACGAGTGTTGCCGTAGTTGAAAACGGCACGAAAATTTTATCAAATATTGTAGCAACGCAAATTGACAGTCACCAGCGTTTCGGTGGGGTTGTTCCGGAAGTTGCTAGTCGTCACCATATTGAACAAATTACTAAGTGTACGGATGAAGCACTCGCCCAATCGAAAGTTAGTTATGATGACATTGCCGCGGTGGCAGTTACTTATGGTCCGGGATTGGTTGGATCATTACTGATTGGGGTGACGGCGGCTAAGGTAATTGCCTGGGCGCATAATTTACCGTTGGTTCCAGTAAATCACATGGCAGGACACATCTATGCGGCTCGTTTTGTTGGTGAGTTTAAGTACCCGCAAATGGCCTTATTAGTTTCAGGGGGACATACCGAGTTAGTTTATATGCCATCAGAGCATGAGTACCAGATTATCGGTGAGACGCGTGATGACGCTACCGGTGAAGCTTATGACAAGATTGGTCGGGTCCTTGGAGTTAATTATCCGGCAGGAAAAACTATTGATGAGTGGGCAGCAAAGGGTGAAGATACATTCAATTTTCCCCGGGCGATGGAAAAAGAGGCCAACTATGATTTTAGTTTCAGTGGTCTTAAGAGTGCCTTTATTAATACGGTTCATAACGCAGACCAGCGGGGAGAAAAATTAGATAAGTATGATCTTGCCGCCAGTTTCCAGCAGAGTGTCGTTGATGTATTAGCGGAGAAGACAATGCGGGCTCTTGACCGTTATCCAGTAAAGCAATTGATTCTTGCCGGTGGGGTAGCAGCTAACCATGGTTTACGGACGCGGTTAGATCACGATATGAAGAAGTACCACCCTGACATTACGATGTTACAGGCACCATTAAAGCTATGTGGTGACAATGCAGCGATGATTGGTGCGGCAGGTTATGTTGACTTTCAACATGGCGATCGGGCAGGCATGGACCTCAATGCAGTTCCTGGTTTAATGTTTGATCGAATGAAAATTTAGTAAATAAAAGCGATAATCTTAGCAATCTATTGACAGATGAACCAGATTATCGCTTATTTTTTTATTGTTCGCCGTTTGCTTTGTTAACGGCATCAATTATTGCGTAACGGAAACCATGCTTCTCAAGTGCTTCAACCCCCTTGATAGTAGTACCGCCAGGAGAAGTTACCTGGTCACGTAATAAGGCTGGTGCTAATTTGCTATCATATGCAAGAGTACCAGTTCCCTTTACCATACTAGCAACTACCTGGTAGGCGGTTTGGCGGTCAAGGCCATGTTTAACCGCTGCATCACTCATTGCGTCCATCATTACATCGACGAATGCAGGACCACAGCCACCAATGACACCAATGATATCAAGCTTATCTTCGGGAAGTTCGATGACGTCACCAAGGCTATTTAAGACAGTAAGAATGGTAGTCGTCGCTTCAGCCGTGATATCGGTAGGAAGTGCGAGGCCGATTGTTCCGGCGTTTACCTCAACGGGGGTATTGGGGATGATATTAGCAATGGTTTTATTAGGAAGAACCTTAGCAAGTTCTTGGTGACTTATACCAGCAGCGGCAGAAATAATGATGGCTTTATTATCAATAGCAGTGGCTAATTCTTTTGCAACCGCTACGGTGACAGGAGCAGGAGTGGTGAGGATGATTATATCAGGTTTTAATGAAGCAACTTCTGCGGTCGTGTTTACTAGGTGAAAGTTAAGTTCTTGAGCTAGTTTGGCGACACGGGGATTGACGGGATTCATTGCACTGATGGTAAATTTGGCCGAATTATTAAGTCCCTTAATAATTGCACTTCCCATATTTCCAACGCCGATAACTGTAATTTTCATATTATTTTCCTCCTTTTTATTCATTAATGGCGAACCTGACCATTTCCGGTAATTTCATATTTAATCGTTGTTAATTGCTGCAAGCCCATTGGTCCGCGCGCGTGAAGCTTTTGGGTACTGATCCCAATTTCGGCACCGAAGCCAAATTCACCACCATCAGTGAAACGAGTTGAGGCGTTGACATATACGCAGGCAGAGTTAATTGCTTGCTGGAAGTAACGACCGCGGTTGATATCATTGGTAATGATTGCTTCCGAGTGGTGGGTGCTATGTTTGTTGATATGGTCAATCGCACTGTCAAGGGAATCGACTATTTTGACAGCCATGATGAGGTCATTGTATTCAGTATCCCAATCTTCATCACTGGCGGGGTGGATAGTAGGTACTAATGAGCAGCTTCTTTCATCACCGCGTAATTGGACGCCGTGGTCAATTAATTTCTTAGCGATTACTGGTAGGAATTTCTTAGCGACATCTTGGTGGATAAGTAATTTTTCCGCAGCATTGCAGACAGATGGTCGTTGAACCTTAGCATTAACGGTAATCGCGGCTGCCATATCGAGGTCTGCATCTTTGTCAATATAGATGTGACAATTACCAGCGCCGGTCTCAATGACAGGGACAGTGGCATTTTTCACTACTCGTTGGATAAGATTATGGCCTCCACGTGGAATCAAGACATCGATATAATCAGTAAGGTTCATCATTTCATCTGCTGACTGGTGGCTGGTATCAGTGACTAATTGAATTGCATCAGCAGGGAGTCCCTGTTCTTTTAGTGAGTTGCGTAAAATTGTTGCGAGGGCGATGTTAGTCTGGAGCGCTTCCTTGCCTCCGCGTAATATTACGGCATTACCACTCTTGAATGTTAATCCAGCGGCATCAACAGTAACGTTTGGGCGCGCTTCAAAGATAATTCCAATCACGCCTAGGGGAACACGACGTTGTAAAATTTCCAGTCCATCATTTGTTACCCAGCCCTTATCAATTTGAGCGGTTGGGTCAGCAAGATCAGCGATGGTACGTAAACCGGCTGCCATATCATTGATTCGTTGGGGGGTGACCATTAAGCGGTCAGTAAACTTGGCAGGCATGTCCGTTGCATTTGCAAGATCTTTTTTATTAGCAGTAATAATTTCATCTTGGTGATTAATTAGGTCAGCTGCTAGTTGTAACAGTGCGGCGTTTTTATCAGCGGCTTTTAATAGTGCAAGCCGGTTTGCGGCTACTTGTGCTTTTTGACCAAGCATAACTAATTTTTCTGTCATAAGATGACCTCCTATTTTCCAAAGTGCGTACCAATAGTTTGTCCATCAAAAATATCAAAGAGTATCTTAGGATTTTTTCCTGAACAAAGAATCATTTGTTTACCTGCCTGCATCATCGTTGCGGCTGCTCGGAGCTTAGTGACCATTCCACCGGTTCCAAAGCGGGTACTAGAGCCACTTGCGGCTGCCTTTATTTCAGGTGTGAGGGTAGCAACTTTTCTGATAATTTGGGCATTACTAAATTTATGTGGGTCCTTATCATAAAGACCATCAATGTCAGAGAGGACGATTAGTCGGTCTGCGTCGATGGCTGTTGCCACTTGCGCTGATAATTCATCGTTATCACTAAAAGTAGTATAGTGATCCAATTCATCAACAGAAACTGGATCATTTTCATTAACAATAGGAATTACCCGTTGTTTAAGCAGAGTACTAATTGTATTAAGGGTGTGCCGGCGGCTGACAGGGAAGTCAAGGACATCGCGGGTTAAAAGTAGCTGGGCAACATGAGTCTGGTAGTCTAAAAAACGTTGAGAATATATCCGCATTAATTCGGCCTGACCGATTGATGCAAGTGCTTGTTGTTTAGCGATCTCGGCAGGTCGATTTTTTAATCCAAGGCTAGCAAGACCAACACCGATTGCCCCGGATGAAACTAAAATAAGTTCATATCCCTGGTTATTAAGGGTGGCAAGGGTAAAGGATAGCTGGTCAATTGTTTTTAAATTGATTCGGCCGTTCGGTAAAACGAGGCTGCTTGTTCCAATTTTTACAACAACTCGTTGGTGTGTATCTGTCATTGTGAAGATCCTTTCGTAAACAAAAAGCGCCCTTAACCGAGACACCAATTATGGCGGTACCATTCTCGTTTAAAGACGCGCTTTACTCTTTTTAAGTTTTTATTAAAATTAGTTAAAAATTGTAGGAGGATGTTGGCACTTGCTATAGTTTTCAGTCGACGACCATAGTTCCTGTACTGGCTTACTTATATCTACAACTAAAATTTTAATCGAGCCAGTGGTCGTTTGTCAACACTTATTATTTTTACGGTTAAATTAAAATGCCATTGACAAATAATTAAAAATAAATTAGAATAACGCCAATAATTAAATAAGAAGTTGTCAAGATGAGTAGGAGTAACGATGCATTTAGAGAGTTTTCGGTTGGTGGAAGAAAATTACAAATTACTTTGAAGAT
This sequence comes from Limosilactobacillus rudii, assembly GCF_014145455.1. Lineage (GTDB taxonomy): Bacteria > Bacillota > Bacilli > Lactobacillales > Lactobacillaceae > Limosilactobacillus > Limosilactobacillus rudii. The sequence continues at coordinate 83,064 of NZ_JACIVB010000063.1, read as the reverse complement.
GGTCTTGATGGATTAGTACAATGGTGAGGGAAACTAAGCTATTGTCGGCTGATACCCGTTATCAAGTATCGAAGTTTGACTAGAACTTATTGAGGCTGTTGATGAGAGTGAACAGTAAATAAAGGTGGTACCACGGGAGAATACTCGTCCTTACATTTGTAGGGGCGAGTATTTTTTATGGAGGCGAAAAGATGAAACTAAAAGTTGCGCTGGGCCAGTTAGATATTGAATATGCTCAACCGGAGAAAAATGTGGCAAAGGTTAAACGTATGGTTGCAGAAGCAGCGACTCATAATGCTGATGTAGTTGTATTACCTGAAATGTGGAATACCGGTTATGCATTGTCACGGTTAGACGAGTTAGCAGATATAGCAGGACAAAAGACACGGAAGTTATTGGAAAAAGTTGCTGCCGATTGCAAGATTGATATCGTTGGTGGTTCGGTCGCGACAAATAAAGAAGGTCAATATTTTAATACCACGTATATTGTTGATCGGACCGGCAAAACTATTAGTAGCTATGATAAGGTTCACTTATTTGGCTTAATGAGTGAAGATCAGTATCTAACTGCTGGTGAAAAAGAAAATTATTTTACTCTTGCTGGAGTTCCAAGTGCGAGCTTCATCTGTTATGATTTACGTTTTCCTGAATGGGTTAGAACGGTCGCTTGTCACGGGAGCGAAATCTTATATTTCCCAGCAGAGTGGCCAGCTGAACGAATTTCGCAGTGGAAACGTCTCGTGCAGGCGCGAGCAATTGAAAATCAGGCATTTGTTGTTGCGGTCAATCGGGTGGGGGACGATCCAGATAATCATTTTAGTGGTCATTCCATCATTGCTGATCCGCTTGGCAATATACTTGTTGATGCTGGTGAGGTAGAACAAGTATGTTACGGAGTAGTTGACTTAACTCAAATAAAGGCAGTCCGGGGACCAATCCCAGTATTTAAGGATCGGCGTCCAGCATTATATAGATAGGAGGATTCACCATGAAATTTGAACAATCACGACTTTTAGATGGGTTACCAAAGCAATTTTTCGCAAATTTAGTTGCTAAGGTGAATAAAAAAGTTGATGAAGGAGTTGATGTTATTAACCTAGGGCAAGGAAACCCAGATAAGCCAACTCCTGACTACATTGTAAAGAGTACGCAAAAGTGGGTAGCTGATCCACAAACTCATAAGTATTCCCTATTTCGTGGCTTACCAGCTTTCAAACAGGCGGCAGCTGATTTTTATCATAAGAAGTATGGGGCACAATTTGACCCAGAAAAAGAAGTTGCTATTCTTGGTGGATCAAAGATTGGGCTAGTGGAGTTACCATGGGCATTGATGAACCCTGGCGATACCTACTTGTTACCTGATCCGGGGTATCCTGACTATTTATCCGGTGCTGCATTAGGAAAAGTAAACTTTGTCACGGTACCATTGCTAGCAGAAAATAATTTTTTACCTGATCTTGATGCGATTCCAGAAGAAACCGCTAAAAAAGCCAAGTTCTTCTATCTTAATTATCCAAATAATCCAACTGGTGCAGTAGCGACACCAGAATTCTATGAGAAACTGGTCAGCTGGGCTAAGAAGTATCAGGTTGGCATTATCAGTGATTTTGCGTATGGAGCAATCGGATTTGATGGTAAGGCGCCGGTTAGTTTTATGCAAACACCAGGTGCTAAAGATGTTGGAATTGAGTTCTATACTTTCTCTAAAACATTTAATATGGCAGGCTGGCGAATTGCGTTTGCGGTTGGTAATCAAGATATTATTGAAGCGTTGAATCTGATTCAAGATCACTTATTTGTAAGCCTCTTTCCTGCTTTACAGCGGGCAGCAATTGATGCGTTGACAGCTCCACAACGAGATAGTGCAGTAGCAACAATTGTGGGCCGGTATGAAGAACGACGAAATGCGTTTGTGGAGGCGGCAGAGAAGATTGGGTGGCATGCCTTTATTCCACGGGGGACATTCTATGCGTGGATGCCAGTACCAGCGGGGTATACAAGTGAGCAATTCGCTGATGTATTACTCAATAAAGCGGGGGTAGCCGTAGCGCCAGGAAATGGTTTTGGAACCCATGGCGAGGGCTATGTTCGGATTGGCTTATTAATAGAACCAGAACGGCTGGTTGAAGCAGTTAACCGGATTGGCAAATTACATTTATTTGATTAGGAGGTTATTATAATGACATTAAAGTATACAGTATTAGGCGCTGGTGCAATGGGACTACGGTTTGGTGTTTTATTACAGGAATTAGCTGGTGCTCAGGTTGATTTTGTTGATAACTGGGATCCACAAGTTGAAACGATTAAGAAGCAGGGCGGCGTATACGTATCACGAGACCATGAAAATCGTCACTTGGTCCCTGTTGATATTTATTCACCTGAAGAATATCAGGGGGATCCAGATGTTTTCATTGTTTTTGCTAAGCAGATGACACTTAGTGACTTACTCGAACGCAGTGCTCACTTTTTCCATTCTGATCACCAATATGTTTTTTCTGGGATGAATGGAATGGGGCATATTGAAAAGATTAACAAGTATTTTCCCAAGGAACACGTTATTGCCGGAACCTGCTTGATTGGAACTGTCCTCAATAAGGCAGGGGATGTCGACTTTATCGGTAAACCTGGTGCCGGCTCAATCAATCTTGCACCACAAGTGGGCGAACCAGATGAACGGGTAAAAGAAATTGTTGCTGATTTTACCACTGCTAATATTAATCCCCATTTAAATGATAATTTTTATGGCACTTTATTGACGAAAGTCGTATTTAACTCTGTTATTAATACAATCTGTACCTTATTTGAAATTCAAATGGGGCAATTTATTGACTATGACGGTGCCGAAAAATTAGGTAAACAATTAATTAATGAGGCATTTGATGTTGCTGAGCGGGCTGGCATTCAACTATTAAGTACGCGTGAAGAAGAATGGCAAACGATTAAGTATGTTAGTGAAGTTACCAATCCGCTTCATTACCCATCCATGTACCAAGACATGAGTAAGAACCGGCCAACAGAAGTAGATTACATTAATGGTTATATTTATGACCTAGGCAAGAAATACAATTATGAAGCCTCAACCCATGACTTCTTGCGTAATCTTGTTCACCTAGCTGAAAATACACGTAAGTTTAGGCAATAATGGCGGTAATAAATGTTACTAAGCCCAAAATAATTCCTAGAAAATTAGCGATAACTACCGGTCAGTCCTTTCATGGCTTGAGACTAACCCATAGTGGAACATTGATGGCAGCAAAGAATAGTTGTATTAAATCGGGTAACCAGCTAGGTTTGCTGCAATTTTTTATAAAATCAATGGTTAAATTTTAGAAGTAAAAGTAAAAAAGATCGGGAAATTCTTACCGATCTTTTTTACTTTTGTTCATCAAATTCTTCTAACTTTTCAGCTGCTTCTGTCCAGGCAATTTCTACCTCTTCTGACTGAGCCTTTAATTCATCAAGCTGTTTTTGCAAATCAGTTAATTTGCCGATATCGGTTGCAATATCTGGTTGACTCATTTGCTCTTGAACTTCTTCTTGTTTTGTTTCAAGAGTTGCCATTTGTTGCTCAAGGTCATCAACTTGACGCTGAATTTTTCGCCGTGCCCGTTGTTGTTCTTTACTTTGTTGGTATGACTTTTTTCCAACGGTTGTTTTAGTTGTTGGGGCAGTGTCAATATCGTTAGAATTTTCTTTAGCGAGCGCAGCAAGGTAGTCATCATAATTTCCTTCATAGTGCTTGATGCCGTCCTTACTCATTACGAGAACATCAGTTGCAACCTGGTTAATGAAGTAACGGTCGTGTGAAATAAAGAGGACGGTACCATCAAATTCGTTGATTGCATTTTCTAGTACTTCTCGACTGTCAATGTCAAGGTGGTTAGTCGGTTCATCAAGGATAAGGAAGTTAATTGATTTAAATGATAATTTAGTTAATTCAAGCCGTGCTTTTTCGCCACCAGAGAGTTCGTGGACTACTTTATAAACATCATCACCGACAAAGAGGAAGCTGCCAAGTAAGGAACGAATATCTTTTTCAGGAACTTCAGGATGATCGTCCCATACTTCTTCTAAGACAGTTTTATCTGGGTGAAGTTGTTGCTGCTCCTGGTCGTAGTAACCGACTTCAAGGTTGGCGCCGGGCTTAATAGTTCCGCTAATTAATGGAATTTTGTGGAGGACAGATTTTAATAGTGTTGACTTACCGATTCCGTTTGGCCCGATGATTCCAACTCGTTGTGGTTTGCGAATACTGAAAGAGAGCGGACCTGCTAAGATTTGGTTATCATAGCCAACCTTTGCTTGCTCAACATCTAATACCTCATTGCCGCTTGGCTTATCTGCATGGAAATGGAAGTGAATAGATTTGTCGTCGGTTTGGGGCCGTTCTAGGCGTTCCATCTTTTCTAGTTGTTTTCTACGTGCTTGTGCTCGCTTAGTGGTTGAAGCACGGACAATATTACGATTGACGAAATCTTCAAGCTTGGCGATCTTTTTTTGTTGCTGGTCATAATGCTTCCACTCAGCTTGTAGCCGTTCTTGCTTATGCTGGACGAACTGGGAATAGTTTCCCGTATAGTGAGTCAGCGTTTTATTATCAAGGTCATAGACGTCTTTAACAACTTTATCTAAAAAGTAACGGTCGTGAGAAACAATCAAGAGGGCACCTTGATAACTTTTAAGGTAGTCTTCTAGCCACGATAAAACGTTCATATCAAGGTGGTTAGTCGGTTCATCGAGGATTAGTAGACCTGGGGCTTGTAAAAGAATTTTTGCAAGGGCCAATTTCGTCTTTTGTCCCCCTGAAAGAGAATTAATAGGGGTATCATAACTATCTTCGCCAAAACCGAAGCCATGTAAAATTCCCCGCATCCGGGAAGCATACTCAAAGCCACCCTGCTTTTTGAAAGTAGTTTGCAGGCTGTCATATTTTGATAGCACTTGTTGGTATTGTGGATTACTGCTATCAAGGTCAGCCAATTGTTGCTCGAGGTCGTGGATTTGCTTTTCCATTTTATGGAGGGGAGCAAAAACTGTATCTAGTTCAGTCCAAATACTATTTTGGCTATCGAGTCCTTGGTCCTGGGCAAGATAACCGATTGTTAGGTCCTTAACTTTTGTAATTGTCCCCTCATCCGGTTCAGTAATACCGGCAATCATTTTAAGAAGGGTAGTTTTTCCGGCACCGTTACGACCAACCAGTGCGGTTCGTCCGTGCTCCTGAATTTGCATATTCATATTGTGAAATAAAACATCGGCACCAAAACGCCGCATTACGTCATTTGTTTGTAAAAGTAACATTATTGTAACCTCATTTAATACGTTGATTTAATATGGTTTTATTTTAGCAGATTTTAAATTTAAATAAAAAATTTCAAAATATTTTTGTATTTTAGTTCACAAAAAACCTTTTAATTGCTAGAATATACACAGAATTAAATTTCACAAAGTAAAAATTAGTGGTATCGTCCATCTCGAAAAACCTAGCATTAGTTGGCGACTAGGTTGGCGAAAACTAATTTTAGGAGGAACAAAAGTAGAATGGCTAACAAAAAAATTCCACGTGCAACTGCTAAACGGTTGCCAATTTATTTTCGCTATCTTAACGTATTAAAGGATGCAAATAAGCAACGGGTTTCATCAACGGAGCTATCTGACGCAGTTCAAGTGGATTCAGCAACGATTCGTCGCGACTTTTCATATTTTGGTGAACTTGGTAAGCGGGGATATGGTTATGATGTTGAGAGTTTATTAAAGTTTTTCAAGGGAATTCTTCATCAAGATTCTTTGGTAAGTGTTGCCCTTGTTGGTGTTGGTAGTTTAGGGAGCGCCTTATTAAACTTTAATTTTCACCAAGACACAAACTTACGAATTAGTGCAGCTTTTGATACTAAGCCAGAATATGCGAACACGGTTAAGAGCGGTATACCGATCTATCCTTCAGAAGATATGGTTAAGCAATTAAAAGAACAACAAATCGATGTTGTTATTTTAACTGTTCCGGGGATTAAAGCCCAGCATGTTGCAGATCAATTAGTTGAAGCAGGAGTAAAGGGAATTCTTAACTTTACACCAGTGCGATTATCTGTGCCTAAAAATGTTCAAGTGCAAAATATTGATTTGACGAATGAATTACAAACATTGATTTACTTTATAAAAAACTATACTGAAGATTCAGCTGAATAATTTAGTAGAAAGCATTAGTTTGATAGAAATATTAAACTGGTGCTTTTTGTGTACTAATCAAGCGTAATTAAACATTTTTTTACGGAAAGAATACGTTCAAAACGATGATGGTCAAAAAAAGTCAAAGTGTTTTTATTGCATTTTGAAAATAACATGTTATATTTAAATATGTATTTAGCACTTGGAGGTTTTGAGTGCTAAAAATAAAACTATTAACAAGATGGAGGGATTAACGTGTTAAAACCATTAGGAGATCGCGTTGTTCTAAAAGCTGAAACTGAAGAAGAAAAGACAGTTGGTGGAATTGTCCTTGCTTCGAACGTAAAGGAAAAGCCAACTACTGGAAAGGTTATTGCCGTTGGAGAAGGTCGTACTTTAGAAAACGGACAAAAGCTTGCTCCAGCTGTTAAGGAAGGCGACCGCGTATTGTTTGATAAGTACGCTGGTAACGAAGTAGAATATGATGGTGAAAAGTACTTGGTTGTTCACGCTAAGGACTTAGTAGCAATTGTTGAATAAAAATTACTAACTGAAAATTATTAAGGCTGAAGGATGGATTTCCTTCATTATTATGAAAAATGAAATTAATTTTGAGGTGACATAAATGGCAAAAGAAATTAAGTTTTCTGAAGACGCACGGAGCGCAATGCTCAGTGGTGTTGATAAATTAGCTGATACTGTTAAGACAACGATGGGTCCAAAGGGACGGAACGTTGTTTTGGAACAAAGCTACGGCACGCCAACTATTACTAATGATGGTGTTACGATTGCTAAGAGTATTGAACTCGAAGATCACTTTGAAAACATGGGTGCAAAGCTTGTTTCCGAAGTTGCTTCAAAGACTAATGATATTGCCGGTGACGGGACGACTACCGCTACTGTTTTGACCCAAGCAATTGTAAATGCCGGAATGAAGAATGTTACATCTGGTGCAAATCCAGTTGGTATTCGTCGGGGTATTGACAAGGCTACTGAAACTGCTGTTGAAGCACTAAAGAAGATGTCTCATGATGTAAAGACTAAAGATGACATTGAACAAATTGCTTCTATTTCAGCTGCTAACCCAGAAGTTGGTAAGTTAATTGCTGATGCAATGGAAAAGGTTGGTAACGATGGGGTTATTACCATTGAAGATTCCCGTGGTGTTGACACTAGTGTTGACGTTGTAGAAGGAATGAGCTTTGACCGTGGTTACATGTCACAATACATGGTTACTGACAATGACAAGATGGAAGCAGATCTTGATAACCCATACATCTTGATCACTGATAAGAAGATTAGCAACATCCAAGATATTTTGCCATTACTTCAATCAGTTGTTCAAGAAGGTCGCGCTCTCTTGATTATTGCTGATGATATTACTGGTGAAGCATTGCCAACGCTTGTTTTGAACAAGATTCGTGGTACTTTCAATGTTGTTGCTGTTAAGGCCCCTGGCTTTGGTGACCGTCGGAAGGCTCAACTTCAAGATATTGCGGTATTGACTGGTGGTACTGTTATTTCTGATGACCTTGGTATGAGCTTGAAGGATGCTACTGTTGACCAATTAGGCCAAGCAAATAAGGTTACTGTTACTAAGGACACTACTACAATTGTTGATGGTGCCGGCTCAAAGGAAGCTATCCAAGAACGGGTAGAACAAATCAAGCAAGAAATTGCTAAGTCTACTTCTGACTTTGACAAGGAAAAGCTTCAAGAACGTCTTGCAAAGCTTTCTGGTGGTGTTGCAGTTGTTAAAGTTGGTGCCGCAACTGAAACTGAATTAAAGGAAAAGAAGTACCGTATTGAGGATGCATTGAATGCTACTCGTGCTGCCGTCCAAGAAGGATTCGTTCCTGGTGGTGGTACTGCATTGATTAATGTAATTCCAGCTCTTGATAAGATTGATGCTGAAGGCGATGAATTGACTGGTATCAACATCGTTAAGGCAGCCCTTGAAGCTCCAGTTCGTCAAATTGCTGAAAACGCCGGTGTTGAAGGCTCAGTTATTGTTAATGAATTGAAGAATGAAAAAGAAGGTATTGGATACAATGCCGCTGATGGCAAGTTTGAAGATATGATTAAGGCAGGTATTGTTGACCCAACAATGGTTACTCGTTCAGCTCTTCAAAATGCTGCCTCTGTATCAGCATTGCTTCTTACTACTGAAGCAGTTGTTGCTGATAAGCCAGAACCAAAGGATAACCAAGCTCCTGCTGCCCCACAAGGCGGAATGGGCGGTATGATGTAATCTAGTTTTCTAGATGATTTTAACGGCTTTACACTTTTAGATGGGTGTAGGGTCGTTTTATATTATGAATAAGCAGTTTTTATCATTGTGATGGTGAAGACTGCTTTTTAAATTAATCTAAAGTTCTTAAATTGTGGTAAAGTTAATGAGTGTAAATTTTTAGCTAAATTATAAATGAAAGGAACTAAGAAATGGAAAAATTAAAGTTCCAAAAGATTACTTTGTTTTCAGGAGTAATGTTAGCACTAAACTCATTGATTGGGTCTGGGTGGCTATTTGGTGCTGGTACAGCTGCTAAGGTTGCAGGACCAGCCGCAATTATTTCCTGGATTTTAGGGGCGATTATTATCATCAGTATTGCCCTGACTTATGTTGAATTAGGAGCGATGTTCCCAGAAAGCGGTGGTATGAGTCGTTATGCGCAGTATAGTCATGGTCCGCTTTTGGGATTTATTGCGGCATGGGCAAATTGGATTTCCCTAATAACCCTTGTCCCGATGGAAGCCGTTGCCTCAGTTCAATACATGAGTTCATGGCCCTGGACATGGGCAAATTGGACTCACCATTTTATGAAAAATGGCAATATTACTACGCCCGGATTACTGGTAGTATTTGCCTTTATGGTAGTATTCACATTAATAAATTTCTGGTCAGTAAAGTTAATGACGCGGTTTACCAATCTTATTTCAATTTTTAAAATTCTTTTACCGACATTAACCATTATAATGTTAATTATCGCTGGCTTTCATCCGGGGAATTTTGGTCATAATCTTAGCACGTTTATGCCATATGGGAGTCGATCAATTTTTGAAGCGGCGGCTGTATCAGGGATAATTATGTCATATGATGCCTTTCAAACAGTAATAAATATGGGTGGTGAAATGGTTAACCCCCATAAAAATATTGTCCGGGGTGTTCTTATTTCGATGATTATTACTGCTGTAATTTACATTATGTTACAAGTAGCGTTTATTGGGGCAATTGATCCTGCATTCCTTGCACAAAAAGGATGGCATGGTATTAACTATACGTCACCTTTCGCAGATATTGCGATTTTACTTGGGATGAATTGGCTAGCAATTCTATTGTATATGGATGCATTTGTTTCACCGTTTGGAACAGGGGTGGCGTTTGTAGCAACTGCTTCTCGGGCACTGGCAGCAATGACCCATACTGGGCACCTTCCACAATGGCTTGGTCATCTTGAGCGACGATATATGATTCCCCGCTTTGCCATGGTTGTTGACTTGATTTTAGCAGTTATTATGGTTAGCCTTTTTCGTAATTGGAGTTTGTTAGCAACTGTTATTACGGGGTCGACTCTGATTGCTTACCTTACAGGGCCGGTAACTGTGATCTCATTACGTAAAATGCATACTAAACTAAAGCGACCATTTCATCCTAAATTTATGACTTGGCTTGCACCATGTGCGTTTGTTTTGACTAGTTTATCGATATATTGGACAATGTGGCCAACGACTGTTCAGGTTATTGGAGTTATCTTATTAGGATTACCAATTTATCTTTATTATGAGATTCGGTATCGACATGCAGCGGGACTAAAGGATTTGCAAAATTGCTTTTGGATGCTAGCCTACCTTGTTTTTATTTCGACTATTTCATATATTGGTAGCGATGGCTTTGGTGGTCAAAATTGGCTTAAATATCCATGGGATTTTGTTGTTATCATTGTTTGTTCCCTTGGCTTTTATTGGTGGGCAGTTGCTAGTCGGATGAAGGAAGTAGATCCAGCGGCAGAAAAAGTAAATGCAAAGGTAAAATTACCAGAAGAAGATTAATTGAGCCGTTGTATATTGCAAAGTTTATTGATAAATTGTAGTATTATCATTTATAAAAAAGTGAAAAATTAGAGGAGGATAGTATGTGGCGTTATTTAAAACGTGTTTTGATCGGGAAACCGTTAAAAACCCTCGATGAAGGGCAGACACATCTAACCAAGTTTAAAGCATTAGCAATGCTTTCATCTGATGCAATATCGTCAGTTGCTTATGGACCGGAACAGATTACGACGGTTTTAGTTACTTTGTCAGCGGCAGCAATTTGGTATTCGATTCCGATTGCGGCAATTGTTCTGATCTTGTTATTAGCGATTACGCTATCGTACCAACAGATTATTCATGCCTATCCTAGTGGTGGGGGTGCATATGTCGTTGCAACAAGAAATTGGGGAAGTAATGGTGGATTATTTGCTGGTGGATCCCTGTTAGTTGACTATATGCTAACTGTTGCCGTATCAACGACATCTGGGGTCGAAGCGATCACTTCTGCTATTCCGGCACTGTACAAGTTTTCGATTCCCCTTGGAATAATCATTGTTTTAATAATTATGTTTATGAATTTACGGGGGATGAGCGAGAGCGCTAATTTCTTGACGATTCCGGTTTATTTCTTTGTTGTAATGATGATTATTATGGTCATTTGGGGTGGATATAACATAGCAATGGGGCATATCCATTACAAAGCCATTGTTGATTATGGCACTCCGGTTTCAGGGATGTCATTTGTTTTACTAATTCGGGCATTCTCTGCTGGTTCATCATCATTAACGGGGGTTGAAGCAGTAAGTAATGCGGTTCCTAATTTCAATAGGCCGAAAGAGAAGAATGCATCGACGACTCTTGCAATTATGAGTGCCATTTTAGCATTCTTCTTTATTGCCGTTATCTTCTTCAGTTTCTACCTTGGTGTTGTTCCAAATTCACGGACAACGATTCTTTCGCAGATGGCTGCGCAAATTTTTGGGGGACATGGTCTTGGATTTTATATGTTACAGCTATCAACAGCAATGATTTTGGCGGTGGCTGCTAATACTGGTTTCTCGGCCTTTCCTATTTTAGCCTTTAATATGGCCAAGGATAAGTATATGCCACATGCATTTATGGACCGTGGCGACCGGTTGGGGTACTCTAATGGAATTATCTCATTAGCTATTGGTGCAATTATTTTAATCTTGATTTTCCATGGTCAGACCAACATGTTAATTCCGTTGTATGCTGTGGGGGTGTTTGTCCCATTTACCTTGTCACAATCAGGAATGATTATTCACTGGTTCCGTGAACGAGAGGGCTTCTGGCTTGGTAAGGCGTTTATTAATTTAGTGGGCGCATTAATCTCATTTGCCCTAGTTATCTGTCTTTTCTGGCAGCACTTTGCAAATGTTTGGCCGTACTTAATTATTATGCCGTTACTATTGTGGATGTTTCATGCTGTCCATCGTCATTATGTTAAAGTTGCTGCGCAGTTGCGAGTTGCTGAGAAGACAAAAGTTCAGTTGCACGATTATGATGGGGCAACGGTTATTGTATTAGTTGGTAATGTTACGCGGGTAACTCGTGGTGCGATAAACTATGCCCGGTCGATTGGTGATTATGTCATCGCTATGCATGTTTCATTTGATGAGAATCCAGGTAAAGAGCATAAAACAGCTAATGAATTTAAAGCTGAATATCCAGATGTTCGGTTTGTTGATATTCATTCTTCGTACCGTTCAATTGCTAAACCGACATTACGGTTTGTTGACGTGATTGCTAAACGGGCAGAGGCAAGAAACTATTCAACAACAGTGCTTGTGCCCCAGTTTATTCCAAAGCGGCCTTGGCAATTAGCTCTGCATAACCAGACTAGTGTCCGTCTTCGTGCACTATTAAATTCTCGGGAAAACATTATTGTTGCTAGTTACAATTATCATTTACAAGAATAGTGTAAGAAAGTGTTAACTATTATGAACAAAAAACAACTTTTATGGGGTGGATTATTTGCAGTTGGTTTGTTTCTAGCTGCAAGTTATTCAATTGACAATCGGGGCTTTCATTCAGGAATTTATGGAATTATTGGCTGTGTCCTCATTCTTGGTTCGTATGCTGGATTGAACTGGGAAAAGTTACGAAAAAAGGATCAGCATACGCGACAGATTCTAGTAATTTTAAGTTGTGTTTTAGCACTAATAGTGGCTTTGGATATTGTAGAATTAGTGTTAAGTTAATAGATCAATTAAAGTGCTTTCTGCTTATGGAATTATTCCATAAGTGGGAGGCTCTTTTTATTTAATGATTGCTATTGATTATTTAAGCAGACCTTACTATAATATTTTTGTTAGTTGACTAACAAAATGAAGGGGTAGGTAGTAATGATTGGACGACTAATAAAATTAGCTAATAACAAAATGAATCAAGAGATGAATACCTTTGCTCATCAATACGGGTTAACAGGAACCCAGATGTCGATTATTGACTTTTTAACTCATTTCCCGGGAAATAGCTGCGATCAACATCAAATTGAATCCGAGTTTGGAATTAAAAGGTCAACTACGACGGTATTATTACAACGAATGGCAAAGAAGAACCTTATCACTCGTACCTCGTCTCTAGTGGATCATCGTCAAAAAGTAGTGACGTTGGCTACTGATGGGAAGAAATTGGCACCACTTGTTAGCCAATATTTAAAGGAATATGAAGCTAAGATCAAAGTAGCATTTAGTAAGCATGATATTACAGTGGTTGAGCAATTTTTAACGTCAATAGTAAAGGAGAAAAAGTAAATAATGACTGATAAAATTTCGCCTAGAGTTATTGCGGCAATTATTGCAACGGGATTAATGTCATTTTGTGGTGTAATTGTAGAGACTGCAATGAATGTTACGTTCCCAATTCTGATGCAGGAATTTACGATTACAACTAATACGGTACAGTGGATTACTTCGATTTACTTATTATTAGTTGCGATTTTTGTGCCACTGTCGGCGATTCTTAAAAGCTCATTTACAACAAAACGCCTATTTACTGTAGCAATTTTATTATTTATTAGTGGAGTCGTGATTGATGCAGTAGCGCCGACATTTCCGGTATTATTAATTGGACGAGGAATTCAGGGCGTTGGTACAGGGATTGCTTTACCCCTAATGTTTAATATTATTATGGAGCAGGTTCCTTCTAGTAAGATCGGATTGATGATGGGAGTTGGCAACTTAATTACCGGGGTAGCTCCAGCGATTGGACCAACTTTTGGTGGCGTGGTTGCTAGTCAGCTTAACTGGCGGTGGGTTTTCTATCTTTTACTTCCATTACTCATCATTTCACTGTTGCTGGGAGAATGGGGGATTATCCAAAAGTCAGTTATTCGCCGACAACACGTTGATTTATTTAGTATGTTAATGATTATTTGTCTATTTACAGGTTTAGTAACCGGATTTAGTAATCTTGGTAGCCAGCCCTTCGTTAGCTTGAGGGTTGGTGGATGCTTACTGGTAGGGCTGATTGGAATGGTTGGATTAGTTTGGCGTTCCTTAATAATTAGTAAGCCGATTTTACAATTACGCTTATTCAAGAATTTATCATTTACCGGTCACGTATTAGGCTTTTTCCTTACCCAGATAATTTCGTTGGGTTTTGCTTTTTTATTACCGAACTATATTCAAATAGTTAATGGTAGTACTGCGATGGTTGCCGGATTAGTTGTTTTACCAGCTGGATTTGCCGGTGCGATTTTTGCCCCACTAGGCGGACGTATTTTAGACCGTTTTGGTGCGCGCAAACCAATATTAATTGGAATAACTTTGTGTTTATTATCGTTATTGCTGTTTACATTAATGAGTCGCAGCTTGAGTAACTCATTTATTGCAGTGGTATATATCTTTTACATGGCCGGTATGGGAATGTGCATGGGAAGTGTAATGACAAATGCATTAGCTGTGATTGGAAAAGAAAATACACTACAAGGGAATGCCATTTTGAATACCCTCCAGCAATTTGCAGGGGCAATTGGAACATCCTTAGTAGCAATGATTGTAGCAGCAAGCCAGGCACACTTGCATATTAGTCGTAGTAATTCGACAGCAATTGGAACGCAGAAAGCATTTACCTTATTGACGTTTTTAGCAATTACCGTGTGGATCAGTTATTATTATTCGGTAAAAAAGAGTAAGTAGCAGGTAATTGGTTAATCTAGAACGATCGTGATCCTAATAAAACTTGTAAAGTAGCAAAGGGCTAGTGAGAAAATGTTGATTACTCACTAGCCCTTTGCTGTTGTAGACTATACTATTTTGCTAAGTTATGAATTATGGTCTTCTATTATTCATATTCACGATTAACTTTGATAGGGAACTTCATTAAACCGCTGAGGACCTTCTGTAATTTGTAGCTGATCGTTAAAGCGGTCCGTAAGGCTTTTTTTCACGGATGCTAACTCGTCTTCGTTAACATAAATACTAGTTATTACGTTTACACCATATTCTTCTCCTGCCACTTCTAAACTATTTTCTTTTAAGTAATATAAGAGAGGGTCATGTTGGGAATAAGAGACGGTTATTTGAAGCGTTGCTTGCTTGACGCGTTGGATTAATCCCGCTTGATGAATGGCTGCAGTTGTTGTGTTGCTATATGCGCGAATAAGTCCGCCCGCACCGAGTTTAATTCCACCAAAATAACGAGTCACAATGGCTACTACATCATGAATTTTAGCAAGTTTAAGCGATTCAAGAATTGGAATTCCAGCTGTTCCACTGGGTTCGCCATTGTCGCTTTCACGTTGAATATGGTCATCCTCGCCAATCATGTAAGCAAAACAATTATGGGTTGCTTTGCGGTGCTCGGTTTGAACTTTATTGATAATTCCTTTTGCTTCTTCCTCAGATGATACTCGGGCAATCGTACAAATGAACCGTGATTTTTTAATCACCTGCTCATATACGGTATCCTGAGCAATAGTAAGGTAATTTTCTGTCATTTTAAACTTCCTTCATGCATTTTTGATCTTTTTACGTATATATACTATAGGGGGATAAATAATGGATATTAGTTATTACTATGGCAGACAAGTATTGGCGAGCCGTTTTGCGCCGGTTCCTGCTGGTATCCAGGTTTTGCCAACAATTGGGGTCGGTTTACGAAACATTCGATGTAATCGTTGCAACCAGTTAACTGCAAGGGAAGAGGCTGCTTTGCCTCGTAATGAATTTTATTGTCCACATTGCATTAACCTGGGGCGCGTTTCAACATTAAATAAATTCTATCATGTTCCCGAACCAAATCAATTTGCAAAGAACGATCAGCCGACGTTAACATGGCATGGCAAATTATCTCCGTTACAAGCACACGCGTCATCGATAATTGCTCAGCGAATGGCTAGTCATGAACAACAGTTGCTATGGGCAGTGACAGGAGCGGGAAAGACAGAGATGATGTTTGCCGGAATTGCAGCGGCACTTCAACGCGGTGAACGAGTCGGAATAGCATCACCACGCGTCGACGTTTGTCTTGAACTTTTTCCTCGTCTCCGAGCAGCTTTTGCTAATTGCGACATTGCCTTATTACATGGTCGGCAAGAGTTACCTTATCACTATGCCCAGTTGACAATTTGCACAACGCATCAATTGTTACGATTTTACCATGCTTTTGATAATTTAATTATTGATGAGGTTGATGCTTTTCCGTATGCAGCTAATGAATCGCTACTTTATGCAACTAACCATGCAATTAAAGAAGACGGCGGATGCCTGTATCTAACGGCAACTCCTGGTGATACCTTATTACGCGCAGTAAAGCAGCACCGCTTGGCAGTTAGTTACTTGCCATTACGGTATCATGGATATCTTTTGCCACCAATAAAGGTCCAACTTGCTTTTTGGCGCCAACACTTAAAGCATCATCAACTACCTAGAATATGCGTCCAGGCGATGCGGGCAAGTTTGGCGCATCAACATCGTTTCTTATTGTTTGTACCGCATGTAGCAGACTTACCATTAATATATACAGCTATTCAATCTTATTTCCCGCGTCATCATTTTACTACCGTCCATGCTAATGATCCTGACCGTTTAATAAAAGTTCAGCGAATGCGTGATGGTAAGTATGATTTTTTAATTACAACCTCAATTCTTGAACGTGGAGTTACCTTCCCTGAAATTGACGTATATGTTTTAGGTGCTGATGAAGGAGTTTTTACTTCTTCGGCGCTTGTTCAAATTGCCGGACGTGCTGGGCGTGCACAAAGTCGGCCGACGGGTAATGTGATTTTATGGGTTAGTAGTAATTGCCGACAAGTGCATCAAGCAGTTCAACAGGTAAATTATATGAATAAGAAAGGGCAGCAAATAAAAAATGAAATGCGTATTATGCAATAAGGAAATTATGGTTCGGCTAACGTTGCGGGATATTTTTTGGTCACGGGAAATTTTAAATGAGGTGGCTTGTAAAGATTGTGTAGGACAATTTGCACATTGGCAAGCAGAAAATCATTGTCAAGGATGTGGAAGAGGGGGATGCACCAAAGGACAAGAGTTGTGTGATGAATGTCGCCGTTGGAATCAACTATATGGATGGTATTTACACCACCGAGGGTTATATCATTATAATTTGAAGATGAAGGAGTATATGCACCGTTACAAATTTGCGGGTGATTACCGCTTGCGAAAAGTATTTCAAACCGAATTCAGTACCCATATTCAACGGGTAGCAGCGGACTATGTTATTCCAATTCCGGTAACAACAGTGACGTGGCAAACGCGGGGATTCAATCAGGTAGTAGGTTTATTACGAGAAGTTCCATATTTACCAGCGCTTAAGGTTAAAGCAAGGGAGAAAGTAAACCAATCCAGTAAAACGCGGCAAGAACGATTATTAACACCACAGCCATTTACTCTTGAAATGCCGGAAAGATTTAAGCAAAAGAAAATCCTTTTGGTTGATGACATTTATACGACCGGGCGGACACTCTATCATGCTGCCGACCTATTTCATCAGGCCGATTGTGCTTGGGTTAAAAGTATCTCATTAGCACGTTAAATTCTTTTTAAGATACGTTAATATAGTTTGTTAATTAACCGGAACTAATCTATAATAAAAGTAGGATATGAGAAGAGTGGTCCTTCTGATATCAGATCAAGCAATAGCTTGGCTGAAAGGAGAGAAGTACAATGTTAAAGTTCAATATTCGTGGTGAAAATGTCGAAGTTACTGAATCAATTCGGGATTATGTGGTAAAGCGGATCAGTAAGCTTCAAAAGTTCTTTGAAGATAGTGTTGAAGCTACCGCCCACGTGAACTTAAAAGTTTATCCAAACCGGACATACAAAGTTGAGGTAACCATTCCATTACCATACTTGACTTTGCGGGCAGAAGAGACTTCTAATGATATGTATGGAAGCATTGATTTGGTTACAGATAAGCTCGAACGGCAAATTCGGAAGTACAAGACCAAGGTAAACCGTAAGTCACGTGAAAAGGGCTTAAAGAACCTTGAATTTATTCCATCTGATAATGATGTTGTAGATGAAGCTGATGATGAATTAAAGATTGTACGGACAAAGCAAGTTTCATTAAAGCCAATGGATCCAGAAGAAGCAGTCCTTCAAATGGATATGTTAGGACATGATTTCTTTGTTTTCCAAGATGCTGATACAGATGGTACAAGCATTGTTTACCGTCGTAATGATGGTCGGTATGGCTTGATTGAAGCAGAATAGTCAATGCTAAATAATTAACGATAGCGCGGATGAGGAATCATTGGCGCTTTTTATTTCTGATATCATTTGGACCGTCTTTTTAGTGATTATAATTGTGCCGAAAATTTTTATTTACGTTGCGAACGTGGTAAAATATTATGGTTAGAATAAAAATATAATTGGCTTGAGTAGTACTTTTTTATTGATATTGGACTTAAGCCAGAAAAATAGGAAGGACGCTTTTATGGCCAATATTCTTAAAAAATGGATTGAAAGCGATCGTCGCGAATTACGACGAATTAATAAAATAGCAAATAAAGTAGAAAGTTATGCTAAGCAGATGTCAGAAATGACTGATGAACAGCTTCAGGCAAAGACTGATGAATTCCGGGAACGTTATAAAAAAGGAGAGTCCTTGGATCATATGCTTCCAGAAGCCTTTGCAGTATCTCGTGAAGGAGCTAAGCGGGTTTTAGGTCTATACCCATTCCATGTCCAAATTATGGGAGGAATTGTTCTCCACGAAGGTAACATTGCTGAAATGCGGACTGGTGAAGGTAAAACCTTGACTGCGACAATGCCAGTGTACTTAAATGCCATTTCTGGAAAGGGTGTTCACGTTATTACGGTTAATGAATACCTATCAAAGCGTGATGCAACAGAAATGGGACAATTATATAACTGGTTAGGTTGTTCGGTTGGAATTAATAATTCAGAAATGAGTCCCGACCAAAAGCGAGAAGCATATAAAGCTGATATTATGTACTCAACTAATAGTGAGATCGGGTTCGATTATCTTCGTGATAACATGGCAGTTTACAAAGAAGACCAGGTACAACGGGGATTGAATTATGCATTGGTTGATGAAGTTGATTCAATTTTAATTGATGAAGCACGAACTCCATTGATTATTTCTGGACCTGGTACAGGAACTTCAAAGCTATATCGGCAGACAGACCGGTTTGTTAAGCAATTAAAAAAGGATGTTGATTACAAGGTTGACCTTGAATCAAAGACAGTTTCTTTAACCGATGAAGGAATTAAGAAAGCCGAAAAGTACTTTAACTTAAAGAACCTTTATGATCCAGAAAATACTGCCTTAACTCACCACTTGGATCAAGCCTTGCGTGCTAATTACATCATGTTCCTTGACAAGGATTATGTTGTCCAAGATGGGGAAGTTTTGATTGTTGATTCCTTTACTGGACGGGTAATGGAAGGTCGACGCTTCTCTGATGGCTTACACCAAGCAATTGAAGCCAAGGAAGGCGTTGAGATCCAAGAAGAGAATAAGACAATGGCTAACATCACTTACCAGAACTTATTCCGAATGTACAATAAGCTGTCAGGAATGACCGGTACTGCTAAGACTGAGCAAGAAGAGTTCCGCGAAATTTACAACATGGAAACTATCACGATCCCAACAAACCGCCCTATTCAGCGGAAGGATGAGCCTGATTTGCTATATCCGACCTTGCAAAGTAAATTTGCAGCAGTTGTTAAACGGATTAAAAAGCTCCATGCAAAGGGACAGCCAATTCTAGTCGGGACAGTTGCCGTTGAGACTTCTGAATATCTTTCACAGCTTTTGGATAAAGAAAATATCCCACACGTTGTTTTAAACGCCAAGAATCACGCTAAAGAAGCAGAGATTGTTAAAAACGCTGGTCAAAAAGGTGCTGTCACAATTGCTACCAACATGGCCGGACGGGGAACCGATATTAAATTAGGACCTGGTGTTCGTGAACTCGGTGGCTTAGCTGTTATTGGTACTGAACGTCATGAATCACGACGAATTGATAATCAGCTTCGGGGACGGTCTGGTCGTCAAGGTGATCCAGGTTTATCACAGTTTTATCTTTCACTTGAAGATGATTTGATGAAGCGGTTTGGTGGTGACCGGATCAAGTCATTCCTTGAACGGATGAAGGTTAATGACGAAGATGCCGTTATTCGGAGTCGCTTCCTAACTCACCAGGTTGAATCTGCTCAAAAACGAGTTGAAGGTAACAACTATGACTCACGGAAGAATGTTTTGCAATATGATGATGTAATGCGTGAGCAACGTGAGATTATCTATAAGGAACGACAAGAGATTATCACGGAAGATGAATCGTTGAAATGGGTATTAATGCCAATTTTTAAACGTACAATCAAGCGTGAAGTTGATCAACATACTCTTGGTGAAAAGAAAGATTGGGATTTGCAAGGAATTGTTGACTTTGCAGAAGAGGTCCTAATCAAGCCCGATACGATTACGGTTAAGGATCTTGAAGGCAAAACACCGGATGAGATTGTCGATTACTTAATGACTTTTGCTAAGGGAGTCTACAAAGAAAAGCAAAAGCAACTATATGATCCTGCACAAATGCTTGAATTCGAAAAAGTTGTTATTTTACGAGTTGTTGATTCCCATTGGACTGACCATATTGATGTGATGGATCAATTCCGTCAATCGGTTGGTTTACGAGGATACGGGCAATTAAATCCGTTGGTTGAATATCAGACAGCTGGTTATCACATGTTTGAACAGATGATTGCTGATATTGAATATGAAACGACCCGTCTCTTTATGAAGTCTGAGATCCGACAAAATGTAACACGATAATTATAAATTTACTACTAGGTACGGCAGTAAGGTAACCCATGGCGGTACCGCTGTCGTATTGTTGTATTTACGGAGGCTTTATTGTGGAATTAAGCGAAGCAAAGAAACAAGTAGAAGTAATGCAAAAAGAAGTTACGCACTTCGGGAGGTCTCTTTGACCTTGATGCGTTAGATGAACGTATTGCCGAAATTGAACAAGAAATGGCACAAGCTGACTTTTGGAATGATAATGAAAAAGCGCAAAAAATCATTACTGAAAATAATAGTTTAAAAGATAAGCGCGATACATTTATTAACTTACGTGATCAGATTGCTGACTTAGAGACATCGATTGAATTATTGGCTGTTGAACCTGATGATGACTTACAGAAAGAATTTGAATCTTCCTTTGAAAAAACGCAAAAAGCTCTTGAGCAGTATCGTTTAACCCAGTTATTAGATGGTGAATATGATTCTAAAAATGCAATTTTAGAAATCCACCCGGGAGCTGGGGGAACAGAAGCGCAAGATTGGGGAGAGATGCTCTTACGGATGTACGTTCGTTGGGGTGAACAGCATGGTTTTACGGTTGAAACAGCTAATTATGAAGCGGGCGAAGAGGCAGGAATTAAAAGTGTTACTCTGTTAATCAAGGGACATAATGCCTTTGGTTATTTGCGGAGTGAAAAAGGTGTTCATCGCTTAGTAAGAATTTCGCCTTTTGACGCGGCAGGTCGTCGTCACACATCCTTTGCTTCGGTTGATGTAATGCCAGAACTAGATGATAGTGTTGAAATCGATATTGATCCGTCTGATTTACGGGTTGATACATTTCGTTCTAGTGGGGCTGGTGGTCAGCATATTAATAAGACTGAATCAGCTGTTCGAATTACTCATATTCCGACTGGTATTGTGACTTCATCGCAAGCAGAGCGGTCACAATTGCAAAACCGGGTAACAGCAATGAATATGCTGAAGTCAAAGCTTTATGAATTAGAAGAAGAGAAAAAAGCTAAGAAGCGGGCGGAAATTGAAGGCGAACAGCTTGATATTGGCTGGGGATCGCAAATTCGGTCGTATGTTTTTCATCCTTATACCCTTGTCAAGGATAATCGGAGCGGTTATGAAACCCATAATGGGCAAGCGGTAATGGACGGTGAACTTGATCCTTTTATCAATGCCTTTTTGCAATGGAAACTTAGTCAAAAGAATCCTCAATAATTTATTTTTATTATATTAGAAGGGAAGTGAGCGGAATGCGTGAGAGCCAACATAAAAGATTAACGCGATCTGGATCAGATAAAATGATTGCTGGTGTTTTTGGTGGGATTGGTCAATACTTTAAGATTCAACCGAATATTTTACGAATTTTATATGTCCTTATAACCATTTTTACCGGTTTTGTTCCAGGGATCATTATTTATATTATCTTAGTAATAATTATGCCTGCTGATCCGCAAAATCCTGATTTATTAGGAATGTTAAAGTCGTTTAGTGAAGCACAAACAAAGTCCCATCAGTCCCAACAGCGTTCTCGGCGAACATTAACAGACGTAGAAGAAAAAGACATTAAAAGAAATGGAAGATCATAATGGAATTCTGGAAACGCGTATTAATTGATACGATCCTCTTTATTGCGCTGGCAGGTTTATTTGCTGGTACAGGGATGTTTTATATTACTAGTGCATGGATTGCGCCGTTAGCAAGTTTTGTTTTGGCAATCTTAAATGTGCTAATCAAGCCGATCTTAGTAATATTGTCGTTGCCGATTAATATTTTGACCCTTGGTCTTTTTAGTGTTGTAATTAATGGAATAATGCTGCAACTGACGTCATTGCTTGTCGGTCCAGCAAACTTTCATTTCTCGTCATTTGGTGCTGCAATTTTGATTGCGATTATTATGGCAATCTTTAATACAATTATCACTAGCCACGAGGAAAGAATGTAAAGGAGTGGAAAAAAGTGTCCAACAGTATTACGGTTCAAGAATTAGTTGAGAAGGTGCGATTAAAGGTCTTACAAGGTGAAGATTATTTGCAGCGTAAGATTACAACTAGTGATATTTCACGTCCGGCCCTAGAGTTTGCAGGATATTTTAAGCATTATCCAGCAGTTCGAATCCAATTATTAGGAATTACGGAGACTTCCTTTGCAAAAGATTTGACTCATGAACAACGCGAAGAATATATGACCAGAATGTGCATGCCCCAAACTCCGTGCTTTGTTATTTCAACTAACCTGCCAATCCCAAAGGAGCTTAAGAAAGCAGCAAACGATGCTAAAATCCCAATCTTAGGAACACACCTTACATCTTCACAGATTTTAAGTAATATGACTTCTTATTTATTGGGACGATTGGCACCTCGTAAATCTCTCCATGGTGTATTAGTAGATATTAGTGGGGTGGGTGTTTTAATTACTGGTGATTCTGGAGTTGGAAAGAGTGAAACTGCTCTTGAATTAGTTCGTCGCGGACATCGCTTGATTGCCGATGACCGGGTTGAGGTATACGCTCGTGATGAACAAATCCTGGTAGGAACTGCACCACAAATTCTAAAAAATTTAATGGAAATTCGTGGAATCGGTATTATTGACGTATCAACATTATATGGTACAGGAGCTATTATGCCGTCTGATCAAATTAATTTAATTGTTCATCTTGAAACATGGACGCCGGATGTTCAATTTGATCGTTTAGGAGACCGTGGTGATACGCAGACTATCCAAGGAGTAATCGTGCCAAAAGTTTCGGTTCCGGTTAAGACTGGTCGTAATTTAGCAATTATCATTGAGTCAGCCGCAATGAATTATCGTGCTGAAACAATGGGATATGATGCAACGGAAACATTTGATCGTAACCTTAACCAGCTAATCAAGCAAAATTCAGAACGAGATAGTAAGGGGTCCGCAAACTAGATGACTAACTTAGCAATAAAGGCAGCGTTAAACCCAATTGCCTTTCAAGGTGGTCCGTTTACCATTCATTGGTATGGCATAATTATTGCTAGCGGTGTTGTGTTAGCGTTATTACTTTCAGTCCGCGAAGGAAAGCGGCAGGGGATTCCTGAAGATGATTTTTACGATTACCTATTATGGGCACTTCCTATCGCTATTGTCTGTGCACGAGCATACTATGTAATATTCCAGTGGGATTATTATTCTCAACATCCTAGTGAGATTATTGCAATTTGGGATGGCGGAATTGCTATCTACGGAGCTATTCTTGGTGGTTTTGCAGTGTTACTTGTTTTTTGTCACTATCGTCATATTTCTGGTTGGTTAATGATGGATGTTATTGCACCTACTTTAATTATGGCGCAAGGAATTGGTCGCTGGGGTAATTTTATGAATCAAGAAGCATTTGGTGCAATTACTACACGGGCAAGCTTGGTTGCTCAACATATTCCGCATTGGATAATTAACCAAATGTATATTGGTGGGCATTATCGGATTCCGACGTTTTTATATGAATCATTGTGGGATCTTGCAGGATTTGTATTCCTGTTACTCTTGCGTCATCGGCAACACCTTTTTCGACGTGGCGAAATCTTTTTATCATATGTAATGTGGTATTCGTGTGGACGTTTTATAATTGAGGGGATGCGGACAGATAGCTTAATGCTTGGGTCAATCCGTATTTCACAATTGCTTTCGGTTATCTTTTTTATTGGTTCGTTAGTAATATGGATAATTCGTCGTCGGCAAAAAAATATTCCGTGGTATATGGCATAAGTAAATCAATTAAATAAAGGAGAAGGATTATGGCAGAAAAGATCGCTGTTTTAGGCGCAGGTTCGTGGGGTAGTATTTTAGCAAATATGCTTACCGAAAATGGTCATAATGTTATATTGTGGTCACGTAATGAAGACCAAGTGAAGCAGTTGAATACAAATCATACTAATCCGCGTTATATGAAGGACTTTGTCTATTCTGATAAATTAGTGGCAACAACAGATATGAAACAAGCCGTTAAGGATGCCAATGTTATTTTGATTGTTATTCCAACTAAGGGATTACGCGAAGTTGCTCAAAAATTAAATAATATTTTAACGGAGCTAAATCAAAAGCCATTAATTATTCATGCAACTAAGGGACTAGAACAAAATACATATAAGCGTCCTTCTGAAATGTTGAGTGAAGATATTTCTCCTAATAACCGGGAAGCAATTGTCGTTCTTTCAGGTCCTAGTCATGCAGAAGATGTGGCAATAAAGGATATGACGGCTGTCACAGCAGCTTGTGAAGACCTTCAAAGTGCTAAAAAAGCCCAGAAGTTATTTAGTAATTCATATTTTCGGGTCTACACCAATGATGATGTGATTGGTGCGGAGTTTGGTGCTGCATTAAAGAATATTATTGCTATTGGTGCCGGTGCTATTCAGGGCCTGGGTTACCACGACAACGCTAGGGCAGCTTTGATTACTCGGGGATTAGCAGAAATTCGGCGCTTGGGAGTGGCCTTTGGTGCTAATCCGATGACGTTTATTGGTCTTTCCGGAGTTGGAGATTTAGTTGTTACTGCTACTAGCAAGAATTCGCGAAATTGGCGAGCGGGTTACCAGCTAGGACAAGGAAAAAAGCTTCAAGATGTTATTGACAATATGGGAATGGTGATCGAAGGTGTTTATACTACTAAGGCGGCTTATGAATTAAGTCGCAAGCGGCAGGTTCAAATGCCAATTACCGAAGCCCTTTACCGTGTTTTGTATGAAGGAGAAGACATCAAGACAGCAATTTCTCAATTAATGAGCCGAGATCTTACGTCAGAAAATGAATAAATATGGTAAAATGCTAAAGGATGGATATTGAGAGAAATTGAAATTACGGAAAGGGTTTTATAATTATGAAACGTGTTAGAAAGGCCATTATTCCGGCTGCTGGTTTAGGAACCCGTTTTCTACCTGCAACTAAGGCTTTAGCAAAGGAAATGTTGCCAATTGTTGATAAGCCAACAATTCAATTTATTGTTGAAGAAGCGCGTAAGTCAGGGATTGAAGACATTGTTGTTGTTGACGGTAAGAATAAACGTTCTATTGAAGACCACTTTGATTCTAATCCAGAATTGGAAGATAACCTTCGTTCAAAGCACAAGGACGAAATGTTAAAGATGGTTGAAGAAACGACTGATGTTAATATTTACTTTATTCGTCAATCTCATCCGCGTGGTTTGGGAGATGCTGTCTTAACTGCTCGTGACTTCATTGGTGATGAACCATTTGTTGTAATGCTTGGTGATGACCTTAATAATATTAATAATAAGAATGAAGCATTAACGAAACAATTGATTGAAAGCTACAATCAGACAGGTGCTTCTACGCTTGCTGTTATGCGGGTGCCACATGAAGATACGGCAAAATATGGTGTGATTAATCCAAGTAAGGAAGTAACTCCGGGATTGTACAACGTAACTAGTTTTGTTGAAAAGCCTGCTCCTAAAGATGCTCCTAGTGATCTTGCAATTATTGGTCGTTATGTCTTTACTCCAGAGATTTTTGACGTATTGGCAAAGACAAAGCCAGGCAAGGGTGGCGAGATTCAATTAACAGATGCTATTGATACTTTAAACCAAACGCAACGAGTTTTTGCCCGTGAATATAAGGGTGATCGATACGACGTTGGTAATAAGTTTGGCTGGGTAAAGACCAATATTGAATACGGGTTAGAACATCCCCAAGTTAAAGAAGAATTACGTGAATACATCAAGGAATTAGGTGCAAAGTTATCTGCTGAAGATAAGCAACAAGGTTCTAAGAAGTAAAATTTATTAATAAAAAAAGATTGAGGATTTTATCTTTTGATTCCTCAATCTTTTTTATTACATATCTTCGACAACAACATATTCCATATCAAGGGGCCCGTGGACACCAACGATTAGGACCATTTCAATATCACCGGAATTTGATGGGCCAGTAATAAAGTTAATGTTAGAAGTCTTTAACTTCCCATCTTGAATTGCCTTTTGGTAGTAATCCATCGCTTGGCGGGAGCGTGGTAAGATTTTACTCTTAGGAATAATTGCTAAGTAGTGAGTTGGTAGAAAATGGAATGTTCGTCCCTGTTCGGGATATGTAGCAATAGTAATTGTTCCAGATTCTGCTAACAAAAAGTCTGCAAAACCAATTGCGCCGTCACTATTATTAGCATTGACGATATTTTGCCGACCTAGTTCCTCTTCCCAATAGTAAATAGGATCAACGCGCAAATTATCTTGCCAGTTTCCTAATGAATAATCCTGCCATTTCTTTTCATCAAAAGACGGGAGCATTAAACTTTTGATATTTTTTTCTTGGATAAAGTCGTTTAATGTGTGTCCAAGGTCAGCGGATTTTACAATTCGAAAATCAACATGGACTTCTTCACTATTCTTTTTTGCAATTTCAAGTAATTCATCTTGTGACTTTCCAGAAAGAGTCTTCTCAGGTAGGTCATTTACTGGGACAAATGGATCATCCTTTAATGTGTGACGAGGACGATCAGCTGCTTTAGCAATTCGATTAAGAAAATCTTCTTGGTTTTGTTTTGTATTTGCTTCTTTTAAATAATCAGTCATTCTTTTGGCCCTCCTCTTCTTCATGATGACGGTACCAGTGGCGGAAATTTTGATGGTACTTTGGCGGAACCGCAAGATCACGAACATTTACCCAACCATGAGCCAACTTAGGCGCTACTGCTGGTAAGTGATTAATTTTGCCATCAGGATAAAGATTCTTGATATCTTCTTGTGTAGTCTTTTTGCCAAATGGTTCAAGTGCAACATGGGCAAATCGCATTGCATCATTAAAGAGGACTGGTGAACTTGTCCCTTTACCAACAGCTTTTAGAAGAGTATTA
Organism: Limosilactobacillus rudii; assembly: GCF_014145455.1. Classification (GTDB taxonomy): domain Bacteria; phylum Bacillota; class Bacilli; order Lactobacillales; family Lactobacillaceae; genus Limosilactobacillus; species Limosilactobacillus rudii. Next base: position 55,770 of record NZ_JACIVB010000063.1, on the reverse strand, counting down.
GACATACTATGATCCAAGTGAAGTTGGTCCATTTCAACGTATCGATGATGGCGGATGAGGTCATGTAGTGGAATTTTGACTGGGCACGTTTCTGTACAAGCAGCACATAGACTACATGCATATGGTAATTCCTTAAATTCTTGGTACCCACCTAAAATTGGGGAAAGGACAGCTCCCATTGGTCCGGGATAGATTGAACCGTATCCTTTACCACCAACTTGGCGATAAACGGGACAAACATTTAAGCATGAACCACATCGAATACACTGAAGCATCGGTTCAAAATCTGTATTGAGCATTTCTGAACGGCTATTATCTACAATTACAACGTAAAAGTCATCAGGACCATCAGCCTCGTCAGTTTCTTTACCCTTAGAAAAAGTACAGTAACTAGTTAACTTTTGACCAACAGCACTTCGGCATAAAACGTTATCAAGCGTTTCAGCCTCTTTAAGACTTGGGACAATTCGTTCCATCCCCATTACAACTACCTGGGTCTTAGGGATAGCCATGGTTAAATCGGCATTACCCTCGTTAGTAACTAGGTTAATCATCCCATTATTGGCAATGGCAAAGTTACAGCCAGTAATTCCAAAGTCAGCCTTCATGAAGTAGTTTCTTAAGTAGTGACGAACAAACCGTGCCATGTGCTCGGGGTCGTTATCGCCATCATAACCAAGCTTTTCAAAAACCTTTTGAATTTGGTTTCGGTTTTTGTGTAATGTTGGGAAAACAATATGAGTTGGTTCATCCCAATTATCTTCTTGAAGGATAAACTCGGCTAGGTCAGTTTCCATTAATGAAACTCCAGGAATTGTTAATAGGTCTTTATCTAGTCCAATTTCAGTAGTTACCATTGATTTTGACTTAACAATATGCTGAGCATTTTTCTTAATAGCTAGTTGCTTAATGAAGGCACTTGCCTCATCACCTGTTTTTGCAAAGAAAACATGACCACCATTTTTTTGAACATTGTCACTAAATTCTTCGAGATAATCTGGAAGGTGTTTGAGCACATGTTGACGAATTTCAGCAGAGAGGTCACGCCAACCTTCCCAGTTGCCTAGTTGCCGCCGTGCTTCAGTCCGTTTTTGGAATTGGGCATCTTGGGCCTTGGCAACAGAAGCGCGCATGAATTTATCTGCTTCAGCTTCTTCAATTCGTTCATTAAAAGGTTTATCGCTTGTGGCAATTCCCATCTAAAACACCCCGTTTCCGTTTGCTGGGATCATTACGTGATCAGTATCTTTAACATAGGTAATTCGACTCGGATCAACATTGTGATTAAGAACTTCAGCAATGTGCATAATCTTAATGTGTGAACCGTCATGGCGCCGATTAATTCGACCCCCAATATTCATCAGGCAAGTTTGTTCACAGGCAATTAGAATATGAGCCTTTGTCTTGAGTACATTATCAGCTTTATCATCAACCATTGCTTCAGAAATTAGTGGTTCCTTAACTGAGAAAGTTCCACCAAAGCCGCAACATAATTGAATATTATGAAGCGGGATTAGTTTTAGCCCTTTAACATGTTCTAATAAAACAAATGGTGCAGTCCGTTCGCCTAATAGACGGGTCATGTGGCACGAACGGTGGAAAGTTGCAGTGTCATCTAGTTCGGCGCCACAATCAAGAATACCAAGGACACGATAAATAAATTGTGTTAATTCGAATGACTTATCATAGAGAATTTGTGCTTTCTTAGCATACTCAGGGTCATCCTTAAAAATGCCTTTATACTCATGGAGCATTGCAACACAGGAACCGGTAGGACCAACAATATAGTCAGCATCGATACTCAAGAGAGCATCAAGCTGGTTCCTAAAAGTTGCCATTGTTTCTTTATCATAACCACTATTATAAGTTGGTTGTCCACAACAAATTTGTTTATCAGGGAAAACTGTTTCGCAACCAAAGCGTTGGAGGAGTTCAACAGTTGCCTTACCAACATCTGGGTAAAGCAAATCAACAATACAAGTAGAAAAAATACAGACTTTCATATAAGTGTGCATTAGTTGAATGCACTTCGCCTCCTTAAAATAATAGAATTAAATAAATGCTTATCATAATAAGTATAACGCAAATGTTACCAACTTAGTGTTGATATCGCTTTAATTATTTAATTCACATATATAATATAATAATATTTGTTATAGTCCGATAAGAATATGACTATTAAAAAGTAAGCTAAAAAATAGACAAGTAAATAGAAAGTCGGTATGATATGGATAATGATTATTTGAGGAGGAAAAGAAAATGGCAGAGAATAAGCAATATGATGTTGTAATCATTGGTGCCGGTCCAGGTGGAATGACAGCTGCAATGTATGCTTCACGTGCAAATTTATCTGTTTTAATGTTAGACCGCGGTGCCTATGGCGGAAACTTAAATAATACTGCTGAAATTGAGAATTACACTGGTTTTAAGAAGATTAAGGGACCGGAGCTTGCTCAGCAAATGTATGATGGTGCTACTCAATTTGGTGCCGAATATGCTTATGGAACTGTTACAAAGGTAGAGCTTGATGGTAACTTAAAAAAGATAACGACTGATATGGATGAAACATATACTGCGAAGGCGGTTGTAATTGCGACTGGATCAGATCACCGGCGATTGGATGTCCCAGGCGAGGAAGACTTTAGTGGTCGTGGTGTATCTTACTGTGCAGTTTGTGACGGTGCCTTTTTCAAAAATAAACACTTAATTGTTGTTGGTGGTGGTGATGCAGCCGTTGAAGAAGGTGTTTACTTAACGCAATTGGCATCTAAGGTAACGGTCCTCGTTCGTCGTGATGAATTACGTGCAGAACCAATTATCCAAGCTGAAGCAATGAATAATGATAAGATGGAATTCATCTATAATACTAGTGTTACAGAAATAATTGGTGATGATATTAAGGTTACGGGCGTAAAAACCCATAATAATAAGACGGGTGAAGAAGGCAAAATTGCCGCTGACGGCGTATTCATTTACGTTGGTAATATTCCAATGACCACCTCTTTTACTAACCTCAATATTTTAGATGATCAAGGATGGGTAAAGACGGATGACCGGATGCAAACAGCAATTCCTGGCATTTTTGCGATCGGGGATGTTCGTGAGACGCCATTACGTCAAGTTGCTACTGCGGTTGGCGATGGAGCAATTGCAGGGCAACAAGTCTATGAATATATCAAATCAATGAATTAAATGTGGTAGTGACACTCAAATTGACTAGCGTTCATGGCTAATATTGTGTAGTGTTGCCTTAATAATATTTTAAAAATTAGCGAAAGACTGGGAGAGCAATATTATCCCAGTTTTTTGTGTATAAAAGTGTAGGGAGGTCCTTTATGGATGCTATTAAGTGTAATGATACCCTAGCAATTTCTATTCATCGGGTTCGTAATTCTGATTTAAATGAACACGGAACAGTCTATGGTGGGCGGACGTTAGAATTAATTGATGGACAAGCTTCAGTTGCGGCAATGCGGGTAGCGCGGACAACAGTGGCTACCGCTTCAATGGATCATATTCAATTCCTTCAGCCCTTTGATTTACAAGATTCAATGTGCATGGAGGCCTATGTAACAGGTTTTGGTAGACGATCGATTGAAGTCTTTACTAAAGTAATTGGAGAGCACTTGATGACTGGCGAACGATTCTTAGGCTTTACTAGTTTTATGACTTTTGTTATTTTAGATGCTGAAAAACAGGTGGATTTTGACCGATTAATTCCTGAAAGCGCTGAACAAAAAGCACTTGTTGCATCTTACTCTCAGCGAGTAGCAGATCGTAAAGAACAGCGACAAAAGCAGCAGGACTTTCTTAGTCAGATTTCGATTACCAAACCATGGGCTAAATAATATGGTAAAACTTTAGTGAAAATATAAGTAAAAAGCGACATGAACGATTTTATGCGGTATACTAAAAAGCAGATTAAGACGTAAAGGAGACATTATTGTGAGCTGGAAAGATACTTATAAGGTTTGGCAAGAACGAACAGATCTTGAGCCAGATTTAAAGCAAGAATTAGCTGCAATGAACGATGATAAGGAAATTGAGGATGCCTTCTACGGTCCGCTATCATTTGGTACTGCTGGTATGCGAGGGTTGATGGGACCCGGAATCAATCGGATGAATGTATACACAGTTCGCCAGGCTACTGAAGGGTTAGCTACCTTAATGGACTCATTAGGTGATGATATTAAGAAACGTGGAGTGGCGATTGGCTATGATTCACGACATAACTCACGTAAGTTTGCTCACGATGCTGCTCGTGTCCTAGGAGCTCATGGAATCAAGGTTTATATTTATGATAACCTTCGTCCAACACCTGAATTGTCATTTGCAGTTCGGCATATGGGAGCTTACGCTGGTATTATGATTACGGCCAGTCATAACCCTAAAGAATATAATGGTTACAAGATTTACGGTGAAGATGGTGGTCAGATGCCGCCTAAGGAATCTGACATGATGACAGGTTACATCCGTAAGATTGATGATATCTTTGACATTGCGTTAGCTGATGAACAAGAAATGCTCGACAATGGCTTAGAAACAATTATGGGTGAAGATGTTGATGCCGCTTACCTTGCGAAAGCTAAAGATGTTACCGTAAATCCAGAATTAGCACAGAAGTATGGTAAAGATATGAAGTTTGTCTTTACTCCATTATGCGGGACTGGACGGATGCTTGGTGAACGGGCATTGCGTCAAGCTGGTTTTACTAATTACGAGATGGAACCAACAGAAGCTCAACCAAATGGTGATTTCCCCGGCCTTGAACATCCAAATCCGGAATTCCCAGAAGCTTTTGTTCGGTCAATTGCGCTTGGGAAGAAGGTTGGTGCTGATGTCTTAATTGCAACTGACCCAGATGCCGATCGTCTTGGCTGTGCTGTTCGTCAACCAGACGGTGAATACCAACTACTCACTGGTAACCAAATCGCTTCAATTATGCTTGCTTATATCCTTGAAGCACATAAGCAAGCTGGTACGTTACCACAGAATGCGGCAGCTGTTAAATCAATCGTTTCCACTAACTTTGCTGCAAAAATTGCAGAAAGCTATGGAGTTGAGATGGTTAACGTTTTAACTGGCTTCAAGTGGATTGCGGATCAAATTCACCAATATGAGACTGGTAAGATTGACCATACCTTTATGTTTGGTTTTGAAGAAAGCTATGGTTATTTAATTAAACCATTTGTTCGCGATAAGGATGCTATTCAGTCGTTGACCCTCTTAGCGGAAGTTGCAGCATACTATCGCAGTCGGAATATGACACTTTATGATGGCCTGCAAGAACTCTTTAAGAAGTATGGTTACTTCCGTGAAAAGACGATTGCAAATACCTATGCCGGTGTTGATGGCCCTGCTAAGATTAAGAACTTAATGAAGAAGTTCAGAGAAGAGGCCCCTACTCACTTTGCTGGTCACCAAGTAGTTCTTACAGAAGACTTCTCTAAGGGAACCAAGACTACTGCTGACGGGAAGGTAAGTGAACTAGGTATTCCAGAATCAAACGTATTACGGTATGTTCTTGATGATGATACGTGGATTGCTATTCGTCCTTCAGGAACTGAACCAAAGCTTAAGTTCTACATTGGAACGAGTGCAGATACTTTAGATCAGGCAAATGCAAAGTTAGCTGATTTTGAAAAAGCTTTGCAAGAATTTGCTGAAGAATAGTTTAGAAAGCAAAGAGATTGAGAAATAGCTCGATCTCTAAAGAAAGGCATGTAATAGCGTAGTAGCTGACTGCATGTCGTAGCCACCTTTGCGTAAACACCCAAAATCAGCTTGTTAACCGATTTTGGGTGTTTTTTTATTACTGGTTATAAGTGACGTTACTTAAAGATTTTTCTTGAATTTCTCTAGAAAAATTGTATGATTGTAAAAATTAACTATTTTGGGAGGAGTTCACCATGGGAATGCATGAGTATTTAAAAAGTTTAAGTGATCTGGAAATGATTAATCGGGCCCCAGGCTATTTTAAGTTTGAAGAACATAATGTGGCAGCGCACTCTTTTAAAGTGACTCAAGCGGCACAAATGCTGGGCGATATTGAAGAACAGGCTGGCAATGAAATCGACTGGCGATCTTTATATGAAAAAGCTCTTAATCATGATTATACCGAGCGGTTTATTGGTGATATTAAGACTCCAGTAAAATACGCTACTCCTGAATTACGGTCAATGCTCGCACGAGTTGACAAATCTTTGATAGAGAATTTTATTCAATCAGAGATTCCTGCTGAGTTTCGTAAAGCCTATGAACGTCGATTTGCTGAGGGAAAAGACGAAACACTTGAAGGAAAAATTTTATCGGTAGCAGACAAGATTGACTTAATGTATGAATCATTTGGTGAAATTCAAAAGGGAAATCCTGAACCGGTTTATATGGATATTTATAAGTCAAGTTTGACAGCAATTATGGATTTTCGGGATATGGCAAGTGTCCAATATTTCTTAAAAAAGATTTTACCCGAGTTATTAAAGGATAATGCGGACGGTAATGCAAAAAATCAGCTTGCCATTGTGACAACCCAAATAATTCAACGATAATTAGTTTATAATGTTCTCTTTTTACTTAATGCTTGCTTTTTGCAAACGCTTTCTTATAATAAAGATAGAAGGTAAAAGTTAACAAAGTAAAGGGAGGCGGCAAAAATGTTTACGTCTAGTATGTTTACAGGAACGTTTTCAATTTTAGTATTATGGTTAATTGTTGATATTTTTTGGATATTAAGTCGCCCTAAAGATATTGTAATGCGACGGATTTGTGCCTGGATAAATATAGTCGCAATTATCGGCGGCTTTAGTGTATTTTATGGTGTAACACACTTGGGCAGTGCTAACATCGTACCATGGTTTATTTGCCTCAATTGGATTAACGTTATTGCAGCTGGTTTCCAATTTTACTTTGGTTATAGACGACAAACTAATTAAAAGATTAAGGAGAATTGTTGGAGGAGTCCAATTATTCTCCTTATTTTTATCTAGTAAATTTATAGACGAATGCATGTTTGGGTGATAAACTTATAACAGTAAATAACAGGGTAATAATATAAGTGGGACGCGGTACTTTTGTGTTTGCGATTCCATTTTCTTTTGTCCAAAATTTTTGTGAGGGAGGACCTTTACTGTGATATACCGGCAACCAGATAAGAAGTTTGAATTAGTATCAGATTATCAGCCAACGGGCGACCAACCCCAGGCAATTGCACAATTGACTAAGGGAATTGAAGCAAATGAAAAAGCTCAGATTCTATTAGGAGCAACGGGAACAGGGAAAACATTTACGATATCAAATGTAATCGCTAATGTTAATAAGCCGACGTTAATTCTCTCCCATAACAAGACGCTTGCTGGACAGCTTTATGGGGAAATGAAAAAATTCTTCCCTCATAATGCAGTTGAATATTTTGTTTCATACTATGATTATTACCAACCAGAAGCGTATGTTCCTTCTAGTGATACCTATATTGAAAAGGATGCTTCAATTAATGATGAGATTGATAAATTGCGCCATTCAGCAACAACCTCATTATTAGAAAGAAATGATGTGATTGTTGTCGCTTCAGTGTCTAGTATCTTCGGATTAGGTGACCCGCGGGAATATCAGAATAGTGTTCTTTCACTACGGGTTGGTCAAGAGATTGGGCGTGATCGCTTATTAACTGATCTTGTTAATATTCAATTTGACCGTAATGATATTGATTTTCAGCGTGGTCGATTCCGAGTACGGGGAGATGTAGTTGAAATTTTCCCGGCCTCCCGTGATGAGCGAGCCTTAAGAATTGAATTTTTTGGGGATGAGATTGATCGTATCCGTGAGGTTGATGCCTTAACTGGTGAGGTGGTCGGTGATCGTGATCATGTTTCGATTTTCCCCGCAACCCACTTTATGACTAACGAAGAAGTAATGGACCGCGCTCTTCCACAAATTGAAAATGATATGAGAAAACAGGTCAAGAAGTTTACCGATGCAGGAAAACTTCTGGAAGCTGAGCGAATTCAGCAACGGACAACTTACGATATTGAAATGATGCGTGAGATGGGTTATACCAACGGAATTGAAAACTATTCGCGATATATGGATGGACGAAAACCTGGTGAGCCACCATATACGCTTCTTGATTTCTTCCCTAAAGATTTTTTGTTAGTTGTTGATGAATCTCACCAAACAATGCCGCAGGTACGTGGAATGTATAATGGTGATCGTGCACGAAAGCAGATGCTAATTGATTATGGCTTTCGTTTACCAAGTGCCCTAGATAATCGGCCATTAAAGCTTCCAGAGTTTGAACAGCACGTTAATCAAGTCGTGTATATGTCAGCTACTCCAGGACCTTATGAAATGGAGCAGACTGATCATGTTGCTCAGCAGATCATTCGACCAACAGGACTTCTTGATCCAACGATTGAAGTGCGGCCAGTAATGGGACAAATTGACGACCTCGTTGGTGAAATTAATAAGCGAATTGAGCGAAATGAACGGGTCTTCGTTACAACACTGACAAAGAAAATGTCTGAAGATTTGACTGATTATTTAAAGGATATGGGATTAAAGGTCAAGTACCTTCATAGTGATATTAAGACTCTTGAACGGACACAGATCATTCGCGACTTACGATTAGGCAAGTTTGATGTTCTCGTTGGAATTAACTTGTTGCGGGAGGGATTAGATGTTCCTGAAGTGTCACTAGTAGCAATCCTAGATGCTGATAAGGAAGGTTTCTTAAGAAATGAGCGATCGTTGATCCAAACAATTGGTCGGGCAGCTCGTAATGAGAACGGTGCCGTTATTATGTATGCCGATACGGTGACCGATTCAATGCAAAAAGCGATTGATGAGACAAAACGACGGCGGACGATTCAAATGAAATATAATGAAGAGCATCATATTACTCCGCATACGATAATCAAGCCAATTCAAGAAGCAATTTCAGTTACTAAAAAGGTTGCGGACGACGAAAAAGAAGACACTAGTGCCGAGTTTACGGATAAGGATTTTGCAAAGCTGGATAAAAATGCCCAGAGAAATATGCTTGATGAATTAACAGAACAAATGCGGTCAGCAGCTAAGCGCTTAGACTTTGAGCAGGCAGCTACTCTTCGTGATACAATTATGGAATTAAAGTCACAAGCTAAAAAATAAAGGGAGGGATTAATTCGTGGCAAATGATAAGATTACAATTCACGGTGCCCGTGCACATAACCTAAAAAATATTGATGTAACGATTCCTAAAAATAAACTTGTTGTTGTAACCGGACTTTCAGGCTCTGGAAAAAGCTCCTTAGCGTTTGATACTCTCTATGCGGAAGGACAGCGACGCTATGTAGAGAGTTTATCGGCATATGCTCGTCAATTTTTAGGACAAATGGATAAGCCCGACGTAGATTCGATTGATGGACTTTCACCAGCAATTTCCATCGATCAAAAGACAACTTCACATAATCCGCGTTCAACTGTTGGAACTGTTACAGAAATCAATGACTTTTTACGTCTGCTATGGGCACGGGTAGGAACGCCAATTTGTCCCAATGATAATATCCCGATTACCAGTCAATCGCCAGAACAAATGGTTGACCGGGTTCTTGAATTACCAGAGCGGACCCGTCTGCAAATCCTGTCCCCAATTGTTCGCGGAAAAAAGGGCACGCAAAAGAAGATTTTCGAGACGATTAAACGTGAAGGTTTTGTCAGAGTGCAAGTTGATGGCGAAACATATGACCTTGATGAAGTACCAGCATTGGATAAAAATAAAAAGCATACGGTTAATGTTGTCATTGACCGGATCATTATTAAGGATGGTGTAAGGTCGCGATTATTTGATTCATTTGAGGCGGCTCTTCGACTAAGTAAAGGGTACGCAATTGCCGATGTTATTGGTGGTGAGCCGATTCCTTTTTCAGAGCAATATGCTTGTCCAATCTGTGGCTTTACAGTTGGTGAATTAGAACCACGGTTATTTTCATTCAATGCCCCAACTGGAGCTTGTCCAGAGTGTGAGGGATTAGGCCTAAAATTAGAAGTGGATGTTGATCTAGTAGTACCTGATCCTACCAAAACGTTGAAAGAAGGAGCAATTGTTCCGTGGAATCCAATTTCTTCGCAGTATTATCCACAATTACTAGAACAATTTTGTGCGTCTGCAGGAATTGCGATGGATACACCATTTGATAAATTACCAAAAAAGCAACAGCAGCAAGTCCTTTATGGAAATGGCGATAAAACATTCCACTTTCACTACGAAAATGATTTTGGCGGTGTTCGCGATGTCGATGTTCCGTTTGAAGGTGTCATTAATAATATTGCTCGCCGTTATCGGGAAACTAATTCTGATTTTACCCGTGAGCAAATGCGAAAATACATGACGGAACTGCCATGCCCAGTTTGTCATGGATATCGTTTGAATCAACGAGCATTAGCCGTAAAAATTGACGGTAAAAATATTGGTGAAGTTTCTGCATTACCGATCAGTGAATCACTTGAGTTTTTTAAGACTATTCAATTATCGGATCAACACCAGCAAATAGCTAAGCCGATCCTAAAGGAAATTATTGACCGGTTAACATTTATGAAGAATGTTGGTGTTGAATATTTGACGCTTAGTCGGTCTGCACGTACGCTTTCTGGTGGTGAAGCACAGCGAATTCGATTGGCAACCCAAATTGGCTCAAATTTATCAGGGGTAATGTATGTATTAGATGAGCCATCAATTGGACTCCACCAGCGAGATAATGACCGGTTAATTTCGTCATTAAAAGCGATGCGGGACCTTGGCAATACGTTGATTGTGGTTGAGCATGATGAAGATACGATGCGTGCTGCTGATTATATTATTGATATTGGTCCTGGGGCCGGTGAAAATGGTGGACAGGTGATGGCAGCTGGAACGCCAAAGCAGATTATGCGTTCACGAAAGTCACTTACTGGACAGTATCTTTCTGGTAAAAAATTCATTGAAGTACCACAGGAACGTCGAAAGGGTAATGGTAAAAAGATTTCGCTTAAGGGAGCAGCTGCAAATAATCTAAAAAATATTAACGTAGATTTTCCCCTTGGTAAGTTTATCTGTGTGACAGGAGTTTCTGGTTCTGGTAAATCAACACTTGTTAATCTGATTTTAAAACGTGTTTTAGCGCAAAAATTAAATAATAATTCCGCTAAACCAGGTAAATACAAATCAATTAGCGGGATCAAGAATATTGAAAAAGTAATTAATATTGATCAGTCACCAATCGGCCGGACACCGCGAAGTAATCCGGCTACATATACTGGGGTGTTTGACGATATTCGTGAGTTATTTGCGCAAACTAATCAGGCGAAAATGCGTGGTTATACTAAGGGGCGATTCAGCTTTAATGTAAAAGGCGGTCGTTGTGAAGCATGTCATGGTGATGGAATCATTAAGATTGAAATGAATTTCTTGCCTGATGTATATGTTCCTTGTGAAGTATGCCATGGCACTCGTTATAACTCTGAGACACTTGAAGTTGAATATAAGGGAAAGAATATTTCTCAAGTGCTCAATATGACTGTTTCTGAGGCTCTCAAGTTCTTTAGTGCAATTCCCAAAATTAAGCGAAAGCTCCAAACAATTGAAGATGTTGGGTTAGGTTATGTTCATCTTGGCCAACCAGCAACAACACTATCTGGTGGTGAGGCTCAACGAATGAAATTAGCTGCTGAACTACACCGCCAATCTCACGGTAAGAGTTTCTATATTTTAGATGAACCAACAACCGGATTGCATATGGATGATATAAAACGACTTCTCGCCGTCCTTCAGCGATTAGTTGATGCGGGTAATACCGTTTTGGTTATTGAGCACGATTTAGATGTTGTTAAATCGGCTGATTGGTTGATTGATCTTGGCCCAGAAGGTGGCGCTGAAGGTGGTAACGTTGTTGCAACAGGAACCCCTGAAAGTGTTGCAGAAGTAAAAGAAAGTTATACAGGCCGCTACCTTAAAGAAATGCTGGCGCGAGATCAGAAGCGGGCTTTAGAACGGGCAACAAAAAATAAAAAGAAGTTGCAATCTTAATCTTCTAATGGTATTCTAATAAAAATTATGTACACGAAAAGAGGAAAACAAATGCTACGATTGAATAAACAACAACAACTTTCTTCCTCCTCAGCCTCTAGTTCTATTAAGGCTGAGTGATTTTAGTGTACCCATAGACAGGTTTAAATATACCCGGGTCCTTTTAATCATTTGGCAAGTTCGGATGATTAATATAAAAGACCTGGGTTTTTATTTGGCCTAATCTTTAGAATGGAGGAATGATGATGAATCAACAACCAGCAGATGAATTAAAAAGGTCGCTTGGATTCTGGTCCGCAATTTCAATTGTTATTGGAACCATAATAGGATCAGGAATCTTCTTTAAGCAGGGATCAGTTTTAGATAGTGCTGGAACTTCAACTTTGGCAATTGCGGCTTGGGTATTTGGGGGAATTATTACCCTAACTGGCGGACTGACAATTGCCGAAATTGGGGCTCAAATGCCATACACTGGGGGATTGTATGTATATATTGAAAATATTTATGGCCGATTATTAGGCTTTCTTGCTGGCTGGATGCAGGTAATTGTTTATGGCCCGGCGATCATTGCTTCAGTTGCTGGCTTTATGAGTATCTTAATGGCAAATTTCTTTGGCCTAGGGACTGAGTGGCGAATTCCATTAGCTGTGATTACAGTTGTTGCAATTGGGGTTATGAACTTATTTGAGAATAAAGTTGGGGCTATTTTTTCGATTATTACGACTGCTGGGAAGATGATTCCGATTGCTGCAATTATTATCTTTGGCTTATTTTGGGGACATCAAAACGCTTTTGGGCAGACGGTTACAGAAATTCACCAGGCAACTGGTGGATTTGGTGTTGCTGTCCTGGCAACTTTATTTGGTTATGATGGTTGGATTTTGATTGCTAACCTTGGTGGTGAAATGAAGAACCCTCAAAAACTGCTGCCAAAGGCAATTATTTTCGGGATTACCGCGGTTTTAATTATTTATACGTTAATCACTGTTGGTATTTTGAAGTTTCTTCCGGCTAATACAATTCATCGGCTGGGTGAAAATGCGACTGCTTATTTAGCCGTTAAGGCCTTTGGAACAATCGGTGGTAAATTATTATCGGCCGGAATCATTATTTCAATGATGGGAACGCTAAATGGGAAGATGATTACTTTTCCGCGGATCGTCTACGCAATGGCACGACGCCGTGACCTACCTTTTTCACGTTATCTGGCTTACATTACGCCAAAAGGTAAATCACCTGTTGTTGCTACCATCTTCATTATTGTATTGGCAACTGTGATGATGTGTTTCTTTGATCCTGATCATTTATCAGATCTTTGTGTCTTTACGGTTTATTGTTTCTACTTATTGGCTTTCTTTGGAATCTTTATCCTACGACGGAAGAATAAGGGGCCTCGTCCATTTAGTACGCCGTTATATCCTCTTGTACCAATTGTCGCAATTGCGGGTGGTATTTTTGTGTTAATAAGTGAACTGTTGAATGATCCAGCGGGTGTTCTTCTCTTTGTTGGAATTGTCATTGTTGGGTTGCCGATCCTTTACATTGTTAAGCAAATGGATCAACGGCGGATGAAATGATAGCTAATTAAAAATTTATAATAGGAGCGTGAAAATGAAGTCGTAATTGACTGTTGTCACGCTTCTATTTTTAATCAATTAAGACACGCCCGGGTTGATATGGTAAAATAGGTGGGTAGCTGTAAGGAAGAAAGGGGATTAATAATGGCCGATCCTAAGTTAAAAGTAGTAATAATTACGGGGATGAGCGGGGCTGGTAAGACTGTTGCTGTCCATAGTTTGGAAGATTTAGGTTATTTTGTAATTGACAATATGCTTCCAAGCCTGGCTAGTAAGTTTATTAACGTGATTAAGGATTCTGGTGAATTTAATAAGATTGCAATGGTTATGGATACCCGATCGCGGGGATTCTATGATGAGGTTTTACCAAATTTAGAAAAGTTAAAGGAACGGACTGACTTAGATGTTAAGCTTCTTTTCCTTGATGCTAATGATGTTACGTTAATTTCACGGTATAAGGAAACGCGACGGGCGCATCCGCTTTCCCCACATGGCCGGATCCTTGATGGGGTAGAGTTAGAACGGAAACTTTCAGCGGACCTTAAGAGTCAAGCGGATGTCGTTATTGATACGACCACTGTGACGCCGCGTAACCTTAAATTGCGAATAAACAAGCTCTTTGGTCATGGTGAAGGTAGTAATTTTTATGTTGAAGTAATGTCATTCGGGTTCAAATATGGTTTGCCATTAGATGCCGATATTGTTATGGATGTTCGTTTCCTTCCCAACCCATTTTATATTCCAGAACTGAAGCATTTGACCGGTAATGATAAAGCGGTGCAGGATTATGTCATGGAAAGTCCGCTGGCGCAAGAATTTTATCAGCATTTACAATCATTACTACAAATTGCGCTTCCTGGTTATATTCGTGAAGGAAAAAGTAGTTTGACGGTTGCTATTGGTTGTACAGGTGGTCAGCATCGGTCAGTGACAATCGCCAATAAGATATCAGCTGATTTAAAATCAGATGGTTACAAGATAAATACATACCATCGCGATATTGATAAGGCAAAATAAAGAGGAGTTTTAATTATGCTGCATAAACCAAAGATTGTTGTAATTGGCGGAGGAACCGGATTACCGGTTGTTTTACGTGGGTTACGTGATCAAAATGCTGATGTTACTGCTGTCGTAACGGTTGCAGATGATGGTGGTTCATCAGGAATTTTACGGGATTATATTAATGTTGTCCCACCTGGTGATATTCGTAATGTATTAGTTGCGTTATCAGAATTGCCAGATCTTGAACTGAATATCTTTCAATATCGCTTCAATAGTAGTGATCAATTCTTTGCAGGGCATGCAATTGGTAATTTGATTATTTCTGCTTTGTCAGAAATGAAGGGTGGAATTTTTACCGCAGTTCAAGAATTATCGACGATGATGAAGATTAGAGGTCATATTTATCCAGTAGCTAACGAGCCTTTAACCTTAAATGCTGAATTTACTGATGGCACTAAGTTAAGTGGGGAATCAGAAATTACAGCAGCTCATAAGCAAATTAAACGGGTATGGGTGACTCCTTCTGTCGATAATGATGGGCACCAAGCACATCCTGTATCAGAGGTTTTAACGGCAATAAAAGAAGCCGATCAAATTGTTATTGGACCTGGCAGTTTATTCACGAGTATTTTGCCGAACCTGATGATCTCTGAAGTCGGACAAGCAGTTTGTGAAAGCAAAGCCGAAGTAATCTATATTTGCAATATTATGACGCAGAAGGGTGAGACAGATAACTTTACGGATGCAGATCATGTTCGAGTACTTAATGGACATCTTGGGAAGAACTTTATTGATACAGTATTGGTAAACATCCAGCCAGTTCCAGAAAATTACCTTGATTTTCAAGAATGGAACGAAATCTCACAGCCGGTTAAGCATGATTTTCAAGGATTACGTGAGCAGGGATGTCGAGTAATTAGTTCTAACTTTTTACGGTTAAAAGATAATGGTGCATTTCATGATCGTGATAAAGTAGTTGCGGAACTAATGAATCGACTTCACCAAGTACATGAGTAAGGAGGTGGGCAAGAAATGTCATATGCAAGTGAAGTAAAAAAGGAACTTACGGGAATTAAAGTTCACCGTGATAATGCTAAAGCTGAATTAATGGCACTAATTCGAATGAATGGTGCTATTGGTATTGCCGGTCATCAGCTAGTGCTAAATGTCCAGACTGAGAATCCAGCAATTGCCCGACGAATATATTCGCTTTTAAAGCAGTTTTATGAAGTTGAAAGTGAAATTGTCGTACGGCGAAAAATGAAGTTAAAAAAGAATAATCAATATATTGTTCGATTACGTTACCACGCTCAATATGTACTAGATGATTTAGGAATCTTACAAAATTTTCAAATTAAAGAACAAGTGCCGGTTGAACTATTGAAAGATGAATGGATGGTTCGCTCTTACCTGCGGGGGGCATTTCTTGCTGGTGGCTCGGTAAATAATCCGGAAACCTCTCGTTACCACCTAGAAATTTATTCACTATATGAAGAACATAATGAAATGATTGCACAAATGATGAATAAATTTGGTCTAAATGCCCAGACAACCGGGCGGCGGAGTGGATTTATTGTTTACCTTAAAGAGGCAGAAAAAATTGCTAACTTTATGTCATTGATTGGGGCAACTAATTCCATGCTTCAGTTTGAAAATATCCGCATAGTACGGGATATGCGTAACTCAGTCAATCGATTGGTAAATTGTGAGAATGCTAATTTGAATAAGATTGCTAATGCGTCAACACGGCAAATTGAGAATATTGAATTTATTGATTCGCAAGTTGGCTTAAGTAGTTTACCTGATAAATTGCGTGAAATTGCTGAAACGCGGTTGGCTCATCAAGAAGTTAGCTTAAAAGAATTAGGTGAGTTAGTACCAGGAGGGCCAATTTCCAAGTCTGGGGTAAATCACCGTTTACGTAAATTGAATGCGTATGCAGATGAATTACGGACATCACATGCAAAATAAAAAAAGAAAAGCTAGATAGGCAGTATGATACGCTTATCTAGCTTTTCGTTTTTGGTAATTAGTTAATTTTTGGAAAATCGAATTAACTAATTACTTTAATTTAGAATTATTTTCCATTACACCATCAAGCAAGCCATAGTCAACGGCCTCTTGAGCGGTTAAGTAATGGTCACGTTCAGTGTCAGCCTGAATCTTCTCAATTGGTTGACCAGAATTCTTGGCTAAGATGTTGTTTAGCATCTTACGCGTCTTCAGAATTTCAGTAGCAGCAATTTCAATTTCAGTTTGCTGACCTTGAGCGCCACCAGATGGTTGGTGAATTAGTACTTGAGAGTGAGGTAAACCAAAACGCTTACCTTTTGCACCAGAAGATACTAATACACTAGCCATTGAGGCGGCCATTCCGATAACAATTGTTTGAACATCTGCTTTGATGAAGTTCATTGTGTCGTAGATAGCCATTCCTGAGGTAACAACCCCACCAGGTGAGTTAATGTATAAGTAAATATCTTTAGTTGAGTCTTGCGCATCTAGGAATAAAAGCTGCGCAACAATTGAGTTTGCCATTTCGTCTTCGATTGGACCAGAAAGCATAATAATCCGATCCTTCAGAAGCCGTGAGTAAATGTCATAGGCACGTTCACCACGGGATGATTGCTCAATGACAGTAGGAACTAAGTTCATAGTGTGTTGGCCTCCTTATATAAATTAGCACTCGTTAGCCTTCTATGCTAACGGATAATAATACTATACTCGATTGGTCAAAAAAGGTCAAATGTTTTAACCAAAAATTTAAAAATAATAATAAAAGTGTATCGAATAGTTGCCTCAACGAGGTAGTTAGTTAAAATGGGGTGATATTGTTTTGAAATGGCATGGTTATCATTAAGTCTGATAATTAAAAGGCCTTATTCTAAACAGGATAAGGTCGTAACGGTTGCTTATATAAATAAATTATTGAAGAGTTAGTACTCTTTAATCTTATTTTTGATCGATGCTTGCACTTACCAATGCTAGTTCAGCTGCGGCACATTCTTTATCTAATTCTGCCCAGTTATTAGTAACGTTAAATATATTTAGTGAATTTGTTTTCATGATGTATTCCTCCACAGGATTATTCTTTGTTTTATTATCTCTTGATTACAGTATGTATCATACTA
The DNA here is from genome assembly GCF_014145455.1 of Limosilactobacillus rudii. Lineage (GTDB taxonomy): Bacteria > Bacillota > Bacilli > Lactobacillales > Lactobacillaceae > Limosilactobacillus > Limosilactobacillus rudii. Next base: position 38,023 of record NZ_JACIVB010000063.1, on the reverse strand, counting down.
CAATTGGTCTAATAATAAAACCTTTTAGTATCAATAATTACGCCTTAAATATATAAATTGGTATAGATTAATTGCTGGAATAGTAGTAATTATGGTAAAGATAATCGTTTAGCAAAATAGTTAATATTTTAAAATTAAAAGCAAAATTTTGTTTCAGTATTTCATAATCGGATTTGCTAATAAGGTGGACTTGCTTTTTAAAACAATGCCCGGTATAATTGGAACGTTAATTAATTTACGTTTAATATTTAAAGGAGGCATATTCACATGCGTAAAGCACACCCATACGGCGTACAAGGCCGTCGCCCAATCGCTTCTAAGTACAAGCGAGCATTAAAAGAAAAAAAGATTGAAGCTATTCGTAAGTGGGCTAAGGAAAAGCCAGCTGATGAAAAGTAATTAAAAAAGAGGTTGAGAATTAGCTCAACCTCTTTTTTAATTACAATGATAACTCTAAATCATAATCCACTAATGGTAATAGATTTAACGAGGTAAATAGTAATGGAAAACTTTATGAAACAAGTCACCGTCTGGTCGGGACTGGGATTATTATTAATAGTAGGGATTAATCTATTGTTTTCCAGTCAGTTTTTATTGGAATTAGCAATTACACTGTTAGTAATTTTTTATCACTTTACAATGCGATTAGTTGTAGGAAATGTTTTAGAACCTCATTTAAAATTAACGGATACTAGTTGGTGGTTTAAGGTTCGATTGTGGGAACAACATTTATATCGGCTATTAAAGGTTAAAAAATGGAAACGATTATTACCAACGTACGCGCCTGCTAAATATAACCTTCAACAGCATTCACTAACACAAATTGGGCATACAATGATTTTGGCAGAAGCAGATCATGAAATAATGTTTTTACTTAGTTATCTTCCATTGATTTTAATAATTCCATTTGGGGCACCTGTAATTTTTATTTGTACCTCTATTATCGCTAGTCTAATTGAGGTCCCTTTTGTTATTTTACAAAGATATAACCGTTACCGTTTACTTAAGTTACTTCATCGTCAAGTGTCCCGGCGGAAAAAGAATTTAAGTGAATAGAAAAAAAGCCGGAATGATAAACATTCCAGCTTTTTAAATTATTATGCGCCCCCCGAGAGTCGAACTCGGATCTCGAGAACCGGAATCTCACGTGCGATCCATTACACTAAGGGCGCGTCAACAGATACTATATTATCTTAGTCATTGTTAAATTGCAAGCATTATTTGAAAATTTTAATCAAAATAACGCTTACATCAGAAAAATGCTGTTATTGAATAGACAATTTTTTTGAAGATGGTATCATAAGTATCGTAGGAGTTGTATATTGCTTAGACCTTACCACTGCGTCACTTACAATGGTAGACAGTTGCGATGCTGATGTAATGTGATAAACTAAGCAAGTACACTAATTATGTTTTTCCTAAAGGAGGAATTTGCAGTATGACTGTAAAAATTGGTATTAACGGTTTTGGCCGTATTGGTCGTTTAGCATTTCGTCGGATTCACGAACTCAACACAGATGACATTGAAGTTGTTGCAATCAACGATTTGACTACTCCTTCCATGTTGGCATACTTACTTAAGTATGACTCAACTCATGGTAAGTTCCCTGGTGAAGTTTCAGCTACTGATACTGGTATTGTTGTTGATGGTAAGGAATACCCTGTATATGCTGAACGTGATGCTCGTAACATTCCTTGGGTAAAGAACGATGGTGTTGACTTTGTCCTTGAATGTACTGGTTTCTACACTTCTGCTGAAAAGTCACAAGCACACATTGACGCAGGCGCAAAGCGTGTATTGATTTCAGCACCTGCTGGTAACATCCCAACTGTTGTTCCTGGTGTTAACCTTGACACTTTGAATAAGGATGATGTTATCGTATCAGCTGGTTCATGTACTACTAGCTGCTTGGCACCAATGGCTAAGGTCTTAAATGACGAATTTGGTGTTAAGGTTGGTACTATGACTACTATCCACGCATTTACTTCTACTCAAGCTATCCTTGATGGTCCTCGTGGTAAGAAGATGCGTAACAACCGTACTGCAAGTGTAAACACTATTCCTCACTCAAGTGGTGCTGCTAAGGCTATTGGTTTAGTTATTCCTGAATTAAACGGTAAGCTTTCAGGTCATGCACAACGTGTTGGTGTTGTTGATGGTTCATTAACTGAACTTGTTACTATCTTAAACGAGAAGGTTACTGTTGACCAAATTAACGACGCTATGAAGAAGGCTGTTAACCCAGCATTCGGTTACACTGAAGACCCAATCGTTTCAACTGATATTATTGGTTCAACATACGGTTCAGTATTTGATCCTTCCCAAACTGAAATTATGGAAGGTGACGATGGTTCACAATTAGTTAAGACTGTTGCTTGGTACGACAACGAATATGGTTTCACTAGCAACATGATCCGGACTTTACTTCACTTTGCTACTCTTTAATTTGAAGTAACAAGTTGAATTAATTGATTTAAGGTGGGAGGAGGAATACTCCGCCCGCCTTTTTTCATCAAGAGAAGAGGAGACATAATACAATGGCTAAATTAACTGTTGAAGACCTTCCTTTAGAAGGCAAAAAAGTATTAATGCGTGTTGACTTTAATGTTCCAATTAAAGATGGCGTTGTTGGTGATGATAATCGAATCGTTGCTGCTTTGCCAACAATTAAGTATGTTATTGACCATGGCGGACGAGCTATCTTATTCTCACACCTTGGTCGGATTAAGAAGGAAGAAGACAAGCCTGGTCTTTCACTGCGTCCAGTTGCAGAACGCCTTTCTAACTTGTTAAACAAGCCAGTAACATTTGTTCCAGTTACTGAAGGTAAGCAATTAGAAGATGCGATTGATAACATGAAGAATGGCGATGTTTTGCTTGTTCAAAATACTCGTTATGAAGATGTTAAGGATGGCGAATATGTAAAGCGTGAATCTGGTAATGATCCAGAATTAGGTAAGTACTGGGCTTCATTAGGTGACGTATTTGTAAATGATGCTTTTGGTACGGCTCACCGTAAGCATGCATCTAATGTTGGTATTGCAACTAACATGCCTGGGAAGGCTGCGGCTGGTTACTTGATGGAAAAGGAAATCAAGTTCTTAGGTGACGCCGTTGATAACCCAGAACGGCCATTTGTAGCTATCCTTGGTGGTGCAAAGGTTTCAGACAAGATTGGTGTTATTGATAACCTTCTTGAAAAGGCTGATAAGATTATCATCGGTGGTGGAATGGCTTATACATTCTATGCTGCTAAGGGAATCAAAGTTGGTAATTCACTTGTTGAAAAAGACAAGATTGATGTTGCTAAGCAAATCCTTGACAAGGCTGGCGATAAGCTTGTATTGCCAATTGATAATGTTGTTGCCGATAAGTTTAATAACGATGCCAATACCAAGGTAGTAGAGGGCGACATTGATGATGGCTGGATGGCTCTTGATATTGGTCCTAAGTCAGTTGAAGAATTTGAAAATGTCCTAAAAGATGCAAAGACGGTTGTTTGGAATGGACCAATGGGTGTATTCGAAATGCCAAACTTTGCTAAGGGAACGCTAGAAATTGGTAAATTCCTTGGTACATTATCAGATGCAACTACCATTGTCGGTGGTGGTGACTCAACTGCTGCTGTTAAGGAATTGGGTGTTGCTGATAAGCTTACCCACATTTCAACTGGTGGTGGTGCTTCATTGACATACCTTGAAGGTAAGGAATTACCAGGTATTGCTGCAATTTCTGAAAAATAAATATAAATAGTAGATTACTATATCTACATTGGAGGCTGAGAAAAAGTAATTTTTCTCAGCCTTAGCTCTTTTACGAATAAATATTAAAGACGAGGGTAACTTATTTATTGCCGTAAATCACTTTATTGAGAAGGTTATTCCCATTTTAGGAGGTACAGATAATGAGGGTACCGATTATTGCCGGAAATTGGAAAATGAATAAGGATGTTCAAGAAGCGGTTTCGTTTGTTAATCAGATTAAGGAAAAACTGCCACCTGCGGATGAACTTGAAACAGCACTTGCGGCGCCTACACTGTGCTTAGTGCCAATGGTTAAAGCTGCTGGTGACTCGCCGCTAAAGATAATGGCTGAAAATTGTTATTATAAGGATAAGGGGGCATATACTGGTGAGACTAGCCCCTATGCCCTATATCAGGCGGGAATTCACCATGTTATCTTAGGACATTCTGAACGAAGAACTTATTTTGGTGAAACAGATGATTTAATTAACAAAAAAGTCAAAGCAGCTTTGAAAAATGGATTATGCCCAATTGTGTGTTGTGATGATACAATGGGCCGACGAATCGCGGGGAAGAAGGTTCACTGGGTAGTTAGCAGGATTTTGGCGGACCTTCACGGTTTATCTAATGATGAAATATGTCATGTGACGATTGCCTATGAGCCGAGTTGGGCAATTGGAACTGGTGAAAGTGCTGATCCAGCGCAAGCGGCAGAGGGTTGTTATTTAATTCGGCAAACAATTAGTGATATGTATGGCGATGAAGTTGCTAATGATGTTCGCATTCTTTATGGGGGCAGTGTTACAACAGCTAATATCAATGCTTTAATGGATAAATCAGATATTGATGGTGTGCTTGTTGGTACTGCTAGCTTGGATGCAGAAACATTTTTACGATTAGTTCACCATTAACTTGTTAAATGCTTGTTTTTAATTGTGTAAAATAATACAATGATAATTGGAATTGCTTTCCAAATAAATGACAGAGGAGAGATTCATCAAATGTCACTCATTACAGATATTTATGCACGTGAAGTCCTTGATTCACGTGGTAACCCAACAGTTGAAGCAGAAGTTTACACAGAAGCCGGTGGCGTAGGCCGCGGTATCGTTCCTTCAGGTGCTTCAACTGGTGAACACGAAGCTGTTGAATTACGTGACGGCGACAAGAACCGTTTTGGCGGTAAGGGTGTTTTAAAGGCTGTTTCAAATGTAAATAACATTATTGCCAAAGAAATCGTAGGGATGGAAGTTACAGACCAAATCGCTATTGACAAGGCAATGATTAAGTTAGACGGTACTCCAAACAAGGGTAAGTTAGGTGCTAATGCTATTTTGGCTGTTTCATTAGCTGCTGCTCGGGCTGCTGCTGATGAATTACAAGTACCTCTTTACAACTACCTTGGTGGTTTTAACGCTCATGTATTGCCAACACCAATGATGAACGTTATTAACGGTGGTGCTCACTCAGATAACAAGGTTGATTTCCAAGAATTTATGATCATGCCAGTTGGTGCACCAACTGTTCGTGAAGCTATTCGTTGGGGCTCAGAAACTTTCCACGCTTTGAAGAAGGAATTGGAAGCTGCTGGTAAGGTAACCTCTGTTGGTGACGAAGGTGGATTTGCTCCAGACTTTGCTAACAATGAAGAACCATTCGAATACTTAATTAAGGCTATTGAAGATGCTGGTTACAAGCCAGGTAAGGACATTGCCATCGCCTTTGATGTTGCTGCATCAGAATTATGGAATGACGAAGATAAGAAGTACAAGCTTCGTTGGTCAACTGGTGAAGAATACAGCACTGAAGAATGGATTAACTACTTATCAGGAATTATCGAAAAGTACCCAGTAGTATCTGTTGAAGACCCAATTGACGAAAACAACTGGGATGACTGGGTAACTATTACTGATAAGTTAGGTAAGAAGGTACAACTTGTTGGTGATGACTTCTTTGTAACTAACACTGATTACTTGAAGAAGGGTATCCAAATGGGTGCTGCTAACTCAATCTTAATCAAGCTTAACCAAATTGGTACTTTGACAGAAACTGTTGAAGCTATTGAAATGGCTAAGGAAGCTGGCTACACTGCTATTGTTTCCCACCGTTCTGGTGAAACTGAAGATACCACTATTGCCGACTTAGTTGTTGCTACTAACGCAGGTCAAATCAAGACTGGTTCAATGAGCCGGACAGACCGTCTTGCTAAGTACAACCAATTAATGCGGATTGAAGATCAACTTGGTGATGTTGCTCAATACAAGGGTATTCACTCATTCTACAACTTGAGTCAACAAGCTCGTCAAGATATCGAAAATCGTTAATCCTAGAATAATTACTAGGAGTTTATAGAGATCATGGATTAATTTCCATGGTCTTTTTTGTTTATTTAAAATTAGAAAAGCAGGTTAGAGAATTAGTAGGTTAATATTTTGGGGTTAATTAAAATAGGTTAAGTAGGTTATATTAAAAAATAATGAGAAAAAGGCGTTGGAATTTAGCGGAAAATATAATATAATCTTTAAGAGTTTTAAATTAACGAAAGGATAATGATATAAATGAAAAAATCGGCACCAGAACTTAACCGTTCGATGACTGCTGGTCAGATGGAGATGATTTCGCTTGGCGGTGCAATCGGGGTTGGACTTTTTATGGGTTCAACCTCAACGATCAAGTGGACCGGACCATCTGTTTTACTTGCATATGCATTTGTTGGTTTAATCTTGTATATTGTCATGCGAGCTTTAGGTGAGATGATCTATATCAATCCGGGAACAGGATCCTTTGCAGATTATGCAACTGAGTATGTCCATCCTATCGCCGGTTATCTTGCTAAATGGGCGAATGTATTTGAATATATTGTTGTTGGAATGTCTGAAGTCGTAGCTGCTACTGAATACCTAAAATATTGGTGGCCGCACATGCATACGTGGGTTGCCGGAATAGTTATTATAATTTTCTTAGTATTAGCAAACTTGGCAAGTGCTAAGGCATATGGATCACTTGAATTTTGGTTTGCGATGATTAAGGTTGTTACGATTATCTTCATGATCTTACTAGGATTTATGGTGATTTTCTTTGGCTTTGGTAATGGTGGACATCCTACTGGTTTTAGTAACCTGTGGGCTCATGGCGGCTTCTTTACTGGCGGATGGAGTGGATTTTTCTTCTCCATGTCAATCATCGTTGGTTCGTACGAAGGAATTGAGTTACTTGGGATTTCCGCTGGTGAGGTTGCTAATCCTCAAAAGGCGATTGTTAAATCAGTCAAATCAGTACTTTTCCGGATTTTAATTTTTTATGTTGGGGCAATCTTTGTTATTGTTACTATTTATCCGTGGAACGAATTAAGTAGCGTTGGATCACCATTTGTATCTACTTTTGCCAAAGTTGGAATTACGGCGGCTGCTTCGATCATTAACTTTGTAGTGTTAACGGCAGCACTTTCTGGGGCAAACTCAGGAATTTATAGTTCGAGCCGGATGCTTTTTAAGTTATCGCATGAAGGAGACGCCCCTAAAATTTTTGGTCGCTTGTCGAAGCGAATTGTTCCAGATGCGGCGATTCTCGGAATTTCCGGGGGAATTCTAATTGGTTTTATTATTGATATGATTTCATCAGTTTATAGCCATTCAACTTCTGATATGTTCGTTGTTGTCTTTAGTTCCTCAGTACTTCCGGGAATGATTCCATGGTTTGTAATCCTCTGGGCAGAATTACGTTTCCGTCGTAACAACAAGGATCTAATGGCTAATCATCCATTTAAGTTGCCATTATACCCATTTTCCAATTATTTTGCGTTTGTTATGTTGATTGTGATCGTTATTTTTATGTTCATTAATCCCGATACTCGTGTTTCTGTTATCGTTGGGGCTGCTGTATTAATCTTAGCAGTAGTTGTTTACCTTATTCGGCATGGATTTAAAACTGAAAAAGCTTAATGATTCTAATAGGAGTAGTAAAGAATTACCATTTATTTCTTTGCTGCTCCTATTTTCTATCGTCGCGTTGATGTAGTAAAATGTCTAGTAGACTTTTAATAATTGGAGATAAAGATGGAAAGTAGAAAAGAAACATTTCATCGCTATAATCAGTTTAATCAATTACTACGTGCAATCTTGATTGGACTGTTAACTGGCTTAGTTGTAAGTACTTTTCGGTTAATAATTCAGTCCTTTTTGCAATTTGTTAAGATCAGCTTTGCATACTTTCATACCCATCCGTGGGGCCTTGTTTTATGGGGAATAGGATCAATTATCCTTGCCCTAATCCTTGGATGGCTAGCACAGCACCATCCCAACATTAAAGGGTCGGGAATACCCCAAGTTGAAGGGCAATTGACAAACCAGTTTGATGAAAAGTGGTGGCCGGTTTTATGGCGTAAATTTATTGGGGGAATTTTTGCCATTGGTTCTGGGTTATATCTTGGACGAGAAGGACCATCAATTCAATTAGGAGCAACTATTGGTCAAGGGATTGAAGAAACGGCTAAGGTTGGTCATTTGAATCGCCAAGTTGGAATTGCAAGTGGCGCAGCGGCTGGTCTTTCAGCAGCCTTCAATGCCCCAATAGCGGCGACTATTTTTATTTTAGAAGAGGTATATCATAACTTTTCACCGGTAATATGGTTAGCAACTTTTGTTAGTGCACTTTGTTCAAATATGGTTTCAATGCAGTTCTTTGGATTAAGACCAGTTCTGAATGTCCCTTACAATTATATGTTACCTAATAGGCTCTATTGGCACTTGATTGTTTTGGGGATTATGTTAGGAATCCTTGGTCGTCTTTATCAAGTAGTCATTTTACATTTGGGATCGTGGACAGCTAAAATCCCACACCTCCATCCCATTGTTTATCCGGTTATCCCATTCTTATTAGTAATGCCGATTGCATGGTATTTCCCGTTAACTCTTGGTGGAGGAAATGAATTAATTAGTAGTTTGCGCTCGTTGCCATTCTCGCTGTCGTTGTTTGTAGGATTATTCATCTTACGGTTTGTCTTTTCGATGGTTAGCTATGGTTCACAGCTACCAGGGGGAATTTTTCTACCGATTTTGACATTAGGAGCAATTTTAGGAGCGGTGTATTGTGCGTTAATGGTCCGGTTGGGGTTAATGCCTATTCGTTACTTGCCTAATTTTATAATCTATGCAATGGCCGGATACTTTGCCTGTATTAGTAAAGCACCATTTACTGCTATTTTATTAATTACGGAAATGGTAGGTTCGTTAGCACACCTAATGCCCCTAGCGCTTGTAGCCGTTGTTGCCTACCTAGTAGTGGATGCATTACATGGTGAGCCGGTTTATACAGCAATGTTTAATGCTTTTATCGGTAATAATCCTCAACAGCGGAAGCATAAGGAAGATGTAACGATGTCGCTGACAATTTATGCTGGTGCGCAATTAGATGGCTGCAAAGTGAAAGATTATAATTGGCCAGCAGATAGTATTGTGATGGTTGTTTGCCGCGGAGAAGAAAAAATAATTCCGAATGGTCAGACTAAGCTTCAAGCTGGTGATACTTTAATTTTACGTGTAAATTCGGTAACGACTCGGCAGGTATATCATGAGGTTACTCGGGCTGCCCATTATGCACAAGGATAGCAATAGAAATGTAAGTATGGTATGATAGTTTAGATAATAGCGTGAAAGTATTAGGAGGAAAAATCCTTGTATAACACATTAATGACTTTATTCTTAATTGATTGCGTTGTATTAATCGCATGTGTGATGATGCAACCAGCAAAAAACGATAATGATGCAATGTCAGCATTAACAGGCGGTGCTGGTGATTTATTCTCTCGGCGTAAAGCACGGGGATTTGAAGCAGTTATGCAAATTGTTACAACAATTTGTGGTGCACTCTTCTTTATTCTGGCATTAGCAATGATTTACGTCTCGTCACATTAAATTTAAAGTGCCTCCTGAAGTTATTGTGATTCCAGGAGGCCTTTTTATCACTTTGCGTTTAGGATTTAAGGGGATGGTTTAGTGAAAACATATACAGGTAACTCTTTCTTCTTTCCCCATAGTGGGCGACGCGGTGTGATATTAATCCATGCATATACTGGAAATACTAATGATGTTCGGATGTTAGGGCGACAGCTTAACTGGCAGGGCTATACGGTATTTGCGCCATTATTAAGCGGACACGGTGGAGACCCGAAGAATGTTTTAGCTTGCAATGGTCCTACTGATTGGTGGGATGATACGCGGATGGCGATTTTTCGGCTTCGCGATGCAGGAATTGACCAAATTGCGATATTTGGTCTTTCACTCGGTGGATTATTAGCAACAAAAGCGCTTGAAAATGACCCGCAATTATTGGGTGGTGGTGTTTTTGCATCCCCAATTACAACGTGGGGACAGTCAAATGTACCTGAATATTTTCCTAAGCTTGCAGCTAAGTATTATCGTCAACAAAAGCTTAATCCGTTAATAATTCGTGAAAAAATTGATAAACTAGTAGTGAGCCTGCCACATCAGCTTAAACAGATAAAATCAATGTCTTATCAGATATGTGACCACTTAGAGCAAATTCACCAACCTTTTTTTATTGCCCAGGGTGGTGCTGATGAAATGATTGATCCACAATCGGGTCTTCAATTAAAAGCACGTTTACTAGCAAATGGTAATCCGGTTGATTATCATTTTTATCCTACTGCGACACATCTTTTAACAGTCAATACTGCCCATCGTCAGTTATTTGCCGATGTGGAACAATATCTACAAAATTTATTCGAGGTATCTTCTGATGACAACAAATAATAATTTAAAAGAAAATATATTAACGCATTTAACAGATAATGCAGGGATGAGTTATTCGGCAGAACGTCTTGCCCACTGGTTAGGAATGGATGATGCTGATCAATTTACCCCAATTGTACAAGCACTTGCTCAATTAGAGCGAGAAAAGAAAGTTAAAGTAACAGAAAAGGGAGAGTTTGAAGCCGTTATTAAACAGCAGCCCCTAGTAGGAACGTTTCATGGGAATGATAAGGGATTTGGATTTGTTGATTACGATCCTGACTTAGCTGATATGTACATTAATCCCGACCATACGCTCCACGCTTTAAATGGCGATACGGTTGAAGTAAAGGTGCTTCGTCCAGCAAAACCTGGTAGCGACCAAGGACCAGAAGGACAAGTTACCCGAATTGTGGAACATAAATATGAGCAAATGGTGGGGGAATTCAAACAGGAAACAATCGGAAATTATATTGGTGAAATCTTACTAAAGGATAAAAAACTATCCCAATATCATTTCTATGTAACTGACAAAGGATTAAAGCCACTAGATGGTCAGGTTGTTACGGCAACGATTGAGACCTACCCAAGCGATGAAGCACCACAAGTATTAACTGGTGCAGTAACTGAGATTATTGGGGACAAAGATGAACCGGGAATTGACATTATGTCAGTGATTTATGCTCATGATGTACCTCATGAATTCCCTAAAGAGGTAATGGAGCAGGCTAATAAGATTCCGTTGCAAGTTCTTCCAGAAGAGAAAAAGGGACGGGAAGATATTACCGACCAGCCACTAGTAACGATTGATGCAATTGAGTCAAAGGACTTGGATGATGCGGTTGTTGCGTGGAAGATGGATAATGGGCACTACCATCTTGGAGTTCATATTGCTGATGTAAGTCATTACGTTAAGCCAGGGACACCACTAGATCGTGAGGCATTTAAACGGGGTACTTCGGTCTACCTTACCGATCGGGTGGTACCGATGCTTCCTAAGCGGCTTTCAAACGGAATTTGTTCGTTAAATCCGGGAGAAGAACGATTAGCGATGAGTTGTGAAATGGAAATTGACGAACAAGGACGCATTGTTAATCACCGGATCTTCCCAAGTGTAATGAAATCGCATGCACGAATGACATATAAGGCCGTAAATAAAATTTTAGAGTCTCATGATGCAAAGACGATGAAACAATACGCGGATCTTGTTCCAATGTTTGAAACAATGAGTGAGATCCATAAATTACTTCTTAAGAATCGTAAAAAGCGAGGAGCAATTGACTTTGAAGCACCGGAAGCCAAAATTATTGTTGATGATAAAGGACATCCGACAGATATTCAGTTACGGGACCGGGGCTTGTCAGAACGGATGATTGAATCATTTATGCTGGCTGCCAATGAAACTGTCGCTGAACACTACTTCAAAGAACACGTTCCATTTCTTTACCGGATTCACGAGACCCCTGATAGTGATCGGGTTAAATCATTCGTTGATTTCTTAAGCGTATTTGGGATTAATGTTCATGGTGATATTAAAAACGTTAAGCCAAAGATGCTGCAAAAGGTATTAAAAGACGTTGCAGGTAAGCCAGAAGAACAAATGGTTCAAGTAATGTTATTACGGAGTATGCAACAAGCTAAGTACTCTGATGAAGAATTGGGTCACTTTGGATTGGGGGCTAAGTATTATACCCACTTTACTTCCCCAATTCGGCGTTATCCTGATGATACTGTCCATCGTTTAATTAAATGGTATGATAAACACGGTAAAAATGAAGCTGCTAAGGAACATTGGCGTGATAAGCTCCCAGAAATTGCCGAACATACTTCTGTTACTGAACGACGCGGAATTGACACTGAACGTGATGTGGATAGCATGAAGAAGGCTGAATACATGGAAGATCATGTAGGAGAAACCTTTGATGCTGTTGTTAGCTCAGTAATGAAATTTGGTTTATTTGTTGAATTGCCTAACACAGTTGAAGGATTAATTCATATTAGTGTTATGAATGATGATTACTATGAATATTCCGAAAAACATTTAGCATTGATTGGGCGACGTTCACACCGGATTTTCCAAATTGGTCAGCCAATTAAAGTCAAATTGATTCGGGCAGATAAGGATTTACGCGAAGTCGATTTTGAATTAGTTAACCCTGAAGATGCACCAAAGACGAAGATTCGTGTACCACGGAATGATGAATATCATGGTCGTGGTCGCGGTAGAAATGGCCGGTCTAACAATAAAAAACGTCGTGAAAATAATAATGGCGGCCACTATCGTAATACCCAGGGTAAATGGCGCCGTACTCATGAGGAAAATGGTCACCGTAATAACCGCCAAATTAATCGTGGGCAAACACGGCATCACAATAATTCACGCGACCATGAGGGAGTTCGTGGTCGTCACCATTAAAAGCGGGGAGGGATATTATGGTCAAAAAATCCCATCAGCAAAACAATGATAATTTAATTGCCCAAAATAAAAAAGCCCGTCACGATTATTTCGTAACAGAGACTGTTGAGGCTGGATTAGTTTTAACCGGAACAGAAATTAAATCTGTGCGGGCACATCGAGTTAATCTTAAGGATGGATTTGCACAGGTTCGTAATGGAGAAGCTTGGCTAATGAACGTGCATATCAGTGAGTATGATAATGGTACTTATTTTAACCAAGACCCATTACGTAACCGAAAATTGTTACTGCACAAAAAAGAAATTAATAAGCTCAATGGTGCTTTACAGGATAAGGGCGTAACGCTTATCCCATTAAAAATGTATATTAAGCATGGCTACGCAAAGGTCTTGTTGGGACTTGCAAAGGGAAAGCATCAATATGATAAGCGTGAAGCAATTAAGCGTCGTGAACAAAACCGTGAGATTGAACGGGTAATGAAACATTATTAAAGTAGAGGAAGCGGGGAATTAACCTCCGCAAGAGCCGCTAACCGAGAACGATGAATGATGCTGTAATCATCAGAATCGTTCGTAGTTAGACTCTAAGGCTCTGGTTAATTCCCGCAATTAGGATCTGTAAGTTCGGATACTATTAGTAATAAATTGAGGTCGAGAAAAACATTTTGTTTTTCTCGACCTCCTTATTTTTTAGTATTAATTAGTGAATTTAACTGATTGCTAATCGAAAATGACATACTTGTTCTAAGGTTTGGCGAGCGTTTTAATAATTTTGCCAATAGAGGTTCCTGATCGCTGCGTCGTGCCCAATGATTGAGGATGCTGGCGATAAGAATTGCTAATGGTTCATCGTCTTTTTTATTTACTTTTAATTCGTGACAATACCCGCCTGAAAGTTTAACCGGATTAATTGAAAATACCAAATGACTACCACGAAATACCCGATAGCGGCTTGTTAGAGGCGAACCGACAATAATCCAGTTAATACCGCGGATATAAACAACTTGCTGAACAAAGCCAAACCCCTTACCAATTGTTCCAACACGTTGACGGTTAACATATAATGCAAATTTTGGTAACAGTCCCAGTGATAATTGTTTGACTTCGGCTAAAAGCGCACCGCTGATTGCATATAATGATAGGGCATCGTGTCTTATTCCCCATTTACCGACAAGAAGGTAGCAGGATTTGCCATCTTTATCGCGAATAACAGTTGTCCCGTGTAAATCAGTTGAACGATCACGAATATATAATTGTCGCACTTTGCCACCACCATTCTTTGTTAATCTATCTTTTATTTTACCAGCTTATTGTTAAAATTGGTGAATAAACTTCTAATGATAAAAAACGCTTTCATTTTGTCGCATACTACTGTTTAATTATGCTAAAATAATAGGCGAGGTGCTAATAATCGTGAAACAATTAATTCATAATGACTGGTGGGAAGTTTTAAAACCCCAGTTCGAGAGTGCATACTATGCACAGCTGCATAATTTCTTAAAAGAAGAATATACACATCAAACGATTTATCCAGAAATGCATCATATTTTTGAAGCATTTGAATGGACGCCGTTTAGCAAAGTAAAGGTTGTTATTCTTGGTCAAGATCCATATCATGGACCACATCAAGCGCATGGGTGTAGTTTTTCAGTGTTACCTGGAGTTCCAGTTCCGCCATCATTACAGAATATTTACAAAGAGCTTCAGGCTGATTTGGGTTGTACACCGGTCAATCATGGTTACCTAAAAAAATGGGCTGATCAGGGTGTCTTACTATTAAATTCTGTCTTGACAGTACGTGCGGGACAGGCGTATTCACACCGTGGTCATGGATGGGAACAGTTAACAGATGCTGCCATTCATGCCTTATCCGAACGCCCTAAACCAGTTGTTTTTATCCTCTGGGGACGGGCAGCTCGTAATAAAAAGCAGCTGATTAATACTAACACTAATATTATTTTGGAATCAGCCCATCCAAGTCCGCTTTCTGCACATCGTGGTTTCTTTGGATCGCGACCATTTTCGAAGACTAATGAAGCACTTCAAGCAATGGGAGAACAGCCAATCGACTGGCAGTTACCTCCCCAACCAATTATTGATAAAGGCGTGACTAAATAAATAGTCACAACTTTAAAATGTTTAGTAACCATTAAGGAGGTACTTGCATTATGGAATTATTTGATGAGATTGCTACAAAGGTAAAGGGACAAAATAAGACAATTGTTTTTCCTGAAGGTGAAGACAAGCGGGTCTTAGGAGCTGCTGTTCGCTTAAAGCAAGACGAGTTAGTAGAACCAATTCTTCTTGGTGATAAGGATACAATTAAAAAGGTTGCTGCAGAAAATAATTTGGATCTTACTGATTTACAAATTATTGATCCGGCAACTTACCCTGAAGAAGATAAGCAGGCAATGTTTGATTCATTAATGGAACGGCGGAAGGGTAAGAATACTCCTGAGCAAATTCATAAGATGCTTGAAGATGTTAGCTACTTTGGGACGATGCTTGTATATATGGGCAAGGCCGATGGAATGGTATCTGGTGCTGTTCATTCAACTGGTTCAACAGTTCGCCCAGCTCTACAAATTGTTAAGACTAAGCCGGGCGCACACCGAATTAGCGGTGCATTCTTGATGTTAAAAGGTGACAAGCGTTATATCTTTGCTGATTGTGCAATTAACATTGAATTAGATGCGCCAACAATGGCGGAAGTCGCTATCCAGAGTGCCGAAACTGCGCGCCTATTTGAAATTGATCCAAAGGTTGCTTTGCTTAGTTTCTCTACTAAGGGATCTGCTAAGGGCGACATGGTTACTAAAGTTGCTGACGCTACTAAGCTTGTTCATGAGATGGATCCTGAATTACCTGTTGATGGTGAATTGCAATTTGATGCAGCTGTCGTTCCAGAAGTCGGTGAATTAAAGGCACCAGGCTCAAAAGTTGCTGGTCATGCCAATGTCTTTATTTTCCCAAGCTTGGAAGCAGGTAATATTGGTTACAAGATTGCACAGCGTTTTGGTGGCTTTACAGCCGTTGGGCCGATTCTTCAAGGACTTAATGCCCCAATTGCTGATCTTTCTCGGGGATGCAGTGAAGATGACGTATACAAGGTTGCAATGATTACTGCTGCTCAAGCACTATAAAAATAGTATTAAGTAGCTATAATATATGCCTTGTTATTGAGATAAAAGTGAATAGTGAAGTACACAAATGGCATCAAAAGTCCGGTAAAGCCGAACCCTAGATGCCTAATTGTGTTTGTGGGACGTGAAAACGAGGTCATACCTGGTTTTGCTACGTTCCTTTTTTCTTTCTTTCGTAAAATGAGATACAATAAGGCTAATATTATAAAAATAGAGGAGATAAAGATGGAAAAACTAACCATGACAGGTCGGAATGCCACAATCGACCTTGGAAATAGGATTGGACAACAGCTAAGAGCGGGTGATGTCTTAGTTTTAGATGGCGATTTAGGTGCTGGAAAGACAACCTTTACTAAGGGAATCGCTAAGGGATTAGAGATACCAGACATTATTAAAAGCCCGACTTTCACAATTATTCATGAGTATCAAGATGGCCGATTACCGTTGTACCACATGGATGCTTACCGGTTGGAAAATGGTGGTGCTGAAGATTTAGGCCTTGAAGAATACTTTGACGGCGATGGGGTATCAGTTGTTGAGTGGGCTGAATTTGTTGAAGATGAGTTACCAGCAGATTATTTGGCGATTCATTTTAAACGAACAGGTGATGATGATACTCGAATACTTGAATTTGAACCGCATGGGGCACACTTTAATCAAATTGTAAGAGGCGTGATGGGGCATGGCAGATGAAATTTCAATTAAGTTAGCGACCAGTGCTGATGCTGGGCAGGTCTTACAATTTTTACGGACAGTTTCTACTGAAAGCAATGCAGTCCTTATTCCTCATTTACGGGAAGTTAGTAAAGCAAAAGAGGCGCAAAATATTGACCTGATTAACCAGTTCGATGATTGTGTGATGATGCTCGCAATGCTTGAAGAAGAAATAGTCGGCATGGTAACGGTAATGGTATTAGAAGAACAGCCAACTACTGGTGAATTAGGAGTAGTTGTGCGGAAAAAGTATTGGCGAAATGGAATTGGCCGTCTTCTAGTTGATGAAGCTGAATATTGGTTTGAAACTTATAGTAGTTTAGAGAATTTGGTATTAACAGTTTTTGATGATAATATTGCCGCAATTAACTTATACCACCAATTGGGTTTTGTTGATACGGGGACGGTAACCGAAGAAGGACGCCGAGTTATTCAGATGAAATACCAGCAAAAAAATAAGTGAGCAAGATAAAATCCCCCTTAGATCAACACAATTGCTGATTTAAGGGGGATTTTTACTTATTTACTTTTATGAAGGACCTGTTTAATGTTACGCCAGAGTGAACCCTTTTGCTGGTGTGAACTAACATCTTGGGTAACTTCAACGCATCCTAAATAGTTATTATCTTTGTCACGAAGAGCGTAAAAGGCAATGTTAACTGGACGATCATGATACTTAATCATGATGCTGATAGAATCGCGTTCGCCACTATGCATGTCATGGAGAACTTGCTTAACGTGGCTTTGACTGTGTCCGGGGTGGACTTCTAATACGTGCTTGCCAAGGTCACTATCAGTTCGCTTGAAAAGCCGGTGATCATTGGCTGAAGACCACCGAACAATGTCATTTTCATCAATAAAGTCAAATTCAACAGGAATAGTTTTAAATATCGCGTTTAATTGTTGGAGGCTAAGTTGTCCACCATTAAGTTTAATATCTGTCATAATATCTCTCCTTTTAGCCGATCATTTTAATAAAGGGTTGAATCTGTTGCGGGGCAAAATGCTGACTTTGGTAGAGTAAGATATTAGCACAGGCTTGAGCATCATCAAGGGCATTGTGGTGGTGATGAAGATCGATGCTTAATGCGTCACAGACAGTGTTAAGCTTATAATTTGCTAGACCAGGAATTAGACGTCGACTACTAGCTACTGTATCAAGAGTTTGGTATGCGGGCGCCTCAATTTGATAGTGTTCAAGGGTATTTTTTAAGACACTATTATCGAAGCGGTTGTTATGAGCGATTACTAACTTATCAGGGGTAAAAAACTGCTTAATATGTTCCCATACTTTTGGAAAATCTGGTGCATTTAAAACATCCCGTTCATGAATCCCATGAATCTGAACATTGCGCCAGAAAAAATCAGTATGTGGATTAATCAGTGTGTAAAATTCATCAGCAATTCTTCCGTTACGAACGATGGTAAGAGCTAACGAACAGGCGCTATAACGCTTGCTACTGGCAGTTTCAAAATCCATTGCTACAAAGTTCATTTAATACCCTCCTCGCAAATTTCAATATTATTATTGTACAATTAACTAACCGTTTTTCAAAACGTTTAATTTAGAAAAATGATACAATAGCTTTTGAAAGTAAATATAAAAAAGGAAGAAAATAAAATGGCTAATTTGATGAATGAGTTTCCTGACATTGAAATTAAACAAGATGAACCATTAATGAATTATACATATACCCATACAGGAGGACCAGCAGACTGGTTAGCTTTTCCTGAAACGGTTGATCAGGTTAAGCAATTAGTGGATTATGTACGCGACCATGATATGTCGTTGACTGTTCTTGGAAATGCAAGCAATCTAATTGTTGGTGACGGGGGAATAGACGATCTAACGATAATCCTTACGCGCCTTAATAAGATTGAGGTTCATGATAATAAAGTAACTGCCCAAGCCGGTGCATCTTATATTGATACTACTAGGATGGCACGTGATAATAATCTTACGGGGTTAGAATTTGCTGCGGGGATTCCTGGAAGTATTGGTGGCGCAATCTTTATGAATGCCGGTGCATATGGTGGAGAAACTAAAAATGTAGTTACAGATGCGACGGTTATGTTACCTGACGGCACGATTGAACACCTTTCAAATAAGGAATTGGATTTTGGTTACCGTCATAGTAGTATTCAAGAAAATAAAGGAGTAGTGTTAGATGCTACTTTCACTCTTGAACCAGGCGATTACGATGAGATTAAGGCAAAAATGGATGATTTAAATGAACGGCGTGAAGCAAAACAGCCTTTAGATCTGCCATCTTGCGGAAGTGTATTTAAACGGCCGGAAGGATACTATGCAGGGAAGTTGATTCATGATGCTGGCCTGCAAGGCTATACATCAGGCGGAGCGCAGGTTTCTACCAAGCATGCTGGCTTTATTGTTAATATTGATCATGGAACAGCAGCAGACTATGTAAATGTAATTCGCCATGTTCAGAAAACTGTTAAAGAAAAGTTTGGCGTTGATTTAGAAACAGAAGTAAGAATTATTGGACGTCAGGATTAAACTAAAAGTGTAAGGGGTGAGCGTAAAAAAGTTCACTAAGCCTTACACTTTTTTATTAAAAAGTATAATTTATTGATGAATTATGAAAGAATCTCACAAAATACTCATTAAAAAATTATTTTCTTTACTGAAAAGCGATTTCAGTGGATTTTGAGGTATAACGATATACCGTAAGTAGAAGGCGTCTTTGTAATCACTTTCAAAGTGTGATAGGATATTTAAGTCACATTTTTGAAAAAATTCACAAAGTTAGGAGTATATTTCATGAACAATAATGTAGTTGTTTTAGGAAGTATTAACGTTGATACAACTTATCATGTTAATCGTTTTCCTCAACCTGGTGAGACAATTTCAGCAGTAAGTAAAAGTTCAGCTCCAGGCGGAAAGGGTGCTAACCAAGCAGTAGCAGCAGCTCGCTCTGGTGCTACGACTGCTTTTATTGGTGCAGTAGGTTCTGATAAGGAAGGGGCCTACATGCTGGAATCGTTGGAAGATGATAATATTGATACTCGTCATATCATGACGGATAAATTACATGGGACGGGTAGCGCAGCAATTACCCTTGATGCAAACGGACAAAACGACATCATGGTATATGGCGGTGCTAATCAGGCAATGACTACGGACGTTTTAACGGGAATTGAAGATGTATTGGCAGATGCAGATTTCTTAATTAGCCAATTTGAAACACCGCAAGAAGTTACATTAGCTGCATTTAAGCAAGCAAAAGAACATGGAGTAACTACTCTTTTAAATCCTGCGCCTGCTCATGAGATCTTGCCTGAACTATTAAAGTATACTGACGTAATTACACCAAATGAGAGTGAATGTGCGCTTTTAACAGGGATTACGATTACTGATGAAGAATCAATGTTAAAAAGTGCAGAATACTTCCGTGAACGTGGAGTTAAGCACCTCTTAATTACGTTAGGTTCAAAGGGTGTCTTTTACTCAACACCAACAGCACATGGATTAGTACCAGCGTTTAAGGTTAAGGCCGTAGATACGACGGCAGCTGGTGATACCTTCCTTGGTGCACTAAGTTCACAATTAGCAAAGGACTTATCAAACGTTGATAAAGCACTAGTATACGCTCAGCGTGCATCTAGTTTGACTGTTCAGCAAATGGGAGCAATGCCATCAATTCCTGATCATGAGACTGTTGAAAAGGCATTAGCAGAAAAATAAGGAGTAGGACGATGAAAAAAACAGGAATTATTAATTCAGAAGTTTCGGCAGTTGTTGCTAATATGGGGCATATGGATTGGCTTTCAATTGGCGATGCGGGAATGCCAGTTCCATTTGGCACGAAAAAGATTGACTTAGCCGTAGATAAGGAACTACCAAGTTTTATGGATGTTTTGAATAACGTTTTGAAAGAAATGAAAGTTCAAAAGATTTACTTGGCTAATGAAATCAAGGATCAAAATCCGGACCAATTAGAGAATATTAAGAAAGCTTTACCAGGTGTTGAGATAGCATTTATGCCACATAGCGATTTAAAAAAGAATCTCGCTAAAACTCATGCCTTTATTCGCACTGGTGAAATGACACCATATTCAAATATTATTCTTGAATCAGGTGTAACATTCTAATTTTGTAGGAGAGAAAAAGAAGTATGGATAGAGAAATAAATAATAAAGGACAAAGCTGGGTTCAGCTTCCTAACGGTTACCTTAGTCGGACACCAATGTTCCAATTTGTCATTTTATGTTTGATTTTCCCACTATGGGGAGCAGCTGCGAGTCTTAATGATATCTTGATTACGCAGTTTAAGACGGTTTTTACATTAAATGATACTGCAACTGCTTTTGTGCAAAGTGCTTTTTATGGTGGTTATTTCTTAATGGCAATCCCAGCATCGATTATTATTAAGAAGACTTCATACAAGTTGGCAATTCTTATTGGGCTATTATTTTATATTATTGGTTGTGGAATGTTCTTCCCAGCTTCACATGTTGCCACTTATAGTATGTTTTTAGCAGCAATTTTTGCGATTGCGATTGGTTTGAGTTTCTTAGAGACTAGTTGTGATACTTATGCGACAATGTTTGGCCCCAAGGAGACTGCTAATAAACGATTAAACGTTGCTAATGTATTGATTCCATTAGGGGACATCATGGGAATTGTCCTTGGAAAGTATCTTATCTTTGGTGAAGGTGGCAATATTGCCGATAAGGTTGCCAAAATGTCCAAAGCTGAGGCGGAAGCATATAACCAGCACTTATTGCAATTAACTTTGCGGCCGTACAAATATATTTTAATTGTTTTAATTATTATCTTTATTGTTTTGGCAATAACCAAGATGCCACGAGCAAAGGCCTTATCAACCAATGCGGATGCACAGGAAGCGGCAGAGGAGCAACCTTCATTAGGTGAAACCTTTAACTACTTGTTCCATAACAAGCGTTACATGAAGGGGGTTCTTTGCCAATTTATCTATGCAGGTATGCAGACTACTGTATGGTCGTTTACGATTCGACTAGCATTACGGTTAGATTCGCATATTTCTGATGCAGCTGCCTCAACTTTTATGATTTATAGTTACATTGCATGGTTCTTTGGTAAGCTTGTTGCTAACTGGTTCCTTGACCGGTACTCAATTACTAAAGTATTAACATGGTTCTCATTACTAGGAACTATTTCTTTAATTATTACTTTTACAATTCCAAATATTACAGCAGTTATCGCAGCAATTGTTACCAGCTTCTTCTTTGGACCGGAATGGCCAACTATTTATGCTCATACGCTAGATCAAATTCATGAAAAGAAGTACACAGAAACTGGTGGGGCATTTATTGTTATGTCCTTAATCGGTGGAGCAATCGTACCGACAATTCAAGGACGGGTATCTGACTTGAGCGGATCAATGCAATTATCATTTATTGTCCCTGCAATTTGCTTTGCCCTTATTACTCTTTACTTCTGGACAGAGCATCGTTGGGAAAAGGCACATCCAGATGAAGTTCAAGAACATTAATATTCCCCGGGAAATATAAAATTTAATTATAGGGTTCAGTAGCTTAATATCAGCTAACTGGACCTTTAATTATATAATGGGAAATACACATAAATTTCATTCAGGTAGGGTCAAAGCTAAAATGAAATGATATAATATGAACGTGATTTAGAGGATGGTGAATGCGATGCAGTTTATAGTTTCGCTTCTTACATGGCAAAATCTGATTCATTTAATTGATATTTTAGTGATTTGGTTTTTAATCTATGAGCTATTAATGTTAATTCGTGGGACCAGAGCGGTACAACTTTTTCGAGGAATTTTAATTATTATCCTCGTTAAAATTGTCAGCTGGTATGTTGGCCTAAGTACAGTATCATGGGTGATGGATCAGATTCTTAACTGGGGTGTTATTGCAATTGTTGTTATTTTCCAGCCAGAAATTCGGCGAGGATTAGAACACCTAGGTCGGGGAACCTTCTTTACTCATAATCAGACGGCTAATGAGAAGGAAGAGGATACGATTAAACAGTTAGATCAGGCAATCCAGTATATGTCGAAGCGAAGAATTGGTGCCCTAATGAGTATTCAAATGAAGACGGGGCTTGAAGAGTATATTGAGACTGGAATTCCGTTGGATGCGGATATTTCTGGTGCGTTATTAATTAATACTTTTATTCCTAATACTCCGTTGCATGATGGGGCAGTAATTATTAAAGATAATCGAATTGCGGTTGCGGCTGCTTATTTACCGCTTTCTGATAGTAAGCTAATTCCTAAGGAGTTAGGGACGCGTCACCGGGCGGCAGTAGGAATTAGTGAGGTAACCGATGCTTTGACAATAGTAATTTCAGAAGAGACTGGCGAAGTTTCAATTACTAAGGATAATGAGTTAATTAGAAATTTGTCACGAGAAGATTATCTAAAATTTTTGCGGGCCCAGTTATATACTCATGAACCGCAACATGAAAACTTAATAACAGAATTATATGCTAAGTTCCACCGCAAAGGAGGTGGCCGTCATGGGCAAAAACACTAAGGGCTTTTTCCGTCGTAAGTGGTTTTTGCGGGTTATTTCGTTAGTTCTAGCGCTTTTCTTATTTATGTATGTAAATGGAAGCAAGAGCGGCTTTCTTCGGCAAAATACACGGAATAACAACCAGAATAGTGCATTAATGTCTGATAAATCGGCAACAATCAAAATGCCACTTGATGTCACTGTAGATAATGCTAAGTATATAGTGAGTGGCTACCCACAATATGTAAAAGTTAAGGTTACCGGTCCGTCAGCATTAGTTACCACGACGTCTAATACGCAAAACTTTAAAGTTTATGCAGACCTTTCAGATCTAACTCCGGGAAAACATCGTGTTAAGTTAAAAACAAGCGGTTTAAATTCTGAATTAACTTCTAGTATTAGTCCGCAGTACATTAATGTGAATATTCAACCACGAAAGACGATTACAATGAAGGTAACAGTGCGTCTAAGTACCAAGAATTTAGATAATGATTATCAAATTGGACGACCACATAGTGATATTCAAAATGTTCAGGTAACAGGGTCACGTGAAGAGGTTAACCATGTGGATAAAATAGTTGCTTATGTTGCAGTACCACATAATGCTAAAGATAATATTTCGCGGCAAGTTACCCTTCAAGCCCTAGATCGGAATGGACAAACGTTAAATGTGGTGATTTCACCAACAACCACTAATGTAACAATTCCCGTATCTCCAGGAATGCAAAGTAGTGGTTCAAATGGCTCATCGTCAAGTAGTGATGGTGATGGTAAGAGTGATACGAGTAGCTCTAAGTCGTCATCTAGAGAAGAATCTTCGGAGTCGTCTACGGAGACATCTCAATCATCAAGTAGTATAAATAATAGTGGAGATTCAAGTTCAAGTAATACAAATTAATTCTTTAATATATAGAGGAGAAGTGACATGAAGTTAAAATATTTTGGAACAGATGGTGTTCGTGGTGTTGCAAATCAAGATCTTAGTCCTGAATTAGCATTTCGGGTTGGTCGAGCAGGTGGTTATGTTCTCACTCGGCATTCTGAAAGAAAGCAACCACAAGTATTAGTTTCTCGTGATACCCGTATCTCAGGACAAATGCTAGAAAACGCATTGGTTGCAGGATTATTATCGGTTGGAATTGAGGTCTTACGGCTTGGGGTTGTTACTACTCCAGGAGTTGCTTACCTTGTACGAGCACAGGAGGCTGATGCAGGAGTAATGATCACTGCAAGCCATAACCCGATCAAGTATAATGGGATCAAATATTTTGGTGGTAATGGCTTTAAACTATCGGATGATCTTGAATATGAAATCGAACAATTATTAGATGCTGAAGAAGATACGCTACCACGTCCTTCTGATGAGGGATTGGGAACAGTTGCCGATTATCATGAAGGAGCATTAAAATATACCTCATTTCTTGAACAAACAGTTTCAACTGACTTAGAAGGATTAAAGGTTGTTGTTGATGCTGCTAATGGTGCAACAAGTGGCTTTATTTCAAACCTATTTGCTGATATGAATGTTGATTTCATTCCAATCAATGACCAGCCAGATGGCTTAAATACTAACTTAAACTGTGGTTCCACTCATCCGGAAAGTCTTCAAAAAGCGGTTGTTGAAAATGACGCGGATCTTGGTGTAGCCTTTGATGGTGATGGTGATCGTTGTATCGCTGTTGATAATGAAGGAAATATTGTTGACGGTGATAAGATCATGTATATTTGTGGAAAATACATGGATAAAAAAGGCTTATTGAAGAAAGATACCGTAGTAACGACGGTAATGAGTAACCTAGGGATGTATAAGGCTTTAGAAGCGCACGATTTAAAGAGCGTTAAGACTAAAGTAGGTGACCGTTACGTTGTCGAAGAGATGTTAAAGAATGGTTATAATCTTGGTGGTGAACAATCAGGACATATCATCTTCTTAGACCACAATACGACGGGTGATGGGATGCTTACTGCACTTCAGCTCTTATCAGTTGTAAAAGATTCTGGTAAGACCCTAGCTGAATTAGCAAGTGATGTTACGACTTATCCACAGGAATTATTAAATATTAAAGTTGCGGATAAGGCGAGCGCAATGGAAAACCCAAAGTTGAAGGAAGTCATTGCCCAAGTTGAACAAGAAATGAATGGTGATGGTCGTGTTCTAGTCCGGCCAAGTGGAACAGAGCCACTTCTTCGTATTATGGCTGAAGCAGCTACACCTGAATTAGTTCATGAATATGTTGAACGAATTGGGGATGTAGCAAGAGCAGAATTAGAAGTTAAGTAGATTATAAGACCCTGTGAATATATAAGTGGAATCAGATAGCACCTATATATTTACAGGGTATTTTTATCGAATGTAAAAAATATCTTATATAGACCAATCAAATAAAATGATTGACAAGTAAAGTTAAAAACTGTACTATACAATACAGTTGCTTAGAACTGGTGCCTAGCACTAGTTATCTATACCAATTTTATTTAAAGGATGGAATTTAATTATGTGTGGAATTGTTGGAGTTACAGGAACTGACAAAAGCTTGTCAATTCTAATTAACGGATTAAAGCGTCTTGAATACCGCGGCTATGATTCTGCTGGGGTTTATGTTAACGATCAGCAAGGACATGACTACCTTGTAAAACGTTCAGGACGGATTACTAACTTAGAAGCAGCTCTTAGCGATGAAGTTCATGGGACAACTGGTATTGGTCATACTCGCTGGGCCACGCATGGTGAACCGAATGAGGCTAATGCCCACCCACAATATTCACAAGACGAACGTTTTTATTTAGTCCACAATGGTGTAATTGAAAATTATGCTGAATTAAAAAAGGAATACTTATCTGATGTAAAATTTGTTAGCCAGACTGATACGGAAGTTATTGTTCAATTAGTTGATAAATTTGTGGTTGAATTAGGAATGTCAACCGAAGCAGCTTTTCTTAAAGTCTTGCGGTTAATTAGTTCTGATTCTTCTTATGCATTTGTTTTAATGGATAAAGAACAGCCGGATACTTTGTTTGTTGCTAAAAATAAGAGTCCCCTATTAGTCGGAGTAGCTGATGGCTATAACATGGTCGGTTCTGATGCGATGTCAATGATTAAGGAGACCGATACCTTCATGGAAATTGGCGATCATGAATTAGTTATTGTAAAGCCTGACCATATTACTATTAAGGACTTTGATGGTAATGAGGTTAAACGGCCAACATTTAAAGTCGATATGGATGCTAACGCTGCTGATAAGGGCACTTACCCATACTACATGCTTAAGGAAATTGATGAACAACCGGCAGTTATGCGGAAGTTAGTTCAAAAGTATTTTGGTGATAGTAATGTTGCCCAAATTAATGAAAAGCTCCTTAAGGATATGGCTAATGCTGACCACTTATATATTGTAGGTGCAGGTACGAGTTACCATGCCGGATTGGTGGGTGCACGGATTTTTGAAAAGCTGTGTGGAATTCCGACTTCTGTTCATATTTCATCAGAATTTGCTTATGAACAACCATTACTTTCCAAGAAACCATTCTTTATCTTCTTAAGTCAGAGTGGTGAAACTGCTGATAGTCGTGAAGTATTAGTTAATGTTAATAAGAATAATTGGCCAAGTTTAACAATCACTAATGTTGACAAGTCAACTCTTTCTCGTGAAGCTACGTATACTGAGTTACTTTATGCGGGCCCAGAAATTGCAGTTGCCTCTACTAAGGCTTACACTGCTCAAATCGCAGTTGAAGCTATTCTTGCTCAAGCACTTGGTGTATATATGGGCAAACAGGCGGCTAAGGACTTTGATGTCAAACACCAATTAGGGCTAGTGGCTAACGGGATGCAGTCAATTACTGACAGTAAGAAGAAAATTGAAGAAATCGCTTCTCGTTACCTATCTAAGGTTCCGAATGCTTTTTACATTGGTCGAGGAATGGATTGGTCGGTATCACTAGAAGCTGCCTTAAAGCTAAAAGAAATTTCATACGTTCAGGCAGAAGGTTTTGCTTCAGGTGAATTAAAGCATGGAACAATTGCGTTGATTGAAGACCATACACCAGTTATCGGAATTATTACGCAAGACCGGACTGCTGGTTTAACACGGAGTAACCTTGAAGAGACGCAAGCACGTGGCGCAAGTACAATCACAATTGTTTCACGTCACCTTGCCCAAGAAGACGATACGTTTATCTTGCCAGACGTTGATGAGGTTCTTACACCATTGTTAAGTGTCTTACCGGCACAATTATTGGCTTACTATACTAGTCTTGGTAAAGGACTTGACGTTGATAAGCCACGAAATTTAGCAAAATCAGTTACAGTTCAATAAAATTTTAAGAGAATCAGTTAAATTCATTTGTAATTTACTGGTTCTTTTTTGCTATTTAGAATATAGCAATTAAATTGATAAATTATCTGAAAATGTTTAATATATAGGGTTGACTTATTTATTTGTAAACGCTATCATAATAGGTGCAAGGTATTAAGTATTTACCTTCTAATCAATTCTCTTTCTCTCTTATGCCAATCATCGTCATTTAGGCGATGATTTTTTGGTTTAAACTCGTTATAATGATAGGGTTGAAAGGGGCAGAGAATGTGGAAGAACAACATGAAACGTTGACATTAATCGAAGAGATTACCCGAAATGATGGCTCAAAATATTATGAAATTGGAAACATGGTTCAAAATGGTCGTGCCGAATTAGCCGCAGAACGTAAATTCATTAAGGAAGTACGGATATTAGAATTAAATATTCCTCATTCTAAAAATGTTATTAAATATGAGCATTTTATAAATACGCATTATAAAATGCAGGATGAATCGATGGATCACTGGGAAGAATGGAAGCGACCACCGGAAATCGATAAAGTTGTTCAATCAATTTTAAAAGAAAATCATGTAGGGTAATTAAGGCAACTACCTAAGACTGAAAGACTAGTCTTGGGCTTTTTCATTTTTGAGAATATGGTATGAAAAATGTGGAGGTTAGGCAATGAAGCCGAATTTTAATCCATCACAGGGTACGCACACCCACTATTTTGTTACTGGAATAGACGGATTACGTACGCTAGCCGTTTTCGGCGTTATAATTTATCACTTATTACCTAATTTTTTAATGGGTGGGTACTTAGGAGTACCGCTTTTCCTATTGATTTCTGGGTATTTTGTAACTTACCAATTTAATCGCCAACTTAAATATGGCGGTCGAATTGATATTGGCTGTTTTTACCTTAAACGTTTTCGGCGTTTGTATCCGACGCTAATAGCGATGTTAGTTTTAACGACAGCTTATATTACGCTGTTTGCTCGTGAACTACTCCATAATATTCGGGCAATAATCATTACTAATTTAACTTGGATTTATAATTGGTGGGAAATAAGTCACGGTCAATCATATTTTGATCAATTTGGTGGTATTTCACCTTTTACCCATTTATGGACCTTAGGAGTTGAAGCGCAGTTCTACTTACTATGGCCATTAATTATTACCCTTCTTTTTAGAGTTTTTAAGGAGACACGGATAGTTCGCCGTGCTGTATTTGCGTTAGCGATTCTCTCAGCAATTGAAATGGCTGTTTTATATGATCCGTCAAATATTAACCGTGTGTACTACGGGACTGATACACGAGCTTTTTCATTGTTCCTTGGTTCTTGGCTAGGATTGGCATGGCCATTAAATCGTTTACGGCCAAAACTTCAACAAAATAGTCGAAACTTACTAAATATTGTTGGAATTTTAGCAATGGCTATTACAATAATCGGTTTCTGTACGTTAAATGGTCAGTCGGCTTTTACCTATCGTGGTGGGATGTTTTTCTATAGTTTTGTAGGGCTCCTTTTAATGGCTACGATTCTTCATCCTGGAGCTAGTATGAACAAGTGGCTTTCCAATCCGGTCTTTCACTGGATTGGGCAACGATCATACGGTATTTATGTTTATCAGTATCCGGTGATGATTTTTTATGAGCGAATAATTAAGGTTGGTAATTATCCGTTAGTGAACGCGCTTGTTGAAATTGGAATAATTCTAGCAATTAGTGAGGTTTCATACCGCTTGGTAGAACGTCCATGTGCTAAGTATCAATGGTCTAACCTGCTGGTAGATTTTCAAAGGATGTTAGAAAGACATCGCATTAGTTGGCAAAGCGGCAGTAAGCTTATTGCCGGGACATTAGTGTTTATCATTGCATTTATCGGCTTTTGCCAGCCAAATCGCGCACCGAAAAAGACAGCAGTTCAGCAAAGAATTGAGCAAAATCATCAAGCGGCTGAAAAACATAACAAAAAAATTGCTAAAGGTGAAACTATTGCAGAAGCAAGTGGCAATACGAAAAAACTGCAAAAACAGTACGACTTAACACCAACGCAGATAAAGGCGGCCCAAAAGTTAAAGGTAACAGCTATTGGTGATTCAGTAATGGCTGATGCTGCGGATAGTATTCAAAAACTTATGCCTAATGCTTACGTTGATGCACAAGTCGGTCGTCAGGGATCAGCTACGCCAGCTGTGATCAGGCAATTAAAAGCAGATGGTCATTTAAATAAAATTGTTATTTTAAATCTTGGAACAAACGGGTCGATGACGCAGGATACATTAGATGAGATATTAAGTGCAATTGGTCCTGGACACCAAATTTATTGGCTAACAGCTCATGTTCCAACAAAGCCGTGGCAAAAGACTGTTAACAGTGAAATAAAAGATGTTGCTAAGAAGCATAAAAATGTTCATGTTGTTGACTGGTATAAGGCCAGCCAAGGCCATGCCGAATGGTTTGCAAGTGACAATGTGCATATGGGACCGGCGGGAAATGACCACTTTGCCCGTTTGATTGCTAAGGCTGTTTTAGCTGATCGCTAGGGGGAAAATAATGGCAACTGAAGATCAATTATTAGAT
This sequence comes from Limosilactobacillus rudii, assembly GCF_014145455.1. Classification (GTDB taxonomy): domain Bacteria; phylum Bacillota; class Bacilli; order Lactobacillales; family Lactobacillaceae; genus Limosilactobacillus; species Limosilactobacillus rudii. The sequence goes on along the minus strand of NZ_JACIVB010000063.1, from coordinate 7,878 downwards.
AAGGCAATTAATATATATTTAACGGGCCTAAAAGGATTAGAAAGCTTTATTTCGGAACCAGCGAGTGAGTATAACCTGTCTTTTGAACAATTTCTAATTTTACGGATGATTATTAGCCACCCCAACATTAAACTGATGGATATTGCTGAACAGCGACAGGTAACAAGGAGTGCTGTTTCACGGCAGCTTAAAATTCTTTTTCGCCAAGCGTATGTTGAACAAAAGGCAGATCCAGCAGATCGCCGCCGGATGTTTTTAATCGCAACAGCAAAAGGGGTAGCGGTTGAAACAAAGATTTGGCAAAAAATAACCCAGCGCTTTTCAAAGTGGGTTCAGATTTATGGTAAGGATCGGGCTGATCAGTTTTTGACGTTATTTGAAGACTTTAATCAGCAAATTATTCAAGGAAAAATTAGAAAGAGAGAACGAGATAATGATTAAAATGATTGCTCTAGATCTTGATAATACTTTACTAAATAGTAATAAAGAGATTAGTAAACGAAACGAAGTAATCCTTAAGCAGTTACATGAACAGGGAATACGAGTTGTTTTGTGTACAGGGCGGCCGATTAATGCAATCTGGCCATACATTGAACAATTGGGATTAACTAAGCCAGATGATTATACGATTACGTTTAATGGAGGATTAGTTATTAATAATACATCCCGTGAACACCTTTTCGAGTTGGGAATGAAAAAGGCAGACTTAAAACCATTATTTGAATATGTGAATAATGAGAAAATACCATTAAATGTTCTTGATTTTGAACGGGTATATGAGTTAAATGATTATCCAGGCTCTATATACCGGACAGTTTTAAAAAATATTGAATTTAATAATTTAGCTATGCATGATTTGCCGGAAACAATATATAGTAAGGCAGTAATGGCAATCGAGCCAGCCGAATTATCGCCAATTATTGCCAAGCTACCGGCTGATCTTAAAGCACATTATCATGCTGTTCAATCGCAACCAATGATTATGGAATTTTTGCCCAAGAACTTAAATAAGGCGGTTGGACTAAAAGCATTATTAGACCACTTTAATGAGGACTTTAGTAATTTAATGGCATTTGGGGATGCGGATAATGACCTCGAAATGATAGAAGCAGCGGTGCAAGGTATTGTGATGGAAAATGGGTTGCCAAATGTTAAGGCTGCCGCAACTGCAATCACAGATACTAATGATAATGATGGGGTTGCCAAGTATTGTGAGCGTTATTTTGCAACACTTTTGTAATAAAGATTGTTATAAAGCATAAAATAAAAGGGAAATTTGAAGCAATTATGAAGTTTTTGCGAAAAATTTTCCTTTTTTTATTCATATTTTGCAGAAATTATCGCAAAAGTTAAGTAAACCGAAACCGTAACGGGCCCAACGCTTTACTAATTCACAAACTAAATCCTTGACATTTTATATTACAAAATATTACAAAAACCAAACGGAGAGTAGTAAATAGAAATGATGCTGTTACAGCATAGTAATATTTAGAGTGTAGTATATAAGGTGTTGAAACGGAAAAGATAATTTGCTAAATAATAAAGGATGGTTGTTTAATTTATGATTTCTAAGAAAAACTTTGCTAAAGTATCTGCTACTCTTGGTGCAGTGGCCTTAGGTGTTAGTGCAACGGCTACTGCTGCTAATGCTGACACTATTTACACCGTACAAAGTGGTGACACACTTTCAGGTATTTCTTACAAATTTGCTAAGAACAACAGCATGATCAATGACCTTGCTAAAAAGAATAATATTCAAGATATTAACAAGATTTTTGTTGGTCAAAAGTTAATCATTAAGAGCGATGGTGAAATTCAAGAATACAACGCTCAAAATGCTGCTAATGCTAATGTTAATACTCAACAAGCGGCTCAACAAAGTACACAAACTACTCAAGCACAATCACAACAAACACAAAACCAAGCTAACCAAAACTATACTTCAAATGCTTCTGGTTCAGAAGCTGCTGCTAAGGCATGGATTGCTGGTCGTGAATCTGGTGGTAACTACGGTGCTACTAATGGTCAATATGTTGGTAAATACCAATTATCAGCATCATACCTCAATGGTGATTACTCTCCAGCAAACCAAGAACGGGTTGCAGACCAGTACGTAGCAAGTCGTTATGGTTCATGGACTGCTGCTCAACAATTCTGGCAAGCAAATGGTTGGTACTAAAATTAAATTTGACTTTGAGTCGGAAGAGACATATTGATGCCTTTCCGGCTTTTCTTTTTAACTAAATATGTTATAATATATTTACTTCATTATGGGGATGTTTTATGGATTCGACAGGTATAGGTCGAGTTTCAACTGCGTTTCGAAGGTTGCGTCTTCGTAAAAACGCTCAGTTTTAAATTATAACTGCAAACAATAATTCAAACGCATACGCATACGCTGCCTAACAAGTAGCGCGCGTAGATCCATTCCGGGTTCGTCCATGATGCGGTAATGGGTTTTATAAGTAGTGGACTACGCTTACTACTCCCGCTTGAAGTAGTAAGAAGAGTTTAATCAAGCTAGCTAATCATGGTTGCCCTGATCAACGGCGTTTTGGTTAGTAAAGTCTAAATAGTTGAGATATGAACGTAGAGGTTGAAATGGCGATATGCTTGGACACGGGTTCGACTCCCGTCATCTCCATTGCTAATTGCCTACAGTAACTGTCACAGGTATGTGGCAGTTTTTTTATTAGTGGCTATTAGCTTTAATTTCAAGAACTTGTGTTAGAATTAGGAAAATAGAGAGTTAATGATTAGATAAAGGAATGAATTAAATGCAAATATTAATGATTGAGGATAACCATTCTGTTTGTGAAATGATGGCAATGTTCTTTAAAAAAGAAAAATGGCAATATGAGTTTGCCTACGATGGTGTGGAGGCAGAAGAAAAATTTAACGCTGACCCTAACAAATGGGATATAATTTTGCTTGATTTAAATTTACCGAAAAAAGATGGGATGCAGGTCGCTGCTGATATTCGACGGGTATCGCCAACGGTTCCGTTGATTATGCTTACTGCACGTGATACAGAAAGTGACCAAGTACTCGGCCTAGAAATTGGTGCAGATGATTATGTAACAAAGCCATTTAGCACTATTACATTGATTGCACGTATTAAAGCATTGTACCGACGAACACATTTAAATAAGTTTGAAAAAGTTCAAGATGATGATAACGACGAAACTTTTGATATTCAGACTAAGCACTTTAAGATGAATACTAAGACCCGCGAAGTTTTCCTATATGATAAGTTAGTAAATGATTTAACGCCTAAAGAATTCGATCTATTAAAGACTCTGGCTTCAAAACCGCGACAGGTATTTACACGGTCGCAACTTCTTCAGTTAGTATGGGATTATGAATACTATGGTGATGAGCGGACGGTTGATGCTCATATTAAAAAGCTGCGGCAAAAGTTAGAAGATATTGGTCCGCAAGTAATTAAGACAGTCTGGGGTGTTGGTTATAAATTTGATGACGAAGGTAATGACTGATGAAATTAATGTACCGGTTGATGCTATCGTTTTTTGCTATCATCGTAACATTGATGATTATTGTTAGTATCTCGTTTATTAACGTTACTAATAATACTTTGTACCACAATACGTGGCAGCAACTGAAAAGCTATTCTGATAGTCTAATTCAAGATTCTATTCGTTATAATATGGCAACACAAAGCTTTGAAGGTTTTGCAACTGAATCTCTAAATAGCAATGCTAATCTGTTAACCCGCCAAAATGTTCACTTTGCTATTTATGACACAACTCATCGCAAAATTTTTGCAAGTAATGGTTTCGCACCTAATATGAGTCGCAATGATTGGCAAAAACTAAAAAAGGGAGAAACAGTTTATACCAAATTAATCACTCCCAAAATTAACACGAGAGTTTCTAATAGTACTTCGCCACGGATGACAGAAGTTTCACGACCATATTTTTACAAGGGAAAGATGATTGCAGTAGTATCAATTGCAACTTTTGTGTCAACAATTGAACAAAATATGCGTCAAATTAAGCTCAATTTGATTATGGCATTGCTGGCAGCCAGTTTAATAACATTGGCGGTTAGTTATTTCTTAGCACGGTCGATTACAAAGCGAATTGATAGTCTTCGAATGGCAACGCACCAAATTGCGCGTGGTAATTATAATGTCGAGGTAAACGATAGTGGTCGTGATGAAGTTGCTGATTTAGGCCGTAGTTTTAATCAAATGACGACTTCGCTTCGAGAATCACAGCAGGAGATCCGCCGGCAAGAAGAACGGCGGCGACAGTTTATGGCAGATGCGGCCCACGAAATGCGTACTCCGTTAACGACAATTAATGGGATCCTGGAAGGGTTACAATATGATGCCATTCCTGAAGAGGACAAGAAACATAGTATCCAGCTAATGCAAAATGATACCCGGCGTTTAATCCGCCTTGTCAATGATAATCTTGATTATGAAAAGATTCGCACGAACCAAATCGCGATGGAGCGGAAAGTATTTGATGCTTCAGCAGTTCTTGAAAACTTACGGGAACAGTTAGCAAAAAAGGCCAAAGAAAAACACGATATTCTTAAATTAGATGTGGCTCGCAATTTAAGAGTTTATGCAGATTATGACCGTTTCGTGCAAATTATGTTTAATATTATCCAAAATGCGATTCAGTTTACGGACAACGGATTAATCAGTATCCGTGGTAAGCGTGTTGAGAAGGGAAGTCAGTTCCAAATAGAGGATAATGGTATCGGGATGACACCTGAACAGCTTGATAACATTTGGGAACGTTATTATAAAGCTGACCGGTCACGAATGAATACAAAATATGGTGAATCAGGATTAGGTTTAGCGATTGTTCATCAGTTAGTCCTTCTTCATGGTGGAAAGATTGATGTAAAAAGTACCTATGGAAAAGGAACTACTTTTACAATCTTCTTCCCAGATCGTGATTATGCGCCACATAATAGTCAGCAAACAAATAATAACGATAAAAAGTAAGCCAATTATTTACATTAAACGTTTTAACCTTGTTGTTAAAGCGTTTTTAAATTTTATAGACCAATTTTTTATTTTAAGAAATTTAAAGAAAGCGCTTGTGTAAGCGTTTACCTTGTGATAATATAATATCTCGTAATCATATATTACGGATTGATAGGAGAGAATTTTTATGAATTACTTACTTGCTTTAATCCCTGCAATTGGTTGGGGAATTATGCCACTAATTACTGGTAAGATTGGTGGTTCAACAATTAACCAAATGTTTGGTATCGGAGCCGGTGCTACAATCGTCGGTTTAGTTGCCTTTATTTTTGGTCATCCAACTGTTAGTTTAGCTGGTTTTTGGTTCTCTGTACTTTGTGGAGCCTTATGGACCATTGGACAAATTGGACAATTTATTTCATTCAAGCGAATGGGTGTTTCAAACACTATTCCACTATCAACAGTATTTCAATTAATCGGTAACTCCTTAATTGGTGTTATTATTTTTGGTGAATGGCATGGGGCACGTGCTCTTACTATTGGATTTATCGCACTTGCAATTGTTATTGTGGGAGCGCTAATGACCTCTGTTTCTGATAAAAGTTCAGGAAAGAAAATTACTGTTCAAAACTTCTTTTTCCTTCTTATTACAACGATTGGTTACTGGGTATACTCAGCCTTCCCTAAGATGCCAATGATTGCTAATGATAGTTCATTGGGAATTTTTCTTCCTGAAATGTTAGGAATTTTACTTGGATCTGTCATCTATGCAATTTGCTCTGGAAATATTAATTCCTTTAAACAAAAGAAACAATACCTTAATATTTGGGGTGGTATTTCATGGGGAATTGCTGCTTTAGCATATATCTTTGCTGGCCGGGCTCTCGGTATTAATGTTGCCTTTGTCTTTACCCAGATGAATGTTATTATTGCGACAATTGGTGGTGTGCTTATTCTTCATGAACACAAGACTCGCCGCGAAATGTCATTTACAATTGCTGGTATTATCTTTATTGTTGCCGGAAGCATCTTAACAATTTTTGCATAAAAAAAAGTACTAAAAAAAGAAGTTGCAAAAGCAGCTTCTTTTTTTAGTACGGATAGTTAGTTAACCGGTCGCTTTCTGTTATTTTACGGACTACTTTTCCTGGAACCCCTAGAACAAGAGAATTATCAGGAATATCTTTAGTTACAACCGTTCCGGCACCAATTACACAGCCATTGCCAATTGTCACACCCGGACAGACTGTAACGTTACTAGCAAGCCAGCAGTTATCACCGATTGTTACTGGTTTGCCGTATTCCACATCGTCAAAAGTACCATCTTCTTGTTGGCGAATATTGCGTTGCTGATACATGAGCGGGTGCATTGCAGTAATGATGGAGACATTGGGTCCGCACATTACATTATCACCGATTGTTACAGGACAGGTATCGAGGATGGTGAAATTGAAATTAGCGTAGAAGTTTTTTCCTATTTTGGTGAAGCGTCCGTAATCGATGTGAATAGGTCCCTGAAGATAAATACCATCATCGTGGCTTGGAAAAAGTTTATCAAGGATCATTTCACGCTCAATAGTATCTTCATCAGCCGTTAAGTTATAATCACGTGAAAAACGATGAGCGAGTCGAGAAAATTTATTTAATTCAGCTGTTCCTGGACGGTATGGTCTTCCAGCAAGCATATTTTGTGTATTTTGCTCCATATTTTTGGACCTCCTTGTATTTTTATAAGCGGATACTTGTTTTTATTATGATTAACCGGATGAGAGATGTCAATTTTAGATATTACGAAAAAATTCGTACTTCTAATTGAAACCGACTACATTATTCGCTATCATTTAAATGTCTAAAAAATAAAAAAAGAAAGAAGCTATTGGAATGACACATATTAAATTTGACAGTAGCGCATTAAAGCAATTCGTACATGATAATGAACTTGGTGAAATGCAAGCAATGGTTAACGCTGCTAATGATGAATTACGCAACGGAACAGGTGCTGGAGCGGACTTTCGCGACTGGCTCCACTTACCAACAGAATATGATAAAGAAGAATTTGCCCGAATTAAAAAGGCGGCCGCTAAGATTCAACGCGATTCGGATGTCCTGGTGGTAATTGGGATTGGTGGTTCATACCTTGGGGCCCAAATGGCAATTGACTTCTTGCACAATACCTTCTACCAAGCCCAAAAGGCGAAGGATCGGCAAGCACCATTGGTTGTCTTTGCCGGTAATTCCTTGAGTTCGACGTATGTGCATGACTTGATTCAATTGATTGGTGATAAGGACTTCTCAATTAATATTGTTTCTAAGTCTGGAACCACAACTGAACCGTCAATCGCCTTTCGGATTTTTAAGGACCTCTTAATTAAGAAGTACGGAGAAACCGAAGCTAATAAGCGGATCTATGCTACCACCGATAAAGCGAAGGGCGCTTTGAAGACTGAGGCTGATGCTCATGGTTACGAAACCTTTGTAATTCCGGATGGTGTTGGTGGTCGTTACTCGGTTCTTTCCGCAGTAGGGTTATTGCCAATCGCTGCTTCTGGTGCAGATATTGATAAGCTAATGGCCGGGGCTGCCCAAGCAGAAAAGGATTATGTTGATCCGGACTTAAGTAAGAATGAAGCCTACCAATACGCTGCTTACCGGAACATTCTTTACCGTAAGGGCTATGAAACCGAATTATTGGAAAACTACGAGCCGAACATGCGGATGTTTGCCGAATGGTGGAAGCAGTTAGCCGGTGAATCAGAAGGGAAGGACCAAAAGGGGATCTACCCATCCTCAGCTAACTTTACCACCGACCTGCACTCCCTTGGTCAATACATCCAGGAAGGGCGCCGGTTCTTAATGGAGACCGTTGTTAAGCTTGATAAGCCAAACCATGATATGGAAATCCCAACCGAACC
>NZ_JACIVB010000062.1 GCF_014145455.1 Limosilactobacillus rudii | reverse complement strand
ATTGATTAGTCCGAGGTGCTCCAATTTTCTATTTGTTAGAGAATAATTTAGGGTCTTACTGTGTGCAGTCCGCCAGTAGCCCTTACGGGTACTAGCGAATTTATACGCATCCTGATAAGACAAGCCTAACTTCTGTAAGTTAGTAACTTTAGTTTTGAATTTCTTCCATTGTTTCCAAATGTACTGCCTTATTCGCGCCCTCAACCATTGGTCAAGACGCTGAATAAAGCCAGTTAATTTCCCGATAGAATAGTATTGAAGCCACCCTCGCATTTTCTGATGAATCTCCTCAAATATTCTTGTTAGAGATACCCCACGATTACGCTTGGTTACTAACTTCAATGCTTGCTTCACACGCTTTTGCGATTGCTTAGCTGGTCGAGCGTAGGCACCATTCCGGTCTACACCTAGTGAGAAGCCAAGAAACTTCAATCTTAGGGGACTACCAACTTTAGTTTTATCTGGATTAACTTTAACCTTCAACTTTTTCTCAAGAAACTGAGTAATACTTCGCATTACTCGTTCTCCGGCCCGTTGACTTTTAACATAGATGTTACAATCATCCGCATAGCGCACAAAGTGGTGACCACGTCTGGTCAATTCTTTGTCCAACTCATTCAGATAAATATTTGCCAGTAATGGTGACAATGGTCCACCTTGCGGAGTTCCTTTGTCGCTTCTAGCGAATAGCCCATGGTCTAAGACTCCACTCGTTAGAAATTTGCGAATAAGTCTTAATGTCCATGGATCATCAATATATTGTTGGAGGTATTTAATCATTAAATCATGATTGACATTGTCAAAGTAGGCTTTTAGGTCTAGGTCGACTACTCGTCGATAACCCTGATTATATAGATCAACTACCCTTGTGATTGCGTCTTGGGCTCCCCGATGAGGGCGAAAGCCAAAACTATTATCGGAGAAAACACGTTCAAAGATGGGCGTGAGGACCTGGGCCAATGCTTGTTGGACCATTCGGTCTACAACTGTTGGGATCCCAAGTTTTCTTACTCCACCATTGGGTTTCGGAATTTCCACTCGTTTAACTGGTGCCGGCTTGTAACTACCATCACGTAGACTGGTGATTAATTCCGCCTTGTTTTCTCTAAGGTACCGCAGAAGGTCAAAGACAGTCATGCCGTCAATGCCCGCTGCTCCTTTATTTCTCTTAACTCGCAAATAAGCCTGATTAAGGTTATTGCGATCCAAGACTAAGTCTTGGATAGTGACACTCATACCTTTACCTTCACCATAATCGGTACTACGCGCCCTTGTGTACTTTCGGTTTTCCAAACCTATCCTCGACAAGCGGTCAGCTTGTGGTTCTGTTTTCTGCGATTGTCGCACCTGATTACACCTCCGATATAAGTTACAAGTTATTGTCGTTCAGTCCTTCGTCTGATTAATCAGACTACTATGACCTCGGCTGACTTCTGACTTACTCAACGCTACATCACTGCATCACTTGTTTCTGTGGAAATTAAGTTATTCCTCTTGTCGGAAACGTGTAAGCCAGACCTCCCCGGGTAAGAATATTAACTTTCGTACCATGTCACCGTTAGCTTTACTGAAAGTAACTTCGAGTAGTATCGGACTTTAGTTTGATTAGCAACCTTATCCAGTTACTTTCAGCCTTATAGCTACTTCTTGTTCATAGGTGCAGTACTTTGCCTTAGACTTCCTTCAGATTCCACCTCGCAGTGGACACCCTTGTCCTTAGCTCATGGTTCCGACTACTACGGCCCATGGCGGTAAGCAGTCGTTATTGATACGTATTGACAAAAAAGGCGCCCAAGGCTGAATCATTCTGATTTAGTCTTGGGTGCCTTCCACTTTATTCATGACAGTTTTCTTGAACTTGTTTTGCCCATGGTAAATAAGCCTCAAGTCCTTCGTTCTTGCGGTTGGGTAGATGATCAAACAAGTACTCAAAATACTTATAAAGATTCAAATGATTTAATTTTGCAGTGGCAGTTAAGCTGTAGAAAACCGCGCTCGCTTGCGCACCGCCAATACTTTTAGCGAATAAGCTATTTTTACGAATCAAGGTTGAAGGCCTGATCGTTTGTTCCACCGGATTATTAGTTAACGGAACTTGCCCATTTTCAAAGATTCGGTATACTCGCTCTTTAAGTTTCAAGGCATTATTAATAGCTGCTTTTAATTTTCCCTGGGGGAAATTAATCGCTTCAAGATAACAGTACAGTTGATCTACTAAGGGCTTAACTAACAACCTTCGTTGTTGAAGCTTTTCAAGTTGATTGTGATACTTTAACCGATTCTCGTAATAAAAAATCGGCCGCATCAATTTTAATACTTGATATGCTTTGGAATGTTTTAGTTGATCCTTTTTTAGTAGACGTGTTATCCGGTAGAATTCACGCCGAATGTGGACCAGACACGAGCCAAACTTTGCTCTAGGATATAGTCGATTACTATAACCACAATAACCATCACACATAATAATCCCGCCGTAATCATGCCCTATAAGTTTGCCGATTATCTTGCCTGAACGAGTATTAAAATAGTGAAACATCGCAATTTGGTGCTTACTAAATTCTTTCGTAGTTCTAGTTACCCAGAAATAGCTAGTTTCATTACGCTCGTCAATTACCTTAAATGGTGTTTCATCCATATGAACAACCGGTTCTTGTTTAGTTAAGTTAAGCAAATGTTGATATAGGGGTTCTAAATAGGTTTGACTTACCTTGATAATATTGGTTGCTAATTGACGTCCTTTTACTGGCAAACCTAAGGCTTGCCAGAGCTTTATTTGACGATGAAATGGTAATGCTAAGTTAAACTTGTATTCCGCTACTTTAGCTAAAATTGAACCGGAAAAATAACTATGAGGTAAGAGACTCTGTGGCATCTTACTACTAAAAATTTTGTCGCCACCTTGATGGCAACACTTATTGCAACGATAACTTTCCTGATAGTAATTTACACATAAAAGCTCTGCTGGCTTTAGCTTGGGTTCACGACTATACAGGTGTTTCCCAATTAGGTTCATTTCTTGGTGACAATCTGGACAAAGATTACTTTCGAGATGAATAACATGATTAACTTGAGGTAAAGTATTCAAAAAAGTAGTCCGCTGACCGCTTGCCTTGGGTTTGCGGTGACGCACTACTTTTCTTGGTGTCTGTTCAATCACTTCCGTGATTGATACGTCATTATCCTGGAGTTGTTCCAAGTCTTGGTCACTAAAAAGTGACTGTTGACCCTCAACTACTTTATCGATAACTTCAGTTTTTTTCCCAAACATTTGGTTTTGTTGAAGTTTAATGATTGCCGTTAGCTTATTAACCTGTTCCCTTAAAGCCTTAACTTGTTGCTTAAGCTCACGATTTTCTTCAGCTAAATCTTTATTCATTGTGCGTCACCTCCTTTGATGCCTTTGATATTATATCAAAGAACCATCATTTTAAAAAGGAGTGATTTAATAAAAACTACCAGGTTTAGCAGGTTTGATTTGCTTTACCGGAAGCGGATCAAGGCCTGCTAGTAGCCATTTAATTTGTTTATTGGATAATTGCTTTGCCTCCTGACTATACCTAGGCCACTTAAGTCGGCCATTTTCAAAGCGTTTGTATAAAAGAATGAATCCTTCACCATCCCAAAATAGTCCTTTGAATCGATCGTTCCTACTTCCACAAAAGAGGAAAAGTGAATTATTGTAAAGCTCTAAGCCATAGTTCTCGGCAATTACCATTGCCAAACCATCAATCCCCTTTCTTAAATCTGTTTTACCACATACCAGATAGACATAATCTGGAGCTGTCCAATTAATGAGCATAGCGAATAATTACCTTGGCTATCTCACTTACCAAACTGGGATTAGCTCCACGAAACGCAGTTAGTCTTATATCATTAACCTCCATTCTTACTGCAGGTCGTGAGGCCATATACTTTCCTTTATTAAGCGGGCTCTTATTCTTAAAAACTGGAGCAATAACTTCCGATTTTTCTCCCATTAAAAAATGCCTCCTATACTGGGATAACTTCAGTATAGGAGACAAATGTGGTAATTCATAGACGTGTTGTTATTGACTGCTTACTGTCAAATTTCATTATGATCTCCAATCAATTAGATATTTCCTATCAATAAAAGTCCTTTATTAAACGTATGTTCAATATTATGCCTATGCCGTATAGAAAGCTAGCTACACACTATTCTTCAATCTCACTCATAAACTGCTTTAACGCTCTCTACCAATCCATAATCTCAAACCCAAGCGTTCTTTGCATTCTTCAAGCTCATAATCAAATGGCTGGTTATTATCAATATGTCATTCAGCTAAATTGCTTATTTGCAACTATCAATTTACCATGATCCTTGGCAAGTCGTAACATAGTGTAAACAAAGTTCTTACTATACTTACCAAAGACCCAAGAAATGCGGATAATGTAGTAATCATCAAGAATTGTCTTAACCGCTTCTTCGCCTGCTAACTTGGCCTTACCGTATTCATTCTTTGGGTTGACCGGAGTATCAACCTCATATTCACCTTCATTAGTGCCATCAAAAACATAGTCCATACTAATGTATACCAGCTTAGCACCAACTTTTTTAGCAGCTTCGGCATTATCAACGGCAGTATAAACTGCACAATGGTAAATAACAGTAGGGTTCGATGAATCGATTCTTTCATTTACCATTGCCTTATCAGTAATATCCATCTACTTAAAATTAACAGATATCTCAATACCCCTTTTCTGTCATACATTCATATTAATAATCAAAGCCAGATTTAAGCCATTGAATTAACCTATTATATGAATCCACTAAATCATAAGAAGGTTTCCAACCTATGTTCATAAGTTTCTGACCACTAAGACTCATATGAACTTCTGGTGCATACCCCATATTTTCCTTAGGAATATCAATAATAACTTTTTGTTTGTCAGAGCCAAAATTATTTACTACTAAGTTAGCCATTTGTCTTATTGACATATGGTTTTGTTCGTTAACGATATTATAAGCTTGGCCTTTATCACCATTCAATAATAAGAATAGAATTGCATAAATAGCATCTGAAATATAAACATAGTTTCCTTCTGAATGACCCTCAGTATGTAAAACGATATTTTCTTCATTAATAATGCTTCTAGCAAACTGAGCAAACACTCTATTTTCTCCTGGCAAAACTCCTGCTCCAAAAGTTTGAGCCAATCTTGCAACTTTTACATTTAGGTTATATTGAGTAGCATATGCTGTACATAATGATTCGCATAATCGTTTGCTCTCTGGATATCCAGATCTTGGATTAGTTAAATCGATATAACCAAGCTTATCCTCAGTAGTTTTTTCAGAATCATCCGGTTGCCCATATACTTCCATAGATGAAAGGTATACTACCGAGTATACATTTTTTTCAGTTGCTAGTTTTAAAATCTTTTCGGTTCCATTAACCGCAGTTTCTAATGACTCTACTGGCGATTCAATTAGCAACTTGGAATTAGTTACAGCTGCAGCATGAATTATGTAATCAATATCACTATCAATTTTAATTAGATCTTTCCCTAAATCTGCAATTACATAATCTAAATTTCTTTGTGAATAATTTGCAAAAATTTTATCAGCTTTTCTTTTATTACGAACTAATGCGATAACTCTAACGTTTAAATTAACTTTTTTATTACAATATAAGAAGAACCTAGTTAGCATTGAGCCAACTAAACCAGTTGCCCCAGTTATTAAAATTGTCTTTCTTCGGAATATATCTATATTAGGAAATTCTTTTAAAATGTTGTTATAATCTTCAAGTAAAATATTATTCAATTTATACGTCCCCATTTCTTAATAAAAAAGGACTGAAGCTCATTCAATCCTACTCATCCAATCCATAAATTTGTGCATTTTCTTTTGCATCAAGCAATGCTCGCATTGTATAAAAATCATCAGGTGTTGTAATTTTAATGTTTTCCTGTGGTCCCTGTACCAAATATAACTTTTTGCCATAATACGTCATCATCGAACATGAATCAATAAAGTCAAGTTTCTTTTCCTTAACTGCTTTTTCATGAGCAGATAAAATATCATTTAAATAAAAGCTTTGAGGAGCTCTAGCTAATCGTGACTTAGACCTATCATTGACAGACTTAATTGCCTCATGATCATCAACAACTATAATAGTTTCCTTAGCCTTTACACTAGTTATAGCCGACCCATGCTCTTTAACACTTTTAATATTGTCATGAATTGTTTTTGAAGTAATTAACGGCCTTACTCCATCATGAATTAAAACAATATCACTTTTACGATCACCAATTAACTCGGCCGCTTTTAGACCATTATAAATTGATTCCTGCCCTGATTTTCCACCAGGAACTATCTTTTGAACTTTTTTCAGATTAAATTTAGAAACTAATTTGTTTAAATATCCAATATAATCACTTAAACATGATACAACAATAGCATCAACTTCTGAATTATCTTCAAACAGTTCAAGCGTATGAATTATTATTGGTTTGTCATGAAGCTTCAAAAATTGTTTTGGAATATCCTTCGAGTGCATTCGTTTTCCGACTCCACCGGCAAAAATAACTGCAATATTCAAGAAATCACCTTACCTATCTAAATAAATATATTATTAATATCAAAAACTCATACATAACTTTCTGTATTTACTAAAATCAAGTACAAACGATCCTACACCTTTTACAGATTTAGTTCTCTTTATAAGAGATAAAGATATGTGAATACAATACTTCATACAATCTACATTTGACATAGTCCATGGCTTTGCTTTTCCAACATAATGAATTACCTTTATAGGTAACTTAACTAGTTTCCTACTTAGATAAAATCCTTCATACGAAGCAAAAGTATTATACTCTTCACCAAGGTGTAAAGAAGGGCATTTACACCAGTTAGGATATGCTATATGCAATACATCTTGATCTCCAATATTATTTAATTTTTTTGACTCTATCAAGTTATTCATTAAATTGAATAGCCTTTTATCTTCTCCTTCTTTAGGTACTATAACCATAATACCAGAATTCAAATTTATCCAATTTGAATTTCCAGGAAACTTTCTTCCAGCACTAACAGCCGTTAAATTATCTTTTTCAAATAATTCATCTATATTCTGTTTAACAAACATATCCGAATCAAGAAATACTATTTTATCAAATTTAATCATTCCAAAAACAAATAATTTGCTGAATGTATTCTTCCAATACGATAGGTTATCATTATTAGTAATTTCTACATTAACATCAGGGATTTTCATGTGTTTTATATTATAATTATCCAAAATTCCAATTACATTATTATCTATATTATCAGTTGTTAATACAGTTAAAGGATATTTAGAGTCATTCTTTTTCAGCATATAATTTAGTGCTAAAGTTCCCTTTAAATAATTACTTGAATTTAATAATGTTAAATATGTATAATTCTCTTTATGTTTCATAAAATTCCTTTCTAATTCGAAACAAGTTCACTTTACCATATCTAACCTTTACCAAAACAAACATCTGATCAATATTCATTATTATCATAATACGCATGGTACTAGTGAAACTTTTCTAAGCAATATTCAATATTAGATGCTAGAATTGCTACTTCTAATCGTTCTTGAAAGCCTGCCAAACTTCGAGCGCGATTATTTTCGGCATTATAGTATTTAAATAACGAAAAATCTGTTTAATTGTTTGACAAATTGCTTTTAGTATTCAGAAGTTACACTCTTTAGCTCTAGCCATGTTTTAACGAAATGGCGTCCAAAGCTCATAGCCATTATTTTTAGTGCCATATGAAGTTGACGGCTAACATAGATAACGTCTACTAATAAAAAGTACTCAAGTGGCAGTGTATTTAAGATTAATCCTTCAGCAACTTCTATCATGAACGAAAACCTTAGTAACAATGTAATTAACCAAATCCCCATCGCTATTAACAATCATGTAAACTTTGAATCCATAATAATATTGTCTTTTCTTAGCGTTATATTCAATATTGGTACTACCCTGAAAGATCCTAGCTCAATGGTACGAATAGGATGATAAACTGGCACTGGAATGCTATCAATAATCAGAAATTGTCCATATAAATCAACTTCTTGATTTTGCTTTTATCTAATTAAACTAAGCAACGGTAGTAGTTGACAAGTGCGCCGGTTAAAACACGGCCGAAGAATGGAACCAAAAATCATACAAAAGCGTCGTTAAGACTCGATTTCCAACTGAGCTTGACAAATTATGAGAGCAATTAGAGTACTATCACCAACTTTAACTTGATTGATATTTGGTCGCCGAGAGAGCTTCTTTGGTGAATAAAGCTTATACCAACGATGGCAAGAACGTTTTAGTTAGGCAAAATTGACTTGTAAATGATGACAATAGTGGTTAGGCTTAAGAAGGTTCAATATGATTAGACTTTAAGTTTGATTACTTAATGTCTCATTATGTTGGGCTTTTTTGTAAAATCAAACACATTAGTTAAGTACTAGCATCACGCATATCATAATATTTATTATTTTAAGTTTATCCTAATTTTATTGCTTTATATCTAATATTATCAAAATAACAAATTAACCATGGTAGGAACAATGCCAATAATACTTTTAATTTTAGTCTAATTGATCCATTCATTATAATAAAAGTTAGATTATCCATTAATATTTTTTGACAAATACTTTTTTCTTTGCCTCTATAATCATTCAATAACGCTTTTCTATAGCAATTAAGTGTTAATACTATTAACTTTAACTTAACCAACTTTATTATATTATTAAATTTCACTTTACTTACTAGTGATAAAATTTGCTCATATGCCTTAATGACATTGAATGATCTTACAACATCATCATTTTTTATACTAAACAATGAACTCAAACTATTTCTACTATCTGTATAAAAATATTTTGATAAACCTGTTAAAAGAAATGTTCCATGACAACTGAGAGCATATGTAATACAGAATAAAGTATCTTCACCTAAAAATATATCATTTTTAAAATGAATTTTTTGATTTCTTATAATCTGCATATCAAATACTTTTCCCCATACACTACTATTAATTTTATCAGTAACTAAATCCTCAATAAACTCTTCATTAGTTTTATAAACTTTAGAAACACTATTTTTACCGTGTTGCTCACACATGCTTAATGAAACTCCCTTATGAAGCACGCGTAATAAGGCTTTGGTATAATCCGGATCTACATAATCATCTGAATCTACGAAAGTTACCCACCTAGTAATTACATTTTTTAAACCAATATTTCTTGCTTTTGAAGGCCCAACATGCGATGTCGTTATTAATGTTACGTTATTATTACAATGTTTTTTTATTATATCTACAGTTCTATCCACAGAACCGTCATCAACAAAGATTAATTGTGCTGGCTCTTCCTGTACTAATAAGCTTTTAATACAACGTTCTATCGTTAATTCAGAATTATAAGTAGGTATAATGATTGTTAATTTCAGATTACTTTTGTTGTTCATTTATTACTTACAACTCCTTATATTCTATAAAAATTCAGAATCTTCTTTTTACATAGTCAAAAAATAATTTAATGTCATCATCATTAAATATTAAAAGAATAACAATATATCCTATTAATGAAAGTACTATTGATACTATTATACAAAGGATAATATGTGTATATAGAAGTGATTGGCAAACATAACAAATTAATATTATAAAAATACACTCACTTAATATCACAATTAATTTTGATTTAACTACATTCATTATTGAACTTTTTATCAAAATATCTTTAGAATATAAACCATTTAATACCATACTTGTAAATTCAGAAATTACAGTACTTAAAGCTGTTGCATTAAAAGAAAACTTAGGAATTAATATAAAATTAAGAATTATATTCAACAAAGCTGTAATAATCGTACTTCTTAACACAAATTTTTCTCTTTTTGACGGTATTAGAATACAATCTGAAAATAACCAACTAAAAGTTGAAAATATAATTGCAAATGAAATAACTCTAAGAGCTACAACACCAGGCAAGTACTTCGCACTACCTAATATAATGATTATTTCTTTAGCAAGCATCATTAATCCAAAAGATGCTGGAACAGCTAACATTAAAAATAACTTTATTACATTACCCAACAAACTATAATATTTATCCATTAATTTTTTACCATATAACATTGCTAATCTAGGAATCATTACCGTTAGCATTGCAGTTAAGAGTCCTTCGGCCATTGTATATATTTTTACTGTTATACTATATATGCCAACGTCATAGTCCCCCTTTAACAGACCTAATATAGTATTATCAGAGGAAACATAAATAGTAACCGATACTGCCGAAGCGAATATAATCAATATAGGTTTTAAATGATATTTAAAATCTATATGCCTAGTCAAACGTATTTTTACTATTGACTTCGCATGAATAAAATTAAGTATATTTGATCCTACAGTAGAAAATACTGTAATCAAAGCATAAGCAATATAATCTGAAGAATCTTTGATAAATAAAAAGATTAAGATTACAGATATAATCTTAAAAGAGATACTTCTTAAAGTAATATAAGCATAATCTTCGTAAATAACATATAACCATTCAGTTCCAATAGTTGTAAAAATAAGTTGAAGGCTAAATACTAGAATACAATTGGCATAACTTCTTATGTTACTAAATAATATTAAACTAAAAATTAACAAACAATAAGAAAAAACAGTAGAAATAATATTAATAGTGAAAATTTGACTTGAAAATTCTGATAATTTTGATACATTGTCACGATATTTAGCACCCTCTCTAATAGCATAGGTGCTAATTCCAAGCCCAGCTATTAACAAAAAATAACTAATATAAGTATTTGAAAAATTATATATCCCAATACTTCTTACAGAAAGTACTCTGGATACATACGGAAAAGTAATAAGAGGAAAAATTAAATTTAAAGCATTTTTTAAACCATTTAATAATGCATTTAACCCTAATGAATGTTTATTATTCTTTTTTCTATTTACCATACATTCTCTCATCTATAAATATAATAATTAACTAAAAATAAATACTATTAATTTTTTACAAATTTAAACAATTTCTTTGCAAAAAGATAACTTGAAGGAAAATAAAAATACCATTTTTTCATGATCTTTTGTCTACAAGAAATTTCTAAATTTGCTCCCCAAGAATTTGCATAATAATGAATTCCCATAGTATTTCTTCTTATATGCCCACCTCCCCACCAGTGAAGTGGTGCAAAATAGCTAGAAGGTAAAATTAATTGATCACGGTCTAAAATTTGTTTACTATTTTTTGCCTTCAATCCATGTAATCTAAAATAATTAGTAACAATTGTCGGTGACTTTAAGTAATGCTCAGCATTCTTCTCAATAAACTTCATATTTAAATATATTTGGTAAATATTTTTTAAATCCTTATCTTGAGGTTGGGCCCCTATAATAAGTCCTGGAGCAATGATACCAGGTGCTTCCATAGCCCAAACACTAGAATATTTTGCTAGTTTATCTAAAGATGTTAATAATTTGACATCTGTATCTAAGCAAAACCCACCAAACTTATACAATAAACTTATCTTAGCCATATCACTTACAAATGCCCACATCTTTTGATTATACGCTTCTCTGGTAAAATCATAATTTTGCCATTTAAAATTATACTCATTAATTTCTATAATTCTATAATTAGGATTTAATTTTTTCCAACTCTCTATATTTTTCTTTACATTATCTGGCTTAGGTGCTTCCCCAAACCAACAGTAATATATTACATGAGGAATCATTATATATTTCCCTTCTTAATTTAAATATTTGTTATAAATTGGTTAAAGTAAGGAATTACATCGTTATTATTATGAGTAATCATAATAGTTGTTGCAGCAATAAAACAACATATTATACAAACATTAACAATCAACCTTAATGCTTTATTTTCAATTGTTGTTAGAGTCTTTGGATAATAAATAATCATTATAGGAGTTATTAAATATATAACTCTATACGCATTACCCGAAATAAAATAACTACTAATTAACAAAAGAATAACGCATAAATTAGCTAAAATATATGATTTAGCAGCTTGGTTTACTTGTACTCTTGCATAATTTGCAAAAATAATTATTAAAATTAAACTTACGCTATAACTTAATATCATTAAAAACGTCCATCTATAATGAAATAAAGAATAGGAATTATCTAAAAATTTTCCAAAAATGGTATACCTTAATATTAATTTAAATAGTGGTATGGCTAACAATATAAATGGCGAAAATAAAACTAATAGTATAGTATTTATTCTTGTAAAATTAAATTTTCTGAAGATGAAGAGAATTACTAAAAATATATCAAAAATAATAATTGATGGATGAATCAAAAAACTGATTATATTAAACGTAATTCCTATATAAAAATGGTGTTTACTATATAATAAATAAGCTATTAATAATACTCCCATAGCAATAAATTGCCTTACCATATTCATACTTACAAAGAAATCTTCCATTATAAAAAACATGAATAATGATAAATGAGGAACCTGTGATAACAAAACAATTGCTATAAAATAGGTAAATAATATAAAAAATGATGAAAGTATAAAAAAGCCTGAAGCAGTTAATCCAAATTTCGATAAAAAAATAAGTATGTTCTTAAAAAATACAGGTATTCCAATATAACCAATTGGATTTTTAGCCATTAAAACATATGACATATAGTCTGTACCAACATTAATTCTATACGCCGAAATAAAAAAAGGAAAAGCAAATGATAAACACATTAAAAATAAATACGGCAAACTCTTTATGCGCTGCAAATTAATAATGTCGCCTTTCTCATTAATATGTAGTTTATCAGCACACCACAAGAATAAGGTTGATAACATAATTATTATAAAGTATGTTAGTAGTGATTTTGCAATACTCACTAGTCGTCACTCCTCCGTTTACTATGTAGATAAACTAACCTATATAGTTTGGGACTAAGAAAAAAGAATATAAATTGTATTCTTTTACTTATCGTAAGATTATTATTGAAAAGCATTAAAAAAATATTAACATTACTTTTTTCTTTTACCAATTGCGTGCTTCTTAAATATACACTTTTGTTAACTGAACTCCTATGTAATAAACCAATAGCCTCAATAATAAAGCGCCCATAAGCTGCAAAAATAGACTTTCTATCTTTTAATCTTTTTTTTGCAACCTGTACAATCTCTGCAGCTGCTATAACACCATAAAAAAATTCTTCACCATTATCAGAATGTAAAATACTTCCAGGACGCTGGATATAATGATAACTAGCTTTATTTCCAATAGCAACTTTACCAGAATTAAGAATTAGCTTATAAGTTGTCCCAACATCTTCATTTAACATTCCTACAGGAAAAGGATACTTTAATAACGACTGGCGACTATATAGTTTTCCCCAAGCCATAATCGGAATTGTCTTTCCATAACATAAATATTGAAATGCCTTCTTAGATGAACACGTAATTTCTATGGGCGAAACAACAGTATTGTTTACGGAACCGTTAATTGACTCAGTAATATATCCTGAAATCGTTAAATCACTATCATACTTTCTTTTTAATTTTACTAAATATTCTACGTAATCTGGATCAACATAATCATCGCTATCAATGAAAATTATATTTTCATATTTTGCTTTTTTTACACCAAAATTCCGTGCATCTGATAATCCACCATTTTTTTTGTGATACACTTCTATAATATTAGACCTCTGCGCAAAAGTATCACAAAGTTCTCCACTGCCATCTGTAGATCCATCATCGATTAAAATTATCTCAAATTTATTATACGTTTGCTTCACTAAGGAGGTAACGCATTTTTTTAAATACTTTTTTACATTATAGACAGGTATAATTACCGATACTGTAATATCATTAATCATCCTTTTCTCCTTTAAAATATAAAATGTAATCATGATGAGGAATCCTCTTTTCTTTTGGAGGCAATGTATTCCAATTTCCATAATCATGTTCTAGCATTTTCTTATAATTTGTTATTACAGACATATCATAACCTTCAAACTTCAATGAAGTATAGGACTCAAACCATTTTTTAGGAAAATAATTTTTATTCTTATAGTCATGCCAAGTGCCGTCTACCAAATAATCTGAATGATTATTATCTACATATTTTACTGCTAGTTCCCATAATGCATTTCTTATTTCCCGATAATCAAAAATTTTTGACTCAATTTTTGATATACCATTTCTAATTTTTGATCTATTTTTTCCATCAATACCTGCAAGCATAATTTTAAGAAACCGTGCTTTTTTATTATATAAATACCATTTTTTCTTATTTAATGGCAGAGGGGTCATAGGAAAAATATCAATAAATGCACTACCTTGATCATTTGTCTTTAAATATTTTGCCTTTGTAAAAGAATCTTCCAGTTTAGAAAAGGGATAATAATAATGTTCACCAAATTTTTCCTCAGTTTGCAATGAATGTAATTGATATCGATTTTCTAGAGGAACATTATCCATTAATTCTAATAATTTCTTATAATCATTTATTGGCATTTCAATATCGATATCGTCATCCCATGGTATAAAGCCATGGTGCCTAGCTGCCCCGAGTAAAGTTCCATAAGCTAAAGTATAATGTAAATTATTTTTTTTACAAAATTCATCAAAATAGATTAAAATATCTAATATAATTTTTTTTGCTTGCAACGCATCTATCTCTTTCATATCTTTCCTCTTCCTACTTTTTTCGACACTATAACCTATTTTTATTTTTTACTTGATGATCACTAGAGGGTATAGAAATTGTAAAATTAATATCTCCTGCATTTTTAATTATTAAGGCACTTGTTTTTTGATTATTACTCAATAAAAAAGTTTATTAAAAATCCTGTGTTTTAATTTTGTCAATATAACACTATTTAATTTATAGATACACCTAACTTAATATACAAATTAAATATTTTGATGCTAATTCAAAAATTTATTAAAAATCTACTAAATAATACTATTATTTTTGTCTTTTTCTAAGAAAAAGTGAATATACTAACCTTCTAATATTAACAGGTAAAATAATATTTCCTGTCATTAATACATCAGATAAAACAAGAGACTTGATATTACCAATACCCATTTTATACCATTTCCATTTCATCAAAATATATTGACAAAGATATTTTACTCCCCCTCTTCTTTTATACATTTGCTTATTTACACGCATATTTACCAGATTGTATGGTAAATTAATTATCTCTAAATTGTTAACTAAAAATCTTATGCAAAGGTCATAATCTTCCAACACATTGAGCATAGGGTATCCTCCAATTAAATCCAATGCTTTTTTATTAAACATTAAAGTTGGATTATTAATTGGACTTCGATATCTAGCAAATTTTTCTATTTCCTTAAAACTAAGTGGAACTTCTCTTTTACCTGTTATATTTTGAGGCATATCTTGGAATTCTGTAATTTGTCCACCTATCATTTTTATATTATGGTTCTTTTCAAGAGCTTCTAATTGAAGCTTGAAACGGTTCTTATAACATATATCATCGGAGTCTACCCTTGCGACCCAATCAGTTGAGATATATTTCAAACCCAAACGTGACGCAAGTCCCCTCCCACGATTCACATTACTTTTAATTATCTTAAATTTATTTTTAAATTGTCTTTTATGAATTTCTATAACCCTTTCAAGTTCATCTGTAAGAGGACCATCCTCTACGAGTACAATCTCTTGGGGAAGTAATGTTTGCTCTTCTATACTACTTAAAGACTGGTTTAAATACTCTGGCTTTTCCATTTTATATACAGTCATTAATACCGAAAATTTATTATCCATATATTTCACTTACTTCTGCCTTCATGTACTCCTTTACTCCGTACAACATCTAATACAGTTTTAAAAAGAATAGAAAGATCTAATAATAAACTCATATTTAACGCATATTTACCATCATAAGCAGCTTTATTCTCATCTGTTATTTCATCACGACCATGGACTTGCGCTAGACCTGTTATTCCCGGTAAGATTTTGTTAGCTCCATATTCATCACGTAATTCTAAAACTTTTTTTTCTTTAGAGATTAGAGGACGAGGACCTATAATACTCATATCCCCCTTAAATACATTAAAAAGTTGAGGCAATTCATCTAAACTAGCTTTACGTAAAACTTTTCCTACAGGGGTGATAAATTTTTCTGGATTTTCAAAATTTTGAGTTGCCATCTCATGAGGAGCATCTTGACTCATTGACCGAAACTTTAGAATAGTAAATACTTTATCATTTTTACCGATCCTCTTTTGCCTAAATAAAATTGGTTCTTGAGGAGAGTTAATTTTTATAATCAAAGCAATAACCATCATTGGAATAGCCAACATAACTATTCCTATTCCACTAAAAAAAATGTCGAATCCCCTTTTATAAAAATCGCGATACCAACTAAATTGTTTTATTTGTGGATAATTCATATTTTGATGATGTTCTCTGACTTTTAATTTTTCATCCATAACGACTAATTTTTCCCCCCCCATTTATCTTCTAACATTTACTATTCTGTATTTTCTCTGTAACCATAGCCATAGCCGTAGCCGTAACCATAACCATACGCTGCATCACCGTCAGCGTTGACATCATTCATCACGTATCCCAGTAAATTAGCATGTGCCAGCTTTAATAACTCAACTGTTCGTTTAACAGCTAACTTTTGTGTCTGTTCTTGCTTTACTACTAAAACTACTGCATCAAGATGCCGTGACAAAATTTGCGTATCGGTAACCTCTAGCATTGGCGGTACATCGACAATTACCATGTCATAAATCGACTTAACAGTGTCTAGTAATGTCCGCATTCGTTGAGAATTTAATAATTCCGCTGGGTTTGGTGGAATTGGTCCAGAAGTTAAGATATCTAAATTCTCAACCCCACTTGATTGGATAATCTCCCGCAAGTCAACGGAATTATTCCCACTAGTTAAAATTGTGGTTAACCCCCGCTGATTACTCTTACTGAATGTCGCATGTAATGTTGGTCGCCGTAAATCAGAATCAATCAGTAATACCCTTTGACCAGTTTGTGCCCACACTACTGCAACATTATCAGTAACCGTTGACTTACCTTCAGAAACATTTGCTGAAGTTAACGCTAACGTCTTAATTGGCTTATCAATTGCCATGAAGTTAATATTCGTCCGAATCGTTCGGAACTGTTCCGAAATCGGGCTCTTGGGGTGAGCAACAGTAATCAACTTGGCTCCATTATCCATTGTATCAGTCGATTGTTTTTGTGTTCGATGAAATAATGACATATCTATTACTCTCCTCCCTTATACCCGGCGACTGCCAGATTCACGGCGCCGATTTTCTTGCTGATTAACTTTAAAGTTATTGCTCATGTTAATGTGGTTGACTTGCCCAAGATTGGTTAACCCTAATTCATTCGTCAAGTAATCATCATCATGGATACTGGTATCCATTAAGTCACCAAGCACGATGTACAAGAAACTTAGAATTAATCCAAGAACTGCGCCCGCTAACGCAAATAACTTCTTGTTCGGAAATGACGGCGAGTCAGGAGTACTTGCCCGGGAAACGATTGTCACGTTATTAACACTCATAATCTTCTTGATTTGTCCTTTGAAGACATTGGCTACCGTATTGGCAACGGCAGCTGACTTTTCCGGACTATCAGTCTTTACCTCTAATGAAAAGACCTGAGAATTTTGCTGGGTAGCAACATTGATAGCCTTCTTTAATTCTGCCGTCGACATATCATAGCTCTTACCACCCCGTTCAATCACGGCTGGTTGGGCTTCTTTAATCAAACGACGAGTACCATCGGCATTCCGCCGATATTCAGCCTTTTGAGCCGGTTTGATTACCTTAACCGGATTCTTTAGCTGTTTACTTGCCTTTCCCAGAATAACCTGGTTAGTAATAATATCCTTATAAGTATTGATCATTTGGATATCTGCTTGTTGGTTATTATAAGCTTGCCCATTATTATCATTAGTATGCTTCTGGTTAACCAGAATTTCTGTAGTGGCGGTATATTTAGGTACCACCACAAATTGGGCAACGACAAAACCTAAAATCCCGGCTAATAGGGTCCAGACGATAAGCATCTTAATATGTTTGCGACAAAGCATCATTAAGCGATGCAAGTCAATCGTATTATTTGCTGTTTGTTGTGAACTATTCACGACTTCTACTCCTCAATATTTAGTTTTTTAAGCTATTTTGTAACACGTCAGTAATTCGTTGTTGCTCACTAGTTGGCACAACTTCAAAGGCTTGACCACCTTCATTTTGACTCCGCCCCTGAGCATGGTCTTGGACAATATGTTCATTTGTATCACGATAACCTTGTGCTAACTTAACCATATCATTAAAGGTTAAGTCTGTCTGGGAACTATCGGAAACTGATCGTAAGAATGATTTGTTAAGAACCGTCTTATATGATACGGACTTCTTTAATAAGGCCATAATTACTAACCGTTGACGTAACTGCCGACCGTAATCACCATTCGGGTCTTCGTGTCGCATCCGGCTAAAAGCCAATGCTTTTTTTCCATTCATATGGTAGGTTTCACCTTTTTCAAAGCTATAACCTTCATAATCAAAGGTCAATGGTGACTTGACATCAACCCCGCCAACTTGGTTAATTGCTTTTTCAAGACCGCCCATGTTAACTAATACATAGTAATCAATCGGAATGTTGAAGTGTTCTTGGATCGTATTGATACTTTCCTTTACCCCCCCGTAAGTATAAGCAGCATTAATCTTTGCTGGTGAATACTGGGGGTAGTCTGGCAAGTTAACCTTCATATCCCGGGGAAGACTAACGATGGTCGTCGTCTTTGTCTTTGGATTCAAGGTCATTACCATAATTGTATCTGTCCGTCCCTTATAATCCCGACCAAGGGCACCAGTATCTGTCCCTAATAAGAGGATTGAGACCGGCTTCTTCTGGTCAAGCACCTTTTGGGCATCCCGGGACTTATTAGCTCCGGCATTGCTATACATATCATCAGTCGTAGACTTCAAATTATGCCATGCCATCCCCGCAAAGAAGAGGGCAATCAATACCAGTACACCAATAACGGACCAAAAGATCTTCCATCCCCGGTGTCGCCGATGATGTCGGTGGTGGTGATGGTGATGCTCATGTTGGTGAATATCTTCATCATTATTGAAGGGTTGATTATTTTCGTCTGACATAAATAAATTCTCCCATATAGTAGTTAGCACTAAATCTTTACACTGTCTAACTAGATAATTTGATAATTACTTAATATATTATTAAGAATGTAATCTTCTTAGTCAAGAATAAATTTCATAACTTTTTCACATTCTTGTCGAAAGATAAATTCTTTAATTAAGAAAAGTGCTGATTTATCAACTCTCACCAACGATTAGTACTAGCCTTTTACCCTCTCCCCGCTATTTTGTTTCATTTTAATTACAATTTCGACATTAGTTGTAACAAACGTTAAAGAGAGTGAGAAAAAACACCCAAAATCGGCTGACAAGCTGATTTTGGGTGTTTGTCTTCGAACCTCCGCAAGGATGGCTACGACGCGCAGCTAGCCTATTGGGGTGGGTCAAATGCTGATTTATCAGCGTTTGAACTGCCAGCCAGCTACTGCGCCTGTTGCATTCTTACTTTGTTAAAGGGCATTTCTGGCCTCTTTACAATGTCATAGTTCTCTCTCAATACAATAACTACGACAAGCTGCTAATCCCCCGTTACAAGTACTTGCCAAGCTTTTCATTGTACTTAATCAACTCGGCCATACTTGCATTTGCTTCTGGTTCGACAATCTGGGCTGAAGCTTTATCTGCGGAATCATCCATTTGCTGACGACCCCAGACGCCCATCGTCACTACCATATTACGGAGGTCATTGCCATCCTCCGTCAATGAATACTTGCCTTCATTATTTTTGACAGGGTTGACAATCCTTAAGTTCTGCAAGGAAGCTAGTTCGTCATTAAGTGCGACAGCTGTTAAATCCGGCAGCAGCTGCTGTAATTCATCAATGCTAAACGGCCGAAAACCAAGCCAATAGATGATCCGCGGTTGCCACTTATCCTCTAAAACATCTAATGTGTAGCCTACACCACACAGATCTTTCTTTTCAGTCATAATAACGCTCCATTCCATTACTTAAAGCTACATCTCTTCCTTTCGATTACTATTATAACAAGCTAATGGACTAATGTTTAATTATTGTGCATTTTTACTTAAAATTACCTCAGAAGCTATTTATCACCCGTTTAATCCGTTCCGCAAATTCAGGACTGATCTCTTCACCAAAGGTTTCTTCGTAAGCTGCATTTACAATGTATAAAATCGTTGCTAGCAATACTTCTTCACTTCGTCGTTGATGTGCCTGAATAACACAATAATCACTCTCATATGGTCGCTCCTGAACATTTCGTGAATTCACTTTTCCGTACTGGTAACGGCAATACTCGTAGATTTGTAATTGAATTTTTGCAACTTGATCGGCCGCTTCAACAATTCGCCGAAATGTCCGGTAACTCGTGTCGACCTGAACATGATAAGTCTCGTTCTTACCCTTTAAAAGCATCTCGACTCTCTTATCATCTACTAACTCAGCTGCATTATCTAAGCAATGAACCATGTAGTAAATAACTTGATCATTCGTTCGCCCACACGTCGGTACTAACCGGTAATGACCAGCAACATATCCCCGGGTCCGGCAGCCAACCAGTTTATAAAGGGCGTGCATTTCGTGACTATGGATCGAATTTTCACGGGCAAAACGAGCTAAGACGTCCCGTAATCGCCGTCGCAAAATGAGCTGTTCCCCGTCAACCGTCAAAATAAAGGTCTGTTCCTGATCATAAGCGGTAACTATTAGCGTATTATCCCACCGCACCTGAAAATTATCCGTTACGCCATCAATCCGCAAGTTCGCTACATCCGTCATATCAATCTTTCTTCTCAAGATCAACACTCCTCCACATAATACAAATTTTAAATTAGTCAGTACCGCCCGTAAAACGATTGACTTTTAACATGAATTATAAGATACTGGCTTATTTCACTCCTGTCAACGTCTTTTTACGCGACTTTTCGACTATTTTATCGTTCGCTAAGATATTCTCTCTACGATAAATTAATGGTACTCAAGAGCTCTTGAGAATATTTCTAAAGGATGTTCTCAAATTATGGATTATAAAAAAATTTCAGCAGGCTTATCTTTCCTGATGACTGATAAGCGGATCACTATTGTCCACGGGGTATTAAAGAGTCTTGGAATTTCGCCGCGCCGTGATGATTACGATGATTTTGTCCAGGAAGCATCGATTATCTTTGCCCAGGCTTATGCCGACTACCTTAGCAATAATGACGGCCACGTCAAAAATGAACGTGACCTAATGTGTTTTGCCTATCAACGAATCCGCTGGCGCTTACTTGATTCCTTGCGACGTCAGCAACTCGAAAGTCTACTCTTCACCTACTCCCTCGATAACGAAGAAACAGATAATGACTATGAGGGCATATTAGCAGATCCCCAGGCAGCTAACCCCTTTACCCACCTCGAAAATAGTGACTTCCTTGGCTATCTCTACCAGCATAGTACTATTAACCAGCAACGCTATTTGGTCGCAAAACTCAATTACCATCTTAGCGACTGTCAGATTGCTAAAGAATACGCCGTTACCCGGGCAGCTGTTTCCTATTGGCGCCGCGGGGTCATTACCCGTGCCCACCAGCTTCGTGCTAAAATGAAGGGAGAGTTTTGAGGTGAAAATGTGGAAAAACATGAGATTGACCGCCAGGCTAACTGGCTGCATATTAAATATGATGGTGAAGATCGCGATGATGAGTGTGTCAATGAGCTTAGTATTTATCAGAACGCTAATGACACTGAACTGCAAATGCTGGTGTCAAATATTGATTTTGATAATATCAGTCATGATAATACTTTTGCTTTAACTAAGGACGATGCTAAAATGCTCGTTGCTTACTTGCAAGATTGGCTTAAGTAAGGGCGCTGCTAGGAAACAATAAGGGACTGGTGAAAACAATGTATGTTTTCACCAGTCCCTTATTTTTATTTATGCTAATTCTTTATCGAGGGCATCCCCCATAAATTTCCAGTAATCCATAATCATCGCAAAATCAATTGGCCCCTGTAATTCGAGGTCGAGCTTGGTAAACTTACGGACTTCATTACCTAATAATACCCGAAAATCAGTTAATTTAATAACTGCATCATGCGGATACTGTGGTAGCAAGCTCAAAACATGGCTACTGAGGTCAGTAATTAAGCCCGCATAGAAGTTTGCAAGGTCAAGACTAGGCATGGCCGCTGGCTCCAGCAGGTCCTCGCGCTCATTATCAAAGACTTCATACCACCTCGTCATTGATGACCAATAAGCTTGGTAAAGTTTCTTACTTTGTTCATCAGCATATTCAAGCTGATAGTTGCTCAGGACTTTCCACTGTTCTAACAAATCAACGTATAGTGACTCATGAGGAAAAGCGACATCTTCGCGACTTTCCTTAATAAATTGTGCTAAATCATCAGTCATTTGAACTGGCGTCTTACTTTCCATTTTGCATTTTCCTTTTTATATTAGTTTGTTAAATGGTGAATAACTAGGGGTAGAGAAGCAAATATCTATTACTTCTTTTGTCGGCCATAAAACTGGGCTGCTGAGATTGCCTGCTGCCACCCCTGATAGAGTTTGTCAGCTTCTTTGCTGTCCATTTGCGGTTCAAATTTGTCGCCAATCCGCGAAAGCTTCCGCAGTTCTGCCTGGTCATCCCAAAAGTCAACGGCTAATCCGGCAAGGAAAGCCGCACCCAAGGCAGTCGTCTCTTCCATGGCCGCACGCTTAATCGGTGTTTGTAAAATGTCTGCTTGGAACTGCATCATAAAATTATTCCGTGAAGCCCCGCCATTAACGGTCAATGCTTGTAACGGTAAGTTAGTATCCTTAATCATTGTATCAACCACGTCCTTGGTCTGGTAAGCAATCGCCTCCAGAGTAGCACGGATGATATGTCCACGATTAGTACCACGGGTGAGGCCAAACATTGCTCCCCGGACCTCTTGATCCCAGTAAGGGGCACCCAAGCCGGTAAAGGCCGGTACCACGTAAACTCCGCCGGTCGTTTGTGCATCGACCGCCATTTGTTCAGATTCGCTCGCCTTATCAAACATTTTAAGGCCATCCCGGAGCCATTGAACAGCTGAGCCAGCAACAAAAATACTACCTTCTAAGGCATAATGAATCTGGCCATTAAGACCATAGGCAATCGTCGTCAGCAGGCCATTATTTGATAGGGTTGGCTTGCGACCCGTGTTCATTACAATAAAGGCCCCCGTCCCATATGTATTTTTGATTGACCCTTTATCATAGGCTGCTTGCCCGAAAAGTGCTGCCTGCTGGTCACCAGCAATCCCCGCAATCGGAATCTGCACCCCGTAAAAGTGGTAATCACCAGTGTAACCATAAATTGCCGAACTCGGCTTAACCTCAGGCAACATTGACCGCGGAATATCGAGTAAGTCCAAGATATCCTGGTCCCATTCAAGCGTGTTGATGTTAAACAGCATTGTCCGGCTGGCATTGGTTACATCGGTCGCATGGACACGGTGACTCGATAGGTTCCATAATAGCCAGGTATCAATCGTCCCAAACATCAAATCGCCATTTTTAGCTTTTTTACGCGCACCCGGCACATGGTCGAGGATCCACTTGATCTTAGTAGCGGCAAAGTAAGAGTCAATCACGAGGCCGGTCTTTTGATGAATCATCTCTTTATAACCGTCCTTAATCAATTGTTCAGCAATATCACTAGTCTGCTTTGATTGCCAAACAATTGCGTTATAAATCGGCTTGCCTGTATGACGGTCCCAGATTACGGTCGTCTCCCGTTGGTTAGTAATCCCGATTGCCGCAATTTTATAGGGCTTAATCTGAGACTTGATCATTACATTAGAGATTACTGACTGAACACTATCCCAAATCTCCAGCGGATCATGTTCGACCCACCCGGGTTTAGGAAAGTATTGAGGAAATTCTTGCTGACTGATTGCCACCTTGGTTCCCTGATGATCAAAGATAATGGCCCGTGAGCTTGTCGTTCCTTGGTCAATCGCCATAATATATTGTTGTTCGTTCAATTTATTTCATCCTTTCGCTGTTAATTGCGAGTAGTCTCTACCTATATTAATAGGAAGAAACTTGATGGATTTTAATGATATAAAAAAGCCATCGTGAAAAGACGCTTACTGCCCTCCCCGATGACTCTCTTGTTGTTACTTGTCGCTGACCATCTTACCAGCTACACTATAGCGGTCTTTGCGCATCTCATTCAACACGATATGCACCCGTTCGGCAGGAACATTGGCATCCTTTGAAATTGCTGCTGTAACATCCTTTACGAGAGCCTTTAACTGCTCATCGGTCCGGCCTTCAATTAAGTCAATATGAACTAATGGCATAATCCGTGCCTCCTTATAAATTCATTTAAAATCTTACCATAAGAGCGCTTTTACGGCAATTACATTGGTCAAATTCTTTAATTAATTTGGTCGCCGCAAATCTTCCCGAACTTGTTGAGCGGCTTTGCGATCCCCCGTAAAGAGAATGTGGTCGCCATATTCAATAATCGTATCACCATGCGGGTCAATTGGCTTCCGCTTCCGGAAAATTCGACTAACTGTAATATGGTTAATAAATGGTAAGGTGTGGAGTTCACGTCCAGTATAACGCGAATTGAGGACGGTTGCTTCGTATAAGCCCGCCTCTGTATCGGTCAACATCCGTAAAATTAATGGCGATTCAATGAGCGCCCGCAAGACACTGCTCTGCACATTATAACTATTGAAGATTTCTACCCCTTTATCACGTAAGGCTGTCACATCCTTCGGGTCAAGCCGCGGATTATTTTGACTGGCAATTACCCGTTTGACCCCGTGTTCCTTCGCAATTTGCGCTAACCGTGCTGATTTGTGATCATTTAAGAAACCAACCACCATAATATCGCAATCGAAATAGTGCCCCTCTTCAAGCGTTTCTGCTGTCAGGTTAGGTAGGTAGGTTAGGTCCTTAACCTCACTATTATACGTCTTGTAGTTATTTTCATTATCAGTTACCATCCGGACTTCATACCAGTTTTTATATAACTGCTGCGAGATAGGCACTGTTAAGGTATTGGTACCGATAAAGTTAACCTTTTGCTTAATCATATCAGCCTTTTCAAGCTTAAAGACGGAATTAAAGACAACTGGTGCAATAATACAAACAATGATCGCCGCTAAGGTAAAAGCATCCGACTGTGCGGTAGTAATGGCATGTAAATTTCGGGCAACTTGTAAGGTTGGTAAGACCAGCGTAATCGTTGTTACCACCAGGAAACTCCCGGCAAAAGAATTCCGTGGCTTAAAGCGCCGTCTGAAGATTATCATCGTCGGAAGCTTAGCAAGGATAAAACCAATAACTAAAATTGGAATTAAAGCTAGGGCCTGCCGGTTAGCAAAGAGGTTTTTCAAGTCGAGCCGGTCCCCAGTCATAATGAAGAAGAAGGGAATCAAGAAGCCATAACCAATCGAGTTTAACCGATCCTCCGTGGATTCACTTGGTTCAAGGAGTTTCATGACCATCCCTGCTAAAAAGGCCCCTAGAATATTTTCCGCCCCGACTGTTTCGGCAATCGTTACCAGGGTAAAAATAAGGAAAAAGGCCAACCGAATATCAAGTTGGGTCGTCGCCTTTGAAACCTTATTAAACCAAATAAAGGGTTGCTTAAAGCGGTGGAGCAGAAAGATTGCCGCTAGGAATAGAAAGACAATCAGCCATAAACGACCAGCATTGTTCCCATTAATCGACGCGTAAAAGGTCAACGCTAACATCGGGACAACTTCACCTAAGACAGCCGTCAGTAAGATCGTTTGCCCGACTGGCTTTTGCAAAATATCCTTTTCTTTTAAAGTTGCAATTACTACACCAAGGGCAATCGTCGAGAAAAGAATGGTCGCTAATAAAATATCATTAAATAAATGTAACTGGCTAATAATAATAGCAATTACAAATGAAGTCACAATTACCAGGCCAAATGCCTGTGATGCCATGATTACCGGTGAATTAGGGGATCGTTTCTTGCCGGGTGTCTTGCGAAAGAGGTCGAAATTAATCTCCATCCCCGACAAAAACATCAGCATAATCACCCCCATGGACGATAATAGGTTTAGCGTCCAATTAGGATTAACTACATTTAAACAACTTTTACCGAGAATAATACCGGTAAGGATTTCGGCAACGGCGGTCGGAATCGATGAGACTTTAAACCGTGCCATAATAATAGGAATAATTAGTGCTGCTAACATGACAATTAGCATCGATAATTGTTGCATATTATCTGCTCCTCTCCTAAATTTATACAGCAATATTATATACTTCTAAACATAAAATTAAAATATTCTGACTAAATCGACTTACTACTTTGTTCGCGGTACAATTGAACCAATACATAAAAGGAGAAAGTTATTTATGGGGAATAAATTAACTGCATGTACAAGTATCTTAATTGGGAAGAAAGCTAGCATTGACGGCACAATCATGATTGGCCGTAATGAAGATGCTAAGGCTGCCTGGCCGAAGCACATGGTTGTCCACCAACATGGTGAGATGCCGACTCGCTTCGTCTCTAAGGATACCCGTTTGGAACTTGACTTGCCAGCAGAAAGTGCGCGCTATACCGCAACACCGGAATGGACTGACAAGGACGGCCTATTCGAAGAGGACGGAATTAACGAATATGATGTTGCCATGAGTGCGACTGAAAGTGCCTACTCCAATGCGCTCGTTCTGGGCTATGATCCCTTAGTTGAAAACGGCCTGAACGAAGAAGCAATGATTACTGTTGTCTTACCTTATGTCAAGACTGCCCGAGAAGGAGTCCAACGGTTAGGAAATTTAATTGCTAAATATGGAACTGGCGAAACTAATGGGGTCTTATTCGCGGATAATGATGAAGCGTGGTATTTTGAAACCGGCGCTGGCCATTACTGGGTGGCCCAACGGATTCCCGATGATTGCTATGCGGTAGTTGCAAACCAATTAGCAATTCAAGAAATCGATTTTACCGATACCAATAATTTCATGTTCCACCCTGGTATTCAGGAGTTTGTTGAAAAACACCATTTAAATCCTGATCCAACGACCTTTAATTTCCGAAAGATTTTTGGGACCGCTGACCGTTCCGATGCTATTTACTCAGAGCCCCGCGTGTGGGCAGGTCACCAAATGTTTAGCCCTCTGCAGGCAGCTAATGAGACGCCAGAATCAACCGACCTGCCCTTCATCATGAAGCCAGACCACAAACTATCGATTTTTGATGCGCAACAGTATCTCAGTAACCACTTTGAAGGAACTGAATTTGATCCCCTTGGTCACGGCAAAAACGCCCATAAGTACCGGCCAATTAGTCTAGCCAAGACCCAGGAATCACATATATTACAGTTGAATCGCCCAGGAGCTAATATTCATTGGTTAGCAATGGGAGTGGCAGCTGAAAGTACCTATGTACCATTCTTTAACGGGATTACTGACACGCCCGCACCATATAAGCGTGGTAAACTCCCGGCACAACTCAACTCTGCCTACTGGATCTTTAAGCATGCGAGCGTATTAGTAGATAGTCACTTGCACGATTTCCTGCCATTATTGCGGGACGTCCAAAAAGAACGAAATACTGCGGCGATTAAGATGATTGCCGAAACTGATCGTAGGTTACCGAGCTTGAAGGGGGCTGCCCGTGATACGTTCCTTACCCGACAAAGCGATGGATACGCGACAGATACCCTAAATGCATATAAGAAGCTGAGTCTAGAATTGATTACAAAGATGACAGATTACTGTGAACTGAACTTCAATACTGATGAAAATCTCTAAATAAAAGTTAAATTACTAAGCTACTAAGGCATGATTTCGGTATTTTATCGGAATCATGTCTTTTATTATTAGTGTTTGTAAATTTACCCCATAGAAAAAGCGTCCCCCGCTTATTAGCCTTTTCGCCAATAATTGGAAGACACTTTTTTCATGTTCTCTCTATAAGAAGCCGAGAAAATACTTTTTAAAAACTATTTTACTTTTCTCTTTCTACCAAGGACTATTCCGAATAGACCAAGGAAAGCACCAACAATCACCTGCCACAAACTACGGTGTTGATTTCCTGTTTGTGGTAACTTTTGGTTTGTTTGCTGGGCAGGTTGTGCCGCGCTATTCTCTACTGGTTCAGCTGTTGCAGCATGAACAGTAACCGGTACAATCTTTTCTTCACTTGCCGGATGTGCTACGACAGGTTCTTCTTGAACATTCGCCGTCGATGCAGCTGGCACACTTGAAGCAGATTCTTCAGAAGAATTTGACACGCTCGCTGAGAAAACCGGAACTGCCGAACTAGCTGGTTCTGCCAGCTGATTAGAATCCGCTGGACCGTCCGAACTTGGTCTAGCTGACGATTCTGGAACACTCGCTGATGAAGCCGGTGTCTCCGAGCTTGGCACCTGACTCGGCTCAGCAGGAGTATTACTTGTGGCTGAACTACTTGATGTTGGTACCGTCGGCTGTGGCGTTGCCGGCGTAACTGGCTGCGTTGGTTCCTCCGGTGTAGAATGCGGTACTACCGAGTTCTTTGAGTACATGACAATGAAGTGCAGATCAGCACTGCCTTCGTTTACCAGTTGCTCGTCAATCTGCGCAACTGACGGACGATATCCAGCAACACTAGGCGAGACAACCGCCTTAAATTCCGCACCGGCTGGTTGCCAATTCTGCCATTCGGTTTTACCGGTAACTTGATCGATTTCCCCATTCCGTGTGAACTTAATTGGCGCCGCTTCATATGTCGGGGCCGCCGTTCCGCCATCGACAAACTGATACTTAACTTCTTCATTTACCGCGTGTTCATCAGTTACTTGCTTTATGCCATGGGTCAAATGAATAACAAGATCTTGATCATGACTGGCAAAAGCAGTCGGTAGCGTGTCCTGACTAACCAGCTCATAGCCTAACTGCTCATAATGTGCTGGAACACTATTGTATTCATGACCTGTCTTTACAGACAATTGTTCATCAGTAAATCCTTCTGCCAGGTAATAATGATTAATCAGCGTTAAACCAGTCACATCATCAATTACAGAATACGTAAGCCGATGTGGTTCAGTCGTATAATTAACCGTTACTTCAATTGGCTTTTGATTATGAACAGCAGCAATACTATTTACTACTAGTTGATCCGCGGTATAGTCGGAAATACTTGGTGAGGTTACCGCCGCAAATTGACTATTTACATCATTCTTAATTGTTTGATTATCATTAGCTGTAATTGATGAAACTGCCTGCCAATCACCATATGTCTTTTGCTTAGTCACTTCGTTAGTCATCACTGGACGTTCAAACGTAACACGCTGCCGCACATCCCCGGCTGCTCGTTGGCCGTGGCGTGGCCCATTAGCATAGATATAATGGATAATCCGTTCCGCAGTTGATTGCTCCGTTCCGGTTTCATGACGTGCTCGGTAGTACACTTTCACACTCTCGTTTGGTGTGGCAGCGGTTGGTTCTACCGCTCCAACAACCGGATAGGCTTTACCTGCTTCATTTTCTGCCGGACCATATCCATAGTAATCTAAATCAGGATTTGGTGAGGCAACCCAGCCATTACCAGCCATAATCCATGCCTGATCAGCATTCTTCACAGCAACTTCAACAAGATAATTGCCATTGTGGTCGCGCTTGCCATCAAGGTTGTATCCTACCAATTTTTGCTCAGGGCCAACCACAACACCATGGCGAACAAACTTGGCTTGTTGAATTACCGGATCAGTGATGCCATCAATCATGATTTGCTTTCCCGTATCACGGTCATAATAAGTAATCGTGCGAGTCGTCAATTGCTGATCAGTCCGTAATGCATTCTTCATTAGTAAATGAATAATTACGTTCTGATCTTGGTGGGTAAATAATCCCGGCAGTTTATCTTGACTAACAATGGTATAACCAAGATTCTGGTAATGCTTTACAACGGCTTGGTAGTCATCACTAGCACTTGCAGGCACCTGTTCACCGGCAAAACCGTCGACTAATGACTGGTGGTCAATTAGGGTCTTGTCAGTTGTGTCATCAATTACCGTATACGTAACTGCATTAGGTGCCGTCTTGTAAATAACGGTAACCGTCGAATCTTGATCAGCTGGATCGACCTTCACTGCCGCTACCTGGGTTTGGCTAGGCGTGTAATATTCAATTGCAGGAGATTTTACTGCTGCAAAGCTATCATTACTTGTTGTCCACTCACTATAAGAAACATCATTCGTCACCTGGTTAGTCCGCTTATCACGTTTAAACGTCACCGTTTGCTTAACACTTGGTGCTGCTTCTTTACCCTTTTGTGGGCCATTGCCATAAACATATTTAATGGTTCGGATAATCGTACTATTTTCTGGTGATACAACTACTTTTTCAGGATAGAATACTTTAACTTCTTCATCGCTAGAATCATAAGTTGGCTGGCCTACTGCTACTTGTGGATAAGCTTGCCCTTGTGTATCTTCAGCCAGGCCATAGCCGTACTTGATTAATAGTGGGTTAACCGCTGATCCCCATTTACCAGCGGTTTGTTGCCAAGCACGGTCACCATTAGCAGTAGACAATTCGAGGAGGTAATTACCATTTTGATCCTGCTTACCATCAAGATTGTAACCCAGAACCTTGCCATCAACCCCACTAGTTACCGCATTTCGTGCAAATGTAACGGTCTGCTTAACTGGGTCGACACCCTTAATTGCAATTTGCTTACCAGTGTCGCGGTCATAATAAGTAATCGTCCGGGTAACCTGACGACTTTCCTTCTTTAATTGATTCTTCTTTGCCACATAAATAGTGACGTTTTGGTCAAAATCATCATCAGAATCAAATGTCGCAGGTAATTGGTCGGCCTTAACCAGATAATATCCTTGATCAAGGTAGCCCTTAATAATTTGCTGGTAGGCAGTTGCCGTCTGAGCGGGAATTTTTTCATTACTATTACCCTTTACTAGTGGCACCTTATCTTCTAATATCTGGTTAGTATCATTATCAATTACCGTATAAGTTAATAGTTGTGGGTCAGCGACGTAATAAATGGTCGTATCAATATCGCTTGAGTTATGGTCCACTTCAACCGCTGCCACTGCCTTCACCGCAGTGCCGGCATTATCAACTGCATGATAGCCCGGAACAACTGGGACCGTTACTTGTTCAAATGTATCACTAGCCGGCGTCCAGTCTTGCCAGGTCCCGTTTTGATTAATTCGTGCAAACCCGAGCTTTTTAGTATAAGTTGGGGCCGCTTCTTTACCAGTATCCTTAAAGAGATAGTGAATAGTTTCCTTAACCTCACTATTTTCAACATTATTAACTGTGCCATTAAGAATTCCACTATTAGAAACAGTATCATCACGGTAAGTATATGGTTGTAAGTAATAACCAGCATTAGCATTATAAAGGTCTTGTCCATTATCATTGGTAACTTTTAATGACCACGAGTGTTGTGCTAGGAAGTTTTGCAAAGCACTGTTTTGAAGCATTACCCCTTCATACCAGCCGTCATTAATCATCTTGTCTTCTACTGGACTATTAATATTTTCAGGTGGCAACACGTCGGTCGGATTCTTTGGCCGCCAGTTAATTAAAGCAATTCCTTTATCTTTTCTAAAACCAGCATAATTATTAGCAACCGTGACCGTATAAGTCCGAGTTAAACCATTATTACTATCAGTACTAGTGACGTTAATATCAGGAACAGGAGTTGTCACCAGTTCTCGTGTGACATATGTGTCTTTTACCCCATTAACCGGGTCAAGGTCATAGTTGCGGTAGTTAGCAACCATACTTTTTTCAAGATCAGCCTTCACATCGGCATCACTGGCAAATTGATAATCAACGTATTCATTATCAGCTGGCTTGGTTACCGTAATTGTAAATTTATTTCCTAATTGGGTACCGTCTTTTGTTTTACTTGCTAGTGCAACCGCTTCGGCATGATCGGGGTAGCGAAGTGCTTCATCACCTTTTCCCCACTTACCAGTGTTCTGGTCATAATACCAAGTATGGGTAGCGTATTGACTAGAACTTTCTGGTATGACTGTTTGATTAAAGTTATCTTGATAATCAGCCTTAGGCATTACCTTAACCTTTAGTCCACTAGTAAAACGCTGGTTACCAATCAAAATATCATTTTGCGGGGTGTAATCAACGGGGGTAGTCGCGTTAGCCGAATAAAGATGGAAATAGCGAGTATCAATTGGCGCTTCATCAAGGTTAAAGCCGGTGATATTATGCCATGTCAAATTAAAATGCATCCGGGCAAGTGATAAATTGGCATCACCATATTGCTGCTTAATATTTTCTAACTCATCATTAAAGACAATTTGATAACTGTCATTTGAGCCCCCATTACCATCACTCGTCAATGTATTTTTATTCTGCATTGATTGCCATTTTACATTTTCAACGTTATCCACTGGGTTTTCATGCCCTGATACCGCATAGGCACGAGTGTTAGTCGACACTGGACGCATATAGCCAATCACCGCGGAATGATTTTCCCCGGTTACGGTGTTGTAATTAATGTTGATTGCCATCGGCTCACTTGCACTACCACCATAAGCCAAAGTATGCTCTTGATCATCGGCTGTTAGCTTATAGGGAATTCCCATTGAAACATTGAGGTAGTCACCCTTATTGATTGTGTGATGAGCAACGTCAATATTCATATCAAAAGATAAGTTAGTTCGCCCAATCCGATCGGTGCCATTTCCCGGCTCTGAACTAGCGCTAACATTCGTGATGGTATATGCTGATGGATCGACTGGTGCAGTAGCCTTTACTTGTTCATCAGCATTATTATTAGTTGCCGTCAAAGTCGTAATAGTCGAAGCTGCTGACTGACTTGCCGCTGAGGTTGGGACAGGCAGCTGTTGCGTTGGCACTGATTGGTTTATGTCAGTATTAGAATCAGCAGAAGCGACCTTACCATTAAGTCCCATCATTATACTGGTACCTAATAATACCGAGGCAACACCAACGCTCAACTTACGTAATGCAAAGCGCTGCGTTAAGGGCATACTCTTGGTTAACCGCTCTACTTGATTATTTTTTGAAGTCAATTTAAACTCCTCCCACATTACTGAGATGTCACTTCACTCAAAGTTGACTAATCATCTCATTAATAAATTGTGGCTAATTTGACATTAAACGTACCCTAATAGTAGGCACTTATTAATGGATAGTTGATATAAGTGGCTTATACATCAATTCAGCAATATAATAAATCAAATTAAATATAATTACAAGATGATAAATGAATTTTATATCTAAAAAAGAGAACTCACGACACCACTATCGTAAGCTCTCTTTTTAAATACAATGCATCGAGTATTGCTGTAAGTAATTAAGCAAGCATTGCATAAGTGTTAAGTCATTGCAATAAACCTTTGCTCTCAGCATTGTTATCTTATAATTACCATGTGATAAATTATATATAACTTATCTACATTTATAGAATATCAGGATTTGAATAAATATCAATATATAATTAAAACTTTTCGCCTTTTTTCAGCAATTAATGGGATTGAAGGTTCCCTTAACCTTGATAAATAAAACTTTTTAGAAAAATTATCAAAAAATTTAGATTTATTTTCTTATTCAACAAATGATAACTATTTCATGTATTGGCCAGTAAAATTTATATTAGGCTGTTTTATCAATTGATATATGTTTACTTCTATATGTGGCGCTGTTATTATTCGTTGCTCAACCTTGCTTAATTTTATTTATTAATTATTTTACTTATTGCCTTTAAATAAAAAAGAAGACCCTCGCTTTAGGATCTTCTCACGATAAACATTTATTTTTGATGGTGCTTCTCAACAGCTGCCACTAATT
This sequence comes from Limosilactobacillus rudii, assembly GCF_014145455.1. Taxonomy (GTDB): domain Bacteria; phylum Bacillota; class Bacilli; order Lactobacillales; family Lactobacillaceae; genus Limosilactobacillus; species Limosilactobacillus rudii. The sequence goes on along the minus strand of NZ_JACIVB010000062.1, from coordinate 225,314 downwards.
CATCTAATGACTGGCTCCCAAAAATAACGGGATCATCACCAATCATTGTTGCGGGAACGCTCATGATTTTCTTTTCCTTACGTAAATCAGGAAAATGCTGTAAATCAATCATTGTTGCCGTGATGCCAGGGTTTAGTGAAGCCATCCGCTGACAAGCGGCAACTACATCTGGACAAAAGTGACAAGTTAGCGATACACCAATCCGAATATTCGTAGCTGGTAATTGCTTAATTCGTTCAACCATGTCTGGGGCAATCGTCTGACCAGGACCCGCAACATTGTATACCCCCAGCACGAGTGAATTTAATTCGTGACCTGTTGGGATTCCAGCATAATGGAGTCCCGTATCATTTCCTGCCGCATCAATTAAACGTAATTGCGGTAAGTATTGAATATCTGCAGGTGCTGGCTTACTTTCGAAATGAAGATGCTTATCAAGCGCGGCAAATTCATTTACAAAACTAACCAATTGATCGCTAAGTTGGGTGCCGTTAGTTAAGACCTGTAGCTGAACATCCTTAGTTAACCGTGCAAAAATCGGCTTCAACTGTTGGTCAATTTCAGCCGGCAACCAATTACCCTCATGAGGGGCCGCAACCTCCTGCTGATCAAGATTACTAGTTTGTCCGACAGGCTGGGTAGGCTGCTTATCCGTATCAGCGTGAATTGGTACTCCTTGTCGTTCCTTTTGAAGCATTATATACCGCTCGGCTGCTGTTGCTGCTACTGCCCCGTCAGAAGCCGCTGTTACAATTTGACGAAGGTTCTTATGGATAACATCACCGGCAGCATAAATACCCTTAATATTAGTTTGACCATCTTCATCAGTCTTAATGTAACCACGATCATCTAAATCAAGGATTCCTGTTAGTGACTTAGTTGCTGGCTGGGTACCAACATAGATAAACATGCCAAAGGTTTGATCACCGTCATCGACATGATACACGGTTTCCTTACCGGTCTTGTTGTTAATGAAAGTAGCAGTAGTAAGGTAATCATCCCCGTCAACTTTCTTAACTTCCGTATTATACTCAACACTTACTTTGGGATTATCAATAGCACGCTTAGCCGTCAATACCGGACACTTGAAACGATCACCACGAACGATAACCGTTACATGCTTAGCGAAACGACTTAGGTAATCTGCTTCTTCGGCGGCCGCATATCCGCCACCAACAACAAAGACTTGTAATCCTGTAAATAATTCACCGTCACAGGTTGAACAATAAGCAATTCCCCGTCCACGAAATTCGTTTTCACCAGGGAAACCAACTTTTCTTGGATTAGCACCGGTGGCAATAATCACACTGCGCGCATGATATTCCTGCCCACTCTTACCTGTCAGCTTCTTGATCTCGCCGTCAAGGTCAAATGCTTGAATTTTATCATGCTTAATTGCGACCCCAAAATCCGTAACTTGTTTTTGCATCTGGTTCATCAGCTGAGTACCATCAATCTTTTCAACAGCTGGATAATTATATACTACGGAGGTCGTTGTTACTTGTCCGCCAACTGTATCTCCTTCGATAATGAGGGTATCAAGGGTAGCCCGACCAGCATATAAGCCGGCAGACAACCCCGCTGGACCAGCACCGACAACAATTAAATCATATAAATGTTGCTCTGCCATCTAAATCACCAGATTAAAGTTTACCAACTAAGTCAAGGCTTGGTTTAATTGAATCTTGACCAGGCTTCCAGTTAGCTGGGCATACGCGGTCACCATGTTCACGAACAAATTGGGCTGCTTGAAGAGTCCGCAAAATCTCATCAGCGCTCCGACCAATTCCCATGTTGTTAATAGTATATGATTGGATAATACCATCAGGATCAACGATAAATACACCACGGTATGCTTGACCAGCATCTTCATCAAGAACATCAAACATCCGGGCAAGCTTACCTGCTGGGTCCGCTAACATGTGGTACTTAATTTTACCAATCTTTTCAGAAGCTTCAGCCCATGCCTTATGAACAAATTCAGTATCTTCTGAAACAGAATAAATGTCAGCGTTGGCTTGCTTAAATTCTTCGTACTTATCTTGTAATGCCTCTAATTCAGTAGGACAAACAAATGAAAAATCTGCTGGGTAGAAGAAGAAAATACTCCACTTACCTAAAACATCCTTCTTTGATACTTCAGTTGTTTCACCATCTTGATAAGCATTTACCTTAAAGTCTTCAATCTCGTGTCCAACAAAATTCATATATATCCTCTCCTTAATTAGAATCATTCTTAACTACATCTACAGTATAAACCTTTCATTTAAACTTGCAAGGGTTTTATTAGAATTATTCTAAAAAGCTTTAGATCGGTTTGCCAAAAATACGCGTCTTGATTGCCTGACCAGTTGGCGTGCCCGCTAACCCGCCAATTCCGGTTTCGCGTAATTCTGTTGGCATCGAACGGCCAACACGGTCTAGTGCCATAATACATTCATCAGCCGGGATTTTGCTCACACATCCCGCTAGTGCCAAGTCTGCAGCGATTAATGCATTACCAGCACCAATTGCATTCCGTTTAACACATGGGATTTCAACAAGTCCCGCAATTGGATCACAAACTAATCCTAACAGGTTGCTTAATGCAATTGCTAACGCTTGACTACTCTGTTCAGGAGTTCCACCAGCTGCCTCAACAGCAGCCGCAGCCGCCATTGCTGAAGCCGAGCCAACTTCTTCTTGACAGCCACCAGTTGCTCCTGCGATTCCCGCGTGATTGGCAATAATTAATCCAAAACCACCGGCAGTAAACAGGAAGCGAATCATTTGTTCTTCTGTTAAATTTAACCGTTTTTCTAACATAAATAGCGTTCCCGGTAAGGTACCTGATGAACCAGCCGTAGGAGTCGCACACACTACCCCCATTGCCGCATTAACTTCATTCGTTGCGATCGCATTTTCAACGGCCGCCATCATTGCATCCCCTGCTAGTGATTTGCCGCTTTGCCGATACTTCTTTATCTTGATTGCTTCCCCACCGGTTAACCCAGTTGGCGAATAGGCTCCTTTACCACTTTCGCCATGCTTGATTGCCTGGCGCATTGTCTGTAAGTTTACCTGCATACGCTGCCATACTTTATCACGGCTTACTCCTGAATCATGACATTCCATTGCTATTATTAACTCTGACAACGGCTTTTTACGATTTTCTGCAGCACTCACTAATTCTCTTACACTCTCATACATCGTTAATTCTCCATTTTCTACAGGCATATTACATTAGGATATTTTTCTTCAAAGTACGCAATAGTTGCTGGTTGCATTTTATTTTGAATATCATAAACATAAATATCACAATTTGACGCACGCAATACCTGCCGCCTGGTAAAAGGGGCCTTATCTTCTAAATCATTATTAATCGCCAGTGCATTAGCCATTTTCTTGCTATAATCACGAAAAATTACAATTGGCAATGGTCCGGCAGGTAAAATTTCAACGCCTTCCAAGTTAATTTCACGAATTTCAACTGCGCCGCCCCCAATTGAACAACCAGCTACCCTAATCTGTTTATTATCATCTGTCATTACTAGTACCGCAGTATTAGGATGGTGAATTGGACTGTCACCATTTTCTTCAACAAAGCGTAAGTCAACTCCCTGCTTCCGGGCAATCTGCGGTGCAAGTGGCACTCGTGAGTCATGCGGTAAAAAGCCTAAAATTCCAGCTGCAATTGCATAATCAGTCCCATGTCCACGATGGGTTTGAGCAAAGGAACCATAATAATGAACAGTTACTTTGGGTGGGATTTTACCAAACAGCTTATTGGCAATTCGACCTATTTGAACCGCCCCTGCTGTATGGGAGCTTGATGGTCCAATCATAATTGGCCCGATGATATCAAAAACACTCTTATATTTATTGCTCATAATTTATCCTCGTAAAGTTTAAAATTAAAAAGGAGTAGGACAGGCTTGTCTTCAACTCCCTATTATAATTATTTTTGCTTTTTATGAAAACCAAGAAATGACCAAAAGCCATGTAATCCACCAGACTTTTTCTTATTGGTTTCCTTCTTATTCTTATGTTCTCGTGCCGCCTTTTCAGCAAGTGCCTTTTGTTTAGCAAGGACTGCTTCGCGCTTTTTCCGTTCTTTTTCTGCTTCTTTACGAGCCGCAATTGCTTTCTTTGCCCGTGCTGCACGTTGCTGAGCTGCCTCTTTAACCAATTGTGGTCGCATCTGCTCCATTGTATCAAACATCGTCGCAACTTTAATCGCCGTCTTATTTGCTAATGCTTGGTCAGTATTAGAGGCAACATCAATATTATGAGCTGCAGCAATCTCTCGTTCCCAATACTGCTGAGTCTTGATAGGAAGACCGGTAAATTCCTGACTACGCAAGAATTGTCCAGCTCGTGATAGTTGCATCTGTAATGAATGCTTATCAGTATGTTGACCATTTAACGCTTTTCGCGAGTTATAAATTGCTTGATCAACCAGATCAACCATCGCCTGCGGTTCATCATGTCCTTCTTTATGTTCTTTAAGGACATCTTCACCCATCCTAATAGCTTCATCATAAAGCCCTTTAGAGCGATCCGTACCATTAAAGTACTTATATGTCTGCCTTACTCGTGCTTGATCAGCAACATCCTTATTCAGTTGATCAAAAACTACTTTTTCATTCATTAGATTTCCACCGCCCGATTTTACTCGTCATACTAATCATAGTATAGCAGTTATTGACACCAAACGACGCGAAAAAATCGATTTTTTTGTAAGATTATTAATTTTTTAGTGTCAAAACTGATTATTTTTGCCTAATATTTAGCTTTCAGCATATAAAAGTTAGCGATAAATTAGTTAATTGGCAACCGATCTTTATCGATATACTATTTCGATATTATACCAATATTCATTCATAAAAAATAAGGACAGAGATTTTTTTCGCTTTCTCTGCCCTTAGCTTAATAACATTATTACCAACTTGCTTTGCGAACGCCAGGAATCTGACCCTTATGTGCAAGTTCACGGAATTTAATTCGTGACATTCCAAATTTACGCATATAAGCATGTGGACGACCATCATAGCGATCCCGATTGTGAAGACGAACCGCACTTGAATTACGAGGTAGTTTTGAGAGGCCAATATAATCGCCCTTGGCCTTTAATTCTTTCCGTTTTTCAGCATACTTCTTAACTAAAGCTTCTTGGTGATGTAATTTAGCAATTTTTGATTTTTTTGCCATTCAGTAGTTCTCCTTTTAATTTATAAACTTTATCGACCATTACTACTTATTAATTAAAACATCTGCGAATTCTTTTCATTATATTATTATCACTGATACTTACAAAAAATACAAGAAATATGCCTTGACTTTTATTTTTCCTTAACTATTAATTTTCTTGGCGTAATTCCGATACTCATCCGCGTAATTAAACTGCTTATTATATTTTGTTAATAGTTCATCATCATGAGTATAAGCACGACCGGTTACCATCATTTTTTGATAAAGCTCCTTGTAAGGGACATCACTCTGCGCAGCAATTTCTTTTTCTCGTTCCCGATTATACGAAACATGGCGGAAACTTGTTTCTGCTAGCCCGGTTTCATCTACTTCAAGCATCAAATAATGGGCACGTAAATCGCGCTGCAGCGGTTGCCAGTGATTAAATGGCTCCCCAACTGCTCCTGGGTTTAGTATCACGCGTTCATCGCTAGCATAACGTAAGAGGTCATGATGAACATGAGCATAAATTGCAACATCGACAGGTTCACCAGCAATGTTAAAAAGCTTGTCAAAGTTTGCAGTTTCCTGAGTTGGAAACAGGGCCTGCCCCATATTAAGCCATGGCAAATTATGGGAAACCCCAAAATTTAAAGCACCAACTCGTTTTGTGACATGTAACGGCCAGCTTGCAATCGTATTAATTACCGTGGGTGACACATGTTCAGCAACGTATTGCGCCAGCCGGGCAAAATAAATATGCGATGGACGCTCCATATCCATCATCCCGCGGGCTCCCCGAACAACAAGGTCATCCCAATTACCACGGACAACTACCGTGGGATTCATTTTTTGAAAAATATCCCAGATCGCTTCAACACTTGGACCAGGCATTAATAAATCACCAATAAACCAGTATTCTTCCGCGTGCTGCTTAATACTATCTTGATACATTGCTTGAAGTGCGCTTAGATTACCATGTATATCTGAAAATACCGCAATTCTCTTTCTCACGGGCAAGATCCCCCTTCCTATTCCCTTAATAATATAGCAGAGTTTTGCTAAGAAGTGCTAAACTATTTTATGACTTTATTTCTTGGTACAGCCTCTAGTAGTTTTTTAATTACCGGCTGAAACTTGAATTAATACTTCTATGCAGTGACAGTAGCGTCTCATTTTATTTAAAGTAAGAACTAATTTTCCCATTATTGTTCGACCAAAAGTAAACAATTAATTTTTTTGTTATAATAAGGTTTTATTTATCCAAACTAACTCAGGAGATGATAATTTATATGGATTCAGAAGTCGAAAACGGTAATTTTCCTCGTGGGTGGCATCGAACTTTTTACACCCTTTGGTTAGGAGCATTTATTACGGGAATGGGGTATTCAATGACAATGCCATTTATTTCCCTCTTTATTGCCGAACTTGGTAATTTTACCCGCTTTCAACTAAATATCTACTCTGGACTTGCCTTTGGAGTTACTTTCATTAGCCAGGCAATTGTATCCCCGTTTTGGGGCAGCCTAGCTGACCGTAAGGGACGAAAATTAATGTGTATGCGTGCTTCTGGCGTAATGGCTTTGACTATTTTTTCAATTGGATTTGCCCAAAACGTTTGGATGATTATTGGAATGCGCTTTTTGCAAGGAGTCTTTTCTGGATATATCAATAATGCTACAGCGATGATGGCCGGAGAAACTCCCCATAGTCGCTCCGGTTGGGTGATGTCAGCAATGACAACTGCCGGGGTAGCAGGTAACCTCGTTGGTCCATTACTCGGCGGTGTATTATCCGGTGCTTTTGGCTACCGAATTCCATTCTTTATTACCGGATTCCTCATGTTCTGTGTATTTCTCAGCACATGGTTTTTAACGGTTGAACATTTCATGCCCATTAAAAAAGAAGCGATGAAGCCAATGAGAGAAATTATGCATAACCTAGAAAACCCACCGTTAATCATTGTAATGTTTTTAACTACGATGATTGTTACTTCTTCGACAATGTCTATCGACCCCATCATTAGTTTATATGTCCGGCAGCTCATGGATGGTCACGGAAATATAGCACTGGTTGCCGGGATTGTTGCTGCTACCCCTGGACTAGGAACGATGATTGCCGCTTCTAAAGTTGGTCATACAATGGATCGCATTGGCCCGGAAAAAGTTTTACGAATTGGTATAATGACTGCCTTTATTCTTTTTATCCCCATGACCTTCACTCACTCGCCATGGGCACTGGCATTTTGGCGTTTCCTTCTCGGGTTAGCAAACGCTGCCTTAATGCCAGCCACCCAGACAGTCTTAACGTTAGATGTACCAACCGAAGCATTTGGACGGATATTCAGTTACAACCAGTCCTTCCAAGCAGCTGGAGCAGTTCTTGGATCAATTTTAGGCTCATTTATTTCAGGAATTTCCAGTTACCAAATGGTCTTTATCATCACCGGCTTAACACTTCTTATTAACTTTATCTTAGTAATGCTTGTTAAACCAAAGAAAACACTTGCAGAATAATTAAAAGAAAGAGAAAAAATTATGGTTCAAACAAATAAATTATTAAATGAACACCAGGTTAATGCCTTGTTTTCACGAGTAGCTCCCAATTACGATCTTTTAAATAACGTCATCAGTCTTGGAACCCAGAAATTATGGCGAAAAACTCTTTTTAATCAATTAACGATTAATCCACATGCCAACGCTCTTGACGTTTGTTGCGGCACTGGCGACCTGACAATTGAGTTAGCTAAACGAATTCCCCGTGGCCGAGTTACTGGATTAGATTTCAATCAAAAGATGCTGGAATTAGCATTTGAAAAGACAAAGTCAATTGGTAACCTCTTCTTAATTCAAGGGGACGCCATGAAGTTACCATTTGATGACAATAGCTTTGATATTGTTACAATTGGCTTCGGGTTACGGAATGTTCCCGATGCCGACCAAGCCCTTAGTGAGATTTACCGGGTATTAAAACCAGGCGGGCAATTCGTTAGCCTTGAAATGTCACAACCAACTAATCCGATAATTAAATTAGGCTGGAAGGCATACTTTACGGCTTTCCCTGTCATGGCATCACTAGCTGGCGGCCATTTTAAAGACTACCAATACTTAAAGAAAACCAGTCAGCAGTTTGTTTCTGCCCATCAATTAGCCAGAATGATGAGGGCGGTCGGCTTTAGGAAAGTCCATTACCAGCCATTAAACTTTGGCGCAGCTGCTCTGCACTTTGGTGATAAATAAAATGAAGAGCAGTTTATATTATCAAAACTGAAATGAGCTCCAGTGTATCGGCAACACTGGAGCTCACTGTATTTGCAAGAGCGTGAAAAAGAAGCTATCTTCTACCATGCTCTTTTTTACGAATAATATTAAGATATCCTAAAAAGTAACCCAATTGCATAAGTTACTACCTGCACCAACGAACCAATAAACAAGATTTTAATCGCACAAGGAAAAGTTTCTTTTTTGACTTGCTTTGCAAATAATAACCGGGTTTGCTTAATAACAAATGGAATAATGAATAATGTTAATAATACCGTCCACGGTGCAAGGTGAAGGATTGCGGAAAAAATAATTGCTAGAAATGCTAGAACGTTCTTAATGGCAAATGAATACAACCCATTACGCTGCCCAATAAAGTGAATTATCGTATGACGATGATTATCTTCATCCTCCCCCGCATCACAGATATTATTAGCTAATAGTAAATTAGAAATCCATAACTCATCCGGCAAGGCAACTAGAAAGACAACACCAATATTGGTCCATGTCCATGCAAACTGTTGAAACGCATTAATATAGACTGAAATTAAAACGATCATAAAACCCATCGTAAATCCAGAAGCAAATTCACCAACCGGTAACCCGGATAAGGGAAACGGCCCCGACGAATAAAAGATCCCAACAGCAAAGCAAAAAATTCCCATCCATAAGAGCGGCAAGCCAACAATTGTTACCAAGTAAATTCCAATTAAGCCAGCAACAGTACTAAAAGCCAGCAGTAACCCTAATACTAACCGTGGCGATATGTTTTCCCGACCAATAATATTGGTATTTTGCTTATAATCAACTGTATCCACCGCATGATTATAATCATTATAGTTATCCATCATGTCAACAGCCATATTAAACAGCAGCATGGCAATAAAAAAAAGAATGGAATTTACTATACTTAAGGAATGAAAATAGTATACACTAAGACAGACCCCTAGTAGCATCGGTAAAATACTAGCAGTTTTGGCCTTAATTTCTACCAATTCTAAAAAAACATTTAATGACATTTAGTAAATTTTCCTTTCATAATTTGTTAGATATTCGGTACAATATAAATGGTACACCATAACAAAGGAATTATCGATTAATGAAACAACATTTTTTCCATGCTTATCCAGCAATTGATCGTGCACTTAATGAAGTAAACCAAATTATCAATAGCCGGATAACTATTAACAATTCTTCTCTCAACAATGCTCTCCAACAGATGGCCTCTAATGGTGGAAAATATTTACGTCCAGCTTTCTTTTTATTATTTGCTGATATTAATAATAAGCAATCTGAGGAGCGCAACCAGCTTATTAAGATCGCTGCATCCCTTGAAATCCTCCACATGGCCACCCTCATCCATGACGATATCATTGATGATTCGCCTAAGAGACGAGGAGCGGTTAGTATCCAGTCAGCTTTTGGAAAAGATACCGCTGTCTATAGTGGTGATTTTCTCTTCACTATTTTTTTCAGCTTACTAGTTGAAACGATGAGGACAACCCCTTATCTTGCTCGTAACGCTCAAACAATGCGAAAAATTTTAACAGGTGAATTAGGACAAATGGCTAATCGCTTTGATCTTAACCAGTCACTACTCGACTATTACCGTAACGTTAACGGTAAAACAGCGGCACTCTTTAGCCTCGCTGCCGAAGAAGGAGCTTACTTTGGGCAAACATCACGACGGACAACTGCCCTAGCTAAACGCATTGGGCAAAATATTGGAATTAGTTTCCAAATTCTTGATGATATTTTAGATTATTCTGGTGACAAACACCTCAATAAACCCGTTCTCGAAGACCTTGCAACTGGTGTTTACTCCCTCCCATTACTGCTAACCCTTCAAAATCATCGTGATGAGCTTCAACCGTTACTCGACAAACGCCGGCAAATGACAATCGCTGACATGGAAAAAGTCCAGCGCCTAGTAATTCAATATGGAGGCGTTCAAGAAGCACAGCAAATTGCTGAAAAGTTTACGAAAAAAGCCCATGAAGAAATCCAAGCATTGCCAAATTCAAAATCAAAAAGATTATTAGCTAAATTAGCACAAAAATTATTAACAAGGGTAAATTAAAAGACTGCTGAGAAATTTCTCAGGAGCCTTTTTATTTTAACCTTATCTATTTAAATTCAACCGTTATTACTTCATCGCCGTGCTTAACTCCTTGTCCCGGAGTAAAGGCTGAAACCTGATCAATATCATGCGGTTGAGCGAAGAAAGTAATTACCCAGTCTTGGTGTCCCTCTTGCTTAATAAGGTCGCGATCAAAATCAAAGAGGAGCTGTCCTTTCTTTACCTGTTGACCATCAATATAATGGGCATTAAGGCCTTCACCGCGCATCTTAACGGTGCCAACTCCAATATGAACAATTAGCTCTAAGCCATTAGCCGAGGTGATTCCAAACGCATGACGTGTTCCAAAGGTAAAATTGATTTGCCCGTCAAATGGTGCGTACAACTTATTTGATGACGGCTTAATGGCAAATCCCTTCCCAGGAAATGGTTTACCATCACTATCAACAACGTCTGTCATTGCCATTAATTGGCCATCAACTGGTGCGTAAATTATTTCCTCTTTAGTTTCTGATGAAACCTCTGCGTCAGCTTGGTCACCATTAGCAAGTTTATCCTTCAATTCTTCAACTACTTCGGCATGCTTTCGTTCACTTAGTTTAACCTTAAGAAGAAAAACAAAGATAGATAAGACTGCTAATACGAGCGGAATATAGAAAGCCATACCATCAAACGTGCGGATATCATGATTAGTCATATCAGCCGCAGTAGCGCTACCATTCATCCCAGCGGCAATCGCAATATAACCGACTAACCCATTTGAAATTGCCCCAGTTAATTTATCAATCATTGGCCGCACAGCAAGCACAACCGCTTCATTCCGTTGTCCAGACTTTAATTGTCCGTATTCAATTGCGTCAGTTAAGGTAAGGACAGTAACTAATTGGGCAAAGTTAACGTTAAAAAGGATTAGGCCAAGGTCCATTACAAGTATATTCGACCGGAAAAAGATAAAAATGATGTAGGCCACAGCCATGGAAACCTGCCCGCCGATAAATAACCATTTCCGTGGAATAAACTTATTTAAGATAGGAAACAGCGGATTAGTACAAAAAGCAACAATTGTAGCAATAACCCCAACAATCCAAAACTCACTAGGCTTACCGATAACAAACTTATAGAGGTAAAAAAGAACCCCATTGGTGATGACATTGGCACAAGAATATAACAGGTATGCCAAACTTGGCCATAAAATTTGATCATTATGAAAAATAGCAGAAAAAACTTCTTTAATCGTTGTTTTATCCTGAGCGGAGTTACGAATTATATTATGCTTCTCTTCAGTCCCTGCACATACAGCAAACGCACTAAGCAAGGCGACAATTGATACAACCGCCGCAAAAGCAAGCCACCCAATGGGACCCTCCTCATATTTGCCCGTTGAAAGAAAAGTGAAGTAAGTAACGATGGGGACAACGATAATTGTTATCCCGTTCCACCCAATTGTTCCTGCAAAGGCACCAAGTGAAGTATAAATCCCACGTTCAGCAGAATCCTCACTAATCGCTGGCACCATTCCCCAATAAGATACATCAGACAAAGAATAGAAAACATCAAAGGCAATAAAAATAATAACAAACAAAATCGCAAATAAAACCCAATTGTATTTTGCTAACCCAAAGATGCCAGTAAATAAAACCAAGAGTAAAATCACACTAACAATATTGCCGATCATTATCCAGGGCTTGAATTTTCCCCACCGTGACTTCGTATTATCAACGATATTTCCTAATAACGGGTCAACCAATAATTCAAGAATCCGCACCCCAACAATTAACCCCGTAATCAAGCCAATTAACTTTGTCGAAATTGCTTTTGGCAAGCCACTAAACATTCCACTAGTTACAAAGATAATAAAATAGGTACTCATCACCCCATAGAATGCCGAATGGCCAACGTTACCAAAACAAAATGCTGCTCGAGATACTATTTGATTCTCAGTGAGCTTATGACTTCCTGCCATATTTAAATCCTCCAAATATTTGCATTTCTGTAATCGCTTACAAAGATATTATAATCTTTTATTTTTATTTAGTAAATATTTATTTAAAAAGTAAATGCATTACTAAAAAGAAAATAAAAAAGCTAACATCACTTAAACCTAGATTTAGCAAGTGATTGTTAGCTAATTAGTATTTGGAAAACTTTTGCGGTAAATAATATTGGTATTTACCTTCAAGTGGACATGAGGCCGATCAGGATGAATTATTAAATCTTGAAGAAGCTCAATTGCCATTCGGCTAAGCGTCTGCTGGTTAATATTGTAGGACGTTAATGGTGGTGAAACGTACCGCGCAATCTCACTATTGTTAATACTTATCACTACTGCATCACGGGGGATGAGGATGCCAGCTTCATTAAATGCTTGAAGAACGCCTACACTCAAAGTATCTGAAGCAATAATAAAGGCTTCGGGGAGCCTCTCTTTACCTTGCTCAATTACCTTTTTACCAAGCTGATAACCATTTTTAACATTAAATGGTCCCTTAACAAACATCGGTGCTTCTGTAACGTCTTGAAGACTAGTAAACTCACGAAAAGCAATTTCCCGTGCATCTGGTTGTTGAATATTATCAAGCTTTAACCCTGTCCCACCAATAAAACCAATTCGGTGATACTCAGCTTTAATTAACCGCTGAATCGCATCCTGAATTGTTAATTCAAGATTTGGTTGAACTGAATCAAATAGCCGTGGAGTAGGATTAATATCAGCAAAAACGCCATTAGGCAAATGTTGATGTAATTTAACTAATTGGTCGTACGTCACGCGATCTGCCCCTACGCCGATAAAGCCTTGAAACGATTTTGCTGCTGCAATTAAACTATTAATACTATTAAAAACTTCAATTTGTAACCCAGCCTTATCTGTTTCTTCAATAATTTTGTCGCGTAAAGAAGTAAAATACTCATCTTGGAGCTGTTCTTTACCACTAACACGATATAATAGAGCAATATTAGGCCGAATAGGATTTTTATCACGCTTTTGACGATTATTCCAATAACCTAGTTCATTAGCCACTGTCATGATCTTATTACGAGTCGCAGGGCTAATTGATAAATTTTGGTCATTATTTAATAACCGTGACACTGTTGCCGGTGAATAACCAGATTTTGCCGCAATTTCTTTAATTGTTGCCAAATTATTTCACCTCTTTTAGTAATGGATTTAGTAAATATTATACTACTTTTGCAAAGAAGAAAAAAACTACCTTGATTGAATAGGTCTTTTAAAGAATAAAATTCATTCTTTATACTTGTTTATTTTCTGCAAAATGCGCATAATTGAAGATGTTATATTTATATATATGAGGAGATTTAGACCATGCGTAAAATTTCAAAGGGTCTAGTACTTGCTATTACAGGAATCACCGTTGGTACAAGCGCCGGACTAACTACTAATCTTTTTCAACCATCGACAATCGCTTACGCTGCGGAAATGACTAAGGAAAAGAATGATTTAGCTAACCGTTATATTGCAGACTACCTTGGCAATTGCCAGCAATATGAACAAAATGATAAGACTTTTAAGGGCTTTTCATGTATTAAAGATATTACCTATACTCGTGACAATAAAATTAAAATTGATGTAAATGATGATATCTATCAATTGCCTAAAGCTCGTCGATCATTATTAGTTCAAAATTTACAAAATGGTGTTTATGGCACTCTTGCTGACAACGATTTAAAGAAGTTATCTGAAAAGGATATTCAAAAGGGATGCAAAACAACCATTTACCTTAACGGACACGTTATTGGTCATAGCGCTAATAACGACACTCGTCACATCATTTGGAATAAATAAAATAAGAGATTATGAATCGCCAAGTTGGTTCATAATCTCTTTATTTTTATAAATCAATATCTAATTCAATCGGCGTATGGTCACGACGTTCACCACTATCAATCATCTCTGAAGACTTAATCTTATCGGCTAAGCGGTTACTTACCAACCAGTAATCGATTCTCCAGCCCGAATTATTTTGCTTACTTGTGATTACTCGTTGTGCCCACCAAGAATAAGCCCCCTTTTCATCTGGATGAAGGTGACGAAAACTATCGGTGAAACCAGCAGCTAATAACTTCGTAAAGTGTTCGCGTTCCTCATTAGTAAAGCCAGCCGAATGATGATTGTTAGCTGGGTGAGCAAGGTCAATTTCTTCATGCGCAACATTAAAGTCTCCACTAGCGATAACTGGCTTTTGTTGGTCAAGACCTTGTAAATATTTCCGATAACAATCATCCCATACTTGCCGTTCATCAAGCCGCTTTAACCCGTTTCCTGAATTTGGTGTGTACACCTCTGTTACAAAGAAGGTTGGAAATTCGAGAGTAATAATTCGTCCTTCATCATCCATCGGTTCTGGTGCCCCAATCTGCGGATAGGTAACAATTGGCTCATATTGCTTTTGGTATAAGTACATTGTCCCTGCATATCCTTTACGGGCTGGCTCAACTGAACTCCGCCAAGCAACCTCATAATCAGGAAATAGCTCTTGAAGAACTGCTAAGTGCTTTTTTGTTGGTCCATTCTTAGACAACTTTGTTTCTTGAATTGCAATTACATCTGGGTCCTTCGCAGCAATTTTCTTTAAGACTTCCCTTGTCTCGCCCGCACGGACTGAAGTTCCTGTTAATGCCGCATTAATTGAATCAATATTCCATGAGATAAACTTCATTATGACTTCCTCTTTTCATCATTAATCATTTTTAAATCTTTTTTCTTTATAAAGACCCCATCGTCAGTTGTCATTCCTGTTCGTTGAGCAATTTCATGATAGGCTGATGTCATTGCCTGATAATGATCTACCCCGACCAACTTACAAAATATTAACAATGCAATTTGAAGGTCACCAATGCTATCAATTAATTTTGCACGGTTTTCTTTGTTATATGCTCCAGACAGCTCACCTAATTCTTCAGTCATTTTCATAAATTCAACTCGTGGGTCAGCCTGATCAATTTTTCGCTCGCGGGCCCACGCTATTATTTTTTGAAATAATTCTTCATAATTTTTCATTAGCTCACCTCAGCTACCGATTTCTACACTATTTTTACTATAAGGTAAAAGAGAAAAACGAGCAATGAATTTCTGACAATAATTTACCAAAAACCTACCATATCAGAGCATTTTTTATGCTCCTTTTTAGTTCCAATAATGAATTTAAAAATAAAAAGAACCCTTGATACACAAGGGCTCCACACTACTAGTTATCGCGGCGACGTTCAGCGATACGAGTAGCCTTACCAGTACGTTCACGAAGTTAACCGTGTTATTCAATGAATATTCAGCACATATTCATCAAATATCTATATTCCTATTTAAATAGGAAGAAAACCATTAAGTGTTCATTTAATATTAACTAAAAGTCCAAATTTCTGCTAACATTCTGCTAACAAGATTATGCTTAACGGCACCCCTCACATAAGAGATGCCGTTTTAATATTGAACCACTCATTTATATGTATTGTATCATTTAAAAACTAAAAAGAGCGCTTATTAGGCGCTCAGTTTACCGGTACGGAACAAGTAACCAACTGATTCCATTATGCACTCGGTGTATATTTCAATTGTTTTGACAAATATATTATAACATTTAAAAAGCAAATGACAACATAAGTATGATACAATTATTTTTGCACTTGGTGAAGTCTAACCAGCTTCAGTTGTGCAGAAGGAGGTGTCTCCTTTGAACGTCAGTATATTTCTGATTGTTTTGATCGTGCCGAATAGGCTCGTTAAGCAACTGCTACATTCCGTAAAAGTTGCAATTAAAAAGGCTCTTAAACGCCTAATTGAGGAACTGCTTGGTTAAAACCCATTTTGTTCCAATATAGGAGGTGTGCAAGATGTTATTTCAGCGGTAGTTTTGCTATCGCTGTTTTTTTATTATATAACAAAAAGCCCTAGTGGTAGTTACAGAAAATGTAACAACCGCTAGGGTTAATTCTTATTTAAATGTTCCAAGCGGCTGATTATTATTCGCATCACGACAAACAAGATAACCATATTGATTATTTGGTCGTGGTTGACGTAGCCATACATATCCATCGTGGCGTGACCAAGCGTCATACTTAACTTCACTGTTGGCTGGTAATATTGCAATCAAAGCACTATTAGCCTTTGCACCCCACCGCAAGTTGATTGCAGTGCTAGTAATAAATGTTCCACTTTCTGCAAACCAACGATCACCTAAATCATCTACCCAGTGGTTAGAAGGTAATTCAGTCTTAATGACTGGCTTTTCTTGTTCAATTGGTTTATTCGGTTCTGGCTTAGCTGCATCACTTGGATTAAACAGCTTAATGGCATTATCAGTTAAAATAACTGAACCATCAACGTTATAGCCAAGTAAGTTATCGGTATGTTGCCACATATCAACATAGTTTGCTGATGGGAAGTAATTGAAGTCTGGATTCTTTCCAGCTGGCTTACCATTAGCTAACGGATAAGCCGCTAACCAGAACATGTCCATGTGTTGATGAATTGATTCTAAACCAAAGTTAGGCAATAAGTATTTATAAGTGTAGAAGCCTGTATGGAAACCAGCATTCCGTACAGTGTCAAGGAATACATTTACTGATGACGTTGGCATGTTGGAAATTTCCGCATCCAAGATCATCAACGTACCAGGTTGAACGTTAGCTTGTGCCTTTGAGTTAGCAATAAAGTAGTTAGCTTCGGCTACTGCTTGAGCATCGTTATGGAAGCGGCCAAAGTGGTAGAAAGCAAAACCTTTAACTCCGCCGCCAGCACTACGATCAATCAATGAACGGATATATGGGTTAACATAGTTTGTACTTTCGGTTGTCTTGACGATAGCATAATCAGCACCAATGTTTTTGTAATCATTAACTGTTAAGTGGCTTTGAAAGCTAGCTAAGTCCAGTGCAGTTCCATATACTGTCATATTACTTTTCCTCCTTGTTGTCGGTAGTTTCTACTTTGCCTGTTGTCAGTTCCTCTGCTTTTATATCTTTAATCTTATCGTTAGGAATAAAAGCGCCTTTTGCAAAAGAAATATTGTCAGAGTCAAGGTACGAACGTGATTTACCAGTCGCTTCCGATAATTCATAAGCCGCTTGGACTGCTGCTTGTACTTGCTTCATATCAATGTTGATACCTTTGCTAGCAAGATAAGCTTGTACCTGAGTAGACGCTGTAATAAGCTTCTTTTCTCCACTCATATCTTTACCAACAAGTGAATTAACCACAGTCATAGCCACTTGTTCAAGCAAGGTCCATGCTTCTTTTTGCTGTACTGTTTTCGCATGTTTAATCTTATTTTCAATCCAAGGCTTGCCAAATGAAAAGGTAAAACAAAAGAGCCATATAAGCAGCCCAGATTGAAAAATCCAATTAATCACATCATTTGCGATTTTCATGTCTCATATTCTCCTTATAATCATCACTTAACTTATAGATATATTTCTTTATCCAACTCGGGAACGGTACTCCCATCTGGCCTAAGTTTTCAATAATAGAAACACTGTAGAATAAACAATAGAAGCTAACAAAAGTGTCCGCCGCCGAATTCATACCGTTCGCGTCTAGCATTGGATACAAAGTCAGCATAATCAGAAGCAGTACACCATGTTTAATTAAACCAGTAGTACCCTTACGTGAAGTTGTATGATGAGTAACAATGCTTTTAGCAAATCCTGTAATGATATCAATGATTATCACCCAGACAAATAGCCAAATTAGACGGTTATCTTCCATTCCTTGAAAATGTTGCAAATATACTTGATGGTATGGTGGCGGTGGTGTTGCCATTAATAAGTGCATTAGTATTTATTCCCCCTAATCAAAGCCGCCCATAAGAAAAGCGTACGATTGCGTTAGATTTTTTAACGCTTTTTCGTACGCTTATTTATGTATTGTGTATTTCTATGGCGACAGTTAATTAATTATTCAGTCTTTTCAGTGTCTTTAGTACTATCTGCAATTTCATCTTGTGCTTCATACATTAGATTTTGGAAGTCCTGGCTGTCTTTACGAACTACTTTCTTATTAGCGTCATAAAGTTCCTTATTAGCGATAAACGTATTGAAACTATCACTACCCGCATCATCGTTATATACATTAGCAGTGAAGTTAGCGACTACTTGATTATTAACGGTTGACTTACCAGTTAAGGTGATTGCTTTAGTTGTTTCTAACATAATTACTTAGCTTCCTTTCCATCCTTTTGCTTCTTGAGTTCTTCTAGTTGTGACTTTAATTGATTATTTTCTTGTTCCAATTGGGTTGCCTTAGCTTCCCATGATGCTGCTGTATAGTTAGCCACCATAAGTTTTTGATTAAGGCTTTGCGCTACTAAATTCATATCGATATTATTTGTATTATTCATTTTGATTAACTCCTTTTACTATTTCCATTCGATCGTTTTCGTATCCTTTACGCTTGGCCTTAATTTCCCAGGCAAAGTGAATATTAGGTTTACTTGATTTCACAACAAAACAATTTGCAGACCGTGAAGTAATCCAGACATTAGCGTCACCATAAGATGTTAAAAAGACTTGATATGGTACTACCGTATTAACAGTTTCTAGGAAGAATGGATCAATCATCACGGTAATTATTCCATCACTATTAGTCTGAGCTTCTCCGATGTCGCCGAAGTAATATTCGGCTGTTTCGTAGGCATTGATGGCAGCCATACCACGTGAAGTTGGAACAATGGCGTTTTTAGAACCAGAAACAGATAAATTACCACTAACGTTAAAATCGCCTTTAACTCCAGGCCATATACCGCCAACCGAAATGTATTTATCACCAGCCGTTAAAGTAGCACTATTGCTATCCGCAAAAAAACCGTTTTCCCCGTTTAAGCTTCGCAACATCACCGAATTATTTTCTATGGATAATCCTCCAGCAAGAGTCCCATTGGGACTTGTAAAACAATAGCTTGAAAACGAACCATAAAGTTGTGTTTCTCCATTATTGTTATAAGCCCCATCTAATAAAAGGTGTGGCAAAGTATTAATCTTTCCAGTAGAAACAGGTGAGCCGGCGTATAAAAATAACTGTTTGTTAGCTGCTAACTGCATAAATCCACGCTTATCGCCAGATATTCCACTTCCAACAATAGGATTGCCGGCCATACGACTGAGGACTCCATTTTCCCAACCATTAGTTTTTAAGAGGAAACCATCAGTCCCGGTAAGGCTTAATCCATTAGTACCAAATCCTAAAACGTTATCCGCTTTTGTTATACTTCCATAGTCTGCAGAGAGTACTCTATCAGTTAATCCCATTTTTTTGTTGAGGTGAATTTCACCATCACGAATATCTACGCTGGAATCATTACCATAAGCACTGACGCCACCCTTTTTAATCCAAACGTTATTTCCGCTGTTGTCGTAGTCATGAATACCATTTTGATCTATCCAAGCATTATGATTGTCTTGCCAAACATGAAGCGAACCACTATCCAGATAAAATTCACCGTTACTTCCTCTTAACGTACCAGCAGTAATATTATTCGCATTCAGATTAATAATGTTCACGTTCGCCGCATTCAACGTCCCGGTGGTAATCTTATCCGCATTTAGTGAAGTAATTGCTGCACTAGGGATAAATGCATTACCAGAAAAGACCGTTGAAGAAGCGTCCATGTAGATTTTATCGTTCTGGATTAGGGTCGTGCCGGCGGACATGTTGATTTGAGCCATGATATTACCAGCAGTTACAGTCCGTTGCCAGCCAGACCAGGAACCATTATAAGTTCTGGTATAACTAAGATTAGGGTCATTATCAGCGGAAAGAGTTTGCCGTAATCTATCGCCGGTTCCTTTTACATTAACTACTAGCCAGTTACCAATCGGTGAATTAGGATTGTTCATTGCTCTGATAATGTAATTACCTTCAGTGCGTAGATTATTAATATCCTGTGCTGAGGTATAAGTTTTAGTAGTTACATTAGGATTCATATAGATGTCATAAGGATTGGCAGTATATGGGGTAGCAATTGTACCTTTTTCAATTTTTAGATTAGAAATTTTAGCATTATTACATTCAATCTGAATGTATCCTCGATTCTCGCCAATTGATTTAATCTCTTTATTAGGGATTGTAGATGTTGCATATATTCTTTGTTTTCCATTAACGGTTGTAGGTCTTAACCACACTCCTGGATAATCAGACGATGAACCATCTTTGTAATTTAATTGCATTTCCCAGCCAATTCGATTGTTAGGCTGACTATTACTCGTACGCCAACCATTCCACTCAACATCAACCGATATGGTAATAGTCTGCCCCCGTAATTCATTAACTTTTTCAACAGTTAATCCACCGATATATCCATCTTGACCAGAGGTCCCACTAAATGAAACATTGTTGGTACCATAGGCTAAATTTACACCGCCACCGGCAGTTGCTTTTTGTAAGTTAACATTAAAGTTATTAGCTTGTAATGTCATCTGACTTTGTAACTTATTGACTTTATCAGTAATTTCATTTCTAGTAGTTTGGTTAGTTTGAGTGATTGTGTTTTGAAGCTGACCATAATTACCGGAGACTGTGGACTTTAGACCATTAATAGTTGCATTAACTTCATTAAAAGCTTGCTCAGTATCTTCGGGTGCAGGTGACCAATCGGTCATTTTACTTCCGATTTCAATTTTTGCATGGCTTGCTTTACCAGATCCGTTAATACTTACGTAACCACTGTGACTATTATTAATAACCGTAAAGGTAACTCCCGCTGGTAACGCGTATTGAGTAGAAACTCGTTCTCTTCCCTTTGAAGTAGTTGGATTTTTCCAGGCTCCAAGCCAATAATCATGGCCATCACTTCCCTTAGCACTTAGTTCAAACCCTAAACGGTTTTGTTTACTACTGTCGCTTTTGAAATTACTCCACTCAACATCAACTGATACAGTAATAGTCTTACCCGCTAATGCATTTAACGTTTCATTACCAATTGTTCCAAGGTCTTGGCCCCATCCAGTTATGGATTTATTGGAATTCCTTAAATAATTCCGCCCACCAATCTGAATAGCGCCGATCTTAGCATTTAATCCATCGGCAGTTGAAGTAAATTGATTTTGAACTCCCGTAATTTTATTAATTAAGTCTGTTCTTACAGCAGATGAGCTTTGGCTAATTTGGGATTGAAGATTACCGTAATTACTACCAACTGTTGAACGCAACCCTTCCAATGATTGCGATAATTCAGAAAACGCAGACTGTGTAGCTAAATCATTAGGTGCAGGAGACCACGAAGTAGCTACCTTGCCCTTTTCGACTTTCAAGTTAACCCATTGAATATAACCACCCTTAGCACGATCAATTCGGAACTGTAAGTTAAGATAATCATTTTTTAACGCATCATTATTTATCTGAAAACTCCATTCAAAATGACCACCATGCCAACCAGAAGTAGTTTGAAGTTTCTGCCAGTTTCTTCCAGGCAGTACATCATAATTCCAACCCGTTTTATTACCATTCGCTTGAACTAATATTTGCGGATTAGTCCCTGTTAAATCTTGATATTGATAATTAATATGAAGAGTTACCCAATCACCAGCATTTAATCCATTGAGATAAAACTTACCAATATCTTTAGTCTGATTTTCTCCACCATTAAGATTAGTCCATGAGGCACTCCAAGAGTTACTAGTTCCTCGAACTAAGTTAATTCCACCACCACTAAACATCGGAATAGTAGTTTGTTGCACCTTCTGCAGAAAGCCATCAGCATTTTGCAAGAAGCCTGAATTGGTAAGAATATTACTTAATCCATGCCAATTGCCATCATTTTTAATCGAATTAATAGCATCATTTTTGGCAGAATTAGTTTTATTGTCAGTCTCAGACTTCGTGTAATAGCTACTAAATTGTTGACTAGTCGCAGTAATACGAGCTGACAATTCACTTAAGCTATGTTCAGTGTCTTCTGGGGCTGGGCGATAATCCGAAGCAATTGTTCCTAGTTCTAATTGTGGATGATGATAAGTCGTGGCAAAGTTTTTACCTTGAGCAGTTCCCATTGGCCCTGCATATAATCTTACTTGGTAGGGAATCCCGTCATCTGGCGTAGTGAATGTAAAGCTATGACGTTTACTATCAGCATTACAGAACCATGCCTTGACCTCTTTATTTACGTACTTACCATTATAATTATCACAGTATATTCTTACTGATGCTTGTTGAACATTATTAGTATTAGTAGCAGAAACTGAAAAAGTGTAGGTTGTATTATTTTTAAGATTATTAAAAATAATCTTATTATCCCATTCTGGATATGGGTCAGTAGTCTTCGATTCAACCACAATATCTGTTTCACTGTTTGGAATTAAATTTCGTCCGCCAATCTTCAAATTATTCATTCGATCGGTGACACTATCAATGTTCAACTTCAACCCATTAGCCGTTGCCTGCAAATCAGCCGTCTTAGCGTAACCGTTTAAGTCACTAGCCGTTAACTTAGCCTGTAATGCTTGATTAGTCAGGTTAACAAAATTGGTATAAGTTGAATTATCAACTTTACCTGCTAATAATGTTTGCAAGTTCTGCGTCGTAGCCTTTAATTGGACAATATCGCCACTAGCATTGCCAAGTGTAGTCTGAATGCCCTTTACATCAACCTTAGTAGAATTAACATCCCCTAGCAGGTTAGCGTAATTAATATTCAAGCCATCAACCGTCTTAGTGACATCAGCGATATTCTTGCCTTGTTGTTGAGCCTGCTTGGTTAAATCGGCAATGCTATTTTGCGCTGAAATATACTTCTGCAAAGCATCCGATACATCGTTAGTCACTTTGGTTAAATCAGGAACAATGTTGTTATCGTACTGACCTTGTAACTTAGTAATGCTGTTGCTTAACTTTTGTAGGCTATCATCAGCAGTCTTCTTATTATCTTCAATTGACTTATTCAGATTTTCAATATCGGTATCAGCTTTTTGCTTATTGGTGATGATGTCGGCTTTGGCTTGGTTAAGGTCAGATTGGGCTTGCTCAACCATTTTTCTAATCTCACCGTCTGATAAATCTTTCCTTACCCACTTTCCAGTACCATCATCTTGTTTTTCAAAGACCCACAACTCAGTAGCATTACCGTTCTTTCTAAACCAAACATCATTGAACTTAGCGTTGGTTGGTGGTTCTGTTACGCTTGGCGGAAACACAACCGTCCCATCTGGTAATCTTCTAAGTTGTAATTCTTTAATTGTTTGAGCAACACTACCTTGCCAAGGAACCATTTGATCAGAAGAAGTTGTCTGATCAGCTTTTGAAGTTGCAGAAAGCCCACCATTAAAATCAAGTGTGTAACTACTGTTTGGAACAACAAAAGAATTTCCCTGTTTATCTTCTAGTCGTAGCCAATCCCCCGCTTCAACAGCAGGATTACCGAACCAATTCAGACTAAACGGGTAAAAAGTCAAGTCTTTCAATTGCTCCCAAATATCATTGAGCCGTTTTGGTGTCATGATATTATTTTCGAGTTTGATTTGAGAACCAGTAGTATCCCCAGCTTGATAAGTCTTGGTTTCCTCTGTACTCTCACCATCACGAGTTTTAGTGGTAAGCGTGACTTGGCATTGAATACCATTAATCTTATAGGCAGCTTCATTCTTCGTTAGTCCTGCTTGTTCATATTGACTAGGATCTAATTCATAGTTTGGTTCAGAAATTGTCCGAATTGTAAATAAACCTTGTCGATCAAACAGAGCATAACCAACATACAATTGAGCAATCCAGCCAAGTGCTTTGCGGTAGCTCTGACCAGTGATTGGAGCTGGCAAATCTGCTTGGTGCAGAAGACGTGCTAAATCATCAGTATTAGCCTTAACACCTGATTGAGCACAGATCTCCGCAATGACATCTAATACTTTAGCTGGGTACGTTAGTTTAGATACATAAGTTCCCTCTAAGCCACAGAAACGATCACTAGCACTAACAGTCGTAAGATTATTATTTCGGTCCATCTTGATTTCACTGGAGATAATAAAAACGCCCAACGGTTCATAAACATAACCGCTAGATGTTTTTATTCCAATGCTAGGATGAACCTCCATTCCCAGCTTCAATCCCTCAATAAGGTGAGAGAATTCAATCTGAACTGTATTTGAATACGTAGACCCAATTGCAAACGTATCACCGCTATAAGCTCCCGAATCATATTTCAAACTATTAACATCAGTTGCACCATATGTTTTACCATCAATCGTAACTTTAATATCCAAAGTTCGCTGTGAAGCTCGCCAAGCATTTTGAACTTCTTTTGATTGTGTTAACACTAATTAATCACCTCCTTATTGCTCAATCAGATCAAAAGACAAACCTTTCCAAACCGGTAATGATCCTACAAATGAATAAACGGGCGCTGTCCGATCACCAACATAAAACGTCCCTGATCGAACTTGCCCGTCTACTGGATCTAAATATTCAACACTAAAAAATTCAGCCTTAACAGAATCTAGAATCTTTGAACATTCGGCTACTGTTAAAGCACCAAAAGTTAATGTTATTTTTCTTTTAGTTGCTACTCGATCACGATGTAAAAGCCCTTGCGCATCACGGGTCGCCTTTGCATCAATATCTTGAATAGCAACTTGCATTGTTTGTGGAGCCGGATTAACCACTGTCCCAGAAATTTTTAGAGAATACAAACATTCATCTCCTCCTTAGATATTTAACATATTTCGACCATTCTTTTGATTTACCGCGTTAATTCCTTTGATAGCATGTTCACCAAAAGATTCATCACCAATCTTAACGGTTAAGTGTAAATCAACTGGTTGGTTACTACTATTAGTGGTGTTTTGCATTTGCAATGCTTGAACAATGGCATTTACTAGGTTGGTACTCATTTCTTTGAATCCGCCATTTTGCATTGTTACATCATTGTTTGATGAAGATTCAGCATACATAGAATTTGGAGTAATTGCATTATTTGAGAGAGCTGTTGGAAGTTGTAATCCTCCGCCAAAGTTCCGATTCATAAATGCAATTGCTTCGTTAATCCGTTGCATACCTAACGCTGGATTGGATAAAGGAACAACCATTTCTGGCATGTTATTTTCAGCAACTTCAATCAATTGATTTTCGGTCACTAAACCACCATTTGCCATCATCTTATGACCTGTGGGACCCCAACCACGTCTAACTCCAATTGGTGCTAAATCATTTCGCCAGTTAGAGTCATTTAAAACTGCCATCGTCTGATCTAAAGCAGAATAAATGTTCTTATGACCTGGAACGGACCAAGAATTCCATGTACCTACTTTATATTGATAAAGCCCAAGTGGGAGACCTGTTCCATCGTGATCATCATATCCGCCACCTTGTGCAGGATTCACAGTAGATTCATCCCAAGCTTGCCAATACAAGCGGTCCATATCTTTCGATGATAGTTTTTGGTGCATGAGTAAAGCAGCTTTACGAGCAGTTCTTGCAAACGCACTTTTACTCATAACTCCTTTCGGCAAGTAAGCCGATACTGAACCACCAAACTCTTCAATAGTTCTCTTAGCCCAATTTACCATGCCTTTCTTTTCAGTGTTAACGGCACCTTTAGCAAGTTTAAGTGGTGTTTCACCTACTCCCCAATCATAAGTGACAAATTTATCTGCAATGTAGTTAATAAGTTTTTCTGGGTGAGCAATATCATCGGTTACATTAGCTAACTCATCCATTGCGCTATCAAATACATCACTAATCCCACCAAATAAGCCACCTAAGTTCAAACTACTAAGCGCGCGACTAATTCCACTAAAGTCAAAATTAAAGCTACCGATCCCACCAGCATACTTAGGAATCATGTTTGCAAGTTCATTAGCAGTATTTGTAGCAGTCTTGACCTTTGTACCAGCTGGCAAATAAGTTAAGAAATTACGTTTAGCAGGGAATAGTCCTTGCTCACCATTTGGCAACTCGTAACTTTCTCGGTAAATATCGCCTTCTTGATCATTAACTAATGCTAATCCACCCGGATGATTTTGTGTCCCTGTTTTGTAGGCGTTCCAGTTAAAGTAACCCCAACCAACAGAACCGCCACCAAGCTTACCTAATACCCAGTTAATTCCTTCGCGAATTTTATCGGTTGCTTTTTGAACCGGTCTAACAATAGCATCAACAACTTTACCAACAGCACTACTAATATTATGAAGTCCACTAGTAATACCGCCACCAATAGTGCTACCAAGTCCACCAGCCCATGAACCGAGAGTTCTTGAAACGTTACCTCTAAAGTCAGAAACCCAACTTCCAAGGCGTTCACCAGCATTCTTAGCGGCACCATAAGCGCCACCAATTCCGTTACTAATATGACCACCTAGACCGCTAGCCCAGTTGGAAATACTCTGATTTGCATTTCCAAAGAAACTACGGGTCCATTCAGATAACTTGTTACCAGCATTAACAGCACCAGAGCGTGAAGATTCAGAACCGTTATTAATGTAGTCGCCTAATCTTTCAGCCCATTGGCGTACAAGACCACTAGCTGATTCTCTAAAGTCAGTTGTCCAACTTTTTAGTTTTTCTCCGGCATTCTTTGCCATTGATTGCCCTTGCTCAACACTATTGTTGATATTAGAGCCAATTTGTGAAGACCAATCATGTACTTTCTTCTTGGCATCACCAATGAAATCAGTGGTCCATTCTTTGATTTTGCTACCGGCTTTTTTAGCAAATTTCTTGCCTTTTTCTACATCGGTATTGATGTTAGCACCAATCTTCTGGGCCCAAGCCTTAGTATCTTTTTTGGCACTAGAGATGAAGCCAGTGGTCCATCCTTTAAGCTTATTACTTGCAGCAATCGCAAGTTTTTTACTTTTTTCAACATCCTTGTTGAAGTTAGAACCAATACCAGAAGCCCACTTCTTCAATGTCTTCTTAGTACCTGAAATAAAACCAGTAGTCCACTTACCAAGATTTGAACTAGCCTTTTGAACATCTTTCTTTCCTTTGGTGATATTCTTATTGATATCTTTACCAACGGATTTAGCCCACGAAGTAAAGTTGTCTAAAATCTCATGAGCTTTAAAGCCAATTGCTTCAACCCAATCTTTAGGCTTCTTACCTTTACCATACTTAGACCAGCCATCGCTAAACTTAGCAGCACCAGCGCCACCCCATTTACCAATAAATGAGCCGATTTGTTGTCCAATTGCAGCACCTAATGGTCCACCGAAGAATAAACCGATACCACCACCGATGGCACCACCAATTCCAGAACCAAAGCTTTTGAACTTAGTTTCCTTATTCTTAGCCTTAATACCTTTGTAAATATCAATTCCGGAAGTTACCGCAATCATGGCACCAGACAATCCAAGACCTAGCTTCTGACCAAGTTTCATTGGTTCGCCAGACTTGATGGAAGCACGGGCTGATTTAAGGAAGTCAGTTTTAGCAAGATTGGTGCTTTGCCACTTCTTGTTGACCTCACTCCATAAATCTTTAATTTTAACAGCGCCAGTTTTGAAGTTATCAAATTTAACTTTAGCAAGTTCCTTGATTTTGGTAGTTGGATGTTTATTAAAATCAATCACTTTACCTAATAAATCATCAGCCCACTTTGCACCTTTTTTGATATTATCAAATTTATACATTGTGAGAATTCTAATTGTATCAGTAAAGCTCTTAATGCTTGAAATAGTTTTACCAGCAACTTTAAGGCTAAACAGTGTCATTAAGGTTGTGGTCATTATCTTAACAGCCGTTTGGTGATGGTCTATCCAGTCTGATAAGAGATTTAAAGCTCCTGTCAGTAGCTTTAATGCACCAACAATGGCAAAACCTGTTATCTTTGCTAGAGGTTTAAGAAAACCATCAAAGAACCATTCAAATACCGGGCCACCTGCTTTGATTACGCTGTGTACCACTTTAAGAGCAGCTGCTAGTAGATTGAAAAAGTCTGGAAGTAAATCGGTGATTGTAAATTTATCTAAGGGAAGCAAAACATTCTTATAAGCCCAAGCTAAGCCATCCCAAACATCTTTGGTAACTGGTCGAATGGCTTTAAGTAGCCTATCAATCGATTGTAGTAATGGTGTAAAATCCATCTTTTTAGCCCATTTAGCTGTGTAGTTTGCCATATCGCTCAAAGCACTAAGCATATCGTTAACCATGCCTAATAATGTTTTGAAAATAGAGGTTCCAACATTGCCATGCTTCCACGCTTTATCAAATTGATCGTCCATATTAGCGCTTGTATTAGCAACACCCGTTATAAGTTTAATAATGTTTTCCCAAATTGAAACACCTAACTTTGAGTGATTCCAAGCCTCATCAATAGAGCCAGTCATATCTTTTAAAACTTTAAGTGCATTGTTGATTGCATTAAGAATAGCTTGCCACATCTTCGTGCCGTTATTGCCGTGTTGCCATGCTTCATCAAAAGCTTTCGCAATGTCGCCAATAAACTTAACTAAGTTGGTAGCCAAATCTAGGAGATTAGCAAAAATCTGTTTACCAAGATCACCAGTATTCCATGCCTCTCTGAATGACTCAGCTATATGGTGGATAGCAACAAGAATATTATTCAGCGAATCAAAGATAGTCTGAATAAACCTTGTTCCTCGTCCACCTTCTTCCCATGCTTCGGCAAACGCCCTCGCAATGTCACCAATAATGTTCAGCATATCTGCTAACAGTTGAAGCAGGTTCTCCATTACTTTTTGTCCGGTACCATTATCCCAAACATGTAAGAATGAATTACCTACATCACCTAACAGACGTTTAATTTCTTCCCATGAATACTTAGCAGCATCAACAACATCTTGGCCTTTTTCGTCCCAAGCTTTTTTCATTGGATCAAAGATTTCACCTAGAACCTTTTTGACCTTGTTAGCTGCGTCAATAGCATTTTGGGAAGCTTCTAGTGGTACATTCCAGTCAAGGCCTGGGTCTTCATCTCCACCAGTACCACCATCATCAACACCCGGATCATCAAAGATTGGTGTATCTTGCTTCTGCTGTGGTGTGAACTTTTCTAATGGTTGTGCTTCAAAGCTGCCATTATCTTGACTGTTCTTATTGCTATCAAGCACATTCAACTCATCAAAGCCCATTAAAGAAGCTTGGAGGTCTTCATTTGCCTTCTTGGTGTCCTCAAAGGCTTGCTTTGCCTGAGCGTTAGCAGCCTTAATCTTTTCATTTTCGGCTGCAACTGCCGCCGCACCTTGACGATTAGCTTCTGCAATTTGTTGGTTAGCACGCTGAACAGCCTTAGCTTGCTCTTGTTGTTGCTTCTTAACTGCATCGTTAGCCTTGCTTGCCGCCTTAGAAGTATCGTTCATAGCTCGTACTTGACTGTACAAACCTTGAGCGCCACTTCTAGCGTGAGATAGGCTCATACCAGTTAATGCAGAAGTAAACTGAGCAAGCCAGCCTGTTGCTTTTTTAAGAGCATTCATCAAGGAGTTAATAGCTGGCAAAACAAAGCTGTAAATTGGATAAAAAGCAGTTAATAAGTTGACCTTAATCGCATTAAAGCTACTTGCAAACTGCTTATTGGTCATTAATGCTGAACCCATACCTTGAGCCAACATCATGATTCCTTGATATAGCAATGTAAAGATAATTAGCTGACTAGCTAGCATACCCATTGCTGTTTTCATGCCTTTAATCCGCTGGCTAAGCATTGAAGCGCTAGTACTTGCTCTTCTCATGGAAGAACTGCCACTATTACCAACACGTCTAAAAGATGAGTTAATCCCAGATAATGAATTCCTTAACCGATTAAATCTGGAACTAAGCCCAGAAACGGTACTTCCTTCTTGTGATAGTGCTGTGTTCACTCGTGCAGAACTATTTCTCAGTTCATCCCCACGTGCGCTAACATAAGTGTATGCCTTAGCTAACTCATTACTTCTCGCAACAAGACGCCTATATTCTGCCTCAACTTCTTTAAGCTCTTTGTTGCTACCAGAAGATCGTCCAAGAATAGCATCATTAGCCTTTGTTTCCGCAATTGAACGTCTAATCCGCTCAATCTTTCCTTCTGTCTGGTCCATTTCTCGCTCAATCTTTTTGAGTGATGATGGAATTGAGTTAAACTCCTGCGACATTTCCTGTGCAAGAGCTTTAGCTTGATTCTGAAACCTTTCCATCTTGATTTGAGCGTTAGCAATTTGATCATCAAGTCGCATTGCTCTAACCTGACTACCTTGCTTACCCATATCAAGATTATTTTTACTTGCAGTTAACGTAGCTATCTTCCGTTGCATGGATCGTACTTGCTCCATCTTGTCATTGATGTGCGTTACTAATCCATCAACTTCTTTTTTAGCTCGTGACACCTCTGCTTGGATTTCATCATCAATTCCTAAATCGACCGGACGTTTAGGCATATAGCTTTGAATACGTTTTTCTTGGTAATCTTCAAAACTTGAGTCGGCTACTTTTTGACGTGGCCGAGAAGTAGCTCTTGTTTGTTGCTGTGGTTGAGGCTTAGAAATATCAGCTACTGCTTCACGAGCCGCCCTTGTTTGCTGAGCGATTCGTTGTTGCATATTAGAAGCTTCCTGCAATCGTGCAGTTAAACTATCCAGACTTTTCTCGGATTCGTTTACCGCTTCCTTAGAGCTTTCCGCTTGTGCTTTATTTCCTTGAATAACCTTATCTGTAACATCATTTTGGGTGTTAAGGGTTTGCTCAAGGGACTTTTGTTTAGCAAGTTCAGCCTCGTTTCGTTGACGAACTTCTTCTTTAGCAGTCTCATTAGCCTTTGATGCATTATCTGTCATTGACTGATTGAGTTTTTCCAAGTTATTTTGAATTTTATACTGCATGTCACCAGTCTTTTGGCCAATGATATTAGTTAGTTCATCAATCTTCTGGATAACATCCCCATAGTTAGCACGAAACTTTAACTCAAGTTCTTCCAGATCCATTAGTTTCCACCTCCTTTATCTTTGTTGAATTGTCTAATCCTTTGCGCTTGTTGCATCAGTAGCAATTGGTCTCGTTTCCATTCCGGTTCGTCTGACGATCGCTGCTCTGCTTGTGTGTTCTCATCCTTAACGAACGGATAAGCTTCTTCAACCTTTGGCATCTTAGCAGGATCATTAAAGGCAAAGGCAATCATCTCACTTAGTCGATGATCCATATATGCCTTAGCTCGCATATCCTCCAACCGTCGTTTCTCGTTAGCAGCTATCTGCGTCATGATTTCATCAAAGTCCATGTCCCAGAAATGGTCAGCATCGATACCAGATTCAACAGCGATTGGGTATAACTGTTTGAATAAGTCTGAAACTGTATCACACTTTTCTACATTAATTCGTCCTTGTCCGTTTCCGTTGGGTCCAGAGTTTCCTCGTCCGATTCCGTATTGGTCTTCGAACCCTTCTTCTTTTTGCCGAAAAAACCAGAAGCATCAAGCAGGTCCATCAATTCGTTAAATAATTCCATTGTTGTGTTGCCATCGTCTAGGTATTTTTCAAAAGCTTTAATTACTCGCTTATCAGTAACACCATGATTTTGATTAGCTCCTTGAAGGACAACTAAAATTTCGTTGGCAGGTGGTAATTTTTGACCACCCTGTGAATCCATAAAAAGTGACATAATTGACTTACCTAAACGGCGTTCGATCTTAAATACTTCACGACCACCGAGTTTTAAATCAAGTTCAAGGTCGCCTAGTTGAATTGTTTTAGTTGCTTTCTTAATTGTTGTTGCCATAAATAAAAACTCTCCTTTATTGGTAATTTGCTATAAAAAATAGACGTGGGAATCGAACCCGCGCCTATTATCCCTATTCCTGCTTTGCGGTATCTGTTGTAGGTGCAGCTGTAAAGTGTGGACCATCAGATACAGTAATTGTAATCGTATAACCTAATGCTCCGTTAACTGCAACTGCTGCAAACTTGATGTTATATGAACCCCGCATGGTTGAGGTCATACCATCTGGATACGTAACTTTCCATTGGTATTGTTTCCGATTACCTGCTCCCTCTAGTACCTTCTTAAATCCTGCACCCTTGTATACAACTTGGAACTGAACATTTGAAGCATTTTGAATACCTTCTACTTGCTTTCGCCGGTCATCAGCTAAAGTAGTTACATCTACTTTTTCAGTATCACCACCAAGTTCAGGAACGGTTTTAATGTCCGCAATCTCTTCCCAAGTTGAACCATCTTCTGAACGTTCAAGTTTGGTACCAGTACCAACCAAACCCTCTGAACTATCAATAGCAAAACGTTGTAGGTCTAGTTTTAATGCATCGCTATATAATTTTACATTTTCCATAATTTCATCCTTTCTGGTATACACGTTTACTTGTGTTATCTACAATCCCTGTAAAAACAAGTACAACACGTGTTACTCCATTCAAATCTTGATCACCAATGCTATTAGAAAAGCCCATTGCTGAAAACTTAGCAATGAGCTTATTTTTTATTTGAGTTAATGATCCTTTATCATTGTACAAATCAATTGTGATTTGCCACTCGGTATCTGTTTCTTCCTGCTTATTATTACGAACATAAGAAGCTTGAGTTGTCTTATAGATGGCAGTTGGAAATGTCGTAAATTTATCAGGATAAGATGTTGAAACATAACGCAACTCTGGAATAGATTTCAGTGTCTTAAAGGCCAAAGCTTTAACATTGTAGATTTCCATTTAACCACCTAACTTATCACGTAATTCTTGGTCAACTACATTCTTAATGATGTTCGGTGCTTCTCTAGCAATCCGATTAGCAGCAGGAGTCATAAATTGCCTTGCCGGTTGTCCACTAGTTCGATAAAAGTACTTTCCCTTAATCTTCATTTTGGGAATACCGTATATCTTAGTAAGGTCAATATCGACTTCATCAGCTGGAATATACCAAGGAGTTTGCCGATAGGTAATCGCTACGTTAGGCGGTAATTGTTTGTCAGATTGTTCACCAACTAAACCTGTACCGAACTCACGGAAAATAGCGACCATTGATGAATTCCACCAACGACCAATAACTTCATCGCCATCAGTCTTTACCTCGTGTTTAAAGCTTCGAGCAAGTTCACCAGTAGAATGCTTCACACTGGATTGTAACTTTTGAACTGCGTAGGCTTCGGCTTGTTCAATTGCCGTTTCTTGACCATTAACGGTTGCGTCTGCCATAACTTGAGGTAGTTTCCGTAGCTTAGCCCTTAACTCATCAAGTCCGTTAATTTCAACCTCAATCATTTTGCTCATCCCTTTTAATTCGCTCCAAAGTGATGTTCTTATGAGTAGAGAATTCCTGAATCGCCGTAATCTTATAATCCGGATCAGCTGTAGATGGAACCTTCAAGCACACGCCATAACCTTCACCGTGCCCTTCATAGAGCAGATTACCTTGATACTTACATGTTTTAATGTATTTAATATCTTTCCCATAGAGCTGAGCATTAACCGCACCACCGGCAGACTGAATATTCATTTTGACTAGTTGAGGATCACCCCAGCCAGCAATGTTGTAGCCCTCATCATCTTGGGTATTCTCCGGCTTCTTGATATAAACAGTAATTAAATCACTCTCTTTTAATCTCATAGCCTAGTCACCTTTGCTATTCGATAATGATTTAACCCTTGTCGAATGTCCTTGGGAATACCAATTTCAAGATAATTGGTAACGCCACCTTCTGAACGTTGTGTCTCACCCTCTAAGCCAAGACGATTATAGTTGATAATTGCTAGCTTCTTAACATAGATACTCATGCTACCAATCAACTTTTTCTGACCGGTGTAATCTAGCACCTGTATCTCTGCCTCTTTGAGAAGGTCTGTTAACAATTCATTATCCGTAACATTCAAGCGTTTAGCTATGGATGAAACCATTTCGGCCATTTGATCCACATTAAGCACCTCCAATTAATTAAAGTACCTTTGCCTGGAAGACATCGTCGGCACTGGCAAATGATGGAAGCATAGTTGCTGCTGCTAATACCCATGTACCAATTGGATCTTCGCCAGTTTCATAAACCTTAGCCATTACATTGCCAACTTTAGAAACTTGTGCATTGCTGGAAACTAAGCGGTTCTCTTCTGGTGTTGGACCATAGATCTTTTGTCCGGGCGCTTCGTCATTGAAAAGCACAATCCGATCTTCTGGGAAGTAGCGTTGAGTTGTTAACTTGCCCTTGCTATCTTCTTCACGGTACTTCCCATCGTAAGCACGGATAGTTGGCAACCCTTGTGCAGTCATCCATTGGTCTAAGTCTGATTGACCAACTACCCGACCGGTGTCCTTACCAAAGATCGCTTCCTTAATTTCCGTACTACGCATTAATGTCCGCAATACCTTCTTGGATGTTAAAGCACGAGTTGGTGTGATATCTAATGCATCAGACCAATCTTGGAGGTTTTCAACAATAGAAGCACTGCCGCTACCCCACACGTTATTGCCGGTTAATGAAGCTTGATGTTCCTTTGGTACACCGTAATCAATAGCAATGCCATTCTTTTTATCGGTAATCTTACCAGTGGCAAACATTTCCATTGTCATCTTTTCGCCACGTGCCATTACCGCTTGAACCATTGCATCAATATCATCAAAGACGTATTGCTTTAAGTAGTTTTCTTCGGCAGTGTTACGTGGTGACTGTAACTTAATCAACATTTCTTCAGTAAGCTGCATCTTACGCTTTACGTATGCTAATTCAGCAGTCATCTTCTTAGCGTCACGACTACCAATTTCGGCTTCGGTATCGAATGCTGAAATGTTAGCAATCGTAGGTACTCGACTACCAGCTTTTAGAATATCAACTTCAAGAGTTGGTACTTTAGTTGCTGGAAACAAAGCATCACCGAGCATTTCTGGATATTGCCGATTACGAGTATAGTCAAGCACTGTACTTTGACTAAACATGTCAAGAATTGGTGTTGCAAACCGTTGTAAATCTAATTTCAACGTTTTAGTTTTCATTTACTTCTTCCTCCTTATTGTTTTTCCTTAGGATCAGACGTAGGAGCGGTATTTTCTTCTGCGTCTAAGTCCTTGAAGTGGATAGCGGACATTGCCTTAATTGCATCAGCAGTAGGTACTGGATTGAGACGTTGACTTAATACCCAACCTTCACGCATTACCGCAACCATTTGGTTAGTACCATCTTCTGGTACATAGACATCATTAACAGTAATACCAACAGCCTTAGCATCATTAGTTGGGTACACTGTCCCAGCTGGAATATACCTACGTCCTAAATCATCAGTTTGGACGTTGTAATTGTCCTTGTTGATTGTTTCCGGGAAAGCAGTAAACTTTTCTGAAGCTAAGAAGTTTAACTGTTTTCCATTTTGAAATTGTGTATACATCTGTTTCTATCTCCTTTCTTATTTCCAAAAGTCATCCTTAGATTTGTTAGCGTTATTAGCCTTTTCAGCAAAAATCTCACCAGCTGACTTTTGTTCTGAATTATTATCTGCACTCTTTGGAGGACGTGCGCTTTGAGCTAGCCGTGTTTCTACTGCATCATGAACAGCGCTACGAAATGCTTCACTTACCCGTTCGTATGTTTCGTTCATGTTA
Organism: Limosilactobacillus rudii; assembly: GCF_014145455.1. GTDB lineage: Bacteria > Bacillota > Bacilli > Lactobacillales > Lactobacillaceae > Limosilactobacillus > Limosilactobacillus rudii. The sequence continues at coordinate 189,355 of NZ_JACIVB010000062.1, read as the reverse complement.
TCTTCATTAGCTAGAACATCATCAAAAACATCAGCCAATCCAGTTGGCAACCCATCATCAACCAAACGAGAAGCAAGCTTACTCTTGTTCTCCCGTTTAGTGACTTCTGCTTCACGATCAGTTAAAGCTTGTTCACGTTGCTTAAGATCATATTCTTGTCGCTCTTCTGGTGACATCTTCTTAAGGTCTTTAGCTTTTTTAGCCTTGTCATCCTGTTCCTTTTCCCAGTTAGAACGGGCCGTACCTAATGCTTTAGACAGCTTCTTATCGAAATAGGAATCCAGTTCAGATTGAGTATTGAACGTCATAAACGGTTTGCTTTGTTCATCAGGATTATTACCCGTATTAGCATCTTCATTTTCTGTATCTGTTGCTCCATTATCACCGCCTTCACCTTGTCCTTCGTCTGCAAATCGTTGCAAATTAAGACTTAACAAATTACTGTAAAACCTTACTTTTTCCATTGATATAATCCTTTCTACCCATGCACACTTGAATTTAGTACTGCACGAAAAAAGCCACCCCATATTCCTACACGGTGACTTCAAGGTGTGCGGTGACAAGCCCACATACGCATTTAATTATTGAAGTAGTTTAATGACTTGCTTAGGTCAATTTCCTAGATAAATTACGGGAACGGTACGACAGAAAGGATGCAGAGGTGGCATGTTCTTACCAACAACTGCATCTTTTACATCGAATATTTTGTTATTCATCTTTCGACAAATCTTACTAGTACGACTATCAAGCACCGCAATTAGTTGATACTGCTTTACGCCACGTTTTCGCCAATTATCCAGTTTTGTTTTAGAGTAGAAGTAATTTGCTTCCGTCCTGATTAAACGACTAGCGTTAAATTTACCCACACTGAATTCTTCTTCGATTCGTTTAATCATTTCCCTTTCTGACATATTACTTAGTTCTTTAATCGTGAATAACTCTTGTAAACGTTTAGCTAATTTATCAGTGTTAGACCAGATACGTGATGAGAAGTTCTTTCCTTGCCAACGTGTATTCAATGCCCGTTCAACATAACGATTAGGTATCTTAGTAATTTTTGACTTAGGAACATCTTTCTTCATCGAAACATTTGCAACCTTTTTGCCTGTCTCAGAATTTTTTATAACGATCTTGCTTTCCTTAGCTTCTAAAACAGGTGTTGCCTTATGATTAGGTAACTTATAATCAGTCGCCGTGTCATAGACAGCGCTTTGTTTTTCAGCCTCAGACCACGCTCGCTTCATTATGTCAGTATGCAATTTAACATTCTGGTCCAGTTCTGTTGCACCTGCTGACTTTGCGACAATATAAGCTTTAACTTGCATTTCTTCCAGTCGAGTAATTCGGCTTTTAGCAGCAAGCCTACTCAAATAGTCATCAACAGCTTTCTTGCTCTCTTTATCAGTAATATTAGTTGCTAACGCTTTGATTGTTACCAACTCAGAGGGAGAAATATGTGATGACATGATAGTTGCTACTTCATTAGCAGTTATATCAGCATAAAAATAGCGACGATAAATTCTGTGAACCTCGTCGCTTAGATATGCTTGTGCTTTTTGATAGGCAATATTGATTATTTTTAATCGTTTAGTTGCTTCATCCTGATTCTTTTGCTCGTCCTGCAAGTCCCGTAATTGCCAATAGTTAAACTGGCTCTTATCAACTTTCATGGGCTTTCACCTACAGAATAGTAATGTATTGATCGTATTGTTCGACAAGCTCATTAACAGTGTTCTCAAACGCATCAAGTAATGTTTTATTTTCAATACGTTTACTATCTGTGAATACAGCCTTCAACACCCCATTCTCATCATTCACAGTAACATCAGTACAATTATTAACCGTATGAGTTAGAAGCGTAGAGAACGAAGCACAAACAATATCTGAACCTTTAACGCTATACTCAGCGTGTCCGCTTGCTATGACCGTTGTCTTGTTCGGTTCCTTCTTGATTTGTACTTGAATCATCTTGACTATCCTCCACTTCTAATCGGTCTGGGTCTTGCTCTTGCAATGCTCGTTGATTTTTTCTAACGTTTTCTGCATCCTGTTGGTCCATTTCATCAATAACTTCTTGTGGATTATCAACGTCTGGCAACCAACTATACGTATACTTACGAGGAATAACCCCATCAGCATTCTTAATATTGTTAACAACGTCAGATAAGTTAACTGGGATATTAGCCGTAAGCGAGATATCACAACCACTAACATCATCATTGGCACCTTTGATGTTTACAATGGTTTGAATTAGATTTAATCTTCGTCGCAAGCCATCAAAGAAGTATCGTTGCTTAATCGACAAAAGGTTCTCTAAACCAAACAGCTTAAACTTCATTGCTTCTCCAGAGACATTACCCATAAACTTCTCATCATTCATATTTGGAACGTAGGATATCTTATGAATATCATTCTCAACTGATTGGCTAAGTAAATTAACTTGGGTTTCATCAAAGCTCTTTGTTAACCATTCAATGTCAGCACCTTCTTCACGAGGAGGAGCTTCAATTGCGCCACGTTTTAATCGTTGAATATCATCCTTGTCATCCCCTAAACCAAAGCCAAACGTAACAAGCAATGCATCAACAAAGGCTTCCTTGTCAGAAATCCGGTCTGTTTGCAGTAGGTTGTATGCATCAATTAAGGAGATAAGCTGTTCAAAGTCGCCCTGCCGTTCTTCATTGTTACGGTACTCAATCAAAGGAACAGCGCCAAATAAGCTTTCACTGTCATAAACAATTGGATCATCCGCTGACAGGTTTGCTGATAGCTTTGAACGGTACTCTACTACCCGTTTAGGCATGTAGACAGTAACGCTATAACCATCAGTAATTCCACTCAAGTCCTTCTTTTCTTGAACAAACACGCCGAATAATGGTTCATGTTCTACTGTATCATCAGTAACCACGATCGCTGCTCTAGGATCAACTACTTCAACCCGTAGCTCAGTATTCGGAGTGAATTTTTCATTACCCATTCTATCTACCGTAGTAATTGGATCTGTTTGCTTTAAGTACAGTAATTCATAACCATAACCAAACACCGATAAATCTTTCTCTAGCTCAATATCGTGTTTATGGATATCAATATTTTTGAGTACATCTAGCACCTCATCAATATTTTTACCCTTATCTGCCGTATATTTAACTGGATTACCAGTCATAAAACCCACGTTCATATCAGTAATGTACTTAGCGTGATTAACCATAACATTGGAAGCCTTGACATTAGCGTTTTCAAACTCATGATTTTCTACTTCCTGCTTACCGTTGTAGTAATTAGCTAATTTATCTAGCCTGCTTTTACGACTTCGTAATTCTCTAATTGCATAGTTAATCGCTTCAATGTTTGGCTCATTCAAGTCGCCAAGCAAATCCCTATCAATCGTAACTGCCACATAAACACCTTCTTTCTATAACCCACGAACATGTGGACGTTTAGTAATCTTTGCAGTGAAGCCTTTATGGATAACCATGTAAACGAAATAACGCATAGCATCGCAAGCATGATCATGTTCTTTCACTGGTTTATCTTCACCACGTTCAGCTGCTTTTTCATCCCATACATAGCTGGATAATTCTTTAAATAAATTAGGACATTGATTACTAAATAGTATCTTGCCCTCGTTCATTGCCGTTTGGGTAACACGAATACCATCTACCACATCATTTTTTGCCTTTTGCACTCGGAAACCATTATTTCTTAATACAGCAATAAAAGAAGCAGCAGATGGGTCAATGATAATCTTTGCATGAATATTACCAAGAAACTTCTTAAGCTCTTGGCAATACTGCTCATCTGTCTTTTGATGAGCAGTCGCACGTCCTGAATAGTAATATTCCTTAACTAAGTACCAAGTGCCATGATTACGTCCCCACAATAAAAATACTGTTGGGTTTTGTGTACCGTAGTCGCAAGACACATAATACTTTTCAAAGTGACGAGGCAATTCATTAACTACCATCATGTCTCGATCGAAGTTGTCATAGATAACACCTTCTGACATTACCCACAGTCCTAAGATGTAACGCTGATAGAACACACCGGAATACATTCGGTTATAACGATCAATGGTTTCTTGTGCCAATGACGGATTGTCCTGCATCATAAAATGGAGTCGTAACGCTCGCTTATCTTTCATTTGGTCAATCCATTCAAGTTTGAACCAGTGATATGGCCCTTCTGGGTTACAGTTAAACCACATTTTTGCACCTGTTATCGAACACCGAGCCGTTGCCTGATTAACAAATGACTGTGGCATCAAAGCAACTTCATCAAAAAAGAACCCAGCCAAAGTAATACCTTGAACCAAGTCCTGTGAAGCTTCATCTTTACCACCAAAGATAAAGTAATAATTTGTATGCCCATTCTTGCTAATGGTTAGCATATTATCTGAACGAGAGTCCCTAATTAGGTAGCCTTCACTCTCTAACATACTTCTTAGAGGTCTTAGCACGTTACGTCTGAATGATCCGATCGTTTTTCCAGCCATGCCAAATTGCTGATTATTAAACTGTGTCATAGACCATAAAACGTACGATAAAGACATGACTACTGTTTTCCCAGCACGAACAGAGCCATCACAGATAATAGCTTCATAGTTTCTCAAATCATCATTTAACCACCAGCTAAGCACCTGTAATTGTTTACGACTGAATGGAGTAAATTGAAATCTAACTGTCTTCATTCTTATTCTCACCCCATACTTTCTTCATACCGTTACTAAGTGCTGCAAGCAATGAGTTAGTGCTATCATCGCTAACTTCTGGTTCAGGTAACCGATCAAGCAGGATTTGCATTGCTTTTTGACGGTCTTCCATTTCAACCACTGGCTCACCTTTATCAATACGAATATTCTTGATATTTGATGTATCAATCTTGCTACTGTCTTTCAGTTCTACGATGTTTTCGTAGTAATAGGCTTGTTCACCTGTTTCTGGGTCAATCTTTGGAACATAGCGGAAATGACCGCCACCATCTTCATAAGGACCTTCCTTATCGCGTACCTTGTAGTAAGCTAGATGCTTCTCAGTCCTGAATGAAAGAACATCGGTAATATCACCAGTTGCTTGATGTAAGTAACGCAATAAAATATCATTCGCAGTTGCAAACAGCTCTTGTGATTGTTGCTTCTTCAACTCAGTAAGATAAGATTTTATGTCAATATTTGTCAATAACAGAGAACCTAGCCGTCTAGCAGATTCATAACTTCCACCATACGCTTTCTGATAAGCCCAAGTTGCGTTATATCGCTGTAAATAGTACAAACAAAAGGCTTTCTGCTTATCATTCAGTTCATTACTATCTGGCAATTCTGGTGGTGGCAAAGACGGTGCAACCTTTTCTTGCTTTGTACGCGTACTTTTTGATTTTGTATGCATACTTTTTTTCTTGGTTGCATTCTTTCGTTGCCACTTATTCCTGGTCTTCCACGACTTAACCGTACTAAGGGCAACACCATACTTAGCAGCGATGTCCTTATACTTCATCCCTGCTAAGTAATCTGCCTTAGCTTCTTCTATTTTGCTCATGGCATATCACCACACCACCTTTCTGATTGCAAAATAAAAACGACTATCAAAACTGACAGTCGTCTATAATACTTTGTTCAAATAGTCTCGCAATTTTTCAGCATTCTTTTTAGATAACCTAAATATTGTTTGTTGGTCATCTTGTTCTCGTGTTCCTTGACGCATATTAGGATAATAAAGGTTAGTTAATAAGATATCAACACTATCTGGTTGTTTCAAAAAGCTAATCTCTGCTTCCATTCCTAAATGATCATCAATCTTATCCTTATACATTGCGTTAAACCAACCATCATCAACAATCAAAGAATTATCTTTTACATTTTTAAATGATTTTCTATGCATTGCTCAACCTCTCATCAATTATCTTACGCAATTCTTTCAAATCATCATCTGTTGCTAAATCACGGATAAACTTACGAGCATATGAACGGTAACGATATACTCGGTTCTTATCTTTGTTTTTATCGTCCCACTTCTTCTTTGCTCGTTTCTGTGCTTCACTAACCATAACATCGACCTTCTAGCATTAATATGGTATACTGAATATGCAAAAGGACAAGAGCTCCTAACCTCTCGTCCCCTTGCGATCCGGAAAGTATTTAATGCCTGCTAGTCGCTACTTGCGATTAGCTTTTTTTATTATCGCATATGCAATCGCAAAGTTAATGCTTGCGACTGATATTGCTACAAGAGCATTAACGATAATGGCATCCTCATATTTCCAGATATACTCTTTCATCCATTGAACTCGCCTCCATCCGGATAGAAAGGCTGTCGCCGGATCGCTGTAGTCATTTCAGGAGTAGCTAATTCCTTTCCTGACTACATTTTCATTATACCTTATTAACATATAAGAAACAATAGAAAAACAATTTTTTGAATATAAGCTAAGCTGACAAGTAATAACTTGTTGGCTTTTTTATTACGCACTATTAAATCAACATGTTACTTAATAAGTTCTTCTTCAAATTATTTAAGTTATCAATATCTTTTTGTATTTGTTGCTCTTCATTATCCATAAAATTAAAAATCTCAACAATTGCCTTCTGAGTTTCTAAGTTATGCAATTGGATTGGAAACTTGCCGACTTCACTTTCCTTAATATTGATACCTGTTGCATACTTACGCATAAACTCATCAATATTCTTATGTAAGATAATATTAAAATATTTAGGATTGATACCAGCTGACGGAATAATCGCTACATCCTTAGTTGCAACCTCGCCAGGCTCGTACAAATATCCCAACTGCCCTCTAGTTGCAGATATTTGTAATGTTGATGTCCCGATTGGATAAACATGATACTTCTTGGCTCTGCCGTACTCGGCCACATCTTCTAATCTCACATTCTCGAAAGTATGAAAATCAATCATAACAAACTAAGTTGCTCCTTTCTCTTTGGCTTACCTATTCCATATTTATCAACCCAATACTTAGTAAATTCCTTAATTTCTTTATCCGCATCTGGATTAGTCCCATGAAGCTCTTGCAGCATGACGGATAGTTCTTGCTTAGTATGCTCAATCTCACTATCAAGTTCTTTCATCTCTGCCATAATTTCATGTAATGGTTTAACTGGTTCTGGTTCAAATGTATCAACGTAGCGTGGAATATTTAAGTTGTAATCATTCTCTTTAATTTCACCCAGCGTTGCTACATGAGCAAATTTTTCAATATTACTCCTCTTATAGTAGGCATGAATTATTCTATTTATGTGTTTCTCTTCTATCTTGTTATGTGCCTTATTCTTAGTAAATTCTTTTGATGCGTCAATAAATAAGACATCCCTATTCTGCCGTTTCTTCTTAAGGATAAGAACAACAGTAGGAATGTCTGTATTTAGAAATGCTTTTTCTGGTAAACCAATCACCGTATCAAGATAATTCAGATCAATTATCTTTTGCCTTATCTTACCTTCTGCATTACCACGAAATAGAACACCGTGAGGCAAAATAATAGCCATTGTGCCATCATCATTCAGATTATCTAACCCAGTTAAAATAAATGCGTAATCTGCCTTACTCTTAGGTGCTAGAACATTGAAGTTTTTAAAGCGTGGTTCTTTTAGCATCGTATCTTGTGGTTCCCACTTAAGAGAATATGGTGGATTCATTATAACTGTATCAGCCTTATTCTCTTCTAAATTTCTAACTTCTTCTAAACTACTAAACGCCTTACCTTTTGAAAGGTGATAAATATGTTTAGTTTTACGAGTAAGAGAATCACCATGAAAGACTATGGCATCGACATTGCGAATCATTAAATTAAACAGCAAGAAAGGCATTGCACGGTCAGAAAACTCTTCACAATAGAACTTGCCATTATGGTTTTTAGTCCATCGCTTTATTGTTAATCCACCAGTTCCAGCACAAATATCCATATTAGTAGCAAAATCACCAAGTAAGGAGCTAACAAGCTTAACAATACCATCAGGCGTAAAGTCTTGTTTCTTATTCTTGCGGTCTGAATGTTCTTCCTGAAAGTAATCTGTGAACCAATCAAATGACAAGTCACTCTCTTTTTCTAAGAATTGATTGAACAATTCAGTCCGTTTATTACTATCATTTAGAATTGATTGTAATTTGATTGGTGCTTTATAGCTCTCATCAATTCCAATTAAATTATTAATTGTTTCAACTGATAGCATGGTTAAACCCCTTTCCTAAATTTGAGCACAAAAAAAGCACCTGCTAATTGCAGATGCTAAAAATGAGGACGGTCGGAATTGAACCGACACCTCCGACCTTTATACGTGCTCCAACCTCTTTCAATTAGAGTTCACAATAATGTATAAGGCCTTGTTCTCCCTGTTAAACTACTGGTCCTCAGTGCCTATTATTCCATATACGTTTTACTTTATCAATAAGTTCTTGTTCCGACTTAGTAACTCTTTTTGTACCACCAGTTTCTTCATGGAAATATCCAAAATGAGTATGAGGCAAGACTCTTTCACCATCGATTATATGAGGTCTTCCAGTCACATCAATTTGTTTAACTCTTTTACCACTATCATTATAAAAATCGATTGACTTAATCTTTTCTTCATCATTAATAGTTACGTAGATTCGCTTTTTCGTCATTGTTTCCATTGGTGGTGTTGCTGATTTACCACCATTAATCGAGACAAACTTAATGTTTTGGTATTGAAGCAACGTACGGTATTCCGTTCCATATTTCTTACCTTTCATATTCACACCCGAAGCCGCGCCTCGTCCGCCCATCTTTATAAACCCCTCAATCGCTCAATGTTATTATTCTTGTAATACACGATTTCAATATCTTCTGGAAAGATGAAATCAACCTCACCGCCGTAAACTAATAATTGTTTGGGGTGAAGTCGCCTAATCATTTCTAAAACTCCTCGTTGCCACATCCTATTAGCCTCATTGCTTTTCTTCACACCAATTGTACTAATAGATAAAGTACTCCGTGAAGGCAATCCATCAAAGCAGAAATCAAATGACCGTTTATCAGCCCATGATACAGTTGGAATAACGGTAAGCCCTTGCCGCTGCATGAGTTGTCCTAGCAAACGTGAACGATATATATTCCATATCATCATTGATAGTGGCATATCACGATACAAGCTAAAATCAGGAGTTAACACGCAATCAAATTGTTTGAGTTTGTCAATATAGTAAGCAGGCCTCTTCCATACTCGTTCAAATTGGTAATCATCAAGATAAAAGTGAACACCAGCGGAATGATTAGCCACATTCAACTGATTAAAGCCAACCAGCTTCTCAGGTTTGTAGAATGTTGGATAAATGGTAGGCATATCATATTTGCCAGCTACCATGTCCGGAACATAATATTCAAGATTGTACTTGCTGATTGTTCTTTGACTTCCCATGTTTTGTGTAGCTACTCTCCATTCTGACCTTCTTGTACTTTAATGTCCGTTCGGCTCGACACAGCATTAAGTATTCTTGCCTACTTGCTACTAAGCCAAATCTTTTAGTCTGAAACATTTTATAAATGATCCTCTAACATGTATGTCACTAAATAGATAATCAAGAATTCAATAATTAATGACAGAATAAATAAACCAACACCGATAAGTGCCGGCTTGATTAATAACGTTCCAATGAACATAACTGGAATTATTAGCATCGCTAGAATTTTCATAAACAATTAAGCTCACCCTTTCCAAATAAAAAAGGCCAGTCGTCAAGACTAGCCTAAGGTGAAAATATATAGTTTGACGTCATTTCAGACGTTCAAGGCGATTGGAAGAAATACCAAAAGTAAGTAGGCATTCCTCCTTTCGTTGATTGTTGTTAAAAGTAGGTTTGCCTTGAATGCTGATGGGCGGAATCGAACCGCCGTATTACCGAATCAACGGAATACTTGCCAACCACTGGCCCACATCAACTGGCCCACATCAGCAGAAAATCACGGCTTTGACAAAAAAAGTTATATTGAGAGGAGCGTTTCATCTCCTTAAATTTAGTTGCCGTGATAATAGCCAAGAGCCGGAATCGAACCGGGCTTCATGCGTGTATGTTGTGGTTGCAGTTCTAAAAACATACATGCTCTCACCAGAGAACGTTGGCTAGCAGTATAGCTGTAGTTCTATACTGCAAAGCGAACACTAGGAATCGAACCTAGCAGGTAGTGAACGGGATTTATTCGCACTTATGACCTTCTCACCTGTTCCAAATATTCGCATAAAAGACTGACACTCTATTGAGGTTTTATTTTGAGAAATTCGCACATCATTGTTGTAAGCACTCCATCTTGTAAATCGTTACTGTAATACATAGAAGGTAAGTGTCAGTCTTAAACATAAATCATGATTTACTGGGAATATTGCTGTTTCCATAAGCAACTTCCCTATGTGGATTATGGAACTTGCATCCATCAGTCGGCTTTATCCGATCCACACGGTCATTTAACAGACCAAATTGCGGTACACATGTGAGTATGTACATACATCTAAGCAGTTAAAGGCTTGCTCAGGCACATAACTTGTAAATTAGGAGCGTGCAAAGCCTTATTCGTTAACTTTGCGACAATAACATAATAAGGCATTTCACTTCCCGTTCGCTTCCTGTTTTTCTCCCGATTTGTTCCTGTTTTCTTCCCGTTTACTTCCCGTTTTTGCGTGGAGGTCAGGAATAATAGCAGGATCAACATTAAAACGTTCGCACATTGCTTCCAAACAATCAGCAAATTCTAAACACGCGTAATCATCAGCACGCTGATAGGTAGAATTGCCAAACTTATTTATGCGTTCCTTAATCGTTAATAGGTCTAACCCCTGAATATATCGGTATTTAATAATTTGTTGGCTAGGATGACGATAACTGCTGCTGCAACCAACAATCGCATTGTCAACGGCTCGCTTAGCCTGTACATATTCAGCGTAATCAATCATATTCCGTTCAGACGAATTACCATGCCTTGATCCGTGAATACCTGTAACATCGTTTTGCGGTGATTTAAGACCCCAATCCCCCGATCTCCGTCGAATGGTTGGATACTCATTTTCGTTTAGAAAAAAGTCTTGTACCCGTTTAATCGTCGCTTTACGATTACCACTTTCTAGTAATTCCACTATTAGCACGCTCCCTGTGATATAATGAATTTGCTATTTTTTATATCCAAGGGGGCGTTCTCACAGTAGAGCGTCTTTTTTTTACGCTTTTAACGTTTTACAACACGCTAATTATCCAATGCCATAAAAGGAGATTTGCCGAAATTAATCCACCAAGTATCAAGCCCACGATACTGCCACAAAGTATAACTACAATTAAAGCAACAAAAGCTCCCCACGCTGTTTTAACTTTGTCTATCATTCTGTAGCTCCTTCTTCAACTTATTTTGTGCTCGCCGTTGACGTTTCTTGCGTCGGCGGTTTTTACTTTTACTTTTCGATTTTGCCATGCTTGATTACCTTTCTTGGTAGCAATACAGCTCGTGGGTGAGTCATTACATAATCCTGTGCATCTGCTAACCATTCAAACACCTTTAAAACATCTAAAATGCCATAATCATCGGCTACTTGATCTTTAATAACATACACAGTGCCATAATCTAATTTCTTTTCAATTTCACCATCAATAATTGCTTTAATTGCTGTTACCTGTGCTTCGTTAAACAGCATTCGGTTATTAACCTTAATTTTGCCGTCCGACTCTGAATAGACAACACTGCCATCGTACTTAATCATTCGTTTAACTCCTCTACTTCAATCTCAATTCTTGGGTGTTCACTGTAATACTTCTCTGCCACCAGTTTCACAATATGTGCATCATCTTCCCACAACAGCCCATTTAAACCGTCTAATGTTGATTTAATATAATTATCCGTATCAGGTTTAACAATTGGCCTGTGTACTCCTGTGAGCCGTAATTCACGCTCTTTTTTTGATAGGCTCTTCTGGATATGTCGGTAGAATTTCAATGACACAATTAACTGGCCTGACAATGGTTGTTCTTTGTACTGGAATTTGCACATCATCGCTAGTTGTTTCTTGTAGACTGATACCTTCTTAGGATCATACAGCCTAATGCCACGTCCCATTCTGGTCGCTCGTGGTCGAGCCTGTTCTACTGGTTCAATATCAAAGACTAATTTCATGTCTACTCCTTTTTTAATTCAAAAAGTCTTTAATTATTGAAGCGATAGGCGCACACGCGTGAGTAATATTCAAACATAATGCCGTCAATAAGAAGACACTCACTGTTCCTCCAAGCGTTGCTGTCATCGCAGAAACAAAATCATAGCTATCATGATGATCACGATGTTTCTTAAAGAAGAAAACTGATAGCCATATAGTTCCGATTAACGCTGCAACGAAAAGTACACCACACAGAATTGATAAAACAATTGCTGACATTTGATACTGTTGAATCATCGTCTTAGCAACAGCTGGCAAATCCTTTAATTGCCCGTTGAGTGTTTTCAATAGTTCTTGCTCTGCCTCACGTTTCATCTAATCGCACCTCTCATAAGTTTTTTCAAAAATATCCGGAGCAATAGCCCAGTGCTCTCCCTCAACGCCAGTAGCAATGTAATCACCAATATGCACATACATGGGTCCCTCTTTGGTGTGAAGTATGTATTGAGAAATAAATATTGTTACAGAAGCTTCAATATCATATTTTTCAATCATTTCATCTGACCCATCGAACTGTTCAGCTTGAATGGTTGCTGTCTTTCTGTATTTGTGTAGCATTACAATCGCTCCTCAAGCTCATCAATTCGTTGTAGAAGTACATCAGCATAAACTTGCATAGCGTTATACTGGATAAGCATTAAACGCTGTTCTTTATCACTCAGGTGTCTGTACTCTTCTGTATCCATGAACTCATCTAACCGATTAATTCTGCCTGCAATTTCTGCATTCTCTTTTGATAATTTATTAGCTAATTCAAAATTGGTTGCAGTCTGTTTATCAGCAATGTCAAAGCTAAATGATTGAACATTGTCTCTATTGCTTCTGCATACATTAATAATTTGGAAATGATCCCACTTTACTTTTTTGATAAAATCATTGAATATTTCTTCTTTTGTCATTACTTTTCCTCCTGATAGTCACAAATTAACCTAAAAAGCTCTTGCAAAACGTCTTCTGCTACTTCTGTTGATTGAGGGCGACAAAATAAATTCAAAACTCGCTCTTTAACAAGAACTTCCGCAAAACACATATGATTACACGTTTTGAAAATGTTAATTAACATACGGTGGTCCTCACGTTGCTTAGATGCGTAAACGCCATTTAAGTCATTGACTTTGCTAATAAAATCGTCTGTTGTCATTCCTCTTCCTCCCCGTCTAATGGACGTTTGCAAAACGGACATCCATTAATAACTTGTCCATCAACTACATAGGATAGAAATCCAATGTCTTCTGGATCACCATTGCCCTTAATCATTAATCTGTATTCGCCGCCGTCCTCTTCAATTTGTAGAAGAATCTCACCTCTGAATAACGGGATGCTTTGAAATGGAGCATGACAGTACAGACAATCCTTTTGCTTCTCAGTCAGTTTCATTTAATTTATCCTCCTACGAAGTCCATACAATTACTATTAAGAAAATTATCACTGCAACAAGTTCAATTAACATTCCCATTATGTTGTTGAAAATAATCATAAGAGTCAATCCGATTATTAAAGCAACGCAGAAGAACGTGAATGTCAACTTAATTAGTAATTCTCGCTTATCCATTCTTAATGAACACGCTCCATTTCGTCTTTGATCGCATATCACCTAATATCGGTTGCTGGCCGAACGCTTCAAAAACTTTCTTAATCGGTATCTGATCTTCGTTCCATTTGAATAACATTATTCCAGTTGGTTTAAGCACTCGCAGTATTTCTTGAAATGCACAATGAAAATCATGTGGCCACCCCATTAAATCAAGGGTTCCATACTTCTTAGCAAGCCAACTTGTTTTGCCTGCACGAACCAAGTGTGGCGGATCAAATACGACTAAATCGAATGTTTCATCATTGAAAGGTATATGTTTCCAATCAGCTTGAACATCAGGACTAACTTCAATCTTGCGCACTAGGTCACGGTCTTTTGCCGTATATACAGCCTTACGAATATCCATGTAAGTTGTGTGCGGTTCTTGTTTGTCGTACCAGAACATCTTGGAACCGCAGCATACATCAAGAATTTTCATTAGCTAGGTTCCTCCCACAAAACGGACAGTTAGAGATTTTTATATAGCCAGTCTGATTATGACAGAGGAAATCATTATAATCTGTGAGAATGTAACTATTTTCTCTATTATCAAATGCGATACATTCGTTTTTTTTGAGTTGACCATATTTCCATGTTTTGCCAACGCCATTTAGCATAGAACAATAAGGACAATTGTAACTTTTGATTGTTTTTTTCAATCTAGCTGCTAACTCAATTACCGCTTGTGGGTAAGTCCAAGTTAGTAAATGTAATTCATCTATATAATCTTCGTCCCATCGTTCGGGTGCCCAAACGTAAGTTTTTACTAAAGACGGATATTCATTAGCATCACCTGCCTCGTAGTCTTCGTTAGGTTCAACTTCAAAATCAATCTTCCAGCCACTAAAAATGGCCGAAGTAATTAAATTTTGAGCCTTAGTGAAATGATCAATGTGTGTCTCAGCCTTGTATGGCTTTTCTAATTCTTTGAGTTTCATCTCTTCCACCTCTTCGGCTTTCTGGAGTTACTGTGCCACCATTGACTGTATTCGTAGCCTGCCTTATCCATAAACTTAGCTCGCTCTATCTGACGTTTGCGAGTTCGTTTAATCACTCAATCCCCACCTCTTTTAGCCTCTGGTCTACCATGACTTCAATGCGCTTATATCCACTATCGATTTGCTTAGCTAGTTCTCTTAACGAATGAATAGGCTTACCAGCATCAACTTTCTTTTCGTAGAATTTGATAGCTTGACCGTATGTCTGGAACCACCACTTCTCACCAGCAGGTGTGCCGTCTTTACGGGTTTTGCCATTCTTCTGAATAAGATTAATTACTTCACCATCGCTAACGATTGTGTACTTACTATCTAAATCAATCCTCATCATTTCTTTCACCTCTTTGGCTTTCTAGCCTTGAATAGTGTGTTATTGTGCCTCGTCCTGCCGGATTATCAAGAACAACTCCTACCCATGTGTAATCATTATTAAAAAAGATTTTTAAACATGGTTTCATTTATCATCCTCACCCTCCACAAGTTCCTTCATTGCATCAATCGCAGGTGCTAGGCGTGGATTATCGTGTTTGAGTTGTTCTAACTCTGATTCAGTCAATGCAGTTGGTATAAATCCAATAGGGTTAAAGCCCCACACACCATCGTTAATATTCAGATAATTTTTGCAACCTTTGATGTCATCAATCCATCGCAGACGATACTTCTTTTCTGGAAAGCGATCTTTAACTGGTGTTCTAAGAAATTTTCCAATAATTCCAGCAAGCTGAGCCTTGATATCATCTGGAAGCTGTAAGTATGAATCTGTAATGAATTTGCAGTCAAACATGTTCTTTGCTCTATATGGTACTTCTACAACTGATAATCCATTCCAAGAAATCAAAATCATACTAAGGCGTTCATGTGCGCCAATTAAAGTATTTATAGCTCTAATCCTGTTTCCTAATTCATTAATCTTCATGCTGGTACCTCCTAAACAATCGCTAATTGAGCATTAGTCTGTTGAATTTCTTGTTGTAACTCAAACGGTGGGTACCAGTTATTAACAAAATCAATTGCTTTATCAAAATCCTTCATCGGCAAGTCATTGTATCGGTCTTGGTCGAACGTTTCACGATACGAACTGAACAAAGCACGGTAGGTTTTTGCTCTGATATTCTTGTCACAGTATGCGTTGGAATCCTTGCCACCAAGAACGTTGATAATCTTTGCGTTACGCTTCTTAGTAAACGTGTGGGCCATATTGCCAGGTAGCCCCATGCGATCTTTGATGTCCTTAACGTCTGCTGAAAGACTTTCGTAGCCCTTAGCAATCAAGCTAATCTGTTCTGGTAAGCTAAGTGGCTTCTGCTGTTGAAGTTGCTTCTCCATCTGGTTGAAAGCATCGATGTACTTTAGCTTGAATTGATCCGCCTTAGCACCAGTAAAACCAAATGCAATAAATGTAAACCCATCACGATTCATGTAATACATTTTGTTAGTCTTGCCACTAGCATCGGTATAGGTTCCAGCTGTAAACATTCCACTCACCCCAAAATTGGGGTCAGTCATTTTAGTGTCAATTGCCCTAATTACCCGATCATGTCTCTTCTCAAATACCTTTGCTACTTGCAAGCTAGTAGTTACCGCTTGACGGTCACGCATGATTACTAATTCTTCTGTCATTCTTTAATTCCCTCCGCTTCGTAGAAATCTAGGACGGCTTGTTTGACTTCCGGTAGTTTACTAATCAAATCAAAGTCACTAAGATCAACATGAAGGTCCATAAAACGAACACTAATAGAAATGCACTCGTCGGGGGTCACTCTTTCTTCGTCCATCATAAGACGAACCCCAAAAGTTACCCATCCGTTCATTTCTTCGTAATACTTAAAACCCAACTTCTTCATGTGATGCTTCAATGATTCAAGATTTGTTCGTGTGCTTGCTGGCAATACTTTTACTTCTGTACTCATTGTGTTACCTCCGCTTGTTTCCTAAATTTGATTGGCGTATGTGCGTACTTGCTAATAAACTCAATTAATGGCCAAAAGCCTTTACTTTCTAAGTCGTCTGCATCTAAGTCTTCTCGTTCACATAATTCTGATAGACTTTCGATGTCAACAGGAATCATCATTAGCCACATAGGCTTACGCTCTTCCTCGTCTCGTGCGTCCTGCCATGTACGGTAAACATAGACATACTTGCCTCGTTTAACGGCAAATGGTCCCATTGCATCGCCTCTGTCAATTTCTTTGCTATGGTTTATCGTGTAGACTAGCTCATCGGTTGTTACATAGCTGTTTGCATTCATGCTGTTTTCTCCTCTCGGTTCCATTTCGGATACGCTTCTTCTCGCAACAAATAACACTGGTGACACCATTCAGTGGCTTTTTGCACCTTGTCATTTGCGGTAGGCTTTGCCAGTGCCCACTTCATCTGATTACCGGTGAACGGCATATTGTACTTGCTACCATGCTCATCTAGCTGTGACAGATAACTAATAGCAATTTGCAGCTTAGTCTTGATAACAGCTAAAGAACAGTCTTCTGCTGTGTTACAGTTTTTCTCATCATCGGTTAAGGCAATCATCCGCTTAGCAACAGCCCACTTAGCTTTTACTTCGTCTTTAGTCATCTGGCATTGGCACCTCACTTTTGTCTGGCAGTTGATCCATCCAGTTGCCCTGATCAGACTTACCCTGCTTCTTCCGCTCTTGCTCACGCTTATACCACTCTGGTATTGGTTCATTGATTGGTGGACGCTTATTGCCATAGCTAGAATAGTGCTGTTTTGGCTTCTGCTCTTGTCGATGCTTTTCAGATAATTGTTCAGCCTGCTCAACAGTGCGCACTGAATTAGCCTCAAGATTCTTGAGGACAGTTTGCAGATATTGCCAATTAGGATGTGCTGCATTATCAGCTGTCTTACGAATAGCCCAGCAGACTACAGGCTTACCCAGCACTTGGACGAATTCAACAAAAACTGGTAGATGTAGTCCAGAGTTAACGTTAATATTTGCTTGGCTTGCTAGTGTGAACGGGTCTTCATGTACGGGTTCGTCATCGTCTTTAGTTGATGATGTAGTCTCTTGGTAATCTGATGGTAGTCTATTGGTATTGGTTGACTCATTATCGGACATACCATTGTCTGATTCTTGGTCACTGCATGTGCCATTATTGGACGCTCCATTGTCTGATTCTTGGTCACTCGTTGACTTATTTTGATACAATCGTTGTTCAAAATCCGACAACGCTTGATAATCAATCCGATACCACTTTGTCTTATCGAATTTTGCTTTATTGAAATTGCCAGTGATAATTAATCCTCGTTTCTCCAAATCATCAAAGTATCGTGATAATGTACTGCGAGATTTAATCCAAGGGAATTGTTTAAGCCATTCCGCCATACTGTTATAAACCCACTTATTGCCATCACTTTGAACTCGGGTAGTTCTTTGAAGCCAATAATGAAGTTGCTGAAAGACAATTGCTTCGTCTGCACTTCCTAAAGCAACAGCTAAACTTGGCTGGCATTGTAACGGTCGCTCATCAATTAGTAGTTTGCTCATGTTCTATACCTCAATTTCACTCGCGTGGATAAACCCACTTAACATCTTCGTCTCACGACAGTAATCACACTTGCCACAATGTGCCGGCTCCTCTTCGCCAGTCATAACTTTCCAGAAACGCGGTTGTAGTTCCCTTACCTTGTCTAAATCAGCGTCCATCTGGTATTGATCATCAACACCATTAAAATCAATTGCCATCTTATCAGGTGGTGTCTGCTTGCTGATAGCAAAGATAAATGGTTGACACTCTTTGCTAAAGGTTTGCTTGATTAGCTCACGGTATACAGCCATTTGCAGGTCATATTCCCTATCTTGGATAAACGGCACGTATCTGTGTTCATCAGTGTTCCAATGCCCCTTGTGGATGTCATCAACTGTCTTCAAATCACAGAAATAGCCTTTATCAAGCACAAGGCTATCAATCTTGCCTTTCCACTTGTAGCCATCAATTTCACCGGTTACGATAACTTCCTTATCGCCAGGAGCGTAGAAGTAGTTGAACATATCATCAGCTTGTAACGTCTGAATCATGCTATTAGCACTCTTAAATTCGGCTCTCAAATGTCCGTTAGGGTTCGTTTTAGTTGATCGGGTCATTAACTCTTTCTTATTCGCTTCAATAAAGTCCTGGTGGCTTTTAGCGCTCTCAAAGTAAGAATGAACATAGTTGCCAACAAGAAGCGGTACAGGACTAGATACAGGTTGCCAGTCCTCTTTAAGCTTTGCTAAAGCTCGGGCTTCGCATTGTTCAAAGTCTTTGAACAATGAAACGCTCATGTACTGCCAATCGGTTTCATGTGAGTAGTAGTTATCAGGCGTCAGCTTCATTGGCTGGCTTGATAGTTCCTTTGTCAAAGAGCTCTGTTTGACCGTCTGCGACTTCTTCACTTGCTTTTTCCTTGTTTTCGTTGCCGTTGCCACTTTCCTTTACCCCCTCAGCCTTTTCTTTTTGCGACTTATTAAAGCCATCTAGTAATTCTTTAGTAGTTTGCTGATGTTCGTTGCTTTCTGGCGTCACATCACGGCGCTCATCATCGTATTCGTTACTTGTTGTGTCGTTGATAGCACCTGTTAATAGGTCACTATCATCAGATGTGTTAATGAACATCTTGGCTGCACGATTAAGTACCGTCCGCTTTGCCATTTCTTGGCTAAAGTTCTGTTGTACCTTGTTATTTTTTTGACGTGTTTGTGCCCACGATTGGTCAATCTCTTTCTTGGTCATAACAGTGTAGTCAGTACCCTTATCTGTCTTAATCATGGCAAACGCCCCAATAATAGACTTGTCTTGATTTTCAAAGCTTGGAGTAAACTGTTTGACGATTAATTCCATGTCTTCGTTAGACCCAATTTCAAATACGTCATCTTGATGCACAACTTCTGCCCGCACCTTTTGAACACCATCTAAACGCTTTACTGCTGCCACCGTACCAAAGTAGCTTCGCTGCATTTGGAGCTCGTTGCCGTACACGATGAAGTAGCATTGATCTTTTGCTGGTGACAATCCCTGTAAGGTCATATCCAACAATGATTTAACAATAGAATCTCTAGTACATACGTCCAGCGCTGGACGCTTGTTGCGGTCTTGGACTTTCTGCAATTCAAGGAACGCTGCATTAAGCGCATTTGAAGCGTTGTAGTTTTTTGGAAGTGATAAGTCCTGCGTGTTCTGCATTTCCTTAACACGATCAAGCACTAAGTCGGTTAGTTTAGGTTGTTGTTCTGCTACTTGATTAGTCATTATTAAGACCCTCCATTACTAAAAATTTGCTTACCAGCGTTGCAATCTCCTTGTGTTTTGAAAGAAAATCAGCTACTAACGCCGCTTGTTCAAGAACAGTTCCATCACCTGCTATTAGCTCTTCATCAGAGGTTTTGTCACCTGCTAAAACTAGAATTGCATCCCATGCATGGTGAGTGACATTTTGAATTGCTTCGTGTAATTGTTTCTGCTTATTCATTACGCCCACCCCATTTGTTCATTAAAAAGTTCTGATAAAATGTCTTGTGACTTGTAGTAGCGAGTAAGTGCTTCAATATCGCTCACAGGGGTTGCTTGCTTAACAAATACCGCCTTAGTTAAACGCTTCTGTAAGAGGACAAAGCCCTCTGCCTTTTTCATTTTTTGATTAAACATGATATAATTACCTCAAATCTATTTTGATATGTTATTTATTGCCATCGGTGTTACCAGCGCCGTTGGCTTTTTTTGTGTCTTGATTGTCAGGATCGCCTAATGCTCCTAAAATCTGCCAGAACAAGACAAATCCAAACACTAGGCAAAGCCCTGAGCCATAGAATGCAGATAAGAGCATTCCTGCCGTCAATCCAGAACAGATTAGTGCTGGTTCGTTCATTCGTTCTCCTCCTTCAATTCTTTTATGAATTCAAATATTTTCCTTGCAGTTGGTACTTGGTCAGCAGTTATTTGCCTAACATCTTTCAGTCCAAGTACATACTTGATTGGCATATAAATTGAATTTTGGATAGTCGTATATCCAACTCCGTCTATATTTGTATTAGCAGTTCGACTTTTAATAAAATCTCTAATCTCATCACTTAATTTTCGCCAATCTGGACTAATCTTCGGTTCATTCCGCTTGCTTAAAATGTCAGCGGTCATCATTGCTATTTCACGTTTCTCTTCTTCTGTCATTGCCATTAGTTCTTAACTCCATTCTTTTTCACGAAAATTTGCAGCGCTTGAAGCATTACAGCGTTTTTGGTAAAGCCCTTTTCATCAGCAATAGCTTTAAGCTGGTTATCCAGTTTCTCAGGCATTCTAATCCCTGTCCTCTTTTTAGGTGTTGTCATAGTGTTGTTACCTCCTACGACTATTATATTAAAGTGTTGTGATAGTGTTGTCAATATTATTTTTAACGTTATTTTGCTGTTACAATGACAACAAGGTGGTGATACTATGGCATCAAAGTTACCTGTACTAGGTGTCAGAATTGAGGACGAATTAAAAGAAAAGCTGAAATACATTGCTGATTACAATGGACGTTCTATGAACAAAGAAATCGAACAATTAATAATTAGGCACGTAAGACAGTTTGAAAAAGATAATGGCCCTATTGATACGAATTCACATAATAATTAAATGCTTGGATTGCAAATGCGTTGAAGCTAAACCCTTCACGTTCTGCAATCCTTTTTGATTCCTCATACAGTTCATCGGGAAGCCTTAGTGTTATTTGTTTCATTCAATTACCGCCTTTCGCTCAGCTAAGCCGTAGCGAATTAAATTTTCAAGATAGCGTACTTGTTGCCAAACATAGCCATCAGTTGGCATACCACCACTAATGAACCAATCGCCTAGGCGAACACGAATTTCTTGAATTGCGCTAGCTGGGAAATCATATTCTGTTAGTAACTGGTTAATTCGTTCCATTCCATCTTTCATAAATGCCTACCTCCCTAATGCTTCTTACGATACTTTGGCTTCAATACATTCAACTTCTCATGCTCAATCACATTGACAATGGCTCCAATTAAAAAGCAAGCAATAATCACGAGCCACGGAATTGCTAGTCCTAACATCAAATCACCTCCTATTCCCCTAACGCTTTTAAATATGGGCTTCGATGTTCCTCATAAGATCGTTCAGACCTGAAAGACTCGAATTTTTGATATTCCTTCAAGTCAACACGACCGCCAGCAAGAAACACCTTTCTCCAAGCAGGATAATTTTCTTGTGCCCATCTCCTACGTCTGTTAAAAGTCGACTTAGACATTGGAACTTCTATTTCCTTATCACCTACCTTCTTAATCGACTTCCAAACATTGCAAAACTCCAGTCTGTTCATCTGGTATAGATAAGGGCTCATCTGATCAACTCCTTTCTTTCGGCCTTGTTTCCATAATCTGGAAGTCCTTTCCCTGATAACGAGTAAAGAGTTTCTTATGTTTTGAAAATCCACTGACTGTTTTAATATAGTCAGCGTTTTCTTTTGGCATAGAGAAAGCGGGTTGGCTTCCTTCTGATTGAGCAACAATAACTCTTTTACCAAAAATCGTTTTTACAAAAAACGGTGTTACAATTTGCTCCATTCGTTGCCACCTTTCTTTTGCTATAATCAAGTCATCTCCTGATGAAAGGAGGTGACTACTATCGCTGCTTATTACGGTTATGAGGAAGCTCTTGCAGCTAGAAAGCGTATTGCTAACAGCATTCCGCCAGAAGCTTACGATGCAATGCGACAGGCCGCTGAGCTTAATCAACGAATTTCAGAAATACTTGCTCCTGCTCAAGAGCAACTTTCACAACTTCAAGAACTGATCACTCTCGCTTCGAAGACTGACATTAAAATTGCATCAGCTCTCAATAGAATTAACAATGAAATAACCGATCACCCAGTTGAATCATTTGTTAAATTTGCGGATGCCGTCGATAATTTTCCTGAATCTAATTTCGATTATCCTGATCATGAAAGTCGGAAACTTTCCGATGGCAACGAGCAAAGAGATTATAGTGCTAAAAATTCCAGCACATCTGATAATGTTAAAATCTTTATCAAGAAGCAGATGGATCAATTCAAGAATGAAAACTCCATACTGAAACCAGAAAAACCAGATATCGAAAAATGCTTCATATTTTTCAAACTTCTTTTTCATTCAATTTGTGTCCTTTTTGTTGTGCTCGGAACTTACGACCAAACCCTCGCAATAGCTTACATAGAAGTAGTAATTGCTGTAATTGATGACATTCTTGCCTTCAAGAATAAGTGATCGTATATAAAGCTTCTTTGATTAATGAACTAATTTCATCTGAGGTTAGTTCATTTTTGTTTTCTTTATCCCCTCACCTCCTTTAAACATAATCGTCTCCTTTTAGGTAAGTCGCTTTGATATAATCTAGTTACTTTCGAATGAAGGGAGGTAAATTTAATGCAACGTGACTTTGAAAAAGAAGATTTTATCTTGCTCGATACAAAATTAGAAGAAGCACTCAAACAAGGTAAAACTACATTCAAAATTCATATGATGGCTTTCGATGAAGTGCCAAATTATGAACAACACATTAATAAATACGAACGACTATCTAAATATCGGATCCGCCATGTTTATGATGGTGGCTACTATGTTTTTCATATTGAGAAATAATTCCTCTCGCTTTGTTCGTAGACATCTTAAATACATCAACATCTATAATCATTTGTATCTCCAAATGAGGAGGATATTCCCAACTATGCTTGATTTGGGTTGCTAATACTCCCTGATATGGAATGTTGTTAATAAGCGCTATGCACAAACGTGAGCGAGTCATGAAACTGATATTTAAATCAGGATTGTCAAATTGAAGTAACTTCAAATTCTTTTGAGGATACTTCTTTTTTAGTTCAGCCAATTTTTCGTCCATCCCCTCACCTCCTTAGTTATATTGCTTTGCTATACTTAAGCTATCCAAGGAAGGAGTAACTTATGCAAACAGTACGCAAAGAACGCATAATTCTTAAAAAACTAATCAAACTCAGTCGTAGTGGCAAACAGGTAGTCAGCTTTGATGAACTCGGTATTAAAGATAAGTTTTACCCTAATGAACTTGCTAGCAAAGGCTTGGTGACAATTGTCGGTACCGACCAAGATGATGAAGGATATTTTAGAAAATGTAACCATCTAAGAATTACCGATGAAGGCAAACATTACTTTGAAAAGCGTTTTGAAATTAGCAAAGAATTAATGCTTAAATCTTTTTGGCTTCCAATCGCCGTTGCCTTTGTAACTAGTCTCTTAACTAACGGAATACTAGTTGGAATAAAAGCGTTGTTAAAATAGCAGTTACTACACTCACACAAATTGAAGTTGTCCATCCAAAAGCTGATTCGTTCATTCGTTTCAGCTTTTTCTTTTCTTCTTCATCCATCCCCTCGCCTCCTTTTGTTAGCCAATACGACTAACTTTTATTTAAAAAAATAGATAATGGAAGGTCTAATACTTGACTTGCCTTTACAGCAACATCAGTTGAAAGTTTACGGCTTCCGTTAAGAACCTGTCCGAAATAACTAGGACTAATACCTATTTCATTAGCAACAAACTTATTTTTAATTCCTCGTTTTTCAATCTCTTGTCTTAATAGTTTGTAAGCATCTTTTTTCAGAATTGTTGTCACCCAGTAACACCTCCTTAGCCGTTTTGTTTAACTTACGTTTATTATAATACCTCGCCGTATTGTTTAAGTCAATACCTTATATAAACTTTTCGACTAAAAAAGCAATCTTTTTGTTTAACAGTTGTATTATATAAATAAAGGAGTTGTTGAAAATGTCAAAGTTTGGTGATCGTCTTACTAATTTACGCGAGAATAAAGGCTGGAGTAAGACGTACGTTGCTAAAACTATAGGCTTATCAAGCATGCAAACTTATGCTAATTATGAATACGGGAGACGTGAACCGGACTTTGAAACGGTTGACAAACTGGCTAATTTATTCAACGTTTCGACTGATTATTTATTAGGACGTGAATCTAAAGCAGATAAAGTACATAACATGAGTGTTGAAGAAGCGTTAGGAACAATTATGTCCTTTGAAGGAAAGCCGGTTACTCCTCACGATCAAAAGGCAATGAAGGATTTACTAGAAAGTTATCTGCGAAACAGACAGTAGGTGTCTTCCTGATGAATAACGAATTAAAGGAACTTATATCAGAGCTTAATGCCATTGTTCTTTATGGGATATTCGATGCCCCAGGCCATGTCGCCTTTCCACCAATACTAGAAGGAACCGCTGTTATATACATAGATAATAAATTAACCGAATGCCAGCAGAAGACCGTTCTGATCCATGAACTGGGACATATCGCTAAGCAGCGAGAAGAAAAGGAACTTTATGACGCGACAATGTCAATGAAGATGAAAATGGAGTATGGCGCAAATAAGTTTATGATTAAGTATTTGTTCTCTAATTATATAGATGTTACTGGTGATGACCCTCACTCAGTAAATTATCTTGAATTTATGAGGCAAAATGATATCCCATCACGTGATGAAAACATTGTTAGAGAAGTTATTTTGAACTACTCATAATTACATCGTTACAAAATAAAAAGCCCTCTCAGAAGAAAGGACGTGAGAAATAAATGAGTGAATATATGCCGCATTATACTGAAGAACAAAAGCGACAAAAAATTTCAAAG
The DNA here is from genome assembly GCF_014145455.1 of Limosilactobacillus rudii. Classification (GTDB taxonomy): domain Bacteria; phylum Bacillota; class Bacilli; order Lactobacillales; family Lactobacillaceae; genus Limosilactobacillus; species Limosilactobacillus rudii. Next base: position 163,988 of record NZ_JACIVB010000062.1, on the reverse strand, counting down.
TTTAATAACGTTTATTACAACGGCGACCCAGCGGATTGGAAAGTATCTCGGTTACCTAATTGGATGTCATTCTACGGCTATTCACTAGATAAAGAATTAAAGAACGATCTACCCCATTATTACAGACGATTTCGTCAAGGAACCGTTGTCATGATTGATTACGGTGTAACGATTGGGAATGAGCTAGGTGGCAAACACTTTGGTGTGGTCTTGAATAACGATGACACTAAATATAAAAGGAAAGTTACTGTTGTTCCACTTTCATCTCATTGGCATAAAGGTTACATAGATCTAGGTTACGATCTAATGTCCGGTATAAATGATTTAGTTAAGAAGAGAAGTGAAGAAGAACAAACAAAGATTCAAAAACTAAGTAACCGATTGGAAGAATTTAGGAACAGCCATAAAAACAGTTCTTTCCCTTTCACGGAAGGTGAAGAAGCGTTCCTTGAGAAAAATGTTAAAGATTTTCCGAAAGATCAAAACACATTTAGCATTAACTTTCTTGATAATGAAGCAAATAAAGAACTTATATCACTAATTACAAATATCAAAAAAGCTGATTCGTGGGAACAGCATAGAAATATTTTTGACTTTGTGTCATTTATAGAGACAGCTATAACCTTTAAAAATAATGTTGATGAAGAACTTAAAAAACTAGATGAAAGTACTAGGCAATTACATCAACTAGCGAAGAAACTTAACAAATACAACAAACAATCATTTGCCGTAATTTCTGATATTAAATCCGTTAGCAAGTTGCGAGTTGCAAAATTAAATCATTTTACGATTTCAGGAAACACGCAAATTTCAGCAGAAAATTTAGGCAAGATTAGACAAGGATTGATCAAAACTATTGAATAATAAAACATTATATGACATAATATAGCCATCGACAGAAATGCCGACCATTTAAATGGTCTATATTTATTGCTCTATTAAGAGCGAGGGCTATATTATTTCGTTTTGAAGTAATATAGCCCTCTTTTTTTATTTATAGATGTCATAACTTTTAAAAGCATTGGGGAGTATTTTATGCAAGTTGAAATCAAGATTCCAGAGCACGCAATCATCACTGCTGATAACGAAAAAGTAACCATTGAACACAAGGGCTTAAGGAGCTTTGCTAATCATGGTGGAACAGGGTCAAGTGCTATTCCTTATTCATCAATAGCAAGTATTGATTATAAAGAACCAGGATTTACTAGAGGCCATATTATCATTGTTCCTACAAGTGGCAGTGAGCATGGTGGCGGTTTAGGTGGCTTAGATCCTCTTTATGCTGGTTCTGCATGGGGTAAAAAGAATGCTATTATTTTTGGCAGAAAACATCAAAAAGAAATGAATGAACTCGTTGAATTTATAAACAGTAAAATTTCTCAAGCACACTTAAGCACTACAACTATAAGTTCAGCAGATGAATTAGCCAAATTTAAAAAACTTCTTGACGAAAATGTAATTACACAAGAAGAATTTGACGCTAAGAAGAAGCAACTATTAGACCTATAAACCTATGACCAAACACTGATGTCATTAAAAGCTGAATCGATTAGGAGGAGTATTAAGTTGGCAAAGAAAATTAGGGATGCAGAAGGAAATGTTTATAAAGAATTAGTCACTACAGACAAGAACAGAAAAAGAACCCTTGAGATTATTATTGGCGTAATCGCAATGATCCTTTCCGTCATATTTATTGGCGGTAGCTTTGGAGCAGCAGCCGTAGCAGATGCTTTTGGTGGCGACGGATATTACACCGCTAAAATGATGTTAGGACTTATTCTTGCAATTATTTCTTTTGTTTTAGTATTTTTTATAAACAAAAATCGAAAAGTTATAGGTTGGTCAATTGCTATTATGGGAGCAATTATTCTTTTTATGTGTGGAGACTATGGTATTGTTCCGGGTATTTTCTATGTAATTGATGGAATTTTAGTACTGGTTAGAAAATAATTTTAGGGAGATTTGTTACATGGCTAAAAAAATTACAGATAAAGATGGTAAAACTTATGTGCAAGTAAAACCATGGTACAAACGTTGGTGGATTTGGGTAATCGTTGTGCTTATTGTATTATTTTTAATCGGTTCACTAAGTGGGAGTGATGATAGTAAAAGTGGCTCAGGTTCAGGAAGTAATACTCAAACAACGTCCCCTTCAAAAATCACAGTTGATTATGATGATTATAATGTCAAATCTTCTAAAACATACAAATTGGATTATAGCAATGATGATTGGGATAAGGCTGACGTAAAAGTTAATAAAGTTACCGTATACAAACTTGCTAAGCCATATGAATTTGATTCGGCTAGCGATGGTAAATATGATATTAATGGTTTCATCAAATTAGATATGACCATTAAAGCAAATGGCGATATTTCAATCTATCCGCAACAAGGTACTGCTGTTATAGGAAGTGAACAAGAAGATGCCATTGGTGAATCATGGGATGGCGATATAAACGACGGCGTAGAAAAGTCTGGCGAAGTATATATTCCTATCAAGGACCTTAATAATCCTTCAAGTATTTCAGACATTAGATTTAAATTTAGTGCTAACGATCAAGATATGGATAGTGACCATGATTACGATTTAACTCTAAATCTAAATAATGATTAATTTAACATAGCTCGTCCAACTAAATTGATGACACTAAAAGCTATTTAATATTCAAGTTTTAAACCGGTCGAAATCGACCGGTTTAAAAAGAGTCTCAAAAGAACGTATGTACGGAAGGAGTGCAATATTATGTGGATACAAGAGCGTGGCAAAAATTCACGACTTGCTGACAGGTACAAAGACCCTTTGACTGGAAAATATAAAATAGTAAGTATTGTAATTAAGGACAAACGGAAAAAGACAATAAAAGAAGCTCAAATAGCCTTAACTAATAAAATTAACAAGCTTATTAGCGAAGTTAAAAGCGGGAAAATAGTTCATGGCATTACTTTTAAGCAACTCCTTGATGAATACTCAGAATATGAGAAAGCACAAATTAAAAGGTCAACATATTATAACCATCAAACAATGATTAATACTTTAACAGATATTTTTGACCCTGACTCTTTAGTTGAAAACTTTACGTCCCTCGTACTAACAGAAAAGCTTGAAGAACTTATGTATGGCGATAGAAACTTATCAAGTGGTTATGTATCTAAATATAAGTATTACTTGCACAAACTATTTGAATATGCTGTAAAGCACTCGTACATTAAAGAGAATCCTATTGATAAAGTTGAACTCAATTACAAATCTCCTGTTAGTGGTCAGCAAATAAAAGACAAATTTTTAGAAGAAAGTGAACTAAAAGCGGTACTCAAATATCTATATAATAATACTAAAATCTATGGTGAACTTTGCGAATGGCTATATTTGACAGGATTACGAATTGGTGAAGCAACCTCTCTTAGTTTTGATGATGTTTACCAGAAAAACGGCGACTGGTTTATTGACATAACTGGAACACTTGAATATAAGCATATTAAAGCTAAAGACCAAAAGAAAAGTGACTCACCAAAAACGCTTTCTTCTAGTAGGACTGTATTTCTTCCCAAAAAAGCTATAAAAATTTATCTCAAACTAAAAAGAAAAGCAAACGGTAAAGGATTTATCTTTGCGACAGAGAATGGAACCCCTATCCAAACAACGTCGGTAAATACAGTTTTACGCTCAGCCAAGAAAAAACTAAAGTTGGATAAATCTCTAAGCACTCATACTTTTAGGCATACTCATATTTCTAAATTAGCCGAATTGGGTGTTCCACTATATGTAATTCAGCAACGAGTTGGGCATGCAAACAGTAAGATTACTGCTCAAATTTATTTACACGTTCGACAAGGAGCAATAAAAAAGGAAGCGTCAAAACTTGATAAGCTTTAATTTTGCTAACAAATTGCTAACATCTGCTTATCTGACTAGTTTAAACGCTTCTTTTTTATACTCTAATATGAGTTTAAAAATAAAAAGAACCCTTGATACACAAGGGTTCCACACTACTAGTTATCGCGACGACGTTCAGCGATACGAGTAGCCTTACCAGTACGTTCACGTAAGTAGTAAAGCTTAGCACGACGTACACGACCATGACGAAGAACGTCAATCTTTTCAACACGTGGTGAATGAACTGGGAAAGTACGTTCAACACCAACACCGTTACTGATCTTACGTACAGTGTAAGTAGCACTGATACCAGCACCATGGCGCTTGATAACAACACCTTCAAACATCTGAATACGTTCACGTGAACCTTCAACGATTCGTGCGTGAACACGAACAGTATCACCAGCACGGAATTCTGGAATATCATCCCGTAATTGACTAGCAGTAATCTTTTCGATTAACTTGTTTTGACGCATAATATAATTCTTTCCTTTCGCCGACATTCATGTCCTCGTATGGGCAGCGGAATACCGTTATTCACAGCTAAATAGCCAATAACTACTATACATGGTTTTTCCTTATCTTTCAAGGGTAAATTAATGGCTTCCTTTATTAATAATCGAATGCTGAATACCATAGACAAAATAAATAAGCAAGCCAATAACAAACCAGCCGATCATTAAAATTTTCGCATCAGAATTCAAGCCCCAGAAAATGACGGCAGAAAAAAGTGCTGAAATTGCCGGTAAAATCGGATATAACGGCATCTTAAATTGTGCTTGCGGTAAATCAACACCTTCTCGCGGACGCAGGGCATAGATCCCTAATGAAACAAAGATAAAAGCAACCAAGGTCCCTGCTGAAACAAGCGTTGCTAAAAAAGTAAATGGAAAAACAGATCCTAGAATCATTGCTAACACTGTAATCATCCATAATGCATGATTAGGAACATGTTTCTGATCAATTTGACCAAGAGTCTTGGGTAATAATCCGTCTCGACCAAAAGCATAAATAAGCCGTGAAGAAGCCAACAAAATTGCAATCAAAGCGGAAAAAATCCCAACAATCGCCACTATTGATAGCAAATTTGCGGTGATATAGTGCCCTGACTGACGAAGAGCCCAGGCAGCTGGTTCTGCATTATTCGCATATCGATTGTACTTGAACATTCCTACTAAGACTAAAGATACTGCAATAAAAAAGCCTGTTCCTAAAAGTAATGTTCCAATTAGACCGCGAGGCATTGTCTTTTCTGGGTTAACTGTTTCTGCCGTATTAGCTGCAATTGCATCAAATCCAACATAAGCAATGAAAATTTGTGCTGTTCCGGCTAAAATTCCCTGCCATCCCCCAAAAGTGGTTCCTGGTTGATGTGCTGGTAAAAACGGTACATAATTTTGCGGGTGAATTGCAGTAGCACCAACAACAATAAACATTAAAATCACTAGCAGCTTAACACCTACAATTATATTTTCAATTCGGCTTACTTGATGAATACCGCGGGAAATCAATGCACCCACGATTAAAATCGCTATCGCGGCTAAAATATCAATGTAAGACCCTGCACGAGGATTAAATCCTCCTGTTAGGGCAATCGGTAATTTAATCCCAAAACTTCCAAGGAAACCTTGCATGTATGCTGACCACCCCGATGCAACAAAAGCAACTGAAATAAAATATTCTGCTAACAAGGCCCAGCCAGCGATCCAGCCAAAGAACTCGCCAAAAAGAACATTGATCCATGAAAACGCTGATCCGGCAAATGGTAAGACTGATGATGTTTCTGCGTAGGCCAGTGCTGATAATCCAGCGCCAATTGCTGCCACAATGAACGCTAAGGGAACAGCTGGTCCTGTGTGATCAGCTGCTACAATTCCTGGTAAAGTAAAGATAGCTGTTCCTACAACCATCCCGGTTCCAAGGCCAATCAAGTCCTTTGTATGTAAACTTGGTGTAAGCTGGGCATCCTTTTCCTGATAAACTTTTGGGTCCTGCTTTAAAAATAATCTTTTAAGAATTTCTTTCATTCACACCACCCTAGTCTGGAACAGTCGGATCTTCATCCAGTTTAATATCTTCAAGCATTATTTGTTGCTCTCGGCTAAGTTTTGCACTTTCCAATAAATCTGGCCGACGATGGAGAGTTCGCCGTAATGACTCTCTCATCCGCCATTCCTTAATCTTCTGGTGATTTCCACTCGTCAATACTTCTGGTACCTTCATACCGCGAAAGTCGGCTGGACGAGTATACTGCGGATATTCTAACAATCCATTACTGAACGAATCGCCCATTGGTGACGACATATTGCCAAGGACTCCCGGAACAAAACGCACGGTAGCATCAATCATGACCATTGCAGCTAACTCGCCCCCTGTTAAGACATAATCACCGAGAGACGCTTCATCAGTAACTAGCTGCCGAATTCGTTCATCATAGCCTTCGTAGTGACCGCAAATAAAAGTTAAATGATCTTCTTGGGCTAATTCCTTAGCATATGCTTGATCAAATTTGCGTCCTGCTGGATCCATCAAAATTACTCTTCCTTTAGAGTACTGGCCTTTTGTTTGCTCCTCAACAGCAGCCATCGCATCAAAAATCGGCTGTGCTTGTAACAACATCCCAGCGCCACCGCCAAATGGTGCATCATCAACATGATTATGTTTATCTGTTGTATACTTCCGGAAATCAGTCACATTAATATCTAAGAAACCATTATCCTGAGCCTTACCAACAATTGATTCACCAAGAGTCGCTTGAAACATATCAGGAAATAAACTCAAAATATCAATTCGCATTACTCAAGACCCTCCATTAATTCGACTTTTACAAGCTGATTATCAAGGTCAACCTTCTTTATTACATCATCAATTACCGGTAATAATAAATCACGTTTACCTGGACGCTCTACAACCCAAACATCGTTAGCACCCGGTGATAATATTTCTTTGATTTTTCCGAGCTTTTGGCCATCCGTTGTCTCAACCGCTAACCCAATAATTTGATGATAGTAATATTGACCATCATCAAGTGGCTGTTGGTCATCAGCACTTACCATTAGCTCATGATCACGAAATTTTTCTACGTCATTAATATTATCGTAACCCATAAACTTTACTAAAATAAAGCCCTTGTGCTGGCGTGCCTTTTCAATTTTTAATGCAAGTGGCTCCGTTTCCTCTTGTAGATACAAAGTACTTCCTGGAGCAAATCGTTCACTAATAAAATCAGTAGTCGCAAGTACCCGTACTTCTCCTCGGACGCCATGTGTATTTACAATTTTTCCAACGTTATAATATTCCATTTTTTCCTCCAAAAAAGACAAAAACCCCCACAGATTAGTGTGGGAGTTTTAAATTTAGTGACGATGGTCATTAATCAATAACCGGACTCTCTTAGAGTTAGCCCGTCGTGATTGGGAACCCTCGACTACCGTCCGCAATGCCGCAGCAACATGTCCTTGTCGGCCGATTAAACGTCCAACATCGCTAGGATCAGTATCAATTATGTAACGATGGTAGCGACCATCACTATGCTGGGTAATTGATAATGCTTGCGGGTGCTTTAATAACGGGGTCACTAAACTACGAATTAACGACTCTATATTTGTCTCAGCCATGATTAACTATCACTACTTCTTTGCGTACTTAGCTTCGTGGTACTTCTTCATAACGCCAGCTGCTTGAAGCATGTTACGAACAGTATCTGAAGGTTGAGCACCTTTTTGTAACCATTCCATAACAGCGTCTTCATCAAACTTGACTTCTTTAGGAGTAGTCAATGGGTTGTAAGTACCAACAGCAGTAATAAAACGACCATCACGTGGGGCACGTGAGTCAGCTACAACGATCCGATAAAATGGACGCTTCTTGGAACCCATACGCTTTAAACGAATTTTAACAGACATTCTTTGCACCTCCCTGATTTCTTTTAACAGATAATAATATACCAGTGTTCAAATAGAATGTAAAGTATTTTTTCTTGACAGGCTTAATTTTTCTCAAAATTATTTCTTTTTTCGTAGTTTACGGAGTTTCTTAATCCGCTTCTGCTTATCTTTTTTCATTTTCCGGGCCATCCGGCTCATTGCCATTTGTCCCATTTTACCGCCTGGCATCTGTCCGCCAAACATATTTTGCATTCCACTTAGATTACCGTTAGTAACTTGTTTCATCATTTTCCGCATTTGATTAAATTGTTTAATCATTCGGTTGACTTCAACAATTGGTCGACCTGCACCAGCGGCTAATCGACGCCGGCGACTTGGGTTCATCAGATCAGGATTTTCCCGTTCTTCTGGAGTCATGGAAAGAACGATCGCCCGAATGTGGGCAAATTGCTTTGGATCAAGGTTAAGATTCTTTAAGGCAGGATTATTTGCCATTCCTGGCATCATTTTTAGAATATTCTCAAGTGGGCCCATCTTGGTTACTTGGTCCATTTGCGCTAGGAAATCATTATAATCAAACGTATTCTCGCGCATCTTATCCATGGTTTCTTGCGCTTGTTCTTCATCGAAATTCTTTTGCGCCTTTTCAATAAGGGTCATCATATCGCCCATGCCTAGGATACGCGATGCCATTCGGTCAGGATGGAACACATCAAGGTCTTCCATCTTTTCACCCTCACCGACAAATTTGATTGGCTTGCCTGTGACAGCACGGATTGACATGGCAGCCCCACCACGAGTATCACCATCTAATTTGGTTAGAACTACCCCCGTAATGTCTAACTTATCGTCGAAACCTTGCGCCGTATTAACTGCGTTTTGCCCAGTCATGGAATCAATAACAAGCAAAATTTCGTTTGGGTTAACTAATTCCTTAATATTTGCTAGTTCGTCCATCAACTGCTCATCAATTTGCAATCGCCCAGCTGTATCAATAATGACATAATCATTATGATTTTTCTTAGCGACGTCCATCCCTTCACGAACAATCTCAACCGGATCAACGTCTGTTCCCTTCTCAAAAACAGGAACATCAATTTGGTCAGCCACTTGCTGTAACTGGGTAATTGCGGCTGGACGGTATACATCGGCCGCAATAAACATTGGCCGAGCATGACTTTCATTCTTTAAGCGTAGTGCTAATTTACCCGCAGTAGTAGTTTTTCCGGCCCCTTGAAGACCAACCATCATAATCACCGTTGGAATGTGCGGAGCCTTATTGAGGGGAACTGCTTCTTCCCCCATTAATTTAGTTAATTCTTCATTAACAATTTTAACAATCTGTTGCGCCGGATTTAATCCTTTTAAGACTTCTGCACCAGCTGCTTTTTCGCGCACCGTCTTAACAAAGTCTTTAACAACTTTAAAGTTTACGTCAGCCTCTAAAAGGGCAAGACGAATTTCACGCATTGTTTCCCGAAGATCGGCTTCAGTAACTTTCGGTTTCCGTCGTAATTTTTCCATCGCCTTTTGCAGACGATCAGTTAAACCTTCAAATGCCATTTATTCTTCCTCCAAGCTTTCCAGATGATTTACCAAGTGATTCAATGTCTGGTCATCCGGATAGTATTTATGAACGTATCGTTGAATCCGATCCGCCTGCCGATTACGAACCTGAAATTCAGCATACAAATGCAATTTAGCTTCATAATCCTCTAAGATACTTTCAGTTCGCTTGATATTATCATAGACTGCTTGACGACTAACGTTAAAATTTTCTGCGATTTCGCCAAGTGAATAGTCATCACGATAATAAAGTTCAAGATAATCATTTTGTTTTTTTGTCAGTAGGGGTTGATAAAATTCAAATAACGAATTAATTCGGTAGTTCTTTTCAATTTCCATCTAACCACCTACTTAATCTACTTCTACAAGTCCTTTAAATAAACCATAGACAAAGTCACTTGCGTCAAATTTCTGCAGGTCATCAACCTTTTCTCCAAGGCCAACATACTTAACTGGCAAATGTAATTCATTGCGAATAGCAAGAACAATTCCACCACGAGCAGTTCCATCAAGTTTAGTCAGGACAATTCCCGTAACATCGGTACTCTCTTTGAATAGCTTTGCCTGGTTAAGCGCATTTTGACCCGTTGTTGCATCAAGCACTAATAAAACTTCGTGCGGTGCCGATGGGATTTCCCTAGTAAGAATCCGTTTCATCTTAGCTAACTCGTTCATCAAATTAACTTTATTTTGTAGTCGTCCTGCCGTATCAACAAATAAGACATCATAATCTTCTTCCTTTGCCTTCTTTACAGCATCAAAAACTACAGCTGCCGGGTCACCATTTTCTGGTCCCGTTACGATATCAACATCATCACGCTTAGCCCACACATCCAATTGTTCAGTAGCTCCCGCGCGGAATGTATCAGCAGCCGCTAGCAAAACTTTCTTTCCTTGCTTTTTAAATAATGCAGCCATTTTACCGATTGTCGTGGTCTTTCCGGCGCCATTAACCCCCACAAACATAATAACTGTAGGACCTTCTTTGGCCATTGCTAAATCAGGATTTTCATCTTGTCCGGCCTCATCATAGAGATCAACCATTTTCTCGATAATAACATTTGAAACATCCTGTTTACTTTTAGCATTCTGCAATTTAACTTCTTCACGTAACTCATCACTAAGTTTCATCGCCATGTCATAACCAACATCTGACTCAATCAGCATATCTTCAAGGTCATCAAAAAAGGCCTCATCTACATGACGGAAATTAGCCAAGAATTTGTTTAATCGGGCCCCAAAGCCTGTTCGCGACTTTTCTAAACCACGGTCGTATTTTTCAGTCGTTTCATCTTCATTTGAAGTAGCTGAATCAGCACTGGTTTCTGCTGATGATTTACTATCGGCAGCAGGAGTGGTTTGATCAGTTAAATTTTCTGCTACTAAGGAAGTCTCTTTAGTTTGATCCTCACTAGCCGGAGTTGCCTCTTGCTCAGTAGAACTACTAGACTCTTCTTCAGTAGAATCTTGAGAACTTTCTGCTGAAGCTATTCCTATTTGGTCACTAGTTTCCGCTTCTGATTGTTTATTAGACTCTGAATCCGCTGAAGCCTGATCTGTCTGATCTTCGCCAACTCCTTTTTCAACACCGTCATGAAGCACCTCTTTATTCCCATTCACATCGATTTTTTCTTCATGACTTACAGCCGGTGGTATATTTACCGGTACTTCCGCCTTATCCGTTGCCGACAGAGCATCATCGCTTACCGCCGATGTATCCGCAACCGTACTTGCTAATTCAGTTTCACTTGTTGACGTTGCAGATTGCGAATCAGCACTAGATGTACTTGAAACATCATCTTCTTTTTTCTTGTGACGACGAAAAATATCAAATAATCCCATATTAATACCTCCTAATAAAACTAATCATTATCTTCTTTAAGAGTATCCACGACATCTACTGAAACCATCTTTGATACGCCAGATTCTTGCATTGTTACACCATACAACACATCAGCCCCCATCATCGTCCCTTTACGGTGAGTAATCACAATAAACTGGGGTCCCGTTGTACCAAACTGGCTAAGGTAGTTAGCAAATCGTTGTACATTTACCTCATCTAATGCAGCTTCTGGTTCGTCAAGAATAGCAAATGGTACTGGACGCACTTTAAGGATAGCAAATAAAAGCGTAATTGCAGTTAAAGCACGCTCCCCACCTGACAATAGGGATAAATGCTGATTCTTTTTTCCTGGTGGCTGGGCCATAATATCGACACCAGTGGTTAATAGGTCATGAGGGTCGGTTAGAACAAGCTTAGCATGTCCACCGGCAAAGATTTGCTGGAACGTTTCATCAAATCTTTGGGAAACCTGGTTAAAAGTATTAATAAACCGGTCTTTTACCTGTGCATCCATTTCTCCCATTGTTTGGTTAAGCTGTTGACGTGAAGCTAACAAGTCATCTTGTTGTCCCTTTAGGAAATCATACCGTTCCCGGACTCGTTGATACTCTTCAATCGCCCCGGTATTCACTTGACCAAGATCATCTAACCCTCGCTTTAATAACTTAAGTCGCGTATGCAAAGTCTGATCATCAAGAGAACTCATTTGTTTACGAGCTTCTGCCAAAGTCATTGAATACTGGTCAGTTAACCGGTTTAAACATTGGTCAATCATTGCCTCGCATTTTACTCGCTCTTCATTCAAACTATTACGATCATCACGCGCAACTTGTTGCAGTTCTTGCAAACGATCATGATGTGCTTCTGCTTTAGATAATTGCTGTTCAAGCTGGTCAAGACTTATTCCATTATCAGCTAATTGTTGTTTAGCCGTTGCTCGTTCTTGATTTGCAATATTAAGCGCTGCTTGGGTAGATTCTTCACTCGTTGATTGATTTTCAGACTCATGCGTCAATCGTTCAAGATCACGCTCGACTACTCGTAGTGATGATTGTATATCACGCACTTGCTGCTGATAGTCATTTGCTTGACGGAGATATTGTTGACGGCGCTCTTCTGCCACCGCAAGCCACTGTTGCATTTGCGCTAATTGTTCCGCCTGTGCAGATGCATTATTTTGTAACTCATCAATTTGTGTAAGAATAGTATTAATTTGGGCTTTAACATTCTCTAAATCTTGCTGAGCTTGCTTTTCCTGCGCCTTATTATGTTGTACCTGAGTTTCATAATCATGGTGCTGCGTTCCCTGTTGTTCAGCTTGCAACTCTAATGCTTTAACCCGGTTTTCTAATGTTTCTCGCTTACTTGCAATAAGGCGGCAATTGCTTTGCGCTTCATGAAGGGTTGTCTGCTGTTTACGCAATTGATCTTGGTAATCAGTAATAACCTGATCATTTGCCTGCTGAGCTTGCTGTAGTTTAGCTACTGTTTGTTCCAGCGAACTTGCAAGTTGCTGCTGACTGGTTAACTCATTCTCAAGTTGTTTTGCCATTTGTTTTTGGCTCAATAACCCGGTTTGACGATTTCTCGTTGCTCCTCCAGTCATCGCCCCGCTCGCATTAATTAGTTGCCCATCAAGTGTAACTACCCGAATTAAGTGGCGCCCTGCTTTTGCAATTTCAGTTGCATGATCAAGATTATCAGCAATTACTGTTGTACCTAGTAAATGGTCGGCAATTATTTGAAATTGTGGATCATAATTAATTAGGTCTGTTGCTCGTCCCAAGTATCCTGGCATCCCTTTTAGCTGTTGCCAAATGTTTAATGTTCGACGATGCTGCAAAGTATCAAGAGGTAAAATAGTTACACGCCCTGCGCGGGTTTTTATTAGGAAATTAATTATCTTTTTAGCAGTGATTTGCCGATCAACCACTAATTGTTGCAATTGCCCGCCTAATACCGTTTCAACAGCAACCGTATAGTTAGCAGGCACTTCAAATAATTCACTTACTGCCCCTGCTAGTCCTGAAAATTGTTTTCGCTGCCGAAGAACACTTTGCACCCCACGGTAGTAACCGCTATATTCATCGGCCATCGACTTATAAGTATTAATCCGCGATTTAAGGGACCGCACATCTCCTAATGCTTGATACCACTTTCGCTGGCTATTTTGGTACTGCTGTCCTAATTCATCATGACGGTGTTGCTCCTGTTTTAACTTTTCTTCAACCGCAGCCGCCTTTTGGTTCATTGCTGTTGTTTCTGCTTTACCTGCATTATATTGCTTAATAATCGTCGTTAATTCAGCCCTAGCATTTGCTAACTCGGCAGTACTTTGCCGTTGTGAAACAACCGCTTGCTCATGGTTACGCGATAAAAAGGATTGTTGGTTATGAATTGTCGTGATCTGTTGCATTAAGTCAACTTGATGATTCCGTAATTCATCTACCTTTTGATTTAATTTAGTAATTCGTTCACTACTACTCATCTTTTTAGCGGCATCAAGCTCTTCTTGGCGGCTTTTAATTGCTGCTTCTTGTTTATCAATTTGTTCCTGTACCACCCGCTGCTGATCTTTTAACGTTTGTAGCTGGGTATCTAATTCTTTTTGTTGTGTCTTAAGACGACGTTGCTCGCTTTCCCGTTGTTCGCGACGAACACTTGACACTGATTGCTGATTTTTAAGTTTAGCAATCATCTCTGTCTTATTAAGGATAATTGCCTGTAATCGATCCTTGGTCGCTGTTAGCTCGTGACGCTTTTGCTTTAGGCTATCTAGTTGCTGACTATCTCGATCTGCTTGACGCTTGTAATCATTAACTATTGTATTAGCCTGTTTTAGTTTTGTTTCCAAGCTAATCAGTTTTTGATGATAATTATCATACTGTCGAACAGTCTGTGTCCGATCAAGGATGTCAAATTGCTTTTTCTGTTCTAAATAATCCTGGGCAATTGCGCTTTGTTCTTCTAAGGGTTCAATTTGCTTTTCCAGCTCGCTAATAATATCATTCACCCTATTAAGATTTTCCATCGTCGTTGCCAAACGTTTTTCAGCAATTTCTTTATTTTTCTTATATTTAGCAACCCCAGCAACGGTTTCAATAATTCCACGCCGATCTACAGCTTTTCCGTTAAAAATTTCTTCAATTCGTCCCTGCGAAATAATTGAGAATGATTCACGACCTAATCCAGAATCGATAAATAAATCCGTAATATCTTTCAGGCGGACATGCTGATCGTTTAGTAAATATTCACTATCACCATTACGGTAAATTTTTCGCGTAATCGTTAATTCAGTAAAATCACTTGCAAGATAATGGTCACTATTATCTAACGTTATCGAAACAAGCGCACGATTAAGCGGCTTTCTATCTGATGAACCGTTAAAAATAACATCTGCCATCCGATCTCCACGCAGGTGACGCGCTGATTGCTCGCCCATCACCCACTGAATTGCCTCAATAATATTACTCTTACCACTACCATTAGGGCCGACAATCCCAGTCATCCCGGGTTCAAATTTAATTGTTGTTTTTTGGGCAAACGATTTAAACCCATCTAAAGTTAATGATAATAATTGCATCAGTTGTTCCTACTCACTATTTATTTTTATTACGCAACTTATCAAGCGCTTGTTGTGCAGCTTGCATTTCCGCGTGTTTCTTTGAAGATCCCTTACCTTCACCAATGACTTTTCCATTAGCTGTAACGTTAACATTAAATTCTGGATCGTTTTCCGTTCCACTTTCCTGCAATAGATGGTATTCAATATCAATATCCCCATCACGTTGTAAGAATTCTTGAAGACTCGTCTTAGCATCAACTGCATGATCAAACCAGCCCATGTCAAGCTTTGGGAAAATAATCCGTTGAACAAATTTTTCAACTGCAGGACGGCCTTGATCTAGGTACAATGCACCAATAAAGGATTCAAAAATATCACAAAGAAGGCCCGGTCGCTCTCGTGCTCCAGCCATTTCTTCACCATGCCCTAGTCGAATATATTGGTCAAAATGGCATTCCTTCGCAAATTTTGAAAAACTATCCTCACAAACCATTGCCGCTCGTAAGCGAGTAAGCTTTCCTTGTGGTAATTCTGGAAAACGTTTATAGATATACTCTGAAACGATCAGTTCCAACACGGCATCGCCAAGAAATTCAATCCGCTCGTAAAACTTTAGTCCTTGATTTGGATGTTCATTTACGTATGAGGCCTGCGTAAAGGCTTCAGCTAATAGAGATGGATTATCAAAATGAATATTAAATTCCTTGGCCAAGTAGTCTTGTAATTCTTCGATCATAAAAAATTCCTTTCATTGATTAACTAAATACTAACAAAATGTCTATCGCCTATTATACTAGACAACCAGCGTTTCCGCAGAGAAAATTAATGAATATTAAGGATTTACTAAAGCCCAGAACATTGATTCCTCAATATCCTGGGCTTTTTAAAACAATTAGCATCTCAACTACTAGTCCGCAGTATGTGTAGCGATATAGTCAACTACCTCACCAATTGTGCTGAGCTTCTCAGCATCTTCGTCATCAATCTCTTCACCAAAAGTATCCTCTAATTCAAGAACAAATTCAACAAAGTCAATTGAATCAGCATCTAAATCCGTCTTTAAGTTTAAATCATCAGTAATCTTGGCCCGATCAACGTCAAAATGGTCTGCAACTATTTCTGAAACCTTATTAAAGATTTCTTTTTTCTTATTATCAGCCATCATTATTAACCTCTCTTTATTAGTTTGCTATTTATTCTATTCGTTTTTTGTCACATTGTCTAGATTTTCGGAATCATCAAAAAATTCTACAGTTTTTTCAATTACACCGGTCTTAATCATCGTTCTAATCTGACTAATTGTATTTTTCACTGCCAGTGCATCTGATGAACCATGCGTTTTTACTACCGGCGCCTTCAAACCTAATAAAACAGCTCCACCATATGTCGAAGCGTTCATCTTTTGACCAATTTGGTGAAAGATCGGCTTTAGCATTAAATAACCTAGCTTAGCACGTAAACCACCATGTAATATTCCATGTTTTATCAAAGTCATCATCATTTTGGCTGTACCTTCAGTTGCTTTTAAAGCTGCATTAGCCGTCCAGCCATCACTTACAACAACATCAGCACTACCAAATAGTAAATCTCCTGATTCAATATTACCAATAAAGTTTAAGTCATCTTTGCTATTAAGAATTTGCCAAACATCCTTATGTAATTTATCGCCTTTATCTTCTTCAGCACCATTATTTAACAGCGCAATTCGCGGATTTGCAACACCTAATACATTTTCCGCATAAAATTTACCAAGATATGCATATTGCTCAAGGTTCTTTTCTTTGCTTTCCGCATTTGCACCAGTATCTAAATAGACAAAACTATGCCGAGCTGAACCTGGTTTTGCAATTGGTAAAATACTAGTTAAACCAGGGCGGTCAATTCCCTTAATCCGACCGACAATAAAGAGTCCAGCTGCTAAAATTGCCCCAGTATTACCAGCTGAAAAAAAGGCATCTGCATTTCCTTCCTTAACGGCAGTAGCTGCACGAACTATTGAGGAATCTTTTTTACGGCGAATTGCTCGAACGGGTTCTTCTCCCATGGAAATTTCCTCCGTCGTTGCAATAATGTTTAACCGCTCATTATTTTTTATTAATGGCTTAACCTTTTCTAAATCACCATAAAGATCAAATTCAAGATCCGGGTAAAGATCACGAGCTTGTTCAACTCCTTCAATAATTACTTGTGGGGCATTATCGCCACCCATTGCGTCAACCGCAATCTTCATAATGCATTCTTCCTTTCAATCAAAATGTGTTTCTAATTCATGCCGCTGCAAGTACAAAACAAGTGGCTGGTTTTCATCAATATTATCCCAATTAGGTGTCGCTAAAAGATTACCAGCATCAGCTCGTGCTATTTGCAACATTTTTAAATCGGCAATTGGATCGCCAACTTTAAACTCTGGCATTCCCGATTGTTTTTTTCCTAAAACATCTCCAGAACCACGTAATTTCAAATCTTGTTCTGCAACTTTAAAGCCATCGTTAGTTGCTACCATTGTTTTCATCCGTGCCTTTCCCTCATCAGTTTTGGGATCAGCAATTAATAAGCAATAACTTTGTCGATCTCCTCGTCCTACTCGACCACGCAATTGGTGCAACTGGGCTAATCCAAATCGATCCGCGTCAAAAATAACCATAATTGTTGCATTAGGATTATCAACCCCCACTTCAACTACCGTGGTTGCAACTAGGACTTGAATCTTACCAGCTTTAAATTGCTGCATTGTTTTGTCTTTTTCATCGTTTTCCATTCGGCCGTGCAATAACCCCACTTTATAGTCGGGTTGTAAATCAGCTGATAGTTGCTGAAAAAGATCAGTCGCATTTTGGACATCTAATGCCGTAGACTCCTCAATTAACGCACTAACGACATATGCTTGGGCACCTTTTTCTAATTGTTCCCGCAAAAAATGAATAGCTTCAGCATGCTGGTTAGATTTTAACCACTGTGTTTGAATTGGCTTTCGTCCTGCTGGCATCTGATCAATTACTGAAACATCCATCTCGCCATAATTAGTAATAGCAAGTGTGCGCGGAATGGGAGTAGCTGTCATCGCTAGAACATCTGGGTGATCTCCCTTTTCACGAAGTCGTTGGCGCTGGTTAACTCCAAACCGATGCTGTTCGTCAGTTATAACTAGACCTAGATTAGCATATTCAACATCATCTTGAATCAGGGCATGTGTTCCTATAATCAGGTTTACATCGCCACGCTTCATTGCCGCTATTAAGCTTTGATGCTGCTTTACCGTAAGGGCACCTGTTAAAAGTGCTACATGAACATGCGTCCCCGCAAAAACACGTGATAACTTTTCCGCGTGTTGAGCTGCTAAAATTTCTGTTGGAGCCATCAATGCTGCCTGGTATCCAGCGGTTACAGCAGCATATATAGCAATGGCAGCAACAACCGTCTTTCCTGACCCGACATCCCCTTGAAGTAAACGGTTCATTTGATATGGTTGCCGCATATCTCGACAAATTTCGTTAACCACTTTCTTTTGCGCATCTGTCAATTCAAATGGTAAATTAGCAATAAATTCTTTTAATTCATCATTATGATATAAAATTCGATTACCATCTTCTTGACGATGTGCACGACGAATTGCTTGTAAGCGCAACTGAAAAAGGAAAAATTCTTCATAAGCTGCGGTTCGCCGGGCAGCTTTAGCAGTCATTTGCGTTTGGGGAAAATGAATCTCCTTAATCATTTGTCGCCGATCCATAAGCCGATACCGTTGCCGAAGAGCTCTTGGGAGATAAGTTGGAATTATATTACCGTATTCCTCGTAAGCTTGACGAATAAAGCTTTGCAAAACACTCTGACGAATATGCTTATTAACTGAGTATACCGCACCGAATTCATTTTGCTGGTCAGCTTGTTCTTTGATTAATTTATTTGCCGTTATTTGCCTGCGAGTGGCATCCCACTTGCCCATCACTGTTACTTGCTGATTTAAAGTTACCTGCTTTTTTATGTAAGGCTGATTAAAAAAAGTAACAACAATTACTTCACGACCTATTTGCATTCGAAAGCTGAGACGATTACGCCGATAACCATAATGCGTTAGAAGTGGTTCAGAAACAACGATGCCCTGCAAAGTAATCTTTTGCTTATCTTTCGCACTTGTAATATCAGTAGGTGTAAAGTCATTATAGCGAGTCGGATAATACGTTAACAAATCTTCAATTGTATCTATTCCTAACGTTGCTAAATCAGCTACTCTTTTAGGTCCGACGCCTTTTAATTTGGTAACCGAATCCGTTAAGCTACGCACTTCTTTCACCTCTTTATAAATCCATCTAATGGTTAAAATAAGGCTGGGAAAAAACTAAAAAGTTTTCTCTCAGCCTTTTTCCACTATTAAAAAACAAGACTCAAGGCTAAATCTAAACCATAGCTTTTACTAAATCACTTCAATAGTGAAACAAATCCTATTCAACAGAAATTAAATATGGGTAAACAGGCTGGCCACCGTCATAGATTTGAATATCTAATTCATCATCAACTTCTTCAACCGCTGCTTTGATTTCTTCAGCAGTCGCTTGGTCACCGTCAGTTCCAAATAAAATTGTTACAATTTCACTATCCTCGTCAAGCATGGCCTTAACCATCTTAATTGCTGCTTCCTTTAAATCAGGATCAGTGTCAACAATTTTACCGTCCACTATTCCCATATAATCGTCTTTTTTTATCTCACGACCATCAATTGTTGTGTCACGAACAGCATTGGTAACCTCACCACTTGCAACACTGCCGAGATTTTCTTCCATTTTAGTCTGATTCTCGGTTAAGCTTGCCTCAGGATTATATTCCAGTAATGCACTCATAGCTTGAGCAATCGTCTTGCTATGAACAACCTTTGTTGGAATATCTGCTACATCAGCAGCCTGTTCTGCAGTCATAAAGATATTTCCATTATTAGGAAGAACTAACGCTTGTTTAGCACCACTATTATTAATTGCTTCTAAAATATCCTGAGTACTTGGGTTCATTGTTTGCCCGCCTGAAATGATGTGGGTAACGCCTAGACTCTTTAATAGTTTTGCAATTCCGTCGCCAGATGCCACTGCGATAACCGCCGTCTTAATCTCTTTATTTGTCTCTGCTACAGCCTTTGCCTTTTCAACCGGTGACTGATTATCAGCATTGTTTTCATCATTTTCCATGATTTCTTCTTGTTGCCAAACCATATTATGAATTTCAATCGTCTGTAAATCACCGAATTGCTGTCCCCATGATAATACCTTACCTGGGTGTTCTGTATGTACATGAACACGGACAACTTGGTCATCATTTAAGACAAGAAGACTATCACCAAGGTCAGCTAAATAGTTGTAGAAAGTATCATAATCAAACTTTTGCGTAACTTGCTTACCTTTGCCAATTCGCACTAACATTTGAGTACAGTAGGTATATTCGATGTCTTCAGGATTTAGCTTTCCCTGTACACTCTGATGATCCATTGCATGAACCATCTCATCAATCTCAGCATTATCAGGCTTATAGTCTTCACTCTTATCCACTCGCCCGCTTAAAGCTTCATCAAACGCACGAAGAACAAATACTAAACCTTGTCCACCAGAGTCAACAACACCAACTTCTTTTAATACTGGCAAGAGTTCCGGCGTCTTTTCTAAAGCTTTTTCACTAGCCTCATAAATTGCGTGGACAATTTCAACAAGATCATCAGTTTCTTTAACCTTATTCAAGCCTTCTTGAGCCGATTCACGAACAACTGTCAAAATTGTTCCTTCTGTTGGCTTCATTACCGCTTTATAGGCAGTTTTAGCACCATTTGCATATGCGTTAACAAAATCAGCAGCAGATAAAGCTTCCATTCCCGCCGTTGCCTTTGCAAAGCCACGAAAGATTTGCGATAAGATAACACCTGAATTACCACGTGCTCCCATCAGTAATCCCTTAGCTAATGCTGCACTAAGATCTCCCACTTTCTTGCTAGTTTCATTACGCTCATATTTGGCACCACTAGCCATTGAAGAAGTCATGTTTGTTCCGGTGTCCCCATCTGGAACAGGAAAAACATTTAATGAATTAATGAATTCAGCATTTTTACTAAGCTTATCTGCCGCTGCTTGAACCATTTTGCCAAATTCGAGGTTCGTAATTTTTGTTACAGCCAATTCGAAATTCCTCCCCAATGCTCTTTTAGTCTTCTAGTGTCCGTACACCTTGGACACATACGTTTACTGAGTTAGCCGTGATTCCGAGCATTGTTTCAAGATTATATTTTACTTTTGCCTGGACGCTCTTTGATACTTCTGAAATTTTAGTACCATAGCCAACAATAATGTTGACATCAACCGCCACTCCATTATCTTGTTGTCGAACAACTACACCACGTGCGAAATTTTCACGCCGAAGGATTTGATTTACTCCGTCTCGTAATGGATTTCGACTTGCCATTCCAACAACACCGTAGTTATCAGTAGCAGCACCACCAACAACTGATGAAATAACATCATTATCAATGTCAATTGTTCCTGACTTAGTTTTGATTTTTACTGCCATCGTCATGGCCTCCTTATAAAATACCAGTGTTAAAAATATACACCGTGTCATTACTGAACCTTGTAAAGGTAATCTTTATAAAGATTACGATTAAATCAATACCATCATACCATAGCATATTTCAGTAAAAAAGTAACCTACGAATATTTTTACAAATTGATGAAGGGGGTTAATTAATTAGCATAAAAAATAAGCCGCCCTACTGGACGGCATCATTTTTAATTAAACCCGAGTCACTTTACCTGACTTCAGCGTACGTGCTGAAACGTATACCTTCTTAGGCTTACCATTAACTAAAATGGTTACCTTTTGCAAGTTAGGCTTCCAGCTACGCCGACTTGAGTTAAGGGCGTGAGAACGCTTGTTACCAAATTGCGTCCGTTTACCGTTGATAAAATCTTTAGCCATTGGTGGTACCCTCCTCTTTGTTTCATATTTTTTCGTTTACGCAGAACTGCGATATAACTCACCTAATTAATCTACCATAGGCACCGCCACAATGCAAGATTTTTCTTTCAAGTAATTTTCCTTGACAGGTGTTCTATCCTTCTAATTGCCCAGTTTTAGCGGATCATTACATTGAATTACCGCCATAATTCCCTTTTTAAATGAAAAATGATTTTCTTCGGCAGTAAATTCATTACTAGTCCACGAAAACGGAATTTTACTATTCCAATCTATCAGTGGATACTTTTCATCCTGTAAAGTTAAACCTTCTACTGGCGTCAAATTAACAAACGCTAAGTACTTTTTCCCTTTTATATGCGAAATTGTATACCTTCCGGGAAGATAGTAAGCCATAATATTTTGACAATCAATAATCTTTATTCGTGTTAAGTATGGTCTAAATTCAGCTTGTAATGGCAGGAATATATTTGCTAATAAGTGATCTAACCGACCACCGGTTGCGCCAAAAATATCTATTTCATCTGGATTTTTATCCTGAGTGGCGAACCTTATTCCTAATTGAGTATCAGTATAATTTTTTTCGGGGGGATATACTTTTACTTGATGTAATGCATTTTCTAATCCCTGCAGTTCATTACTAGTAATTGAATCAAAATCGCCGACTGCAATCATAGGAACGATTCCCATTTTTAAGAGCGTCACTGCTCCCCGGTCTACGCCGACCCACTTTTCATTGCGGCGTTCATTAATTAACTTAGTTGGAACCATTTCAATCGGTCCACCAACAAGTACATTTACTCTCATTGCTTAACCTCTTTAAAAATATAAAAAAGAAGACAACCTAACGCCATCTCCTTTTTATAGTTAACATTACTTTGTAGCGTCTTCAAGAGCCTTGATACGTTCTGCAGGATTTTCTGCATTAAAGACATATGAACCGGCTACCGCAACTGTTGCCCCAGCCTTATAGCAATCAACAACTGTTTTATCGTTAACGCCACCGTCAACTTCAATGTCAAAGTTATAACCCTTTTCTTCTTTAATTGCATTTAATTGGGCAATCTTATCAACAGTCTCTGGTAAGAACTTTTGACCACCAAAACCAGGGTTTACAGTCATAACTAATACTTGGTCAACCATGTGTAGTACTGGCTCAATCATCGCAACTGGAGTCCCTGGATTAATAACAACTTCAGCCTTAACACCACCGTTTTTTATAATTTGAAGTGCACGATGAATATGTTGCGTAGCTTCGACTTGGACCCCAATAATATCTGCGCCAGCGTCAATAAACATTGGCAAGATATGTTCTGGTTGTTCAACCATTAAGTGAACATCCAAGACCATCTTTGTAATTGGGCGAATTGCCTTAACAAATCCAGGACCGTAAGAGATGCTTGGAACAAACGTACCGTCCATTACATCAATATGTAAATATTGCGCACCAGCCTTATCAACTTTTTCAATATCTTTTTGTAAGTTTACGTAATCTGCACTTAAAATTGATGGTGCAACTTTAATCATCCTAATTCCCTCATTTCTTATAATTTGGTTTCTGATTAGCAATCAATTCATGAAACTGAACGTAATCATCATACCGACTCCTCATGATTATACCATTGTTTAATGCTTCCTTCACAGCACATTGTGGTTCTTTTAAATGAAGGCAGCCACGAAATTTACAATTTGGCGCAAGCCGAGCCATTTCTGGAAATAAAAAGGGAAGGTCATTAACAGTCATATTAAAAGTCTCATAAGAAGAAAAACCTGGAGTATCAGCGATTAAAGCACCATTGACTTCTAATAAACTAACCTTCCGAGTGGTATGACGACCACGTTGAAGGGCTTGTGAAATCTCACCAGTGGCTAATTCAAGCTGCGGAGCCAAGTGATTAAGCAATGTAGACTTTCCAGCCCCTGTCTGTCCCATCATTGTTACAACTTTCCCTTTTAAATCCGCCGTCAATGATAATAATTGCTGTGGATCAAAAGGATTCCTGTTAGCAAAAACACGGTAACCAATCCTTTGATACCCCTCAATAATTGGTAAAAGTTGCTGGTATGCGTCTTCATCTAATAAATCCGTCTTTGAAAAATAAATCACTGGCGTAATCTTTTGGGCTTCTAAAGCAATCAATTGCCGGTCAAGCAAATTAGCTGAAAAAGCAGGCTCTTTAGCTGAAGTAACTACTACTGCCATATCAACATTGGCAACTGGTGGTCTTACCAATTGATTACGACGAGGCAGAATTTTTAGCAGGTAGCCTTCGCGTTGATTCTCTGCACTAAATTCAACATGGTCACCAACAACTGGCTTTATTTTTCGTTGGCGAAAGTTGCCACGTGCTCTTGTCCTATAGATCTTACCACTAGAAAAAATATCATAAAATCCACTTAACGATTGTTGAATAATTCCAGTTTTCAAACTGCACCTCCATTATCCTGTAATATTTGTTGCACTCATAATTGTTCGTCCATTGCGCACTACCCGATAAGCACCGGTTTGACCCTGCTTAAGGGTAAATGGCACGTTAATTGTTGTTTCTTGATTAATTGTAATGTCTTGATATTCCATTGTTAAATTATGATTAGCATCGCGAATATAAACTTGAACACGGTTTTCGCGCTGTCCACCATTTCCATCGAATGGAATATTAATTTGAATATTTGTTGTCTTCGTCTGATTACCAGAATTAGCAATTGAAACAGTAAGGGTATCGCCATGATTTAGGGTTGATCCTGCACGTGGTGTCTGACTGACAACGTGATTTGTCGCAATTGTCTTTGACTTTTTCTCTTGTGTTGTTAATTGTAGTTTATTTTTATTTGCAAATTGCTGTACGACACTGATATCTTGATTCTTAAAGTCAGGAATCTTAATCGGCTCCTTGCCAGCGCTCACTTGAAAGACAATCGTATCAGAGGCCGTTTTGATAATCGTTCCTTTTTTATGGTTCTGTTTAATAATTTGTCCCTTATCTACATCATCAGAGTAAACACTTTCTTTGTGTACCTGAAATCCCTTGCGCCGTAAGTTTGCGGCAACAGAAGAATAATTTTCACCAACATAATCAGCCATCCGCCATTGTTTTACCCCAGTGCTTACCACTAGATTTATCGGTGTACTTACCCGCGTCTTATGATTTGCATCTGGTGTTGTTTCTACAACATGATTTTTATCAACTGTCTGGCTATAAATCCGCGTAATTTTTCCAATCCGAAGATCTTGGCGGCGCAATTTTTGTTCAGCTTTTATAACTGACATTCCTTCAACATCTGGCGTAATTACCTGCCGGATAAAGAACCACCAACCACCAATAAGCAACATAATTACAATAATTATGCTACCACAAATAATGCCGTATTTCTTCCACCATGGTTTAGAATCACGTTTTGATGATTGTTTGGCCGGTTCTATATTAGCAGACTGCTTATCATCGCTTTTTAATTTTTTTATATCTAATATTTTGGTTTCTCCATTATCATCTTGTTGAAGATTTAACCGTGGTTCATTTGCGCGCTGTGGATCAAGAGTTGTTTTTAAGTCCGTTGCCATTTCAGTAGCTGAACTATACCTACTTGACGGTTCTTTTGCAGTCGCCTTAATTATTACATTTTCTAATGCTTGTGGAATCGCCTTATCTTGTTTGCGGACTGACGGGATTTCTTCACGGAAGTGTTTTAATGCGATTGATACGGCAGTTTCACCCTCAAATGGAACTTTACCCGTCAATAATTCAAATAAGATGATCCCTAATGAATAGATATCAGACTGCTTAGTTGCAATGCTTCCCCGTGCCTGTTCCGGCGATAGGTAATGAACAGAGCCCATTAATGTATTTGTTTGGGTTAATGAGTCTTGCGATACAGCCACTGCAATACCAAAATCAGTAATCTTTACGTTCTTGTTCTCATCAATTAATATATTTTGTGGTTTTAAGTCACGATGGATAATTCCGTGGGCGTGCGCAGTAGCAACAGCCGAGAGTACTTGTTCCATGATATCAATAACTTGCGGTAGAGGAATAGGGTAGTGCTCTTTGATATATGCTTTTAGATCAGTTCCCTTTACATACTGCATGACCATATATTGTAAGCCGTGATCTTCACCAACGTCATAGATTCCAACAATATGTGGATCATTAAGCTGAGTTGCAGCCATTGCTTCACGGTGAAAGCGCCGTTTAGTATTTGGATCATCACGTAAGTCAAGACGTAATAATTTTACAGAAACATCACGATCTAACACGATATCATGAGCTAAATAAACATTTGCCATTCCACCTTCGCCAAGTGAACAAATTATCCGATAACGGTGACCAATTTCATATCCAGGATTCATGTCTTATCCCTCCTGGTCACTATTAATTCCGATTAAAACAGTAATATTGTCCGGACCGCCTGCCTTATTTGCCATTGCAACTAATCGTGCACACTTTTCTTGCAATGAAACTGACTGTTCAAGTACCGCAATAATCTGATCTCTTTCAACAGTTTTAAATAAACCATCAGAACACATTAATAATTGATCGCCTTCATTTAAATCAAAACGATTTACTTCGATTTGTGCATCTGATGAGATCCCAATTGCCCGGGTAATAATATTGCTTTGTGGTAATTTCAAAGCTTCATCTTCAGAAATATCGCCAGTTTTTACTAACTCGTTTACTAGGGAATGATCAACTGTTATTTGCGTTAATAAATTTTGATGGAGGATATATCCACGACTATCACCAATGTTAGCGACAACTACTGCATCTTTAAATGCGATTGCAGCAACCATCGTGGTTCCCATCCCCTGTAACCGAATACTTCGTTTAGATTGTGCCAAAATCTGACCATTAATTAGCTGTGTTTCACGAGCAAACCACCGAATCCCTTCAAGCGGAGTCTGTGGAGGCTCTTCTTTAAAGCGGTTACCTAATACAGTCACTGTATACTCCGCTGCAACATCACCGCTACGATTACCACCAATTCCGTCAGCAATAACCATTAATTGGTCACCATGACTATTAGTAAACATATTAACCCGGTCTTGGTTTTGCTTACGCTGGTGACCAATATCTGTTTGATAAGCAACTTTCATCAATTTATTATAGTCCCTTCTTAAGGCTGCTGATAAAAAAGCCATCAGAGTCAAAGTCACTTGGCAAAATAGTTAACGTTGCCGAATGACGACCATCTTTAACTTTACGTGCCGTTGTCGTTTTAATTAATTTGAATTCTGGATGCTGGGAAAGGAAAGCCTTAACGGTTGCATCATTTTCCTGTTGTAGGATCGTACACGTGCTATAAGTGATTATACCGCCCTTTTTTACCTTTGATGCAACTGCATTTAAAATTGATAATTGAATTTGATGTAGCCGCATACTATCAGCAAGCTGTTTTGTATAGCGAATCTCTGGTTTTCGCCGTAATAAGCCTATTCCGCTACATGGTGCATCAACTAAGATTTTATCAAAACTTTCATCTTTAAATTGTTCATCAACTTTGCGGGCATCAAGCGCATAGGCATTCACCCTATCACTTACTCCCATCCGCTGTGCATTCTTCTCAATTAGCCTAACTTTATGCTGATGGATATCAAGTGCATCAACAAATCCGCCATTAGCAGGAGATAAATAAGCAGCAATTTGGACGGTTTTTCCGCCAGGAGCAGCACAAGCATCAAGAACTTTATCTGACGGCTTAATATTCATACTTTCAACAGCTAACATAGCACTTTCATCTTGAATAGTAATTTCACCATCACGAAATAGATCAGAAGTAACAACTTCGCCCTTTGTAATTACTAAGGCATTAGCTGCTACCTTGCTTTCATGATATTCGATGTTCATATTGTCTAATACTTGCTTAACCGCTGATACTGTTGTCTTAGCACGATTCACGCGAATAACTTGGTGAGCCGGCTCATTAATTGATCGTAAGATTTTGGCTGTAGTTTCTTTCCCGTATTGTGTCATTAACTCGTTAACCAGCCACTCTGGAACACTATTTTGAACGCTCAATCGTTGCGAATCATTTTCAATATTGTCTAAAGCCGGCAATCCTTCTCTTAATACTGCATGTAGTACACCCGTTACAAATTTACGAATACCAGGATTTCCACGTCGCTTTGCAATTTTAATACTTTCATCCGTAACTGCCCAATCAGGAACACGCTCCAAATAATGAAACTGATAAATAGCAGAAAGTAACAGCACCTTAACCCAAGAATCTAGCTTGCGATTATTAACAAAGCCATTTAGCCAGTACTTGAGTGTTAGTTTATGCTGTAAAACACCATAGACAATATTCGTTGCTAAACGCCGATCTTTATCCGCTAACGGGTACTTTTTTAATAATTGATCAAGCTGTAAATTTGAATAGGCGCCATTTTGTTCAACACGCTCAAGGGCAACCATAGCTAATTCACGAGCATTTTGAGGTTGGAATTTAGTCATTAGTGATAACTTGTCCTCCATCAACAATATTTTTGTGACCATTAAGATAAGCTGTAATATCCATCGCCTTTTTTCCAGCAGGTTTTAATTTATTTATCTGATAAACTGTCCCATTACCAGCCGCAATTGCCAATTGATGTTTAGTAACGCGAACCACTTTTCCAGGATCAAGCACTGTTTTTTCATCCAATGGCGTAACGTCATAAATTTTTGTTCGTAAACCATCAATTATCATATTACCTAGTGGAGCTGGTCGCAATCCGCGAACTTTGGCGTCAATTAGATCAGCAGGTAAGTGATAATCAATTTGCTCTTCCTCACTACTGATATTAGGAGAAAACACAACTTTATCAGGATCTTGTGCCACCGGATTAATATCACCACTGATAATTCGCGGAAGAGTATCCAATAACAAATCACGTCCTAAAATACTCAGCTTTTTAAACATTGTTCCGCTATCATCATCAGGCATAATAGGAATCGCCTTTTGCGCAATTATATCACCCGCATCCATCTTTTTTACCATATACATGATAGAAATACCGGTTTCTTTATCCCCATTAATAATAGAATACTGGATTGGCGCACCGCCACGATATTTGGGTAGTAAGGAGCCGTGAACATTAATTGCAGCAATTTTAGCAGCATCTAATAATTTAGTTGGCAAAAATTGACCATAGGCCGCAGTAATCATTAGATCTGGCTGTAATTCAATAATTTCATCCATTTCAGGACTCTTATTTAATTTTACGGGTTGTAGAATTTTAATATTATGCTCTTTAGCTAACTGTTTTACTGGTGACTCGTGAAGTGTTTTTTTACGACCAATTCGGTGATCAGGTTGAGTTAATACTGCCTTTACAGTATACGCTGGATTATCAATTAAACTTTGCAAAATTGGAACAGCAAATTCTGGCGTTCCCATAAATACGATTGATGTTGTCATTTTGAACATCCTTTCTTTTACATAAAGTATTGTGGATCTGGATCAATACTTACTTGAACATCCTTATAACCATGACTTTGGGTATCATGGAGGATTTTAAATAGTAAGTTATGAAGTTGGGGATCCTTTTTATATTTAATTACAATTTGATAGTAGTAACGTCTCTTCATCCTTGCAATCGCCCGTGGTGTCGGCCCAAGAAGGATCGTTGATGGCGCTATTCCTCTTCTCAGTTGCTCGTAAATCCGGACCATTGCCTTAGCTGCCTGTGCTTCTTCCGGATGACTTGCCATTAATCGAACGGTGTAATAATAAGGCGGATATCCTGCCTGGTGTCTTAAAGCCATCTCTTGGTTAAAGAATTGATCATAGTTATGATTCTTGGCATCTTGAATAGCATAATGATCAGGATTATAAGTTTGGATAACGACCTCACCTTGTTTGTTTGCTCGCCCAGCTCGCCCACTGACTTGGCTTAACAGGTCGAACGTCCGCTCACTTGCTCGAAAATCTGGAAGTCCTAATCCTGTATCTGCATTTAAGACCCCAACAAGTGTCACATTAGGAAAATCAAGGCCCTTAGCAATCATTTGAGTTCCTAATAAAATATCAGCTTGGTGTTGACCAAATTGTCGTAATAATTTGGCATGCATTCCCTTTCGTTTAGTAGTATCAACATCCATCCGAATTATCCGTGCTTGTGGTAAAAGTTGATGCAGCTCTTGCTCTACTTTTTCTGTCCCGGTTCCATAGTAACGAATCTTTCGACTATGACAATTTGGGCATTCGTAAGGGATCGGTTCCTCATGCCCACAGTAATGACATTTCATTGTGTGTGTATCCATATGAAGGGTCAACGAAATATCGCAATTAGGGCATTTTAAAACTGCCCCGCAGTCACGGCACATCATAAACGAAGAAAAGCCACGACGGTTAAGCATCAAGATACTTTGTTCTCTCTTTTGCAGGCGCTGGTCTAGCTTTCTTAGTAAAGATTGTGAAAAATTGCTTTCACCATACTTTTTTACTTCCTCTCGCATATCAACAATTTCAATTGGAGGAAGCGGTTGCTGATTTACCCGGTGACGTAAATGTAATAAATGATAAACTTTTTTAATTGCACGCGCCCGACTTTCCAAACTAGGCGTTGCTGATCCTAAAACAACTGGAGCGTGATTATATTTTCCGCGCCACTTTGCTACTTCACGAGCATGATAACGGGGTGCCTCATCTTGTTTATAACTAGATTCATGTTCCTCATCCAAAATGATAATCCCTAGATTTTTTAATGGCGCAAAAATAGCAGACCGCGCACCAACAACAACTCGCGCTTCACCGCGCTCAATCCGCCGCCATTCATCATAACGTTCCCCGTTTGAAAGGCTGCTATGAAGGACCGCAACTTTTGAACCAAATCGACGTTGGACACGACTAACTATTTGGGGCGTTAAAGATATTTCTGGCACTAGCATTAAAGCTGTCTTCCCCTGTTTAAGAGCATTAGCAATTGTCTGGAGATACACTTCCGTCTTACCGCTTCCTGTTACTCCCTGAAGTAAAAAAGTCTCTGGATCATGGTTATCAATTGCCTTATTAATCTCATCAACAGCATGTTGCTGCTCAGGATTTAAGTGTAATGGCGAATCTAAATGTTGGTTATCCAGTGAAGCCTGCATGCCTAGTGGATTACGATAAACCTCTATTGGGACTTTCTCTAACCATCCCTTTTTCTGTCCCTGATTAAAAGTTCCTGTTTTTAATCCGGTAACATGTTCGGCGTCTTTAATCTTAACAACTTGGCCAGTAATTGTTTGTAAGTATGAAATTAAGCGATTCTGTGCATGTGCATTTGGATGAAGTGAAGTCCGCTGTTCTTCAAGCTGCTCAAAATTTAGTATCGGCTTAATGCCAGTGACGGTCTTTACACGAGCTCGGTCCTCAACACGATAATCAATCGTAATCTTTCCTGCCCTTTGTAGTTGAAATAGTTTACTAATGATTGCCGGCTTATCTTGAACAGTTGCCATGTCCAATTCATCGCGCCCATGAAAAATATCAAACGCAACTTGTTCATCAACATCATCGATTATCCGAATTATCCGCGAAGTCTTAGCTTTTAATAGGTTTGGTAACATTGTATATAAACAAGAAATCCAAAAGGAATAGGTAGTATCAGCAAGCCATTTACTAAGAACCAATAATTCTTTATTAATGACCGGTCGTAAGTCCATCACCGCTTTAATTGGTTTAAGTTTTCCGTCATAATCAGTAGGCTGATCAAGGGCAACTACAAACCCTTGAACAGTTCGACTACCATTACCAAAAGGAACTACAACTCGGACACCAACCTGAATTTGTTTTTCCAGTGTCGACGGAATTTGGTAAGTATACGGTTGATTTGTCTGCATTGTTGGAACATCAACAATTACTTGTGCCAACTCGGGCATTTAATCACCTTGCTTTAATTTTAAACTAATTAATTCAATAAGTTGATTAGCAATTTGCATCTTTGATTGGCGCGGCCACTTTATTGGGTCTTGATTTTTTTGAAGAACCGTAACTTGGTTTTGATCACTACCAAACGCGCCTTGTGTGCCACCAACATTATTTGCAACAATCATATCGGCATTTTTACTGGTGAGTTTATTATTAGCATTTTGTAATAAATCATCTGTCTCTGCTGCAAAGCCGACCACCAATTGATCTGCTCGCTTCTTACTTGCAATTTCTTTTAAAACATCCGTTGTTTCAGTAAGTGATAGGCTAAAATTATAATTATTAGCACTTTTTTTAATTTTATGGTCGATAAATTCAACAGGCCGATAATCGGCTACTGCTGCCGCCATTATTAAAATATCCGCTGCAGCAAAGCGTTTTTGAAGGGCGTTGAAAAGATCTTCTGTTGTTGTAACGTGGACAATTTTGATTTGAGGCGATTGAGGAAGCTCAACAGAAACCTGTCCAACAATTAAAGTAACATCTGCACCGGCATGCGCGGCCGCATTTGCAATTGCAATCCCCATCTTACCAGATGAACGATTACCAATAAATCGAACCGGATCAATATTTTCTCGTGTTCCACCTGCAGTTATAATAACTTTTTTATTCTTTAATAAATCAGTATTAGCTAAAAAGTCAGCTATGTATCGGCAAATTGCTGCTGGTTCTGGCAACCTCCCCCGACCTGCATATCCTTCTGCTAAGCGTCCAGTTACCGGCGCCATTATATTGACGCCATCTTCTTTTAATTGTGCAATATTTCGTCGTGTTGCCGGTGCCATCCACATATGACTATTCATTGCAGGAACTACTATTTTAGGAGCAGCAGTGGCAAGAAGGGTGGTTGACACCGCATCATCAGCAATTCCTCCTGCCATCTTAGCGATTATATCAGCCGAAGCCGGTACAACTACTGCAAGCTCCGTCCAATCAGCCAATTCAATATGTGGAATGGGCGTTGAGTCTTCATCCCATAAATTCGTCAGAACCGGCTTTTTAGTTAAAGCAAATAGCGTTGCAGGATTTACAAGCTTGGTTGCTGCCTTTGTCATTCCAACACGTACTTCGTAACCACTTTTTTGAAGTTCCCGTACTACTTCAATTCCCTTATAAGCAGCGATACTACCAGTTAAATATACTGCAATCCGTGTCATTTTTTCACCTCAGGCAAATTATTTTTCTAATTGATTATAGCATTTAATTATTAGCAACTGAACTTGTCCGAACAAAAAAAGGGCTAGTGACAAACAATCGTCATAGTCCCCTTACTGCGTATTTTATGGTAAAACATCAATCTTGTAAGTCTTCGGTATGATCAGGATCAATCGTTACTTTACCAGCTAAAATCTCTTCAAGCGCCTTACCAACTGACTTACTTGACTCGTAATGTTCAAGCAATGGTGCTGCTCCTGCATCTAGCTCATTAGCGCGTTTGCTAGCAAGCATAACAAGTGAGTAACGTGAATCTATGTGTTTTAATAACTCATCAACTGATGGAAAAAGAATCATTTTTCGGAATCTCCTAACATTTCAAGATAACGTGGCATAACCCGTGTTACACGAAGCCGTTCTGTACGAATAATATCCTTAATCTTCTCGACAGCCTTCGGTACCTCGTCATTAACGACCGCATAATCATAATTTTGCATCATTTGAATCTCACCAAAGGCCTTATGAATCCGTTTGTTAATGACTTCCATACTATCCGTTCCACGGTGAATCAGACGTTGCTTTAGTTCATCCAAATCTGGCGGGGTTAAAAAGATAAATACACCATCTGGACATTTTGAACGAACTTGCATCGCCCCATTAACTTCAATCTCAAGAAAAACATCTTTTCCTGAGTCCAAGGTATCATTAACATATTTTAATGGGGTACCATAATAATTGTCAACATACTTGGCATATTCTAGCATTCCACCCGTCTGAATATGGTGTTCAAATTCTTCTTTGCTAACAAAGAAATAATCAACACCATTAACCTCACCTGGTCGTGGCTTTCGCGTCGTCATTGAGATTGAATACTGAAAATCATTATCATTTGAATCAAAGATGGCCTTTCGAACGGTCCCCTTACCAACACCAGAAGGACCCGAAAGAACAATTAACATTCCACGATTTGCCATTTTAACGCTCCTATTTGATTAATCGTATTACTACTATAATGCACTAGATTTGAACTTAAATCAAGCAAATGTACAACAAAAAATTTGAGCTTTTTGCTTGCATTTCTGAATGTATGTTCGTATACTGTAATTACAAACGAATGTTCGGAGGCGCGATTATGCAAATTGAACAAAAATCTTATTTTAAATTTACGCCACAAATCATTAGCAATAAACTTCGTAACTTATTTGAAGAGGAACCATCTAATAATCAGAAGGGCTTGCTAACTCCACAGCCCGCTAAACAGCGACAATTATTTTTAAAACGAGCAATCAAGGATAAAATTAAAGCAACATTTCAATTAATGCCAATTAACGATGATGGTTATCCAGTAAATGTCACTGGTAATATCACTGAACTAGCTAATACCAACCGTTATCTTATTACTAATCACAACGTAAATTATGTTGTCAGTTTCGATCAAATTCGTTACATTGCCAATCTATAACTTGGCACGGATTATTTGAAGCCGGGGAATAACCCGACCTCTAAAAGATAAGGTAATGTTCTACCTGTTATCCAACAAGATATTTAAAAAACTTCCAAGGTCGTCTTAAAAATCGATCTTGGAAGTTTTTTCTATTGTTTTGCCATTTCTAAAAGCTCCTGTGCATGTTCTTTTGTTAAATGGGTAATCTTTTCACCAGATAGCATTCGTGCAAGTTCTTCTACTCGTTCATCCTCTTTTAAAGGTGTAACACGAGTAGTAGTACGTTCATCATGAACAAATTTTTTAATAAGAAAATGATGCTGGGCAACTGCAGCAACTTGTGGTAAATGAGTAATGCACAGAACTTGGGAGTGGTGGGCAATAACTTTAATTTTATCAGCAATTGCCTGGGCTACCCGACCACTAACTCCCGTATCTACCTCATCAAAGATAATACTGGTAACCCCTTCCTTTTGCGCAAAAATTGTCTTCAGGGCAAGCATTACTCGTGATAATTCTCCACCAGAAGCAATTTTAGCTAACGGTCCCATCGATTCACCAGGATTAGTTCTAATATAGAATTCGACTTGGTCAATTCCCGTGGGCGTAAATTGTTCACGTCCTTGATTAATAAAGTGCACTTCAAATTCTGCTTTTTCCATATAAAGTTCTTTTAATTGCTGATGCACCTTTTTTCCTAATTCATGGGCCGCTTTTTGACGAACTTGGCTTAGTTTTCGTCCCGTCTTACGAATTTTTTCTTCTGCTGTTGAAAGACGCTGCTCTAAATCACTACTAGAATCAGCCGCTGCTTCCATTGAATCAAGTTCTTTTTTTATCTTAGTATAATATTTCAATACATCAGTTAATGTATCTCCATATTTATGTTCTAAATCACCAATAGTTGTTAACCGTTGTTCAATTTGTGCTAGTCTTTCATCATCAAACTCAAGCATATCAAGTTGCTGGCTTGCTTCATTAGCAACATCTTGTAATGCATAGTAGGCATCATTCAGCGACTTGCTAAGATTATCATAAGCATCGTCAAATTCTGCGATTGTATTAATTGCATCCATTACCGTTGCAACTTGATCAAGTACTGGCGCTTGTTCTCCCTCATTAAAAGTCGTAACAGCTAACTGAAGAGCATTATTAATTTGCTGAAAATGTTCTAAACGGTCACGTTCACTAGTTAATTCTTCCTCTTCATCGGCTTTTAAATTAGCCTCTTCGATTTCATTTACCTGGTAACGTAACATGTCTAAGCGTTGTGCCCATTGCTGTTCATTAGCTTGTTTTTTATTTACAGCTGCTTTTAATTTAGAATAGTTTTGATATTCCTCTTGATATTGTTCTAATAATGGCTGTACTTCTTTTATAGCAAACTGATCTAACATCCCCAAGTGTGTTTCGGGTTGCATTAATTGTTGGTGCTCATTTTGCCCTTGAATATCAACCAGCCCACTACCAATTTTTCGTAAAGTTGTAGTATTGATTAACTGACCATTAACTCGAATCGTGTTACGACCATTGCGGTGAATTTCTCGAGAGATAATTAAAACGCCATCTTCATGGTTAATTCCGAGCGAATCTAGTAATTCGTCAAATTCAGGATCATTAGGAATTGCAAACTGTCCTTGGAGGCTTAACTTTTCTTCACCACGACGAATAAATTCTTGTGAGCCCCGTCCGCCAGCCAATAATCCAACTGCATCAATAATAATAGATTTACCAGCCCCGGTCTCCCCGGTCAATACAGTCATCTGATTAGCGAACGTTAATGTCAGGTGCTTAATAATTGCTAAATTATCAATCGTCAATTCTTGTAACAAAAATAACCACCTCGCTTAGTCTAGCATTGCATTAAGTTTTTCTTCCAATTTTACTGCTGCATCAGCAGACACACATACCACCAGAACATTACCATCATCACCAATGGTTGTAAAAACTGTTGGAAAATCCATTTTGCGAATTAAGGTCGCAACTACAGGTCCATTTCCTGGATGAACAGTTAGTGCTAAGAAACAATTATTACGTTTCAGTTGTTCTAAACTATCATGTAGTGTTACTGCTAATTGATTCTCATGTCCCTGACGATGGTAAGAAGGAATCCCATAGCGATATCCGCCATCATCTGCAGGTACCTTTATCAACTGCATATCCTTAATATCACGCGAAATCGTCGCTTGTGTTACCGTAAGCCCCATTTTTCGCAATCTTTCTACTAAGTCTTCTTGGCGTTCAATACTCTCATTTGTTATTATTTCCCGTATTTTCTGTTGTCGTTCTGCCTTTTTCATTTACTTAATAATCCTCATCTATCCTTTATGATTCAAATCGTTATCAGCAGTCGCAATAACTTTGTCAATATCTACCTCAGGAGCTAAAATCCCTTTCTTGTCACTTAAACGAAGGTGAACAAGGAATTCCATATTCCCTTGGCCACCTTTGATTGGAGAATAATCTAACCCTAAAACGTCAAAGTAGTCTTCGCGGGCAAAGCTTAAAACTTCCTCCAAAACCATTCGATGAACTTTATGGTCATGAATAATCCCATTTTTGCCGACATGCTCTTTTCCGGCTTCAAATTGCGGTTTTATTAGCGCCACAACTTCACCACTCATTTTTAAAATATGAGCAAGCGGTGGCAAGATAAGGCGCAATGAGATAAAGGAAACATCAATTGACGCAAATTCCGGTTGACCACTCGTAAAATCTGCTAACTTGCTATAACGAAAATTAGTCTGCTCCATCACTACAACTCGTGGGTCTTCACGTAACTGCCATACTAACTGATTGGTTCCAACATCAAGAGCATAACTAAGCCTAGCGCCATTTTGTAACATCACATCCGTAAAGCCACCGGTAGACGAACCAATATCTAATACAACTTTATCTTTGACTGAAATATCAAAAACCTTTAACGCCTTAGCTAATTTTAAACCGCCCCGGCTAACATATGGCATCTTTTTTCCTTTCATATGAAGGGTCGTTGTAACTGGGATTTTTTGTCCAGGCTTATCCAGCCGTTCATTATTTTTCCCCAGAATTTCACCTGCCATTACCGCCCGTTTTGCTTGCTCTCGTGAATCAAAAAGTCCTTGTTGAACTAATAATACGTCTACCCGTTCTTTTTTCATTTTTCCTTTTCCTTATTTAAAGTATGCTAAAAATTGATTATATCCTGCAAATGACTTGCCTGTAGCCTGTTCAAGCTGCTGTTGATCTTTAATAGCTGTGTCAACTGCACATTGCAACTGTTTTTTTGCTCCCTCAATTCCTAATAATCCGGGGTAAGTATTTTTTTGCTCACCAGCATCTTTATGTACTTTTTTACCCATTTTTTCAGTAGTACTGAGGACATCCATTAAGTCATCATAAATTTGAAACGCAAGGCCAAAATTAGCTCCAAATGATGCTAAATGCTGACAAATCTCATCCGGCTGATTTGTTATTATTCCCCCCGCAAGAACAGCATATTTCAAAAGTGCGCCCGTTTTTTGGCGGTGTAAATAACGTAATTGCTTTAAATCTAAGTGTTGATGTTCCCCTTCAATATCACGAGCTTGTCCAGCAACCATCCCTGCTGGTCCTGCTGCCTTAGACAGTGCTAGAACTAATTTACTTTTGACAGTAGCAGGTAAATGGTTATCAGTTAACCATTGAAACGCAAGGGTTAACAGTCCATCACCAGCAAGAGTTGCCATTCCTGCGCCAAACTTGCAATGATTGGTTGGTTTCCCACGACGCAAATCATCATTATCCATTGCTGGCAAATCATCATGAATCAAAGAATATGTATGCAATAATTCTAAGCTAGTCGCTGCCCGCAAAACATCATCATTAATTTTTCCGTCAAGCATCTCAACAGTTGCAAGAGTAAGTGCAGGACGAAGCCGTTTTCCCCCAGCCATTAAGGAGTATTGCATCGAATTATAAAGTATTGGTTGGTCGACATCCATTGCTAATGTCTGTGCAAGGTAGTCATCTATCTGTTTTTTTAACGCTGAAAGTGATGTAACCATTACGTTAATACTCCTAAAATCTATTCATTTTCACTGCCAAAGCCACGGTTACCGCCACCATTATTGCTTGGATCGTCACTTTGCTTTTCATACACTTTTTCATTTCCATTATCATCAATCAAATGTCCTAGTGTCTTTTCAGCACTTGTTAGCTTCGTTTGCAATTCTTTTGACAATTTTATTCCTTCTTGAAATTGCTGCAAAGCCTCTTCTAATGGAACGTTTCCCTGCTCTAAATGACTTACAATTTGCTGTAACTGTGCTAATTGTTCTTCAAAGGTTGGTTTTTCTGCTGCCATCTTAATGCTCCTTTACTTTTTTAATCTCTGCCTGAACTTCACCATCATCAAAATGTAATTGAACTTGTTGCCCAACCGCTAACTGTTTAGCATGATTTACAACTTTTCCTTTACTTGTTACGTAGGTATAGCCCCGACTCATGATCTTTAACGGACTTAATGAATCCAATTGTTTGATTAAACTTGTAACTTGTTGCTGTTTATCATTTTGGTTAGCTAATGCTGACGTTACTAATTGTTTTTTTAATTGGTTAACAATTTGTTCCTGTTGCTGAATCTGATGCAATGGTGACCTTGCCATTAGCTGGGATTGCAGTCGTTCAAGCTTAATCTGGGTATTTTGAATTGTATTGTGTGCTACCTGACCAAGCTGTTGTGTTAATTGATCAACTTTTTGGGCGTAATTTTCATACAAACGCGTAGGTTGCTGAAAGATATAGCTTTGTAATTGTTTTTCTAGTTGCTGCCGGTCAAAATTAATTTGCGTCCGCATTGTATTCAATAAGCGATTCTGATCATCCTTAATTGTCATTAAAACATCATTTAATTGAACAGGAGTAGCTAACTCTGCTGCTGCGGTTGGCGTTGCAGCACGACGATCAGCTACCAAATCAGCAATAGTTGTATCCGTCTCATGACCAACTGATGAGATCACAGGGATTTTACTAGCCACAATTGCCCGTGCAACAACTTCTTCATTAAAGGGCCACAAATCCTCTATTGAACCACCACCCCGTCCAATAATTAAGGTATCAAAATCTCCACGGTCATTTGCACGAGTGATCTGTCGAGCAATATCCGCTGCTGCCTTGTCTCCCTGTACAACCGTTGGATATAAGACGACCTGGGCAATTGGATAACGACGGCGAACAGTAGTATTAATATCACGAATAACTGCCCCATCGATACTGGTAACAACCGCAATTCGCTTGGGGAACATTGGGATTGTTTTTTTAGGTAAATCAAATAAACCTTCCGTACTCAATTTCTTCTTTAATTGCTCGAACGCCAAATAAAGAGAGCCCAACCCATCTGGTTCCATTTGATCAATATAAATCTGGTAGCGACCACTTTTTTCATAGAGACTAACATGGCCAACTACACACACTTTCATCCCTTGCTCCGGCGTAAATTTAATTTTACGATATTGCCGTTCAAACATTACCGCATCAATCAACGCATTATCATCTTTTAAACTAAAGTATTGATGACGCTGACGTAAACGAAAATTGGAAATCTCACCAGTTAAATAAACCGTATGTAAATATGGGTCTCGATCAAATTTTGTTTTTAGGTATTTAGTTAACTCGCTAACTGTTAAATATTGGCTTCTATCCATGATGCCTCCACTGTGCTAAATCAACTGTTTGCTCCATCAGGGTTGCAATTGTCATCGGACCTACACCACCAGGCACGGGGGTAATTAACCCTGCCTTTTCCTTTGCACTATCAAAATCAACATCACCAGTTAGCTTTCCCGTACTCAAACGGTTAATCCCAACATCAATCACAGTTGCCCCCGCTTTTATATCTTTAGCACTAATAAGGTGCGGAACACCTGCAGCAACGATCAAAATATCAGCCGTTTGAGTTAATCTTGATAAATTCGTTGTACTTCTTCCGGCCATTGTAACTGTTGCATCAGCATTGTTAAGCAAGGCTAATAAGGGCTTACCTACTAAAATACTCCGTCCAATAATTACCACGTTTTGCCCTTTTAATTTAACATTGTATTCTTCTAACATTCGCATAATCCCGCGAGGAGTACATGCAATCGGGTAGTTAGTATTTTGGTTTGCAAATAATTTACCGAGATTTAAAGGATTTAACCCATCAACATCTTTTTCAGGACTGATGGCATTAGTAATTATCCGCGAATCAATTTGTGGTGGCATTGGTTGTTGAACCAAAATTGCATCGATAGAGTCATCCTTATTCAATTTATCAATCTCCGCTAATAATTCATCTTGACTAACATTAAAAGGATACTTTTTAAGAACTGAGTTAATTCCCAGCTTCATTGCCTTTTTATGTTTATTACGTGTATAGATCAAACTTGCCGAATCATCACCAGCAATTACAACCGCAATTCCTGGATGAATACCTTGCTGATTTAATTTTGCGACCCGTTTTGAAGTCTGCGTATTAATTGTTTTGGCAAGAGATCGACCATCAATAATTGTCGCCACAGTGATTTCCTCCTTTAAATTTCAATCTATATTCTACCATAACTGCCTATATACAAAAAAGGTGGGCTCTTGGTCTTACACCATTGCCCGCCATTTCATCTTATTTTTCTAGATTTACTTGTTCTTCAAATTTACCAAGTGCCCCATTGATAAATTTACGCGATTTATCACTACTGAATGTCTTCGTCAACTCTAACGCTTCATTTATCGCAACAACCGTTGGAACATTTTCTACATATTGAATTTCAAATAAAGCCAATCGTAAAATCACAAGGTCAGCTTTAGCCAACCGTCTGATGGTCCAGCCATTTGCTAACAATTTATTAATTTGTTCATCTAACTGTTCCTGATGGTCACGAACACCATTTACTAGTGTTAATAAGTAAGTTGGAATCTGCTTTTCATCGTGATGAGGAATTGCTTCATAAATTGTCTGAATGTCTGCCTCAGGGTCTGACTGAAGTGCAAACAAGACTTGAAAAGCTTCCTCACGAATCATGTGTCGGTTCAACCCCATACTATTCACCAGCCTCATCATCTAAATGTTCACCAAACAAGTCATTAGGGTCTACTTGTTGGTCTTCTTTTGATGTTACAATTCCTTTGATATGAACATTAACATCTTTAACTTTTAAATCTGTCATTAGTGTTATCTGTTGCTTAACTTTTTCCTGAATTTTCGCTGCTACCTTGGGAACAGATACACCATATGCTACATAAACGTCAACATCAAGTGACAAATCCTTATCATTGCTGGAAAGCTTTACTCCACGTCGGCGATCAGAGCGTCCTAAAAGTTCACTTACACTATTAGCAAACGAACCATACATCTTTGAGACACCATCGATTTCACTTGCGGCAATTCCCGCAATAATTTCTAAAACTCGTGGCGAAATTTGAATTGTCCCGAGTGATTGATCTTCACTACTTAAAACAATCTTTGATTCTTCAGCCATCGTCAGCCCTCCAATTTATTTTATCTGTTTAGTAATCATTTCTATTTTGCACTAAGTCGGCGTGAATTGCAATACAACAACTCGCTTAATTATTAATTGCAATCGTCGAAAGCAACTGTGGGTGATAATTATACCAATCATGAACAACCAAATCGATAATAGGAGTACTAAAACTTCCTAAATCGATATTATTAACGTTTTCTTGTAGGCTAAGAAATTGATGAGGATGTTGAATTGGAGATATAAAACGTGCTACCGTAACATGCCCTGAATTTGTTGGGTAGCGTTCTTGAAATGGCAATCCACTTAGCGGTACTTCATGTCGAATCAAGTTTCTTAATTTTACTAAATTATCAGAATAATACCCCTTTGCCAAAATTGCGTCAGGACTTACAATCAGTCCCTGCAATTTCCAATGAATTGTCCCTACTTCCGAAATAATCTGTGTTAGTATTTCCATGTATTTTTTCTTTTCTAAGGGTGATAAACAAAACTTAGAATTAGCAGCAATGATATCAATAATCGTTATGTGCATCTGTGCTGCCGAGTAGTAGTATTGCTTTGGCTCTAGTCGTTTAAATGCCTGCAAACAGATATCAATATTCCGGCAAATATGTGCTGGTAACGAGGTAAGTAACGTTAACCCTAAACGCTGGTCGGTCTTTTTTTCAGTTAAATATTCGTCTATACGTACGTTATCATTCTGAATTGCAGTACATCCTCGGCGGTTGATATCAGAATATAAATTTGATAAGTCCATTTATTCACCAACAATAACTAAATCTGTGGGCGCAGTAGTCAAAACCTCTACTCCCCCATGAGTAACAAGAATATCATCTTCAATGCGGACGCCACCAATTTCTGGAATATAGATACCCGGTTCGACGGTTATTACTTCATTATTATGTAATTTTATCTTTTTAGTTGTCGGTCCGTAACTAGCTGGTAACTCATGAACAGATAATCCAATTCCATGTCCCATCCCATGGTTGAACTCATCACCATACCCTGCTTCTTCAATTAATTGCCGGCCAGCAGCATCTAATAGATCACCACGTTGACCAACACGTGCTGATTGAATAAC
Source organism: Limosilactobacillus rudii (assembly GCF_014145455.1). Lineage (GTDB taxonomy): Bacteria > Bacillota > Bacilli > Lactobacillales > Lactobacillaceae > Limosilactobacillus > Limosilactobacillus rudii. Next base: position 121,271 of record NZ_JACIVB010000062.1, on the reverse strand, counting down.
TGCTTGACGGGCTTCATTGACAATTTGGTAAACATCGCGTAACTCTGGGTCAATTGATCCTACCGCAAATGTTCGTGTCATATCAGCCGTATAACCGTCAACATAGTAACCAAAATCAAGCGTCACAATGTCACCATCTTCAATCACCTTATTTGAGGCAGTTGCATGCGGCTTGGCGGCATTTTTTCCACTAGCAACAATTGTCGGAAATGATGCCTTAGTCGCACCGTTTTCCTTCATCCATAAGTCAAGAACATTCGCTATATGCCGCTCTGTAACCCCTGGATGGACTCTTTCTAAAATATAATTATAACCAGCAGTATGCAGAGAAGCAGCTTTAGAAAGAGTAGCTAGCTCATGATTATCTTTAACCATTCGCATTTGCTCAACTTGATTATGGAAAGGAACAATATCTGCCGTCATTACCTCATCTAACACATCAAACAAGTAATAAGAAATGGTATCTTCATAACCGAGTACCTCAACCTTTAGCCCCTGACATATCTTATTTAAGGCCCCGTAGTAATCACGTGTAATCGTCCCGACAACCTCATCATTTTTATATTCTTCAAGGGCCAACTGATAACGGTCATCAGTAATTAATATTGCATTCTCACTAGTGATCAATAATGCACCGTCACCTTGCATTAAATCAAAACCCGTTAAGTAGAAAATATTTTTTTCATCGGTAATTAACATTGCATCAATAAAAAGCTGTGGTAGCTTTTTTTGTAATCGTTCAATTCTTGTCATAGTAATGTTCACCATTCCCTTACTAAAGAAAAAGCCGAGAATTGTCTCGACTCAACTTTGATTATGACACCCATAAAAAATCTTTATCCGATATTCTTACATCAATACATTCTAAGCAATTAATCAGAATGCTTTACAGTACAGCTAAATAGTCGTCCATTTCAAATTAATAATGCCCCTTCTCATATTAAGAAGGGGCATTAACTAGTTACAAACGTCGATATACTAACATTTATAACCTTTTTAATTTATTCGGCAACTGGGTAAACAGATACCTTACGCTTGCTACGACCCATGCGTTCAAACTTAACAACACCGGCTACCTTAGCATACAAAGTATCGTCTCCACCACGGCCTACATTTTCACCAGGGTTGATGTGAGTACCACGTTGACGGTAGATGATGGAACCAGCAGTTACAATTGAACCATCAGCAGCCTTTGTACCAAGACGACGACCAGCTGAGTTCCGACCGTTAGCAGTGGAACCACCCCCCTTGTGGTGGGAGAAGAATTGCAAATCCATAATCATAATCGTTCACCTCCAGCGATGAAATTTAATTAAACATTTTTACTTTAATGTTTTGGGGATAGCTTTCTTGGATATCAATCAATCCATTTAGAAGAGTTCGAAGTAAAATCTGACTCTCACGTTCCAAACTTAAATCTGTAACTTTTAGAAAGCCTCCATTAGCATTATCCTGTTCAACATGAGGTGCCGCATGAACTACTTGCTCAAGGCCGTTCACTGTCGAAATAGATAATGCAGATACTGCAGCACACACAATATCCTGCCCATAAGGACCAGAATCAGCATGCCCAGTTAATTTGAAAGAAGTGATCCGCTGATTCGAATCTAAAGAAAAACTTGCTCGAATCATGATCCCACCTCCACATTAAGCATTGATCTTGTTAATAGTAACCTTAGTGTAAGGTTGACGGTGACCTTGCTTAGTGTGAGTGTGCTTCTTAGGCTTGTACTTGAAAGTAACAACTTTCTTTTCCTTACCTTGCTTATCAACAGTACCTTCAACTGAAGCACCATCAACTACAGGAGTACCAATCTTAGTGTTGTCTCCACCAACAAAGATAACTTGATCAAAAGTTACCTTGTCGCCTTCCTTAGCATCAAGCTTTTCAACGTAGATAGAAGCACCTTCTTCTACCTTGTATTGCTTACCACCAGTAACAATAATTGCGTACATACTTTGTGCACCTCCTTAATATCTCAGACTCGCCGAACCAAGCAGCAGGATGCTTTTAACTTGGTAACGCGCGGTTGTAGTTGTTGGTTCACAAATACAACGTTTGTATAATATCAAATAATTTACTATTCGTCAACCATCTTAGTAATAAACGGCAAAATAAAAGACTGAAGAAAAGTCTTCAGCCATTTATCCCTCATAGCAGCAATTAGATTTCTTCTAAGGTTACTTCTTTTTCACCATAAAAGAATTCAACCAAGGTGATATTATTGCTACTATATTGACCTAACATTTTTGCCACGCTTTGAGTCATGTATCGTGGAGTGTAAATCATGCCATCTTCTAGCCATCGACTTACCAAGCCTAAAAATGCTGAGCCAATGAAGGAGATCTGCAAATTTAGTGGAACTTCCAATTGCTGGTTCTTGTTGACTTGCTCGTTAAAGTATGTCATTTCATTTGCCAACCGATTGTAAAGTTGTTCATAAAAGAAATTATTCTTCTCGTTATTCAATAGAACATCAAAAATATCGGCTTCATTTTCGATATACTGAAACGCCTTTCGAAGTGAGAACACCTGCACCGTTCGCTCTTTTGACAAATCGCTATCAATCATTACTTGGTCAAAGAAATCATCAATAATTTCTTCAATAGCAGATCTAATAAAATCATGCTTATCCTTATAATGGAGATAGAAAGTTCCGCGGGTGATGTTGGCAGTTTCGGTAATCTTCTGGACGCTAATATCTTCAAGCTTTTCACGCCTCATTAGATATACAAGAGCCTTGCGCAGACTATTACGTGTCTTGACTACGCGCGGGTCTGTCTTATTAGCAGCCATTTAATCATCATCCTTCCATATACAGCTTAAATCCTTCCCACTTTCGTACTTCTACTATTTTAAAGTATAGTTGCTTTGGAAGCGCTTTGTCAACGTAAGTGATGACTTTAAGTTAATAATTTTTTTATAATGATTTATTTTGTATTGACAAAACTTAGACGAAAATTATATACTTAAGTCTGTTTGGGGCGGTAGCTCAACTGGATAGAGCATCGGTCTTCTAAACCGAGGGTTGCGAGTTCGAGTCTCGCTCGCCCCACTTCATAAATGTTATAAAGGCCGGGAAAAACAAGTTGTTTTTCTCGGCCTTAACCTATTACTAATAGTATGCGAACTTATAGAGTCTAATCGCAGGAACTAACCAGGCTCTCGAGGAGGTTAATTTCCAACTTTTTTGTCACTTTTTAAACATTTTATTAAATAATCTTAATTATGTTACAAAACAATTGCCAAATAGACCCTTTTAATAATATTGTATATATAGAGATTGCTTTTTAATTTTGAGGTGATTGTAATGTTACCATTTTTTATTATTGTTTTAATTTTGGTTGCGTCAGTAATTGGTGAAGTCATGTTTGGCAATCCAAATAACCAATCGACTGGTAAACATGGTGCTTCAGCCAACCGCTTACGAGATCGAAAAGCTTAATCTTTATAATATTCCGTTCAACAAAAGGCGACAGGGAAGTAAAATCCTTGTCGCCTTTTTTCTATAAAGTCAAATTATATAATAGGAATCAATTTTTATTTGTCATAAGATTTAATCATTTGCTGGTAAGCAGCAGCTATTTGGGCTGGTTGTAATTGCCAGTCTACCATTCCCATTTTTAAAAATAAATGCCAAGCATGTCGATAGCTTTCTTGCTGATGGTTAAAGTAAGCATCACTTAAAAAGTGTTTAAGTGCTAAGTACGATTTGTTTAAGTCCGCTAACTTGGTTGACTTTTTAGCACTTGTAATTCGTTGCCAGCTTACATCATCAATAACAACCAAGTGCGTCCACTGCATCTTAGCACTAAATAATAGCAACAACGCAAATGACCGAACATAAGCTGCCAACAACTTTTCTTCATCTAGTTTTTTAGGTGCAACAACTCGATACCAGCCTGCTGATTTGGCTACTTCAGATAACGCTAAATCAAGATCAACAAAGATTGTTTGTTTGCGCGTTGCAGGACCAATCGTTAATTCCTTTTCTTCATCAATCTTCAATTCTAAGTCAATGATTTGATGGAGCATTTTCGTAATATCAAGCATCAATTATCCTCCTATAATAAGAGAACCTAAAACAAATCTTATTATTTTTCATTCTTTTCTTCATCGATAGTGTCTGTTTCAGTAGAGTCATCATTAATGGATGCAACCACCGGAACATCGTCAAGCTGCTGAGAATCATCATCAGCAATCTCCATATGATTAGTTCTAACAGCAAGCGCATCACGATCGTCTAAATACCATTTACGTACTAACTCGTAGTGTAAAAGCACATCAAAGAAAGAAACCTGAGCATCAGGATCTTTAACTAAAAATGCCCATTCTTGACTATAATCATCAGGATCAAAGGCTATATCAAGCTTTATGCCACGATCAAGTAAAAGCTCTGCACCATTATTACGTGGTAAATTCATCAACATATAATCCTGGTCTGCGGTTGCAACAAATAATCGATCAATTACAGTCAATGATAATTCTGGCTTAGCTAACATGAAGCGACGGTCATTTTCGGTTGCAAGAATTCCTAGATCAATTGTAAAATCTAAATCTTTTTGAAGGTACTTTGCAAAAGCAACCATTGGCTTTACAGCATCTCTCAATTCTAGGTCAGTATGTTGTTTTAATGCATAGATAATAAAGTAGTTAACCAGTGCCCGGTTATTAAACTGCATTAATTTTTCCTCTAAGCTAAGATAGAATAGCGGTTCGTGTTGACTCTGTTCTGTAAAAGCAGCCTCTCCACGACTATCAATTTCAAATTTAAAGGTAGCTTCATCACCAATTGATGCAACAGTTGCTTTAAATTCATGGCTTAACTCTTCTTCGGCAACATTAATTGCTGTATCGCCATGCATCTTCAACAATCGATCCATAAAAATCAAGTAATAGTCTGCAGCTTTATAGTGTGGCGGAAAGTCAACAAAAGCATTTGCCAAATCCATTTTCGCTAACTTAGTCGTTGCTGACAATAAATTCTTCGTATCCTTAGTTTGTGCTAATTGATCTAACAATTCAACATAACGGCGACCCAAGTTAAGAACATCTTTAAAGGAATCAGACAACGCTTGAACACGTTCGCTAGGTGATGTCACAATTCGATTATTGCTCATCGTTGTCCACCTGCTTTCCTTCTTTGCCATTTAAACTTGCTAAATAGTTAGCGTATAAATTGCGATTGGCCAACTCAAAGTCTTCAAAGCTGCCAAATGTATCGACAATACTCTTTTGTTCATAACTCAAAATAGTATTTTCTTTAGATAAGGATAATACTACCCGTTCATTATCCTTGATTGTCTGGACTGCATTACGCGCCTCTTCTTCTTGATCCTCAAGTTTTTGTAACTGGTCAACTAATTCTTGACGACTTTCCTTATTGCGACTTGATTCCCAAATTCCAGACCGTGAACTAACATCCTTTAATTGTTCCTGAAGTTCTGCCTTTTTTTCTTCACGGTCATGTTGATGATCAATCAAATCTTGTAATCGATCATTTTCACTCGAAATTTTATTAATTCGTTCACTATTGTAACGTTTATTATCCCGAGATAGCTCAAAAGCTGTCTGTAATTTATCATATTCAGTCTGATCAAATGAAAAACGAACGTTTAATACATCTAATTCACCAAATTGACGCCGATCCCACCAGTTACCAAAATAAATTCGGTAATGACCGGTTTGATATTCTTCATAATAAAAGAATGGATAAGTTTTTCCTAAGTATTTAATCAGGTTTTCACTTAAATAGTTGCTTAGCTGGTCAGCTAAATCATCTACAAGATTCATTACCCCTTCATCATTTGGTTGTTGTTCACGGTGTTCGATTTCTTTAGCGTATCGTTGATTATCTAGCAACTGGTAGATTTCACGATCACGGTGGTTCGAAATTGCATCGTTAAAGCGTCGTAAATACTTTATCTTTGTAATAATCTGTTGATTGATTACTTGAGTAACATCAAGTGAATCATTATTAGTTTCTACACTCGCCATAAGTATGCTCCTTGTCTTAATAACTACCTTTAATAATAAATAATTTCACTACCCTTTTTCCACTATTTTTTAATTTTTTTCAAAAATTTTATATTTTGTTTCGTAAAACACGAAAAAAGCTTTCCGGAAGTATGATTATTCCGAAAAACTTTCTACCTTTATCCAATTAACTAATGAATTCCAAGCGTTAATTTAGCAAGGCGACTCATCCGTTCTGTCGTCCATGCTGGTTCCCAAACAAATTCGACATCAACATTTCGCACCTCAGGAACCTTCTTAACAGCTTTAGTCACCATGTCTGCTAAAACATTGGTTAGCGGGCACCCCATCGTTGTTAATGTCATTTCAATTAAACAGATTCCATCATTATCCAAATCAATCGAATATACAAGGCCTAAATTAACAATGTCTACTCGTAATTCTGGATCAATAACTGTGGATAATTGCTGTATGATGTCATCTTTTATTGATTGCTTGTCTCTCATAACCAATTTTCAACCTATTTAAATATACTAAGCCTTATCACCAAAAATTTTTGCACGAATTGCTTGACCGGTTGGCGTACCTGCTAAACCACCAATACCTGTTTCTCGAAGCGATTCTGGTAATCCATGACCAACTTTATCTAGTGCTTCAATACATTCATCCGCAGGAATCTTACTTATGCATCCAGCTAAAGCCATATCAGCAGATATTAATGCATTACCCGCACCAATTGCGTTTCGCTTAACACAGGGAACCTCAACTAAGCCTGCAATTGGATCACATACTAATCCTAGCAAATTAGCAATTGCCATTGCAAGAGCTTGTGAACTCTGCTCTGCATTACCACCTGCTACTTCAACAGCTGCTGCCGCACCCATTGCAGAGGCACTCCCAACTTCGGCTTGACATCCACCAGTTGCACCAGCAATACCAGCGTGATTTGCAATTACCATTCCTAAACCACCAGCTGCAAATAGGAAACGAACCATTTGTTCTTCATCTAATTTTAAACGTTTCTCTAACATAAAAATAATCCCCGGAAGAGTTCCGGCAGATCCGGCTGTTGGTGTTGCACATACAATTCCCATTGATGCATTTACTTCATTTGTTGATATTGCATCTTGTACTGCTTCCATCATGGCATCGCCAGAAAGTGATTGTTTATTTTTTCTATAATTTTTGATCTTTACTGCTTCTCCACCGGTCAAACCTGTTTTTGAAAAAACACCTTGTCCTTCAGAGCCCTTTTTTACCGCCGCACGCATTGTTTCAAGATTATGTTTCATCTTGTCCCATACTTCATGACGCGGTAATCCAGAAGTTTTACATTCTTGTTCAATTATTAATTCTGAAATGGGTTTCCCAGATTGCATAGAGTCATCAACGATTTCCTTAATACTATCATACATAATGAACACTCCTCTTAAATTTATAAGCAAATAATATTTTCAAATTTATCTTTTAATTCTTTAATTACTTCATCACGCATATAGTTTTTGATATCGTATTCGTAAATATCACAATTTTCTCCTTGTAATACTTGCTTACGACTAAATGGTGCAACCTTTTCCAATTCTGCAGTAACTGGAAGAGCATTTTCATGTTTTTTCTCTTTATCAACAAAAATAATAATTGGTAGCGGTCCTGACGGTTGAACTTCTACACCATCTAAAACAAAGTCACGAATTTCAATTGCTCCCCCACCAATTGAACATCCTGAAATCCTTACTTTCTTTCCTGGTGCCGACATTTCTAAAACAGCTGTATTAGGGTGATTTATCGGACTTTCACCCGCCTCTTCAACAAATCGAATATCAATTCCATTATCACGAGCAATTTCTGGAGCAGTTGGAACACGAGGATCATCCGTCGCAAAACCCATTACACCAGCTGCAATAGCGTAATCTGTACCATGGCCACGATGAGTTTGAGCAAACGAACCATAATAATGAACAGTTACTTTTTTGGGTACGCCACCAAATAACTTATTAGCTGCTTGGCCAATTGCTACTGCACCGGCTGTATGTGAACTAGAAGGGCCAATCATAATAGGTCCGATAATATCAAAAACACTTCTATAATTTCCACTCATTTTAGGTTCTCCTTTTTGTTAAATCAGTTCACAAAAACTACTATCTTTCTTTTACAATGTCACCTTCACGGATTTCTGAAACTGTATGAATCTTAAAGTTTCTAAATACCCAGTGGCCGATATAAGCCCAAATAGTACTATTAATAAGAATCAAGATTACAGCCTCTAACGTCTTAAGCCATGGATTCATTCCAAAGACAACAATTAATCCAGCCCAAGGCGTTGCCATTCCTGTAACCCGTACAACTAACCCGAATGCTGTAACAATGATCCCATTAATCGCTCCCGCAAAAAGGTTTGTCACAAATATAGGAATTGGATTGGCTGAAATTATATCTAGTTGAGTTAAAGGTTCAATGGTTACAGCGATTGTTGTTGCCTTATCACCAAATTTCATCAAACGGAAGAATGAGAAGTTCAAGAAAGAGTTACCCGTACAACCTAAAGCACCAATTGCCATTGGAACCCCAAGTAAATTAATTAAACTGGTCAATACCATCGACGATAGTGGTGTCATACCAACCAATGGAATAATTCCACCCAAAATTGCTCCCATAATCCATGGGTTTGCCGTTTCGGCTTGTTTAATCGATCCGCCAATCACTTGTAAAATAGCCATAACTCCCGGTTGAATTAAGATTGCAATACCATTTGCAAGTAAAGGTGCTACTAAAATAACAACAATTAAATCAAGTCCACCAGTAATTCGTTTTTCAATCTCTTTTACTAAGAATGAAATAATATATGCAGCAATAAATGCAGGAAGTAACTTAAACTTAATCAGAGAAATCCCAATAATCATTGAAAAAACAGGACTAATTCCGAATGCTAATGGCACTAAAGCACCTGCGGCTAAGCCACCCATTGACCCCATAACATTACCGATTTGTTCGGCAAATTGAACATGGAAAACCTCACCGATTGCGTAACTTAAGAACGCTTGTGGTAAGAACGTGGCACATGCAGCACCTGACAATGCACTTACTGATTGCTTGCCGTGAGGAGCTTTAAACGTAAACAAGCTCATTGCAGCAATAACCAAGAAGAGCATTACAACACCTATAAGAATAGATAACATATGCTAAACCTTCTTTATTTATTTTTAATAATTAATTATCGGTGACGTCTTAATCATGAATGATAATAAATTATTATTACGATAATAGTATATCGTTTTTAAATGAACTTGTAAACGCTGTTATGAAACTTTTTTATTAATTTGATAACTTTTTACTACTAAATAAAACTCATAACACACTTGATATGACGAACAGATTAGTATTACAAACATAAGTATGTGAAATCATAAATTTACTTTCTTAGTAACTGATAATTTCTTATTATCAAAAATTGATTTATCTATAAAAAGAGAATAAAATAATATTAATATTTTACGCGTAAACTTAGTCAACCATATAGGTCGACAGGCCTGGTCGTCGCCCCCCCCCCATGATTTTTGGGAGGGGGCTATTATAAAACACTTCTAATTTAAAGGAAGGATTAAATATGCCAAACGAAAATAACAAAGATTTTATAAAGAAATATATTCCATTAGCAGATTTTGTCGCTGATATTTTGGGACCTAGCAGTGAAGTTGTTCTTAATGATGTCACTGATCTAGATCATGCAGTTGTCTACATTAAAAATCCAACCATTACTAATCGAAAAATAGGTGATCCCGCTTCTAACTTTGTATTAAAAATTATGAAAGAAGGGATTGATGACAATACAAATTACATTGCTAACTACTTTGGAAAATCAAAAAGCCATCCTCACTTAAGATCTTCAACATATTTTATTAGAAAAAATAATAAAGTTATCGGTATGCTATGTATTAACATTGATCAAGGACCATTAGAAAATTTAGCCAAACAACTAGAGATATTCCGAAATCTCTTTGAAGTTAAAACTAATCCCATTAGTGAATATGAAAGCTCTGCTACAAATTCATCATCTACGAAAGAAATTTCTGAAAATTTCAATAACTCTGTAAATTCTTTAGCAGAAGCTGCTGTTAAACAGAAAGAAAGAGAATTAGGAATCACCGCCAACTATTTTCAACAAGAACAAAAGATTGATCTTATTAAAGGTTTATATGAGGAAGGATACTTTTTACTCAAAGATTCCATTCGGGTTATCGCTGAATATCTGGATAGTTCTGTTCCAACTATTTATCGTTATTTAAATAAAGTTAAAAAATCAAATACATCTAAATAAGCAAAAAATTTAATTTTATATATTAAAAGGCTAAACCATTTATTATCCTGGTTTAGCCTTTTCTCATAAATCTACATTTTAGATACCAAGTAATGCATCAGAAATAACTTTCTTTAATGTTGTCACTGATGTTTCCATCTCATTCTTTTCTAAGACATTTAACGGAAGCTCTATAATACTCTCTATTCCACCTGCGCCAATAACTGCTGGAGTTCCAATATAGATATCATTATAACCATACGCACCTTCCAAACAGCATCCAACAGTTAGCACTGCACTCTCGTCACGTAAGATTGCCTTAGCTATTCTTGCAATTGCTGTTGCAACACCGTAATAAGTTGCTCCTTTCTTACTAATAATTCGATATGCTTTATTACGCACTTGGTTTTCAATATCAAATAATTCCTGTAAGTTAATTCCCTTTTGAGAAATTAAACTTAATAATGGGATGCCACTAATATTTGCAGATGAATATGCGGCAAATTCAGAATCACCGTGCTCCCCTAAAATATTGACATTTATATCTTGAGGATCTACATTAAATCTTTTAGCTAATGCTACTTTTAAACGTGCCGTGTCTAATGATGTACCTGAGCTAATCACTTGTTCTGAAGGAAACCCAGATTGCTTTAATACCGCGTATGCCATAACATCAACGGGATTTGCAGCAACAATAAATATTCCATTAAATCCAGTTTCAACTACTTTTTTCGTAATATCAGTAACAATTTTAATGTTTTTTGTTACTAACTGTAGTCTTGTTTCTCCATCTTTTTGTGGTGCCCCTGCGCATAAAACTACAATATCAGCATCCTTACATGCACTGTAATCACCAGCATCTATCCTTAGTGGACTTAGATTTGGAATAGCGTCTTCTAAATCCATTGCATCTCCTATTGCTTTACTTTCTGTATGATTTATTATTACTAATTCTTCAGATAATCCTTGATTAACCATAGCATATGCAAATGCTGAGCCAACAGCACCATCACCAATAAGGACTACTTTCTGATGATCACTTAACATCTTTATCCCTCCGTAACATCTAAACAATCACAAATACAACTATAACAGTATGATAAAAAAATGTCACTATAATATTTTTTTATCAAAAAAAGAAGTTCAACAATAAATGCTAAACTTCCATTTTGTAGATTGTTCTAAAATATGTTAATTACTTATTACGGAATGGTACGGCGTTCTCCTTAGTAATCTTTGTTACCCCATGCATATATGGCACTAATGCTTCTGGAATATCAACTGATCCATCTTCATTTTGATAATTTTCTAAAATGGCTGCAACTGTCCGACCAACCGCTAATCCAGACCCATTTAGTGTATGAACGTATTGTAACTTTCCATTTTCATCACGGAATTGGGTATGCATTCGACGTGCCTGGAAATCCAAACAATTCGAACAACTTGATACTTCTCGGTACTTATTTTGTCCAGGCATCCAAAGTTCAATATCGTGAGTCATTGATGCAGTAAAACTCATATCACCAGTTGTTAATGTTATTACATGGTATGGAATATCAAGCTTTTTAAGGATGTTTTCCCCATTAGCTGTCATTTTTTCTAATTCATCCCACGAATCTTCAGGACGTGTATACTTTACCATTTCAACTTTATGGAACTGATGCATCCGAATAAGACCTCTTGTATCTCGACCAGCAGCACCTGCTTCTGAACGATAACAAGGACTCATTGCTGTTACATAAACTGGTAACTCTTTTGCTGGAATCACTTCACCAGAATAATAATTAGTCAATGGTACTTCTGCAGTTGGAATTAAAGTCATATCCTCACCATTAACACGATAAACACTCTCACGGAACTTTGGATATTGTCCCGTTCCATACATTGCAGAAGCTTTTACAATATAAGGTGGGATTACTTCAGTATATCCATCTTTCATATGCTCATCTAGCATGAAATTATAAACAGCACGCTCTAATTGAGCTCCTAATCCAAGATAATAAACAAATCGAGCACCAGATACTTTAGCTGCACGATCGAAGTCTAAAATACCAAGATTTTCACCAATATCCCAATGATGCTTTGGCTGAAAATCAAACTGACGAATCTTACCAACCTTACGTAATTCCACTGCGCCGTCTTCTGTTAAACTTACAGGTACTCCTTCATGGGGAATATTTGGTAAGCGTGACATTTTATCATGAAACTCTTCTTCATTTTCTGTAAGCTTATCATCCAACTCTTTAATTTCATTATTAATTTCACGAACTCTAGCAATTGCTTCTGTTGCATCTTCATTAGCTTTCTTAGCATTTCCAATTTGCTCTGATGCTTCATTGCGCTTTGCTTTTAGTGTTTCGGTCTGTTGGAGTAGTTCACGACGAATTGCATCAAGTTTTAATACTTCATCAATTTCTTCAGGCTTTACACCACGCGTTGCTAATTTCTCCTTAAAAAATCCTGGATCCTTACGAATTTTCTTAATGTCTAACATAGTAATACCTCCTACACAAAAGAGCCACCTCATCCTCAAATATTTTGGGACGAAATGGCTCTTGTTCCGCGGTACCACCCAAGTTTGGCAAAAAATACCACCCTCATTATGGATAACGGTCAAAGCCGTGCGGAATTACCCGCCCACATTCATAGCACCGGAGTTTCGATCATCAGCTCACACCACCCGCTGATTCTCTGAATGATCTACTTGAAATGCTTTCGTGTTTCTTATTACGCTTTTTATTGTATTATAACCTTCTACATTTTTCAATAACTTTTTATTATTTAAATAACTTTTTATTATCATTTCCAATGTTTATCAATAAACTGTTGGCGACCGCCTGCCTCTTCCATGGCAAAACGTTGAGGATCTTTTTTATAGAAATTTTGGTGATATTCTTCTGCTGGATAAAATGGTCTTGCGTCTTCAATCGTTGTCACTATTTTATCATTCCCAAACTGCCCACTCTCTTGAAGTGCTTGTTTTGATGCTTCTGCAATTTTACGTTGTTCTTCGTTTTTTACAAAGATAACAGGTCGATAGTTATCACCACGGTCCTGAAATTGACCACTTGCATCTGTTGGATCAGTCTGGTGCCAATAGAGCTCTACTAAGTCCTTGTAAGATACCTTAGCAGGATCAAAAGTTATCTTGACCGCTTCCGTATGTCCTGTTGTTCCACTGCATACCTGCTCATAAGTAGGATTAGGAACATGCCCTCCTGTATATCCAGATTCAACTTTTTCAATACCAGGATAGGTATCGAATGGCTGAACCATGCACCAGAAACATCCGCCGGCAAAAATCGCTGTATCTAAACTCATATATATCAATCCTTTCATTATTATATTAATTACGTCCATAAATTGGCCATGCAGCTTCCTGAGCACCTTTATAAGTCTTTTCTATTGCTTGCTTTGTTTGCTCTGTTTGATAAGCTGCTACAACTTTCTTATAGACTTTATTATCCTTATTTTTCTCTTGAACTGCAATTATATTGACGTATGGCTTGGCAGCTTTATTGATTGGCTCTAAATATATTGAATCTTTCTTTGGATTCAATTTAGCCGCTACTGCATAATTTCCATTTATTATCGATGCATCAACTGAATTTAATGCGCGGGCTGCTGTCGCTGGATCAACTTCCTTAAACTGTAGGTTCTTCGGATTACTGATGATATCTTTTAGGGAGGGCTTTATTCCACTACCTTTTTTCACCTTAATTAAACCAGCAGATTGTAATACATTAAGTCCCCTTCCTAATGTTGTTGGCTCGTTAGGAATAGCAATCGTCGCTCCATCGGGTAAATCACTTAGTTTTTTATACTTATGCGAATACAATCCTAATGGTGAAATTACGGTATTACCAATCGAAGTTAAATGAGCATTCTGCTGTTTATTATAAGACTCAAAATAGTAGCGAGTCAGGCATGAATGCATATCAATTTTCCCTTCTTTTAATGCAACATCTGGTTGAACATAGTCATTAAAGATTACATATTCAACATTTATTCCTTGCTTTTTTAATCTCTTTCGTACATTATCCCATACCGGTTCAGAATCAGTACCAACTAACCCCAGTCTAACAGTTGTTACTTTAGTCTTTTCAAATCGTTGATGAATAATACTACCAATTCCAATAACAATAATAAGTGTGAGAATAATTGTAACTATTAATCCTTTTCTCTTTCTTCTTCGCATTTTTCCACTCCCCTTTAGAAAAGAAAACGTCCCCAGGAACACAATAAATGCTCCCAGGGACGCCAATGACGTGTTACCACCCTATCTTTTAGTACCAAAAAATACCCTCAGCCTAGATCAGTTAAATAATCTAGAGTAACTATAACGGATACTAACCCGTAGAAAGTTAACAAACAGCTCACTCTCTAATGCTTACTAAAGACCATCTTCACTACCCCGTACCTTGTCATTTCTCAGCTAACATGACTCTCTGGATAGGAACAAAGATAACTACTCATCTTTTTATCATTGTTTTGTAATTTATTTTTAATTATAATACTGTCATGAAGGTTAATTGTCAACAACTTTTTTCAATTTTTTAAGACTTTATTACGCATTATTGCATTTTTTATAGACTGAACTATAATAATAGTAACAGTTATTTCAGTTTTGTTAATAACTGTTTTGTTGAAGCGTTTCGGAAAGAGGCGAAGTTATTTATGGCACTTAGTAAGCAAGAACGTAAGGAAATGGCACGTAAAGCCATGGAAAAGCGTGGCAGCAAGAAGCCAGATGGTTCTGGTTTTGCAAAGATTGATGCTGACGCCAAAAAACTGAGCGAATAACTTTTTTTGAAGCAATTCACTTATATATTTTAAAGAGACAGAGATGTTTTTGAACACCGCTGTCTCTTTTCTTCTTCTATTTCTTATTTTTAGCCTGCTCGCAAAATCGTGCTAACCTATCCATTCCTTCTTTAATTTGCTCCAAACTAGTTGCATAACTAAAGCGTAAGTAACCTTCACCGCCACGGCCAAAGTTAGACCCCGCCGTTACAGCAACCTTCGCTTCATTCGCAAGTTGATAAATCAGCTCATTATCATCCTGATTCAGGAATGGTGGAATCTTTGCAAAAATGTAAAAGGCTCCCATCGGCTGTGTGCAATCGAATCCCATTTCTGTAAGACGCCGGTACATGTAATCTCGTCGTTTGATATATTGCTGGTCCATTTGTCTCGTTGCCTTATCTCCATCCCTCAATGCAGCCTCTGCAGCATCTTGAACAAAAGTTGCAATATCAGTGACAGCAAAAGCATGAACTTTAAAAATTAGTGATGTTACTTTAGCCGGTGCGCAAAGGTAACCAATTCGCCATCCGGTCATTGCATATGATTTTGAAAGGCCATTTGCTAAAATCGTCTGTTCTGGGAGTACTTTAGCCATACTTGAATACTCACCATCATAGTTCAATTCACTATAAATTTCATCACAAATGGTAAAAATCGGTTTATTTTTGAGCAATTCGGCTAGTTCATTTATTTCATCCTGACGGTAAGCAATTCCGGTTGGATTTGATGGGTTTACCAAAATTAATCCTTTGACCCGATCACCATACTTAGTCAAGTATTTGTGCAATAATTCTGGAGTCAATTTGAAATTAGTTGCTGAAGTATCAACTTCCACTGGGACTCCCCCTGCAATCATTACATCAGGTGAATAAATAGAAAATGTCGGGGTTGGAACTAACACCACATCCCCAGGATTAATAATTGCTGTCAACGCTGAATAAATTCCTTCAGTTACACCGTTAGTAACTAAAATCTCAGTCTTGGGATCATAATGGAGCCCATATTTCTTTGCTAATGTATCTGCTATTGCCGTTAACAATCCCGTCGTTCCTCGCTGTGGAGCATAGTGAGTTCGATTATTTTCAATACTTTTGATTGCTGCTTCTTTTACATCTGCTGGCGTATCAAAATCCGGTTCGCCAATTGTAAACTTAATGATTCCTGGAATCTTGGAAACATATTGTGAAAAATCAAAAACCTTTAATGTAGGTACATCACTCAGTACTTTCCGCATATGTTTACTCATATCAGTCATACTATTAAAATCCCCTTTTTACTCAATTCCTCAATTTTATTATAGGCCACTTTAAAATAAAAAGCACAGAACAACATTACTCATATGTTGTCCCATGCTTATCTTTATAATTTTAGTTTTCGAATGCCTCAATCATCCGATCAAGTAACTTAATATCAGTATCACGAGAATAGATATCCATAATCTCATAAATTTGTGGTGCAGAAGTTGAACCGGTAAAGGCAAGGTTTAGTGGGAAGTATAAGCCACGTCCCTTAATACCAGTTTCTTTACCAACCTCTTTAATTGCTTGGCTATAGTCAAGGTCATCGCCACCATTAACCAGCTTATCTTTTAAGCCCTTAATGACAGCTAAAACGTCATCATTAGCAAAGTCTTCATTATCTTTAAGGAGGTCATAGTTAAATGATTGATCAAGAACAGTGTAGTATGACCATGCATATTGAATAACTTCAAGGAGCTTATTAACATCACGTTGGTGAACATTAATTGTCTTCTTAAGCAATTCCGTCAACTGATCTTCAGGAATGCTTTGAAGGCGTGCTGCTTCTTCAGTCTCACCTTCTTTGACAAGTTCCTTGGTACGGTCAGCTAATTCATCTACTGACATACTCTTAATATATTGAGCATTCATCCAATCGAGCTTCTTTTGATCGAAGTATGCTGGAGCTTTTGACATCCGTTTAGGGTCGTATACCTTAATTAATTCGTCTTTAGAATAAATTTCACGTTCGCCAACTGGTGACCAACCTAAGAACGCAATAAAGTTGAAAATTGCTTCATGAAGGTAACCATGCTTCTTATATTCACTGATAAATTGAAGGGTATCCTTATCCCGCTTACTTAACTTCTTCCGAGTCTTTGGATTAAAAATCAATGGAATATGACAGAATGTTGGGTGATCCCAGCCCAAAGCTTCATAAATGGCGATTTGCTTTGGGGTATTAGAAATATGATCAGCACCACGCAAAACATGGGTAATGTCCATCGTATGATCATCAACAACAACCGCAAAGTTATAAGTTGGCATTCCATCACTCTTTTCAATGATGAAATCCCCACCAAGGTTATCAGAATTAAATGAAACATGGCCCCGTGCAATATCATCCCATTCGTAATCATGATTCTTAGGGAAATGGAAACGAATAGTTGGCTTTAAGCCCTTTGCTTCAGCAGCTTTTTGTTCTTCTTCACTCTTACCATACCAACGACCGTCATAATGCGGCGGTTCATTATTAGCCTTTTGCCGTTCGCGCATTTCAGCTAGTTCTTCTTCTGTTGAATAATCCTTGTAGGCAATTCCCTTATCCAATAGTTCTTGAATATACTTGTGGTAGATGCCTTCCTTGTTACGTTCACTTTGACGATATGGAGCGTACTTTGGATTTGGCTTATTTGGACCTTCATCCCAGTCAATCCCTAACCAATGAAGGTTTTCTCGTTGACTTGCTTCACCATCTTTAACATTACGCTTAGTATCAGTATCTTCAATCCGTAATACCATCGTACCGTTAAAGTGACGTGCAAATAAATAATTAAATAATGCTGATTGAGCATTTCCAATATGCAAGAAACCTGTTGGACTAGGTGCATATCGAACTCTGACCTTTTGATCCATGATCTAAGACTCTCCTTTAGTAACATCGAGATATCGTAATCTCTATTCTAATTGCATGCTAGAAACTTCTAACAACCATGTAATGGGGCATTATTTTCACTAAACAATGCCGCCCCTTAATGCAACAAATATAATTGTATATGAAAGAATATATTTGTCAATTCAAGTAACTGATTCATACAAAAACACTCAACAAACATTGCGCAATTCACTCAATAAACTATGAATTCGTTGCCAAAATGTTGCATAAGTGTTTTTTTACGTTATTTAATTGTCAACATCTCAGTAGTATTAATAAACTAGTAAGCTTTGTCATTAGTATTGTTCCATATAGTGCTGACGTTCCCAATCAGAAACATGTTGACGGTATGAAGCATACTCGCGGGTCTTTGCTTTCATAAAACTTTCGTAAAGGTGTTCACCCATTGAACCCTTGATGACATCATCTTGAGCTAATGACTTCAATGCATTGTGCAATGTATCTGGTAAATCACGAATATCTTTTTCTGCCCGTTCTACTTTGGTCATCGTATAGATATTTTCATCAACGTTATGGATTGGTGGCAAACTATTACGTAATCCATCAAGCCCTGCTTCGAGAACAGCTGCAATTGCTAAGTAAGGGTTTGCTGATGGATCAGCTGAACGCAATTCAAGCCTTGTGCCCATCCCCCGATCACTTGGAACGCGAACAAGTGGGGACCGGTTAGAAGTGGACCACGCAACATAAACTGGGGCTTCATAACCTGGTACCAACCGCTTATACGAGTTTACGATAGGGTTACAAATAGCCGTGTAACTACGAGCATGCTTCATTAATCCACCAAGGAAATGATAGGCAGTCGCTGATAATTTATCCTTATCACTTTCATCATAAAAGGCATTAGTGCCATCTTGTTTAAAAAGTGACATATTAAGGTGCATTCCCGAACCATTAATTCCAGACAATGGTTTAGGCATGAAAGTAGCATGAAAGCCATACTTCTTAGCAATCGTCTTTACAACAAACTTAAAAGTCTGAATATTGTCAGCTGCTTCTAGGGCATCAGAATACTTAAAGTCGACTTCATGCTGACCAGGAGCAACTTCGTGGTGGGCAGCCTCAACATCAAAGCCCATCTTTTCAAGAGCCAACACAATATCACGCCGACAATCCTCACCTGGATCAGATGGTTCCATATCAAAGTAATTTTCTTTATCATTAAGGTTAGTAGTCGGATTACCCTTATCATCTGTCTTGAAAAGGAAAAATTCTGGTTCTGGACCAATGTTAAAGTCCTTAAAGCCCATCTTACGCATATCTTCAAGAACACGCTTTAAATTATTACGGGGATCCCCTTCAAACGGAGTACCATCAGTTTTATAAACACTGCAGATTACTCGTGCAACCTTACCGTGTTCGGCCCCCCATGGGAATGCTAACCAAGTGGACATATCAGGGTAAAGATACATATCACTTTCTTCAATTCGAACAAAACCGTCAATTGATGAGCCATCAAACATAATCTTATTATCCATTAATTTATCTAGTTGACTAACTGGTAAATCAACGCTCTTAATTGTCCCTAATAAATCAGTAAACATTACTCGTAAGAAATGAATATCTTCATCCTTCACCATCTGACGAACTTCATCTTTTGTAAATACGTGCTTACCCATAAAACTTCATTCCCTTTCATACAATCTCAGTAATTAATATTGACCTATACCAATCAAACTTATTACTGTTCTCCTTACACTGTGTCATAGAATAACAATAGACTGTTTATAAGTCAATTCTATTTTAGACCTTTATTCTAATTAAAGTAATTAAACTATCGATACTTTACTTTTTTAACCAATCATCGATTAATTGCCTAATCTGATTAATCTGTGTTGGTTTACTTAATAGGTCATACCAATGTGTATCAGCCTTATTTCTAAACCACGTTAACTGCCGTTTAGCATAGTGGCGCGAGTCCTGCTTTATTTTAGCAATCGCATCATCAAGACTACATTCTCCCCGAAAGTAAGGAAAAAGTTCATGATAACCAATTCCCTTCCCCGCCGGAAGTTTTTCACCACCATTGTCATACAACCACTTTGCTTCCTCAAGTAATCCATTTTCAACCATTAAATCAACCCGCTTATTAATTCGATCATACAAGACTGACCGATCCGTAGTTAAGCCAATTAGTAAAAAATCGTTTTCAGGCTGATATTGTGGCTGTTCAGAGAAGAGCTGTCCCGTCTTTTCAATTACCTCAAGCGCCCTGATTACGCGGCGTGTATTACCAACCGGAATCTGTTTACTAGCATTGATATCCTTTTGTTTTAATTGATTCCAGACATACTCAGGTCCTTTTGCTTTTACCTGAGACTTCCAATAATTTCTAATCTCTAATGTTTTTTGATCAAATTGATCACCGCCTAGGGCTAGATTATCTGTTAGGGTCTGCAAATAGAATCCTGTCCCGCCAGCAATAATTGGTAGATGATCACGACCAGTTATTTCAATAATCTTTTTATCTGCCATTTTTTTAAAGCGGGCGGCCGAAAATCGTTCATCGATATTACAAATATTGATGAGGTGGTGAGTAATTCCTGCCATTTCTTCCGGCATTACTTTAGCAGTTCCAATATCTAAATGGCGATAAACTTGCATTGAATCCCCTGAAATAACTTCACCATTAAGCTCTTGTGCCAGTTTAATCGATAAAGATGTCTTACCTACCGCTGTCGGACCGACAATTGCAATTACTTTATTCATATATAACTCTCCATTTTTATAAATTTTATGCTAAAACTTATCCTTCTTACTGGTAAATCACCATTAATTCTTGCATAATGGAGGTAACCTATAAATTCGAGGAGGTTTTATGTTATGAAACAATTAGCAAAGGGTATTTTAGTTGGAAGTTTAGCAACAGTTGCAGCAATCGCTAGCGGGGTTTTAACTTTCCACAAAACGGTTATTAAGCCTGCCGAAGAAGAAGAAGAAAAGTTTGATCAAAACCGCCGAGCTGCTATTCGGAAGGGTCGTTCCGCACACCAACTATAATAAACAACTAATGTTATAAATAAAAGAAGGGCTGTGACTTTTGTCATCGGCCCTTTTTTGGATAAATTTTGTGAACACAAGTAATAGCCTTGTGCTTTAATACTTGGACTTTTTAGTCTTACCGTCCCATGTGCGGTAACCATCTTTTAAAATGTACAGGTGATCGTATCCATGCTTACCTAAAAAGGCTACTGCCTGGGTGCTTAACGTCATCCCTTCGTCATAAAGATAAACTGGTAGGTCCTTACGTAATTCACCATATTGCTGGCGGAGATATGGGTAAGGCAAATTACGCGCACCAAGAATATGTCCACTCTTAAATTCATTTTCTTGACGAAGATCAATTACCTGTGCTTTACGCATTCCTTTTTTAAAATCTTCTTGGCTTAATACGGTCGCATAATGCTTACGACGATAAGTCTGAAATGCCCAACTGAAAATCCATACCAGTAAGATGATTAAGATTACTGCATTAAGAATCATCAAACCAGAGCTAACTCCAAGTACCACTATCATTTCCCCTTATAAACTAAAATTAATCTTCATTAACGAATTGCCGAGCTAATGATGCGGCACCAATAACCCCTGCATCATTACCCAATTCAGCTAACTTCAATTGAGTTGAAGTCCGTACAGTTGGGAACGCAAACTTTTCGAAGTTTTGCTTTACTCGTTTTAATAAGAATTCACCAGCTGCTGAAACTCCACCACCGATAACAAGATATTCTGGGTTAAGAGCATTACTCAAGTTTGCAGCGGCTAATCCAAGATAGAAGCAGACTTCATCGACAACAGTATTTGCTAAATAGTCATTTTCCTTTGCAAGGTCAAAAACGATTTTAGCAGTAATTTCATCACCATTATCAATCATTGCCTTCAATCGGCTGTTACCTTCATATTCTTCAGCTTTGTCCTGAGCGATATGAACAATCCCAGTAGCTGATGCATACTGTTCAAGGCATCCACGATTACCACAAGTACAAAGGTATCCATTTGGCTTAACAATCATGTGGCCAACTTCACCACCGGCACCAACAACTCCGTGGATCAACTTACCATTCGAGATAAGTCCACCACCGACACCAGTACCAAGAGTCATGAACGCAACATCGTCACCTTCATTACCGGCACCTTTCCAACGTTCACCAAGAGCAGCAACGTTAGCATCGTTATCAAGGGCAAAATTCATTCCTGTACCTTGTTCAATTTGTTCTTTAACATTTTGGACAGTCTTCCAATTTAAGTTATATGCTCCTACAACTGTTCCCTTTTCACGGTCAATTGTACCTGGAGTTCCCATACCAATTCCAATAAACTGGTCACGTGTCATCTTATATAAATCAAGGTGGTGATTAATTGAGTCAATGATATCTGGGACAATATGTGAACCATCGTCCAAAATGTTGGTCCGTAATGACCACTTTTGTTGGATTTCACCGTTCTCCGTTAAAATTGCAAACTTGATAGTAGTACCACCAAGGTCAACACCAATTAATTTTTTAGCCATAATGATTCCTTTCCTGGGGAACTTAATATAGTTTACCCCTTTTAATTCTCGTTTGTTCTTCACGATGTTCTTTTCGCAAAACAATCTTAGCCTTCGCATACGTCGAGTTATCAATGACACCGGATTGGTATAAATTATCCAGCTCGATTGCCATCAATTCTATATCATATAATCGCTTGCCAACATATACAAACACATTAAATTCTTTTAGCAACTGTTGAACATCATATAACGTACGGTATGTTCGTGAGGTGACTGCCATAAATTATCACTTCAATTCTAGAGTCAGTATTATCAAACTCACAGTTAATATAGTGCCACTTAGGAACCGCTTTATCAAGTTAATATTTCCTAATAATGGGGCCCCAACAACAAACGCAATGAAAAAGCCGCCGAACAATCCACCAATATGCCCTACCAGATCAATGCCTGAAAGAAAAATATCCATTACAATATTAATTATAATGAAGAGAAAAAAGGTTCGACTCAAAACACGCACAATAACATTATGGTGAAAACAAACACCAAGCATCAAAAAAGCGCCAAATAGGCCAAATATCGCCGTGCTAGCGCCTGCTGAAATAGTTGTTGGCATCAAAACTGCACTAGCTAAATTGCCGAAAATTGCACTAACAAAATATATTACAATCATTCGCCAATGACCGAAAAACTCTTCAATATAGCGACCAATATATAAAAGCGTCACGCTATTAATAACCAAATGTGACAGTCCAACGTGTAAAAACACAGGTGATATCAAGCGCCACCACTGCCCGTCTTTAATCAAAACAGTACTCCTTGCACCTGCATTAAGGAGTACCATTGTATTGGTAGACCCACCTACATAAACTAACCAGCAATAAACAAGAACTTGAAAAACTATCAAAGTAAGTGTTACCGGCGCTAATTTTAATCCCTGCGACCGCATTTTTATATCTCCGGTAAGTATAATACCTTATCTATATGTTGATCAAACTCTTCTGGCAACCATTCATTTTCATTAGCTAACTGAGTAGTTAACGCCATTGAAATCGTTGGTCCATTATAATTTTGAAGATAGCGATCATAATAACCGCCACCAAAACCAATTCGGTGCCCAGAAACAGTAAACGCTACTCCCGGAACCACTATTAAGTCAATCTCATCTGGAGAATAAACCTTTCCTTGACGTGGCTCCAATATTCCAAATGATGTCTCATCAAAATCAGTATCTTCATTTAACTCAACAAATTCCATTTGACGATTTGGTAACGTCCGCGGAATAACAACTTGCTGCCCCATATGACGAGCATGAAGAATGATTGGCGCAGTATCAATCTCAAAAGACTGACTCAAAGTAGTCGCAATCGTTTTGGCATTTAGCCATTCAGGTTGATCATACAAGAGTGATGCTAACCGTCGTTCTTCGTAAAGCCGTGTATTTAAGTCTAATTGTTGCAGGCGTGCAATGTATGCTTGCCGTAATTCTTTCTTTGAATAAGCCATTACGTTATGACCGCTCCTTTATAGTGAAATAACAAACGGTATCAGCTTTTATTATCACCGCTTGTGCGAATTTATGCAAGCGTTTTTTTAGAAAACAACTGACACAAAAGTAAAAAATACTACTTATCTTTCTCTGTAAAAAAAGGACTAAGGAAAAATTCCTCAGCCCCTCCTAGTAGGTCATTACTTAGTTTCCCGGTGTAATGTAACCTTTTGTTCCCGTGGACAGTACTTGTTTAATTCAAGACGATCTGGGTTGTGACGACGGTTCTTGCTAGTTAAGTAAGTCCGTTCGTGGCATGAAGTACATTCAAGTGTAATGTTGACACGCATTGTTTTGACCTCCAAACTATTTCTTTTATTTAACGTGGTTATCTTACGTAACCCTAACTCGTACAACTATATCATTTATTTTTCATTTTGGCTAGTAATTTATCAAACTTTGTTAAGGAAATTTCCTTGACAGCTTAATTATTTACTAACATCTTTAGGACTTTGAACCATCTTCCAATATGCTTCAAAAATTTGTTTAGCCATCGTTAGGTTTGCCCCACCATCAGAATTAGATGCCCCTGGAATAGCAAGGGCAACAACAACTTGCGGATTATCTGAAGGAGCATAGCCTGCAAAGCTTAAAGTAGTAGTGGAATGCGACTTATAGTAAGTTTCAGCAGTCCCTGTCTTACCAGAAATTGATGGCTTTACACTTGCTAAAGCTTTACCCGTAATATAACGGTTTGACCCATGTACCACCTGATAAAGCCCTTGCTTAACCACATTGAAATCTGCTTTTGATGCTGGAATAGTCATCTGAACTTGTGGCCTCGTCGTGTACTCTACAGGGCCAAGTTCACCATTGGCTTTTGTTCCCCGAATTTCTTTAACAATATATGGACGCATCCGATTACCACCATTAGCAATCGTTGACATGTATTGAGCTAACTGAATAGGAGTGTAACCGTCATAGTTACCGTAAGACAAGTCAAGTGCAGAACCAATATGCTTTTGATCAGCTGGACCAGTATATCCACTTGTCTCTCCCGGCAAGTCAATTCCTGTCTTCACACCTAAACCAAACATGTTAAAGTATCCCCGTGCTTTAGCAAAAATCGTTGGCTTCATTGTAATTTGAGCATTAGGTGAATACTTCATCCCTCCCTCTTTCATTAAGAGTTGCATCATGTAAGAGTTAGAGGAAACCTCAAGAGCAGTTGGCGCATTAACTGCCATGTTTGCAGAACCACCATGGTTAAACCAGGAACCCTTTGATGAAGTACCGGCAACTTTAATGGGCATATCCGTTAAGGTATTGTTGGTTGGCGTAATCACCCCATCCATCAGCGCACCCATCACCATTGCTGGCTTAACTACAGACCCCATCGTGATCGGGTGGTTGATTGCACCAATCTCATCTGGTGTTTCTTTTCCGGTCTCTGGGTCACGGTCAATTCCCGCCATTGCATAAATTGCTCCTGTGTTCGGATTCATAACTACAGCGTATACCCCTGTCGAATATTGGTTTCCGGCTGCAGAGTAATTATTTTTTAAGATTGATTGCACTTTCTTTTGGAACTTGGCGTTAATCGTTAAGACAAGGTTGTCACCTTTCTTTCCAGGGTACTTTGTCTTTTCTTTTGTTACATCATTACCATTAGTTGTCACTTCTGTTTGTGACTTTGATCCCGCAAGTGTGGCCTGGAATTGTTTTTCAAGGTAACTCTGACCAACACTATCATTCCGTGAATATCCTTGGGCAAGCAATGAATTAACCTCATCACTTGGCAACCCAGTTGTTGAAACTGTTCCTGTCAACGATTGAATATCCTTACCCTGTGGATAGTTTCGCGTCCATGATGTACCAATTTTTACACCGGGCATCTCATTTAGGTGTTCACCAACTGCGGCTAATTCTTTTGCACTGACTCCCGTCTCCTTAATATAAGTTGTCGAAAGAGAGTATGCACCGCTCATGGCCGCATAAATTCGAGCATTATTCTTTTGCTGGTCAGTCAACTCCCATGCACCAGGATGCTTGCTTAAGTAGTCTAAAGCTTTATTATATTTTGTATCCTCTGAATCTTCATCTGATGTTTTTACGTGTTTTAAGACGCTCTTCAACCGTT
This sequence comes from Limosilactobacillus rudii, assembly GCF_014145455.1. Classification (GTDB taxonomy): domain Bacteria; phylum Bacillota; class Bacilli; order Lactobacillales; family Lactobacillaceae; genus Limosilactobacillus; species Limosilactobacillus rudii. The sequence goes on along the minus strand of NZ_JACIVB010000062.1, from coordinate 95,166 downwards.
CTTTGTCCGCAAGATAGTAGTCTTCTTCGTTACGTTCCATTAAACGAGAGTTCTTATTAGAAACTGATACATAACGTCCTAGTCGATTAGCGATTTGATAGAGCTGGTCTGTTGTAACATTAGCTCCCTTAGTATATGTGATCGCCTGGTGGGTCTGATTACCTACAATAACGTTACCCTGGGCATCATATATCATCCCCCGCTGAACATTATTAGTCTGCGTTGTCGTATCAGATCTCTTCACCTCAGCCTTATAAGATGTTCCTTGTAGGACTTGAAGGTAAAATAAGCGAACAGTTAAAGCTAATAGTAAAACGCCGACAATCCACAGCAGCATATTTAGCCGAAATGGAATAATCGACTGCGCATTTTGCCGTTTTTTATTACGTGAACCAAATAAGTTCATGATTCGATCAAAGAATTTCACAGTTTTACAATTCTCCTTCATGGTAGTGAATCTATTTTAGCAAAAATTACCTATCTCCACAGATAATTTATCACTACTAACGTGAAAATAATACTCTTTATTTTATAAGAAATGAAGAACTTATTCCAATGATTTAATGAAATTTAATGAACAATAGTAATGATTATCATTTCGAAACAAGATATGATAGGGTGGATGTGTTTATTTAATGAGAAGAAGGAGAAATTTGCTGTGTTTTTATATCAACAACATAATCGTTTCTATCGATACAAAATTTTAATTGTAAGTTTCTTATTACCGGTCGCATTAATGGCCTGTTATTTCATGTACCGGCAAATGACGCCCTTTGGTAAAAGCAGCCTGCTTACTGTTGATCTCGGTCAGCAATATGTCGATTTTTTTGCTTATCTACGAAATACCATATTACACCATCCAAGTAGCTTCTTTTATTCGTTTAGTAAAGGACTCGGTGGAGAAATGTACGGAACAAATGCCTACTACCTGCTTAGTCCATTAAATTTAGTCTTATTACTCTTTCCGGCCCAACATCTGGCAACCGGAATTACCATCGTAACCCTTATCCGCTATGGCCTTTCTGGTTTAAGTTTTGCTTGGTTATTACAAAAAACTAAATTACAACAAGGGTGGCGAATTCTTGCCTTTAGTACGGTTTATTCAATGAATGGGTGGATGATTGCCAACCAATTGAATATGATTTGGCAAGATGCACTTATCCTTTTACCATTAATCATTTGGGGACTACTCCAACTTATTCACCGGCAATACGTTGGCCCATATATTGGCTGGCTCGCAGTGATGATGATTGACAATTACTACATGGGCTGGATGATTGCCATCTTTACTTTTCTGTTTTACGTTTGGCAAATGTCAACTATTACTACTTGGCGTCAACGGGGAACTATCTTCCTGCGCTACATTGCTAGCTCCCTTTTAGCTACTGGAATTTCTGCAGTTGTCCTTTTACCAACCTTTTACGCCTTAATGCAAAGTAAAGGAACATATACTGAGACAAAGATTCATAATCATTTTGAATATTTTGTCCCCAAAATACTCGGTAAACTTGTTCCGGGCTCATTTAGCTTTGGTCAGATGCCAAGCGGCCAACCCAATATTTATATTGGAATGCTTTTAATGATCGGTGCCTGTCTCTACTTTTTTGATAACCGTTTTTCCCTTAAGCAACGAATTATTGGCGCTATTATCTCCGCATTCTTTATTCTTTCATTTTGTTACGAACCGCTTGATTTATTGTGGCACGCTGGACAATTTCCTGTTTGGTATCCTTATCGTTTCTCTTACCTCTTTTCATTTTGGTGTATTTATCTTGCTGCTAAAGTTATCCAACCAGATTTTCAAATTAAAAACCGTAGTGCTTTTCTCCTAACAATCTTAATTATTGCAATTTATTGGTATGTTGGCACCTTAAATTTATCTTATATTAATCGAAGTCAACGAAATATCGGTCTTTGCTTTGCCTTAATTGCAATTTGTTGTCTCTGCATTCCACGAAGAAATTCCCCTCGCCTATATGATGTTTTATTAATCTTACTGGCGGTTTGTGATATTGCAATGAGTGGATACACCGCTCTAAATAAAATTTCATACGTATCTCAGCCTGAATTTGGTAACTACACCATTGCCTTAGATAAATCCATAAAAAAGCTAAAAGAACAGGATGATGGTCTCTACCGGGTGGCTAAAACCTTCATGCGGACAAAAGACGACCCATTCCAAGCCGACTTTAATTCTGGAGATCACTTTGGTTCTACTCTTGAACCACCAATTCCCGCATTTATGGGCGCAATCGGACAACCAGATGGTGATGGCTTTGTGACTTATGCTAATGGAACGGAAGTCAGTGATGCCCTCCTTGATTATAAATATACGATGAATACTCGTAATACCACGGCTGGACAAGATCTACCATTATCCGGCTTTCGACCTGACTGGTATAGCTATCCCCTGATTGGTAATACGACCGCGGTTAATTTACGAGAGAATCCTTATTCCTTACCGATTGCTTTTGGGGCGAACGCAGCTATTCTTAATCTACAGCGAACAACAATGGATCCGTTAAATTATCAATCACAAATTTTCCAAACATTAGCTGGACGCCCAACCTTTCATTCTTTATTCGCCGTTCAAAATTTTAGTTCCGTTAAGTTTAATAATGTTCAAAGTGCTAAACAAATTACCGGAACTATTTTTCGTAAACAAAACCTTCTGCGCCCCGCTTCAGTTCAATTAGAATTCATTCCTCCGACTAATGATTCATATTATCTTACCCTCGGTCCAAACGTTAAAGAAGATGCCACAATCACGATGAACAATAAACATTTCACCCAGTATGATACTTTTCGTAATACCGTGGTTATCAATGTTGCACACGATCAAAAGGGACAAAAGATTACTATTAACCTTAGCTTAAAAAAAGCTACCTTATGGATGCAAAACGTCAGTATCTACCAGCTAAAGCAGCGAGCATTTGACGCAAGTTTAAAGACACTTAAAAGATCACCACTTAAGATTTCTTCATATAGCAGCAACGAAATTAAGGGAACCGTTAAGCTTCATGCTGGACAACACGTGTTAATGACAACGATTCCGGCTGCTACCGGTTGGCATGTTAAAGTCGATGGTAAAACAGTTGCTCCCCGGACAGTGCTAAATACATTTATGGCTATTCCCATGAATCCTGGAAAACACCATGTTGAGTTCTATTACCGTCCACCATACCTTATTTCCGGTCTTTTAGTTACCCTTTTGAGTCTCATAATTACTGGTTGGTGGATTAGAAAAGAACATCAGCAAAAATCTATTTTCAATAACTAAACGGTAAATTAAAAGAAGCATAGTTATGCTGTAATGAATAGCATAATTACGCTTCTTTATTTTTGTGAAGCCCCTGTCGATGCATCTGCCTTATTATCAGCATGATCGTCACCATCATGAGCTAATCCAGCAACATCAGGTGTATGATCCCCGTCCTCATGCTGAAAATGGAAGACCGGGCCATCATCTTTAGCACTGTAGTCAACAGTTGTAATAAGCCCCTTAAAGAACCAATCATCCAATGAATCAACGTGGTAGTTTATTCCATCCTTTTTAATTTCTAAAATTGGATCAACTGGTTTATCTTCACGAGTAAATCCTTGCGAAAATCCATGATGAACCTCGGTCCGACCATAAGTTTTGCCGTAAAACTTTATTCCATTACCCGCTTGTAAACCCATTTCATCACGAAACCACTTACTTGCAGCATCTGTAATAATTAATTTCAATTTAATTCACCTTCTGCCTTTTTTGATATCGTTTTCATAGTCTTTACTATAACATAGTGACAAGTGAATATAAATAAACAAAAAAGAACCTATAATGATTTAGGAAATTCATCATAAGCTCTTTTTACAATTAATCGACCTTAACAATCTTAACTTTGATTGTCCCATTAGGAACTTCAACTTCAACCTCTTCGCCAACTTTATGACCTAATAAACCTTTGGCCATTGGTGATTCGTTTGAAATTTTGCCATTAAATGGATCAGATTCAGATTCTCCGACAATTTGATATTCTTCTGGTTCTTCATCTGGCAATTCTTGAATAGTAATTGTCCGCCCCATTGATACTTCATCTTTATCAACGTCTTCATTGTCAATGATTTCAGCATATTGAAGCATATTTTCAATTTGAGCAATCCGGCTCTCAACCATTGCCTGCTCATCCTTAGCTGATTCGTATTCTGAATTTTCGGACAAGTCGCCGTAACTACGAGCAATCTTTATCCGCTTAATAACCTCTGGACGACGCTTCAATCGATATTCTTCAAGTTCATCTTCAAGCTTTTTCTTCCCTTCAAGGGTCATTGGAAAAGTTTTTTCTTCAGCCATTTATAAACACTCCTCATAATTTATCCAGTGCAACATTACCATTTCTACTTCAGCTTGTAAACACCTATTGTAATTCGGTATGACCATGTTTTACCAAAATATCCCGAATCTTAGTAGTCAATAAATCAATTGCTACTTGGTTTTCACCACCATTAGGGATAATAATGTCCGCATAGCGTTTTGTTGGTTCAACAAATTGATGATGCATTGGTTTAACAGTAGCCAGATACTGAGTAATGATTGATTCGAGGGACCGTCCTCGCTCAACCATGTCCCGCTGGATTCGCCGAATAATCCGGATATCGTCTTCAGTATCAACATAAATCTTAATGTCCATTAAGTCCCGTAATCGTTCATCGTCAAGAATCAAAATTCCTTCTAAAATAATTACGTCTGTTGGTTCAACATGAACTGTCTTATTCGACCGGGTGTACTGCTTGTAATCATAAACCGGCATCTCAATTGCCTTGTTATTACGCAATGTCGATAACTGCTTAATTAAAAGATCCGTATCAAATGCCAATGGATGATCATAGTTAACTGCTTTTCGTTCTTCCATTGTCATGTCTGCTTGATCATTGTAGTAAGTATCTTCATTAATAATCTGAATGGCTTGCCCATGCAATTGATCATAGATCTTTTTACTTACAGTTGTCTTTCCGCTACCAGAACCACCAGTAACACCAATAATTACCGGGTGTTTATCCTGTTGAGTACTCATTAATTCGTCTCCTCAATTAAACTTTCTAATCTGAAATAGTATATAGCACTCACATGCGATGCGCAAGGTAATTGCTGATTTTAAATTATTAAAAGTAGGCTAGAAAGAAAAACTAATGCATTACCACGTAATAATTACCTGGGAAGTATTGTTGGTCAGTAATCTTAACCGTCTCATTTTCATTTGGTGCTTGGATAATCCGTCCATCACCAAGGGAAATTGCAACATGATATGGCGCATCGTCAGAACCATAAAATACAAGCGCCCCATATGGAGCATTAAGAACATTGTCATGAATGTGCGGACCTAATGCTTGTTGTTCATAAGTAGTGCGTTGAGGGATACCATAACAGTATTGTACTAACCCTGAGCAATCAAATCCGCCCGGCTTATTACCACCCCAAACATATGGAGTCCCTAAGTAAGACATTGCCTTGTTAACGGAATCTTTTAAACTTTGGCTATTTTTTGCGCCTTGATCTTGCTTCTGGTTAGCTGCAACCTGACCATTATTTGCTGAGTTGTCTTTGCTTTTCGTTGGGATCGTCAGCTTTTGACCAACAAAAATCAGCTCTTTATTTTGTAGGTGATTAGCGGTTGCAATATCATCTGCACTCACATTATATTTCTGCGCAATTGCGTTTAAATTATCACCAGCATTAACCGTAACAGTCGTATCAGCTTTAGCGGTAACTGTTCCCATTGCCATTGCCCCAGCCATTCCAAGCGAAGACGCTAAAATTTTCTTTGTTGTACTATTCATTATTTGTCCTTTCTTTTATATAAAATCATCAAAAACACTTATCAAACCATTAATAAAATAGCAGAAAAATTAGAAATCTTCAACTGCTCTTTCATCAATTAATATCCCTCTATTATTATATATACGTAAAAAAACGATATCTGCACTTTTTTATTTAAAAGATTAAAGAGATTCTGTAAAGTTAATTTTACACAATCTCTTTACACTAATTTAACGAATTTCAGCATCAACTTTATCTTTCAAGAAGGTTGTAACCTTATCAAAGGCACTATTAACCTGCTCTTCTGTTAAGGTGCCATTATTGTCTTGGTAAGTTAATGTATAAGCCAAGGACTTCTTTCCGACTGGAAGATGGGAGCCGGCATAAACATCAAACAAGTGAACCTCTTTTAAGAAAGCACCGCCTTTTTGCTTGATTGCTTTTACAATTGTTGCATTTTCAACATCTGCATCAACTAACAGCGCAATATCACGCGTAATAGATGGATACTTACTAATTGCTGTATATTCATTTTCAATCTTTGGCGTTGCAAGTAAGGCCTCAAGGTTAAGTTCAAAGACATAAGTTTCTGGAATTTTATATTCTTTTGCCGTTTGTGGATGAACTTGACCAATAAATCCAACTAATTCGTTGTCAATCTTTATGTCAGCAGTCCGTCCCGGGTGCATTTCCGGTCGTGCTGTTGTCGGAACAAATGAAATCTGCCCAGCAATTCCCATGTTATGCATGTAACGTTCAACGATACCCTTCAATTGGAAGAAATCAACCGGTTGATCCTTCTTATTCCAACTATTAGCAACTAATTGTCCAGTTACTGCTCCAGCCAAATGTTCTTGTTCCTCAGGTCGCTCGTCACCTTTTGGTAGGAAAACCCGTCCCTGTTCATATAAGGCAACGTTTTCGACATTCCGTGCAACATTATAAGCAACATCATTAAGTAAGCCACTAATAATGTTCATTCGAGTAGCGACGTGGTCAGAACTCATTGGGAAGTCTAGCTTCATCGGTTCATTAAGTGGCGTAATCTGGAACTGCTTAGCCTTTTCAACGGTTGTTAATGAATAACTAATTGCCTGCGTTAACCCCATTCCTTCTAAGTCATGACGACTTGCCCGAATAAAGCGTTGGCGTGGAGTTAACCCACCACGGTTACGTGTCATTGTCGGTAGTGTTGATGGTAAGTTATCATAACCATAAATACGAGCAATTTCTTCATACAGGTCCGCTGCAATACTGATATCCCATCGACGTGCCGGTGCAATTACTGTCAATTGGTCATCGCTATCTTGATGATAATCAAACGCTAAACGATCAAAGATATCTTCTACCTGATCCATTGTAAGCTTAGTTCCAAGAACATGATTAACCTTCGTAAGTGAAAGCTTAATTGACTTATCAACGGCTGGGGCTTCACTACCGGTCACAATACCAGCCGTTATAGTTCCACCAGCAAGTTCTTTAATCATTTCTGCTGCTTCATTAAGTGCTGTTTCAACTGTTGCCGGGTTAATTCCCCGTTCAAAGCGCATTGAAGATTCACTATGAAGGTCAAGACGACGAGCCTGTTTACGAACCATTACTGAATCGAAAATAGCAGCTTCTAATGCTACTGTAGTGGTATTATCGTTAACCGCTGTTCCTTGGCCTCCCATTGTTCCAGCAAGAGCAACCGGTTGGTCATTAACAGTTACTACAATATCTGTTTCCTTTAACTTTTGTTCATCCCCGTCAAGCGTTACAAATTCTTCGCCCTCATTAGCATGACGAACACCGAAATTATGAGCCGGAAGTTGGTCATAATCATAACTGTGAAGTGGTTGACCGTATTTTAGAAGAATATAATTGGTAACATCTACGACATTATTGACTGGTCGAATTCCACTATTCCACAGCCGAATTTGAAGCCAAAGCGGACTATCCGCAATTTGAACTCCCTTGATAACTCTAAGCTTATAAGTTGGGGCAATTTGGGAATCTTCAATATCAGTTTGAACTAAATCAGCCGTTTTTTCAGCGCTTTCTTCTTTTACAGCCAATTCCTTAAAATGTGGCTTCAAGCGATAAAAAGCAGCAATATCATTAACATTGCCATAAATACTAAGCATATCTCCACGGTTAGGCGTGACATCCGTATCAATAATTGTATCGTCCATGCCTAAATATTTGAATACGGAATCGCCGTTTTGTGAATCGTTTGGTAAGAAATAAATTCCTTCTTCATAATCCTTTGGTGCGATTTTATCACTAAAACCAATTTCTTGGAGAGCACAAAGCATTCCGTTAGATTCTACTCCCCGGATCTTACCACGCTTAATTTTTTGATTATCAGCGATTCTAGCACCATGTAATGCCACAATCACTTTTTTACCGGCCTGAACATTTGGCGCACCACAAACAATTTGAATTGGCGCTTCTTCGCCCACATCAACCTGGCAAATGTGTAAGTGGTCAGAGTCAGGGTGATTTTTACATTCAATAACTTCCCCGACCACAATCTTCTTTAGCCCATCACTCAATGAATAAACGTCATTGATGTCAACCGAGGTACGGGCAATCTTTTCCGCAAGATCTCGCGGATCTACATCTAAATCAAGGTATTCTTGTAACCATTGGTATGATACTTTCATTTTGCATTATCCTTTCTGGTCGAATTGGTTGAGGAAACGGACATCATTAAGATAGAAGTTACGAATATCATCAACTCCGTACTTCAACATTGCAAACCGGTCCGGTCCTAATCCAAAAGCAAATCCACCATATTCTTCTGGGTCAACACCTGACATTTTCAAAACATTCGGGTGAACCATTCCGGCACCAAGAACTTCAATCCAGCCAGTGTGTTTACAAATCGCACATCCTTTTCCTAAACAATTGAAACAGGTAATGTCAGCCTCAACTGATGGTTCCGTAAACGGAAAATAACTTGGCCGAAGACGAACCTTTAATTTATCACCAAAGAGGCTTTGCGCAACAGTTTCTAAAGTACCCTTAAGATCAGCCATTGTAATATTTTTGCCAACTACCATCCCTTCAATCTGATGGAATTGGTGGCTATGAGTCGCATCGTCAGTATCACGACGATAAACTTTACCTGGTGAAATCATTTTTAACGGTCCCTGACTAAAATCATGCTTTTCTAGCATCCGTGCTTGCATAGGGGAGGTCTGGGTCCGCATCAACACTGATGAGGTAACATAGAAAGTGTCCTGCATATCACGTGCTGGGTGGTCTTTAGGTAAATTGAGTTTTTCAAAGTTATAAACTTCCTGTTCAACCTCATCACCTACTGCTACTTCATAGCCCATTGATACAAAGAGGTCGACAACCTGGTCAATAATTTGCTGAATAACGTGCGGTTCACCTTGCGCTACTGGTGTTCCTGGAAGAGTAACATCAATTGTTTGGGCCGCAAGTTTGGCATTCATTGCTGCCTGTTCTAATTCTGCCCGCTTAGTCTCAATAGCAGCAGTTAACTCATCGCGTACCTTATTAGCAAATTGACCAACTTTGGGCCGTTCTTCAGCACTTAATTCACGCATTCCACGAAGAACAGACGTAATTGGTCCCTTTTTACCAAGCATCTTAACCCGAATCTCATTAACCCTTTTTAGGTCTTCTGATTGCCTAATGTCTTGCAACCCTTGATCCCGCAAATCGGCTAATTTTTCTCTTAATCCCATAATTTCACTCCTTAAATCAAATAAAAAACCCCATCCCAATATAGGGACGAGGTTACGCGGTACCACCCTAGTTTGTAGAAAATCTACACACTCAATAATCAATAACGGTGATTGGCCGGAATACCATTACGTATCAGCTCCGGAAATGAAATTCACTTTAAATCACTGATCGTAACTCTCAGAACTAGGTCACGACTCTCTAACAGGATCATCCAGCTACTAGTTTCCATCATTGCCTTTAACTCAATTACATATTCTAGACAATCATTATCAGACCGTCAAGCGTTATTTTAGGCAAATTGTTTAAATCCACTTATCGCTCCAAACATGAACAGCATCCATAACTGGCTTTAATTCTTGTCCACGTTCAGTCAAAGAATAATCAACTCGACTAGATCCTTCATACGTGTTACGACTAACGATTTGCTCATCTTCTAATTCTTTTAACCGTTCACATAAAACACGATCACTACATTTTGTGATACTGTTAGCGATATCCTTAAATCGCATGTTACCTTTTTCTAGTAACACCTCAATAATTAGACCATTCCATTTTTTCCCCAAAATCATAAACGTATGAGTAAATTTAGGACATAGTTTACAATCTTCATCCAATGCCTTTTCTGCTACTAATTGTTCCATAAATAAATCTCCCTCTCATCTACCAAGTTGTTCGCATCCGACGTTTCTTAATCTTCCGACGTAACTTTGCCCGCAGTGGACCAAAGAACTCGTGCTCTGCCTCAAAATCATCAACAAGCGAAACGATTAAACTCTCTGGATAGCGAGGAACTGCTAGGGTTGCGCCGAACATATGCTTGAGAATAATATCCTTTTCTTTTTTATTCAGCGGTGTCAGCTTCTCTGCATTTCGTAACGCCACGCGGGGATGGATAAAAGCATGGGTCCCTAAATTAAACTTGGTTGTTCGCCAGTCATAATAAAAAAGATCATGTAGTAATCCTGCCCGTGCAGTGCTTCGATAGTCAAGATGCATTTTCTTGGCAATTTTATAGCTATCATACGAAACCGCAATAGAATGTTGCAAACGTGTAGAGTGATGGTGCTGAGTATAATTAGCTAGCTTTTGGACAGCTGGCTGAGCTAATAAGTCGGCAACAATCGATACATACTCCTTATCGGCGCGCCATTCATTTTTTGATTTCATGTAATACCCCTTTTCTATTTATTGAAATTATCATACACGATTTTGTACGGAAAATAAATTAATTTAATCTAAATTTTGGTTAAGTTGAAACATCAGGATTCCAGCAGAAATTGCTACATTAAGTGATTCTGCATCGCCCCGCATCGGAATATATAAATTATCAGTCGTCATTGACAAAAGTTCATTACTCATTCCCTGCCCTTCATTACCCATCACAAGTGCAAAGGTATCACCGGGATTAACAGTCCGGAAATTCTTAGCTTGCGGATTGAGCTGGGTGCCAAATACCGGCGCACCAATACTCTTAAAATCTGCAATCCATTTTCGCAAATCACCTTCAAACAACTGTAAATGGAACTGGCTACCCTGCATTGAACGAACAACCTTTGGGCCAAATAGGTCTGCTGAGCGGTGACCAACAACAACACCGGCAAATCCTGCTGCATCAGCAGTTCGAACCATTGTGCCAACGTTACCAGGATCCTGGACCCGATCTAAAAATAACCATGCGCCCTTAAGCGGTCCAGCAGGCATCCGATGGGCATCCGGCATAGTAACTACCGCTGCAATCCCCTGCGGAGTTACCGTATCAGTAATATGTTTCATAATTTCTTCGGTAACTTCATAAACATGTCCAGCCATTGTTGTCAGGTCAGAATGAGCAACTAACTGATCAGCAGTTCCAATTAGCTCTAAAAGTTCTATTCCAGCCTTTGAAGCTTCTTGGACAAGATGCCAGCCATCAAGTAAATATGTTCCTGTCTGCTGACGAGCCTTTTTAGTCTGAAGTTTCTTCCAGTCTTTGACGTGCTGATTATGAATAGATGTTAATTGTTCCATATTAATTACATACCCTTTCTTATTGATTAAATTATACCATGTTCCTGATGTACAATTATAAGTAACCATTATAAGTTTTTCTTAAGGAGGAGCTAGATGATTAATAAACAGCTAAGAATAACAGGACGAGTGCAGGGCGTCGGTTTCCGATGGAGCGTATACCAATTAGCAAATCAATTACATATTAATGGAATTGTTAAAAACCAAAAAGATGGCAGTGTTTATTGTGAATTACAAGGACCAGTTGACGATATTAGGCAAATGATTAATAAAATTAAGCAAGGACCGACTCCATATGCCCGAATTAAAACTATTGACATCAAGACCGGTAAAGTTAAGAATTATCAAAATTCTTTTAGAATCACCCGTTAGTTCATGATTACAGGTAGAATTCACTCCTTTAATAGAGTAAAATATTTAATATTAACGTAAATAAAATGAACATAAGGGAGTTTGATCCATTAATTATGAAACATAAACGAATAACGATTGCAGGGGGCCTTTTTACTCTTTTGCTACTCCTTAGCGGATGTGTACGCACAACAAAGAGTGGTCACCCTTATGGCTTCGTATATGATTATATGGCAAAGCCAATGCAGCATTTGATGGAATGGCTTGCTAGCCATATGGGAAACAATTACGGTTGGGCCATTATTGTTATCGTAGTTGTTGTTCGGACGATTTTATTGCCAGTGATGTTTTCACAAATGAAAAAATCAACTATTATGCAAGAAAAAATGTCTAAGGTTCAACCACTGATTAAGGAGTTAACCGAAAAACAAAAGGCAGCAAAAACACCTGAAGAACAAGCGGCGGTCAGTCAACAAATGATGGCTCTCTACCGGGATAACAACATCAGTTTAACGGGAGGAATTGGTTGTTTACCATTACTGATCCAATTACCAATTTTTGCTGCATTATACGCAGCGATCCGTTATTCTCCAGACCTTTATCATGCTACATTCTTTGGCATTCCGCTCGGTAAACCAAGTATAATTCTTGCGGTCCTATCATTTATTGCTTATGCAGTACAGAGTTATCTTGGCCTAGTGGGCGTTCCAGAAGCGCAGAAAAAGCAAATGAAAATGGCAATTTGGATGAGTCCATTTATGACCTTTTTTATTTCAATTACATCTTCTGCTGGGTTAGGACTTTACTTTTTTATTGGCGGATTGTTTGCAATTCTCCAGACGCTGATGGTTAATGCTTATCGTCCACGAATTCGGCGCCAAATTGAAGAAGAGAGTAAAAATAACCCAATAAAGATGCCAGCAGCACCAGCAATCAAGAAACCAAGTACAACAAAACCAACAAGTGCAATCGACCAATTACGCAAGGAAGACTCCGCTAACTCTAGCAACCGTAATCGGCAACGCAACGCTGGAAAACAACACCATAAAAAATAATAGTATCAAGGGGCAGGAAAAAACAGAATATTTTTTCTCAGCCCCTTTTTCCTACTGATATTTTACGAACTTACTAAACCTAATCGCAGGAATTAACTGAGAGACTCAAGCCTAACTACGAACGATTCTGATGATGTTATCATCATTCATCGTTCTAGGCTAGTCAACCGTCCCTCCGAGTAAGTTAATTCCCAGCTTCCTTTAATTTTAGGAGAATTCAAATGATCAAATCAATTATTAAAGACCAACAATTACTTGCTAAAAAAGCAACACCTGCAACGAAGGCAGACTTATCAATTGCACCTGACCTGATTGATACCCTCAATGCTCATCAAGCTGAATGTGTAGGCATGGCTGCTAATATGATTGGAATAACTAAAAACATCATTATTGCTCGGATTGGAACATTGAATATTGTTATGTTTAATCCACAAATCATTGCTAAAAGCTGTCCCTATCAAACTGTCGAAGGTTGTCTTTCCCTACAAGGTAAGCGGCCAACAAAACGCTATAAAAAAATTACAGTTAAGTTTTTTAATCAGGCTTGGCAAGAGCAAACTATTTCATTAACTGATTTTGCTGCGGAAATAGTTCAACATGAAATCGACCACTGTAACGGAATTATAATATAAACTAATTCTTAAATTTGCTAAAATGACTATAAATGAAATAAGGATGGTAAAATCGCCGGGTTTTACGATAGATTAATTAATGCCTCTCAAACAGGCGTCCAACTAGGAGGATGGGAGCATGATTTGTGGAGGCTTTTTATGAACACAACTATGCCAATTACAGCAGAAGTACGCCACTATGTTATTCGTAATGTCATTGCCACTCTTGGGATGTCAATGTACGTTATTATTGATACACTGTTTATCTCCATTGCAGCTGGGGCGTTAGGATTAACAACGTTAAATTTGGTCTTACCACTCTTTAACGTCTTTAATGGAACAGGATTGCTCCTAGGCGTTGGTGGAGCAACAATTTTTTCTTTAAATAAAGTAATGCATCCTAAACGCATACAATCTTTATTTAGCCAACTTGTTATCTTTGCCCTTAGTCTAGGTATCGTTTTAGCAGTACTCTTAAATATTTTTGCGGTTCCCGTGGTTAACTTTCTAGGTGCTGACAGTGCTACTCGTCAAATGGCCATAACATATTTACGGATTATCGCTTGGAGTGGTCCCCTCTATATGGTCAACTATATTGCAATTAATTTTATTAGAAATGACGGTAATCCAACACTTACAATGAAGGCAACTTTGACTGAAACCATATCAGTAATTATTATCGACTGGTTCTTTATCTTTGGGATGGGACTAAAAATTGAAGGGGCTGCATTAGCGGTTCTCTTCTCCCCAGCGATTAGTTTATTTGTTTTAAGCTTTCATCGACACTTTGCTAACCGTCAACTTGAATGGCACTGGGCTTTTCCCCAACTAACAAATATATATCGGGCAGCCCGATTAGGAATAGCATCTGCCCTAAATGAATTAAGTACCGGGGTTAGTATCTACTTTTTCAACCACGTATTATTACAGTTAGCAAATAACTACGCTGTTGCAGCCTATGGAGTAATTTCAAATATTGCTATAGTTGTCCTAGCGATTGCTAATGGAGTAGCTCTTGGTGTCCAGCCACTAGCAAGTCGTGAGTTTGGTAAACATGAATATCAAAATGTTGCTACTAGTTTAAAAAACGGGATTGTAATCACCCTGTTTTTATCAACCGTTAGTTTCATCATCTTAATTGCTTTTAAATTACCAATCATCGAAATTTTCAATACCGCCCATTCTAGCCAGCTCGTAGCATACGCAAGTGTCGGTTTGCCGATTTATTTTACAAGTGTCTTTTTTAGCGCGTTAAATCTTTTGTTTATTCTTTTTTTGACCGCAATTGGATCAGCACGAGCATCATTCTCCCTTTCAATTCTTCGGGGATACATCATCTTATTGCCTGCTATTCTCCTTTTAGCTAAATTTGTTGGAATAAACGGAGTATGGGCAGCAGTTCCATTGACAGAATTTATAATTAGTTGTATCGGCGGCACAATAATTTACCAGCGACTCAAAAAATTAAATAACATTTAAAAAAGGATTAGAGAAAATTCATAACATTTTCTCTAATCCTTTTTTAAGATGCAATTTTACTATTAAAATTATTATTTTAATCTCAACAAAGAGCTTCTTACTCTTTTAATTAATCTTTTTAGCCGCATGATTATAAAATATCCATGCAACTAAGCCAAAGAATACGGGGCCAAATGCAGTCCAGAATGCGGTTTGGAAATCACGATTAAGGATCGGTTGGATACAAGTAAAGATAATTCCTAAGCAAACAATTATTTCAACGAAGGCAACCAGAACATTTGTCCAAAAACGATTCTTAAATACAACGAAATCATGTGGGATATTCTTTCTTTGAAATACCGGAAAAGCACCAACTAAGAAAATATATGGAGCACAAGTAGAAACATTAACCATATCGGTCAGAATCTGATAAAAGCTTGCTGCAGCTGATCCCCCGAAAGCAATTAAGAAAATAATACAAGATACAAAGATTGCCTGAATCCACATTGCAAAAGCTGGCATCCCATGCTTGTTTAACTTAACTACTTTTTTGGGCCATAACTCAGGATTGGCCCCCATAATAAATGATTTAATTGGCGAGTAGACTAAGAGGAACATAGCACCAAGCATCCCCATCAAACCAGCCAAAGCAATCATCCGCGTAAATAATAAACCAAGGAAAATATTTGTTGCATGACTTAAACCAAGTGAAACTCCCATTTGATACCCAAGTTCATTAAAAACCACGTAGGTAACGTTACCAAGGTTAACATTTGACCGCGCAATTACGTGATTATAATTAACAGAAAATCCTGTCATTAAAATCATCAAAACATAGCTTCCGATAGTTAAAAGTGACCCAATCACTAATCCGCGGGGAAAAGTCTTTGCAGGATTTTTCATACTATCAGTAACCCCACCAAGATTCTCCATTCCACCATAAGCAAAAATAGCATAAACAACAAATGAAATGATTGCAATTGGCGTCTTAAATGCAGGATTAGGTGATTCAATAAAACTGCTAATACCGTGAATGGGCTGCGCAGTTACCCCCTTATTAGCAATAATTGTAATAAGACTAGCAATGATGAAGATGGCATTCATCCCAATCATAAATGCTCCCCCAAAGGAACTAATCTTGGTAATTCCGTTTATTCCTTGGGAACTTAGCAATGTCACTAATAAAACAAAGAGAATAGCTAAAATTCCGATTAACTGGTTAGAATTAAATATCCACCAATGCCATTGTTGGGTGGTATCATGACCAAATAACAAAGCCGACAAAGTAATCCAAAGCCGGGAAGCGCTAGAAACAAGCCACAGAACCCAACTTGCCAACCAAATAAAGGTACCGATAAAGGCCAAACGTTCACCAATAGAACCAGCTAGCCATGAATAGATTCCACCTTTGGCATCCTTAAAAGCCGATCCATATTCTGCCATCATTAAACAACAAGGGAAGAAAAAGCATACCCCCGCAAGAATGTACCAAAACATTCCTGCATATGCCATTTGATCATAGGCAATCGAAACATTACCAAACCCGTAAATTGTTGAAATAATCATTAGCACCAACGTGGGGGTAGTGATTAATTTTTTCTGCTCTTTCGCAGCCACTTCAATTCAACTCCTCAATAAATATTCACTTTTTTAGTATTCGCTTTCATTATACCGCTAATTGTGAAAAAATTGCTTGGTTACTGAACAGTTAAACAGAATTGTCTATTTAAGATAATAAAAAAGCTAGCTAACACACATAAAAACACACCATACGCAAATGAGCTCCAGCGCCGGTAAAGCTCTGAAGCTCATTTATACTCGTGAAGATGTAAAGAAGCCCTTCTTCAATTAATCTACTTCTTAGTTTCTGGATCTTCGATTATTGGCAGAATGATTCTAAACAGTGAACCAGCACCAACGGAACTCTCTAAGGTAATTGAACCATGGTAGCCTTCGATTAGACGCTTAGCAATCGAAAGTCCCAAACCATTACCACCCTTTTTACGGCTACGTGCCTTATCAACACGGTAAAAGCGGTCAAAAACCCGTTTTACATTCTCTTGTGAAATTCCTTCGCCAAAATCCTGGACACCAATTTCAACTGTATTCATTCCTCGTGACAAACTAAGGTGAATCTCTTTATGGTCATCAGTCGAATACTTAACCGCATTATCGCATAAGATAACCAAGACTTGCTCAAGATGATCGCGATAGATATCAACAGTAATCGGTTCTTTAAGGTCATCATCCAACCGAAAAGTAAACTCAGGATATAACATTTTAAAATTATTAAAGACTTGGTGAACGACATCATTAACAATCGTGTGCTGATTTCGAAAATTAATTTCCACTTGTTCAGCACGGCTAAGATCAAGCATCTCCTGAACTAGGTTTTTCATTCGCTTCGTCTCAATTAACGTTGCCTTAATTGAATCGTTGAGAACTTTAGGGTCATCTTTCCCCCACCGTTGGAGCATTTCCAAGTGTCCTTGGATAATTGCCACTGGCGTCCGTAATTCATGACTTACATCACTAACGAACTGGGTCTGTTGGTCAATATAGCGTTGCATCCGATCAAGCATCTCGTTGAACATTGTCGTTAATTCTGCCAATTCATCATTACGATTAAGGGTTGGCACCCGTACATCCTTTGTCGGGTCAGAACTAATCTCTTTAACTGTATCATGGATATTATCCAATGGTCGCAAAAGAAATAACGAAAGAAAATAACCAAGTAAGCCACTAGCAATTACAACTAAGCATAGTGCAAGCGCACACACTAATTCAAGCTGGTGATAGCTGCGTGTATAGGCATCGAGGTTGTTTTCAACTTGCAGATAACCAATCAGTTGGTTATTTTTTTGACCATAAATTGGCATTTGTCCAACTAAAACATCATGATCTGGCCCTTGAGCAATATGAACACTACGATTAGTTGTAAAATGCGGTTTTTTAATATAAGGTCCCGTACTTAGAATATTCTTTCCATCTGGATTATAGATATTAATCACCAGGTGACCATCACTTAATTCTTTTACCACCGGTCGACGATAGTCTTGCCCAGAAATAATCTGAGACTTACTGGCATTTGGGTCAACTAACCGACTAATCCTTTTTTTAGTCAATGGTGCATTAGCTGTTCCTAATTGGCGACTAATATTAGTCATTCCTTGATTTAATAGTTGCCGTTCCTGATGGAAAAGATTCTGAGTAAATGCACTAAACAAGGCCATTACAACGACAAAAAAGATGATAAGGGATCCCAATGCTGTCCCAAGCGCCCACTTAACCTTTAATGAAATAAACCGTCTTTCATCTTTTTGCTCCATAATTAATCATTCCTATGAACGGATTACATACCCAGTACCCCGCACTGTCTGAATGTAGCTTTTTTCGCCAGGGCGGTCAATTTTATTTCGCAAGTACCGAATATAAACATCAACAACGTTAGTCTCAACTTTTGAATCGTAGCCCCATACCTTACTCAAAAGGTCTTTACGTGACATTACTACATTAATATTTTCCATGAGAATTAATAACAACTCGTATTCACGCTTAGTTAAGTTAATAACCTCATCCCCACGACGAACAACCCGATTTTCCTTTTCGATAGTCAAGTCTTTGTAGTTAACCGTCGTTTGATGTTCTTTATTATTACCATCCTCAATACTAATTCGGCGTAATAATGCCCGAACACGTGCTAATAATTCTTCAATTGCAAAAGGCTTAACAATATAATCATCAGCCCCGTGGTCTAACCCAGATACCCGGTCAATAACCGAATCACGAGCAGTCATAATAATAATCGGCGTATCTTTTAACTCACGAACTCGCCGTGCAACTTCAATTCCATTTAATTCGGGCAACATTAAATCAAGTAAAATAACATCAAAGTCCTGATTCAATGCAGCATCTAGGCCTGCCCGACCATCAAGTTCGACGTCGGTATCATACCCTTCGTGCTTTAATTCAAGTTCAACAAAATTTGCTAAATTTTCCTCATCCTCAATAATTAAAATTCGACTCATTAATAATTCACCTACTATATAATCTTCTTATTTTTGATATACGTATTAATAAAACACAATAATTCTATCACAAATTTCTAATAAACCCTAGTGTTCTTAATACGAAAATATAGATTTATCAAGGAATTAGATTATATCATTTTTATCTGTCAGTTCTTAGAAAATTTTAAAATAAAAAAACCATCCTAGGTCCGGCGCCTAAAGGATGATTTTTATTTTAATTAGTTGTTAGTGTTAACAACTTGCTTGCCATCGTAGTATCCACAACTTGGGCATACCATGTGTGACTTACGAAGTTCACCACAGTTTGGGCAAGGGGTAAGGCCAGGTACATTTAACTTAATGTGACCCCGACGCATACGCTTCTTAGTCTTTGAAGTCTTCCGTGCTGGAACAGCCATGTTTGACACCTCCTAAGAAATTAAAATTATCCACAAATGGTTTTTAACCGTCCGCTACTTTTTGTCATCCTGATCAGGAAAAAGGTTTTGCAACTTCGCGAGACGTGGATCAACTTTTTTATCTTTCTGCTTTTGGGCCTTATAGTCATCCTCAGAGATAACATTCCACCCTTTACCATTTGGCATTGGTTTACCAGATTTTTCTTCGGCAGAAAGGACCCGTAACGGTACCTGCTCCACAATATTTTCAGCTAATGCCGTATCGAAGTCAATTGATTCTCCTCTTTTTATAAGGAAAACCACATCATCTTCGTCCTCATAGCGAGAAAAGTGTGAGCGATCATCAATATACGTCTCAGTAAACGTAAAATCGAGTGGTAATTGAACGGGTGTTAACGAACGACTAGATGGAACTGTCAGCGTCGTCATAACGTGTGCGCTAATCGTGGCATCCCCGTCGTCATAAGTAACGTATCCATCAACTTTAACCGGTTGAACGGCTAAAATAATATCTGGAAATAGTTTCGTTAATGATGCGTTCAGATCAAAAGTACTTTGAATATGAAGTGGCTCATCTTGATAACGATGTAACTCAGCTAACGACCATTTCACCGTACTAACCTCCTAATGCAACATGTGCAATTATACTAGTCCCCCAATAGCTTGTCAATGTTTTTTCCTTGACAAGCTATTAGGAATAACAATCTACTCAAATATTTTACCAAACTTTGCCCAGTACGTTAATTAATAATTACTGGCGGATGTTGTAAATCTTGTTCTATCGGCGTAAATAATTGATAAAGTTTCCCTGCTCGATAATCAAGATTAAGCAAACCGTCGCGAAGCTTTTGATCTACCTTAGTAATCAACGGTATATCCACTTGTTTCTTTACCTGATGTAAATACTGGCGGCCACGCTGATTAAACGCTAAAACATGCAAATAAGGCCGCTGAGTATGCTTTTTTACCGCTTCTTGATTAATTTGCAGCAACGTATACAAACTAACCCGCAATAGATGAGCATAGGTATAACGCTTTGTCTTGGTATACTTCATAAATGCTGCAAAATCAAGACTACGCTGGGCGGCCTCTTTCATTCGATACTCTAACCCCTCCGCCATTAAATATGTTGATTGAAGATAAGATACTGGGGCTTGGATTAATTGATTTCGTAACAACGGGTATAGTTCATGCCAAGACGGAACCATTTTTACATGGGTAAGCAAGGTAGCCATTGACGGCGGTACAGCCTGCTGGTATATGTTGTCATTATTAGCCAGAGACTCACGAATCGCACTGGCACTCGCAATCTTACCCGTAATTACATTATCATGATAATTACTCCCCTGACGCTTAATAGGGAGCAATTTAAAAGGATAGCGATTCTGCATCTTCGTTTTTGTATATGCAAAGGCAAGAATATCATTGGGATCGACTAGGGTAATCCCTGTCTGCGCCGCTAATTGTTGATTAAACTGGGTAGCATATGTTGCATTATAATTATTAAAGCTTTCCTGGTTAAAAAACTCTTCTGCTTTAACTAATCTTTGAAAATCCCACTGTGGATGTTCAGCACCAAAAACAACTGTATTTACCCCCAGGGCCGCCAATAATCGTAGTGCACCAGCCGCAAAACGGTGTGCTGGCTGAACCGCATAAAAAAGTGGAAGTTCTATCACTAAGTCCACGCCATTAGCAACTGCCACAGATGCCCGTGACCATTTATCAATAATTGTAGGTTCGCCACGTTGGGTAAAATTGCCACTCATCACTGCGACCGTCACATCAGCCCCCGTTATCTTTTGCGCCTGTTGAAGGTGGTAGTAGTGACCATTATGAAAGGGATTATACTCAACTACAAGACCAACTGCCTTCATCTTTTATCTCCTTATTTTTGACATCTAAAAAACAACCGGGTCGGATTACTGGACTTCATCTCGGTCGAAAAATCTGATCCTACACTTACGGAATTAAAACCAGCTTGATTTAACATTTGTTTTAATGATGATAATTCATATGCTCGTTCATAATGGGTCTCACCCACTCGCTCATAGCGACCATCCTCTTCACGGATAAAAAATGTTAATTCATGAATAACGCCATGATTAACACTATCATTTGCAAAGCTCTGCCACATAAACGCCTGTTGGTGATCTTCATCTTCATAATTGTACATGTAACCAGGATATACTTTATCCGTTTGATAAGGGGTAATTACATCAAATAAAAAGACACCGTCATTTTTCAGGTGTTTAGCAACCTCCTTAAACGTCTGCTGAACTTCCGCCGCTCCATTTAAATAACAAATTGAGTCTGCATAACAAGTAATAGCATCATATTGGGGAAAAGCACTGAGATCACGCATATCAGCCTGCACTAGTTGTAAAGGGATACTCGCTTCTGCTGCGTGTTGATCAGCTAAGCTCAGCATTGTAGCAGAAAAATCAGCTACTGTTACTTCAAGGTCCTTTTTAGCAAGCAGAACTGCCAACCGACCGCTTCCACCTGCAAGATCAAGAATCTTTTTATCTTGTAATTGCAGATTTTCAAGGGTAAATTTTTCCCAGTTACGATACATTTCAGGATCAAATAACTGATCGTATAATTGGGCAAAACTCTGGTAAATCATTATTCATTAATCCAATCTTTGATATCAACTAATGGTGCATCTGCCCATAGTTTTTCAAGATTATAGAATTGACGTGTCTCTTCACGGAAAACATGTACAACGACATCACCTAAGTCTACTAAAACCCATTGTGCATGGTTTTTCCCTTCAACACTACCAATCTTAACGTTTTCTTCATGTGCCTTTTCGATAATTGCATTAGTTATTGCTTGAACTTGACGATCAGAACCACCAGTCATAATAACAAAATAATCGGCCATTGGACTGATTTCATCAACTTTAAGTGCAACAATGTCTTCAGCACGCCGACCATCAGCAGCTTTTATAACCATTTCTAACAATTTTTTACTATCCATTAATCGATCTCTCCTTCATATTGTGGAACCCATGCATTATACGTATCAATAGTCTTAGGATAAATAGGCTTACCATTAGCGATTAAATAATTTAAAGTGTGTTTGGTTTGGTAGGCCACTCCCGCTTGAAGATTAGCGGCCGTAATTACCCGCGCTTTTTTTACCCCATCAAAGTCACGATTAGGTTCAATATAATCGGCCATATAAATAACTTGTTCAAGCTTCGTCATTACTGGCGCCCCTGTAGTATGATGACGAACTGCGTTGAGAATATCTTCATCCCAAACATTAAGTTCATCTTTTATTAATTCCGCACCAACAATCCCATGCCAAATTGCATTACCATAGTTTAACAAATCAGGATTAAGACCCTTTTGCTTGATCTCATTAATAAAATCACTATCAGGCCGCTGCTTGGCATAATCATGAATCAGTCCCGCAATACTTGCTTTTTCAATATCAACCCCATTCTTCTTAGCGAGGTCGATTGCCGTTGCTTCAACTCGTAAGACATGATGAAAGCGCCCGTCTTTTAAGGCCTTTCTTAACCGTTCAATTAACTCAAGCCGTGTCATAGGAATATAATTTTTAGTGTAAATAATTTCATTACTCACGATATAAATGATGCTCCTCAATAAAGTCGCTCACTGCATCTGGTACCATATACTTAATTGACTGCCCATTTTTTATCCGACGTCTAATATCCGTAGAGCTAAAATCAATCGTTGGTACATCAACCCAGATTACAGGATATTTAGTTTCATTTTTTGCTCCTTGCCGGTGAATACCAACAAAATGAAAACGTGGTAATCGGACTAGGTCATCAATCCGATACCACTTCTCCAAGTAATCAACCATATCCCCGCCAATAATAAAGTAATATTCAGTATTGGGATTTTTGTCAAGTAGTTCCTTAAGCGTATCGTAGGTATAGCTAACCCCACCACGTGCTAGTTCTGCCTTCTCAATGCCTAAAAAAGGATTGCCATTTATAGCTAGTTTTAACATCTGAAGACGCAATTGGGGGTCAATGGAACCCTTATGATCTACATGAGGAGGCTTTGCATCTGGCAGAAAATCAACCCGATCAAGACTTAGCGTATGACCAACCTGATCAGCAAAAAATAAATGCGCATTATGAATAGGATTAAATGTCCCACCATAAAGCCCGATTCGTTTATGATGATTAACCGTTGTTTTCTGAAACTGAGCCTGCGTTTGTACCTTATCTACTACATTACAGCTTTGCACAATGTCACTCCCGTTTCACTTAGATTTCTGCAACTTGTGAAGACAACTCACGATAATCTTCATTTGCTGAAACCTTAAATAAAACTAACACTCGGCCAATAACTTGAACAACTTGAATGGCCGTTTTTTCTTCAATTAATTGACGTACTTCATCAGTTGTTACATCAGAGTTTTGTAAAATGCTAACTTTAATTAATTCACGACGATCGAGCGCACCATCTAATTGGGCGAGCCAATTACTCGTTAATCCTTCCTTACCAACAGAAAATAATGGTTGTAAGTGATTAGCTTGTGCACGCAAAAATCGCTTTTGTTTTCCTCGTAATTGCATAATTATTTCCTTTCAAACATTAAATTTAAATCATTGCTCGACGAACCATGGCGCCAACACCTTTTGGTACCCATGCCGCAACTGTCGTTTTAGCCGGTACTGTAATCCACCCGAGTCCTTCAAAGACTACATCACTTTTCTCATTAACATGAAATTCATATCGTTCAAGTGGCGGAAAACCATCTTTTTCATCTGCTACCGGTGGTGTTAGTAGGTCTCCTAAGTGCTTTGCATAGAAATTATCTGCATTGCTTAATTTAGTCCGGTGAATTGGTAGGTTATTATCAAAGTATGTAACCATTCCAACTTTTTCACCGTGGAGATAATCAAACCGTGCAACTCCGCCAAGAAATAATGTCTGACCATCATTTAATTGGTATGTCCTTGGTTTAATTTCCTTTTGGGGCGCAACAATTTTTAAATCTTGTGGCGATAGTACATGAGCCATTTGTTCTTGATGAATAATCCCAGGAGTATCAACTAAAATATGCCCATCATCAAGAGGAATTTCAATCTTATCAAGAGTCGTTCCAGGAAAACGGGAAGTAGTAATTAGCTCCTTTACCCCTGTCCGTTGCTTAATAATTTGATTAATTAATGTTGATTTTCCGACATTGGTTACACCAACAACATAGACATCACGATCATGACGATACTTTTCTATTACATCAAGTAAGTGGTCAATTTGGCGGTTCTTCTTAGCTGAGACAAGAACTGTATCAATTGGCCGTAATCCAGCTATATTTGCCTGTTGTCGAATCCAATCTCGTAGCTTAGGCCGACGGAGTGATCGTGGAAGCAAGTCTTCTTTATTACCAACTAACAATACTGGATTATCACCAACAAAACGGTGTAACCCGGGAATAAGGCTTCCATTAAAATCAAAAATATCAACGACATAAACAATTAAGGCATTTGCATCCCTAATTTGATTTAATAATCGTAAAAAATCATCGTCAGTTAAGGAAACAGGAGCGATTTCATTGTAGTGTCGCAATCGAAAGCAACGTTGACAGTATAGCTCACCAGTCTCTTGCCCTTTTTCTAAAGCTGACTTAGGTGTATAACCGAGACCATTTGGATCTTCAGTCTGAATAATACTCCCACAACCGATACAGCGTAATTTTTCATTTTGTTCTTGTTCAGTCATTCAAATCCTCCTGCCATTTCAAATTTGGGTATTTTTTTAACAGTTGTTTCCAAACCCGTCGTTCAAAGAACCGGTTAATTCGTGTATCCCATTTATCAGTATTCAGTAATGGACGTACTAGAATACTACGAATGCCTGCCTGGTTTGCCGCAGCAACATCTGTTAATAGTTGGTCGCCAACCATTACTACTTCATTTTTAGTTAAGTTAAGCTTCTTTCGTGCGCGATTAATTCCAAAGCTTAATGGCTTTAATGAACGAGAGACAAATGGCAGGTCTAAACTATCCACTGCCTTAGCCACACGTTCTTTGCTATTATTAGAAATAACAATTAACGGAATATTAGCCTCATGTAAAGACTTCATCCATTCCTTTAATTCTGGAGTTCCATTAGGATTATTCCAAGCAATCAACGTATTATCAAGGTCGCTAAAAACAGCTCGAATCCCACGCTCTTTTAATTGGGCAGGTGAAACTGCATATATTGTATTGACCATCCATGTTGGTTTAAATATCTCTAGCAAAGCTGCACCTCATTAAGATTTTTATTATAATCAACAACTGTCGATTATATGTTCTAATGTTTAATTATATCCTGTGTCTTAACAGGAACGCAACTAAAAAAAGACCACTCATCATGCATACGCACTATAAGCGGTCAATAAAATATTTAGGCTTAGTTAAGAGCTTTTTTAGCTTCGTCAACAAGAGCCTTAAATGCATCTGCATCGTTAACAGCTAAGTCAGCTAACATCTTCCGGTTGATGTCGATATTTGCAAGCTTTAAGCCATGCATTAACTTACTGTAACTAATGTCGTTCATACGTGCAGCAGCGTTAATCCGTGCAATCCAAAGTTCACGGAACTTACGCTTGTTGACCTTACGATCACGGAAAGCGTAAGTATAACTCTTCATTACTTGGTCCTTAGCTGTCTTAAAAAGACGGTGCTTTGAACCACGGTAACCCTTTGCTAACTTCATAATGCGCTTGCGACGTGCACGCGTAACAGTTCCACCTTTAACTCGCATGTTGAAATCCTCCTACGTATCTTAAATAGTTATTTTTTTGAAGTTTACTTAAATGGTAATAACTTCTTGTAACGCTTTACGTTGGTCTTGTCCATCATGCTCAAACCACGTAATTGACGACGTTGCTTCTTAGTCTTACCGTGGAAACGGTGACTGGTAAATGAGTTACCACTCTTGAAACCACCATTAGCTGTACGCTTAAAACGCTTTGCGGCAGCACGGTTACTCTTCATCTTTGGCATAACTAATTCCTACCTTCTTAAATTAATTTTTTGCTTTATCAGCAGCTGGAGCAAGAGTTAAGAAAATACTCCGCCCTTCCATCTTCGGACGTTGGACAACAGTGGCAATGTCTGATGTTTCTTCAGCCATTCGTTCAATCATGTCACGACCGATATCCTTATGTGTGATAGCACGACCACGGAAACGTAACGAAATCCGTACCTTGTCACCCTTCTCAATAAATTTACGAACACGCTTTAACTTTACATTAAAGTCATTTGTATCAATTGATGGACTAAGGCGAATTTCCTTAACCGTTATCGTCTTTTGCTTCTTACGAGCTTCACGCTCTTTCTTTTGCATCTCGAAACGGTACTTCCCGTAATCCATAATGCGGGCAACAGCTGGGCGTGCCTTAGGTGCAACTAATACTAGGTCAAGGTTAGCCTCTTCAGCTAATTGTAGTGCTTCCCGCTTAGACTTAATGCCTAATTGTTCACCACTTTGACCGATTAATCGCACTTCACGTGCACGAATACCGTTATTGACAATCATATCTTGTGCTATGGCAACGCACCTCCAATTTTTTTAGCGAAAGATCAAGCAAAAAAGCGAGGCACATCTGTACCCCGCTTCATAATAATGACTATAAATAGTAATAGCTTTAATCATCATTTATCTCGTCAGCCCGGCGATCGACACCACCTAGGCGAGAAGCGGGTGCTTCTGCTTTTTCTTTCAACGTTTATTAGCTTACTAAATAACTAAATCAATGTCAAGAATTTTATCCCTTATCACGTAAATTTTTTCCTTCCATTTCGACTTCTCGTGATAAAAACTTAATTCGTTCCATTATCCTCTCTGCTTTAAGGGGCTCATTATCTCCCTGAGTGTTTATTGCAAGATGATTATTCTGTAATTCGGTCATTGAAAAATTTGAACTAAAGAATGTCGGCAACTCTTCTTGCATTCGATATTCAAGAATAACACCAAGAATATCATCACGTACCCAAGTTGTCATTGCACCGGCTCCAATATCATCAAGCATTAACACCGGTGCTCGTTTAATTGCATCTAATTTTTGGCCTGTATTATTTTGCTTAATTGAATTACGCATTTCAACAGCAAAGCTAGGAAAGTGAACCATTGTCGTTGCAATCTCTTTTGTCTTTGCTAATTCATTAGCAATCGCACCGAGCAAGTAAGTTTTACCTACGCCGAATTTACCATAAAGATATAATCCAGGCTGAAAATTATTTTTAGTATAATTTTCAGTAAAGTCCATTGCTGCCTGCATTGCTCTCATTCGTGTATCTGTCTGCATATCTTCATTTAAGTAGTAATCATCATACGATGCGTTTTTAATAAACTTTGGCATATTGATTGAACTAACTAGTCGTTTAATGTGCCGTTGCCGCTGTTGTTCAATTAACTGCTTGGTTGGAACATATGTAACATCAACCTGACCAGCACTGATTATTAATTGAGGAGAGTAACCAGGGGCAACAGTAGGTACCCCCTTTTTAATCAATTGCTTTTCGTGGAAAAATTCATAAAGTTTTGATTCTCCTCTTCTTATCGCTTCTTTACTAAGACGATCACGATTACGATTTAAAAATGCCTGAACATCTTCGTCCGCATAGACTTGTTTCATTGTCTGTTGAATATTACCAACAATATTCTGACCACGCATTAATTCTTGCAAAGTTTTATTAAGTGATTGCATCGCTATCGCCTCCTTTTATTTTTCTTACGATTGGCAATCCGTTCACGGAGCTTAGCAATTTCTTGTGAAGAAGCTTTTTTCATTAGCTCGCTTTCTTTTTTCTTACTCCATTCCGGCATCGGTTCATTAATAGTTTTACGTCCGCCTTTTTTCTTTAGGGGCTGCGTTTTCTTTTCTTGTGATTGTTTATTAAAAGTTTTTAATTGAATTAAAGCTTGATCCCCTGTTACTACTCCATTTCGAAGCCAATTATTTGCAATAGCATCAACAAAGTTAGCACTTAAGGTTGAATTACCACGGTCACCAATGACATACCACGTCAAAATATTAATAGCATCCCGTTGAAGTTTATCTTCTTCAATTAAGCGAGTCAAAATATGTCGCTCTCCTGATGTCACATAGCCACCAGTTTGCGCCTTTAAATCTTGAAGAAACTCTATCGGCGAATAATCCTTAGCCGTAATTAAAAGTTGGCGGTCCCTACTCGTCAATTGATCATTATCTTTATCAATTGGTGAGCTTTCTTTCTCAGCTACTTTTGCCGGCCGAGTGTAGACTACATTATACGTTGAAGCAACAATCCGCTTAAACTTTTGGGGATCAAAGTGATTATCTTTAAGACTAATCGAACGTAAAACTAATTTTTTCATTGTTGGTTCATCAATCCCATATAGCTGGTGTTCAATGAGAATTAATTCACGATTATGTTCTAAGTCAGCACTAACAACTGGCTGGTTAGCAAGCAAATGAAGTAATGTTGACCAATCAAAATCAGTAGCCATACCAGCAGTCAATGACGGTTGCTTTTCAACTGGAGCTTGATTACGAGCATTCACAATAGATTGTGGAGTTGATGTAATGGATTGCGAATTAATATGAAATTCATCAAAAAAATGGTGGCTTATGTTTGTTAACGAAGTATCAGTAGATGCTAACCTATATTGGCGGCTCTGATCAACCAACCGTTCGAACGCCTCTTCACCAATTTCTTCAAGTAAAAGAATACTTAGTAAGTTATCAGCAATAAACTTCTCCGGTGAAAGGGGCGTTTGTAATTCATAAACATAAACATCTCCAACCTCGTCATGCTGAAAATAAGTTTGTATTAACCCAACAGCTTCTAATCGATGCAACGCCTCTATAACCTGTCCGTTACCAGCATTAAGCTGAGCCAATAAGTTGCTTTGCATCGCACGATCGGCAAGTGTTGGTCGTGGTCGTAATTGTGCTTTTAAAGCATAAAATAAGCTAAACGCAACAGGTCCAAGGACTGGCTGGTAAAATGATGTAAATACCTGATCATTAAACTCAACAAACGATGAACTAGCGGTAACAATATATCCCGCTTGTGGATCAAAGGTTGTTGCCGTCATTTTACTGCCTCCCCTAATTACTTTTTATGCTCCGACTTCATCATCGATTCAAGTTCGTTCATAAAAGCATCAACATCTTTGAATTGGCGATAAACACTTGCAAAACGAATATAAGCAATTTCATCAACAGTTTTCAATTCATTCATCACGAACTTACCAATAATCTGACTTGAGACTTCACTTTCGCCAATGCTACGAACTTGTTTTTCAACCTTATCTGTAATTTTTGTTAAACGTTCCATACTAACAGGCCGTTTTTCGGCAGATCTAACAATCCCGTTTAAAATCTTTTGCCGACTAAATTCCTGTCTTGTTCCGTCCTTTTTTATTACAAGTAATGGTGTTTCCTCGTACCGTTCAAAGGTTGTAAAGCGAAAGCCACAATGAATACACTCACGACGACGACGAATAAAACTGCCATCTTCACTTGGGCGGCTATCAACAACCCGTGATCCATTTTTGTGACAATGCGGACAGCGCAATGCGTCCCCCTCCTTTTTAGTATAAGTACCTTATTTTATCATATTTTACTTATTTTTTAGCTGATTTATTAATGAAGCAACTTGTTTTTGTAAGGCAACTTGGTCACTATTATTATTAATCACGTAATCGGCACGCATAACTTTTTCTGATAGTGACATCTGGGCAGCAATTCGCGCCTGAGCAGCTTTCTCTGATGAATGATCACGTGTCATTAGTCTTCTAAGCTGAATTTGTGGCGAAGTATAAACAACAATGACTTGATCACATTCTTTATCATAATGTTGTTCAAATAAAAGGGGGACATCAAGCACAATTACTGGTATCTTTTGCTTTTTTAGGGCAGTTACCCGAGCAAAAATTTCATCCCATATCAATGGTTGAAGTATATCATTAAGCTTTTGCCGCGCTTGCTGATCATTAAAAACGATCCGAGCTAAAGCAGGACGATTTAACTCCCCATTCGGCAAAAGAACACGCGATCCAAACGTCTTTACAATCCGTGCAAGTCCTACCGATGCAGGCATCTGAACTCGACGGGCAACTTGGTCTGCATCGATAACAGGAATTCCAGCTTGTCTTAATATTGTGCTAACTGTTGTCTTCCCGGTTGCAATACCACCCGTTAATCCAATTATCTTAGTCATATTTATTCCCTTAATGGCTGACAATGAGGGCAGAATGTTGTTCCACGCTCGGCAACTTTGATCTTGACCAGTTTTGTTCCACATCGCGGACATTCTTTCCCCGCATGTCCATATGCATTCAAGCGGTCTTGAAAAGCCCCTGCATCCCCAAATGCATTCGTAAAACTATGAACCGTTGTTCCCTTATATTTTATTGCGGTCGCCAACTCATCAATAATGTTCTTACGTAGGGCGATAATTTCTTCATCAGTCAAGGTATTAGCCGGTTGCTCAGGATTTATGCCGGTCATCCATAAAACTTCATCAACATAGATGTTACCAAGTCCTGCTACATGTCGTTGATTGAGTAAGAAGGGCTTAATCTTCCCACGACTTTTTCTTAACTCATCCTTAAAAAAATCAATCGTAAATTCTTTTGCAGTCGGTTCAGGACCAATCGTCTTTAGTCCCCCTACTAACATCTCTTGCCCTGTTTTTACTAACGTCATCCGTCCAAACTTACGAGTATCTTGGTAGCAAAGTTCAGTACCATCTGTAAACTCAAAGACAACGTGTGTATGCTTATCAATCGGCTTACCAATGGACTGGTTATAATATTTTCCTTCCATTCGTAAATGAGAAACCATTGTCAAACTATTGGTAAAACGGAACAGCAAATACTTTCCGCGTCGGTCAACTTTTTCAATTGTTTGTCCAATCAATGCTTGGCGAAACTCCTCAATATCATTAGTAATTGTTTTACCATAGTAGACATCAATGGCATTAATTTTTCGCCCAGCAGCAATTTTCATCAAGCCGCGCCGAACGGTTTCAACTTCTGGTAGTTCTGGCATTTGCCTACCTCCTACTTCTTTAGGTCATACCATGTATCACCATACTTACTCTCTACCTTCAACGGCACATCAAGTTTAACTGCTGAGTCCATTACCTTAGGAACTAATGTAGATAATACAGGTATTTCTTCTTTGGGTGCTTCAAAAACTAATTCATCATGAATCTGCAAGAGCATTTTTGTCTTTAAATGCCGCTTTTCTAGTTCGTCTTGCATGTGAATCATTGCAATCTTAATAATATCAGCCGCACTACCCTGAATTGGCGTATTCATCGCTGTTCTTTCCGCAAATGATCGTTTGCTAAAACTCTTTGCATGAATATCTGGTAAGTAACGACGACGATGAGTAATCGTTTCAACATATCCATTCTTTCTCGCAAATTCAATTGTATCGTTGATATATTTTTTTACCCCCGGAAATTCATGGAAGTAATTTTGAATAAATTCGTGTGCCTCTGCCCGGCTCACGTGAATCCGTTGTGCAAGGCCGTAGTCACTGATTCCATAAACAATTCCAAAATTAACGGCCTTTGCTCGTCGCCGCATATTACGGTCAATTTCAGCATCTGGATCTAAATGAAAAATCCGCCGAGCAGTACTAGCATGAATATCCTCACCATTTTTAAAGTCTTCTTGAAGATTCTTATCACCGGTAATGTGTGCAAGAACTCGTAACTCAACTTGGGAGTAGTCAGACGAAAAGATTTGCCATCCTTCATGACTTGGTACAAATGCCTTTCGAATCAACCGTCCTTCTGGTAAACGAACCGGAATATTTTGCAAATTCGGATCCACTGATGACAAGCGACCTGTTTGCGTCAAAGTCTGGAGATAACGAGTGTGGATTTTCTGGTCACTAGAATGAATCACTTTTAATAAACCGGTAATATAGGTTGACTGAAGTTTTGCTATTTGACGATATTCTAGAATTTGCTCAACAATTGGCGATTTATCTGCTAACTTTTCTAAGACATCTACCGCTGTTGAGTAACCTGTTTTAGTCTTTTTAATAACTGGCAACTTGAGTTTTTCAAAAAGAATATGACCAAGCTGTTTTGTTGAATTAATGTTAAATTCTTCACCAGCTTCTTGATAAATTTGATTTTCAATTTCTGCTAACCGCTCAGTAAGTTTACTCCCCATATCTTTGAGTGTTTGCGCATCAACACGAATTCCTGCAATCTCCATCTTTGCTAGAACCCGAGTTAATGGAAGTTCAATATTTGTGTAAAGTGGTGTTTGCTCATTTTCATCAAGTTTTTTAAACAGGTCTTTACGTAAATTTTCAATAGCCCGAGCTTTATTAGCCAGATGACTAAAGAATACATCATCGTCATCTGGTACTGCCCGCTTTACTCCTTTGCCATAAACTTCTTCATCCGTTTGAACATCATAATAGTCATGTTCGTGAGCAACTTGCCCAAGATCGTTACTATTATCGTTAGTATTAAGGAGATATGAAGCAAGTAAAAGGTCAAAATTGATATTTTCTAAATCAATCCCTAACCGATGGAGGCCAACAATCTGAGCCTTAGCATTAAAAACGTTCTTTTTGATCTTCGAGCTAGTCAAAAGATTTTTCAATGGAAGTTCCTTAAGCAGATCCATATTGCGGCTAGTAAACCAGTGGCCATCCTTACCGACGACAAATCCAGCAAAAGGTGAAGTATGATAATTTGCTTCTGGCATTTCGAGATAAAAACTTACTTCATCCGTCAATTGATTCAGTTCAGTTATATTATCTTTGGTTAATACTGTGTACTCTATTGGAGCTATTTGAGCATTATCTTCCTCACCTATTACATCATCAGCACCCATTTTTTTCAGGAAAGACTTGAAGTCCATTTGCTGATAAAACTTAACCAATTCATCCTTTTGTGGACCAGTGTAAGTCAAATCTGCTAATCCAATCTTAATCGGGGCATCTTGTAAAATAGTTGCTAACGTTTTACACTGCCGAGCAATCGCTTCATCTGCAAGCAAGTGCTCCTTCATCTTGCTCTTCTTTAATTCATCAATTCGGTCATATAATTCTTCAACGGAGCCAAATTGTTTAACGAGCTTCAAAGCCGTTTTTTCACCAATCTTAGTAACGCCAGGATAATTATCCGAAGAATCACCCATTAATGCCTTCATATCAATAATTTGGCGCGGCGTAATTCCCAATTTTTCTTCAATATGCACTGGCGTATAGTGTTCTGTATCGGTTACACCCTTATGAGTAACGGCAACTGTCGTATGTTCACTGGCTAATTGGGTTAAATCGCGGTCCCCAGTCACAATTAAAGTCTTATAACCCGCGTCATCAGCTTTTTTTGCCAATGTTCCAATGATATCGTCAGCTTCATAATTAGCTAATGCATAGCTATGAAGGCCAGAATCCTTAATTAATTCTCTAACATACGGTATTTGCTCGGTTAATTCATCAGGTGTCTTATTCCGTCCACCCTTGTAATCATCATACATTTTTGTCCGGAAAGTTACTTTTCCCGCATCAAAAGCTACAAGAGCTGCATCCGGCTTAAAGTTTTGTAAAACATGGTCGAGCATCAGCTTAAATCCGTAGATTGCTGCCGTGTGCAAACCGTCTTTATTTGTAAATTTATCCATTTGATTATGCATTGCAAAAAATGCCCGGAAAACAATGCTATTTCCGTCAATTAATAGTAATTGTTTTGTCATTTAATTCCCGCCCTTCTATCGCTAATAGTAATTGTACCAAAGAATACCGCAATGTTTTAGTTACTTGACTAAAGATTAAGCTATAATTATAAATAAACGTTATTAACTTTGAGGTGAACGTAATGGATAAGTTAATTAACTACCAAAAGCCTGCAGAAGCCCGCCTATTTGCTCTTCTTCTTACTTTTAGCGGTGGCTTTATTGACGCCTTTACATATATTAAGTGTGGCCGCACGATGGCTGCAGCGCAAACCGGTAATATTATTTTTCTTAGCGCCGCACTAGCAAACCATAATTTTTTCGGAGTAGTAGACCGGCTAGGTTCATTAATTGCCTTTGTTGTTGGCCTAGCAATGGTTAGTATCTTTCATACACATTTAAAAACTGATTATTGGCGAGTCGTGTGCTTACTTCCAATTTTGATTGTGGGCGCGATAATCGGCTTATTACCGGATGATTTTCCTGATTATATCATGGTACCAGCTGTATCTTTCGGTCTTGCTATGCAAAGTGGGGCCTTCAGTAAGATTGAGGGGTTGGGTTACAATAGTGTTTTTACTAGCGGAAGCGTTAAAAAGGCAGCTGTGGCCTGGAGCGAATATTATTTTCACCACGATCGAACTCAGCGGACAGTTGCACTTAGCTATTTTACAATTGTAATTTGTTTTACTATTGGCGCAATTATCTCTGCACAACTTCTTCCTTTTTTTCATATGAAAACTATTTGGATTGCAACTTTCCTGATTTTAGTTACCGACAGTGCTTATTACCTACAACTATTTAAAAGTAAACAACAGCAAATAAAATAAGCGACCAAGCAAAAAGCCTGACCGCTTATTTTGTTTAATTACGATCACTCATTCCAAAAATCTGGAGAAGTGAAATAAATAGGTTAACGAAATCTAAGTACAATTGCAATGCACCTAAAACTGCTAAACCAGTTACGGAGACTTGATCTCCATAGTTAATGTAAATCTGCTTCATTTTCTGAGCATCCCATCCAGTCAAAACCGTAAAAATAATTACGGCAATGAAGGAAAAGATATAGGCAATCGCCGGACTTTGTAAAAACATATTGATTAAGTAAGCAATCATCAATGCGACTAAAGCAGCCATTGCGTGAGCACCAAATTTACTCAAATCACGTTTGGTAAATGTTCCGTATAATGCCATGGTGACAAAAACCGCTGCCGAAGATACAAAAGCTGAAGCTATACTTGCGCCAGAATAAACGCCAGCTATAATTGCAAACTCAACTCCATAAATCACCGCAACCAACATTAGCATAATAAAGCTACCAACTGGATTACGAGTAGCGCTAAAACTAACCCCCATTGATAAAGCAATCGGCAAAAGTAAAATGATCCAAATCATTGCTGGATGAGCACCAAAGAAACCAAAAACCGCGGTACGGAAAACACCCATCGTCAAGTAGGCACTAAAAGCTGAAACAAGAACGGCAAGTGTCATATTACCATACATTCGGGTTAAAAACCTGTTCAAACCAGCGGCATCGGTGACAATCCGGCGCCCTGGCTCCTGTGAAAAGTTGTTCATCAAGACTCCCTCTTTCTATATTTAATTTGACTTTATTTGACTATTACAAAAATGGTAGCAAATGCTACCATTTCAATCAAGTAAATATTTAATTATTTTAACAATTCTTTGTACTTATCTTCGTATTTTTCAATATCTCCTGCGCCCATAAATACAACTACCGCATTATGGTATTGAAGAAGTTTATCAAGTGTATCCATATCAATTTCTTCACTGCCATCAATCCGTTTTTCTAAGTCAGCACTAGAAATATTACCTGCATTTTCACGAATAGAACCAAAGATCGGGGTTACAAAAGTCTTATCCGCACGACTTAACGAGCTAGCAAAGCCATCAATATATGCTGCTAACCGTGAATAAGTATGCGGTTGAAAGACAGCTATAATCTGACGATCCGGATATTTTTGCCGGGCAGCATCAATCGTTGCCTTAATCTCACTTGGATGATGGGCATAATCATCAATAATCGTCATATCAGCAATATCACTCTCACTAAATCGGCGCTTAACACCGTTAAAATCAGCCAATTCTTGCTTAATTTCATCCATATTCATATGTTCCATATAAGCAACAGCAAGCACTGCTAAACTATTTAGAACACTGTGTTCACCATATAAGTGAATAGTAAAGGTACCAAGCTTGTGGTCACGGAAATAGGCATCGTACGTTGAACCTGCAGGTGTGCGCTGAATGTTTTCGGCACGGAAATCATCATCAGGATTAGTTCCATAATAGTATACGGGAACATCAACCTTTAATTGGCGAAGATTAGGATCATCACCCCAAGCAAAAATTGCCCGCTGCACCTGCTTACCATATGTCTCAAATGAATCACGAACATCTGCAATATCTTTAAAATAGTCTGGGTGATCAAAATCAATATTAGTCATAATCGCGTAATCTGGGTGATAAGCAAGAAAGTGATCACGATACTCATCAGCTTCAAAAACAAAGAAACGTGCATCTGCATTCCCCTTACCAACACCATCACCGATTAAGTAACTAGTTGGTTCAACTGCTGCTAATACATGGGATAAAAGTGCCGTTGTACTGGTCTTACCATGAGCACCCGCAATACCAATACTAGTATGAGTTTTAACTTCATTTTCAACGGCCTCAGGGTAACTTAAAATTTGAAGGCCTAATTCATGTGCACGTTTAATCTCTGGATGATCATCATCAAAAGCATTCCCCTGAACAACAATCATCCCTGGTTTTAAATTGGCTGGATCAAATGGCAAAATCTTAATTCCTGCTTGTAATAATGGCGCTTGTGTAAATGTTTCCTTTTCAATGTCCGAGCCTAATACTCGGTGTCCTTTGTCATGGAGGATACGTGCTAAAGAGGCCATTCCGGTCCCTTTAATACCAACAAAGTAATACGTCTTTTGTTCCATCAATCCAATTCCTTTCAACAATTCAATTTAAAATAAATGTAAGGGCTAAGTCAGTATAGTATGACCCATCCCTCACTAAATAATAAAACATTATAAGATTTTGGCAATAGTAATCAGACGTTTTTATTAGTTTACTGGATAAAAAGTATCCGCCTTCGCAAAATCAACTGCTTCGCCAACTTTTTGCCATTCATCAGGAATAATAAATAATCCCTTTTCATCAGGGGCATTCTTAATCCGTAATTCACGAAAGCCACAGAGCATCCCATCGCTATCAACACCCATTAATTGGCCAGGCCAAATAATTTTACCATCAGGCATCATCGCTCCCGGTCGAGCAACAACAACCTTGATTCCTTCCGCAACATTAGGTGATCCGCAGACAATCTGGACAGTCTTATCCTCTGCAATTCGTGTTTGAGTAACTTTTAAGTGGTCAGACTTAGGATGATCAGTAATCTTTTCAACATAGCCAACCACAAACTTAGGATCTTCGTCGGCCGTTAGAAATTTGTCAAAGCCAGCCTTTTTTAGTTTTGCGTTTAATTTTTCAACTTGAGCAGCTTTTAAGAATACCTGTCCGTTTTCACTAGTTAATTCTGGTAAAATTTGACTAGCATTCATAAAATTATAGCCCAACAATTTGCCATCCTCTGATGTAATCTGGGCTACATCATCAGCAATCTTGGTATCTTGATTTTCCACATCTGGTGCAGTAATAACAACCAAGATGTCTCCTAATTCATTAGGATTATAACTTGAAATTAACATCAAATATTCCTCTCTCTAATATAATATCGACCGTCTAATATTATGACACAAAAAGAAGGCTGTGAAAAACATTATTTAAAGCAATAAAGGAGGCTGAGGTAATCACAGTCCCTTCATTAGAATTATTCACAGTTCTTTTATTTTACTCCAAACTTTGTAAAAAATCTTCTACTTGTTGCTTAGTTTTACGATCCTTATTGACAAAACGACCGATTTCCTCACCATTATTATATGCTACAAAACTTGGAATTCCAAAAATATTCAATTCAGCAGCAAGATCAATATTCTCATCTCGATCTACCTGGTAAAAAGTGTAATCACTAAAGTCTTTTTCAATATCAGGCAGCGCTGGCTTGATAAAGCGACAATCAGGACACCAATCAGCGGTAAAGAAAAGGATAACTTTACCTGTACCGATGGTTTTTACTAACTGGTCTTCTTTTAATTGTGGTAATCTTTTCATAATTCCTCGTCTCCCTAATTATTTTAGCAATATTATACCATGCTTCTTATCAATTGTAAGTAATCTACTTATGAGGATGGATGTTTGGATTTTAATAATTAAAAATGATAGAATAAATAAAAAGTTAGAACGAAAAAATCAATATAATAAAGGAAGCAATCATATGAATGCAAGTAATAACTCCCTTAATCCCTGGATAATTCCAGTTACCCTTGGCGCTTCAGGTATTGCCGGTTTTATTGCCGGTAAGCTATTTGGAAACCGCCAAGTATCTGCTGATCGTATCTTAAAATTAGTGAAAAATGATTTTGCAAGCGAAGGATCAGTTACTGGTAGTTGGATTAACGATAAAGCAATTCCATTCCAACGGTTTGCAGTTAAAACAGATGCCTATGAAGGTGGAATCTCTCGACTAGAAGATGGTGAAAAAGTCGACTATGAATTCGTGGCTGACGCTTATACCGGTAGTTTATTAGAACTAAAACGGATTGAAAATAATTAACATGTATTTAAAAATACTAAAAGGGGGCAACGTAATAGCAGTCATCTATGACTCTATTTTCAAGCCCCACGAGCCTAAATAGCTCCAGGATTCGGTTTTACCGGCTCTGGAGCTTATTTATGTATATTTTACAAGGTTAGCTATAATCGAAACAATTAGATGGAGGATTTTACGATGAACCTTAATGATGCAATTCAAGAATGCTGGGATAAAATTGATGAGGGACAAGTCGCTACTTATATACCAGGTCTGGCAAAAGTCGATCCATACCAACTAGGAGTTTACCTATTCGACGTTGCTAATGATAAACGATGTCAGGCTGGCGCGTCGCAGGTTCGCTTTGCCATCGAAAGTGTCTCAAAAGTCATTACCCTCCTCTACGCAATTGAACGGCTAGGGCTTACTGCTGTTGAAGCCCAGGTTGGTACCCGCCAAACTGGTTTTCCATTTGATACGATTCTTAATATGGAGATTACTAAAGAGACCCACCCCCTTAATGCTTTCATTAATAGTGGAGCAATCCTAATATCCTCGCTAATTGAAAAAGAAGATGGTCGTTTGCCTTTTGATCAAATTTTGGACTTTACTCGCGAAATTTGCAACGATCCCGAAATCACCCTTGATGAAGGAATATATCAATCTGAACTTCGCACTGGCGATATGAACCGTTCGCTAGCCTATTATCTCAAGGCTAAGGGGGTGCTAAATAATGATGTTCCCACCAGTCTTGATACTTACTTCAAGCAGTGTTCAATGATGGTCACTTGCAAAAGCTTAGCTAACCTCGGTGCTGTCCTTGCCAATGATGGGGTTGCCCCGTGGAATGGAAAAAGGATAATCTCTAGCGCGGCTGCTACGTACACTAAATCTGTAATGATGACAACCGGGCTTTATAATGAATCTGGAACGTACTCAGTTAAAATTGGCATTCCAACTAAGAGCGGCGTTGGTGGTGGACTTGTTGCAACCGCACCTAACCATTATGGAATTGGTATTTTCAGCCCGGCTCTAGATCACGCCGGCAATAGCATTGCTGGTTTGGCCCTTCTTGAATTAATCAGTAAAAAACTAAAGCTTAGCATTTTTAAATACTAATACAAATACTGGCCAGCAAGTTTTTATTTACTTACTGACCAGTATTTTATTTAAAATTAGCAATTAGCTTATAGATTGGCTGACCTTTAGCAGCAAATTTTTGTTCATACTCTGTTTCAATATTATGCTCATTTTCCTCACTATGATGAAGGTCAAGCCATACTCCATCAAAGCGCATTCCGTAATTGTTCATACTTTCGAGTGAAAACTCAAACAAACCCATATTATCAGTCTTTAGTTCAATAATCCCTTGTGCTTGTAAGATCTTTTCATAGGTAGCTAAGAACGTCTTATAGGTCAAGCGCCGTTTAGCATGACGTTTTTTCGGCCATGGATCAGAGAAGTTCAAGTACATTTTTGCAACTTCACCAGGTTCAAAGTATTCTTGAAGGTCTTCTCCATCCCCACAAATTAGCTGGAGATTAGGCAACTCTTCCTCTAACGCCTTCTTAAGAGCAATTGCTGCAACTGTTCGTTGAATCTCCAACCCGATAAAATTAATCTCTGGATGAGCTTTTGCCATACCAATAATAAATTGGCCTTTTCCCATCCCGACTTCAAGATGGAGCGGCTGTTTTTTTACAAACCGCGACTGCCATTTACCCTTTAATTCTGGGGCATTATCAACCATCATTTCTGGATGAGCCGCGATTAATGGATCGGCCCATTTTTTATGTTTAACACGCATAAATTAAGATCCTCATTTCATTAGTTTTTTTACTCTGACATTAAAGTAGAAACGAATTAATACAAATACTTCAACTATCGCAATAACTAAGTTTACCATCATTTGACCAACATTAAGTCGCCAACCGATACTAGCAAGGGCAATCAAAATTGCTTCTAAAGCCGTTACCTTTGCTAATAATTGCTTAAAGTCTGTCTGTTGTTGATTGGCAGGAATTGGATAAATATGGGTAAAGACATTTGCCTCATACTGATCATAAAGAGGCATCAGCTGAGTTGCAATTAGATAAATAAATAAAATAACAATCGCTGTATTAAGCCAGCCTGCTGGCAACAAGAAAACAATCACCATGCCTAATAAAGTCAAGCGGCTTACAATTCCACTAACCTCAGTACCGCGGACAAAAGCACGGGCATAAAGGTAAGACCACGGTTGATCCCCCTTGCTCAACCAGCGTACAAGACCATCCGCCCACTTACGCCGTTTAGTGTTTCCTTGAACACTTGGCACATCAGTAAAAAGATTAAAAAAGCGATAAACACTATACATCCGATCTTGCTCTGTCTTTACAGCAATTCGCCAATTAACTGCTAAGTCACGATAATAGACAACTACAGCTAAGTACAAAATCAAGGCAACAACAAGCCCAACATACGGATTAACAATCCACATCGCAATTGAAGCCAGCAACGGATTTACCCAGTATTCTAGTCGAGTCCGCCACTGTTGATTTCCCCACCGCAAACTAAGCGACTTACGGGCAACATGTATCCAATCTGCTTTATTGACAATTGCAACTAAAAAGATTGCTACAATTTCAAAATTAGTTAACTTTTCGGTCGTTAAGGCAAAGGGCAAGGCAATAAAAGCGCCTACGACAGTCATTATCTCAGCTAAAATCAGGCTATACCAAGTTGCCTGATTAAGGTAGCGATGGATTCCTTCAACTTGTGGCAATAAAAAGACTGGGTCCGGTCTCTTTATTAACGTCGCTAAGCGTCCTATTTGGGCAATAATTGTAAACCAGCCGATCAAGACTAGTCGTGTCCACCATTGATGTGGTCCTAGTGTTGGCAACCATTGTGAATACCCATATGCTAAAGCGCCAAATAAGAAGAAAAGGGCAATTACAAAGTGATCATTAAATACTAAACGCCAGTAGCGAAGCAAGAGCATAAAGTGCTGACTACGACGCTTGCTAAATAATTTATTCATGCTGATCACCCTTTGCAAGATGCAGGTAGATCTCATCAAGCGACTCACCTGCATAATCACCAGCCGTTCGTAATTCTTCAAGAGTCCCATGAGCACGAACTTTTCCATTTGCTAACAAAACAAAACGGTCACAATAACGTTGCGCTGTGTCAAGAACGTGAGTCGACATCAATACTGCCACGCCCTCTTTTTTCTTTTGCTCAATTAATTCCAGTAAATCATGGACAGCTAAGGGGTCAAGTCCATAAAACGGTTCATCGATAATCAAGAGCTTCGCGTTCGTCATAAACGCACAGCAAATCATTACTTTTTGCTTCATTCCCTTAGAAAAGTTAGCAGGAAACCACTCAAGCTTATTATCAAGCCGAAACATTTTAAGAAGTTTTGTTGCTCGTTGCCATGCCTCATCATGGTCAAGCTGGTATGCCATGATAGTTAAATTGATGTGTTCGCGAAGAGTCAACTCATCATAAAGAATTGGCGTTTCAGGAACATAAGCAATCTGCTTTTTATATTCTTCTGGATTAGTTTGGATAGTAAGTCCATTTATCTTTATTGATCCAGAAAACGGCCGTAATAAACCAATTACATGGTTAAGGGTTGTTGATTTTCCGGCCCCATTTAAACCGATCAAACCAACCAGTTCTCCTGGTTGAACATCAAAACTAACATCTTTAAGGACAGGAATCTGCGAATATCCACCAACAAGTTTGTTTATCTCTAATGCCATTATTCATCCCTTCTTAACTTCTACTTAATCATATCGTTTTATTATATCATAGGTCATTTCTTTTCCTAAATCATGCACAGCAACACTTTTTTCGGTATACTTAGGGTAAGTTTAATCTTTAAAAGGAGTGAATAACATGGATAATAACTGTATTTTCTGCAAGATCATTAAGGGTGATATCCCTAGTTACACAGTATATGAAGACGATGTAGTCAAGGCGTTCCTCGATATTTCACAAGGAACACCCGGCCACACGCT
Organism: Limosilactobacillus rudii; assembly: GCF_014145455.1. Lineage (GTDB taxonomy): Bacteria > Bacillota > Bacilli > Lactobacillales > Lactobacillaceae > Limosilactobacillus > Limosilactobacillus rudii. Next base: position 52,369 of record NZ_JACIVB010000062.1, on the reverse strand, counting down.
TGTTATTCCTAAGAAGCACGTTCCCGACTTATTTGCCTATGATGCTGATCTTGCCGCTCAAGTATTCGCACGAATTCCCAAGATTGCCCGGGCAGTTAAGGATTCTAATCCGGCAATCAAAGGGATGAACGTGGTTAATAATAATGGTGAAGTGGCTTACCAATCGGTCTTTCACTCCCACTTCCACTTAGTTCCCCGTTATACTGACAATGACGACTTCAAAATGATTTTTAAAGATAATTCTAACAAGTATAACGATGAAAAGTACAAGGAAATTCAACAAGCAATCATTAACCAAATAAAGGAAGCATAATATGCAACGACTGAAAGAAATCAAAAGCGACTTTCAACACCTTAGCAGTAATGTAGCCCAATTAAAAAGAGGGATTAACGAATTACAAGATTCGTTACCGGCAGTAACCAATTTCGTCAAAGAGATTGAGCGAGACATTAAGAAATGGCAGTTTAAGACCCAACCCCGATTAAACCGTATCCAGATTATTCTCGATGTATTAAAAATTGATCAAAAAGAAAAGTAATAAAAAAACAGCCAATAAGGCTGTTTTTTTATTACTTATTACTTGAATTTGAACTACTGTGGTTAGTTGAACTGGTAGTTGCATTAGAATTAAGGTAATCATCAAGAATGTTCTTCACATCATTTTCCTTAATAGAAACATTCCCCTTCTTCAAAACATTAGAAACAACTTTCCGCATAAAGTTTTGATTGTTCATATTCTCTTGAACAATTTGGTTCTTCAAGTCATTGATGTGCTGACTCTTCTTTCCCTTTGCAGGATGCTCAATCATGTAGATAACTTGATAACCATCATCAGTTTTAACTGGCGTTGTCGTGTATTCACCCGTCTTTAACTTAAAGGCTGCCTTCTTGTAAGCAGAGTCTAATTGATTATCAGTATTATCAAAGGCAGGAAGCTTACCACCGTTGTTTTTTGTTTGACTATCTGTTGACTTAGACTTAGCAAGTTTCTTAAAAGTCTTGTACTTATTGCTGGAATCATTTAATTGGTTAATAATGTCTTCTGCATCAGATTTGCTACCCACAAGGATTGTAGCAGTTTGCACTTTTGGTTCGTACTTTGTCCATTGCTTGTTAATCTGCTTGTTAGTAATGTGAGAATAATGCCGAGCAGCAGCCGTTAAGAGCAAGTTTGACCGGATCTGTTGTTTCAAGGATTTTTCAGTTAAATTTTGACTTTGTAGGTAAGAATTAAAGTCATCCCCGTATTCACTCTTATAGGTATTGTATTGGGCATTGACCTGCTTGTCACTAACTTCCTTGCCATACTGCTTTTCCAAAACTTTATCCAGAATCATCTGTTGGAGAACTTGCTTACCAGCGCTCGTTTGCTTCATACTGCTATAATATTCGCTCTCCGTAATCTTACCGCCACTAGTTGTAGCAACCGCCTTATTTCCACAGGCAGCAAGGGGCATCATCAAAGCAGCCCCGGCAATAATTGCAATTAACTTTTTGGATTTCATGTAAGAAACACATCCTTAAATAAAATATTTTTTCGATAACTTCACTCATCCAATATACCACACTTAATTTTTCATGCCAGTATGGTATAAAAATGTTTAGACCATCTTCATAATTTATTCATGATTTAATGCCTGCAAATCTAAAACACTGGCAGACAATTTTTTCACACGGTCATCAGCGGTAAAGTACAAGACTTGATTCTTCTTTGCAATTTCCGTTAATAACTTTAGCATGCGCTGACGACGTACATTATCAAAATTAACAAAGCCATCATCAATAATTATTGGGAAATTTGCTTGATCGCTCATTACAGTTACAAATCCTAAACGCAGGGCAATATAGAGTTGCTCAGCAGTTCCCTGTGACAATTCTTCAACCAAAAAGACTTCTTGATCAGCACGGACAACTTTGATCCCATCAACAGTTAAATCAATCTTAGTATAGCGATTCTCCGTTAAAAGAAAAAAGAATCGTTCTGCTTGACGAATGATTGCGGGATACCGATCAGCTGAAGCTTTGACAAGGGCTTTGTTGATCCATTCTATCGCTAATTGATATTGAAGCCATTCCTGTACTTCACGCCAAATTTTAGTAGCTAAGTTAGCCCGCTCCTGTTCAAGATTACTTAGGGTACCGTCCTCAGCTAAGCTCGTGATTTCTACCTTATCCTTTTGAATTTTCGTTTGTGCCTTAGTAATCGTCAAATTTAGGTGGTTAATTTGCTCTTGCATGCGTGTAAGTGCAGACTCCAATTCTTCTTTACTTACGTATTTTGCTAATTCTCGGCGGTCGGTGATAGTTAGCTGCTGACCATAAGCATCGGAAGTAAGGGATTGTGATTGTGCCGCTGACCGCTGTGCCAGATACTGCGCAAATTGTTGATCATCGTGAACATCAGCCTGCTGGTAAAGGTTCATCTTTTGTTGATGAATCTTATTGGCTTCTTGAGCAAGGCGAGCTAGATTACTAGCAATTGTTGCTTTTTCTCTCGTATTTACTTGGACATCTTGCTGAGCCTGTTGACGCTGTTCAAGTAAGTCATCAATCTTTGCCTTCACCGAACTAAGGGGCAGGGTTTGTAAAGCAGGCGATAGTTGTCGACGAAAAACCGTAAGTTGATGATTATACTGCTGCTGATCTTGTGCAGCAGCTTTTACTTGGGTAGATAACTCAGCAGCCCGTTCTATATCCCCCTGCATTAATAACCACTGGTCAACAGGAAAATCACTTAAGTCATGCTTGCGCCCAAATGCATTTATTTCCTGGGCATTATCTTTTACCGGAGAAAAATCCTTATCTACTTTTTGCCGTCGATAATAAAGATACATGACCGTTGCAAATGCCACAATTGCCCCAAGTGCCGTAAGAAAGGTAATGTTAGCCAATAAACCGATAATAAAAAGAACAAATCCTCCTATAATGCCAATCATTGATGGACGTGAAAGATCGCCCGCTGACTGATTATTCCCAATTCGTGAAATCGTACTACCATTAAGCAACTGAATAAGTTCAGTTTTTGCCTGCGGAGTTAATGGCGCTGGTAATGGATAATGATAATGTCCTTTAATCGAATTCAATTCATGTTGCCAATCCTTAACCTGATCCTGTTGACGTTGCTGTAACGCTCCTGTAGCCTGTAATTCAATTACTCGTTCTTTAAGCCGTTGTAGTTCCTGAACGTGGTGCGTAGTTTGTGTTGATAAGGGATGAGTATTAAGAAGTGTTAACCGTTGCTGATACTCTTCTTGTTGGTGGTGAATTTCCTTTTCTTTTACTTGGAGTTTTTGGACTGCCATAACCTGCTGGTCGGTTAAGTAATTGACAGACTTGTCTATTTGTTGATTATTTCGCCATTTAGAATAAACTGGCCATAGTTGGTGTAAATGCTCAAGTTTCTGTAAGGCAGGCTTTTGATTAGCCAGTTCTGATTGTGTACGTTGCAGTACTTTTTGATTATTTTTTAGATCTGTCTGTAAATCCTGATAATGTTGAAATTTTCCCCGAACATGCTTAATTTTATCCGTCAAAACCGTATACTGATGTAAATCTTGGTTTAAGGGCCATTTTCGTCCTCGTGGTTTATAAAGATGATCCGCATGTTTTTGATACTGACTAATCAGTTTATCCCATTGGGCGCTCCCGACTGCACCAAGTTGTTGCAAGTGTTGCTGCCATTCATCGCGGTTGACCTCATCAACTACTGCTAAATCACGTTGACCAAAACTAAATAGTGCTTGGTAAAGTGAACGATCCATTGTACCAATTAGATTCCTTAATTCTTGTTCACCGCCCTGGTTTCCCTGCGAATCTATCACCGTCACTTTTCCTCCATTACGGCCACGTTGCCGCTTAATTAAGTAATCTTCGCCATTAGCTTCAACCTGCAAACTGCCGCCATAGCTAGATGTATTTTTAGGAATATATTGGGCAAAGCGGTTCTTACCTCGACCATCAGCAAAACCAAATAGAATGCTAACTAAGAAGGCCATTAAAGTTGTTTTCCCTGCCTCATTCGGACCATAAATTATTTGTGGGTTAGCTGTAAAATCAAAATCTTGGTCATGCCATTTTCCAAAACCATCGATATGGGCTTTTTTAATTTTCATTTACTAATCCTCCCGCCGTAATAATTGAGTTGTTGCCCGTTTTAACTGTTGAAGGTCAAGAGTCGTTAACTTACTTGCTAAATCCGCATTTCGGGCTAAACTTGCCGTCAACTCAGCAATCTTAGCAGGAACAAATACCTCGTTAGCGGCTTGCTGCCAATAATCTTCATCTAAGTCAGTCATCGATGGTAGTGAATTTGACTGATGAACTAATAAATTATAGATCCACCATTGATTATTATCTGCATTTTGACGCTGAAGGTGTTCAAGCACATCCCCATTAATAAGCAGGTGTTGAATTGCTGGTGATAGCTGGTCACTTTTGGTAATTAAAAGTTCAACAAGCTGGAATGGTGTTTTTTTAACTGCTTCTATAACTTTTTGAGATAGAAATCGTTCCAATTCTGCTAAATTCGCGGTCGACATCGCAGCAACCTTTATCGTTGACCACTCGATTTCAGCAACCGGCTTAAACTGCGGGATAAGTTTATTGCCTTGGCTTTCAACTAGGTAATAACCATGCTGACCGGCTTCATTTTTATGTCGTCCCTGAGGATTGCCACTATAAACGATTGGTGGATTAGCAACAAGTAGCTGGTGCTTATGGATATGACCGAGCGCCCAATAATCATAATTTTTAGCTTCTAATTCAGAAATGGTAAACGGGGCGTAGTGGTTATCTTGGTTCTGTTGAACTGCCCCGTGTAACATCCCAATATGCCAAGTTGTTTTCCTTTTTGGAGGATATTTTATTAACGGATCCTCACTAATCCAGCGTTGATCATAACTAAAACCAGAAATCGCAACTGTTTCATGATTTGCTAGTGTAATAGTCGTGGTGGTTACTCGATTGCCAAAAACATAAACATTAGCTGGCAATCCATCCTTTCCGTGAACGACCTGATAATCATGATTTCCATAAAGCAAGTAAAGAGGAATCTGTGCTTGGTTAAGACGTTCACATTGCCTGGTAAAAAAATCAGTAGCTGCAATACTCTGCGAATCTCGGTCGTAGATGTCGCCACTAATCAGGACAAAATCAACTTGTAACTCGATCGCATCATCGACAATTTTCTGAAAAGCTGTAAAAGTAGATGAATGAATACGTTTCCACAACGATCGAGGCATCGCTGTCAACCCTAAAAAAGGACTATCAAGATGTAAATCTGCTGTATGAATAAATCGCATAATTAATTCTCCATCATTAAATATTTACCTTAAATTAATGAAGAGGCTGAGAAAAATTCTACATTTTTCTCAGCCCCTTACTCATTAAATGAGATTAATTATTCTTGTCCTGGCATTTTTGGCATTACTTCACTATAAAGATCTTGAATTGGACTTGTAATGGTCTTGTTCAATTGTTGAAGCATACTGTCAACTTGTCGTTCTTGGTTCATCAAATCTTGAACAACCTTTTTACCACTAACTTCTTTAGCAAGGTTTTGAATCTTCTTAATTTCATCATCAGATGGTTGCTGACCAGCCATTTGTTTGTGTTGTGCATCCGCTTGAGCTTGTTGGAACTTTTTGAACGTATCAAAAGTAGCACTATCAGCTTTTAAGGCTTCAAAAGCCTTTTGTAATCCTTGGTATTCTTGTGTTTCGCGTAATTGGCGACTGAGTTCATTTGCAGTATCGTAAATATTTACAACCATTGAAAAATCTCCTTTTATACTATTCTTGTTTTTATTGTATCATATTCTCCTAGAAAAGCGATCGAACATTACTCCACCATTGACTTGCCTTATTGCCAAAATTATTAATTGACTGGCTAAAGTTATTTACAAAGTTGTCACCATCTTTGAGGAACGAGCCCCACCCTTTTGATGATCCTTTTGTCTTTTCATTTGCCCTTGTCTGGGCATCTTCTACCGTAAACTTAGTTCCAGCAGTATTCGGCAAGATTGCACTCATTTCATTTTTGTAAAGATAATTAATACTTCGTTCAGAAATATCATTTAATGTATGACTCTGATTTGTATCATCGTATCCTTCCCAAGTTGCAACCACAACATCAGGAGTATAACCAACAATCCACTTATCACGATCATTAGAGTCATCGCCTTTAACTCCTGAATTAGTTGTTCCTGTTTTACCAGCAATCGTGTAACCACTTGGCTTAGCGGACTCACCGGTTCCATGAGCAAATACACCAATCAGCATACTAGTCATTTCTTTAGCGGTCTTGCCAGAAATAACTCGTTTGTTCTTTGTACCATCATTTTTAGCAATAACCTTTCCCGAAGCATCTTCAATCTTAGTAATGTAGTGAGGAGACGGCATTAATCCATCATTAGCAAAAACAGCATATGCGCGTGCCATTTGCTGTGGTGATACCCCCTTGGTCATTCCACCAAGAGCAAGAGCAAGGTTTTTATCTCCCTTTTCGACTGGTAAGCCAAATTTCTCCGCCATATCATATCCACGATTAACACCAATCTTATTTAATAGCCATACTGCCGGTGCATTTAAACTCTCATACAAGGCCTTATACATTGGCACCGTTCCACTATAAGTATCATCATAGTTTTTGGGGGTGTAATTATTAGTACCGTATGATTGCTTTTTATCTTGTAAATTTGAATCGTAGAAATAACCATGTTCAAGAGCTGGTGTATAGACCACAATTGGCTTTATTGTTGAACCTGGTTGACGACGCATTTGAGTTGAACGGTTAAATCCACGGAAAACATGCTTGCCTCGTCCACCTACGACTGCTGTTACTCCGCCATTCTTCGGATTCATTGCAATGGAAGCCGACTGAACCATCGTTCCATCTGCTGAGTCTTGCGGGAAGTTATCATCATCGTCATAAGTTTGCTGCATTGAACGTTGCTGATCTTGGTCAAGCGTAGTATAAATTCGATAGCCATTATTCATAATATCCTTTTCTGAAATATGGTAACGGCTCTCTGCTTCGGCAATAACCGCATCAAAGAAATATGGATATTTATAGCTATCATTAGGAACATAACCATTAGTAATACTAAGCGGTGTCCGCTTGTACTGATTTGCAGCACTTTGACTCAACTTGTGGTTTTCGACCATCAGTTGGAGAACCATATTTCGTCGTTGCTTTGTCGCATTTGGGTGTTCAATTGGGTCATATATTCCCGGGGAGGTCAGCATTCCCGCTAAAGTTGCGGCTTGCGGAACCGTTAATTGGCTTGCATTCTCATCAAAGTAACGGCGGGCAGCATCTTGAACCCCCCATACCCCATGCCCAAAGTAGGCATTATTAAGGTACATTGTTAGAATTTCATTTTTGCTGTATTGGTTTTCAACTTCGATTGCAATAAAAATTTCCCGTGCTTTACGTGAAAAAGTTTGTTGTTGGGTTAAAAAAGCATTTTTAACTAGTTGTTGGGTTAAAGTACTTCCCCCACCAGAAATATAATCACGGTGGAGAAGTTTATTTTTAACTAGTAGAAAGCCAGCCCGTCCTAGACCTTTAACTGAAAATCCATGCTCATGGTAAAAATTACGGTCTTCTGTTGAAAGTACCGCGGCAGGAACATTTGACGAGATATTCTTCAGCTCAACATAAGTTCCCTTTTGCGCATAAAGACTTCCAGCTGACTGGTTACTTCGGTCATAGATCATTGTTGGCCGTTGCAAACGATTTTTTAGGTTTTTGACGTCAGCAGTCTTAGCCACAAATGTCAGGTGAATACTGGTAAGTAAGAAGATCCCTAGTAAAATTACAATGATCCACCGGGTTAATTGGTAACGATGCCAGAATTTTTTAAGCATTGCTACAAAAAGCTGCCAATAGTGTTTAAACCAGGCCTTAAATACTTGCCATGCCTGTTTCCACCATCTTAAAAGGCGCTCTTTTAAATCTGAATTTGATTGTGGTTCTCGCTTCATTCATAATTCTCCATTTTCATTCAAAAAGCTGCCCATTATTTTATCATATTCCTAAAGTAATAAAATAGTTTTAGCAATAGTTTAACTTTAAATTAAACGGTAACTGCTAACCTTTCTTAACATAACTTATGCTATTTAAAGACATAAAGAGACTGGAATTTAACTCAGTCTCTTTACTGTTTTTATATTAATATAACTGGCTCAGCTTTAAACAAACCAACCTTAGACGATCATTACATCTCATCCGGAGCTTTGATATCAAGTAGGTCAAGAGCAGACTTTAGAACATTACTTACAGCTTGCGTTACAGCTAACCGTGCTGGTTGGGCCTCATCATCTTCAAGAATCCGCGTATGTGCGTAGTATTGATTAAACTTCTTCGCTAATTCAAGGGTATATTTAGCAACTACCGATGGGTCATAATTTAAGGCAGCCCGCTTGATAGCTTCACTGTATTGTCCTAAGAAACTGATCAATTCCCAGGCTTCGGCACCAGCTTTAGTTAGGTCAACATTACTGAAGTCCCGAATACCACCCTTCCGTAAAATACTTTCTGCCCGTGCATGAGCATATTGAACGTAAGGGCCAGTTTCTCCTTCAAACTTAACCACATCTTCAAGCTTAAAGTTAACCGCGTTCCGCCGATAGTTCTTTAAATCATGGAAAATAACAGCACCGACACCAACCTGTTGGGCAACTTCATCAGCATTTTCAAGGTCAGGATTCTTTTCTTCAATTTGCTTTCGTGCTAAGTCAATTGAATCATTTAAAACGTCTTCAAGGGAAACAACATTTCCTTTTCGTGTAGACATCTTTTTACCATTCAAGTTCATCAAACCAAATGAAACGTGTTCAATTTGATCCCACCAATTGAAGCCCATATCTTTTAATGCTAACTTCAATTGACGGAAGTATGTGTCCTGATCTGTCCCTACCACATAGATAGACTTAGCAAATCCATACATCCGTTTCCGGTAAAGTGCTGTCGCCAAATCACGAGTAATGTACGTTGTTGTTCCATTACTTTTAATGATTAGCAATGGTGGAAGATTGTAGTGGTCAAGGCTAACAATCTGTGCACCCCGGCTTTGTTCAAGCAAGTTCTTGTCCTTTAATAATTGGATTGGTTCTTCCATCTTTTGAGCGGAGAAAGCTTCACCATTGTATGAATCAAAGTGAACATCTAACATATCATAAACCCGGTTGAACCGTTCTAATGAAAGGCTTCGAAACCGGTTCCACATCTCCCATGCTTCTTCATCACCATGTTCAAGTTTAGCAAACCAATCTCGACCTGCTTCGGTGTATTCAGGGTGATCTTCTGCTTCGGTATTAATCCGTACATATAATTTAACCAACGTATCAATTGGGTCTTCTTTTAACCCCTTTTGAATTTCTGGATCATTACCCCACATCTTATAAGCAGCCATCATCTTTCCAAACTGTGTACCCCAGTCACCAAGATAATCGATTCGAATAAGGTTATAGTTAACCTTTTCAAGAATCCGTGCAACTGCTTCACCAATCATTGTCGAACGTAAATGTCCAACTCCCATTGGCTTGGCAATATTAGGTGATGAATAATCGATCGTAACATTCGCCTGGTGACCAAGATCAAGTTCACCATAATGGGCAGGATCAGTTAAAATACTTTGTAAAATCTTTGCACCGACTTGAGCTTTATCAAGGAAAAAGTTGATATATGGACCAGCAACAATAACTTTTTCAAAGCCATCTTGGTCAACTTTTTCAACTAATTCGCTAGCAATCATTTGTGGAGCTTTATGCAAAATCTTAGCTAAGAAGAATGTTGGAAAAGCATAGTCTCCATTATTAGAATCTTTAGGCCGCTCAATTTTTGCTTCGATCTCTTTTATGTCCATCTCTGGTAGCGCTTGTGCTAATGCTGCTGCTACTTGTTGCTTGTCATTCATATATAAATTCCTCCTTAAATAAAAAACGTCTCCAATAAGCTTATACTTACTAGAGACGAGAGTTCCCGCGGTACCACTCTAATTGAATTAGAATTCCACTCATTTATTGATTTAGTTAAAATACTCAAGGCACGCCTTCATAATTAAGGAAACCCCTAACTCTCATCAACTATAGGGTCGCTGTAGATCCTTAAAAAATTACTACTCCTTGAGTTTTGTTCTTAAATATTATAACAAATCCCCACTTAAATACAAGGTCTAATGGTAAGGTGCTCGTTGCTGCTTTTTTCTTATTTATTATATGTTACAATGATGATTATTAAATACTAATGAAAGGTTGATGAGTTATTTATGACAAAGCCCACAATCCAAGCCTTAACAATTGCAGGTCATGATTCAGATGGCAGCGCTGGAATGCCAGCTGATCTCCATGCCTTTTTTGCAGATGGCGTCTATGGTCACGGAATTTTGACCGCAGCAGTTTCTGGAAATTCATACGGAATCACTTCTTCACAGATTATGTCAAAAGAATTTATCGCTGAGCAATTTAGAGTATTACGAAAAGATTTTTCTATTAAAGCCGCTAAAACTGGAATGTTAGCTAATGATGATGTAATTAATGTTGTTGCTGATAATTATTCCATAACCGACTTCGGTCCACTGGTCGTTGATCCGGTTATCATCACAAAGCATGGCGCTATGCTGCTAGAACAATCTGCATATGAATTATTCCGCGAACGAATTATTCCATTAGCAACTGTCATCACCCCTAACTTTTACGAAGCGCAAAAACTAACAGGGATAGAAGTGAAAACTAACGAAGAACGAGTGGCGGCTGCCCATTCTCTTCAACAATTGGGAGCAAAAAACGTTATCATTAAAGGCGCCCATAATGATAAAAGCCAAACAACCGTTGATGATTTCGTTCTTCTTGAAAATGGCGATAATTTCTGGCTTTCAAAACCTTTCGTTAAAACAACTCGTCTTAACGGAACTGGTGATAGTTTTTCAGCAATTATTGCTGCCGAGCTTGCTAAAGGAAATAGTGTTAAAATAGCTGTTACAAAGGCTAAAGATGCCGTATATACAGCAATTGCTAATCCCTTAACGGTTGGGCATAAATTCGGTCCAATCAATCATTGGGATGCACAAAAGGAGTTGCAACAGGAGGAATTCTAATGCTGGATACATATAGGCATAAGGTTGTATTAATTGGTGATGGCGCTGTTGGTTCAACATTTGCGTTTTCGTTACTACAATCAACCAATGAAATTGATGAGTTAGTAATTGTTGACCGGACAAAAGAAAAGGCTGAAGGGGATGCTCTTGATCTAGCAGATATCACCCCACTCACCAGTCCGGTTAAAATTTACGCCGGTAGCTACGAAGATACTGCGGACGCTGATGTCGTTGTAATTACTGCTGGAATTGCCCGTAAACCGGGCGAGTCGCGACTGGACCTTGTAAACAAAAATGCGACAATCTTAAAAACAATCATTGACCCAATCGTCGCCAGTGGTTTTGCGGGAATCTTTGTAATTTCAAGTAATCCTGTTGATATCTTAACTACTCTTGCCCAACGAATCAGTGGCTTCCCTAAAGAACGAATTATTGGAACCGGAACTTCCTTAGACTCGCTGCGTTTAAGAGTTTTTCTAAGCAAAAAGCTACACTTATCAGTTAATGTCATCGACGCCCTTATGTTGGGTGAACATGGTGATACATCCTTTGCCGCGTTTAATGAAATTACCGTTAGCGGAAAACCGTTAAAAAATCTAACAGCTCTTTCTTCAACAGAGAAAAAGGAGATTGAAAAAGCGGTGCATCAAGCAGGTGGAAAGATCATCGCTAATAAGGGGGCTACTTTTTACGGGATTGCTAAATGCCTATCTGCAATTACTCGTGCTATTATTGAAAACCGCAATATCGTCCTGCCAATCTCTGCTCCCTTAGATGGTCAATATAACATTGAAAATATTTATCTCGGTACTCCAGCTATCATTAATAGTCAAGGGATCGGACAAGTACTTGAATACCCGTTAACCACTGATGAAGTTGAAAAAATGCAACAATCAGCAATCGCAATGCAAGAAGTTCTTACAAACATTAATGTATAAAGTATCAGTTAAAAACTTCTTCGTAGAATTTCGCTCGCATAATGCAAATTGGCCTGTTAGTTTGGAATACGACTACTTTAATGAAGGGCAAATAAATAAAGGACTGGTGAGGAGATATAATTTTCTCACCAGTCCTTTATTATAAGCGGGTAACGAGAATCGAACTCGCGACGCAACCTTGGGAAGGTTAAGTTTTACCACTAAACTATACCCGCATATACTAAACTAAGTTCAACACTTAATTAGTATATACCTCTTATAATTATTTGTCATTACTTTTTGAAGATTTTTTCGTCTTCTTTTTTGATGACTTTTCATCACTATCTTCCTCATCGTCGTCTTTTTCTTCGCGAGGAACAGCCTTGACCATCTTGGCATCTTTTTGTCGAATAACGGCACGCCCGTTTAATTCGTTGACCCCGCTCTTATCAGATGGGTCATAATCTTGAATCGATATCATAACTGAATTAGTGTACACTTTTTCAACAACACCAGAAAAGTCATGTTCTAAAGGACCAAATTTTTTAGCTTTTACAATATCCCCAATTTCAAAATCTGCCACTTAATTTCACCTCATATATATTGTTGTTTGGAAGTAATATACGTACTTTACACTTTTTTTACTATATTTTCAAGCCAAAAGCATATAGTCAGTTCATTATAATAATGCTAAAATCAAAGCCGAAAGGAGTTTATCCATATGTTAAAAATAATAGCGGCTATCCTTATCGTAATTCTACTAGTTACTACTACCATTGGCCTACATGCAAAGATTGAACGAAAAGTTACTAATTGGCTTGAACTTAGTCGTCTATCCTATTTTATTTTACTATTCGTTTCAATTGTCCACGCATTTCTATATTTTAAAAGTTTATTCATTAGTGATATTCTATGGATTATTTACTTAGTGATTACTTATATTCTAATGGAAACTGCCTTTCGCCTTAAACGGGAAACATTTGGAAATCCTCACTTAACGGTGCTGCTTTTCATTATCCTTGTGATTGCTTTAGGGATTAGCTGCTGGCAAATATAATCCAAAATATAATTATTTCTAGCAGATAACTATATTTTGGATAACCAGAAAAATGCTTTTTAATAAACTAACGGGGCTATTTTTTGTTGATACCATTTTCGCCCATCAAGAGAAAATGGATTTGTAAATGGTGCAGGGACAATTAAACTATCAGCAACATTAAATAACTTTAGTTGTCCTTTCACTTTGATCGGATTAATCCAATAAGAACCTCCTTGCTCAAATGCCGCAATTTTCCAAGCATAATATGGACCATCACCGTCATCTCTTTTTACAATATCAGTTATTTTTACAACACATAAAGCATATCCAGCAACTGCGCCAGGTGTCTTCTTAGCTGAATTGCAAATCAAAAGATCACCACGATAATGAGTCGTCCAGCTTCGATATTCTTCTGTCTTAACTCCATTAAGAATTTCCATCGCATATTCCGGACGAATTGATAAAGCCTTCATCAAATTACCTCTCCTAAGCAAACACAAATAAAAAACTAGAACTTAATTTTTTATTCCCTTCCTTTAGTTTCATTATTTATTTTCTTAATTTCAGCTTGTAGCTCCTTATTCGCTTCTTCTAGTTTATTCAATTTCTCCAACACTTCCTCCATTCGGTCACTTGTATGATCCTGGATAAAGAAATTGGTAATTGAACTAGTCAATACACCAACAAAACCAATCCCAACAACCATTAATAAGATTGCAGCAAGTTTTCCTAAAAAAGTATGTGGAGAAATATCACCATACCCAATTGTTGTCGCAGTAGCAATTGCCCACCACAATGAATAGCTAAACGGTTCATGCTCACTAATTGAATACATGGATGCTGATACCACAAGAATACACACACTCGTATACATTACATAGATTAAACCGTTTGTTTGGAGAAGGCGGTTAAGCTTACCGGTTAAACCGATAAGACGAAAAATACGTAAAACGCTAACAAACCTTGCGATTCGAGCAAAACGGAACAAATTAAAGGTTGCATTTACCGGAATAATAGAAATTAAATCAAAGAAATTCTGCTTAAAAAATTTCTTTTTATCTTTTGCCAAATAAAAGCGAATAACATAATCAACAGTAAAGACAACCAGTATAATATTATTTAATAATGCCGGATATCCTACATTAATATTAATAACTGATCCATAATCTAAGATAATCAATAAAATTGAAACGACAGCAAGAATCACCATAATTGATTCATAAATTTTCTTTTTCATTGTTAATACCCCAAATCATATCTACTCACTTTTTTAGTATAATCAGGAACTGACATATTCGCAATCAGTATTAAAAAATGCTTGTAATTTTTGCTGAATTCGTTATACTTAATAATGTTACAAAATAGTTAGTGCCTCAGTGGCGGAACTGGCAGACGCGCAACGTTCAGGTCGTTGTATGGTTATCCATGTACAGGTTCGAATCCTGCCTGAGGCATTATTAGTTATTATAATGAGTTATCGAAAAGTTAAAAATTCTGTCTCTTTCTATATTATAGATAACGAGAAGTTATAACTTATTATAATTAATTTCAAAATTGATGTACAAACTGATGTACAGTAAAACGGCACCTCAATCAAGAGATGCCGTTTTGATTTTAAACCACTCAATTTATGTGATTGTATCATTTAAAACTAGAAAGAGCGCCGTTTAAGCGCCCAGCTACCAGTACGACTTAAGTAATCAACTGAAGCCATCTTGTAATCCTAATTATCATTGTGCCTATTCTGCAACGTATCCGTCAAGTTTCAGTTCATAAATTGAATCATCGTCCCATACGCCGTTAACACCAAAAATTTTGGTGCCACCTGCATATTGGCGACATTGGTAGTAAATCGAACTTCAACTACACCGTCTGCTCCTTTTTCGCTTGCCCGTCGTTTTAATTTTTCTTGAACATCAATAAATAGCTGGTCCATCGACTCAAATGAATCAATTGCTTCAGTTGGCATTGCCAAATGACTAGTTGCATTAACGATCCCTAAAATACGGTGTGCTTGCGGAAACCCCTCTGTGGATAAAAACATTTATTATTCCTCCTAATATCATTACCATTTTAAAATAACAAAGAGACTGGATATTTTCCAGCCTCTTTCACTAATACGGAAAGAATCTACCACTTTGCTTAGGAACTAATATTTAATCCATTTTTGATTCTAACTTCCGCAAAGTCGTATTAATCTATTATTTGGTGCACCCTGGTGACCTGTTATATTAATTACATAAATACTTAACACGGGATTCCTAGTCACGCTTACGTTGCTTCTCGCCTACTTTAATGCCTTCAACGCCAAATAATAGGAGAAAAATTTATCCTCATAATTTTCTTTCCACATTTATATTATACTTATTTTAGAAAGCGATTACAATAACATATTATTAACTAACCTGCATTAAAAGAACGTACATCGCAATGCTATTATTAATTATATGAACTGCAATTGAATTACGAATATCACCCGTTTTTAAATAAACAAGTGCCAAAATCAACCCCATATAAGCATAAATTATAAAACTAATCGGATTAGTACTCATATGTCCAGTTGAAAAAACAATACCTGAAAGAATTGCCTTAGGCCAAATATTGCCACGTCTAAAAAACATATTGGTAAGTGTTCCACGAAAAATCAATTCTTCTGCGATAGGGCTTAAAATAACGGCTGAAAATACAAAAATGACAGTAATAATTGGACTATGACCAAGCATACTTCCTAAAGCAGCATTATTAGCCGTTTCAGTTTGATGATAGATTAATTGATTAAAAAAACTTAAAATGTCCATTCCGACTATAATTGCTAAATACCCACCAATAATCCACCTGATTTTAATACCAGCTGGCGAACCTAACTGATTATAGGTGTGATAAGTCCGACGAGCCCACCAAATAATCGCTAACATTAAGCATATAAATAAAATCATAAAGCCATAAACTGCAAGCTGGCTTGTTTTTGCGTAATGGATTGCAAAATTAACCACAATTGGTGGAATCTCAATGGCAATCAACATTAATGCTATTAAGACAACCCTAAACGCCCAAGACTTTTTAATCATTCTCATTCTTCTTTTGCTCTTCCTTTGCTCGCTTTTCACGCATTCGTTGGATACTCCAGCGGGTTGAAATTTTAGTTACGATAATATTAGCAATTACAAAGCCGATCACCCACAGTAAGTACATTACCCATCCTGAAATATAATGTTCAATTGTCAGCCACACCAAAAGCGCGAATATGATCAACGGCGGTGTAACTACCTTAAGGATAAATTCTGCTTTCACAAGTAAAACCTCCATCATTATTTGTCCAACAGTTTACTAAATCAAAATCAAAAGCGCAAGTAGTCTTTGCGTAAATTAAAGCTCAGAACATCGTTATAAACATCCTGAGCCTTTTTTTAATATAATATTTAGTTATTCTTTGAAGCTGCAATAACTTCATCATGAGTTGGAATTGATGGCAATGCACCGAGCTTTTGAACTGCCAGTGAGCTTGCTCGTTGAGCGTAAACTAATGCCTTTTCAATGTTACTCATATCTGGTTTTAATTGTGATGATAACGCTCCAATAAAGGTATCACCTGCTGCCGTTGTATCAACTGCATTAACTTTGAAAGCTGGAATAAAGTTGTAACCATCTTGTGTACAGTAAAAGGCACCTTTAGCTCCCACCGTAATAATCAAATTACGAACACCCATTTGTGCAAACTTAGCAGCTGACATTAACATCGAAGTTTCATCGGTAACAATTATTCCCGTCAATGCAGAACTTTCTGTTTCATTTGGAATAATTAAATCAGTTAGCTTTAATACTTCAGGATCAATCTTATGTGCAGGAGCAGGATTTAAGATTGTCTTAACACCATTTTCTTTAGCAATTTGGAATGCCCGTAAAGTTGCTTCTTGCGGAGTCTCAAATTGCGCAATAACAAAATCAGCAGCAGCAATTTGATCCCGAGCGTCTTCAACTTCTTTAATACTTAATTGTTGGTTAGCTCCCCCATATACTAAGATACTATTTTGACCATTTTCATCTAATAGAATCGCAGCCGAGCCGGTTCCAGCCTTAGGATCAACATGGATACCTGCCGTATCTACATTGTTATCCTTCAACGCTTGAACCATCATTTCACCACCAGCATCTTCACCAACTTGGCCAACAAAAGCCGTTTCTGCACCAGAACGAGCAGCGGCAACTGCTTGGTTAGCACCTTTCCCACCAGCAGCATTAGTTTTATCTAAAGCAGCAATTGTTTCACCAGGTAATGGCATTCGCTTAACCTTCATTGTTGTATCAACGTTTAAACTCCCTACAATTGTTACATGGTTTGTCATCTATTTATTTCCTCCTTGAATAAACAATCATTTAACTGGTAGTACCATCATACCATATTATTTTTGTTGATAGGGGCCTGTACTATCTCGTTCAATTAATTTTACTGGAAAACTTTGCACACGCGCTTCATCACTATCATGATTAATCCGTTCAATTAACATTTTAGTCGCACCTGCACCCAAATCAAAAATTGGCTGCTGAACGGTTGTCAATCGAGGATACACATAATCGTCCCAATAAATATTATCATAGCCCATCACTGACATCTCTTCTGGAACTTTTATCCCTCTTTCATGTAGACCACGAAGAAGCCCAATTGCCATTTCATCATTTGCAGCAAATACGGCAGAGGCACCAGTAGCAAGTACTTCTTTTGCTGCTGTATACCCACCGGCTTTTGTAAGTGGTGCACGAATAATATCGTGAGAATCGATAATAGTTAAACCACTTTTCTCAATTACTTTTTTAAAACCATTCATACGATGATTTAAATTTTCAGTCGGATTATCAGACGTCAAAACAGCAATCTTTTTATGTCCTAATTTTAATAAGTGTTTAGCCGCAATTTGTCCCCCTAAATAGTCACTTGTCTGCACGCGGTCGCCATCTTGGGTATGGTTTTGATCAAATAAAATATACGGAATATCATTAAATGATATAACCTCTTTTATTGTTGCCGTTGTCATCGTCGCACTAGCGATAACAAGGCCACTAATTGACCGCTCTATCATTTGTGAAAGGTAATACTTTTCAAGTTTGGGATCCTTATTTGCACTAAAAACTAATGGAATAAATTTAGCTTCTCTTGCAATACTTTGTACCCCCTCAACAAATGTTCCAAAAAACGGATTTGCAATATTAGGAACTAATACACCTATTGTCTTAGCGCTTTTTAAAATCAAATTACGGGCATTAAAATCAGGAACATATTTATACTTATCTCGCAACGCAAAAACCTTTTCCTGGGTTGCCTTGCTAAAGCGTTCACCCTTATTATTAAGGATTTGCGAGACTGTTGTAACTGAAACACCTGCTTCATTTGCTAAATCACGAATCGTTATCTTCTTTTTCATTGCTGTCCAACCTCTTTAGTAAACAGTTTTATTAAGCTAAATAGTATTTAAATTACCTTAAACTAAATTAGTTTTATTTGCAATCATAATTCCTTAAAAATATCTTGAAGGATTTGTTGGCCTGTTGCCATTTGTGCACCCCGAACTCGAAGGTAATCAATTTTGGCACGTAATACATCGTACTCCCATAATGATGATAAATCATGTTCATTAAAATAATGGAGAGTTAACTTAATCGTATCGAGTTCTGTAATTATCCCGGTAAAATCATCTCTTCCTTTATATTTATCTGTACCAATTACTACCGGTAGCTTATTATTAAAGGAGTCTGCTAATAAATTTGACAATAGATTTCCTTGGGTAATTTCTGGATTGTCATCAATGAATTTTTGAACCTGCCAAATGTCGAAGTATCCATAATCATGAGCAACTTTAGTCTTTTCTGAGACAGATGTCAGATAGTCACTGTGACGTTCGGTATATAAAATACTGTTAATTCGAATTGCAATTAAACCGTTAATCTTTCCGTCCCAATCGATACTGATCATTAGGCAGAATACTGGATCAAGTGCAACTACAAAGCCAACATTAAAGTAATCATCATTAGGAAGATTATGAACCTCAATTAACGTCCCTTGTTGCTTTGCTAATGTTAGCTGAACTCGATTATCGTTTTCGCTTTCTTTTCTCATCTGTACTTCCTTAAAGTTAATTTTTCACGTGATTAAATTTTAAATATTTAGTCACCCGATATTTAATATTATAAACGCTCACAAAGCAGATGTGATAACTTTTAATTTGATAAATTAATTTTACTAACCACCAAATCTTGTAAAATTAAGTATGTTCTTCCACAATATTTTGTAGTAAGATGGTTTCTGTGACAAAAAAGTAAAGAGGGGCCATTATGGTGATTATTACAGCAGGGATGATCGGTGTCGGCAAAACTACCCTAACAGGAAAGATTGCTGAACACTTACATACAAAAGCATTTTTTGAACCAGTTGGAGAAAATCCAGTTTTACCACTGTACTACAAGAATCCAAAGCAATACGGCTTTTTACTCCAGATTTATTTTTTAAACAAGCGGTTCTCAATGATTAAACAGGCACTAACTGATGACAATAATGTGCTTGATCGTTCAATCTATGAAGATGCACTTTTTACACGTGAAAACAACGCAGAGGGCAATATCAGCGATACAGAGTTAGAAGTTTACTTAAAGCTCTTAGACAACATGATGAACGACCTACAACAGTTGCCAAAACGAGCACCAGACTTGATGGTTTATTCAGAAACCGACTTTGAAACAATTTTATACCGTATCAAAAAGCGTGGTCGCGATTATGAACAAATCGATACTAATCCAGAACTAAAGGATTATTACTACAAAATGTGGAGTGCCTATAAACAATGGTATAAGGATTATGATGCTAGTCCAAAAATGAAAATTGATTTAGAACGCTATGATCTTGAAAACCCTAAGAATGTTGAAACCGTCCTAGGAATGATTGATGAGCGATTAAAAACATTACGATAATATATTAGTGACCGAGGCTGGGAATCAACTCAGCCTCGTTTCTATTTTAAAAACTAACTACTGACTAATTATCACTAATAAAGGCTATTCTCTTTGCCCTTTTAGTTTATGCCAAAATTCAATGATTCCTGCTGTTCCCAACCCACCTAATAATGATAAATAATGTGGAACATGATTATTATCTTTCTTTGCTTTTACCGAATGCTTACTCACCATCGGTATTGGCCTAATATTTTCATTATTATTAGAAATTGGCAAGGCTTTAACACTTTTATTATCATGAGGGGACAGATCATATTTTGTTAACTGATACGTATCTATTAACTTATTTAATTTTTGATCATAATCTGGATCAGTCGCATAGCATCCTAACAATGCCTTTGTTGCAATACGATAGTTTGTTGCCTTTTTGCGATGGACTCCGCTATATAACGGTGCTTCAAGAGTCTTTGCATAGTTTCGTAATGATTCACTTTCATTTTTATACTGACAGAAATTACTAAAAATCGTAAACTGCCTACCGTGACGGTCATATTCAATTGTCGGTTGATTTATTGTACGGTTGGCAAAATATCCCTTGACTCCAAATAGGTTATAATATGGCGCACGACTTAAAGTACTTCTTCCCCAATCACTCTCTAAAATCGCCTGAGCAATAATAACGGAGGGATACAAATCATATTCTTGCCCAATCTTCTGCGCTGCTTTTGCTATTCGATTGATGAATTTTGCTTGGTAATCTGATGGTAATTGCGGTGGGTAAATATGATCATCAACTTTTAAATTATTTTCGCGGTTCTGCAACGTTGTTTTATCCCTTGTCTCTTTTTCATCGCTCTCACCCGCTGATTGATCAACTGTATCATCGATTACATTTTTATATCCGTGATTCACTGATGTCGCATATTCATTTAAAGCTTGCTCGTATTCTGTCAAATAGGCATTAATGTATTCTTCATCGTGGTTTGCCAACTCTTCCTCATCAACTTGGCAAAAATCTTTTACTGCTTCGCTAGCATCATGCCGTGCAGCCTGCTGTAAACTGTCTGCTTTAACACCCTGCCCGCTTAAGCCCATTAACATAATCATCGCACCGATAATCATTTGTTGTTTTAACATCATAAAAAACACTCCTTCACAACGTCCTATTAATATATATACGTAAAAATTGTGAATTTGCATTTTTATAAGTAAAACAAATTGATAATTAAGATCATCTCTTATCTTAACTGCTTAAAGCCACAACTTAATAAAGCCCTTTAAACCAACATCTTTGCTGATTTAAAGGGCTTCTCTTATATCTCAAATATTAAATTATTTACTCAGTTAATTTTACATCTCTGGATACGTTGATTCTTTAATGTCTAACTTTTGGTTTTCCAAATTTGTTTTAACCACTGTTACATCACAAGGAGCTTCGCGAATAGTATACGCTGCTGTCGAACCAACAAGTAGTCGTCCCACAACATTTAAGCCGGTTGCGCCAATAATGATTAAATCAATCCCATTTTTTTGAGGATAATGTTCGGCAAGTTCAACCTTGGCATTACCAATTTCGACAGCCGTTTCGATTTCTTTAACTCCTGCTGCTGCAGCTTTCTTCTTATAGGCTGCTAACTTCTTTTGCATCGTCTCAACAGCTGAATCATAGATACTATGGCTAACAAAACCATATCCACCTGGCCCCGTTGTTGGGTAGCGCTCACCATTAATAATACTCAATAAGTATAATTTTGCATCATTTGTCTTTGCAACATCAATTGCCTTGGTAAACGCCATATCAGACTGTTTTGATCCATCGATACCAACTAAAATTTTTTGATAACTCATTTTTGACACCTCCATACCTTATTCTGCTTTTATTTTAGCACAATCTTATTCTGTAACGAGATTATTAATCGCTTCCATGTAAATAGCCATCGATGTAATTAGGTCGTTAACTGGCTGGTATTCATTGGCTTGGTGCATTGTATTTGGTGTATGCGGCATCAATGCCCCAAATGCTACCCCCCGTTTCATAAGACGACCATAGGTACCACCACCTACAACTTCAGGCTTAGCATCAGTATCACCAGTCTGATTAATATAAGCCTGCATTAGTGTCTTAACAATTGGGTCATCAGGATCAACATAATGCGGTTCTTGTGCCGGTCCTTGTTTAACATCGATATTAAGTTTATCTGCAACTCTCTTAACGGTATTTTCTAAGTTATCTGGAGTTACCCCTTTAGGAAAGCGGAAGTTCATATCAATATGCCCACCTTCAGCTGCATCAAACTTTAAAATTCCAGCGTTCATCGTTAATTCACCCATTACCGGATCAGCAAAGGCACCACCATCGAAGCCGTTCATTCGGGTATCGAGGTGAAGGTAGTCGGCAAGAAATTCAATAAAGCTCTTAGCACCACCGGCAAAATCATACTGATTCAAGAATTTAGCAAGGTACGTTCCAGCGTTAATTCCCTTCTCCGGCTCCATTCCATGAGCAGCCTTACCAATAACGGTAATTTTAAGCCCTCTATCAGTCGATTCGATATTGCCGTCTACCGGGTTTTCCTCAATAAAGTGACCAAAATCATTAGTAATTTCTTGTGGATTGTCCGTTCGCATAATCGCAACAGCTTCTCGAGGAACCATGTTAAACCGCAAACCAGATTCAAAATTAATGAGTTGCGTCGATGCATCTCCATTGCCAGCAGGAACGTCAAGTAACAACGAAACCTGCCCCTTCTCACCATTTATTACTGGGAATTCAGCATCTGGAGAAAAACCAAGCGTTGGCGCCGGCTCAACTTCAAAGTACCGGTGCATCCCGGTCCAATTACTTTCTTCGTCAGTGCCGACAATAAAACGAACCTTTTTATTAAACTTAATACCTTGGTCTTTCAGATACTTGAGAGCATAATAAGCAGCCATTCCAGGTCCTTTATCATCTGAAGCTCCTCGTCCATATAATTTTCCATCCTTAATTACAGGATCAAAGGGGTCTGTATCCCACCCTTTGCCTGCTGGCATTACATCTAGGTGGGCTAAAATTGCTAGGGTTTCGTCACCTTCACCCCACTCTGCATAGCCAACAAGGTTATCAATATTTTTTACTTTAAAACCGTCTTGTTCTGCCATTTCCAAAAAAGCTTTTAATGCTTGAGCCGGACGTGGCCCAAGCGGATATTCATCAGTAGCAGCTGCATCATCACGCACACTAGGAATCTTCATTAACGCCACGAGGTCATTCAAATAGTTTTCTTTCTGTGCTTCAGCCGCTTTCATCCATTCAGTCATTATAATCCCTCCAAAATATTCTACTTTGACTAATTTTAATGATACCATTAAACTGTTTAGTAAATAAATAATAAGGAGTCTTAAACGTGGAAAAGCTTACTGACCAAATCCTTAAAGATGTTATTACACCGCGACCGCAAAATAGTTTTAAAGGAACTTTTGGTAAGGTGACCCTAGTTGGCGGTAATCACAACTTCGGGGGAGCAATCATCATGGCATCAATGGCTGCTGTATGTGCTGGTGCCGGATTAGTGACAACCGCCACTGATAAAAGTAATTCCAGTCCCCTCCATTCACAATTACCGGAAGCAATGTTTGCTGATTTTACTAATGATAAGCAAGTTGCTGATCTTGTTCAAGCAGCTACCAGTGTAGTCGTTGGACCTGGCCTTGGCGATGATGAATCAAGCCTTCAAATATTAAAAAATGTTTTTGCCAATACTAATGACCAACAAAATGTTATTATCGATGGTTCGGCTATCACCCTAATGGCACACGAAAATATCGATCAACCGCACGGTAATATTATCTATACCCCCCACGAAATGGAATGGCAACGGCTATCAGGAATTAAAATTGGTGAACAGACAGAAGACAAAAATAAGATTGCTCAGCAAAAACTAGGAGCCACAGTTGTTTTAAAGAAACATCACACCGAAATTTACACTAGCAATCAAGTATATCAATTACCAATTGGAACACCTGCACAGGCGGTCGGTGGAATGGGTGATACTTTAGCTGGAATTGTTGGTGGCTTTACCGCCGAGTTCAACGATAAACCCGCTGAGGCTGTTCTTGCCGCCGTTTATGTGCACAGTGCGATTGCCGAAAAGATTGCTGAAAGTCAATATATTGTTCTTCCTCACCAAATCAGTCGTGCTTTACCGGCTTTTATGAAGAAGATGGAAAAACTTGAAGATGATCATCATATTGGCTTTTTGAACTAAATAATAAAAGGAGTTGAGATTCAGCTGCACTAATGCAACTAAAATCTTAACTCCTTATTTTATATGCAATAATATACGCAATCTTTCTACTCGTGGGCCAAGCAACCGGTCTGCTAAACGTGACTTAAGAATTAGGTATAAGTAAATACCTACACCAACCAGTACTCCTGGAATCAGCGAGAAAAACGCTGTGTAACGACCATATGAACTAACAAAGTGCCCAATAATCAACATTACAATCTTGGTTCCAACAAACATTACCAATGAATAAGCCAAAATTTGATTTGTCGGAACAGCCATCTTATCAAAACGAAGATTAAATTCCATATTAAAAGAATGAAGGATCAAGTAGTTAACAACAAACATTGAAATTCCAGTTGCTACTAACGGACCAACCCCCTCAAAAATCCAAATACATGGAAACTGAACAAGAAATTTTACGATTATACCAATACCAAGGAAAGTCATCATTTTTTTATTTTCAGATATTCCCTGCATCATCGCTGCTCCTACCGTGTAGAGGCCGAGTAAGATTGAGATATAGGCGGATACTTGAAGAACAACTACCCCTGCTGCATCATAACGATAAAAGACAGTGTAAATTTGCTGTGAAACGGCAGATAACCCTAACGCTGCCGGAATCATTACAAAGTAAAATAACAGGAGAACATTTTGAATTTGCTTGCGCATCCCCTCATGATCATTTTGAGCTCTAGCAGTTGCAAGCAGTGGAATCACTGTTGCCGCCATTGCCGATGCCAACGAAATTACGATCATGTATAGCTTATTAGCATTAAATGAAAAAAGCGCGTATAACACTGTAACCTGATAATGGGAAAAGTGACCAACCATTGACATCATCCGTGGGAACGTATATTGGTCAATTAATTGATAAAGATTAATCCCACCTTCAATAATGATGAACGGAATTGATTGATAAACAATTTTAAGAATTAGGCTCGTAGTTGAAACTTCAGCATTAGATACACTATGTTGAACGAGCTCATTCATCTCGTTTAGGTGACGTAACCATGCAATTATTAACACAATGATGGCGCCAAGTGCACCAACAAATGCCGCAAACGTCGATTGGGTAACAGCACTAACCCAACTTCCATGCTTGATCTTCATAATAAAATATGTGGCAGCAAGCATGTAAATAACCCTAAAAAGTTGTTCAACAAACTGTGACATTGCCGATGGTGCCATCCAATTATAACCTTGTAAAAAGCCTCGCGTGATCGACATTGCTGGAATAATCAAAACCGCCCATGCTAAAGACTGGATAACTGGAATAACATTCGGGTCTCCGTTATCCATTAACGAAGCCCCAAAGAGCATAATAATAGCACAAATCATCCCCATCACCATTGAAACATACATTCCTGAGTGATATAGACGCCTACTAACACCATACTCATTAATCCCATTGTAATGTGCAACCAGTTTTGAGATTGCTGATGGAATCCCCGCCGTTGCAATTACTAAGAAGTACGAATAGATATTATAACCCTGAGCAAATAATGCATTAGCTTCATTACTATAGGCGCCAAACCATGTTACCCATGGAATAATATAAATTGCTCCTAATATCCGTGAAGTAATACTTCCCGCAGTCATCCAAGCTGATCCACTCAACATCTTTTCGCGAGCATCTTTTTTAACCGCGGTACCGCTCAAATCATTTATTTTATTTTCCTCCATGATTTGTTGCAATCCTACCTTTTTATTTAATCGAATAAAAACAATCTTAACTATTTTATCGTGAATAGAAGACTGACGCAATTCGATTTAGACTTTTTAATATTTCTTTAACTTAGTACTGGTCTAAGTCAACCGTTACTATTTTAATAATCTTCTGTGGATTTTTTGCTTGAAGACTTTTTAAATCACTCGGGTGCGGTGCTTTTTCAAAATGCCCTAATTTGTCATTAACTGTAATTGCAAGTCCTAATTTTGCAAATTCCATTGCTTCTTTCATTGTTTTTCCCTGGGTAAATGCCTCAGGTAAATCTGGAAAGTCTACTTGAATTTCATTTTCTGTGGGGGTGAAAAAAGCGGGATATTTTACTATTTCCATTCAATTCTCCTTCAACAAAAAAGGCCTGACTAATGTCACAGCCTTCTTTGATTTAATTATTTAGCAACAATATTAACAATCTTATTAGGAACAACGATGACCTTTTTAATATCTTTGCCATCAGTAAATTTCTTAACGTGTTCGTTAGCTAAAGCTTGTTTTTGTGCCTCATCACGGTCAGTATCCTTTGCCATCTTGATCTTGGCACGAACTTTTCCGTTAACTTGGACAATCATCTCAACACTATCTTCTTCCAGCGCCTTTGGATCATAAGTTGGCCATGGTTGGTAAGTAATCGTATCGCTAACACCAAATTGACTCCACAGTTCTTCAGCCATGTGAGGCATAATCGGTGAAATCATCTTAACAAAGCCTTCCATGTATTCGACTGGTAAATCATCAACTTTATAAGCTTCGTTAACAAAGACCATCAGTTGTGAAATAGCAGTATTAAAGTGCATCCGTTCATAATCTTCAGTTACCTTTTTAACTGTTTGATTATAAACCTTTGTTAATTTGCCGTCATTGTATGTTGAAATTCGGTCGCGAAGATGATTATTGTCATCCATCAACAACCGCCATACCCGGTGAACCCACTTGTTAGCACCATGAAGGCCTTTTTCATCCCATGGAACTGACTCTTCAAGAGGACCCATGAACATTTCATAAAGGCGAAGGGTATCGGCACCATATTGGTCAACAATGTCATCCGGATTAACAACATTTCCTTTTGACTTCGACATTTTTTCATGATTAGCACCAAGAATCATTCCCTGATTAACCAGCTTCATAAATGGTTCCTTAGTTGGTACCAAGCCAAGATCATAAAGAACTTTATGCCAAAAACGAGCATAGAGGAGATGCAAAACCGCGTGTTCAGCTCCACCTACATACAAATCAACTGGTGACCAATAATCAAGCGCTTCTTTAGAGGCAAATTCTTTATCATTGTGCGGATCTGTATAACGGAGCCAGTACCATGATGAACCAGCCCATTGTGGCATCGTATTAGTTTCCCGTAGACCATGACGACCATTTTCGTCATAAACATTAACCCAGTCTTCAACATTGGCAAGCGGACTCTCACCTGTTCCCGATGGTTCAATATTATCGGTATCAGGAAGCTTTAATGGTAATTCATCTTCCGGTACTAGTGAAGTCGTTCCGTCATCCCAGTGAATAACCGGAATTGGTTCTCCCCAGTAACGTTGCCGACTGAAAATCCAGTCGCGAAGACGATAATTAACCTTCTTGTGACCGGCATTATGTTCTTCAAGCCAAGCAATCATCTTATCCTTAGCGGCAGCAATTGTTAAGCCGTCTAGGAATCCAGAGTTAATATGCTTACCATCACCGCTAAAGGCACCTTCTGAAAGGTCTGCTCCCTCAATAATTGGCTTAATTGGGAGGTCAAACTTCTTTGCAAAATCATAATCACGCTGATCACCTGAAGGAACAGCCATCACCGCCCCTGTTCCATAAGAGGCAAGGACATAGTCACTAATCCAGATTGGTAGCTTTTCTCCATTTACCGGGTTAATTACGTATGAACCAGTAAATACACCAGTCTTATCCTTATTTAAGTCCGTTCGCTCAAGGTCAGACCGCCGGGAAGCTTCTTCTTTGTATTTTGCAACTTCTTCTTTGTGCTCTGGGGTTGTTAATTGGTCAACTAGTTCTTGCTCTGGTGCTAAAACAACGTATGATGCACCAAACAAAGTATCAGCACGGGTCGTGAAGACTTCAATCTTGGTATCTTCATCGCCAGCTACCGGGAAGAATACTGATGCCCCCTCAGAGCGGCCAATCCAATTTCGCTGCATTTCTTTAACGCTTTCTGGCCAGTCAACTAAGTCTAAGTCGTCAATTAGCCGGTCAGCATAAGCAGTAATCTTTAGGACCCATTGCTTCATTGGCTTCCGGTAAACCGGGTAGCCACCCCGCTTTGTCTTACCATCTTCAACTTCTTCGTTAGCAACAACAGTTCCTCCCATGAAATCAGGAGCCCAGTTAACCATAATTTCACTTTCGTATGCAAGACCCTTTTTATATAATTGCTCAAAAATCCATTGTGTCCACTTATAGTATTCTGGGTCAGTGGTATTAACTTCCCGGTCCCAATCATAAGAAAAACCAAGGGACTGAATTTGGTCCCGGAAATGATCAATATTTTTATTAGTGAATTCTTTAGGATTATGCCCTGTCTTTAATGCATATTGTTCCGCCGGTAGTCCGAAAGCATCCCAACCCATGGGGTGAAGAACATTAAAGCCTTGCATCCGTTTTAATCGTGACATCACATCAGTTGCAGTATATCCCTCTGGATGACCAACGTGAAGTCCCTGTCCTGAAGGGTATGGGAACATATCCAATGCGTAATACTTCTTTTGATCTTTATTAATATCAGCTTTAAATGTTTGGTTCTTTTTCCAAAACTTCTGCCACTTTTTTTCAATCGACGTATGATCGTAAGCCATTATTATCGCTCCTTAGTATTATTTTCTAATAAATCGTAATAAAAAAGTCTCGTAGAAAATCCTACGAGACGAAATTAAATCCGCGGTACCACCCGTCTTCCATGATAAACATGGCGCTTAGGACCTTAACGCGGTAAACGTCATTACCTACTAATAATGATTCAGTAATGATCATTTATAGATGAGTTCGTAATTAGCTGTCCACTTGTTTACACCACCACAAGCTCTCTGGATACTCAGCTAAAGACTACTACTTCTATTACGATTAAATATTTAACGCTTATTCTAACAACCAGCATTAATGATTGCAAGCATTATCTCTATTAACCTAAAATTTTCTTTAATTCATCAACTTTATCAAGGTGTTCCCATGGTAAGTCAACATCTGTCCGGCCAAAATGACCATAAGCAGCGGTCTGCTTGTAAATTGGCCGCTTTAAGTCAAGCATCTCAATAATTCCTGCAGGACGAAGATCAAATACTTTACGTACAGCCGCAATCAATTCATCTTCAGTCCGCGTACCAGTACCATAAGTATTAATCATAATTGAAACTGGTTCTGCAACCCCAATTGCATATGCAACCTGGATTTCTGCCTTCTTAGCATAGCCAGCAGCAACAATATTCTTCGCAATATACCGTGCAGCATAACTTGCAGAACGGTCAACCTTTGTAGCGTCCTTTCCAGAAAAGGCCCCACCACCATGGTGAGCAGCTCCGCCATAAGTATCAACAATAATCTTTCGGCCAGTTAAACCTGCGTCTCCCTGTGGACCACCGATTACAAAGCGTCCGGTTGGATTGATGAAGTACTTAGTCTTGTCATCAAGGTATTTTTCTGGAATAACTGCCTTGATAACTTGTTCTTTTACATCCTTTTTGATCTGGTCTAATGATACTTCAGGGTCATGCTGAGTGCTTAATACAACTGTATCCACTCTTACAGGCTTATCATTTTCATCGTATTCAACAGTCACTTCTGCCTTTGCATCTGGACGAAGGTATGAAACAACCCCATCTTTACGTAATTGAGCAATCTTACGCATTAATTTGTGACTCAATACCAATGTAAGTGGCATGTATTCAGGTGTCTCATCTGTTGCGTAGCCAAACATTAATCCTTGGTCACCAGCACCAATTTGGTCAAGCGGATCAGCATCGCCTTCACGAGTTTCTAGAGAATCATCAACCCCTTGAGCGATATCAGGTGACTGTTCATCGATTGCAGTAATAACCGCGCAGTTATCAGCATCAAAGCCGTACTTACCATCAGTGTAGCCAATCTTTCTAATCGTATCACGAACAATCTTTTGAATGTTAACGTAAGCCTTAGTAGAAACTTCACCAAAAACTAGTACTAAACCAGTAGTTACTGACGTCTCTACCGCGACCCGTGAATCAGGATCTTTTTCAAGTAAGGCATCTAAAATTGCATCACTGATTTGATCAGCAATCTTATCCGGATGTCCTTCTGAAACTGATTCAGATGTAAATAAATGTCGTTCTGCCATTTTCTAATTCCCCCATATTCTATTGAAACTTTCAACAGTTTGTAGTTGCGGTTACAAGGCATCTTCACGTTCAGACGTGAATCCTATCGGGAATTGCTTCATAACGAAAATAATCTTAGCATAGTTTCCAACCAACAATCAATGATAATCCGTAACATTATTCTAATCGAGCATTTACCATCCCTACTGCAGTCATGAATGAATAGATAATTGTTGGTCCAATAAATTTAAATCCGGCTTTACGCATTTGCCTTGATATTTCCTGAGACTTTCGAGTCTGTGCTGGTAAATTCTCACCTTCAGTTAAAACTAAACGTTGTGCTTTTCCACCAACAAATTGCCAAATGTAATCGTTAAAGGTTATATTCTTTTTTCTAAGCTGAAGAATCACATTGGCATTATTAACTACTGCCTCAATCTTTCGCCGGTTACGAATAATTGTTGGATCTGCGCAAAGCTGTTCTATCTTTTTTTTATCAAAAGTTGCGACTTCTTCAATCACAAAATTTGCAAAAGCCTGCTCAAATGCAGCACGACGTTTCCAAATCGTCTGCCATGTTAGTCCAGCTTGAAAAAGCTCAAGCGAAAGCATCTCAAATAGTTTTTGATCATTATGAACTGGGAACCCCCAGTAATGATCATAATATTCTTGCATCTCAACGGACGAATTTGCCCATGCTGGTCGCCTTATCATTTTGCTAGTCCTCCTTGAAAAGAAAATAAGGAAGCGATTCTTCACTCCCTTATAAATATATACGTAAAATTTATGCTTTTACACTTTCCTTTTTAGTATTTTTTAGCATTAATGCCAAAACTAAACCAATAATCTCAATGACAACCATCCCAATAAAGACAAGATGGTAACCGTGTAACGATGCTGCTTGACTCGCACTGCCCTGTTGAATAGCATTAGCTGTTGCAACAGTCAAGACTAACGTTGAAATAGTAACACCAGCGGATCCAAGAACCTGACGAACAGTTGTAATTACAGCTGTCCCATGAGGAACCAAGTTGTCTGGTAAGGCATTGGCACCGAGGGTCACTGCTGGCATCATTACAAAGGCATTTCCGCCCTCAATAACCATCGCACAAAGAATCATCCCCAAAAGACTAAGACGGTTAAGCATTAATGTGCCTGCAACCCAGCCAATGATTATCATCATCATTCCAACTAGCATTGTCGGCTTAAAGCCAATTTTATCTGCTAGTTTACCTGATAGCGGATTAAGGATGCTCAAAAATACCGCACCAGGAACCAGTGACATTCCAGATACAAACGGGCTAACCTTTAGAACACCTTGATAATATAGCGGAAAAATAATGGTAGTTACAATCAATGCGATATACGAAATTGATGTTAGTAAAATTGCTAGGTCATAATTAAAGGTTTTCATTACTCGTAACTCTAATAGCGGGTGTTGAAGGTGTAACTGACGAATACAGAACCAAATAACTGCTAAAATGCTGATAATAAAGATTGTCCCATTAACACCCCACGCAGTACTCTTTTTACCAACTTGGTCAATAACATACATAATTCCAATCAAGCCGACCAATAGGATAACAGATAACCAATCTAAATGGCTTTCATGACGTTCCATTACGTCCTGAATCAAACCGCTTCCTGCCATTACAATAATTACCGTAATCACAATCATAAAGAATACGAAAAGACTCTTCCAATCAAAGAATTTGAGAATAATCCCTGAAACAATTGGTCCACATGCAAGAGCTGATCCCATTACTAACCCGGCAATGCCCATTGTTGTTCCCCGTTCATCTTTGGGGGTAATTTCTAACAATACTGTTTGGTAAGATGGAAATAAAACACCAACTGCAAATGCTTCCATTGCCCGACCAATCATCATAAACCAAAAGCCATTAACTCCCAATGATGCGGGCGTTAAAACAATCATTAATGAACCAATATCAAATAAGGCTAAAGCGCCAATAAACATGGTCTTAAAGCTAAGATTATTCAACATCCATGGACTGATAGGCATACTGACACACATCACTAACATAAATCCGGTTGTCAACCACTGAACAGTGGAAGCCGAAATCCCAAATGCGTTCATTAATGTCGGATAAGCCGTTGAAAGCGATGATTGGCTAATTGACATCGTAAACGTACCAACTAATAGTGTAAAAATAAACCAAAAGCGACTATATTCTTTACCGTTTTGGGCAATGCTTTGATCCATAAAACTCTCTCCCTATTTAGAATAATTATTATCTAATACTTCACTATTATATGTTTTGAATTGGTGAATGTAAATGTTATAATTATATTAGATTATAATTATTTTAAGAAAGGAGGAAATATTATGGCAGAAGCAGAATTTGATCGCGCTCTTGACCATTTACGAGAAAATAAAGTACGTCTTACACCACAACGAAAAGTAATTCTTAACTACCTAATCAACCATCACACACACCCCAGCGTTGAAATGATTTATGATGATTTAAAAGATAGCGTCGATAATATTAGCATGGCGACCGTATATAATACCCTTAAGCTTTTAGTAGATTATAACCTTGTTATTGAATTAAAAAATGGTGATGGTAGTACCCATTTTGATTATTTTGGGCATCCCCATTACCATGTTGTCTGTGACAATTGCGGAAAGATTTCCGACGTTTTTGACGACCACTTTACAGAAATTACCAAAGACATGGCAAACATGACTCGCCAAAAAACTGGTTACCTAGTTACTGGTAATAATATTGAAGTTCACGGGCTTTGTCCTGATTGCCAACGTAAACTACATTTAAACCGTTAACAAATACTATAACCCCTAAAAAAGGGATCAAACACATTTGTAGCTTGATCCCTTTTCGTTTACAAATAAACTAATCATTTTTTTGTGCTAATGATGCAATTGCTAAAATAATAAACCATACCATCGTCAATAATAGAGCAATTAAAGTTTGTTTTTCCATGCATAAAACGACTAAGACGACGATTAGAAATCCTAAAATTAAATAGTCGGTAAACGGTGCTCCAGGCATTTTAAACGCTCTTGTTGAATGCTGACATTTAAGGTACTTAAGATGAGCTAAAATAATAACAGCCCAAACAAATAGAAAACTAGTAGTGGCAATACTTGAAACAAGCGTAAAAACACCATTGGGGATAATAAGATTCAAAATTGTCGCAATTCCGATAACCAGTGCTGAAATAATAATTGCAATCGCCGGCACCGATTTTTTCGATAGCCGACTAATTTTACGAATGCTTGGTCGGCGTGCATTCGCTGTTAATTCTGCCAGCATGCGCCCAGTTGTATAAAGCGAACTATTACATGCGGAAGCCGCAGCAGTAATTACAACAAAATTAACGATACTTGCCGCTCCTGGCAATCCAATATCACGGAAAACAAGTACAAACGGGCTATTGTTTGGGGAAAGCTTATTCCAGGGATAAATGCACATTATTACCGCCAAAGCACCAATATAAAACAACATAATTCTTACCGGGATTCCGTTGATTGCTTTCGGAATAACAACTTTAGGATTCTCAGCTTCCGCGGCAGTCACACCTACCATTTCAATTCCGACAAATGCAAAGACAACCATTTGAAAAGATAGCAAAAAGCCCTTAAAGCCTGTTGCAAAAAAGCCACCATAATTCACCAAGTTCGCCGGTGTCGATAAATAACCACCTGCTGAATGAAAACGAACTACAACCAAAAGGACTCCAACTGCAATTAAAATAATAATTGCTAAAATTTTTACCAACGCAAACCAAAATTCTAATTCACCAAACGTGCTTACTTTCATTAAGTTTAGGCACAATAAAACGAGCAAGGTTAACAGCCCCGGGATCCACTGCGGAACATGGGGCAGCCATAATTGAAAATACAACCCAATCGCAGTAATTTCTGCCATTGCCAATGCAATCCAGCATACCCAGTAAGCCCAGCCCATCACAAAACTAACTCGGCTACCCAAATAATCACGAATTGCATCCATAAATGATCGATATTGTAAATTAGATAACAACAATTCGCCAAGCGCACGCATAATCCCGAAGCAAACAATTCCGGTAATTACATACGCTAGCAGAATTGCTGGACCAGCAGCATGAATTGCCTTTCCCGAGCCAAGAAAAAGACCGGTTCCAATTGTTCCACCAAGTGCCATTAACTGAATATGGCGACTTTTTAGTTTTCTTGTAAATTGTTGTTTTTCTACCATGATACTTATTCTCCCTAATAGTTGAAGATTTCTTAATAGCTTATTACATTACTAGCCATTAGTTCCAAAATCAACTATGATATATAACATTGAAAATTAATTGTACACCATTTTTCTTATGAGGAGAATTAACATTGCGAGCTTTAATTCATTGGATTCCATTTTTTATTTATTTCTTTGCAGGAACAATCCTAATTACCCATAACCATTTATGGGAACGTTTTTCTTCAAAGAGCCAGCACTTCACAATTACAACACTGTTTATTTACTTAACTGCAATTGACTGGCTATGCCTTACTCCTACCATGTTTAATTTTAACTCTGCAAATAAGTTGTTATTCTATTTTCATGGTGCTCCATTCAACATTATTCCCCTACAAGGATTAAGCGAAGAATTTTTTCTTAACGTCATCATGACAGTTCCCTTTGGCATTTATCTTTATTTAATTAATCATCAAATGCCGTTTACCCACGCTATTTTATATGGTTTCTTATTTAGCTTTTTTATTGAAAGCAACCAATTTGTTTGTGATTTGCTTTTTCATATTGGTCGTGTCGCCGATGTGGATGATTTGATTAGCAACACATTAGGAACTACAATTGGCTTTGCAGTAATGATTATGCTAGATCAAACAGTTTTTCACCATATCATTAAACAATTCATGCTGATTGGCGGGAAATCTGATAAACTGAATAACTGAGGTGGTAGAAGATGATTACAAACGAACAACGGGCACATGATATTGCACTTACTATCCTTCAATCACGGGTAAAAGACTTAAAACCAATTGAAGCATATCATGAATATGTCAATTCATTATTACCAATCTTAAAAGAGATTGATAAAGATTTTCCCAACGGAATTAAGGAACACCTTTAATTTCCCGGGAAATATCATAAGCCATAGGTTAAGAAACAGTCTTAGTCTATGGCTTTTATCTTTGCTTGTGTTATTACTTCAATTGAACTATGATATTAATGATTTTATATTAAAGGGAGGTTTTACGATGTTCGAGGAAACTAAGAAAGGCTTTGACTGGTTTAGTTTGATTGTCGGAATTCTATTTTTAATTGCTGGAATTGCTTCTTTTAATCGTCCAGATCGTACCTTGCGCTTTCTAGCAATTGTTGCTGGAGTCGCATTTATTTTTCGTGGTATTTATGAATTATGGTTCCGACAACGCATTAGTCAGCTACTTCAAGAAGCTTCTGGTTGGTTAATTTTCTCTGCAATATTGGATATTATTTTAGGAATTATCTTCCTCTTCCAACCAAGCTTTGGTGTGCTATTCATCGCTATTATCTTTGCAATTTGGTTTATCCTTGATTCAATTACAGAACTGCTTAGCGCTAAGTTCTTCAAAGAATTTCATCGGGGATATTACTGGTTTATTATTATTCTCGCAATAATCAGTCTGATTTTAGGAATTATCCTACTCTTCAGTCCATTGCTTTCTGCGATTACTGTTGTATGGTTAGTTTCAACTTTCTTGATTGTTTTTGGAATTATGAAGATTATTCAAGCATTCTAACTTAAAGGTCGCTAACGTGTCATTGCCTGTCGGCTATAAACGTTAACGACTTTTTTATTTTTGCTGAATTTTGCGAATATTTTGGATAACAATTGCTCGTCCATCTTCAAATAGTAATTTATGAGTATGATGATTAATTTGTTTTAACTTTCCGGTATATTCTTCATAAAATCCTGTTTGGCCATTAAAATATTCAACTTTTAAGATTGGAAATGGTTTTTGATGCCTAATCTTAGCTAATTGTACCTGCACGCGATAAGCTATATCAACCGATGGATAATTCTTATGCTGGTACTTATCCGCTATTTCATTCAATAGCTTGTGATATCCCGTCAAAGCAGCAAAAGGAGCAAATTGTGCGGCGCGATCTTCACGCGGCATTGGTAAATGAGCTGATGATTGGGGACGGGAACAATTCATAATATCACGATAAGATGATGTATCACTAAACAATGCTTCTTCAATTTGCTCTTTATTTTCCATTAAGCTTGATGTCCTCCAATCTGTTTATTTCTTTCAACTAAGGTCGCACTCTTTTTTAAATCTGCTGCCCTGATAATTACATTTTTGCCAAAATCTTGTTGTAATCCAAGAACTAATTTCTGTAGTTGCTGGTCTTTTTGCTCTGTTGCTTGCTTCACGTAATGACTTTGTTGGTGTGTCTTCGTATCCATAAACAAATCTAATTGTTCACTATAAGATTCCTGCTGAGCAGCTGCCGGAGAAAGTAAATGATTTGCAATTACTGTAATTTTGCGGGTCGTCAATTGCCGATTAGTTCTCGTATCATAGAGCTGCATAAAGTAAGCCATCAATTCGGTAGCTGAAGCAGTCGGCAACGGCAGTGCGATTGTTGCGTGCATCGGTTTAGGGATACGTCGTCCATAAAAATCGTTTACTAAACTTCCTTGGTACTCTTCTCTAGTGACATTTGAAATATCGTATGACAAAAAAAGACCAATCTGATCTGTCATCATCCCCTGTTTTGTTAATTGAAGAGCTAACGAATTAACCATTTCCTTAACAATTAACCGCGTTTCTGCAAAATTATAAGGACGAGTAAGAACCTGTCCTGAATAAATCCCATGATCTGACGAATGATAATTTTTAATATCTGCAATCGTTGTCGGTTCATACCCCCACGCATGATCAATAATTATTTCAGCATTTTTACCAAACTCACGATATAAAACCTCTTCATTCATTTCATCAGAAAGTTTGCCAAGCGAGCAACGTGCAATATCCCCCATTGTATTTAGCCCCAGCTTTTTGAGCCGTCGCGCATAACCATGACCAATACGCCAAAAATCGGTAAGTGGTTGGTGCGCCCACAGATAACGACGAAACGAGTACTCCGTCATTTGAGCAATTCGCACCCCATCCTCATCACCAGGAATTCGCTTTGCAACAATATCCATCGCTACTTTTGCCAAGAAAAGGTTAGTTCCAATACCAGCAGTAGCAGTAATCTGAGTCTCAGCCTTGATAGTTTGAATAATTTCTTTAGCAAGGACGCGTGCACTAACATGATGCTCAACAAGATAATCGGTTACATCCATTAATACTTCGTCAATCGAGTACACATGAATTTTTTCCGGCGGTAAATAGCGCAAGTAGATCTCATATATCTCTGCGCTTTTCTTTAAATAAAAGCCCATCCGCGGTTTTACAATTCGAAAGCCAACCCGAAATTCAGGATTCTTTTTCAGCTCTTGTCGATAAATTGACGTTACAGCCGATAATCGATGATGTGGCATTTTGAGAGTTCGTTCACGATTTAGTTGGTCAATTCGCTGGATGACCTTATATAAACGCGCACGACCGGATACGCCAAATTGTTTTAGCGCAGGCGAAACTGCTAAACAGATTGTTTTAGTTGTTCGTGATTCATCAGCAACAACAAGATTGGCATCCAATGGGTCCAATCCATATTCTGCACACTCAACTGACGCATAAAAGGACTTTAAATCAATAGCCAGATATGTCGGTTGTATTGCCATCAGTGTTTACTCCTCATTCTTGATTAATAACTCTATTATACCCATGTCCAAACATATGTTCAAGGGAAGGGCAAAATTAAGAGGGCCAACATTACTGTCATCACTAGCCCTCTTAGTTAATTATTTATTCAATTTCAATATGACTATCGTCGTCAAGCTCTTCACTCTTTTTCGGTAGCGTAATTGTCAGTACACCGTTAGTATATTGAGCTTTAATCGCCTTTCTGTCAGCATCAGGCAAACGATATTGCCGGCTCATTTGTCCGTAACGCCGTTCACTATGTAAAATATTACCTTCCTTATCACTATCGTCATCAAAGGTATCACGCCGACCAGTTACTGTTAAAATATCATTAGCATAACTAATATGGATATCCTTTTTGTCAAATCCCGGCATATCAATCTTAACCGTATAAGATTTGTCACTTTCCGCAACATCTGTCTTCATGTGATTTGCAACTGGAGTTAAATCAGAGAAGAAATCATCGTTCATCAAATTACGCATATTCATCAGATTATCAAAAAAATTATTACGGTTTTGTAATTCATTAGCCATACCGAACTCTTCCTTTCTTTCTCATGATTCACTTTCTATCTTAAACACTTTCATAAAAAAAGCAAACCATATGCTAGGTCACCATCGTTAAAAGCGAATATAATAGTAGTAGGCAAATTACCCGAAAGGAGCTGGAACTTGATGAAAAATGTCATAATTAATAATGTTTCAATGCCTGCAATTGGAATTGGTACTTGGCATATGGGAGATTCGCTTACCAATTATTCAACTGAAATTAAAGCCATTCAGACTGCGATTGATGCTGGAGCACGAGCGATTGACACCGCTGAAATGTATGGTGATGGCCGATCAGAAAAATTAGTTGGTGCTGCAATTAAACCTTATAACCGTGAGAAACTATTTCTTATCGATAAGGTTCTCCCCTCCAATGCAAGTAAAATCAAACTAGAGCACAGCCTCGATCAAAGTTTGACAACTGTTGGCACAGACTATTTTGATTTATACCTATTACATTGGCGGGGTGGAATTCCACTGGCTGAAACAGTTAATGAATTGGAACGAGTAAAACAAGCAGGAAAGATTAAAGCATGGGGTGTTTCTAACTTCGATGTTACTGACCTTGAAGAAATGTGGAGGATAAAGGCCGGTAAAAATTGTGCTGCAAATGAAGACCTTTATAATTTAGATGAACGGGGTATTGAATATGATTTACTTCCTCTCATGAAAAAACACCACCTTCCATTAATTGCCTACTCACCACTTTCACAAGGAGATAATATCTCGGGTAAATTAACAACGAATTCGTTACTGAAAGAAATTGCTGCAAACCACCATGCTACCGTTGAACAAATAATGCTCGCATGGGTTCTCCGCATCGGTAATGTATTAGCAATCCCTAAGAGCGGAACGCCGAAACACGCAAAAGAAAATGTAGAAGCAGGTAATATTGAACTAAGTGATGAAGAAATACTCAAACTTCAACAAGCATTTCCATCTCCTAACCATAAACAACCATTAGCCGTAATCTAAATAAAAACTGCTGGTGAAAGGAAATCCCTTTCTTCAGCAGTTTTATTAGTTAATTTTCTTGTGTTGCCGTTGCTGGATGGTAACGATGTAGACGTTGTGAACCAACATCAATCTCATCTGGATTACCCTTACGTCCCGGCTTCATTTCAACGACACCAAGCTTAATTGCACCTACTGGACAAACTAATGCACATAGTTGACAACCAACACACTTACTCTTATCAAAAACTGGTAAGCGCTTATCATCATCCCACGTCAAAGCTTGGTGAGCACCATCTTGACATGATACAAAGCAACGGCCACAACCAATACACTTATCCCAATCAATCTTTGGATAAACTTTATAGTTACGGTTTAATTGGTTAGTCGGAACAATATTCTTATTTGCTAATCCAACTAAGTCTTGCAAATGATCAACATGTTGTTCTTCCATGTAGTGCATCAAACCATTAGTCAAATCATCGATAATTCGGTATCCGTATTGCATAATTGCAGTAGTTACTTGAAGAGTAGTAGCCCCCATTAAGATGAATTCAGCTGCATCTTCCCAGGTTTCAATACCACCAATTCCTGAAATAGGTAACTGTTCTAGACCAGCAGCTGAACGTAGCTGTTGCAAGAACCGCAATGCAATTGGCTTAACAGCTTTACCGGAAAGGCCTGATACTGATGACTTACCATCAATGTTGGGCAACCCAACTTTCTTCTTAAGATCAACATCAACAATCGACTTAACGGTATTGATTGATGAGAATCCATCAGCACCACCTTCAAGGCAAGCCTTAACAACTGGAACCATTGAAGTAATATTTGGTGTCATTTTGGCAAGAACAGGTAAACTAGTTCCGCGTTTAACAGCTTCACAATTACTCTTACATAATTCAGGATTAGTTCCCACGTCAGAACCCATTGTATGAGACGTCATCTGTGGGCATGAGAAATTAAGTTCAATCATGTCAGCGCCTGCTTCAGTAACGAGCTTAGCAAGATTAGTCCAATCTTCTGGCGTTTCACCCATGAT
Organism: Limosilactobacillus rudii; assembly: GCF_014145455.1. Taxonomy (GTDB): domain Bacteria; phylum Bacillota; class Bacilli; order Lactobacillales; family Lactobacillaceae; genus Limosilactobacillus; species Limosilactobacillus rudii. Next base: position 11,761 of record NZ_JACIVB010000062.1, on the reverse strand, counting down.
TGAGGCAATTAAAACTTTTTCTGGGTACTCTTCTTTTAACCGGCGCATATCAGCCAAATCTTGGTCTAATGGGTGTTCGGATAATTGCTCCATGTTCTTAAAGCCGACAAACGGAGTATCTTCCTTTGTCAACTCATCAAAACGTGGTGAAACCTCATCAATTTTAAAGTGTTCTGGTGAAAGAGTCTTATAAACGATTCCACCCCACCCAGCATCATATGCGTTTTTACACATCTCATAACAATTGCCAACTGGTGAAGATGACAAGCAGAATGGGTTCTCAAAATGAACTCCTAAAAAGTCAACTGATAAGTCTTTTTTAATCATTTTCTTGTCCTCCTAACAAGCGGTCAATCTCTTCGGCAACTTCTTTTCCTTTTTGGACAGCTACAACAACGGTCTTGTCACCATCAACAATATCACCGGTAGCAAATACCTTCGGATCCTTTGTCCGGAACCGTGCTTCCCGGAATGGAATTTCATTATGTTGTAAATCAAGATCTAAGCCTTCAGCATCGGCTTTTTGTCCCACCGCTAAAATAATCTTATCCGCGGTAATCGTTAATTCACTGTCAATTTTACGGTGCTTAAATGTTGCCCGATTTTGATGAACTTCTTTTGGAACATAACCATCAACAATTGTTACACCCATTGCTTGTGCTCCGGCTAATTCTTTCTTTGAAGCCTTAAATTCATCAAATTGTTCGTATACAACATCAGTAACATAAGGAACATCTAGCTTCTTGAGGGTTGTGACAACGTCCATTGCAACATCCCCACCACCAATAACAAGGACATTCTTTGGAAGATCATCAAGTTTTCCGTTGTTTTCCTTTGCACGGGCAAGGAATGAAATAGCTGATTCTGTACAAATATTATGTTCAAACATTGGCAGCATTTTAGCTTTGCTTGTCCCAATAGCAACAATTACGGCATTATGATTTGCCTTAAGGTTATCCATTGAAATATCCTTACCAACTGTTGTGTTATACGTAATGTGAGCACCCAAGTCAAGAATCCGTTGTACTTCATAATCAACAATTTCTTGAGGAAGACGATATTCAGGAATTCCGTATGTCAAATATCCACCGGCCTTAGCATTCTTTTCATAGATATCAACGGCATATCCCTTTTGTAAGAGCGTTGTCGCTGCCTGTAATGCAGAAGGACCACTTCCGACAATCGCAACACTCATTCCATTTGGCTCACCAGCTTTAAGAATTTTCATGTTAAGCTTACGTTCCATATCAGTAACGTAACGCTGAATTCCACCGATATCAATAGGTCCATCAATCTTTGCACGGGTACATGCCTTTTCACAATATCGTTCAGTAGGACAAACCCGAGCACAGATAGAACCCAAGGCATTATTTTCACGAATTGTTTCTGCCGCCCCCTTAATATTACGGAAACGAACACTCCGAATAAATTTAGCTGGATTTGTGTGTGCCGGACATGCTTGAGAACATGGGGCATCATGGCATAGGAGACAACGAGCTGCTTCTTGCATTACCGTCGTCATTGTGTACCCCTTTGGTTCTGTTTCATACTTTGAAGTCATCAAGACAACCTCCTCTAGTTCGCGCCATTAGTTAATCTACAACTTAGTGATAAATGTCACTTTCTACATTTTAATAATACAATTTAAACGGTTTCATCATAATTGGGTAATTCCCTACGTATAAGAAGCGTTTTATTATTAAAGCCAATATTTTAATATATATTAAATGAATATTTTTATGATTATGTAAATTGCAATTACTTACAGAAGGACTATCAATAACCATCAAAGTTTCACAAACTTATATAAATAACGAATAAAAGCGCCTAGCCATCATATGAGACTAAGCGCTTTAATATGTTTGAAGTTTGTTGATTATCTATCTTAATTAAATTTTAGTACCAACCGTGTGATTGCCAGAATGATTGGGCAGCACTCCATGAACCATAACGGCTCGCTACGTATTGGTCGGCTACTCGTTCTTGGTTTGCTTCTGAGTAATCACCATTTAAGTATGATGCTGATAATTGGTATTTACCTACGTATTGACCATTACGGGCGCTGTAGTTACCACCAGATTCACGAGCAGCAATCCACGCCTTAGCTGATGCATCATTACCACTAACGCTGGAACTGTAGTTAGTTGTCGTAGCTGATTGTTGGTTTGTTGATTGTTGTTGTACAGTCTGTGTTTGAACAGGTGCCTGCTGTTGAGCAGTCTGTGTTTGTGGTGTTTGAGTTGCCACTGGTGCTTCAGTTGCAGCTTGCGTTTGTGTATCTGCTGATGAAGCAACATTAGCAGCTGGTAGTGTAGCAACTTGCTCTTGAGTTGCAGGAGCTACTTCACCGTCATCCTTGATTACTAATTGTTGACCAACATAAATCAAGTTTTTATCAGCGATATTATTATGACTCGCTAATGTATCTACAAAAGTTAGATCGTGACCTAATTTGTAAGAAATCCCAGAAAGGGTGTCACCTGCTTGTACCGTGTATACACTGTCGGCATTTGCAGTTGTTGCAGTAGCAACCGTACCTAATGCGACGGCACCAGTAATCGCTGCTGTAATCTTGGCTACTTTCTTAGATAACTTCATTATAAATTCAATCCATCCTTTTCTCTTAATTAATCAAATAACTCATTTCAACGATATCTACTATACAGGATTAGCGTTACGAGCGGGTTACCAGCATTTATCAATTTTCGTTACTTATGTAATTTTTTGTAATGAAATACTTCACATAATTATTTGCCCGCAAAAGTCTTACCATATCAACGAATTTCCACGTTCAACAGCAACAGCAAAAATTCCAATAGAATAAATGAATTGAATCTTTTGATAAAAAATACCGAGTAAAATGAAAAAATAGCTCTATAACAAATAATTGTTACAGAACTATTGCAAAATTGTCTTAATCGTAATCTTAATTATTCATCAAAACATCAAGTAATTCCTGGGCTGATTCCTTAAGGGCATCCTTTGATTTATCATTACCAAGATGGGTAAAGATTTCTCCAACATAAACACCCTGATCAAAGAGCTTCGTAAAGACCTTATTAATAATCGGCTTAGTCAATTCTGGTTCTTGAACCGGACCAAATGGATTGGCAAAGAATGTCTTACTCATTCCGACTTCATCAGTTGTCCCTAACGCCTTTCGCTGCCCAGCGATAAATACCTTTTCAGCTTCTTCTTTGGTATCAAAGCGATGAATTCCAACTTCATCACTATAGTTATTGGCATATAGCCACATATCAATGTGGTGATGCTTAATGACGTTTTGATAAGTATCTGCAGGAATAATTACCCGCGCATTCTTTTGTTCTGGATTAAGATAAACACCACGGTCCATGTTATTAAATGCAACCGCACTGCTTAAGTCATCAAGCCGCACAAAGGCACCTGTTTCAGTTCCCTGGGCATATACACCTGGTTCACCATCAGTTAAAGTAAAACTTCCCATATCATCAAAGATTGTCTCCATGCTTACAATCTTATCATCTGCTAGTTCTTGTAATGCCTCAATTGACTCTGACTTACCAGCACCTGAATCACCAAAGAAAACAACATTCTTTTCCTTACCATTAGTAAATTTAATTTTTAGCATTGAACCGTGAATTGGTAACCGACCATTATAAATTTGGTGAAGATTATGCAAAGTTAGGCACATTTTCTTCATATATCCAAAGTAAGTAGTCTTGTCTGTATAAGGTACTTCCCCAATCCACATATTATTCTTTTCATCGCGGTAGTAATGAGAAACCATGCCTTCAGTCTTCTCCAAACCAAAGAGGAGGATCATGTCAGGCTTTTGACCTTCAATTTCATCAGGCGAAGCTAATTCAAAGAGGTTGGAAAGTGCGATCCCATTTACTAAATAATCAACATTAAAGTAAATAAAGGCAAGACTTTCACCAATCTTAGCAGGGTAACAGTACCATTTGCCACGTTGACCATGGAAACGCTTGATTGGGTTTTCTTTAACTTCTGAAAATACCCCTTCCCGCTTATTACTCTTAGTGTGCATCATCATTGGTGGACGAAGCATCACTGTATTGATAAAGTCAATATCCTGTAATTCATCATAACCTTCTGGAATCTGCCAATCATGTTGCTGAACTAACACCGTCGCATTAGTAGCTGCATTCACTTGCCGATATGTGCGGTTTTCAAATCCTTGAAGTTTTTCTTCTAGAATACGGTATGCTTTTCGAACTAAATCATTAAACTGGGTATCAACTGTCCGAAACTCATTGCCTAAAATTTTATTATCATTAAAGTTAATTACCGATACCCGTAAAAATGACCGGTAGTATGAATATAATTCTTCAACACTCTCTAAAATATCCTTAGGATCATATTCATCAAAAGCACTATCGTCATTAAACAAAACTTTCTTCAAAATGTCGATGAACTTATTAGCACTTGCATTATCAAAAGCATCGTCATCATGATCAGGATTACGTGAAGCAAGATAAAGCTTAACAACCGCCTTCAATTCATCACTATTGATTAATGATGGAATATCCGTGAAATAGTTTTGACTATAATTTAAGGTTGCTACTCCGCGATCAGGATTTATATATAATGACTTTGTATCAATAATCTGACTCTCTTTTGGCATGGATCTCATCCTTTCATCACTTGAATAATTCTATTATAGTATATTTTTAGATTAAGATGAAAATAAAATTAACTTTTTTTCATTTACTTTGTTAAAGAGGCCGAGAAAAAACAAAATGTTTTTTCTCGGCCTCAACCTATTATTAATGGTATCCGAACTTATAGAGCTTAATTTCCAGCTTCCCTATAATAAAATTAAATTTTAGTACCAACCGTGTGATTGCCAGAATGATTGGGCAGCACTCCATGAACCGTAACGGCTCGTTACGTATTGGTCGGCTACTCGTTCTTGGTTTGCTTCTGAGTAATCACCATTTAAGTATGATGCTGACAATTGGTATTTACCTACGTATTGACCATTACGGGCGCTGTAGTTACCACCAGATTCACGAGCAGCAATCCACGCCTTAGCTGATGCATCATTACCACTAACGTTGGAACTGTAGTTAGTTGTTGTAGTAGTGGTAGAAGCTTGTGGTTGAACAGGTGCACTATAGCTTTGTTGCGCTGTTGCTGTAGCAGTTGACTGTGGAGCCGCAGACTGAACTGGTGCTTGTGATTGTGTTTGAGCTGATACCGGTGCTGCTGATTGTACTTGACTTGGTTGCTCAACAGCTTGACTTGTAGCTACCGGTACTTGACTTGTCTGTTGTGTTTCTTGTGGCTGTTCTACTGTAGCAGATGCTTGACTTGCTGCTGGCAAAGTAGCGGCTTGTTGTGCAGTTGCTGGTGCCACTTGGCCGTTGTCTTTAATCACTAATTTTTGACCAACATAAATCAAATTTTTGTTGGCAATATTATTATTTGAGGCTAAGGAATCAACATAGGTTAAATCATGACCTAATTTATAGGAAATGCTTGATAAAGTATCACCACTTTGCACCGTGTATACCGAATCAGCATTAGCAGTAGTTGCTGTAGCGAATGTTCCCAAGGCAACAGTACCTGCCACAGCAGCAGTAATTTTCGCGATGTTTTTCGTTAACTTCATAAAGAAAAATCCCATCCTTTTCATAAAATTCGTTTTAATTAGTTAGTTAATTTATTTGTTTAATTATTTAAGTTGTTGAGTCTTTATATCTCTCAACAGTTATTAATATACTCCCTTAAAATTACACATGGGTTACCCTGTATTATCAATTTTGCTGTCTTTCGTAATATTTTGTAATAAATAAATTAATAACCCTTTCATATTTATAGCTCTTCCACTGTTATAACAGTAAATTAGGTGGAGCTAAATTTCTCCCGTCGTCTGCCAAACTTTGTAATATATAACATAAATAAACCACTACTTTTACTTCGAATTTGCAAAAGTAGTGGCTTATTTTCTATTATTATGATTTTTTGTAACACCACTGTAACTAAATATGAACATATACAAACATTTTTTAGCTCCCCAGTGGCCTTTTATTCATTAACGAATAAGTTTATCCCAAATTATTACTTTTCCTTGTTGCAATGATTTGGGGACATCAATGATTCGTTGGTTTGAACTCCCCCGAAATTGGAGTGTCAAATCTTTTTTTGCAAGTAAGAAGCGTCCATCCACCAGAATATCAAGGTAGTGTAATAACTCCAGCTTATCATCAGATTCCTTCATTAACTCTTCCCAGGTATAGCCAGACCAGGACCAAATGTCTTTTTCATGACCAAATTCTTTTCTTACCCGTTTAACTATTTTTAAACATACCTGGGTATTTAAGAAAGGTTCCCCGCCTAAAAGGGTTAACCCTTGAACATAACTCTGCGAAAGATCTTTAATAATCTGGTCTTCTAATTCCTGTGTATAAGGTTGTCCATAATGAAAATTCTGCGCAGCTCGATTATAACAACCAGGGCATCTGAAAGGACAGCCACTTACGTAGAGACTGCACCGAACGCCTTCACCATCAACAAAATTAAACGGCTTATAGTCAGCAATATACTGTTGTGAATAATCCTTAGCCAGCCATTCTTGTGGCTTCGGATTTCGCGGTAATTTAGCTTCAGCCATTACTTCTCCTCCTATATTAAAGTATTAAAGGCCTGCAACATTTGCTAAAGCAGACCTTTTTCTTCTATATAATATTAAATCTGCTTACCAGTAATTCCAGCATGAGCTTTTATATCCATTTGTCGATTTTGTTCAAAGGTAGCAGCCTTTTTAATCATCCCTGCATCCATATGTTTTACCCGGTGGATAATTTCTTCGTGACGACCATGAACCATTGGACGTTGTTGTGGATTTCCTAGGTAGCCACATGTTCGTTTAACGACATCACAAGTTGCTGGATCATGATTACCACATTGTGGACACTTAAAGCCTCGTGCTGTTGCCGCAAATTCACCTTTAAAGCCACACTTGAAGCATTGGTCAATCGATGTATTAGTTCCTAAGTAACCAACGTGATCATATGCCCAGTCCCATACTGCCTCGAGAGCTTTTGGATTTTGACGAAGATTAGGATATTCACAATAATGGATAAAGCCGCCAGCAGCGTAGTTGGGAAAGTCCTCTTCAAAAGTAAGTTTTTCAAATGGGGTTGGGTGTTTACGCACGTCATAGTGAAAACTGTTAGTATAGTATTCCTTATCTGTTACATCTTCGACCCGACCAAACTTCTTTAAGTCATCTTGACAAAAAGTATCAGTTAAGGATTCAGCAGGAGTGGAGTATAAACTAAAATGATATCCTTCTTCTTTTTCCCATTTGACACAAAGGTCATGCATTGCTTTGGTAATTGCGATTGCAAAGTCATGAGCCTCTTGATTGCCCTCCCAGTTTGAACCATAGAATGTAGCGCATACTTCATATAAACCAATATAGCCAAGTGAAACTGTTGCCCGACTATTTTTAAATACTTCATCAACGCTATCTGTTTTCTTTAATCGTTTTCCAAATGCACCGTACATATATAGAAGCGGCGCATTTTCCGGTCTAGCTTCTTTTGTTCGCTTAATTCGATAATCAAGGGCAATCTTACAAATATTCATCTTTTCTTGAAAAATTTCCCAGAATAATTGCTTATCGCCATGCGCCTCAAGAGCAATCCGCGGTAAGTTAACTGTCACAACTCCCAAATTCATTCGTCCGGAATTAACTTCCTTACCAGTCTCAGGGTCTGTCCATCCCTGTAAGAAAGACCGGCAACCCATTGGTGTTTTAAAACTTCCCGTAATCTCTTTAATCTTGTCATACATTAGCAAGTCCGGATACATTCGTTTAGTGGAACACTCAAGAGCGAGTTGTTTAATGTCATAATTAGGATCTCCTGGGTTTAGGTTTAATCCTCGTTTGACAGTAAATATTAATTTAGGAAAAATAGCTGTTCGGTGTTCTTTCCCTAACCCCTTTATACGGATCTTTAAAATTGCCTTTTGAATTTCTCGTGAGAGCCAGCTCGTTCCTAAGCCAAAATTAACTGTCGTAAAAGGTGTTTGACCTTGACTAGAATAAAGGGTATTAATCTCATATTCTAACGCCTGCATTGCATCATAAATATCCTTTTTAGTTTTTTCACGAGCAAATTCCTCACGCTTAACTGGAACGATCCACTTTTTTGCGTCTTTCATATGCTTATCATAATTAAGCTTGGCATATGGCTCTAATAATTGATCAATCCGATTAGCAGAACATCCACCATATTGTAAAGAAGCAACGTTGGCAATAATTTGGGACATTTGTGCAGTCGCCGTTTGAATTGAACGCGGTGAAGATACCCATGCATTACCAATCTTAAAACCATGCTTAAACATTTCATCGAAGTCAATCAGGCAACAATTAGTCTCCGGCGTTACTGGGGAGTAATCAAGGTCATGCCAGTGAATATCCCCTCGTAAATGAGCCTTGGCAACAATTCCTGGCAACATCCGCAAACCGAGTGCGCGACTAACAACTCCCGCTTCTAAATCCCGCTGAGTATTGAAAACATGACTATCCTTATTAGCATTTTCATGGACAACCCGGGAATTACGGTCAAAAAGCTGCTCTAATTTATTCTGGGGATTTGTCGCCTTAGCAAATATCTCTTCATCATGTTTACGATAATCACGGTAAATCTTAGCAAGTTCTTCATGATTAGCAGCTACTAAACCTTGAACGAAAAGATTCGCAATAGTTTCAGCTTTAACTGTTGATTGATTAACTAAGGCAGCAAAAATAGTCTCATAAACACTCTGAATAGTCTGCTCGTCCGCATTAAGCGCATGTAAAACCAGCTTAATCTTATAAGTATAAAATGGTGTCACCGTTCCATCACGTTTAACTACGCTGACACTTGTTAAATTGTTAAGATCTCGTTCATTAACTACTTGCACTTTCATCATCATTTCACCTCTCGAATATAACGGTTCCTATCATAGCCCAAAATACAACTTATAGAAAGAGTTGACTTTTAAAACACTATATGTTGTGGTTTGATAGTCTTTATTTTTATTAACAATGAATCTTATTCTGATATAACAGAGATAAAATGAAAGAAGTAATGTTGCCAGTCTTTAGACGCTACCTTTCTAATATTTAAATCGTTTGTTTTCTAAATTGTATTATCACCAAATAGAATTTTTAAAAATAAATCATAATAATCATTAACAATCAAGTCAGCTTAATAATCTTAAGCTATTATCTTAAGATTATTATCCATCTCAAAAAGGACTTACGAACCCTTCTCCTAATTTGCTAGACTAACATTTGTGTGAATTTTATATAGAGAGAAGGAGTGTTTTCATTTATGGAAAATGCATTACAAGCCCGCCAACAAGTTGCCCATCCAAAACTTGCGATGGTCAGTATGCTACTTGGCGCTTTTGTAGGAATGTTTAGCGAAACATCATTAAATATCGCTTTGCCAAAATTAATGGCAGCTTTACAAGTTAATACTGCCACGATTCAATGGTTAGTTACTGGCTATATGCTGGTTATCGGAATTATCTTGCCACTATCAAGTATTATTACTAAATGGTTTACTACCCGCCAAGTAATTATCTTTGCACTTACTGATTTTATAGTTGGTGCCTGCATTTCAGCGTTAGCTAATAATTTCCCAGTTCTGTTGATTGGTCGGATGATCCAGGGAATTGGTACCGGATTAATTCTTCCATTAATGTTTGCTGTGGTAATGCAAATCTTCCCACCAAAAAAGATTGGGGCTGTCATGGGAATTTGCGCCTTAGTTATTATGTTTGCGCCAGCGATTGGTCCGACATTAACTGGATTAATTTTAGCTAAACTATCATGGCAATGGATCTTTTGGTTATTTATTCCGTTCTTATTAATTGCTTTAATCTTTGCAATTACTTCATTAGAGAATATTGGTGAATTGACTAAACCTCATGTTGACGTTTTATCAATTCTTGAGTCAGCAGTTGGTTGCTCTGGAATTGTTATCGGTGCAAGTTTAGCAAGTCGCGATGGCTGGTTATCATGGTCAGTTCTTGGCTCCTTGCTTATCGGAATTCTTGTCTTAGGATTTTATGTATATCGGCAACTACACTTAGCCACCCCTATTCTTAACTTACGAATTTTCAAGAATCCTGCGTTTGCTATTGGTTCCTCGTTAGTTATGCTCGACTTCGGAATTATTCTTTCGACGATGTACCTTTTGCCAATGTTTTACCAAAACGGTCTCCTATTACCAGTTGCTTTAACTGGACTAGTTATGTTACCGGGAGGTGTTATTAACGCCTTGACTTCAGCATTGGCTGGTCGATTATATGATAACATCGGGGCTAAAAAGCCAGCTATTCTAGGTTTCATTATCGCTTTAATTGGAGCTGTAATGTTAGTATTTACAAGTACAAACACCTCGATTATTTATGTTGTAATTGCTCACATCATCCTAATGATCGGTTGCCCGCTTGCTATGTCACCATCACAGACTAGTGCCTTAAACGCTTTATCAGGGATGGAATCAGGTGATGGTAGTACAATCATGAATACGATGCAGCAAGTTATCGGTGCGTTAGCTACTGCTTTAGCTACCAGTTTCTTAGCATTAGGAAGCTCAACCGTATCTGGTTCAACTGCTTTCCGATTTACTAATGGTTTCCACTACGGCGTTTACTTTGCTATTGTCTTAATTGTTATCGCAATTCTTTTAGCATTTAAGATGCGTGACCAACGTAAATAGAAAAAAGGTCCTCTATTTTGGAGGGCCTTTTTTATTACTCACTAATTATCTTAAATGGCATATAGTGACGATGGCGATTAGTCAAAAAGCGATTCATCAATTGTTGAAATAATTGTGGATTTACCATTGATTGTTGCTGACTCATTAAATCAAATTTTTCATTATCTTTTTCAATTGTGTAAAAACCAGTCTTTTCAAAACCATTGTTTATATAAAATTGTTGGCGCCGTATCCGTTGGCTATTATTTACTGCTATTGGATCTATTCGCTCAGTACTTAATGTTACTAATTTATTAGCATACCGCTTTTTTATTGCTGCTAATGTGGCACTACCGTATCCTCTACTATGGTAATACGGATCAATTGCTAAAAAGAATATATAAGCTATTCGCCGATCAAATACTGTGTAGAAGAACCCTACCCACTTTTGTTGATCATAAATACTACAAAATTCTGCTTTACCGGCTTTTGCCCGCATTCTTAAAAAAGATAATGGTAAACGCTCATTTTTAGGGAAAACTGCTTTATATACATGATTGATTTTCTTAAAATCAGTTGACTTGGTAGCTACTCTGATAACTTCAATCATCGTTCATCATCCTTTCATTTCAAATAATCATATCGTATATTACCGGCGAAAAGCAATATCTAATAACTACCATAAATGATATGGCTTTTTCTTAGTACCATCAATATTGGTTAAGAATGATAAAGGTTAAAAATAAACGTAAAAAGTGCCGACAACGAAAAAATCTCAGGTAATTTAAATTCGTTAAGGATATGTTCTTATTATGGTTGAAGTAAACAAGATTATTTATAGCATAAAATTCCTTAATCGATCAGATGGGCTTGATCATGCTAACTAATGAGTATTTTAGTGACTTCAGTAGCTAAATGCGCATTAGTCCCTTTGAAAATCGTTAATTGGACATTATCAATATTTAATTTCAACGCTGGCTGAGGAATGTAATCAGTCTTTTTAGCGACCTGATGATGGTGAGACTTAAATACCGGTGCAATAATTTCAT
>NZ_JACIVB010000061.1 GCF_014145455.1 Limosilactobacillus rudii | reverse complement strand
CCCCCCCCCCAGTTAATGCGGTAGCAATAACAGCAGTGGTAGTTAGAAATTTTTTGGTATTTTTCATCATACATTGCTCCCCATAATAAATAATTTATCTTTTGCTATCTAAATCTTTTTTATTTTGCTTACAATTAAGTATTTTAAGAGAGTTATCGTTCTTATCAACCACTTTTCAGGAAACACTTATTATTTTCAGGAATCTGATTGAGATATAATTCGACTATTACTACTTTTTACTGAACCTAACTGCCTTTTCCTGAAAAGCTATTTATTTTAACTCTGATAAACATATACTATATTTCTGATAACATATTTTGGGAGAGTAATTGAATATGAAAAAAATTATTGCAATTAGCATGACACTACTAGCAGGAATTAGCCTTGCTGCCTGTAGCAATGATTCTTCAGACGGGAAAGTGGACTCATCTACCTCAAGTGCTAAGAAAACGAGCCAACCACAACAATCACCTGTACGGCAGAAGAACTCCTCTTCAGCAAGCTCCAGTGAAAAAACTACTAGTTTATCTGACCCGAAGATTATCGGAGTTCTTGCCTATCAAGAAGTATTTGGCAGTGCGCCAAGTCCTAGCGATGAACTATCCTTTGGTACAAATACTAGTAATAGTAATGGGAATAATGGCCAATACCTGGTCAGTTCAGGATCAACTGTCGGAACATTTTCTTTCTCCATCAATGGCGACCAGGTAACCATCTATAAAATGGATCATTCTGGTGGTGCAAGTGATGCAGAAGCTAGCTATACTTCTTCTACAGTTTCACTTCAAGAGTTAATCAATAAGTACTATAAAACTGATTCACAAAAGAGTAATGCCCAAGCAGTTGCCCAAAGTTTCAAGGGCGGTAATAGTTCTTCGGATAATAGTGATCAAAGCAATTCTGGCGATGACGACAATGATAGTTCATCTGATCAAAACGATGATGATGACGACGATAGTAATTCAGCAGATCAGCCGAGCGATGACCAAAATGTCGATACTAATAATGATGTTGACGATGATTAATCTCTTTTAATTTTTGTTAGACATCCTAAGGTAAAAAATTGTCACTACTTGCTTTTGGGAGAGTAATTAAGTAATAAATTTTAACGATGGTGCAATTCTTTTACCAATATGATTTTGCAACTTAACCAAAAAAATAGAGCCGAACGTAATTGCGTTTGACTCTATTTTTATTTAGAAAAGATAAATTAGATAATTGCTTAAGCCCGCTTCTTCATGTAACCTAAACCAAACATTCCAGCGAGTGTTGCCAAGCCTAAACCAGTTGTGACTGCTGCTTGGGTATTAGCATTACCAGTTTGTGGTAAAGTCTTCATCCCATTGTCAGCCTTAACTGGTGTAACATTTGATGTTGCAAGATTAGCTGGAGTAGTCGTCTTAGCACTTGCCACCTTATTAGTTACAACAGTGGCTTGATTATTTTGAGCAGTACTATTACTTTGCACTGAAGTATTACCTTGTGCTGAATTATTCCCGGCACTTACAGTAGCAGTATTTGCACCATTGGTATTTTGACCTTGTGATGGGGTGTTTTGAGCCGGTTGTGACTGGGCGTTACCTTTGTTACCATCGACTTGCTTCATCCATGCTTGTGCTTCAGGATCACCTTGTTCAGCTGCTGATTGTAGGTCGAGCCACGGCGCATTAACAAGCCCCTTCTTATTACCTTCTTCCATTTTCTGGTTCCACTTTGCATTCATTTCATCATAAGTAGCAGCATGAGCTGTAACAGTCGTAGCACCTAAAGTTAACGCAGCTACTAATGAAACACCTGACAACATCAACTTATTTTTCATATTCATTATAATATCCTCCCATTTCAAATCTTAATCACCCGATAGTGATTACAAGCCGATAATATTATTTTTTCGGGGGGGGAGCAATACCCTTTCAGCGAATTCTCCTTAGCTTCAGCAATCAACTTTTCCGTCCCTTAAATAAAATAATGCAATCGCTAATTTATTACGTATATATATTATTAGAGGGTGTTCCTCTGATTCTATATAATAGGAGAACATGGATGAACAACGAATTAACATTACGTAAAAGATGGGAAAATGCTGATCTAACTGATGATTATATCTTCAATAAGGTTATGCTTGATAAGGATATTTGTCTGGAATTATTGCGTAGGATTTTGCCGACCTTAAACATAAAAGACATTCAGTTTCCTAATAACCAGCAAGAACTTGCACCCGCACCAGATGCAAAAGCAGTTCGCTTTGATATTTACACCACCGATGAGCATAATAATCACTACGATATTGAAATGCAAGTCGTCAACAAACACAATCTCGCCAAACGGATTCGGTACTACCAAGCAGCTAGTACGATGGAGTCATACGATAAGGGAAAGAGCTATGATACCGCTGATGATTCCTATGTTATTTTCTTTTGTAATTTTGATCCCTTTAATCTTGGCTTCCAACGCTATACCTTACATAAACATATTGACAACGCCCCAGAGCATATCGTTTGCGACGGTCAATCCGATATCTTATTCAACATTCCCTCAACCAAGCACGAGGTTGATACTAAAATGCAGGCAGTTCTTGATATAATTGCACAGCGGAAAGTTGAAACGCCGGATAATCTTGTCGTAAAATTAAGAGAAAGGATGGAGAAAGTAAAGCAGAACCGGAAATGGAGGGCGGAATATATGCGACTCTCAATGTATGAAATGGATCAACAAATCAGAGAAGAGAAAATGAAAAAGCAAAGAGAAGAGATAATGCAGCTGGAAAAAGAAATAGAAAAGCAAAGAGAAGAGACAATGCAGCAGAAAGCGGAGATGGAGAAACAAAGAGATGAAATAGAAAAGCAGAAAGAAGCGATGGAGAAACAGAAAGAGCAAATGGCAAAGGGACAAGCTGAATTAACCAAAGAGCAAGGTAAATTAGTAGCAAGCTGGAATAATTTAAAAGAGTCACAAGAAAATGCAATTCATAATTTTATTAAAGGTTTGCAAGATGCTGGAATCGATAATAATAGCATCAAAAAAAGCGTTAAAAGTAGTTTTAACTTAGATGATAAGCAAGTCGAAAAGTATTTAAACTAATAAATAAAAATGGTGATTAATATGGGTAAATACCGCAAATTATAATCACCATTTTATTATTTTAATTTCTTTTAACCACCATTATTTTACTGCTACCAATTCGTTTTATAAGAACGTTTTTAAATCCATAATATTCTAGCAAACGATGATAATCATTAAGGTGGCTTGAATTAATGATAAAGATCGTCCCATCAACATTTAAGATTCGAATTGCTTCCTGTAAAATGCGTTGGCGAGTAATTGCTGGTTTTATTTGCTGAAGATTATTAATAATTACATAGTTAACTGAATGGTCCTTGAAACCTAGATTGGCCACGTCATCCGTTATAATCTCTGCACGATCTGCCACAGCTGCTGCTTGAATCTTGCTTTTTAACTTCTGCGCTTGCTTAACATCGCCTACTACTTCAAAGATTTTACTCGATGTTACCAACTGTTGGGCAATTGTCACAATATTTTTCCCATTGTTGACTAGCATATCAACGACTTTAATATCATTTTTTGCCCTTAATTCATTATTAATTACTTTCCACGCTAATTGTTTTTGAAACATCCCCCAAGCACTAGCAAGGATTATAACAGCAATAATCGCGATAATCAAAACTATAATTCTCAATTCTCTTCACCTAATTATAATTAACTAACAATATCGTTTAGCTTCCGAATATCCTTTATATTACCAACAACTGTAATCTTATCATGAGGCTGAATAACGTCATTTGCTTGCGGCATCTGGTTAACCTCATCGTCCTTGCTAACGATAATAATTACATTAACATTATAGCGATTCCGAAAATCGAGTTCATCAAGCGTTTTGCCAAAGAATTTTGGATTATTAATATTAACTTCTGCTAATGTAATTTCCTTACTCAAGGTAACATAGTCAACTACACTTGGGTTTAACTGCTGGAAAATTAATCGTTTAGCCAAATCATGCTCCGGACGTACAACCATGTCAGCGCCAACCCGCTCCAAGACTCGAGCATGATTAACATTTTCCGCTCGGCAAATCACATCTGGTGCTCCTAACTCTTTTGCAATTAGAGTTGCCATGATACTAGCTTCAACATTCTTCCCAATTGAAATATACACGTGGTCAAAACTACCAATATCAAGGTCCCGCAGTGCATCCTCATCTTGTGCATCTGCAATCACCGCACGCATAACTGAACCAGCAAATTCATTAACAACCTCCTCGTTAGCATCGATTGCCAACACTTCCTGGCCTGCTTGCACTAGGGCTTCACATATCGATGCTCCAAACTGACCAATTCCAATAACAGCATAACTTTCTTTTTTAGCCAATTAACACACTCTCCTCTGGATATCGATAATTCTTTGTGGCAGAATTTGCATTTAAAATTGAGAACATAACTGTATAGATCCCAACCCGCCCAACAAACATTAAGAACATAATAATTAATTGTCCAAGCAGATTAAGGTGGGTTGTTATTCCCAATGAAATTCCCGTTGTTCCAAACGCCGCAACCGCTTCAAAAGTAACGTATGCAAGCGAATCGTGCTTCGGTAGGTCCTGCGTTTCAACCAAAAGTAAAATTGAAACTAATAAAATAAATAACGCAACAAATAACAAGGTCAATGCCCGATAAATATTTTCCTGCGTAAAACGCCGGTGAGCAAAAGTAGTATCCCGCTGCCCGCGTAACGTTGCAAAACTCTGGATTGTCAATAAACCAATTGTCGTTGTCTTTACACCACCCGCAGTTGATCCTGGCGTTCCCCCAATAAACATTAAAATAACCGTGAATGCAATTCCAGCAGCACTCAGTTCCGTATATGGAAAAGTTACTAAACCTGCCGTCCGTGGAGTAATTGCCATAAAGATCGTGTTGATAATTCGGTGCGAAAAACTCAACTTATCACTTAACTGGGCAAGATTCTTTTCTGTAATAAAGTAAACAATAATCGATAAAACAAATAAAACTGCCCCAGTGCGTAAAGCAAGCTGAGTATGTAACGATAACCGATGGTATTTAGGATAATTTAAAATATCTTTCCATACTAAAAAGCCAAGAGAGCCTGCAACAATCAATACTGCCAACACACAAAGCATGTAAGAATCATTCGCATAATTAGCAATACTATTATCAAATAAGTCAAAGCCCGCGTTACAAAAAGCAGAAATTGAATGAAATATACTAAACCATATTCCCTTTTTCAACCCATAACGGGGATAAAAATCAAAAAACAAAAAAATACTACCGGTTAGCTGAATCAGCAATGAAAGTTTGATAATCAGATACACTACATTTAGCTGTGACAAGTGATCAAGATTTAGTGCTTCCTGGGTCAGCAATCGTGTCGACATCCGCATTCTTTGCCGAACAAGTAGTGACATCATAACTGCGAAGGTCATAAATCCTAACCCACCAATTTCTATTAAAATTGCAATTACAATTTGACCAAATAATGTCCAATGAGTTGCCGTACTAACTAGGGTTAATCCGGTAACACAGGTCGCACTCGTTGATGTGAAAAAAGCGGTCATAAAATTAGTCGTTTCACCAGTGCGGGTCGCAAATGGTAATGAAAGTAAAATAGTTCCCATAAGGATAACAATAAGGAAACCAAAAGTAAGTATTTTGGGAAATGTATACTTATGCTTATTTATTTCAATCACTTCTAACCCTCCTCCAATAATATTACTCAACTAATTATAAGCGTTTTTAATAAATTCTGTACCCTGAATTTATTTCCCAGGAAATCATTCTTAGAAAGCGATACAATGTTAGTGGATACATGTACTGTTTTTGTCTGGAAGGAGACGTTTTTATGTACTATTCTAATGGAAACTATGAAGCCTTTGCCCGGCCACGCAAACCAGCCGGCGTTGATAAAAAACACGCTTATATCATTGGTGCCGGATTAGCCGGACTTTCTGCCGCCGTCTTCTTAATAAGGGATGCACAAATGCCCGGTGAAAATATTCATATTTTTGAAGAACTGCCAATTGCCGGTGGTTCATTAGATGGTCAAGATCGCCCTGATGTTGGCTTTGTTACCCGTGGTGGTCGAGAAATGGAAAACCATTTTGAATGTATGTGGGATATGTACCGCTCAATTCCATCATTAGAAATTCCCGGTGCATCTTACCTCGATGAATATTACTGGCTAGATAAAGATGACCCCAATAGTTCTAACTGTCGTTTAACTTATAACCGTGGTAATGAAGTTCCAACAGACGGCAAGTACCTCCTTGGAAAGTCGACTAAGGAACTAATGAAATTAATTCTTACACCTGAAGACCAACTCGGTGACCTTACAATTGGCGACTACTTCTCAGAAGATTTCTTTAAGAGTAATTTCTGGATCTATTGGTCAACAATGTTTGCTTTTGAAAAGTGGCATTCCCTCGCTGAAATGCGGCGGTATGCAATGCGTTTTATTCACCATATTGACGGTTTGCCTGATTTTACTGCCCTTAAATTTAATAAGTATAACCAGTATGAATCAATGACCAAACCGCTTCTTGCTTACCTTAAAGATCACGGGGTTAAGTTTGAATATAATACCCAAGTTCAAAATGTTCTTATTGATACCAAAAATGGCGAAAAGCATGCTAAGAAAATTATTCTCAAGCAGGATAACGAAGACAAGACAATTGACCTTACTGATGATGATATTGTCTTTGTCACTAACGGTTCCATCACCGAAAGTTCAAACTATGGCAGTCACCACCAAGTTGCCCAGCCAACTAGTGCATTAGGTGGTAGCTGGAAGCTTTGGGAAAATATTGCAAAACAATCTCCAGCATTTGGTCATCCTGACGTCTTTTGCAAAAATATTCCTAACCGTAGCTGGTTTATCTCGGCAACAGCCACAATTAAAAATCCACAGGTAGAACCATACATTGAACGATTAACTAAACGTGACCTTCACGATGGAAAAGTAAACACTGGTGGAATTATTACTGTTACAGATTCTAACTGGATGCTTAGTTGGACAATCCACCGTCAACCACACTTTAAGAACCAAAAACCTAATGAAACAATCGTTTGGATTTATGGCCTTTACTCGGACACAGAAGGTAATTATATCAAGAAACGAATTGTCGATTGTACCGGCGAAGAAATTACCAAGGAATGGCTTTACCACCTCGGCGTACCAGAAGCATTAATTGATGAATTAGCAGCAGAAGAATCTATCAATACCGTTCCTGTATATATGCCATTCATTACTAGCTACTTTATGCCAAGAGTTAAAGGCGACCGTCCTGATGTCGTTCCTCAGGGTTCTGCAAACTTAGCCTTTATCGGTAATTTTGCAGAATCCCCAACCCGTGATACTGTCTTCACGACTGAATATTCTGTCCGAACAGCAATGGAAGCTGTCTACTCCCTGTTAAATGTTGACCGCGGAGTCCCTGAAGTCTTTAACTCCATTTATGATATTCGTGAACTTATCCGGGCAATGTACTATATGAATGACAAAAAGCCACTTGAGGATATGGACCTACCAATTCCAAAACTTATTGAAAAGCCACTATTAAGGAAAATTAAAAAGAATTGGATTGGTGAATTAATGAAAGAACAGCACCTACTGTAATGCAGCAAACGCCAAAAATTGGCTAAGAGCCAGTTTTTGACGTTTGTTTTCAATCTCGTCAAAGTAGGATAACTATTTTTTTCAACTATTATCTTATTTTTACAAAGGAGTCATCATCATGATTAAAAATAGTACAATTAATCATCAACTTAACCACCGGACAATTCGGGCCTTTAAATCAAAAACACTTACTAAGGAACAATTGAATATTCTTTATTCCGTTGCTAGCCATACTCCCACTAGTATGTTTATGCAACAAATGTCGATCATGCATATTACTGATCCCGACAAGCGAACAGCAATTCGAGAAGTCAGCAAGCAGCCATACGTAGGCGCAAATGGCGATCTCTTTATCTTTCTCGTAGACCTTTATCGTAACCAGCAGATTCGTCATCAAAAGGGTAAAGACGACGGGCGTTTACACACCGCTGATATCTTCTTTCAAGGAGTCGATGACGCGATTATGGCAGCCCAAAATGTCATCGTTGCTGCAGAAAGTATGGACCTAGGCGTTGTCCCCCTCGGTTCAATCAAAAATGATCCGCAAAAATTAATTGATATTCTTGACTTACCGAAAATGACTTTTCCGGTCCTAGGTTTACAAATCGGTATTCCTGACCAGCAACCACAATTAAAGCCACGATTGCCTTTAAAATTTACCACATTCGACAATTCTTATCCTCGTGATGTCAATATTGACGACTTAAAAGATTACGACCAAATAGTCACAACCTATTACGACCTCCGTGATGCCAATCGACGCGTCGATTCATTTACCAACCAAATTGCGGGGCCAAAACTTGACCAGCATTATACTAAACGCGATGAAATCATGAAAGTTTTACATCAGCAAGGTCTCTGCACAGATGAAAATATCGGTTAATTTATTCCTCCTAATGCGGCTAACGTTGTTAATGTCGCATCATAATAATTCTTTGTTGTCACTGGTCTGCTAAAAATATACTTTTGACTAGCAAATAGATTATCATAACCCTTATTACGGTTATAGCTGACAGCATAGAAAATTGGGGCACTAAAGCTGTTTGACTGATATTTTACTAAACGATGGCCGTCTAATGAATACCCTGCTGTAATGTAATACTGATCACTAAAGAACTTCATCATTTTAGTTAAGACTTTTTGGGCACGTGGATCATTACTTTGAGCAAGCATCATCGGTACACGACAAGCGTTCGCCCCATAGTCTCCATCATGAGCACTCGCGACGGTCCGTGGTTTTACTGCAATAGTAGTATTGTGATACGCCCATGCAAAATCTGGAACAAGTCCCGTCCGATGCTGGTTACTTAATGCGACAAGACGATCAAGCATATTATCTTTAACAATTTGCCATTGAATATCATGACTTCTTTCATAAAGATCATCGAATACTTCCGGCATAACATCTGATGTCCGTAATAAATAATAATACTTTGAATCTTTTGAAACCCAATCACCAACTGTTAACGTTTGTGTGGTTGGGTTATATTCATATCGTAAAATATCTGCAGCAATTTTACACTCTAATTTTTGATAATAAGCTGATTGCTCGGGCCATATTGTTGCCGCATGGTGAAGAGCTGCTGCAATATATAAATCACCATCCGTAGCACTATTAGAATCGTTTACCCATTTTCCTTGCTTATCATAAGTCTGCCGCCATGACATTAAATAAGTTTGATGATTATTTACGTAATCACGATGCGCTAAATAATAATTTAATAACTTTTCAAAATCCTTTTGGCTCGCCCATCCCTTTTCTCCAGCATATGCAACAATCTGAAGGCCATATCCCTGCGCTTCCGATAAAGCAATCGGCTTCGTCTTATTATTACTTGTATTAACAAAAGCCTGGCTGTCATTCTTAGTTATTAAATATCCACTACGCCAACGATTATAGGCTTGGTGTTGAATATATTCTGGATTTTTGATCCGTATAAATATGAGCGTTGTAGTGTACAAAAGTACGACTAAAATTGTTAATAACCATATATATATCGGGCGTTTCATCCCCATTCTCTCCTCAATCTATTTTTAATCAGCGAATCTTTTAGTTTTTATCCATTTTGTTCCGTCACGGTGTAGCAACTTATCCATACTTACTGAAATTACCGCATTAATTGAAACAACAATAAATAGTTGTGAATACGTAAAATATGATGCAAGCGCTAGCCAAATTTGTTGATTTGTTGCCTGACCAAATTGAGTTGCTGAGGCCGTTGTAATTTGCAATACATATAGAATAATCATCAGCAACCAATTGAATAGCAATAACTGCGCAATAAGAATATTACTTTCACCAAATGTAAATGGAATTAACACGTGTGGATTAAATATATGGATAATCCAAGAAACAACATTAGCGATAAAAATAACATCAGATAGGACAATTGCAGCGTTAAACCAGAAAAAGGTACAAGAATAGTAAAATGTTTCTAACTTTACCCGCCAATTACTATGGTCAAATAAATGCTTAAAATTTTTTAAGACAACTTGATAATTTCCCTTTGCCCACCTTAAGCGTTGATAATAATAATCACTTAACCGCTCAGGTTCTTGCTGAAATGCTTCGGAATTATAAGCCAAGGCAATTAACTTTCCACTTTGCATAATTTTAAATGAAATGTCAGTATCCTCGGTTAGCGCGCCGTTTTCCCATCCACCAATCGATTTAACATATTCTTTTTTTATAATAAAATTAGTTCCTGGAATTCGGCCGATTTTAAATAAATGCCAAATAGCACAATGCTGGATTCGCTGAGTAACGACAATTTCTTGGTTAATACACCGGGTCAAAAAGTTTTGTTTAGCATTTCGTGTTTTATTTCGACCAAAAACAGCCACATATTTTTCCGGGTTCTCTAATCCCTTACGGACTAAAAAGTACAAGGCATTCTTTTCTGGCATTGCATCTGCATCATAAACTGCAATATACTCGCCCTTAGCAATTTTAAGGGCATCATTTAAAACACCAGCTTTTCCGCCTTGACCATGACGCACAATCACTCGGGCATCACGCTGTTTGTATTTAATCATCTGTAAAACTGCTTTTGCTCTTCTTGCAGTCTGATCGCTACAATTATCCGCAAAAATCAGCAACTCTATTTTGTCAGCTGGATAATTTAAATCTAATATCGCCTTAGTTGTCTGCGCAATCACAATTTCTTCATTATGTGCAGGAACAACAACCGTAACTAACGGATAGCGGTCTAGAGGTTTGATATCGACAATTTTCTTACTATGTACTAGCCAAAAGTGAACTGCCCCTGCGATTGTCAATGAGGCCATTAACAACGAACTCCAAATCGATAATAGCGTTATAATCATTATTAATTCTTGCATTATCTTTTGTCATCCCTATTAGTGTGTAAAGTTGTATACTCAACTCGAAAATAGATTATCCATTGGAAAATTGCAAAAATCATTGCTAACACAAAAAAGATAAGCGTAATAATAAGTGCTAGCCAAAAAAATAACCGGACCATTTATTCACGAACTCCTTTTAAATATTCAACAACAATATCAGTTTCCATATCTCGTTCAAGATGACGCATCGCACTATCTAATGTCTTAAATGATGTTACATTAAGGTCATCCACCTTTAAATGCCCCCATTTAAATTGGGGCGTTGCATTACCAATTTGCAAATCCGCAAGTCCTTCCCGCGTACTTTGGTTCTGGTAAGCAAAAGTAATATTAGGCAAGTGATATGACAAAATTAAAAATGTTCCATTTCCCAGGTAATATAATGCTTCTGAAGGCAGTCGCCGTTCCTTTAATACTCGTGCAATTTGTTGGAGAGCACGGTTCTAATCATCGTGATGAAATTGCCGAATTTGTTGACTATGGACCCAGTGAATTGCAGTAACATCGATCCATAAGTCAGCGACCTGTTCTTTAATAATAAAGCTAATTTCTTTCTGGTAGATTTTATTAGCATTATATCCAGTCTGAAGTTTTACAATCTGGTTATAGTAGGCAGCATAACTCTCAATATCTTGGCGGTTACGATCTAACCATCCCCATTCGCCAATTATGTAACGACTAAAATAAGCTAACGTAGCCATCAACGGAAAAGCTGCCAGTAATGCTAACTTTAATGGTGTCTCCATTACGATATATCCCAATAATAAGATTGCACTACCAATCGTCGTCAATCCAATAATCAACCAAGTAATAATAATATTAGGAACCAAGCTTCCCACAATCAATCCTAAAATAATCATTACCATCATCGCTGTGGTCACGAACTGTGCAAATTGTCCGGCCCACCACATCATTAAGACAACAATAATGATGACTGAACAAAGCGCGGTAATTCCCGCTTCTACAACATGATGTCGAATCATAGCTCTTTCCCTCCCGTTAAAATGAGCAGCTAATATCTTAGCATAAGTTTTTTCTCTTTTCACTAGTTTAAAGTGTTGGTATATCAGCATTTTAAACCACTTTGTGAATCTACTTATCATTTTATAATGTACTAATTTCCATTATAAAATCGTCTTTGTATAATATTTAAATTTATAAACAAGTAAAACAAATTTGTTTATTTTTGTAGTTTGATAAGTAAATTCCATTTTTACACAAAAAACCTGACTTTACTTGGTGCAAGAAAGTCAGGTTTTCTATTAATTAAACTCTATCATGAAACAAATAATGTTGTTGATGTTAATTGGATAAAGGGATGCGCTTGTTTCAATGATAAGTTTTTATAATATTTAGCTTAAAGCAAACAAGGAGATATCTTGTTTGTAAGTATTATATCACAACAATTGTGAAAGTGTTAACTAATTATTTCAAATATTCAATTTATTTTAGAAAAAGGCTACTATAACAATTATTATAAAAAATATTTAGCAGTGATTTAACTCACAATAGGATAGACAATATCAAAAACATATCGCACATAATACTTGTATGAAAAACTAATTCAAAAGTTTTTGACATATTTAGGCAAATTATTTAACAACTTCAATTATACATATGCCATTTAATATTATTAAAAAATAAAATAAATATTTTTATGCAATCGGTCTTGAAAAAAAAAAAAAAAAAAAGGTATTATTAGGGTGATAAATAGAATTCAATAAATTTATTTAAAAGTAATGGATTTATTAAAGCTGATTACCCCATTTGGTTAGCCAACATATAGAGAATTTACTAACCCCCTTTAGTTATTCTCCTTTGTGTTTTTTATTTATCATTTTCATCTAAGCGAGTTATTTGGGACTCGCTTTGTTAAATAACTTTCAGCATTTGTTAAGTAAACAACCTTTAACCCTATAGCTACCTTTCTTCCTTTATCATAATACTGTTAAAGATTACTAACGCTGCTGTTTCTTATTTAACTTGACCTCTTTTAGTGTTTCTCTGTCTTTTTTTAGAAACGCTGTTGTTTGTCCTTACTAAATAGAATATTCATTAATACGTAATTACAAAGCAATCTCTATTTAGGTAACTCTTTAACTTTCTAATTGTAAAAAAGCAATCCTAACGTTTTTTCGACGTTAAGATTGCTTTTTATTTCCACCAGTTAGGCATGGCTACTTGAACTTTCGTTAGCTGATCGCCTATTTTTAAGCCGGCTTTTCCTACCCCTAATTTTTTTATTTCTACTGGTGAAGTAATGATCCCTAAACTTTTTATCTCATCATTCTCC
Source organism: Limosilactobacillus rudii (assembly GCF_014145455.1). GTDB lineage: Bacteria > Bacillota > Bacilli > Lactobacillales > Lactobacillaceae > Limosilactobacillus > Limosilactobacillus rudii. The sequence goes on along the minus strand of NZ_JACIVB010000061.1, from coordinate 27,537 downwards.
ATTAGCCGGTGAATAACTATATTATTAAACTGTGAACGCAAGCGAGGTGGCAAATCTAGTGGGGATTGAGTTGTCAAAAGTACTTTTAAGTGTAGCTTACGCCCTTCCCGTAATACCTGAAATATCCCATTATCTGCTAGTTTCTCTTCCCTTTGCGGTAAATAGCGATGGGCCTCATCCAATACTACATTTACCGGAATATTCTTTGGTCGTTGCAGCCGCATTTGCAATATCTTTTTCATTAAAAATGAGATTAATACCCGCTGACTCTCTTCATAACCCTTTAGCGCCGATAAATCTATTACCAACGTCCGATGAGTGCTACGCTGATTTAAAAACATGTTGAAAACAAAACTTAACTCTGTCTTAAACTTACCGGGGTGTCGTCGCGTATCAAAGATTGTTGCAAACATTTCGCTAGCTAATCGCTCCCTAATTGTTGTTAAAATATCCCAATTCCTAGCGATTGCTTTACGATCATATTGTTGCCCTAGCAAACGGTAATTTGCATTTTCATTATCATAGGGAATAATAAATTCCTCGATTAACTGCTTAAATAAATCTTGCGCTTGATAATCCATTGCCCACGGCGCTAATTGCGCAAGTTTTTGCTGGTAGCTATCAATTTCCTGGCCACATTTTTTGTATACCCCATCTCGTTCAATAATATTATGTTGGACACGTAGGGCAGTGATTGCTTGGACAAGCTTATTACGAATTTGAGCTGGTAAATGAAGCTGGAGGACCTCTTGAAGCTCATCTGCTGACAATGTTCCCGCTTCAAGGTAGGCATTAACCCCAAGTTGATAGGTAATAGCGTTGGGTAATTGGGCGTATTCCCCAGTAGGGTCAAGAACAATCGTCGTCTGATTAAGAGCCTGAAGTTGATTAAGCAAAGATAATGTTGTCGTTGTTTTACCGCTACCGGTTTGACCAACAACTAGTAAGTGATGCGTAAAAATATCTGCCAACCATGCCCGTTTCACATCACTCCTAATCTCATTTTTAAATAAGAAAGTCTCCTGTGCGCTATTCACCCATAATTACCTCTTTTATTTTTGATTTTCTGCTAGCTTACGACGAACTAATGTCGGATCCGCCTTACCTGGGTTTAATTCTACTAGCTTTCCCGACGCACTGTAAATAATCCATTCAGCTAAATTAACAATGTGATCGCCTGCTCGCTCAAGATTACGAAGAACTACTAAATAACTTTCGTAGGCTTTTACATCTTCTCCTCCTTTTACCAGAGCCTTTATAATTTTCTTTTGAAACTTAACATAAATCAAATCGACTTTTAAGTCATCATTAGCTACTTCATAAGCTACCTGCTCATCGGTATAAACATAGGCATCTAAGATTCTTTCAAGCATTTTTCGAACAACCATCATCATTTGCTCAATCGGCTGCTCAATATCCTCATGATGTTCAAACTTACTCAATGTAATTGCTGCTCGCGCAATATGGGTTGAATAATCACCAAGCCGCTCAATATCAGTACTGGCTTTTAAAATGCTGATAATCTTACGAAAATCGGTTGCAACGGGATTCTGTAATGCCATTAACTTAAGTGCCTGTTTTTCTAGGTGAATCTCTTCATCATTGATTTTCATATCTGTATCTAAAACCTGATTAGCAAGCTCTACATCATGATCGGTAAAAGCTTTGGTTGCTTGATAAATCTGTTCACTTGCATCGATTCCCATTTCCATGAAATGACTACGAAGGCGCTTAAGTTCATCATCAAAAATTGCTCCCATAATTAATTCCCTCCTATCCAAATTTTCCACTAAGATAATCTGCCGTTTGTTGTTGCTGCGGATTCATAAAAACATCAGCAGTTTGATTAAATTCAATTAGCGTTCCCTGATGCATAAAGGCCGTCCAATCTGCTGAACGTGATGCTTGTTGCATATTATGCGTCACCATGATAATAGTAAATTTCTCTTTTAATTGTACTAAAGTATCCTCTATTTGCGAAGTTGAAACAGGATCAAGTGCACTTGTCGGTTCATCCATTAAAATAATCTCCGGTTGAACCGCTAAAGTCCGCGCAATACAAAGACGTTGTTGCTGCCCTCCTGAAAGCGCCAGAGCACTACCCTTCAATTGATCTTTCACCTCATCCCATAGCGCTGCCTGACGAAGACTTTCTTCAACCCGTTGGTCAAGAACTTGTCTATCTTTTACCCCCGCCAGCCGAAGACCGTAAATAACATTTTCATATATGGAAAGAGGGAAGGGCGTCGGCTGCTGAAAGACCATCCCAATCTGTTGCCGAATTCGATATACATTCACTTTAGATTGGTTAATATTTATTTCATGAAAATTAATTTCACCGTTAACCGTTGCTAAATCATCATTCATCCGGTTTAGACTCCGCAATAACGTCGATTTACCTGACCCCGAAGCCCCGATTAGTGCTGTTATTTTATTTCGGGGAAATTTCATTGAAACATTATGAACAACATGTTTTTCCCCATACAAAACTTCTAAATTTTTTATTTCAAGGGCAATTGAATTTTGCATTTTCATTATCCTCACTTTACTAGTCGTCGCTTAATTAAGTAGCCAATATACCTGGCAAGTAAATTAAAAATTAAAATTGTTAAAATTAAGACAGCTACTGATCCATTAGACACCGCACGTGCATCGGGCACCAATCCTTCACTGTTAACTTTCCAAATATGAACAGCGAGTGTTTCTGCAGGACGCAGCGGGTTTAAAAAGCTTGTTGGACTAAATGGATTCCAATCGGTATAACTAATGGCTGGTGAACTTTGCCCAGCCGTATAAATTAACGCCGCCGCCTCGCCAAAAATTCGGCCGGCACTCAAGATAGCTCCGGTAATAATCCCTGGTAATGCTGCGGGTAAAACAATCTTGGTAGTAACATGCCATTTTGACATCCCCAATCCTAGCCCTGCTTGCCGTTGTAGATATGGCACCTGGCGAAGGGCATCTTCACAGGCCCGCGTTAAAATTGGCAAATTAAGAATTGTTAATGATAATGCACCCGCAAGCAATGAAAAGTCTAACCCCCATTGCAATACAAATATTAGGTAGCCAAATAATCCAATAACTACTGACGGTAAAGAGCTTAATACCTCGATCGCTAGCCGGAGAAAACTAGTCCAACGGTTATCCGGTGCATACTCACTAAGATAAATTGCTGCACACAATGCTAACGGAATTGAAACTAAGAGGGTTAACACTACTAAATATAGCGAGTTAAACAGTTGGTCACGAATTCCACCACCACTCTTAAAGGATTCAGCACTACTAGTTAAAAAGTGCCATGAAATGTGAGGAAGTCCTGATAACAATAAATATGCTAATAAGGCAAGTAAAATTAAACCCACCATCCCAGTCAAGGTCAAAATGATAATTGTTGCCAGACGATCAATTCTTTCTGGACGCATTATTTCGCTCCCTTCCGGCTAACTAGCCGCATTAATAAATTAAAGGCTAACGACATCACTAATAAAATCAATGCCAGTGACCACAACGCATTATTTGAAATTGTCCCCATTACCGTATTTCCAATCCCCGTTGTCAAAACACTAGTAAGTGTAGCCGCCGAGTGCATTAAGCCCGTTGGCATTACCGTTGTGTTTCCAATCACCATTTGGACTGCCAACGCTTCGCCAAACGCCCTAGCCATTCCAAACACCATTGCCGTTAAAATGCCACTTCTAGCACTTGGAATAATTACCCGGGAAATGGTTTGCCATCGGGTAGCCCCTAACCCTGCAGAAGCATTCCGGTACTGTTTAGGTACCGCCTTGAAACTATCAATCGTCATCGATGTCATTGTTGGTAAAATCATCAAGAATAACACACATGTTGCTGCTAAAATTCCAAAACCGGTCCCACCAAAAAAGCGGCGCAAAAATGGTACGATAACCGTCAAGCCAACGTAACCATATACTACGGACGGGATCCCAACTAGTAGTTCAATTACCGGTTGAAAGAACTTATAGGTCGTTGACGGCAAAATTTCTGTGATGGCAATTGCCACCACAAGTGCTAGCGGCAAGGCAACGATTCCTGACAAGACCGTAACACTAAATGATGTTGCAATCATTGGTAGTGCACCAAATAAGTGCTGACTCGGTGACCAATTTCTTCCCACCAAAAATTGCCATAGCGAATAATGATTTCCAGTAAAAAGAGCAATTCCCTTGAGAGTTAAAAAAACTAAAATTGTCCCTACCAAGCCACCGATTAGGATAATTGCAACATAACTCACTATTTTCCCCGAAAATTCCTGCTTACTTTCAACAGATGGCCGAGTCAATCGATGTCGTAAATTTTCCATATTATTTCCTTTCAGTTACCTTACCGTCTGGTGTTTTTTCGACTTTCATATCGTGAATACTAATGTAACGTGCCGCATTCACTAATGATTTTTGAACCTTTTTACTTTGCATGTATTTAATAAACTTTGCTGTTGCTTTTGAAGGTTGTTTTTGGGTATACATATGCTCATATGACCATAACTTCCACTTATTCGTCGTTACATTTTCTGCTGTTGCTGCTACCCCATCTATATTCACCGCTTGAACTTGGTCATTAAGGTAAGCAAAGGCAATATAACTAATTGCTCCCGGTGTATTATGAACAATCTCCTTAACAGTTCCATTTGAATCCTGCTCTTGAGCATTAATCGCGTGCATTCCAGGCTTTAAAACAGATTGCTCAAAAGCCACCCGTGTTCCACTACCATGTGCACGATTAATCACAGTAATTGGTAAATCAGGACCACCAACTTCTTTCCAGTTCCTAATCTGACCGGTAAAAATTTGTCGGAGTTGGACCATTGTCAGATTCTTTATCCCCAATTGCTCATTTACAACCGGAGCAATTCCTGAAACAGCAACGATATTATCATTTAATTTATGAGCATCAATCCCATCTTGCTGGTCAGCAAAAATATCAGCAGAACCGATATTAACAGCCCCTTCTTGTACCTGGCTTAACCCTGTCCCAGAGCCGCCTCCTTGAACAATAATACTGGTATACGGATGATAATGCTGGTAATCGTTGACAACCGCTTCTGCCAGTGGTTGCAAAGCTGTCGAACCAACAATAGTAACCTTATCTTGTGCCGATTGTTGCTTAGCAAGTGCCCATGATCCACCGAGCCAACAAGCAACCGCAATTAAGGCAATGCTAATAATTAATTTTTTCATTGCTACTCCCTACTAACTTATTAGTTGTATTCACATATTTCGTATGATACAAATAGAGAATAACAAGTCGATGTAAATTTTTAATCTTTGTAATGTAAAGGTTATGTAAATTTTGGAGAATTATTATGGTTAAAAGATTTTTGCTAATGAGTCGGCAAGATGACCTTGTCCAGCAATTACGTATAATATGTAAAAAAGCACACTGGGAATTCGAGCTCGTAACAACCCCGACCGGTTTAGTCGTTGCCCTTGAACAACAGGTAATCAGCGGAATATGGTGGGACATGACCGAAGTAAGTCTTGATACGACAATCGCAACAATGACCCTCATCCGCTCACAGGTTAAAGGGCCAATCACGGTTTTCACTCCGCAAGTTACTAACCGAACTCAACGTAAACTATATCGGGCACAGATCGATGATATTTTACCATTACCTATTAATGCTGAGGTCTTTCGTCCCCTAATTGAACAGCGCCTATGGACTTATCATTATCGCCAGCTTCATGCGCTCCATACTAAGGAAAAATCTAAAGAAACTATTACTACTGCCGGGGCATGGCAGATTAACCGCAAAGATTATACCGTAACTAAAAATAAGCAAATAATTGCCCTTACCCCCAAAGAATTTCAATTACTTTCATACTTGGTTGATCATCGCGGACAAGTTCTTAGTCGAGATCAGCTTGTTGATGGTGTTTGGGGATACGATATATTAGATACTTCACGAATCGTTGACATTCATATTAGCCACCTTCGCGATAAACTAGAAGATGATTCGCAGCATCCCGTTCATTTACTAACGGTTCGCGGCTTTGGTTATAAATTTATTTAAAACAAAAACAGGGTGTTAGTGACAGGCCTTCTGTCAATTAACACTCTGTTTTTATTAAGCAGACACTATAAATTATCCAAATAATCAACGAATTGGGGCATTTTATCTAATTGACTAGCTGTTATTTCCCGGGTAATTGTATGATCCTCGGAAAAAACATAAACCCGATCAACCAATGATCTTATCTGGTTAAAGTGGTGACTAGAAATAATAATTGTTTTCCCAACGCTATGCAATTGGCTAACTATTTGCGAGATTAACGTTCGATACTTAGGTGATAATCCATTAAACGGTTCATCTAATATTATAATATCGGGATTCATTGTTAGTACACTAGCAATGGCAACAAGCTTCTGTTCCCCACCAGATAAGTGATAAGGAACACGATCGCGCAAACGTTCAATCTTCAATAGTTTTAAGCAGTCGGTTACCCGCTGATCAATCTCATGTTGAGGAAGGCCGAGATGCTGCGGACCAAAAGCAACCTCATCAGCCACGCTTGTATTAAATAGTTGAATCTCACTATTTTGAAAGACAAAGCCAAATTTTTGGTAAAATGGACCAGTTTTAGTTGAATCTTTTAAGAACTTCTTATCAATAATTTGGTTATTAAATGTATACTGCCCATTTTCCAAACTAAAGAGACCAACAATCGTCTTTAATAACGTTGACTTTCCAGAGCCGTTCGGACCCATAATACATACGGCGTCCCCACGATTAATCTCGATATCTACATCGTGAAAACCTGTCTGCGTTCCGTAAGTATAAGCGCCATTAGCTATTTTAATCATGCAACCACTCCTCGTATTAAGAAGTATGCAACAACTGCAAATAACAATTCTCCCATACTAATCAAATCATATTTATTCCAGCTAAGCTTCCAACTAGCAACATTATTACTATTATAGCCGCGTAATAACATTGCTTGATAAAGATCGCTGGTCCTTTTCTTGGCCGACAGATAAACCTGGCCAATAATAACACCCAAGACACGTCGATTTACGTGCTGACCAAACGTCCTCAATTTTATACTACTTAATAATTCTTGGATATAAACACCAAGGGTATAGACATATTTCATTGTGATATCAAGGGTTAAAATTATGACACTAGGAAGATGTAGTTGTTCAAGTCCCTGAATAAATTGGGGCCAAGAGGTAATACTCAAGAATATGGAAATATTTAACATGATGAGAGCAACCCGTGCTAAAAACAGGCTAATGTTATTCGCCTGTAACAACAAACTCGGGAGTAATACAATTAGTGAAACGAGCATTAACTTAAAGAGTTTCTTACTAATTGTAATTATTACGGAACCAGGCAAAATAACCAGGTGAACTAACATGAGAATCAAAATTAGCCATAAAAATAAAACCTGTGATGATAAAACAATTAAAATCGTTAAGCCAATTAACTCAATAATCCGCACCCATGGTGAATTTTTAGCAGTATAAACCGGCGTTACACGAGTAAGGAAGGCAACTAATGTCGCAAACTTACTTAAATTATCTTGAACCAACCGTCCCTTGGTTAACTCTACCTGGTGTCTCTCCGGGTTCATCAACCATACCGGGAGTTTTTCTGCTGATTTCGCTTCAGCTTTGCTACTTATTTGTGGCTTTGTTTGTTGAACCATAGATTGACATCAGCACCTTACTTATTAAGAAGAAAATCAAAATTGCCGTAATTGCGCTCAAAATATAGCCAATTGGTAGACTCGTTCCCGGAATAGCATAATCGCCAAATAAAGCCGTATAGTTAAAACCATGACTCATTCCTGCTGGAACTGAATTTGCAATATGTTCTACTTTTAGCCGCTGGAGTAATTCAGTATTATCCCATTCACCAAAAGCCGTTCCACTAGCAAGCAGACCAATTGGTGAAAGGATAACCAATCCAATAATTACATATACCAAATACTTAATTGAACCTTTTTTAGCTTCTTTTTGGCTATTATTATGATAGATTTCATTCGGAGCAACTCGCTTTACAAAAGAGTAAACAACATAGGTGAAAAAGGCCTCAATCCATCCAGCAACTGCTAAGTGAGCAAAACACATTGCTGGAATTGTCACTGCTAATGGATACGGGTTATAGAGAGGGGCCCCACTCGCCGTATGCGCAATAAGCGGTTGGATTCCCAACTCAAAACCAGCCATTAATGCGGCTAGGTTAATCCCGCAGTAAGACCCGATAATCGCTCCTAAACTTGCGTGATGGTGTTTGCGCATAAAATTATAAATCCAATATCCAGTAAACGGCATAATAATCGCCATGTTAAAAATATTTGCACCTAACGCTAATATTCCACCGTCGCCAAATAAAAATGCTTGTAAAATCAAGGCGACGGTCACCGCAATTGACGCGGCATACGGACCAATCAGGATTGCAAGCAGCGTACCTCCGACCGCGTGAGCACTGGTTCCACCTGGTACTGGAACGTTAAACATCATCATTAAAAATGATAATGATGCAGCAATTCCAAGCATTGGCGCGAGTTCGCGGTGCTCTTTAAGCTGAACTTTTACTTTTTTAGCCGAGACCGCCACCACGGGAGCAGCGACTGCAAACATCACTGCACAAGTAGCCGGGCTCAAATAGTTATCTGGAATATGCACTAAAACCCACTCCTTTGACTAACTGTTACTATTTCAACAACTCTTTTCCATACTCTTTGCCCATTACAAGGTAAATACCAAGATAAACAGCAAATAAGCCGAGTAGCATATTAGCTAAAATATAGATAATTCCAACCCAAATATGACTACCGATAAATAATGCTGTTATTCCCTGAGCGAATGAGGAAAAGGTAGTAAGGCCGCCACAAAATCCAGTTGTTACAAACTTATTCCACTTAGGCGAAACAAGCTTTTTCAATACCCACGCAGTAAATAGGCCGATAATAAAGCAACCAAGAGTATTAACAATTAAAACCGCTAGCGGATCAGCAAACGGTGGATTAATATATTGCCCAGCTATTAATTCACTAGCATAGCGGAGGGCACCACCAAAGAAGCAACCTAGACCAACAATGAATAGTTTTATTCCATTTGTCATTCTGCTTTCTCCTTCCTATAACCACGAATGTAGCCATAATCCAACATAAACACAACAAATACAGGCAATGACACTTCCGACCCAGTAAGTCCAAGCCATTAGTTTATGACCGTACTTAAAGTATTTTAATGTTTCAAGAGAAAACGTTGAAAAAGTTGTTAGGCCACCACAGAAACCGGTTGCTAAAAGAACATTCATCGTGTTACGTAGCTCATCACTGGTGACCATGCCGACAAAGACCCCAATCAAAAGAGAACCAATTAGGTTAGCCATAATTGTACCCCAGCGATAATGATCAAAGTCTGTATTCAGCTCATCAGATAATAAACTTCGTAAACCGCCGCCAAAAAATGCACCAACACCGGCGGCAATTAAATCAGTAATTATCACATTCATTGTTATATCATCCATCCCATTTTTAATTAGGCTCGTTCTCTCTCCAGGTGTTCACTCTTCCGCAAATCTAATACTGGATAATGAAGGATTTCCTCACGATAGTAGCTAATGAAGTCCCACATCAATTTATGATTTTCAAAAGAACTATCACTTAAGAGCCGGAGAACAAAGCCGTCTTCTTCTAATAACGAAATTCCGTAATGAACATTCGTTTCAATCTTATCAAGATAATTTCGTAATTCCTCAACCGTTTCTTGCGTGACATTTTCGTCAATAATTACAACCGAATTAAAGTTTTGTTTACCTTCAAAGTAACCAATTTCTTGCATCGGATCGGTCTCTGGATCAACTAACATATGATCGTTATAGACTAATCGTCCGTCATAATTAACTGTTGTTTGCAATCCGATTGAACCATACTGAAATGGTTTTTGATCTGGTGACCAGCCGCTTGATAGGCCGTCAGTAAGAATCAATTTAGCACCCTTTTTCATATTGATATTCGTCTTCTGGTGGAAGTACGACCCTTTATATGGAATGACTTCATCTTGGTAAAATTCCAAAACAGAATTTTCTCCCAATTGTAGTTCATTTTCCTGATGAGTTACTTCTTTATGTGGACAAACATAAATATAAGTAGGTGATTGGGTGGTTAAGATTGCATGGGCATTATCTTCGACCTTAATTTGTTCACGATAAGTTTCACCAGCAACATATCCACCGCCAGTCGTAATCAAAAAGTAGTAAGGAACTTCGCCGGTTGTTGGAATCCGAAACGAAATCCAAGAATTTCCTTTTCGCCATGTCTTTTTGGCATAACTGTGGTTACCTCGAGCGGCAAATTCCATGTCGATCAAGCCATCATATTTTTCTTTCATGATTCCAAGTCCTCAAGTAATACGTCCTTCTTCAACCAGTTAACAACTCCGTCAAGGCCTTCATCTGTCTTAAGGTTAGTAAAGAGGAAGTTCCCATCATTTCTGAACTTCTCAGAGTCTTCCTTCATCCGTTCAAGGTTGGCACCAACATATTTAGCCAAGTCAATCTTGTTAATAATAAAGAGGTCAGACTTAATCATTCCTTGACCAGCCTTCCGCGGAATCTTTTCACCTTCCGCAACATCAATAATATAAATTGAAAAGTCAACTAATTCTGGACTAAACGTAGCAGCAAGATTATCACCACCACTTTCAACAAAAATGATGTCAAGCTTGTTATCAAAACGCTTTTCAAGTTCATCAACTGCTGCTAAGTTCATCGATGCATCTTCACGAATAGCAGTGTGGGGACAACCGCCAGTTTCAACACCAATAATGCGGTCTTTGCCTAATACGGAGTGGCTTGCCATATATTCAGCATCCCACTTAGTATAAATATCATTAGTAATAGCTGCCATACTGTATTGGTCTTTTAATCGTCGAGTTAAACGTTCAATTAACTGCGTCTTACCGGAGCCAACTGGACCACCAACACCAATTCTAACTGCACGTTTCATAAATTAATAACTTCCTTTCAAGCTTATGACATAAATAATCGCGATTGCTGAATTTCATGATTAATCTGAGCAATTTCCAGACCAGGAGCATTAGCACCCAAGAATGAATCATCCAGCTTTTCCACATGCTTATAAAGCTTTCCAATCAACTTAATGAGGTCATTAAGGATTACCTGACCTTCTTTTTGACCAAGCGGAACGGCCCGAACTGCATTCAAAACTAGGGTTGAAGCGACACTATAGCCATACATCAAAAATGCATCCATTAATGGTAGCTTTTTATAATGAGCAAAAATAGAAAATGCAATCGCTGGATTTCCATATGCCTTCCCATCATCAATTGCTTGTTGATATTCATTAAGATGGGGAACATCATCCCCATATAACTTTTGAATAAGCAAAATCATTTGATGGGCAATTAACTTTGTCCCATTCCGTGTTTCAATTGCTAATGTTGATTTCGTAATCTGATCATCATAATCAACTAGCTTATCAAAGTCACCATTATCAATTGCTTCGTAACATAACTTTACAAGTAACCCTTCACCGTATTTAAATTGTGACCGATAATAGTTTTCAAGCCAAATTCGGAATTCTGGGGCTTTTTTAATTACATTTGTCCGAAGATAATTCTCCATTCCAAAAGAGTGGTTAAAGGTCCCGATTGGAAAAGTTGAATCACATATCTGGAAGACTTCTAGATAATTAAGCTTATCTTTTAACTTTTTATCCATAATTTCATCCTACTTACTTTGTTAAGTCTAAGTATTCAAGAGGCTCATCGAGCTTAATCTTTTCAATCTTGTAGTCGATATCCTTTTTCTTCATCATCTTAACAACAACCTTGTCTAACATTAAGGAGATCTTTCCATCCTTAATTTGAACAGGTTTGTGCAAGTTTCCAAGGAAATGAGCAACTAATCCCATTTGATTAATGTCCTTAGGGGTAATAACAATAATTTCATCAGGAATAACACTAAGAACTAATAATTTCTTATCATCAAGTTTAAAGGCAGAGCCATTTTCCAAGATTGAGTTTTCGTCTTCAAGCCGAATTCCATATTCATTGCCATGGTCAGTCTTAACCCGTAAAATATTTTTCATTAGGTCATCACTCTTGACCATTGCTGTTTCAATATGATAGCTACCAATGTTAGGAATATCATCAACGTTTCGATAAACTTTAGTTAAAATCATTCTAAAACTCCCTCTTCAAAAATAGGGAGCGGAACGGGAAGCATTTCTATCTTCCGTTCCACCCCCCAAAAGCAAAATTTATTCAATCAATATTTAATATTAATAGAAGTAATAACGCTGTGTTAATGGTAATGATGGAACCGTATCACAAGTGATTAACTTGCCATCGATTGTAACATCATATGTTTGTGGGTTAATTTGAATTGTGCTTGGGCAATAGTTGTTAAGCTTCATATCAGCTTTGGTTAAACTCCGTGTATTGTGAACAGGAAGTACAATCTTGTCGAGGCCTAATTCTTCTTTAATACCGTGATCATATGCGTATTGTGATACGAATGTAATGTTAGTTGCACCAATTGCCTTACCACGAGCACCGTAAAGATCCCGTTCTAAGACTGGTTCTGGAGTTGGCAAACTAGAACTTGCGTCACCCATGATACCGTAAGTAATCATACCGTTCTTCAAAACCATATCAGGCTTAGTACCGAAGTACTTTGGATCCCAAATAGTTAAGTCAGCATACTTACCAGGTTCAACTGAACCAATGTAATCTGAAATACCATTCATAATTGCAGGATTGATAGTGTACTTAGCAACGTAACGCTTAATCCGGTTGTTATCATCGTACTTGGAGTCACCTTCAAGCGGACCACGTTGCTTCTTCATCTTACTTGCTAGTTGCCAACAACGCATGTTAACTTCACCAACACGTCCCATGGCCATGGCATCAGATGTCATAACACTTAAAGCACCCATATCTTGCAAAACATCTTCGGCAGCAATTGTTTGTTTCCGAATCCGTGATTCAGCAAAGGCAACGTCTTCTGGAATCTTTGGGTTTAAGTTGTGGCAAACCATTGTCATGTAGAACAATTCGTTCAAACTGTTAACCGTGTAAGGGTTAGTTGGGTTGGTTGATGATGGCAAAACGTTCTTTTGACCACAAACAACCATAATGTCAGGAGCGTGACCACCACCGGCACCTTCTGTGTGGAATGTGTGAACCGTGTTACCACCAAAGGCATTGATAGTATTTTCAACGAATCCACCTTCGTTTAGCGAGTCGGTGTGAACGGCAAATTGAACATCGTACTTATTAGCAGCAGCAATTGAGTTCTCAATTCCGGCAGCCGTAGCACCCCAGTCTTCGTGGGTCTTAATGGCAGCAGCACCAGCTTCAATTTGTTCACCGATTAATTCTGGACTATCACCAGAACCCTTAGCCATAATCCCGATGTTAAGTGGTTCATTATCAACCGCTTGTAGCATCCGGTGCATATGCCAAGCACCTGGTGCACAAGTTGCGGAACGAGTACCATTAGCTGGACCAGTACCACCACCAAAGAGGGTCGTAATACCGTTATCAAGAGCAGCATGGGTCAAGAATGGTGAAATGTAGTGAACGTGTAAGTCAATTCCACCAGCAGTAACAATCATTCCTTCGCCAGAAATGGCTTCAGTACTTGCACCAACGATAAAGTCAACATTATCCATGACATCTGGGTTACCACCCTTACCAATAGCAAGAATCTTACCGTCACGAATACCAATATCAGCCTTATAAATTCCAGTCCAATCGATAATAATTGCATCTGAAATAATGGTATCTGCTACTTTAGGATTATTCTTACGTGTTTCTGTGGCACTTACACCCATCCCATCACGGAGGACTTTACCACCACCAAAGAGACTTTCTTGACCATGAACTGTTAGGTCCTTTTCAATCTTGGCAAATAAATCAGTATCACCAAGGCGAATACTATCACCAGTAGTTGGTCCGTAGAATGAGGCAAACTGCTTGTGATCCATATCAAAACTCATACTTTTACCTCCTTGCCTTAGTCATTATCATGAATCGGATAACCGTCATAAGTGTCAGCTTTCTTATCAACATCAAGCCAACCATCAACCTTGTTGTTGAAGCCAAAGACACGACGTTTTCCACCGAAATCAATTAACTTAACTTCACGGGTTTCGCCGGGTTCAAAACGAACCGCTGTCCCTGCAGGCAAATCAAGGTGCTTACCCCATGCACGAGCACGATCAAATTGAAGTCCTTCTTCATTTGCTTCATAGAAGTGGAATTCAGAACCAACTTGAACTGGACGATCACCAATGTTGGTTACTTTAAGTGTAATATCATCATAACCAACGTTATATGGAACTTTATCTGGTTGTAATTTATATTCTCCAGGAACCATTTTGTATCCTCCTTTAAAAATTCTCGTTGTAATTAACGAATTGGGTCAGTAACGGTAATTAGTTTAGTGCCATCAGGGAATGTTGCTTCAACCTGAATCATTGGGATCATCTCTGGAACACCTTCCATAACATCATCCTTAGTCAGCCATGTGGCACCTTCATTCATCAAATCTTCAACTGTCTTACCATCACGGGCACCTTCCATTAAGCGACTAGTGATTAAGGCAACTGCTTCTGGTTGATTGAGTTTATCTCCTCGGTCTTTCCGCTTTTCAGCAATCATTCCGGCCAAGGTAATCATCATTTTTTCACGTTCACGTTCTGTGAGCCTCATTGTCATCCTTCCTTTCTGCCTAAATAATTTAGTTAGGCCAGCAGTTTAGGAGCATTAGGAATCCTGGAATCCATGCTGTACAAATTCCTTCAATAATTCCCAAGTACCCAGGAAACTTACCAAGATTCATTTTTAGATTGTTGGTTAGGAATCCTGTTAACCAAAGAATTCCCCAGGCCCACCAGATAATCCCGTAAATCCAATTACCGCCGTAGTTTTGGAAACATAGAATTCCCGCTGGAATCGAGTTAATTGCAACAAATAGACTATACCAGCCATACAGACGTTGATCGAAGTTACAAAGAGTATTAAATGCTACATAAAGATAAGTAAACGCGAATAGCAACCCAGTGGCACTGGCAAAGAACCAACTTGCTGGTTTATCATTAATAATTCCCCATGATAAAGCCACGATATTGAGGATTAGACTAAGACCACCAGTAAAGAAGTTCATAACCACAATCGATTTATCCTTTATGTCTTCAACAGCGTAAAAGCCATTGCTCATTAGCACCATGCCGACATAAAGCAGTATACAACCTAACAATTCATTTTCGCCTCCTTTCATTGAGACGAGCTATCAACAAAGTCTTAATTGATATTGTATGTTGTTTCGTTCAATAAGGTTTGGTCAAGTCCTTCAGAAATAACCTTATCCGTTGGACGAATATTAGTAATTGATCCTAAAATCTTGAGCAAAATAAAAGTAATTGCAAACGAATATGCAGCGACTAAAATAACACCACCAGTTTGGATTAAGAATTGGTGACCGCTGCCGGCAATACCGTTTACTGTGTGGTCTGCCAGGATCCCAATTAAAATTGTTCCGGTAAAACCACCGATGCCGTGGACACCCCATACACCAAGAGCGTCATCCCAGCCGATCTTTTCTTGAAGGCTAACTGCAAGGTTACAAATAATCCCCGCGGCTAGGCCAACTAAGACTGCTGATGCCGGATTAATGTATCCAGCACAAGGCGTAATTGTTGCTAAACCAGCAACTGATCCTGTTAAAACATCGATAAAGTCAAATTTCCCACGAACAAATTTAGCATAAAGAATCCATACAACCATACCGCTTGCTAACCCGATTGCAGTATTAGTAAAGGCTTTAGTTGCTAAAGCACCGGCCTTTAATGCACCACCGGAATTAAAACCAAACCAGCCAAACCAGAGTAAGCCAGTCCCGATAGCTGCCGCCATCAAGTTACTTGGTTTCATTCCCGCATGCTTCAATTTACGATTACCAAGCACAATGATACTTGCTAACGCCGCAAATCCAGCCGTGGTATGAATAACGGTTCCACCGGCGAAGTCAACAAAGCCCCACTTAGCAAGAAAACCATTACCCCATACCCAGTGACAAACTGGAATGTAAACAAGGTACGTCCAAAAAATCAATAAGAGAATGTATCCCTTCATATTCAGTCGTTCGGCAAACGCCCCACTAATAAGCGGAACTGTAATTACACAGAACATTAACTGGAATAAGAAAAATAAGGCAAAAGGAATCGATGCAGCATGGACTGGATTAGGAACCAGACCAACGTGAACAAGTGCAAAGTAATCAGATATGCGACCGATTACTCCACCTTCATCTTTCCCAAATGCAAGACCGAAACCTCCATAAACCCAAATTAAAGTAACGATCCCCATCGAAATAAATGATTGCATCATGATATAGAGGACGCTCCGTTTACGCGCCAATCCGCCATAGAAGAATGCTAAGCCCGGCGTCATCAAACAAACCATCGCTGTGCAAAGCATCATAAAGGCTGTATCACCACTATTTATATGCAATTTATTTCCTCCTCTCTTGAAATAAGATTATCAACACATGAATAATTTTTGTTAATCACGCCCGCTGATATTCACTTTTATAATACTATTTATACATTTAAATACAAGCAATAAGTTTTATATTTTTAAAAATATTTTCAAAGCAAAAAAGAGATACCACGGGTATACCCTTGGTATCTCAGTAATCAAGTTATAACTATCTTTTTATTTAAAATAAATAATATAAAAACTTATAAGTGAATTGTTAAAAGTTCACTCAGCGTATTAATGACAATTAAAGGCTGCTCTCGTGATCGGGGTGCGCCCAAATCATCTTGATTAATCCAGATAGTAGGCCATCCTGCCTTACGTGCACTAATGATATCAGTCCAATAATTTACTGCAACATGGTAATGCAATCGTTTATCAAAGCCAAACTTTTGACTAGTTTTAGTAAAAAAATTCTGTGAAGGTTTATAGCAACCTAAATCATCAGATACAATAAAATCATCAATAAGCCCTGCAAACTGTTTACTTTGCTGCTTTATTAAATTTTGACTGCTATTTGCCAAAGCAACTAATTGATAGCCATGCTGCTTCAATTTGGTCAAAACAGGTAAGGTACCAGCACATGGTTTCATTCCGATATGTTCAATCAAAAAATTAACCCATTCTGAAGCAAAAACATGCGTATCCAACTGCATATCCATATACTCTAATACCTGTTGAAGTAACGATTCAAAGGGGAGAAAATCATCCTGTCCTTCAAAGAGCATAAGATCAGTTGTATACAAATTTTTTACCTTATTTGCCGGTAAGTCATTATCATCACAAACGTCATCAATGTGTTGATAGATACTAGTCGGGTCCAATAAGGTTCCATAAAGGTCAAACGTTATAATTGGCTTTCCCATTATCCGTTACTTCCCTTTTGTACAAAATGCGCCTTTATTATGAACCCTCTCTTGCTAAATGTCTAATTATATAAAACACCAGCAAAAAATTGTCTAATTGGAAGAAAAATCACTGAAATGCGTTTCGTTACTAAATATATTGACTCATTTCTTTACGATACTTTAACAGGTCACTTTGGTTCATTGATGAATCGGGCAAAATAACTCTTTGTGAATCATTTCCTGTGTTCTCATCCATTTGTTGCCGTCCCCATACACCTAATGAGGTAACAAGTCGTGCCAACTCTGCTCCACCGTTTGTAAGCGTAAAACATTCAGCCTTCTTAATTGGACTGATTAAATAATGATCCTGTAATTCCTCAATCACGCTTATCAATCGATTTATCGAAACACCAGTCACTAACTCTTGTAAGTCTTCAAAATTTAAGGGCTTAATTCCTAACCAGAATAAAATTTGTGGAAACTCTTTTTCTCGAAGAATGCTTAACGGATATTCAATTCCTTGACGATAATTATTATTTAGCATTGTTTCACCCCACAATGAAATCTTTTATGCAACTTTCGTAGTTGATTATAGCATGATCGTAATTGTGGACAAAGCAATACCACCTATTCATTTATCATTTTATTAGTAAAAATACATTAACAAATAATGTGTTAATTTAATGACTTACTAACATACATTCATTCCATTTATTAGACTCTTTGCTTCTTTTATACCAAAGAAGTGTGAATTGCTAACCGATGTCTCATGAGCGATCATTATCTGTCTGGCCTGATCACAAAGATATTTTGCACGTGGTCGGTCATCCATTATTTGAATATAAAAGGATAACTGGCGAAGCTTTATTGCCAATTGCGCTCGTGCCTTAGTTAAAGTTAAATCTTTTATATGCTTATAATTAGTTACAAAGAAACGAGTATGGCGGCGTTGCAAAGCATAATTGATCGAATTACTTTTAATCCGCTGAATGCTTTGAGGCGGTATGCTTTCCTGGCGCAATTGATAATTAAAAAGAATAATTTGCTGATCTACTTGTCGCCAATCATCTGCGATAGCTTGTAATAAATTGGTAATTTCTTTCTTGGTTAACCGATGTATTTTTCCGGCCTTTAATTGCAAATATCGTTTTTTCAGTTCTTCATAATCGCGTGGGTGAAGCGGCAGGTTTACATGGCGAAACAAATTACAACGTTGGTAAAGAATCGTTCCTTCTTGATTTTTAAAGCCATGATGAGTAACCACGTATTGAAACATCGCTGTCGGAAACTCTCTTTTAGCCTGATACAACACTAAAATGCCATCCATATACAAATTTATCTCATTGATACCCGCCCGAATTTCTCTTTCTACCTTCGCCGGAATACTTGCGTGCTGTTGAAAATGGGAAATTCCTAAAAAAAGATGATGCCCCGTCGTTTTCGATCGAAGGATAAACTGATTCTTTAGTCGTCGACCACAATCGCAGTAAAGATTATCGCCACGATGCTCATGGCGACGATCATACCAAGGGTCGATTACCATCCCCTGAAATTCCCAATCGGTTTGTCGCAGATAGTGACGGGTATGAAACCTAGACAGCATTGCATATCGGGTAAATTCGTTCAACGCTTCAACCTGCATTGGTGAAAGCTGATTTAAAATGTTAGTCCGTTCAGCCTGTGTTAATGCTACTATTTTTGTCATTTTCCCCCTCCTCATAAATTAACTTTACTATTATGCCAGAACAAACGTTTGATTTCAAATTGTCTATTAGTAAATTTTCTGGTAAACTATTTATTCATAAGGAGTGATATTTTTTGGATTTAGACATACAGCCCGTGAGGTTGAGTTTAAAAGAATATAAACAAGTTAAACAATTATATATGCACGCATTTCCGAAATATGAGCGAGAACCATGGACGTGGCTTCTCCTCAAGAGTAAGTACCAACGTGCAGACTTCATGGCCTTCTTTGACCACGAGCAGTTTGTTGGCTTTGCTTACGTTATTCACAGTCACGGAATGCACTATATTTTATATCTCGCAGTAAATGACCAGGTTCGTTCACATGGGTATGGTACACGGATTATCAATGAACTCCGGACCCTTTATCCTCAAGATTCATTAGTTCTTGATATCGAACGACCTGATCCAGCAGCTGCTAATAACCAGCAACGTTTGCGGCGGCTTAATTTTTACAAGCGTAACGGCTTTTTCCCAATTCCCAAACTATTCAAAGAAGAAAAAGTGACTTTCCAAGTATTAGCAACAAATAAAAAAATCAGCCAACGAAAAGTAGACAAGATTTTCGAATGGTTCTCTTGGCCCCTTGGCTGGTTAATTCAATAAATAAAAAAACGCAACTTTAGTAATTTACTAGAGCTGCGTTTTTTATTAATAGCCGCTTCCTGGCTGATTATATTTTGCATGATGTGGTAAAACGAAATTCAAGTTATTAATTCCATTCCAATTTGTTTGAAGGTTATACATTGCCGTTTCATTATTATTTATCTTATCTTTTACTGGAAGATCTAGTGATTGACGAGTTATTTTTGAAACACGGTCTATCTCACTTGGCGTTGCTATTTGAAATGATGTGCCTTCAATCATTGCATTTTTTCCGCGAAACTGGACTTTATCTGTTTTTTGCATTGCCTGATGATAATTAAGGTATAAACTTGCAATATCATTAACTGGAACATCTGTCCGAACACCATCCTGAACAGCTGTCATAATTTTATTTGCTGCAGCAACTGAACCCTTCTTCTTAAAGGAGTCAACTGCCGATTGAATTACCTGTTGGCCACGTCGCTGTCGCCCGTAGTCATTATCTGGATCATCATAACGCATCCGCGAATATTTTAGCGCCGTTTTTCCATCCAGATGTTGATATCCCTTTTTAAAGTGGTGTCCTTCATAGGTAAACGCAAACGGATTATTAACCTCTACTCCGCCAACAGCATTTACTACTTTCTCTAAGGTTCCCATATTCATTAGTGCATAATAATCGACTGGTACCCCAAGTAGTTCAGAAACCTGCTTCTTAGCCTGCTTTGCCCCACCAATTGCATAGGCTGCGTTAATTTTTACATAGTCAGCCCCTTTCTTAGTATCAACCTTAACAAGGGTATCTCGCGGAATTGCAATCATCGTCATTTTCTTTTTGCTTGGATTAACAGTAATTAGTTCCATCGTATCCGTATTTCCCGCATAGCTAGTACCCCGGCCAAGCGCCCCAACATCGGTTCCCATTATCAACACACTAAAGGGACGACCATCCTTTACTTTTTGCGCTGATGCTGAACTTGTATTCGTCATAATCGAACTCGTTGTTGTATGCCAACTTTTATATGCGTAACCTAATGTGACAAGGATCAACGCTGCTACTGAGGCTAACAAATACCATAACCAGTGATTTCTTATTTTCATCGGCTTCTCCCTTTTTTATAATTAGTTAATTCTAGTTTCCATTTTATCTACTCGCTTGTAATTAATAAAATACCATTTTAAAATATGAGATATTAAAAAATTAAATATCTGGAGAAAATATGAATCTAAAACAACTTCAATATTTCATCGTTGTCGCCCAAGAACGACAATTAACCTCAGCAGCAAAATTACTTTATATCGCTCAGCCACCCCTCTCTTATCAAATGAAGCAGCTAGAAAAGGAACTGGGAACTAAATTATTCACCCGAGAAGCGCATGGAATTACTCTTACTGAAGCGGGAAAGATATTTTATCGTTACGCCCAACAAGTCGTTAACCTCACTAAAGCGACTAATGAAGAATTAGCTAATGAAAAGAAGGGAGTTAGCGGAACAATTAGAATGGGGCTGATTTCCTCTGCCGGCAATATTATCCCAAACGAAAAGATAACAGGACTCACTGCGTTTTATCCACATATTAAATTTGAGATTATTGAAGATAACACCCTTGGCCTGATTGATAAGCTCAAAAGTAACCTCGTTGATTTCGCAATTGTTCGGACCCCCTTTAATATGCAGGGCCTCGCTAAAAAGGACCTTGCTACCGATGAAATGGCAGCTGTATATAATCACCACAAATTTAAGTTTAAACAAGAAAACTTTTCTATTAATGACTTTACTGACCAGCCACTTATTCTTTACCGCCGCTTTGAATCAATATTTAATGACACTTTTGCCCAGCACGGAATTACCCCTTACTATGCAGTAAAGTGTGATGACGCACGAACGGCAATTTTATGGGCAGATTGTGGAATGGGAATTGCATTAGTCCCTTTATCCATAGCTAAACAATACGCTAATCAAACAGTAAAGGCAGTAAACTATGCTCCTTGGCATTCAAAAGTTCAACTTGTTTGGCCTAAAAAAGCACACCGTAAAGCAGTAACTCAACACTTTATTGATTTACTTTAAACAAATAAAGCTGAAGAAAGGTAGCAATCTTGCTTGTCTTTTCTTCAGCATTTTTTCATTTTATTCATCATCCATGTAATGAAGATCATCAAACTTTTTATCGGCGTTTTGCTGTGCCATTTCCTTTGACTGGTAGTAAACAGCTTCAGTCCAGTTTCCAGCACCACCTGCGGCTACTAAAACTTTGACTGGTTTACCATCAACTGTTTCAGTTTTAACAGCATATGAAGAGCCATCACCAGCTGTTTGTGTCCATCCCCTAATGTTGAGCCAGCGCAAACCATCAAGATTAAAGAAAGATGTTCGGCCCCAATCTTTTGTTGCGTCTTGAACCTGCTTACTAAGATAAGTGTCCTCATTATCTAGGAAATGAGGATCTTGCTTGTATAAATTAGTTGTCCCTTGACTATCCTTATCTTGATAAGTACAAGAATGAGCACTAAATACCACTGTTGAATCAGCATCATTATCAGCTGAATACCACGTTCCCTGCATTTCACTCGGGACACTAGTTACCCCCAGCCGGCCATACTTATGATCATTTTCATCATTATCTACACTCGATGTATTACTATTGCGCTTGTCCACAACCTGGGCTTTGGCTGCTAAATCATTAACCAACTTTCCCTGTTTCTTTTGATTAACATAGCTTGCCATAGCAGCCTTTGATACCGTAGCTATTTTTGTATTTTTCCGATTTGCTGTGACATTTTGGTAAATATTGATATCATCATTATTCACCGTGTAAACAAGCCCTTGTGATTTTCCACCAGCCGTCACATCATAGGCTACTCCCTGACCATTATCACTTAATCGATATTTTGAACTTGGATAGAGATTTACTTGTAATCCATTTTCATGAGCCTGCTTAACCATCGCCGCCCATTCTCCTCCATATCGCAAACCACAATAAGTACTAATTAAACTAACTGTCTCTTGAGGCGTTAAATTGTTACTGCTAATTTGAACACTACTTTTTGCTGTCAATAAACTATTGCTTGACGAAGAGGAAGAGGCAGTACTTTTATTATTTTGATTACCACAACCCACTAATAATAAACTCATCCCGGTTGCCATTAGCATTCCTATTTTCTTATTCATTTCTATTCTCCCATAGTACACAAAAAGCCGGGGAAGTTCCCCAGCTTATTATTAGTCATGCTTATTAATTAAGCGCGTGACTTGTAGCTACCATCAGTAGTGTTGATGATTAACTTGTCACCGTTCTTGATGAATGCCGGAACGTTAACTACTAAACCAGTTTCCATTGTGGCTGGCTTACCACCACCATCAATTGTTGCACCCTTAATCATTGGTTCAGTTTGTGCAACAGTCAATTCAACAGTTGTTGGTAATTCAATTCCGATGATATCACCATTAACAAAGTTTAAAATAACCTTCATGTTTTCTACAAGGTAATTCTTATCATCACCGAGTAAATCATGACTTAAACTGTATTGTTCGTAACTTTCAAGGTCCATGAATACGGCTGAGTCACCTTCATCATAAAGGTATTGAGCAGAACGCTTATCAACGTTAACTTGTTCAACCTTTTCAGATGGACGCATTGTAGTGTGGACAATTGAACCTGAGCGAAGGTCTTGGATGTCCATTTGCATTAAAGTGTTACCCTTACCAGGCTTATGGTGGTTAATTTGAAGAACCTTTAATAACTTACCGTCACGTTCAAAAACCATACCTTTTTTCAAATCAATTGTTTGAATCATAGCATAAAACTCCTTCATCTAAATCTGAACTATCTTATAGAAAAGCTTGATACTAACTTTTCTACTGATTGGCTTCGTTCTCCGCCATCATTATAGACAGACTTATCTATAATCTTATTCTTATCTATTGTATCACATTCATTAATCACCACAATAGCAGTTCCTTGAATGAAGCTAAATCTAAAAAGCTCCATTAGTAGTCACCTTTCCCCTACTCATGAAGCCCTTGAAATTACTTTACTTTATTCAAATAATCTTGAATCTCATCATTAGTTAAATTATAGTTTTGCGCGAGTTGTTGCTTAATTACATTTACATCAATATTTAAACTCTTCAACGATTTAATTAACGTCAAGATACCTGTAACTCTCTCTTGCTTTTGACCTTTCTCCATTCCTTCTTTTAATCCTTCGCGTTTTCCTTCACGCTTTCCTTCACGCTTTCCTTCACGAATTCCTTCCTCTATCCCTTTTTTCTTTCCTTCTTGAATTCCTTCACGAACCGCCCATTTCTTCTCATTTTCAATATCCATTTCGTAAATTGAACGTCTCATGAACTCCAACCTCCATTTTCGATTCTGCTTCACATATGCTATCCTTCTCTTCAATTGTACGATAAAATCATCCTCTTTCTCAAATTCTCGTTGTGCCGCAAAATCAATAAAATTTTGTAGCGCCGGATTCACCTCTTTCTTTTTACTACTAATGTTAAAAAATAGGACTTTAGCATTTTCACCGTAGTGGCGCTTTAAGTGGCGCAAATTTCTAAACTCAAATGCCGTATATTGGTCATCATCGCCAAACGGATCAAAATCGCAAAAGAAAATAACATATGAATTCCCCATCTCAGCATAGTTTTGCCGATGCTCCATACTATCACTGATCATACTAGACAAATAATATAAATTACGCTGATAAAGGTCATGATAGTTACGTACCTGCATTTCAACGTCAAATCGATAATCTTTACCACTTTCGACATAAATATCAAACCGGGCTGTTTTAGCTTCAAAGGTCGTCTTAAATTCCTGTTGACTGTTCAATAACGAAATTTCTCCTAATTTTAGCTTTGGAAATATCCGCTGGAGTAATTCCTGTGTTAAATCTGGTTCTAGAAATACTTTATTAAATATGAAATCATTCGTTAGTCCTGCCTTTTGCCATCTTCTTACTGCTAATCGCTCTTTGCTGTTACTTTTCATAGGTCACCTCACACATAATATCCCCCTATTATTTAAATACGTTAAAAATTAAATTTTGCACTAAAAAAGTTGCCTTTTCACCACGCGGGTTAATAAGACAACCTTTTTTTATTATAAGAATACCTATACCAATTCTAGATGGAGCTGTTTTTCACCAATAAAACCGGTCTTCTTCAAGAAAAGGTATAAAGTAACAGAGAGAATAGCCGGAACAAGCACGCCAAATAGCATATACGTGCCAAATTGTGCCCATCCTCGTGATAGGTAAGCAATTGGTGCAATCAAGGAGTTAAGTCCAAGTCCCCCTAACGTATAAGTCGACCGAAAACCAAATAGTACAGTTGCAACCGGTGCGCAAACAGCTGCTGAAACAACTGATGGTACTAATAGGTAGGGGTTGATCAATAAATTAGGAAACTGAACTTTAGGAGTTACAAGCCCCTGGGCAATATTTGCGCCAAGGTTATTTTGCCGAAATGACATCGCAGTAAATGCAACAAATTGTGAAGTGGTCCCGATCAATGCTGCCGCTGATGATACTGGATCAAGCATCAAAGCAACCGCTAAGGCAGCTGACGAGGCAGGTGTCATCAGAAATAGGGCCCACACAACGGAAATTACCATTGATCCTAAAACCGGTGATACCTGCATTGTATGTGCAATATATGCAGATACTGCTAATAATGCAGGGGTTACAACCGCCGCAACAACTAAACCAAAGCCAATGCCGACTGCTAAAGCTCCAAACGGTACCAATACCATATCCAGTGGTGTCTTACCGGTCAGGTATTTACCAACTAAAACGGCAACAACTGCGGCTAAAACTGCCGAAACGGGTTGTCCAGTGGTAAAAACTGGTGCACCGACTGCTGCTACCGCGGCTTGCCCAGTAGCCGTTGCTCCTTTTACCGTTGCAGTAGTAAAGTGAACACTGTTTGCTCCAACAGTTGCAGATATCATGGATGCAAATGTAACCAATGTATTAGTATTCATTTGCGATGCGACTGCAACCCCAATCGCAGGCGCTAATAATACTTGAGCTTCTGCACCGACTAATGTCAGTACATGAATCCCCGTCAAGTTACCAATTGTTTGAACTAACAGGCCGCCACCAAGAATGACTAAAATAGCATTTGCCACCGCCGCAAAAATTCGATAAGCCACTTCCTTGACTTTCGATGAATTTTGATATGTTGCATTAGCTTTAGTATTGCTAACTTGATTTTCCATCATTAACGCCTCCTTTAATTTATTTCTGTTTAATGATTGTTGTTAGTTTAATCGAGCTAATATTAAAAGTCAATGATATTTGCTCATCAAATTTTAATGTTGCTTTTATTCACTCTTGGATTAACTTCACAATAAATGAAAACAGTTCCAGCATATTTTTATTAAGGTAGCGGGAAAACAAACTAGATTCTTCCAACGCCAAACAAAAAAGCCCATGACATTTTGCCGTGAGCTTTTTCTTCTGCTTCGAGTTTGTTGCTATGAATCTGTTAAGCCACTATCCATTGCATTGTTTGTTAAGTCATTGCAATAAACCATCTTCAAATTAACCACAACTCTCCGCATAACTAGTTTTTATTTAACGAAACCTTTTTAGTCTTCTTTGCGCCGCTTCTTACCTGCTGCCAAAATTCCTGTCAATCCGAGGGCGGCCAAACCAAGAGCTGCTGCTGAATTACTATTTTCGTTACCAGTTTGTGGTAACTTCTTAGCTTCTTGCTTAGCTGCTGGTTGAGTTAGTGCCTTCTTAGCCGGTACTGGCGTTTCAGCTGTTGGTGCAGCCGGTGTTGCCGGTTCTGCTGGCTGGGCAGGAGTTTCTGGCGTGGTTGAAGCTTGTGGCTTAGTCGGTGTAGTTGGTGTTACCGGCGTTGGCGTCGTGTAGACTACTGGAGTATCAACTGTTGGACGATCCGGTGTAACGGTCGTGACATTTGGCGTCATTCCTGGAACTGTTGGTACCGGTTCGTTTGGTACGACCTTCGTCGGATCCGTTGGATCATTCGTGTATGGCACAACTGGTACATTTGGAATTGGGTTACCATTTGGATCAACTGGGACAATATTACCAACTTTAGTGTAGGTTACTGTATCTTCAATGTTTCGTTGAACTGCTTTCTTGGCTGGAACATTAGCCTTGTCCGCAACGTAACCATTAATTACTGGTACCTTAACTTCGTTATAGCTGTCCTTATCAGAAGTCCAGTTTTCGTTAGGGTTAAGAATCTCGCCAGTAACCTTGTCGATAATCAACGTCCGTGTCCAAGTTGAAGTTTGGACATCATCATCACGCATCTTGTTACCGTTGTTATCCACGAAGTGAACAGTAGATGTGTAGTCTTTCGTGTAGTTATCCTTAGCTGGCCACTTTGGTCCGTTTGGTTCACCAGGGTTGACTGGCGTACCTGGCTCATGTGGATTATTTGGTCCAACTGGAGCGTGACCATGCTTCAAGACAACTGTGAAGACTTGGTTAACGTCCGTATTATCATCAAACGTTGCGTTAGCCGGGAAACCATCGCTCACTAATTCGTAACCTTGGGCTTCAAGTTCTTCAATCGTGGTTGCCGTACTGTAATCAATCTTGTTGCCAGGTTTACCAACGAGGTTACCAGAAGTAGTAATTACCTTGTTGTTTTCATCTTGGTCAACGTAGTTAACAATCGCTGTTTGATCATCAGCCGGCTTTGGCGTAACCGTATTTGGAACGTACTTAACTGGCGTATCAACTCCAGGGTTAGTTGGCGTTACTGTTGGTACACTTGGCTTGTACCCTGGAACACTTGGTACTGGTTCATCCGGTGTTACCGTCGTTGGAT
>NZ_JACIVB010000060.1 GCF_014145455.1 Limosilactobacillus rudii | reverse complement strand
ATTAAAGCAATTCGTACATGATAATGAACTTGGTGAAATGCAAGCAATGGTTAACGCTGCTAATGATGAATTACGCAACGGAACAGGTGCTGGAGCGGACTTTCGCGACTGGCTCCACTTACCAACAGAATATGATAAAGAAGAATTTGCCCGAATTAAAAAGGCGGCCGCTAAGATTCAACGCGATTCGGATGTCCTGGTGGTAATTGGGATTGGTGGTTCATACCTTGGGGCCCAAATGGCAATTGACTTCTTGCACAATACCTTCTACCAAGCCCAAAAGGCGAAGGATCGGCAAGCACCATTGGTTGTCTTTGCCGGTAATTCCTTGAGTTCGACGTATGTGCATGACTTGATTCAATTGATTGGTGATAAGGACTTCTCAATTAATATTGTTTCTAAGTCTGGAACCACAACTGAACCGTCAATCGCCTTTCGGATTTTTAAGGACCTCTTAATTAAGAAGTACGGAGAAACCGAAGCTAATAAGCGGATCTATGCTACCACCGATAAAGCGAAGGGCGCTTTGAAGACTGAGGCTGATGCTCATGGTTACGAAACCTTTGTAATTCCGGATGGTGTTGGTGGTCGTTACTCGGTTCTTTCCGCAGTAGGGTTATTGCCAATCGCTGCTTCTGGTGCAGATATTGATAAGCTAATGGCCGGGGCTGCCCAAGCAGAAAAGGATTATGTTGATCCGGACTTAAGTAAGAATGAAGCCTACCAATACGCTGCTTACCGGAACATTCTTTACCGTAAGGGCTATGAAACCGAATTATTGGAAAACTACGAGCCGAACATGCGGATGTTTGCCGAATGGTGGAAGCAGTTAGCCGGTGAATCAGAAGGGAAGGACCAAAAGGGGATCTACCCATCCTCAGCTAACTTTACCACCGACCTGCACTCCCTTGGTCAATACATCCAGGAAGGGCGCCGGTTCTTAATGGAGACCGTTGTTAAGCTTGATAAGCCAAACCATGATATGGAAATCCCAACCGAACCTGATAACTTGGATGGTTTAGGCTACCTTGAAGGCAAGACAATGGATTACGTTAATACCAAGGCCTATGAAGCAGTTGTTGCGGCTCATACTGATGGTGGGGTACCCGTAATGACGGTTCACATTCCTGAAGAAGACGAGTACACATTAGGCTACTTGATTTACTTCTTTGAGGTAGCAATGGGAATTTCTGGCTACTTAAACGGCATTAACCCATTCAATCAACCAGGAGTCGAAGCCTATAAGACTAACATGTTTGGTTTACTCGGTAAGCCGGGCTATGAAGAAGTCGGCAAGGAATTACGGGCAAAGATGGATAAAAATGATTAATTAGCTCATTAAGAGGATGGATGGGAGACAATCCCGTTTCAGCCCCTTTTTATATATGGAGAATGATAATGAAAAAAGATGAACTAATTGAACACCGCGACCGGGTAAAAGATCATTTAGTTGTTTGGATTGTTTTGACGATATGTTTGCAGATTTTAACTATCTTTCGGTTATTAGCATTTTTGAAATACATTGTTTGGTTATCAGCGGCATACAGTGTCTTACTAATTATTTTATGGTGTTACCTTGAAATCAAGCTTTTAAAGATAAAGTAATAAATATTGGTGAAAGTGCCTAGTGATATAATATACTTAGTAAAACATGAATAGATATAATTTTATTAATATTTGAATGATAGAGGAACTTATAAATGATAAATGATCACCGAAACCTTTCACGAATACAAAATAAAAAACAAGTACTCCAGCAACTATTTAATAATAAAGAGACTTCGCGCGCTGAAATTGCGCGGCAGCTTAACTTAAATAAATCGACTGTTTCATCAATTTATGATGAATTAAATTCAGAAGGCTTTATTGAAGGTGTGCGGCAGGGAGACTCAACAAGTAATGGTGGTCGGAAGCCTCATTTAGTGCGGCTTAACTATAATTATGGATTTGTTGCTAGCTTTAATATTGGGACGTCTTATATGGCAGCAATGTTTAACTATCTTAACGGGGAGATAATTCAGTATAATCGAGCACCAATCGAAAAATTTGATATTCTGAACATCATGCAAATGATTAAAGAAGAAATTAGCAAATTACAAAGCGTTGATACCACCCAGCACGGGCTACTAGCAATTGCCTTTTCGATTCATGGAATTGTCTTTAATGATAAAGTAATTGATTCACCATTTTTAGAATTACAGGGGATTGACCTTGCAGAATACTTTAGTAATGAATTTGGTGTTCCAGTAGTACTTGAAAACGAAGCAAATCTATCAGCGGTTTTTGAACAAGACTTTGGTGTTAATCAAGATACCCGCAATTTGATTACAATTAGTATTCATCGTGGGATTGGAGTTGGTATCATTGCCGATCATAAGCTATATCGTGGCTATCGCGGAATGGCTGGTGAAATTGGCCGGAGCCTGATGACTAATGACCTTGATAATGGTTCACGGCAGCTAGTAAAGGTTGAGTCATTATGTTCAGAAGATGCGATTATTCGCCAAGTGATGAATGCAAAAGATCTGTCAGAACTATCGAGTGCTGAGTTAATTAAGCTATATCATGAAGATGATCAGGTAAAGCAAATTTTGAACCATGCAGCAGAGTTAATAGCAGAGGCTTCATACAATGCGATTGTTTCTTATGGTCCAGAAAAGATTTACTTTAATTCGACTCTTTTTGAAGATATTCCTGAGCTTTATAAGATGATTCGGGATAAATTATCTGAGTTTGGTATTGTTTCACCAATTCAAATGATCGAGGGCTCACGGATGACATCGCTGCTGGGGGCTAGTTCATTAGCAATTCATCGGGCATTAGGACTGGATAATTATTTGTTGCATTTTAAATGGCCAAAAGAAGTAAATAATGTAGACTAAAAAAGAGAGTGAGAACAGAACTTGCTTGTCTCACTTCTACAAAGTTAGCTGTGTTGTTATATTACTATCTTTAAAAATAGTAAAGAGACTGAGTTTTTTCAGTCTCTTTTTCAATTTATCGGAAAACTTAGATTAGTCCAAAGCGGTTTTTAGCAGCAGTATTAATGCATTCTGCCAGCTTTTCTTTTACGCTTTCTTGAGTTTGGGAGTCATTGATTTTGTCATTGTGATAAGCATCAATGATAATAGATTCCATCACTTGCTTGGGATCAGAGTTAATCTGAACATTGGTACAACCTGCTTTTTCTGCCGGGACGTCCTTAAAGGTTAATTTATATTTCTGATCACCGATTGTAATTGTGGTCTTACCACCCTTACCGAGTTGGTAGTCAAGTTCATTAGGAGTACAATCTTTGTATGTAACCATATTTATTCTCCTTTCAAACGTTTACAACATCTTTATTATAACATAATTTATGAAAAAGACCGGGCTTACATTATTCTGCAAGTCCGGCATTAATTTTATTTTTGCGTTAATGATTGTTTAGTAGTTAAAGTATTTTCTTTCTTTTGCGCTGCTTGATTCCGTAACCATTGTTCAATTGCTTCAAGAGATTTTCCTTGGGTTTCGAAGACCTTGGCATGGACAAACCAGATTGCAAGTAAGCAGAAGATTCCATAACCAATAAAGAGGGTTCCCTTGCCGAAGAAACTAAGGAGTGGCGGGAATGTTAAAGAAACAATCATGTTGGCAGTCCAGTTAACTCCAGCAGCAAATGAATTTCCTAGTCCACGAATGTTGAGAGGGAACATTTCACCGATCATTGTCCACATAATTGGTCCCCATGTTCCAGAGAAGGAAGCAATGTAAACAACCATTGAAAGGACGGCAACATCAGCAGCAAACTTTGACTCGCTAGAATGCATTAATCCCCAGCACATAATGAAAAGGGTAACTGCCATTAGCCAACCGCCGACGACGAGCATCTTTCGTCGACTAACACGGTTCATTAACCATATACCGATAACAGTGACGATAACGTTAAAGATACCGATCCAGATATGTGAAAGGAGGGCAAAGTGGACGCCAAATCCAGCATCAGTAAAAATTGTTGGTGCATAGTAAAGAACAGTGTTGCATCCCATAACTTGTTGGAAGATAGCTAATCCTATGGCAGCAACGAGGGCAGGACGGACCATTAAACCAAATAGCTCATTCCAGCCACCAGATTTGATCGCTGCCTGTTGTTGTATTTTCGCAATGTCTGCGTTAACAATGTTTTCGTCATTATTATTCATTGCCATTAATACAGCATGGGCGACCTTTTCCTTATTATTTCGAACAAGGTACCGTGGCGATTCTGGCAGGATAATCGCACCGAAGAATAAGATAGCAGCAGGAATAGCCGCAAATCCGAGCATCCACCGCCAACCAGTATATAGCCCCTGGAGCCAGTAGTTGAGTAGGTAAGCTAAAAGCAACCCCGACATTACCATTAATTGAAATAGCCCCGACATCATTCCACGCTTAGCTACAGGTGCTAATTCGGCAAGATAAGTAGGAATTAAGGCAGAAGCTGAACCGACAGCTAAACCTAAGACTATTCGTGTAATAATCAATGTCCAAAACTCCGGTGCAAGGCCTGAGCCGAGAGCGCCAATAAAGAATAGAATTGACGTAAACATCAATAATTTCCGGCGGCCAAAACGATCAGAGAAAGGACCGATTGTAATTGCCCCAATGATTGCCCCGAGTAATACGGCGGATACGACAGCTCCTTGTTGCCATGAATTTAATGATAATTGCTTTTCAATAAAAAGGATTGCCCCAGAAATAGAACCAGTATCATACCCGAAGAGTAATCCACCTAAGGCAGCAAAGAAGTATATCCACCCTGATGATAATTTATGTTTCATAATTAAGCTCCTAACTAATATATCCAAACAGCAGTAAAAGGTGTAAGTCAGTTATTTATATTAGTTAGTATGTATTTACGACTAACTTCAATTATGAGTATAGCATTTTTGCCACTTTTTTGAAAGTGCTTTCTTGTAACGGATATAATAAATTATAGTCAGAATATAACAAAAACTTAGATAAAAGCTAAGTTATAAATAAACAAATTTAGATTATAAATAAAACTAAACATGTGGCACTTTTTGACAGATAATATTAGTGATGAAGTAAAAATAACGGGAAGGAGTCATAAGGGTGCAAAACTTTATATCAATTCCGACAATTGAATCTGGATTATATATGTTTGGCGGTCATAGGCATACTGTAAA
Organism: Limosilactobacillus rudii; assembly: GCF_014145455.1. Lineage (GTDB taxonomy): Bacteria > Bacillota > Bacilli > Lactobacillales > Lactobacillaceae > Limosilactobacillus > Limosilactobacillus rudii. Next base: position 164,689 of record NZ_JACIVB010000060.1, on the reverse strand, counting down.
CGGTGGCTGGTCTTTTTTTGAGCAAAGTCATCAAGTGATTGAATTGATGATTGTTACAAAAGGGCATCAACTAACGGAAATAAAGGATTCGCGTGTAGTTGACCTTGGACCGGGAGATGCAATTTTAATTGCACCTGGAACTTTACATACAAATAGGAATGCAGACAATCATAAGAAAATGACATATATGTGTCTACACTTTGATTTTGAAGATGTTGAATTGCGTTCAAAAATTATAGGACTTTTGGCTAATAAATTAATACCAGCACAGTCGAAATTGGCACATTTATCTGAAAAAATGTTGAATGATATTGTTGATATATGTAAGGATAAAGTCCATCGCAATGATTTTGAAGTTCAGGTTGATATTGAAATTATACTTTTACAATATTTGAAGCAGTTAAGTATTCTAGTACAGAAGATAAAAGGACATAATCTACCATTTACTGATAAGGAAGCCAAAGTAGGTCGAGATATCTCGGTCATGATTGAAGACTGGGTTAATAATGATGATATGAATTCTTCTTTTACTTTTAGTGATATTTGTTCAAATTTGCATATAAGTAGTGGATATGGGCACCGAGTTTTTAAGAAAGTTTATGGAATAACGCCATTAAGATTTATTGATAAAGAAAAATATCGAAAAGCACAGAGACTTCTCGAATATTCAGGAAATTCAATTGAGGAAATCGCATATATGACCGGAGCCGCAAATATTTCAATTTTTAGTAAACAATTTAAAAAGTGGTCAGGATATTCACCAAGTGAGTATCGAAAACAAATTTTGCACAAACGTACAGTTTATTCAAAAAATCAGACGGGGTATTTTGAATAATTTTTAATAAATATTCACTGTAGATAAGATCATAAATTGACAAATAATTGTCACTTTATGGTCTTTTTGCTTTTTGTGAAAACGGATACAATAAAAATGTGGATAAAGGTTTATTAGACTTTATCAGTTTAAACAACTAACTTGAATTATTATTATTTAATAACTACGAAAAAGGGGTGGATTAATTGGATAGTGCATGGCTTAACAATAGTAAAATACATGAGCAATTAAAAAATGATGTATTTATGTTGTTACCTAACCGAATAGAAGAAAATGACGTAGTAAAGAAACAACTTTATTCCGAAATTATTGAGTGGCTAAAGTTGCCTATAACATTTGACAAAGAAAATGCAAGTATTGTTCTAATAGAAAAGAAAAATAAATATACCAATGATGAGTCATTTGATATACAGAAAAAGAATGGACAGATAATTATTATCGGAAATACTAGTAAAGCGCTTATGTATGGCTTTTACTCTTTGATTCGAATGAAGTTAACTGGGAAATTAAAACTTGGAATTCATACACCTTCTCAAAGCTTAAGAATGATTAATCATTGGGACCAGACGGACGGCAGTATTGAACGTGGATATTCAGGAGCTTCAATTTTCTTTGGAAATCCTGATAAACTAAATAATCCTGACAAGGGTAATTTTAATGTAAAACTTATAAATGGTGATATTTTCAGACATGATACTAATAGACTATTATATTACGCACGCATGTTAGCATCTATTGGGATTAATTCAATTTCAATAAATAATGTGAATGTTAGAGGACAAGGTATTGAATTAATAACCAGTAAATATCTAAATGGCGTTCAAGAGATTGCCGATATTTTTAGAAAATTTGGTATAAAACTTTTCTTATCAGTAAATTGGGCAGCTCCTAAACTAATTGGCGGTTTAGAAACTTCAAATCCACTTGATGATAAAGTCAAAAAATTTTGGCGAAATATTTGTAAGAATATCTATTTGCATATCCCTGATTTTGGTGGATTTGTTGTTAAAGCGGATAGTGAGGGAGAACCAGGACCGTATCAATATGGCTGTAATCATGCACAAGGAGCTAATATGTTAGCAGATGCTATAAAGCCTTTTGGAGGATTAATTATTTGGCGAGCATTCGTTTACAATTCGCATCAAGATTGGCGTAATAGAAAAACTGATCGGGCAAAAGCAGCATTTGAAAATTTTGCGTCATTAGATGGAAAATTTGCAAGTAATGTTATTTTGCAGATGAAATTTGGACCTATTGACTTTCAAACGGCGGAACCTTTACAACCATTATTTGGAAAACTGAGAAATACAAATCAAATGATGGAATTTGAAATAACAGCAGAATATTTAGGACATCAAATTGATATTAATTATGTTCTTCCACAATGGTGTAAGATGATTAATTTTGATACTGAATATGAGGATTTACCCGATTCAAAAGCGGGAGCAATATTAAGAGAAACAGCAGTAGATTCAAATAATACTGGGATGGCAGCAGTAGGAAATATCGGAATGAGTGAACATTGGACTGGGAATCCACTAGCTCAATCTAACCTATATGGATATGGTCGACTTTGTTGGAATAATCGACTTTCAGCAGAAGAAATCCTTAAAGAATGGATAATACAAACGTTCCCGTCAATAAAGAAAAAGTCAAGAGATGAGGTTTACTCAATAATGATCACGTCTAATGAAACCTATACAGATTACTGCGCCCCATTAGGCGTGGGATTTATGGTAGTTCCTCATTACCACTATGGACCATCTGTTAATGGCTATGAGTATGATCGATGGGGAACCTATCATTTTGCAGATCGTAATGGTGTTGGTGTAGATCGAACGATGAAAACTGGTTCAGGTTTTGTAAGTATGTATTCTAAAAAATTAGCAAATAAATTTGAAAATCCAGATACAACACCGATGGATGTTATGTTATTTTTCCACCATTTAAACTACGACTTTATTCTCCCCAATAATAAAACCTTGATTCAAACAATTTATGACTTGCATTTTAGAGGATATAGGAATGTGAAAAAGTACGTAGAACAATGGGAATGCTTAAAGGGTGATATTGAAGAATCTATTTATAATACTGTACGAATTTGTTTAAATAAACAACTTGAGAATGCATTGGAATGGCGCGATCAAGTCAATACTTATTTCTATCGAATGTCGGGAGTAAAAGATAGTTTGGGAAGAAAGATATATTCTTAGAGATTTTTAGTTAGAAAGAAGAAATAAAAATGGAGGAGAGCGAGAAGTTAAAGCTTTCATCATTATTTAGTGATGGAGTTATATTGCAAAGAAATAAAACCAATATATTGTGGGGAAACTTCAAGAGAAAAGCATTAATAAATGTAGAATTTGAGGATAAAACATTATCTGCGAAATGCGATACTAATGGAAATTTTAAATTAAAGTTACCGGCTCATGAGGCAGGGGGACCCTTTGAACTAATTATTACATCGTTAAATAAAAAGATAGTTATTAAAGAAGTATATTTTGGCGATGTATGGTTATTGGCAGGACAATCTAATATGCAATTAATGTTTAATCGTTTATTAGAAAAGTATCCTAAAGAGCCTAGTAAAGCTAATGATAAATTAATTCATTACTTTAAAGTTCCAGAGCATTTTCAATTTAATGAACCAATGACTGATATTTATGAAGGAAAGTGGTTTGACGCAATAGGAAGTAATTTATTAAGCGTATCAGGTATTGGATATTTTTTTGCAAAATATTTACGAAAGTATTCCAACGTACCAATTGGAATTGTTCAAACAGCCGTGGGAGGAACATCAATCAGGTCTTGGATTAGTGAGAAGACGCTAAAAAATATAGGTGAAATGCCACATGATTATGATACTTTAAAAAATTTAAATGTAGTTAATCGCTATGTTAGGGAAAGTAATGCTTACCAAGATCAGTATGAAAATGATAGAAATACATTTGACTATGGACTGAAGGGTAACTGGGCTAAAAATCCGGTAAACTCCACTTGGCAAAGTGTTGATATTAACAAGGATTTTCCTGAAAAATTTAAAACTTCAGGTGTTGTATGGCTAAAAACAACTATTAAGGCTCCTGAGAATATGGTTAATCAAGATGGTATCTTGCATTTAGGAACATTGATTGATGCCGATGAAACTTTTATTGATGGAAAAAAGGTAGGGGAAATTGGTTATCAGTATCCACCTCGCTATTATAAAATTAGAAAAATTAAGCGGAAATTTGAAATAACCATTCGTTTAAAAATAGACCAAAAAATAGGTGGATTTAGAAAAGGAAAGAAACGTTATATTCAAAGTAATGGTAATATTCTAGATCTGAATAAATGTAATTGGTTTGCAAAAAGAGGATGCTCAATGCCTAGTCGTAAACAATGGTTTTTTCCACAATATTTACCCTCGGGACTTTTTAATGGCATGATTTATCCGTTAAGAAATTTCTCATTTGATGGAATTATATGGTATCAAGGCGAAAGTGATACTCATGAGCCTGTAAATTACGGAAAAGTATTTATTAAATTAATTCAAGAGTGGAGAAAGCTATTTAGTAATGATAAACTCCCATTTTTATTTGTTCAGTTACCAAATTGTGGCATTGAGCCAAATCATAATTGGGGAGAATTAAGAAATGAGCAAGAAAAAGCATTAGTTTTAGATAATACAGGAATGGCAGTTACTATTGGCGATGGTGAAGATAACGATTTACATCCCCTAAATAAGAAAGTAGTTGCAAAAAAACTTTTCAAATTAAGTGAGAGGATCAAAACGTGGTCGCATGGATGTGCTTCCGGACCAATAGCAGATCAAGCATATTTAGATAACGATAGAGTAGTTATTAAATTCAATACGTTTGGTAGAAAATTAGTGAGAGATGGAAAGCTAATATTTAAGTTATCACAATGTGGAACTCTATATGTCTTAAACGAATTTCAGGTTAATGATGAAAGTATAGTAGTAAAAATTCCTGAAGATATAAAGATTAAAGATAATACAGTCATTAGTTATGCACAAGAAAATACTGCCCATCCTAATTTATTTGATACTGATGGGAATTGTGCTGCACCGTTTAAATTAAAAATTAATAATTACTATCATATTCCAAGTGTTTTGACACACGTTTTGGAAGAAATGTAAGCGCTTTTATAAGGATGGAGTGAAAATAATGAATGAGGCAAAAAATGATCAGTCTAGTGGACGAAAAGTTGGTATGTGGACTTCGATAGCCTTTGGATGTACAGATATGATGGGTGGAGGATATGGTGCCTTAGTTGGGGCTTATCTAATGTTCTTCTTCACAACATTCTGTAATTTGTCAGCTTTAGAGGCTGGTTCAATTATTGGTTTAGCTAAAGCAGTAGATTCTATTACTTCAATAATTATGGGAAGATTATCTGATACATTTTGGCGAACAAAATTAGGTTCTAAATTTGGAAGGCGACATTTCTTTATCTTGATTGGGTCTCCACTTATTTTAATTGTATATACATTACTTTGGTTACCAGGTGGAGGATATTGGTATTACCTAATTGTTTATTGCTTAGTAGAAGTAGTAGTTACAATGGTTTTAATTCCATATGAAACGTTGCCATCTGAAATGACTACTGATTTTAATTCACGATCAAAAATGTCAACAACAAGAATGTTCTTTTCAGGTGCGATTACTTCAATTGTTACATTAGTTGGTGGATTTTATATTCAATTAATGGGACAACATAATCCATATGCTTATACCGCTACAGGTGTAACATTTGCTATATTGTTTTCAATTGCTTGTTTAGTTACATGGAAATTTACATGGGAACGTCCAGTGAGTGAAATAAAAGCTACTGCAGATCCTAATGAAGCCCATCAAAATTTAATTCAATTCTTTTGGACGGCTCTAAAGTCTTATTTATCGACTCTTAAAGTGAAGGCCTTTCGGCAACATATGTATTTATATTTACTAGGTGTTACAGCACAAGATTTATTCTCTGGAGCATTTATTTACTTTATCGTCTTTGGATACGGACTATCAACATCAACAGCTTCTTATTTACTTTCTTTAGGAATCATTGGTCTGCCTTTAACACCAGTAAATTATTGGTTATTTACGCGTTTAGGTGCTAAAAAATGCTATGTTTTATATTTTGGTTTAGTAATTTTAGGATTAGCTGCATATTATATTATGTATCTTATGAATTTGGCACACAGTACGTTAATTATTGCTTTAATCATTGTTTCTACAATTTATCTGTTCTTCAAAGGAGGTGCTTACTCAATTCCATGGAATGTATTTCCATTTATTCCAGATATTGATGAGCTTATGACTGGTAAGCGTCGTGAAGGTGAATTCGCTGCAATGATGTCATTTATTAGAAAATTAACATCAGGATTAGCTGCTGTATTTCTAGGTTGGATTCTTTCTGTAAATGGCTTTAAGAGTGGTGCAGCAGTACAAACAGCTCAAGCAACTCATGCAGTTGTCTATACTTTGATTTTTGGAACAGGAATATTAACGCTTCTTGCAATGGTTATAGCAGTCACGTTTAATTTGGATGCAAAGACACATAAGACATTAATTAATGAAGTTGATCGGTTAAAAGCTGGTGGAAAAAAGGCAGATGTTACTCCTAAGGCTAAAAAAGTATGTGAAGATCTAACCGGTGAAGAATATTCTGATTTATGGCCTGTTTCAAAAGAAAAAGAAATAAAAGTAATAAAGAAGGAAACAAGTTATGAAAATTAAAAATCCTATTTTGCCAGGTTTTAATCCAGATCCTAGTATAATTCGTGTTGGCAATACTTATTATATTGCTAATTCTACATTTGAGTGGTTTCCAGGCGTTCGATTACATTCATCTAAAGATTTGGTTCATTGGAAGTTATTACCTTCAATTCTAGATAGTAAAGAATTAATTGATATGACTGGTGATCCTTCCTCGGGAGGAGTATGGGCTCCTGATTTATCATATGCCGATGGAAAATTTTGGTTAGTGTTTTCGGATGTAAAAGTGGTTGAAGGACCATTTAAAGATTGCATTAACTATTTAACGACCGCGGATAATATTATGGGACCATGGTCAAAACCAATAAAATTGGATGCGACAGGCTTTGATGCATCTTTATTTCACGATACCGATGGCAAAAAGTATCTGGTTCAGCAAACGTGGGATCAACGTGAATATAAAAATACATTTAATGGGATAACGTTAACGGAACTTGATTCTAATTCTTTACGGTTGTTGCCGCAAACACGAAAGGTTATATATAAGGGAACCGATGTAAAAGTAGTTGAAGGACCACATTTATATAAAATAAATGGTTACTATTATTTGTTTGCAGCACAGGGAGGAACTAGTTGGTCTCATCAAGAAATTGTAGCTCGATCTAAAAGTCTAGTGCCTGGTTCATTTGTAATTGAACCAGGAGCTCCCTTTATTACAAATTTTGATACTCCAGACTTTGGACTTCAAAAGCAAGGACATGGTTCGTTAGTAAATACTCCTGATGATGAGTGGTACTACGCTTCGCTTTGTGGTCGGCCATGGCATCATAAGAATGAATCATCTTGGGATCCTAGGGGATGGTGTACGTTAGGGAGAGAAACGTCTATCCAAAAGGTCGAATGGGACTCAGAGAATTGGCCTCGAATTGTTGGTGGACATGGTGGGCTTATTAATGTTCCAAGTCCTAAAGTCGGTACTGCATATTCAACAAAAAAGCGAAATAATTCAAGGTATGATGGATTTTCATCATCAAGATTAGATAATGAGTGGCAGACATTACGGCAACCATTTACAGATAAATTAGGATATATAAAAGGTAACAAATTGATATTAAAAGGTAATCAATCTCTCTCATCAATATTTGATGTCTCATTACTAGCATCTAGATGGCAAGCATTTAATTTTGATGCGACAACAAAAATTAAATATGATCCGTATAGTTATCAGCAAATGGCAGGCTTAGTTAATTTTTATAACGATAAACATTATTCATGGATATTTATTACTTATGATGAACAAACGAATCATAAAGTTATTGAAGTAGCACAGAATGATAATAATGTATATACATCATTTCTAAAAGAAAAAGCTATTGAAATTCCTGAAAATTGTGAAGATGTATGGTTTAAGACCTGTGTTAGGAAATATCATTATTACTATATGTATTCATTCGATGGAAAAAATTGGCAAAAGGTTCCGATTGATTTGGATGCTGCCATTTTGTCAGATGATTATGTTATGCAGACATCAGGTGGCTTTTTTACTGGGGCAATGGTAGGGTTAGCGTCTGTTGATTGTACAGGTTTTGAGCTTCCTGCGGAATTTGATTATTTTGACTATAAGGAATTAGATGAAAAATTATTGTAAAGAAAGTAGAGATTATGCACCTTATCCAAATTGGGTAAGGTGCGTTTTGCCCAAGGAGATGAATTGTATGAATATATTTAACAATAATGCATTTAAATGTATTGGTACTGGCAGGTTAGAACTTGCTTTAAGAAAAGAGTATATTGATGAATTAAAATATATTCAACGAACTATTGGATTTAGTTATATAAGAGGACACGGGCTATTTTCAGATGATGTTGGTATTTATCAAGAAAGGGAAGAAGATGGTAAACGCATTGTTGAATACAATTTTAATTACTTAGATCAAATAATGGATTCTTTTAAAGAGTTGAATATAAAGCCTTTCCTTGAACTAGACTTCATGCCCGAAAAGTTAGCGTCAGGAAAAGAAACAGTGTTTTACTGGAGAGGGAATATTACACCTCCAAAATATGAAAAAGAATGGGTTAAGCTAGTACAAGTAACGTTAGAGCACTTATTAAAAAGATATGGTAAAGCGGTATTAGAATGGCCAGTAGAAGTATGGAATGAACCCAATTTGGTTAATTTTTGGAAAAATGCAGATAAACAAGAATATTTCAAGTTTTTTGAAATAACTTTTAATGCAGTAAAAGAAGTAAATAAGAAATTTAAAGTAGGAGGTCCTGCAATATGCGGAGTTAATGATAAGGAATGGTTACAAACTTTCATAAACTTTTGTGAAAAAGAAAAATTAGATATTGATTTTATTACTCGACATTTTTATACGGTAAATGTTGTGCCAACTGAAGGACATTATCGTTATCCTAAATTAAGAGATTTAAAAGAATCACTAGAAGAATTAGAAACTTCGCGTAAAATAATTGACAAGTCTAGGTACAAAAATCTGCCAATGTATATTACCGAATTTAGTACATCGTATAGTCCAGATGCACCAATACATGATACGGTACATAATGCAGCATATGTCGCTGATATGTTATCTAAGTTAGGAAAGACTTCCGAAATGTACTCATATTGGACTTTTGGTGATGTATTTGAGGAAAATGGGATACCCTTTACTAACTTTTATGGTGGCTTTGGGTTGCTTGCTAGACATTGTATTTGTAAACCGACGTATTGGACATTTTATTTTTATAAACAATTATATAAATATTTAGTTGAAAAAACTGATAATTGGGTTATTACCAAAAATGAAGATAATGAGTATTCTGGAGTTATTTGGAACTATAAAAATGAAAAGGAAATTGGAAAAGATATCAGTATACTTCTTCCTCAAGTTAAGGGGAAATATAGTGTGATACTTAAGAAAATTAGTGAAAAATGCGGCAATCCACTATTAGTTTGGCATGGATTAGGAGAACCTGCATCATTAACAAAGGAAGAAGTCAAACTATTAAAAGATTCGGCAGTTCCTGAGATAACAACGAAAGTAGTATCTGATCTAAAGAATTCAAAAATAAAAGTGTGCCCCGATTCGGTTGTATATTTTAAAATGAAAAAAATACATGGAAGTCAGGATACTGGTTATAGCTATTCCAAATTAATTTAATTTAGTAAAGTTATCTATAGCAGTAAAAAAATAGTCGAATGACAAAAATGCCATGTAGCCCTTAAATTTAGGTACTACATGGCATTTTATATTACGCTTAATTTTATCAATTTAATTTAAATATTTTTTAATCTCTGCATCTCGATATCATAGTGGTTGTTATTTTCCTCCCACTTTTTACGCAATATAATATCTGACATAAGACTGTTGCTCCTTTATGCGATTATTCGGAGTAATCCTCCTAATCTTATATATACGTAAAAAATTCACTTTTGCACTTTTTAAGATAATTGTTTGATTAATATACTAACTCTTCTAAAAATTAATGGTTGATTTAAATGTCCTCATTAAATTAAACTAGACTTTTTATACAAAAACTTAAGAAAGGGTTTACAAAAGAGGGTAGATGGTATATATTAAGAATTGTAAGTTAGTTGTTTATACAAACTAAAGAAACGGGAGGCCGAGAATATGGCTGATTTATGGAAAGGCATTAATAAGATTGAATATGAGGGACCACACAAAGGATTAAAGTCAGGTTTGTTCTATCAATATTACAATCCTGAGGAAGTAATCCTTGGTAAGAAGATGAAAGATTGGTTACGGTTTGCAGTTGCTTACTGGCACACATTTGACCAACGATTAGTTGACCCATTTGGTGATGGAACTGCGCAACGTCCATATGATAAGTACAGTGACCCAATGGATTGTGCTTTAGCCAAAGTTGATTATGCTTTTGAATTTTATAACAAATTAGGTGTTAACTTCCTTTGTTTCCACGATCGTGATTTAGCTCCAGAAGGTGATACGCTTCGTGAAACTAATAAGAATCTCGATAAGGTAGTTGACAAGATTGTTGAATATCAAAAAGCTACCGGGATGAAAGTTCTATGGAATACTTCAAATCTCTTTACCAACCCACGTTTCTTGGAAGGTGCTGGTACTGCGCCATCAGCTGAAATTTATGCCTATGCTGCTGCTCAATTAAAGCACAGTCTTGAAATTGGTAAGCGAGTTGGTTCTGAAAACTATGTATTCTGGGGTGGTCGTGAAGGTTACGAATCACTTTGGAACACTGATATGAAGCGTGAGCAATCCCACATGGCTAAGTTCTTCCACATGGCTAAGGACTACGCTAATGAAATTGGTTTTGATGCTCAAATGCTCCTTGAACCAAAGCCAAAGGAACCAACCACTCACCAATACGATTTTGATGCTGCAACAACAATCAACTTTATGCGTGAATATGGTCTTGATAAGGACTTCAAACTTAACCTTGAAGGGAACCACGCTAACTTAGCTGGTCATACTTATCAACATGAAATTCGAGTTGCTCGTGAAGCTGGATTATTAGGTTCACTTGATGCTAACCAGGGTGATAAGTTAATTGGTTGGGATATTGATGAATACCCATCAAACTTATACGAAACGACTGCAGCAATGTGGGAAGTTATTGAAAATGGTAGTATCGGTCCTCGTGGTGGTTTGAACTTTGATGCCAAACCACGGCGGACATCATTTACATCAAAGGATCTCTTCTATGGTCACATTGTTGGGATGGATAGTTTTGCGGCTGGTCTCCGTGTTGCGGGTGCGATGAAGGAAGACGGCTTCTTAGATGATATTATTAAGAAACGTTACGCTACGTGGGATGAAGGCTTAGGTAAGCGTATTGAAGATGGCGATGAAAACTTTGCCAGTCTCGAAGAAAAGGTCATTGACACACCACAAAGTGAATTAATTGCTGCTACTCATTCTGACCACCTTGAAGAAATTAAAGATACAATTAACCATTACATCATTGAAACGCTTGCTAAATAATTAATATTACCTATCAATCCGCACATGACAAGCGCTCACTCAATACAGTAAAAAGTTATAATAAAAGGGCCGAGGCAATCAACTTTGCCCCGACCCTTTTACTAATGAAGGGAATGAAAGAAATGAATGAGTATGTAATTGGCGTTGATCTGGGAACAAGTGCCGTAAAAGTTTCTGCAATGAATCATGATGGAAAAATTATTGCCCAGCAAAGCTATGGGTATGATCTTCATCAACCCCACCCCGGTTATAATGAACAAGATCCCCGTGACTGGTTATACGGGACAACGATTGCGATCGACCGTCTAATTTTGCGAGATGGGATTAAAGCTGAAGAAATCAAAGGAATATCTTTCTCTGGACAAATGCATGGGTTGGTATTACTAGATGCAGATGGACAAGTATTACGTCCGGCAATGCTATGGAACGATACGCGGACAACTAAACAATGTGAAGAAATAAAGGCAGAGATGGGGGATAAATTCATTGAGATTACTGGTAATCGCGCTTTAGAAGGATTTACATTGCCTAAACTATTATGGGTAAAGGAGAATGAACCTGAAATCTGGGCAAAGGCAAAGAGCTTTCTTTTGCCTAAAGACTACGTTCGCTATGTAATGACCGGTAAACAAGCCATTGATTATTCAGATGCAACAGGAACGGTTTTATTTGATATTAAAAAGAATACGTGGAGTAAAGAAATCTGTGAGACATTTGATATTCCAGAATCAATGTGTCCGCCTTTAATTCGGTCAATCGATGAAGCGGGGACAGTAACTAATTCGTATTCGATGTTCTCAGGATTAAAAACGACCACTAAAGTCTTTGGTGGTGGTGGCGATAATGCATGCGGTGCTGTTGGTGCCGGTATTCTAAAACCAAATATGGTAATGAGCAGTATTGGTACATCTGGGGTGATTTTGAAATACGAACCAGACGCTAATGTTGACTATCATGGTGCCCTTCAATATGAGTGTCATGCGATTCCTGATACTTATTATTCAATGGGGGTTACCCTTGCAGCAGGCCATTCACTAAATTGGTTTAAGCATACATTTGCTAAGGATGAGGACTTTACAGAAATGGTAAATAGAGCTGCTGAGCGACCGCTAGGGGCAAATGGATTGATTTTTACCCCGTATGTAGTTGGCGAACGTACTCCCTATGCTGATGCGGATATCCGGGGAAGTTTTATTGGTGTTGACAGTATGCAGAATAAGTATGATTTTGTTCGTGCTGTAATTGAAGGAATAACCTTTAGTTTCCGTGATATTTTGAATATCTATGATCAGCATGGACAAGACTTTGATACGGTTGTTGCTATCGGGGGAGGAGCTAAAAGTGCTTTCTGGCTACAACTACAAGCAGATATCTTTAATAAAAAAGTAGTGTCTCTGACTAATGAACAGGGCCCTGGCCTAGGTGCTGCGATGCTGGCTGCTGTTGGTCTTGGTTGGTTTGATTCATTGCAGGATTGTGCAAAGAAATTTGTCCATTTTGGCAAGGTATACGAACCACAATCGGCAGCAGTGAAGAAATATGATGAATTGTACAAAATTTATCATCAAATTTATGACCAGACAAAGGATTTAAGTCATCAGATTATGAAATTGCGAAATAGTTGGGATTAAATAAGAGATTTGGGAGCATCAATAATTGATGTTCTTCAAATCTCTTTATTTTATCTCTTGAATTAAACCATTGAAAAAGTGTTTGATAGATACCTGTCCACCTGTCTTGCGTTCGTCTTTGAGAAATTGCATTTCATTATGGATATTCTTATATTCATACAGGTTATTGGCATATTCGAGGATAATATCATTTTCTGGATAGTCCATGCACATATGAGCAAGGTTACTGAGGCCGGTTTTTATATCGCGCCGAATTCGCTGAAAAATAATTTTCTTTTTATGATCATCACATTGAAATAATTCTTCAAAGTCAACTTCATCAAAGTGAATATCACGTTCAATCATTGTATTAATAAGCCTATTAATTGCTGTTGCACCATTTCCAGACGTAATCCCAAGAAAACGCAAAATAGATTGAGCATTTTCTTTTTTCTTGTTTTTACCACTAATTGTTACTGTATTATTATTTGTCGCTGCTCCACTAACAAGATCTAAAACTTGTAGAAGACGATTGGACATATTGATGTTTTGTGCTGCTAACTTAATAACCGATTTAACTTCTGCGATGTTTAAGGGCTTTTCAATAAAAAAATCAATACCATGTTGGTACGCACTTGTTTTTACGGAAGGCAGGATTGCCTGAGCAGTCATAATGAAATGCGGGTAATGATGACTATCCTGGATTTTTTGAATAAGTTGAACTCCATCCATTTCCGGCATTGCATAATCAACAAACATAATATCAATTCCCAGTCGCATGGCATCATCATAGGCCTGCTGGGGATCAGAGGTTGTCCCGACAACAGTATTATTAAAGTCATTTTCAATAATATTGGATAATAAATGAATAATTTTGCTATCATTATCTATAATATAAAAATTCATGTATTTTCACCGATTTCTTGAGGTTATTTGAAGTATTTTGAAACTTAACTTTATTTTACACTTTGTGAATATAAGGGACAATAGTAATCTTATTTTACAGATGTGAAGCTGTTTCCGCTTACATTACTGTGAACGAAGGGCTTGGTATTAAAAAATATCTAAATTTTTTGCTGATGTTTTTTGATATTGTACGAAGTATTTTGAAACTTTTTCCTATTATAGTAATTGTATTAAGACCTTAGGAGGAAATAAAAATGGCTTTTAATTTACGTAATCGTAGTTTCTTAACTCTTGCAGATTTTAACACTCGGGAAATGGAATACATGCTTGACCTTGCAGAAGACTTAAAGAAGGCTAAGTATGCTGGTACAGAAGGAAAGAATCTTGAAGGCAAAAACATTGCTTTGATCTTTGAGAAGAGTTCTACCCGGACTCGTTGTTCTTTTGAAGTTGGTGCAAAAGACGAAGGTGCTCATGTAACTTACCTTGGTCCTTCAGGTTCACACATTGGTCATAAGGAATCTGTTAAAGATACTGCTCGTGTTCTTGGTGGAATGTTTGATGGTATTGAATACCGTGGATTCTCCCAACGTAATGTTGAAATTTTAGCTAAGTACTCTGGGGTTCCTGTATGGAATGGCTTGACCGATGAAGATCACCCAACCCAAGTACTTGCTGACTTCTTAACGGCTCATGAAGTTTTGAAGAAGCCATACAAGGATATTAAATTTGCTTTTGTTGGCGATGGTCAAGATAACGTATCTAATGCCTTAATGCTTGGTGCTGCCGTAATGGGAATGGAATACCATGTTGTTACTCCTAAGGAATTGGAACCAACTAAGGAAACATTGGATAAGGCTAACGCAATTGCTGCCGAGACTGGTGCTAAGATCGTTGTTACTAATGACATCAAGGAAGGTGTCAAAGGAATGGACGTAATCTATGCTGATGTTTGGGTATCAATGGGTGAATCTGACGATATGTGGGAAAAGCGGATTAACCTTCTTAAGCCATACCAAGTAACAATGGATGTGATGAAGGCTACTGAAAATCCAAATGTATTATTCGAACACTGTCTTCCAGCCTTCCACAACCTTGATACTGAAGTTGGTAAAGAAATTTACAAGAAGTTTGGCCTAAAAGAAATGGAAGTTACTGATGAAGTGTTTGAAAGCAAGCACTCAGTAGTATTCCGTGAAGCTGAAAACCGGATGCACACTATTAAAGCGGTAATGGTTGCTACATTAGGTGAGAAAAACTAATTAGGAGGCATTTACGATGGCTAAAGTAGTAGTTGCTTTGGGTGGAAATGCTTTAGGTAAATCACCTGAAGAACAATTGAAGTTAGTAAAGAACACTGCCTCATCCTTAATTGGTTTAATCGCTGCCGGTAATCAAGTGGTTATTAGTCACGGAAATGGTCCTCAAGTTGGCGCCATCAACTTGGGTATGAACTTTGCTGCCGAAAATGGAAAAACTGCCGCTTTCCCATTCCCTGAATGTGGGGCGATGAGCCAAGGATACATTGGTTACCACTTACAACAAAGCTTAGAGAATGAGTTACATCGTCGTTGGATGAATAAGAGCGTTGCAACAATTGTGACCCAGATTGCTGTTGATCCTAATGATCCGGCATTCGATAATCCTTCAAAGCCAGTTGGTGACTTTTATTCCAAAGAACAGGCTGATGAAATTGCCAAAGAAAAGGGCTATACCTTTAAGGAAGACGCTGGTCGTGGATATCGACAAGTAGTTCCTTCACCACTGCCGATGAAGATCATGGAGCTTGATAGCATTAAGACATTGATTGATGCTGATAAATTAGTTATTGCCGGTGGTGGCGGCGGTGTACCAGTTGTTATTACCAAAGAAGGCCTTAAAGGAGTACCAGCGGTTATTGATAAGGATCGTTCAAGTGCTTTATTAGCTGCTAATATTAATGCGGATAAGCTGATTATTTTAACGGCTGTTGACCATGTTTATATTAATTATGGCAAGCCGGACGAAGAAGCCTTAAAGACATTAAATGTTACAGAAGCTCATAAGTATATGGATGAAGATCAATTTGCGGCTGGAAGTATGTTGCCAAAGATTGAAGCTTGTCTTTCATTTGTGAAGGGTCATCCAGAACGTGAAGCATTAATTACTTCGCTTGATGGCTTAGATGATGCTCTTGCGGGTAAGGTTGGTACAATTATTCGTGATAATTAAATAAAAGGGTAAGAAAATATCCTACTGTGATTTAAAAACACCCTCTCAAATCAACATGATTGCTGATTTAAGAGGGTGTTTTGTTTAATCTTTAACTTTTTGCGGAATGCGAATATTTATTGCTAAGACTGCAACGATAACTAGGACTGAGCCAATAATATCAGCACTAGTCATTTGCAGATGAAATATTAGCACGGAACCAATAGTAGCTGATAAAGGCTCGAATGCATCCATTAAACTAAAAGTGGTAGCATCAATATACTTTAATGAGTTGTTAGCAAGTTGGAAAGGAATTAGCGTTCCAATAACTAAAATTCCTAGAGAATAGAACCATACAGAAGGAATATTTGGAACATGTGGCTGCGCTGGATGGATGATTAGTAAAGTAATTCCGGCAAATAATAGCCCCCAACCCGTAATAATTAATGATGGAACACGTCCTTCACGAAGCATATTCTGTGGAATCAGGGTATTGGTTGCGACGCCAATTGCAGATATTAAGCCCCAAATAAGAACACTAAGCGTCATTGCTAAGTGGTTAAATTGCCCATGAGTAGCAATAGTAAAGACACCAATAAATGCAATTACAGCACTAATTAGTTCAATTCGGCGAGGCGGCAAATGACGAAATAGTGCTTGATAGGCGATAATAAAGAACGGTCCAACAAATTGTAAAATTGTGGCAATAGAGGCATTTCCGTATTGAACAGCCATAAAATATGCATATTGAACAGGGACTAGTCCAAAGACCCCGTAAGCGAAGATAACCCATGCAGAGTGTAAGTCGTTAAAAATCCGCAATGGATGCTCTCCACAGATTTGACTAAATAGGATAAGAATAATCCCTGCTGAAATCATTCGTACCTGAGTTACCCACATAGATGTAATTGAGTTGCTAACGTTAAAAAGGGCCTTTGCAAAAAGCCCTGAAACACCCCAAAAAGTACAGGCAGTGATAATCATTGCTGTACCCAAAACCTTTTTATTTGTCATAAAAATACTCTTTCCAATTTATATTTTCTTTCTTCTTCTACTATACCAATTATTAACAAATAGAGTAAAGTTTTTATTTTGAGATTGATTGATCGTTATTATCTTGTAGCGATGGTGGTTGCGGTGTGCGTGAATATAACGCTTTTACGTCGTCGATGTCTAATCTTTGAATAGGATAGTATGATCCAGCCGGTTGCATTACCGAGGTTTTATTTGTATGTTGTAGACCAATTGCGTGTCCAAGTTCATGTTCAGCAGTATTAACGATTCGTTGCTGGGAATATCCGAAAACAGGATTAAGCAAATAATAGGAATTAAGCTTAACGGTTGCGTGAAGGTAGTATCCGGTGATGGAATTCATACTTGTATTAGTAAGTCCAGCTGCCCCATTATCGGGATCGTTTACTGCTAAAACAATAATATCAGCGTTCTTTTTATTCGCTACCGGTTTAAAAATAAAGGCTCCTGTATTATTCCATTGTGAAATTGCAGTTTCGGTGGCACTTTTCAACACAGTATTATTTATATCTACATATACTGTTGCTGAATTTTGTTGCCACCGCGCATCGGTAGGGACACCTTGGTCGTTTTGTTGATCCGCTTTTTGGTTTACTGGGACATTAGTTTCTTTGCCAGTTAGTTTATGGAGCCAGGACTGAGTAAAAACTTGAGCATTATGGATGTTAATATTTGTTTGTTCCTTAAATTGCGTATTATTTTGGTAAAACCAGATCGTGCCACCGAATAGTATGCAATAAAATACGATTAAGATAATACTTGACTTTTTAATTAGTGTCGCCTCCTAATAAACAAATTTTAATTAAAAAGATTGTAAACGTCCATTATTTAATATAATTCCTTTTATCGTTGACATATGTAAACTATGATAGTAGACTGTAAATGTAATATGATTTACAGATGTAAACGAAAGAGAGGGAAGGGTTACATGAGAATTATCGTTGTTATCATTGCAATAATTTTAATTGCGTTTATTTTATGGTGGTTTTTTGGAAAACATTCAGAGACAGCTGGTCAGTCAACGGTAGTTAATAACGAACAAACCGCAACAATTGTAGTAAACGGTGGTTATTCCCCATCAACAGTAGTATTAAAAAAGGGCGTCCCTGCTCAGGTGAATTTTGATATGCGCGACTCAACAGCGTGTTTATCGCATGTTGTCTTTGAACAATTAGGGATTAATAAAGATTTGACAAAACAAAAGATTACAACTATAAGTATTCCAACAGATAAAGCGCAAACTTTTAATTTTGCGTGTGGAATGGATATGTTTCATGGAAAGGTCGTTGTGAAATAATGAGTATTTTTTCAAAAAATCAAACTAAAAAAGTTGTTGTAAATGCGGAGAATCATGGATATAAACCTGAAGTCGTTACTTTTAAGCAGGGAAAGCCGGCACAGTTAAAGTTTATCCCATCTGATAATATGGGATGCATGAATGAAGTTGTCTTTAAGGAGCTTGAAATTGATGAAAAACTTGACGGAAAAAAGGAAGTAACAATAAACATTCCAACAGATAAACCAGCAACATTTAACTATGCCTGTGGGATGGATATGTTTCACGGAAAGGTTGTTGTGAAGTGACAAAACTCTCAAATATTCAGCGCTTTTGGATTTCATTTATTTTAGCGATTCCAATGTTAATTCAGATGATAGGAATGCTTTTTCATTGGATGATGCCAGCTTATAATTGGATCGCATTAATTACAACGACAATTATTATGGCTATTTCTGCTTTCCCCTATTGGAAAAGCGCCATTGCTGCATTCAAAAAGCACAGTGCAAATATGAATACATTAGTGGCAACAGGGACAGCGGTAGCTTACTTTTATAGTATTTACGCAATGATGACAGGAAGAGAAGTTTATTTTGAAAGTGCAGCTTTTGTAACTGTCTTTGTTCTATTGGGTGATGCTATGGAAGAAAAGATGCATAATAATGCTGCTGATGCTCTTGGTAAACTAATGGGATTGCAGGCAAAAGATGCTGAAGTATTGAAAAACGGTGAATTTGTTAAAGTACCATTAGATCAAGTCCAAGTAGGCGATTTGATTCGGGTGAAGCCAGGAGAAAAGGTTCCGGTTGACGGTGTGATTACTGAAGGAACATCAGCAGTCGATGAGTCGATGGTAACGGGTGAAAGTATGCCCGTAATGAAACAAGTCGGAGATACTGTTGTTGGTTCAACGACAAATAGTAATGGAACAATTACGTTTAGAGCCACCAAGGTTGGTACAGATACAATGCTTGCGCAAATCGTTGACCTTGTAAAAAAGGCCCAGACTAGTCATGCACCAATACAAAATTTAACTGATAAGATTTCTAATATTTTTGTTCCGGCAGTAATGATTATCGCAATTATTACTTTTGTAGTTTGGTATTCGATAATTGGTACGACTTTTGTTCATGCGTTATTGTTTGCAGTATCGGTAATAGTTATTGCTTGTCCTTGTGCACTTGGATTAGCAACCCCAACTGCTTTAATGGTCGGAACGGCTCGCAGCGCTAAAATGGGTGTTTTAATAAAGAATGGTGAAGTCCTTCAAGAAGTCAATAATATTAATACGGTAGTTTTTGATAAGACAGGGACAATTACGGTCGGTAAGCCGAGGGTAACTGATATTGTTGGTAATCCGCAGCAGGTTTTAGCAATTTCGGCAAGTCTTGAGGATGCTTCAGAACACCCGCTAGCATCAGCTATTATGCAAAAAGCAAAAGATGAACAGGTTTCTTTGGTAAAGTCACAGGAGTTTGAAGCACTTGAAGGAAAAGGTGTTCGTGCTAAATATCGCGGGGAAATAGCTTTTGTAGGTAGCGATAGGTTATTAGCCGATATTAATATTTCCCGGGAAATGAAAGTGCGTGCTAATGAATTACAAAATGAAGCTAAGACAGTTGTTTATGTTGGAATCGATAAAGAAGTAATTGGCCTAATAGCACTTCAGGATGTCCCAAAGTCAAGTTCTAAGAAGGCGATTACAGAATTGAAAAAGCGCGGCTTACAGACAGTTATGCTTACAGGAGATAATAAAAAGGTTGCTCAGGCAATTGCTGATGAAGTGGGAATTAACAAGGTAATTGCGGGAGTTATGCCGAACGAAAAAGCTAAAGAAATTAAAAAATTGCAGGATAAAGGCAAAAAAGTTGCGTTTGTTGGTGATGGAATAAACGATGCTCCAGCCTTGTCTACAGCCGATGTTGGGATTGCCATGGGGTCTGGAACCGATATTGCAATTGACTCTGGTGGTATTGTGTTAGTTCAGAATGATTTACTAGGAGTTGTGCGGGCACTTAGTATTTCAAAAAAGACGTTTGACCGAATTAAGCTCAATCTCTTTTGGGCGCTTATTTATAATGTTGTTGGAATTCCAATTGCCGCTGGCTTATTTGCAGTTATTGGCTTTACCCTTAGTCCAGAACTAGCAGGATTGGCAATGGCATTTAGTTCAGTTTCTGTGGTTAGTTCTTCATTGTTATTAAATAAAGCCAAAATTGCCGGAGAAACTTTTAAAATATTGGAAAGGTGGATTTAGTTCCACCTTTTTTGTTTATAATTGCACAATACGAAATGATTTTGCGGTAAAATTAGCAATGAAAAAATCTTGAGGAGTGATTGGGATGCCGATAATGTTTTTGATTCATAGTCAGTTAAGCTGGGGAGAGAAGCAGGATTATTTTTTAGCTAACGATGTTGAACCGGGTTTAATGCATCGTTACCAGACAAGAGAAGACTGGCAAGAAGTAATCATTGATGCACTGATTAATGTCCCGGTTGCCCCATATTTACCAAGTAATTCGGTTATTCCACCAATTTCTACAGCAAAGGTAATCGGGGTTGAAGCTGTTGATATACAACAAGCTAACCAAAATATATTGCGAACCCGAAGTCAGTTTATAATGGCAGCGGTCTGGAAAAAACAGTCTTCGCAAGCAAACTACAATTTTCTTCATCATGATTATAGTAAATGGACGCAGCGGCAAATTAAAGCTGACGTTGATTATTGGTGTAATGGGCATACTCATCCCTTTATTACTTTAGTGACAAAATTGCGACGAGCCCGTCAGCGTTATCGATTGCATCAAGAAACAAAGAAATAATGAAAAAATAGTTGACTATTATAAAACTTCCATGTATAGTATTTATTGTTATAAGTTATTGTTTCTTGGGCATTCGCCAAACTGGTAAGGCAGTGGACTCTGAATCCATAATTTACTGGTTCGAGACCAGTATGCCCAATTTACAAGTAAGGGTCTGTTAGTTTTTCTAGCAGGCCCTTTTTACAGTATAATTTAATTGAGTCGATTAACCTAATATATTATAGGTGTCTTGTTTATGGATGAGAATAGTAGTTATTTTATCTATAACATTATTTTGTTATAATTACAGGCAAGTGAGGGGAAGAAAATGGCTAGTAATTCTGATTCAATTTATTATGTTTTAACGAAACTTAAAAACCATCCAGAACTGATAAAAGAAGTTCGTCCACGATATACTAATGCGGTTCTGATTTTGTTTGCTGACTCATTAAAAATAGCCGATTCATCATTTTATTTTCCTGTAGGGCGGTTAATGGTTAATCGATTATCGAATGATTTTGTAGCAAAAAATGGTGAATTACTTGATGAATATTTTGCCATGACGAAGGGCTCAAAAAGAAATTATTATGACGTGTGGGTAACGACATGTCATATCCCAAAAGAAAAAGTATATTTCTTAGAACTTTCATTTGAATGATTATGTTAGGGCTGTGACAGAAGCTTTAATTTTAATATAAAAGGTGAGTAGCACGAGTATATATGGCATCTAAAGTCCGGAAAAGCCGAACTCTAGGTGCCTATTTTAAATTAATTAAGGAGGATTAAGTAGCTATGATAATTTCAATAACAATTTTATTGGTGGCTGCAACCTTTAGTAGCATTATTGCCGGTTTTTTGCCACATATTTCAACCAACTACATCAGTATTATCATTGGAATTATTTTGGCATTGATCGTTCCGCTGAATCAACAAGTCATGTCTTTTCATTCGGAAATATTTATGTACATTGTTGCTCCGTTAATTTATTTTGAAGGACAAACTACCAGAATCAACCTAATTGGTAAGAATTTACGGCAAATTATTGGCACTGCAGTATTACTTGTTGTTACTGCGACTATTTTTACTGGGGTTGCGGTATCCTTACTGGGAGTTCCGATTGCATTTGCCTTTTTAATGGGAGCGTTAAGCACACCGACAGATGCAACTGCTACTGAGTCCGTTTCTAAAGGATTAATTGTTCCAGAAAAACAAGAAAATATTTTAAAAATGGAATCGCTCTTTAACGATGCTACAGGAATTATTCTTGTCAGTGCTATGGCATTATGGGTGAAAAATGGACATCTTAACTATCAGCAGACTATTTTGGATTTTATAAAGTCAGCTGGCGGTGGGATTGTAATTGGAATATTAGCAGCAATTTTGATGATTAGTTTTCGTCAGCTTTTAAGTAGAACCAATCGATTGGCGTATAATGCACAAAATATGTTATTTGTTATTACTCCATTTTTTGTTTACTTTATTGCAGAAGAAATGAGGGTATCTGGCATTATTGCTGTGGTTTGTGCGGGACTGATGCAAAATAGTGAGGGGATGAGAAGCCGTTTCATATTACCGCGGCAATATCATAATGGAATTACCTTAATGGATTTACTTCAGGAAATTTTAAATAATATTGTTTTTGTAATTTTGGGACTATTGGCTGTTCGAATTATTAAGTCGGATTTAATTCATGGTAGCCCTGACATTCAATGGATTAGTATTGGACTCACGTTATATGTGGCAAATTTAATTATTCGCTATATCTACGGCTTAGTTATTGGGCTAGGACGTAAGGGCAGTGTTATCTTTTCACTTGGTGGCGTTCACGGGGCAGTGACATTGGCATTAGTCTATATGGTTATTAGTAGCGTTACGTCTGTCCAATTTAGTACCGTTGTTCTTTCCGAGATGCTAATGATTATTTTGAGCATGGTAGTACCATCAATTATTTTTCAATTTATTCTTCCACATGATTTATCCGCAAAGAGAATTGCTGATCAAGCAAAGCGACTTCGTGATGAAATGGTACAAGAAGGAATAAAAACTGTTCAAGGAATTTATCTTCCTGATAATGTTAAACAAAGCGTCCTATATGATTTGCGCGATCAAAAGAATGCAACGACCTTTAAAGAATTTTGGCATCAATGGGTGCAAGCAAGTCGGCGAACAGAGTTTAATGAGCAGGAGCGAGAGTTAGAGCAACGTGCACTGTTATGGGCTTTTCGTGCAGAACGGCAATACCTTGATACGGTTTCACAAAAAGAAAATATGCGAGGGTACGTTTATGACCTTTACAATGATGTATTATTATCAGAATCAATTTTAGTTGACCGTAATAAGTTTTATTAAAATAACAATTGACGAATACAAAACAATAACGTATAATCTTACTTGTACGTTATTGCCCGCTGGTCAAATTGGTTAAGACGTCGCCCTCTCAAGGCGGAGTTACGGGTTCGATCCCCGTGCGGGTGATTACAGATTGGGTCTGTTGCTCATTAATATTGAGTGACAGACTTTTTTTAATTTATATTACAAAATTAAAAAAAACGTTAAGAAAATAGTGATTTAATGCTATGATGGTTTGGGAACGCAAGAAAAAGAATAGGATGGATTTGGTGGATTAATTATGCGAGTAATGAATTTAATGATAGTACTAGCAATTATTGCGATTATTATTTTAGCTGCTCAATATATTTCACAATTACGAAAAAATCGTAGCGGTAATAACTTTGTTAGCGGAGGACGAGTATTCTTTAACTGGACATTAGTAGCTGTCTTAGTAATCTGTATTGGGGGCATTGCCTTTGAGAGTGTTCATTCACGTCACCAAGAAGCAAAGTCTGACCAGACCAGTAAGACAGAAAATGTTGAATATGCAGCTTCTAATGATGATAACCTAGGTAAGGTTTCAGTTCAGTTTAATAAGAAAGTTGAGATGAATGCTAATGGCGAAGCTAAAGTAAATTTTAAGGTTTCACCACAGACAACGTTAACTATTCGTGGTCACAAAAGCAAAGAAATCGTTAAGACCTTTAAGGCAAGTAAAGGTCAATCTCTTGTAAAACATAGTTATACTTTTGATGTTGCAGGAACGTATGACATTATTGCCGAACGTGGGAATCAAAAAGTAACCAAAAAGTTAAAAGTAGAAGCTAATGATGATGTTGATAGTTCGTCTTCAAGTAGTAGTTCAACTTCAGCCAGTTCAAGTTCTGTAACGACTTCTTCTACAAGTAGTTCAGCTACTTCCTCATCACACTCTAGTTCTACTTCAACAACTGCACAAAGTAATAATAGTAATTCTTCAAATAATGCTACTAATACTACGGCTGCTTCTAATAATAATTCATCAAGAAGTTATGGTAGTACTTACCGTGCACCGCATTACTATGGTGGTGGTACTGGTAATAGGCATAATACGACATCATCTAATCCTGCCCCTTCTGGCAATACGCATAGTAGTGAAAATACTCAGGAAAATGATGGGTATGTTACAGATGGTCCGCAATACTAAAAATAGTATTTAAATATCTAGTGATAAAAGAATAATTGATTTTAAAGGACAAAAGATAATTTTTTCATATGAAAAATTATTATTTTGCCCTTTTTTGTTATATTAAATATCTTAAAAACATTGATATATCAACTAATCTGTTATAAATAAAAGGATACAAAGTAAAATAAAAGATTTATCAGTGTTGAAATAACAAATGAGTATATTATACTCAATGGTGAAATAATAGTTATCGAACTATAAAAGTATTTAAGGGGGATTAGAAATGCTTGAGACAGATGAAACAAAAAAAGATAAAGTGATTGGTGTAAATCTTGTTTCAACTGAAACTATTGGGGGACAAGTAAAGGTAAAGAACGATTTATCTGCTTCAAGTATTGTTTCATTGAACGAATCATCTTCAATGAAGAAGTTGCTAGAATCAGTGCCTAATTTTGCAGCCCAGCAGCAGAAGCTAAGCATTCAAGAGCCTGTAATAAAAAATAATCCTGCATTAGGTGTTTATAAATTAAATGATGATTTAGATGGGCTTCAGCATGGGACATACTTGCAAGCAACTAATCGTGTAAACCATGGTAAGGATCGTTCCCTTGTCAGCCGAAGCGGAATGGACCAAACAGCCTCCCTAGTCAACTATAAAGACGTGGTAGATTTATGTGGTTACGGACACCTAAAAAACACGACAGAAACGGCTAAATCAGTTGAAGTAGTTTATACACTTCCGACTTTTGAAAGTGACAGTAACGATAAAGCCCAATTAGTTATTGATGGATCACGAGTCAATGAATTTGATGGCTTTGAATACAAGGATGAAGAGGGAAATGTTATTCCAGGATTTGACATTACCTATAGTTATCAAGGCCATGAGGGAGAATATTCTACAGTTGATACTTTAAAGCAGCGGGATGATTTTAGTTGGGAAAAAGTTACTGCAATAATGGTATTTGGATCATTGTTGCCTAATAGCTCATATCGGGTTGAATTTCCATTTAAGATTGTTAACGGTGAAAAGGTAAGTAGTCAAACAACTTATCATTTGAATGAGTATGCGTTCTATGATTTAACGATCAACCAGCATACGACGTCACGATTAAATTTTCGGTTAAGTACACCTATTTTTGCTCATGATGATTATCAAGACATTCACTTTGTAGCTCTTGATCGGACAGATAGTGGTTATCAGGTTTTGTCACCTGAAGTACAAGAGATTATGCCAACTTTAGGAGATGTTCCGTATAGTATTAGCAATTTTGGTGATACGACTGTGATTGATGATACGGAAAATATTGAGAATGTGTTATGGCAAGGTGGGCATTATTTCTTTACCTTAACTGCTATCCAGAGTGCAATTCAGGAAAATGGATACTCCGTTGATGTTGATGAAACAGGAAGAAAATTGATGAATGCTTATGCTTTTACTGTACCAACTGAACAGTTAGATTTTGAAGCCATTGATTTTATTCCTTATATTGTTGTACATCAGCTTTTAGTTACTAAAGATTTTACGTTAAAAGCTGAAGCAAAAGATAAGTGGACACCAGATGATGGAATAGTTAAATTAAAAGGACTATCTGCAAGTAATGAGGAAGTAACGGTAAATCCTGAACAAACATTTATTATTGATAATTCAGAATTGGATAGTGCTAAACCGGGCACGTATAATGTGATGATCGGATATTTTCTTAATGGTAGTGAAGATGAAAATATGCTGATTACTTCCCCTACAACTATTACCGTAGTTGAAAATAAACAAACAATTAACGTTTACTATGTCGACCTTGTAAATGCGATTGATAAGCCTAAAGCTGAGTTACAGCCAAGTGACGGTAAGGTTCTTAATGATCATACACAAACCTTTACCGGTAAGGGAGATACAACTTATAATAACCAACTATGGGGACCAGCTGACGGTTATGAAATTTTTAAATATGAAGATGGCGCAAAAGAAGGAACTTATGATGGCGGACAACCTGCTCGTGATTATTATGTTTATTTAACACACAAGGTTGAGAAAATTGATGAAGACCATCAAGTTACTCGTACCATCATATTTAATATGCCTAATGGGGCTAAGCAAACTATTAAGCAAAAAGGACGTATTCAGCGTTTTGGAATTACTGATATGACGACTGGTGAAAAGACGTGGAGTGATTGGAGTTCAGCAACATTACCAGCTGTAAAAGCACCAACGATTCCAGGTTACACCAGTTGGGATGTTCCTGAGCAGTCAATTTCGTTAACTACCAAAGATAGTAGCCTTAATGTTACGTATGACCCAAAGAAGGTTGACGTTACGGTTAAATTTGTTGATGAAGATGGCAAAGTAATTAGTAAACAACAGTTAACGGGACTTGCCGGTGAATTAATTGATTATTCACCAACGGACGAAATTAATCAGTTAGCTGAACAGGGCTACTTGATTGTTGATAATGGACTGCCGAAGAATGCGCGCTTTAATGCGATAAATGATGGTCAGCCGCAAGAATATCAGATTGTAGTAAGTAAGCATGAGTCACAGGCTCAGCCAATTACGGTCTTTTATGTTGATGTGCCATTTGATCGCTTACCGCTTGTAAAGCCAACCTCGGGGACAATACTAAAGAGTTATACTCAACATTTAGATGTTGCTGAGGGAGAAAACTATACTAACAAGTTACGAGACTTTGCGGCAGATGGCTATGAGCTGTTTAAGGCCGATAACGGGGCGACAACTGGGGAGTATTTTGCTGGAAGTCCAGAACAACAATACTATGTTTACTTAACACATAAGACAACACCGCTAAAAAATGAACACAAAGTAACTCGGACAATTGAAGTTGTGATGCCAGACTTGACTCATCAGAAGGTTGTTCAAGAAGCGATTGCAGTACGTCAAGGGGTGCATGATGATGTTACAGGTCAAGATATTTGGCAGGATTGGACTACCGGGATTTTACCTGAGTATACTCCTGTTTCAGTAGCAGGATATGAGGCTGATACTGTGCCGTCGTTAGAAGTAGATAAAGATGCTGATGATTATGAAGAAAGCATTACATACACTCCAGAACCCGCAGAAATTATTGTGAAATTTAATGACCAATTTGGTAAAGAAATTAAAGTAGAAAAATTAAAGGGAAAGACTGGCACAGAATTTGACTATGATCCCGCAAACGAAATTAAAGCATTAGAAGGCCAGGGATATGTGCTTGAAAATAATAACTTTCCGGCAGACCATCATTTTGGACCGGGAAAACAAACATATGTAATTCAATTAAATAAGTTAGTAGCGGTAACACCGCATAGTGCCGAGGACTCCAAAGTAGTAACAAACGATACTAAACAACCACAGTCAGTTAAGAATGGTGAAGCAGTATCAAATAAAAAAGGAATCTTTGCCGCATTTAAAGGACTGTTCTAAGTACTAATAAGAGATCAGAAAATAATCCGATCCCTAAAGATAAGGATGTAACAGAGTAGTAGCCATCCTTGTGGCAATTCAAAGACAAATACCCCAAATCAGCTTGTCAGCCGATTTGGGGTATTTTCTTTAATTAAAATAATTGCTTAATTATCGTAGCTTCCGATAATTGGATTCATTTCGTGAATTTGATTTGTTGTCGGATCATATTGGTAGGTACCGGTAAGGTGGGCGATATTTGGATCGCCGCCTTGATTATTCCGCACTTCAATTTGGTAATTATTGTTTTGATTATTTTTAGTAACGTAATAATGATTACCATCTTGTTGGACACCGCTTGTCTTAACAAAGCTTGTTAACACTTGTTTGTCGTTATTAGCGACAGTTGCACTTGAACTTGTATCTACTGATTGAGCAGCTTTACTACTGCTACTGCTCATTGAACTACTTACCTGCTTATTAGCCTGACTGGTAGCTGTTGCTTTAGCCTGACTATTTGAATTCGATTTTGTTGACGAAGTACTGGAATTAGCTGAGGTATCATGAACTTTAACTGCTTTTTGACTGGTTGAAGAAGTAGCAGTTTTTTTATTTGCTTGCTTGGTAACCTTAGTAGTAGCGGTTGACGTCTTTGATGATGGGGCCGCTGCACTATTAGTACATCCAGCTAATCCTAGTGCAGTCAAAATTACTAACGAACTTGTTAAAACCTTACTTGTCATCTTCGTCATTTTAATGACCCCCTCATATCTCTCTTAGAATTGTTTTATCAATCTTACACATTTATTATACCGCCTTTTGAAACGTTTTTGTAATATTTTTAACTTTTTTGTCATATTTGGCTGGTTGTGTTCAATAAATTAAATCTTCTTTCCCCTATTAATATAATTAAGTTAAAATTGATAACACTTAATATAATACGAGGAGCGAATAAGGATGAGTAAGTATGATATGACAATTACGAAACTGCATCAAATGGTAAAAGAGGGGATTGTTCCAGGAGTTAGTTACGTGATTTTTGACCATCATGACACAATAAAAGAAGTAACTGGATTATCTCAAGTATATCCGACCCCTGAAAAATTACATGATGGAATGTTATACGATGTCGCTTCACTAACTAAAGTAATTGGGACTGTCCCAGTAATTGCAATCCTGATTCAAGCGGGTCAGCTCAAACTTGATGATCCGGTTAATAAATTTTTACCAGCGTTTAAGGATTCGCGGCCAACAGTTCGTAATTTATTAACGCATACTTCAGGAATTGCTGGATATATTCCTCATCGTGACGAATTGAACGCGCCTGAACTAAAGAGAGCGTTTTTAGCTGATATGCATGTGGAAGATAGCCTAAACCGGCAAATAAAGTATGCTGATGTAAATTATCTTTATTTAGGGTGGATTATTGAAACAATTTGTAATAAACCGGTTCAACAAGTAATTACAGAACGGGTAATAAAACCTTTAAATTTGCCAACTGCAACTTTTAACCCGGCGCCACAGGATTGTGTGCCAACAGAAGTGCAAACTAAACGAGGGTTGATTAAAGGTACGACCCATGATCCGAAGGGCTTCATCCTGAAAGAACATTGCGGGTGTGCTGGCTTATTTGCTTCTTTAGATGATTTAACTATTTTTAGTCATGCATTAATTGAAAGTAATTTAAATGGATTATTATCTTCGCAAATAGTGAACGCAATGTTTGAAGACCAAACCCGCATTCCCGGTCCTCATACTCGGTCACTTGGTTGGAAATTATTTCATGCGGTTAGTGCTGATCATCATCTTCTAATCAGCCATACCGGATTTACGGGGACATGGATGGTACTGGATCGTCAAAATGATCAGGGATTTATTGTGTTAACTAACCGTGTTCATCCGACTGCTAATAATCAGGAATATTTATCAGCACGTGACCACCTTTTTGCTACGTACCTCATAGAAAAAGAAAAAACTTTGTGAAATTTATATTCATGGTAATGAATAAGCTTGTTCTTAAAATATGCAATTTAGGTCAATGCAATGTATAAAAAATGCTAATTATTTATATTAATAACTTCTATTGTTATAATTCACTAAATGCTGTTATATCAGTGTTTGACAACGGTTACATAAACAAATATTATATAAGTGTACTCAAGTGATACTTCAAAAAGGAGTGATATTGTATGCAAAGTCCAATTCATGTTACGTCAGAAATTGGGAAGCTTAAGACAGTTATGTTGCATCGGCCTGGTAGGGAAATTGAGAATGTTTATCCTGATATTCTTCACCGAATGCTAGTAGATGATATTCCATACTTACCAATTGCTCAAGAAGAACATGACCTATTTGCGCAAACGTTGCGTGATAACGGTACAGAGGTATTGTATCTTGAAAATCTTTTAACCGATGCATTAGCAGATAATAATATTAAGGATGAATTCCTAGAAAAGATTATTGCTGAATCAGGGTTTGCCGGGGGCGCAATTCACGATGCATTGAAGGAATACTTACTTAGTTTTAGCACAAAAGACATGGTTGATAAGATTATCGCTGGTGTGCGGAAAGATGAAATTAAGACTAAGTATGTGTCGCTTGCTGAGTTAGCTGAAGATAAGGATTATCCATTCTACATGGACCCAATGCCAAATGCTTACTTTACGCGTGACCCACAAGCATGTATTGGGGACGGAATCACAATCAATCACATGACATTCAAAGCACGTCAACGTGAATCATTGTTTACCGAATACATTATTAAACACAACCCACGCTTTGCTGATAAGGGTGTTAACGTATGGCGCAGTCGTTACCCAGAAGGTCGGATTGAAGGTGGAGACGAACTAGTTCTTAGTGACCAAGTATTAGCAATTGGTATTTCTCAACGGACATCAGCTAAGGCTATTACTGAATTAGCTGAAAGCCTTTTTGAA
The DNA here is from genome assembly GCF_014145455.1 of Limosilactobacillus rudii. GTDB lineage: Bacteria > Bacillota > Bacilli > Lactobacillales > Lactobacillaceae > Limosilactobacillus > Limosilactobacillus rudii. Next base: position 133,517 of record NZ_JACIVB010000060.1, on the reverse strand, counting down.
AAGTCTAATTACGATACTGTTATCGCTATTCATATTCCACATAATCATGCAATGATGCACCTTGATACTGTATTTACAATGATTAATTATGATCAATTTACAGTTCATCCGGCAATCCTCCGTGATGGTGGCCATGTTGATGCATATATTATGCACCCTGCCGCTAATGGTGAAATTTCAATTACTCATGAAACAAACCTCAAGGAAATTCTTGAGAAGGCACTTGATAAGTCTGAAATTGATTTGATTCCTACTGGTGGCGGAGACCCAATTATTGCCCCACGTGAACAGTGGAATGATGGTTCTAACACGTTAGCAATTGCTCCAGGTGAAGTTGTTACTTATGACCGGAACTATGTCTCAAATGATTTGCTGCGTAAACATGGCATTCTTGTTCACGAGGTTCGTTCAAGCGAATTATCACGGGGTCGTGGTGGTCCACGGTGCATGTCATGTCCAATTGTTCGTGAAGATCTCAAGAAATAAATAGATTAATAAAAGCAGCAAACTTATCTGAACGAATTTTAGAAAGGGTATAATTTTGCTGCTTTTTCTTGTATCATTTTAGTGTAATTAATTTGATAAGAAGGGAACACGAATGGATCGAAAGGCAAGACGAAAATTTATTGAGCAGGTTGTTAATGACCGTAAAATTGAAACACAGGATGAACTGCTAAAACTGTTATTAGATGCCGGGTTTGAGACAACCCAAGCGACGATTTCTCGCGACATTCACGCATTAAATATTGTAAAGGCTAACGATGGCGATGGTCATACCCACTATGTACAGTTACATGTAACGCCAGAGCATGGCTTTGACCGATTGTACCAAGGGATTCATGATAATGTACGGACAATAGAGACTGTCCAATTCATGAATGTAATAAAAACCGCCCTTAATTCTAGTTATGCAACAATTCTCGCGGGAATGTTTGATGAACTTGATATTCCTGAAGTTGTAGGAACGCTTGCCGGTAATGATACCTTAATTATCATTAGTAAAAATAATGATGACGCTAAAATGATCTATGACTTAATTATTCAACACATGCATTCGTAAAAAGCATAGGAGGAATATCTTTATGGAGGAACAAAAGAAAGGTATCGGTAAGGGCGAATTAATTGCTTTAATCGTTAGTTCATGTATCGGTACTGGAATATTCGGAATTACTAGTGATGTTGCTGCTGCTGCGGCACCGGGTCCTGCATTGTTGGCATGGATCTTTGTTGGAATTGGATTTTTAATGTTGGTTCTTTCCCTAAATAACCTATCAGAAAAACGACCAGATCTTACGTCAGGAATCTTTTCATATGCGGGAGCAGGTTTTGGTCCGCTTGGTGAATTTATTTCTGGTTGGTCGTATTGGCTGTCTGCATGGTTAGGGAACATCGCCTTTGCTACTATGTTAATGAGTTCGATTGGGACATTTTTCCCGACATTTAAAGGTGGACAGAACCTCCCGTCGATTATTGTAGCGATTATCTTTTGTTGGTTACTAACCATTCTTGTTAATAATGGAGTGGAAAGCGCATCATTTGTTAACATGATCGGAACAATCTGCAAGGTTTTACCGTTAGTTATTTTCATCATTATGATGGTTGTTTGCTTTAAGGCCGGAATGTTTACCGCTGACTTCTGGGGCCGGGTTGCTGATAATGCTTCTAAAGGGACAACAACTGGTTCTGTGTGGGAACAAATGAAAGGTACCTTAATGACATTAATTTGGGTATTTATCGGTGTTGAAGGTGCGTCAGTAATGGCTAGCCGTGCTAAGTCATTGACTGCGGCACGAGAAGCATCACTTGTTAGTTTTGGGATTTTGGTTGTTATCTATGTTTTAATTTCCATCTTACCTTATGGCGCCTTAACTCGAGCAGAATTGGCCGGAATGGGGCAACCGGCTATTGGTCATGTCTTACAAGCAACTGTCGGTAATTGGGGTTCAATTCTGATTAACGTTGGGTTGATCATTTCAACGATTGTTTCCTGGCTCTCATGGACAATGCTACCAGCTGAAACAACCATGTTAGTTGCTGATGATAAGGCGATGCCAAGCGTTTGGGGAAAAGTTAACGCTAAGAAGGCACCAACTGCTTCGTTAATGATTACTGCCGTATTACAGACAATCTTCTTATTCTCCTTGTTGTTCACTGATAAGGCTTATGAATTTGCTTATTCCTTGTGTAGTGCAGCAATTTTATTCTCATACTTATTTGTTGGACTTTACCAAATGAAGTACAGTTCTGCACATCAAGAATGGGGACAGTTTACGATTGGATTGCTTTCCGCTGCGTTCATGTTTGCCTGCATGTTCTTAGCTGGTTGGCAAGAAGTGTTGTTGGTATCGATTAGTTTTATCCCAGGATTTTACATTTATTACTTGGCATGTAAAGAAAATGCACGGAAAGTTACAACTGCTGAAAAGTGGACAATGGCATTAATTTTGATCTTAAGTATTGTCGCAATTTGGTTAGTTGCTAATGGAACCATTGCTATTAGCTAGGTAAATAATGTATAATTATTCCACATTTTAAGAATATTTATAAGTGAGGTGATTAAGGTGAAGGAAAAGAAGTTAAATCTCTTCCTCTTAATCACCTTAATTGTAGGAACGATTATTGGTGGCGGAATATTTAATAGTCCAACCGACTTGATTTTGAAGGCAAACCCATTAGCGTCATTAATCGCATGGCTGATTGGTGGCCTTGGTATTTTGATGTTAGTACTAGTCTTTTACAAGCTGTCGATTATAAAGCCGGAGATGAATGGTGGAATTTATACTTACGCTAAAGAAGGCTTTGGTAATTACGTTGGCTTTAATTCTTTTTGGGGTTACTGGATGGGAGCAGTTTTTGGAAATATTGCTTTTATCTCGCTTTTCTTTAAGACCCTGAATAGCATGCTCGGAACGCATCAACTTTCTCCATTATGGTGTTTTATTGGTGGTTCGATAATATTATGGGGATATACTGTAATCGTATGGTTTGGTGTTCACGAAGCTAGTATTTTAAATGCGGCTATTACAATTCTTAAGATTTTGCCATTGCTCTTGGTGGTTATAGTAGGAATTTTTGCCTTTCAACCCCATGTTTTTAGTGTTCCAGATTGGTCAACCGTATTGGCTGTTAATCATCATCAGGCATCATTAAGTGAGCAGATAAGTAGTGCGATGAGTACCATTGTCTGGTGCTTTGTTGGTATTGAAGCGGCAGTTTCGATGTCGCGAAGAGCTAAGCAAGCAAAAGACGTTGGAAAGGCGACGGTTATTAGCTTTGTAATTGTATTAATCCTCTACATTTCAATTTCTATCTTACCCATGGGAATTCTCCCCGCAAAGGAACTGAGTCAAGCATCGGTACCACTTGCTGCCACACTTAATCACACAGCATTAGGAGCCGTAGGAAGTTTAATTATTAAGGGCGGTTTGTTAATTTCTTTATTGGGAGCATTGCTAAGCTGGTTTATGATTGGACCGGAAATTGCGTATGTGACAAGTTATGATAAGGATATGCCACGTGCTTTTAAACTTGTTAATAAACATAATGTTCCGGGATTTGCATTAATTGTTTACACTTTAATTATGCAGATTTGCCTATTAGTATTACTATTGCCTCAATTACAAACTGCGTATACTGTTGCTTATACATTAGCTGCAACGATGACACTAGTTGCATATCTATTATCTGCCTTATATGGTTTGAAACTGGCCTTTAATGAAAGACTTGGATTGGGATTTAAGATTGTGGCATCTCTTGCATCTGTTTATGCTGTATACATGTTAATTGCTTCGGGGCTTGAATATGTTTTTGCTAGTGCAATTATCTTTGCCCTTGGAATTCCGCTTTTTGTAAGAGCACCAAGTAAAATGACGAAGAAAGAGAAGTGGCTGGCAGTAATAATTGCGCTTGCGGGATTCGTGGCATTACTTTTGATTATTGATGGGAAAATAAGCTTTTAAGAATGTGTGTAGTAAAAGTTGATCTTCGTTTTGCTCTTACGATTTCATAATCAAAAATGGGTTTCAGTATTCGGTCTTGCCGAACACTGAAACCCATTTATAATATTGCATTATTTTAGGCAATTCATTCACTAATCATGTTGCTTTTTATATTGTCCATTCGCCAAACAACGTAAGTTTCGATTAGGGTAATCAAGCTAACTAATAAAATAGTAAAGTGAGATGAAGTGAGAAAAAGTAATATGATTAAAATCCACGATATCCAATTCCACCGTCGTTCAAGCCGCATAACTTTGGCAAATCTTGGTGGAACGTTGGTAGGATTTTGAATGGCTAGCAGTTGCAATTGGGAAAAGAGGCGAACTTCCCAAAAACTTTCTACTAAAAAGATAATAGTAAATACAAATGTTATTGTTTGATCCAATATTTGTCACCTTAACTAAAATGTCGGCACAATCTTGAGCGCCTTTTGGCTACTAAGATCGGCATTAGGGTACTTATATTCAAGGGCGGCGAGAAGGATTTTTTTAGCAATTTCGCCATTACGGGTTAAAATTGGTCCATGAAAATATGAGCAGTAGGTGTTTTTATAAATTGCACCTTCAGTTTGGTCCTCACCGTTATTACCGTTTCCAGAGATAACTTTTCCTAGAGGCCGCTCTCCTTTTCCAAGAAAGGTTCGCCCATTGTGATTTTCAAAGCCGTGATATTCTTGACCGCTTTCCTCATTTTTTATTGTAATGTTACCAATAAAGCGATGATTATCTTGGCTTAAAGTGTAATGGTCAAGAATTCCTAATCCGGGAATTTTTTTACCATCAGCGCCAATATAATAATGACCAAGTAATTGGTAACCGCCGCATATAGCTAAAAATGGTTTGCCTTCGTTAATAAACTTATCAATCGCATCGTGTTTGTTAGGGAGATCCTTTGAAACGACCAATTGCTCATAATCTTGGCCGCCACCAAAGAGTGCTAAGTCAAACTCATCAGGATTAAAGTTATTATCGATACTAACAACCTTGACATCAATATCAGTGTCCATTTGCTTAGCGTAGTATTGTAAGGCAATGATATTTCCGACATCACTGTAAGTATTTAAGAGATCACCATAAAGATGGGCAAGGTGTAAATGATATTTTGCCATTAATCCATTCCTCCTTTGATGTACCCCTTATCTGCTAATTGTTTCCGTAGCTGAAGAACGGCTGTGTAAGTAGCAAGGATATATACGTGTTCTGTTGGCATCTCTTTAATCTTGTCGATTACTTGAGTAAGATCAGGTTCATGCCACATTTCCTTTATTCCAGCCATTGTTAAGCGGGTAGTTATATCTTTGTAGCGTTCTCCACCAGTCATATACTGTGGAATTTGATGGCGGGCAAGTTTTTCAAAGTCGCCATCCCAAATCCAACTAGTATCAATGCCATCAGCGTAATTAGCATTTAATAAGAATGCAAAACTGAACGGCTTTTCGTCAGTTTCAATCATATCAAGGACTTGGTTAAGCCCCACCGGATTTTTGACCAGAATGAGCGTTACCTGCTTACCGTCAATATTAATAACTTCTTGTCGACCAAAGACGCGTTCGTCGGATTCAAAGGCATCTTTGATCTGGGTCTGACTAACGCCAAGAAAGCGCCCGAGTGAGTATGCGGCTAATGCATTATAAATGTTGTATAGCCCCCCAATTCCAATAGTGTATTCTTGCCCATCAATCTCGAAGGTTGAGTGGGTAGGCGTGAGCTTATCAATCTTGGTTACGGCATAGGTTAAAGTGGGACGATGGAACCCGCAATTGGGACAAAAGTAATTACCGAGGCCGGCATAGGTTCGCATTTTGTATTTTAAAATATGCTGACACTTTGGACAAAGAAGGCCATCGGTATTAGCAGGAGCATTGAATGGCGCCCTTTCTTCGTGATTAAAGCCATAGTAGATAACGGGATTGGGCAGCTCTTTACTATTAAAAAGCTGCTCGTCTCCATTTGCGATAATGGTGGCCTTTGGTGCTAATTTAACGCCCTTTAGAATTTTATTATAGGTTGTATAGATTTCACCATAACGATCCATTTGATCACGAAAAATATTAGTAAAAACAAAAGCAATTGGGGTAATGTATTGGCATACTTTTACTACATTTGCTTCATCGACTTCAAGAACTGCTAATCCTTTTTTCTTCGGACGAGGAGCGGTAATAAAAGTAGTTACGATTCCTTGTTCCATATTAGAACCAGTGGGATTAGTGAGTACCTGATCATATTTTTCCCGGAGAACCCGAACGCTCAAGGCGGTGGTGAGGGTCTTACCGTTTGTCCCTGTTATAATTACAAGGTCGTATTTTTTGCTAAAGGCCTGCAGAATATTGGGATCAAGCTTTAGTGTAAGCTTTCCTGGAAGAGAGCTTCCACCATTCATAAATGTATGGAGGAACCAGTAGCTTGACCGTCCAGCAAATTCAGCAAATGAACTTCGAACTGTCATGAATGATTGTAGTCCTTTCGTATAAATTGTAATAATATATGATGTTTAAATTTTACCGTTTAATTTTAAACTTAACGGTGCTAAAAAGAAAGTTATTAAGTAGAAATTATTATAAGCTTTAAGTCTTTTGTTGTAAAAATAGTTTTCTTCCAATGTAGAACTATTTAAATGACACAAATTTTTGGATATAATAAAAAGTACTATGCAAACAAAAAAGGAGCAATTGTAGTGGCACAACTATTTTTTAAATATGGCGCGATGAATTCCGGTAAATCAATCGATATTTTAAAAGTTGCTCATAATTATGAAGAGCAGGGGAAGCCAGTTGTTTTGATGACTAGTGGAGTGGATAATCGTTCTGGTCAAGGGGTTATTGCAAGCCGCATTGGATTAGAGCGAAAAGTAAAGCCAATAATGGATGATACGGATATCTACGCTTATGTTAAAGGGATAGACCATAAAGTATACTGTGTCTTAATTGATGAAGCCCAATTTTTAAAAAAGGAACATGTCCTGCAATTAATCAAGATTGTTGATGAATTAAATATTCCGGTAATGGCATTTGGTCTCAAAAATGATTTCCGTAATGAATTATTTGAGGGGTCAAAGTACTTGCTGATTTATGCTGATAAGATTGAGGAAATGAAAACAATTTGTTGGTTTTGCCCACGTAAGGCAACAATGAATTTGCGAATTCATGACGGAAAACCGGTCTACGAGGGTGAGCAGGTTCAAATTGGTGGTAATGAATCGTATTATCCTGTATGTCGGAAGCACTATTTTCATCCCCAACTAAAACAACAATAGGAGGAATGATCGCAATGGAAATGGAAGAAATTTTCGATAAGCTCCAAGCGGTTGCAGACCGGTATGATGAGCTAAACGAATTGATTAGTGACCCTGAAGTTATTGCTGATTCACAGCGCTTTATGAAGCTTTCAAAAGAAGAAGGAAGTTTGCGTGAAACAGTAGAAAAATATAATCAATATAAAAAGGTTACTCAGACAGTTAATGATGATGAAGAGTTGTTAAGAGAGACTAATGATGACGACCTGATCGCCTTAACAAAAGAAGAATTAGCAGAAGCAAAGGAGAAACAAGGGCAATTAGAAAAGCAGCTTGAGATTCTCTTAATCCCTAAAGATCCAAATGATGATAAAAACATTATTATGGAAATCCGTGGAGCTGCTGGTGGAGATGAAGCAAGTCTTTTTGCAGCTGACCTTTATAACATGTACCTTCACTATGCAGAAAAGCAGGGCTGGAAAGTTGAAGTAGTGGACCGCAATGAGACTGAAGTTGGCGGATTTAAAGAAATTGCTCTTATGATTACCGGTGACAAAGTTTATTCCAAACTTAAATTTGAAAATGGTGCTCACCGGGTTCAACGGGTTCCAGTTACCGAATCGGCTGGCCGGGTACATACCTCTACGGCAACTGTAGGGGTGATGCCTGAAGCAGAAGATGTCGATGTTGATATTGATCCTAAAGATATCCGTGTTGATGTATACCGTTCAAGTGGTGCAGGTGGACAGCACGTTAACAAGACATCATCCGCGGTACGAATGACTCACCTTCCAACGGGAATCGTGGTAGCAATGCAGGATGAGCGATCACAACAACAAAACCGTGCTAAGGCGATGAGAATCTTAAAATCACGGGTATATGATTATTACCAACAACAAGAGCAGAGTGCGTATGATCAAAAACGAAAGGATGCAATTGGGACGGGGGATCGTTCAGAACGAATTCGAACCTACAACTACCCGCAAAACCGAGTTACTGATCACCGAATCGGCTTAACTTTAAATAAGTTGGATAAGATTATGGCTGGTGATCTTGATGAGATTATTGAGGCGCTAATTGTGGCTGATCAAACACAAAAGTTGGAGCAGTTACGGAATGAATAATTTTACGCCACAAAATTATTTTATGGCTCAACGGTGGGCAAAAGAACAGCTGAGTGGTACTGATATAGACCTGTTTGCGCCGCAGTTCTTACTTCAACAGCGACATGGCTGGGATGCTACTCACTTGTTATTACATAACCGTGACCAAATGCCAGATAATGAAGTAAAATGGTGGCACGATGCGATTATACGATTGCTTAATCATGAGCCTGCTCAATATATTGTTGGGCAGGCCCCATTTTATGGGCGTACATTTAGACTGAACAAGCATGTTTTAATCCCTGAAGCTGAGACGGCTGAATTAATTGAATGGGTATTAGCAACAATGCCAGCTGATCCATTAAAGGTACTCGATTTGGGGACGGGTAGTGGTGTTATTGGGATTACGTTAGCGTTAGAACGTCCAAAATGGGATGTGACGTTAAGTGATATTTCCCCAGCAGCCCTAAAAGTTGCCCAGCAAAATATGACAACATTTGGTTTAGATCTACCATTGATTGAAAGTGATTTGTTTGCTAATATTTCCCAACGCTTTGACTTAATTGTGACGAATCCACCATATATTGATAAGGCGGATACGGGGGTGATGGACAAAGCGGTGTTAGCAAACGAGCCTGCGCTAGCTTTATTTGCGGATGAGCATGGTCTTGGTTTTTACCACCGATTATTTAAGCTAGCGGGGCAACACCTTACGACTAATGGTCAATTATTTGGTGAAACTGGTTATGACCAGGAAGAATCAATTCAAACTTTATTGCATCAAACTGATAGACACGCACGAATATGTCCACGGCATGATGTGGCAGGAAAAATGAGGATGATACACGCATGGGATTTTTCAGACGCAGGAGGAAGATAGTAAGAATGGATACGCGAATTTTTCGAAGTGGCGAAACTGATCAGGCAGCTGCAGCAATAAGACGTGGCGAATTAGTTGCCTTTCCAACTGAAACTGTTTATGGCCTCGGTGCTGATGCAACAAATGAAGAAGCAGTAAAAAATGTTTACCTTGCAAAGGGACGCCCGAGTGATAATCCATTAATTGTTCATGTTAATTCAGTAGCAATGGTTGAACAATATGCTGCAGAGATTCCAGCTAATGCCCGTAAACTAATGGCAAAATTTTGGCCTGGATCATTAACGATTATTTTAAAAATAAAGAAAAATGCCCTTTCCAAAACCGTAACTGGCGGTTTAAAGACCGTGGCCTTTCGTTTTCCAGACTGTCAACCAACGCTGGACCTAATAGAAAAGGCGGGAGTTCCAATTGTTGGACCTTCTGCTAATACGTCTGGTAAGCCTAGCCCAACAACCGCTCAACACGTTTATCATGACTTACATGGCAAAATTGCCGGGATCCTTGATAACGGTCCGACACGAGTGGGGGTAGAATCAACCGTCTTAGATATGTCAACAGATCAGCCAGTAATTTTGCGACCAGGGGCAGTTACGAAGAAAGATATTGAAGGTGTAATTGGCTCAATTGATCTTAACCATCATAAGGTTGGTAAAAATGAAATTCCTAAAGCGCCAGGGATGAAGTATAAGCATTATGCTCCTAAAGCGCAGGTGTACATTGTTGATCCGGAAACTGATTGGGATCAGGTTGTTGCTTGGATAAAAAAGCAACCATTTGATGTCGGAATGATGGCTGAAGAAAAGATTCTGCAGCGAGAAGTATTACCGATGAATGCAATTCAATTTTCATTAGGAAAAAATGTCCAAGATGCAAGTGCACGACTTTTTGATGGATTGCGGCAATTTGATGACCAACCAAACGTTAAAGCAATTGTGACCCAGGCATTTCCAGCTCATGATTTGGGCGGTGCTTATATGAATCGGTTAAATAAATCGGCGGGTGGAATGCACTTTGCTCAAGCAATCTTAAAGTAAAAATATTAATTGTCGAAAAACTGGTTAAGTCCTTTGTCACGCCTTGATTTTTCTGGTAAAATAGTGAAGAAATTCAAAGGAGTGTATTTTAGCATGGGTAAATTTGAAGTTATTGATCATCCATTGATTCAACACAAGTTAACAATGATTCGGGATAAAAATGTTGGGACAAAGTTTTTCCGGGAAACTGTTAAGGAAATTTCAACTTTGATGGCGTATGAAGTTGCGCGTGATATGCCTTTAAAAGATGTTGAAATTGAAACCCCGATTGCTAAGACGACTCAAAAAGAACTTGCTGGGAAAAAAGTTGCAATCATTCCAATTCTTCGGGCAGGTTTAGGAATGGTTGATGGGATGACTGACCTCATTCCTGCGGCCAAAATAGGCTTTATCGGTATGTATCGTGATGAAGAGACATTAAAGCCTCATGAATATTTTGTAAAATTACCAAATGATATTACTGAACGGCAATTGTTTATTGTCGATCCGATGCTGGCTACTGGTGGTTCAGCAATGATGGCAATTGAAGCACTAAAGAACCGTGGTTGCCAAGAGCAAAATATGAAGTTTGCTTGTTTAGTTGCTGCCCCAGAAGGTGTCAAAGCTGTTCGTGAAGCATACCCTGATGTCGATATTTATACTGCTGGATTAGATGATCGTCTAAATGAAGATGGTTACATCGTTCCGGGCTTAGGTGATGCTGGAGATCGCCTTTTCGGCACGAAGTAATTAATAGACCTATAATAAGCAAATAGGGGATCAGTGAGAGTTACTATTTCTCATTGGTCCCTTATAGTATTTTTAAATATCGTTTGGTGTTGAAAATGCTTTCGCTTATAATAAGTACTATAACGGAAAAGAGGGATTGATGGATGGAAACCCGGATTAAGGGAATTGCAGCAAGTGATGGTGTTGGAATTGCTCCCGCTTATTTATTAACGAAACCAAATTTAAGTTTTGAAAAGTATCATATCAGTGATGTAAATGTTGAGAAACGACGCTTACATAATGCGTTTGACAATATTATAGCTAACCTGAAATCAACTAAAAAGAACTTAACTGGCAAGCTTAGTGATGATGACTTGGCAATTTTTGATACTCATATTGCAATATTAAATGATCCAGAAATGATTAAACAGGTTGAAACGCGGATTACCAATCAGCGCTTGAATGCTGAATCAGCTTTTACGGAAGTGATTTCCAAGGCTATTAAGACGTTGCAAGCAATGACTGGTAATGAGTATATGCAAGAACGAGCGACCGATTTTCAAAATATCCATGACCAGGTCTTGGCTAAGTTAGAGGGAAAAGAATTACCTAACCTTCGTTCGTTAGACCATCCGGTAATTGTAGTTGCACATTCAATTGGCCCTTCGGATACCTCACAAATGGATGCTCGTTTTGTTAAGGGAATTATTACAGATCTGGGCGGAAGAACAAGTCATGCCGCGATTATGGCACGGTCATTACAAATACCAGCAATTGTTGGATGCAATGACATTACTAGTCGCATAGAAAACGGGCAAGAAATAGTTGTTGATGGCTTTGAAGGAACGGGGATAATTGATCCTTCATTTACAACTATTGAGCAATATCAAAACATTGCCAATAAGTTTATGAATATTCGAGAACAATGGCAACGGATGATTGATCAGCCATCGGTAACGGCAGATGGTCATAGCTATAAAATTGCTGCTAATATTGGCTCATCAGTTGATATTCCAGCTGTAATTGAGAATGGTGCGGATGGTGTTGGCCTTTTTAGAACAGAATTTCTTTACATGAAGAGTGATCATTTGCCAACCGAAGAAGAGCAATTTATCGCTTATCGGCGTGCAGTTGAACAACTAAATGGTAAGCGTTTAGTTGTTCGCACACTTGATATTGGTGGTGATAAGCCACTTAGCTTTATGCCATTACCTAAAGAAATGAATCCCTTTTTGGGTTATCGTGCAATTCGAATTGCTCTTGACCGTCCAGAAATGTTTAGGACCCAATTACGAGCGTTATTACGGGCATCAGAGTATGGCAAAATTAGTATCATGTTTCCAATGATAACTACTTTAGAAGAATTACAGAAAGCAAAGCAGATTTATTATGAGGAACAAGCCAAGTTGGCAGTTAACCACCCACAAATTGGGCAGGATATTCGTTTAGGGATGATGATTGAAGTGCCACTTGCTGCACTAAACGCTGATCGGTTAGCTTCCGAGGTAGAGTTTTTTAGCATTGGTACAAATGACTTAATTCAGTATTGTTTTGCTGCTGACCGTGGTAATGATGCTGTTTCGTATCTATACCAGCCGTTAAATCCGACTTTTCTTAAATTAATTAAACATATTATTGATGCGGGGCACGCCCATAATACAATTGTTGCTATGTGTGGGGAAATGGCTGGTGACCGTTATGCGTTGCCTTTATTAATTGGAATGGGATTAGACGTTTATTCTATGAGTGCTGGCTCGATTTTACGTACGCGTTCAATGATGAGAAAGCTAGACCGCCGCAAGTGTGAGCAGCTCTATCAAAAGGCGATTGCAACTTGTGATTCAATGACAGCAGTAAAAGAATTAGTCCAAAAATGGCTATTAAAGAATTAAGAAAGGATTTAGGAAAGGTAAAGATTGTTCCTAAGTCCTTTTTTTATCAGGAGTTAATAGTAAAATTGCAATAGTTTGCCGTTATTAAGGAGTGAAAAACGTGACTAAGCAGTTTTGGACGAAAGAAAAGACGTGGCTCTTGCTTGTCTTAATCGTTATTGGGGTAGGAGCACTTATTTTTACCAGTCATAATGAACGATTTTATCGGCAGCCAATTGCAAGGGTAATTAGTGAAAAAACAGTTGGACAGCGCAAAGTAAAAGACCAGTTTGATAATGTTGATCATCAGTATAATCAGCAATTAAGGGTTAGGATGATGAATGGAAAGCAGCGGGGACAAGTATTGACTGTTCAAAATACTTATAGTGACTCGCAGCCAATGGACCAGCGTTACCGTATTGGCGATGATATATTTTTAACTCAACTCCGTAAACAACACGGTCACCTTTCAGCTAATGTTGATGGTTATAAACGTGATACCGTTATTGTTTTTTTGCTGTGGCTTGTTATCTTAATGTTACTGCTGTTAATGGGACATGCAGGATTGCTCGCGCTTATTAGTGTAGTGATTAATGTAGTTTTATTTTTAGTTGCTATTGAAATTGACCTAAAGCAAAGTGGCCAGCATATAATGTTACTTTTTAGTATTCTAGCAGTTATATTTACTTTTATTAGCTTATTGTTGGTTCTTGGGTTTAGTAAACGAATGCTTGCGACATTTGCGGCGACAATTATCGGAACGTTTGTGGCTTTAGGAGTAAGTATCTTGGTATTTAATTGGACTCATGAACGAGGGGTTTTCTATGAATCAATGGAATATGTTACCCAAGTTCCGCGACCACTCTTTTTAGCAGAAACGTTACTGGGTTCACTAGGAGCAGTAATGGATGAATCAAGCGATATTATTGCTACTCTTTTTGAGTTGAAACAATTAAATCCACAGGTAACACGGAAACAGTTATTTATTTCAGGACGTAATGTTGGAAAATCAATCATGGGGCCGCTTGTAAATGTCCTTTTCTTAATTTTTATGGTTGATACATTTACCGGCAGCCTACTCTACATAAAAAATGGAAATTCATGGGGCTATACTTATGCAATGAACATGAGCCTAGGAACAATTCAGAGTCTGATTAGTGGAATTGGGATTGTTTTATCAGTACCGCTTGTTAGTCTCTTTGGGGCATTATTACTAGGAAAGGGGACGCAAAAATGACAACGATTACCGGTTTAGGGATAGTACTCCTTATATTAATGGTTTTAGTTGGTGGCAAACAGGGGTGGACCGCTTTTATGAGTTTATTACTTAATTTCGGCTTCCTTTACTTTGCGGTTGTGTTAGTAGCGTTTCATGTTCCCCCTCTCTTTGTAACAGTGACCATTGGGACGACGATTTTAGCCATAACAATTTTTATGGGGGAGGATGATTTACGGACAACCGTTACTGCGTTTTATTCATCACTAATAGTGCTTGGCTTGATACTTATTTTAATTTTTATTGTCGAACACTGGGCAATGGTTCAAGGATTCGGCACAGAAGATAGTGATGAATTAGAAGGGATGTCAATCCTCATTGGAATCAGCTATTTAAAAGTTTCAGTAACAACGACGATTTTAAGTACACTGGGAGCAATTGCGGAAGCGGCAATGGCAATTGCATCCGGGTTAACTGAAATTCTGACGAATCACCCAGAAAGAACTGATCGTCAATTAATTCATAGTGGAATGGCAATTGGTCGGCAAATAATCGGAACGACCTTTAATACATTATTCTTTGGCTTTTTTGGCGGATTCTTGGCATTATTCATCTGGTTTTTGGGCCTTCACTATTCATTTGGAACAATTATGAATAATAAAATTTTTGTAGCAGAAATAATTGAAATTTTAATTTCGTTTATCGGGGTTCTAATTACTGTCCCAATGACATCATGGGTAATGGCAAAACGGCGAAAATCTATTGTTGACAATTCGGCAAAAACAAAGTAGTATACGAATAACTTATAAATAGACCTTTAAACGAAGTCCCGTGAGGCTTCAAAGGTACGGATAAATTCAAAATAGTTTTTTAAAATAGGACTATAGGATGAGACGACTTTGAAGTGGGGGACTTCAAGGTCGTTTTTTCTTAAGGAGGGTCTTATGGCACACCGTGATAATGTTGTATTAGATGTTGATGAGCGCCCTACCCCAGGACACTGGTTGGGCCTATCATTACAACATATGTTTTCTATGTTTGGTTCAACGGTTTTAGTTCCCATTTTAGTAGGTCTAAATCCCGGGATAGCGCTATTTAGTTCCGGAGTTGGTACGTTGATGTACTTGCTTATTACAAAGCATAAAATTCCAGCTTATATGGGATCAAGTTTTTCGTTTGTTGTTCCCATGATGGCGTTAATGAAGACAACCGGATACCCGGGGATTGCCCAGGGAACGATTGCGGTTGGGTGTGTATATTTAATTGTGGCAATGGTTGTATCAAGAATTGGTTCCCGGTGGATTGATCGAGTTTTACCACCGATTGTTGTCGGACCAATTGTCGTGGTAATTGGTCTTTCATTAGCAGGAACTGCGGCAAAGGACGCTACAATTAATTCGGCAACTGGCAATTATGATTTACGTTTTTTTGCTGTTGCAATGTTAACAATGGTCGTAACGGTAGCGTTTAATATGTACTTTAAGGGTTTCTTAGGCTTGATTCCGATTTTAATGGGGATTGTAGCAGGATATATTATTGCCGTCTTATTTGGAGTCGTTAATTTTACACCGGTTATGAAGGCTCACTGGTTTAGTTTGCCTGCATTCCAATTACCATTTATTAATTATCATCCGCAATTATACTGGGGTGCGATTTTAAGTATGGCGCCGATTGCCTTTGTTACAATGACCGAACATCTTGGTCATATTATGGTCTTAAACGAACTTACAGAGCGTAATTACTTTAAAGATCCTGGCTTAAACCACACCCTGGCTGGGGATGGAACAGCATCAATCATTGCTGGTTTTGTCGGTGGTCCGCCGGTTACGAGTTATGGTGAAAATATTGGTGTGATGGCAATTACACGAGTTCATTCAGTTTATGTTATTGCAGGTGCAGCTGTTTTTGCAATCTGCTTTAGTTTTATTGGTAAGTTAAGCGCGCTAATTGAATCAATTCCTTCACCGGTAATTGGCGGAATTTCATTTCTATTATTTGGGGTGATTGCATCGAGCGGATTACGTGTGATGATTGAAAATAAAATTGACTTTAATGAAAAAAGAAATTTAATGATTTCATCAGTTATTTTGGTTATCGGAATTGGTAATGCTTATCTACAATTGGGAAAGTATCAGTTTTCGGGATTAGCAGTGGCGGCAATCTTAGGAATTATAATGAATCTAATACTGCCAGCAAAAGCAAAGAGTGAGATGTAAATTGTAGATAGTAGCGAGCTTAGGTCGTGTATTTGTTGCTATAAAAGGCAAAACGGTATTAAAGGTTCACAAAAACACAGATTGAAATAAAAAGTTTATAAAAAACTAAAAAGCGCTTTCTTAGTGATGTTATCAGTCGATTAGGAAGGGTCGTTATTACCAAGATTTTTTTGAATTTTAACTAAATTAATGATATATTAACATTCGTAACTTGGGGTAGTTCGTTTTATTTGCAACGTTCGTCCAATTTACAAGCCAAATTATTGTTATAAGGAAAGAGGTGGAATATGAATGGGCGGTGATGCTTTAACTTTTAAGCTTTTCGGACTCACTTTCAATACAACGAATATTGTTTCTGGACTGATTATCTACGCAATCGTGTTCTTCACTCTTTACGGGATGTCACGAAAGATCCAAATGAAGCCTACTGGCGCACAAAACGTATTTGAGTGGTTAGTGGACTTTACTAACGGAATTGTACGAAGTCAGATGCCGGCATCTGAACAAGGACATTATAGCTTTTTTGCCTTTGTCTTATTTGTCTTCATCTTCTTTGCAAACCAATTCGGTTTAATTTTCCAATTCCATTGGAATGGGGCTGAAGTACTTAGAAGTCCAACGGCAGATCCAGTTGTTACGTTAACGCTTTCCTTGATGGTAATGGTATTAGCACATGCTGCAGGGGTTGCTCATAATGGCCTTGGTGGATATCTTAAAGGGTACACTAAACCATTTACTTTGATGCTCCCTGTCAATATCATCGAAGATTTTGCTAACTTCTTGACTCTAGGTCTCCGTATCTTTGGTAACATTTTTGCCGGTGAACTTTTGATGAGTTTAATCGCCAACATGGCATTCTCTCATGGAGCCTTAACCATTATTCCAGGATTGATTTTGGAACTTGCATGGCAAGGATTCTCCGTATTTATTGGTTCAATTCAGGCATATGTCTTTGTAACATTAACGACGGTTTATATTTCTCGGAAGATTTCCGAATAATAATCCCTAAGGAGGAATTTTAAAATGGCATTAGGAGCAATTGCTGCAGGACTCGCGGCTATGGGTGCCGCTATCGGTGGTGGTATCGGTGACGGTATCTTAATCGGACACACTGTTGACAGTATCGCACGTCAACCAGAATTACAAAGTAGATTACAAGCAACGATGTTTATTGGTGTTGGTTTGATTGAAGCCATGCCTATTATTGCCATCGTTATTGGCTTCCTTGTTATGAACAAGTAATTATTTTAATTGAGTTTTTAATTTTTTAAGATAAGGAGGTGTCAATAGATGTTTGTAAACAGTGTGTTAGCTGAATCAAACAGTTTATACATTGGTGACTTAGTATTCTACATCGTTACTTTCATTATCTTGATGTTGTTGGTTAAGCACTTCGCTTGGAAGCCCGTAACGGATATGATGAAAAAACGTGCGGACAAGATTGCTAATGACATTGATAATGCTGCTCGTTCACGTGAAAGTGCCGAAAAAATGGCTGCTAAACGTCAAGCTGAGTTACAAAATTCCCGACAAGAAGCTGCTGAGATTGTAAGTAATGCTAAAAAGTCAGGTGAGACTCAACGAGCACAAATTGTCGAAACAGCACAACAAGATGCACAAGCTCTCAAGCAACAAGCACAACAAGATGCTGAACAGGCACGGCGCGATGCATTAAATAGTGCTAAGGATGACGTTGCAAACTTATCTATTGAGATTGCTTCCAAACTCATCCAAAAAGAATTAAAGGCAGACGATCAAAAAGAATTGATCGATTCCTACATTGAAGGGTTGGTAGAACATGAGTCTTGATAAGAAGACAGTCGCTGAGCGCTATGCAAAGGCACTGTTCGAATTGGTCGATGCTGATAACGAACTCGATCAAACTTATCAAGAACTGATTGCTTTACGCCAAGTCTTTGAGGACAACGAGGGATTGGACGCCGCACTTGCGGGAGTTCAACTGTCACTTGATGAAAAGAAATCATTGATTAAGGATTTAAAGCAAGGTGCTTCAAAGTATGTTGCTAACTTAATCCAAATGGTTTTTGATTACGGCCGCATTGACTGTATGGTCGCAATTATTGATGAGTTTGAACGGCGGTATGACCGTAAAATGAAGCGGATGCATGCTGACGTTACCACAGCGATCCAACTCGATAAACAACAGGCGGATCAACTAAAGACCAATCTTGCAAAGCGTTTTGGCGCTAATGAGATTACATTAACTGAACATGTTGATCCAGAAATTTTAGGTGGGGTTATTGTCCATGTTGAAAATAAGACACTGGATGGCAGCCTCAGCTCAAAGATTAAGCAAATTCGTCGTTTACTAGTTAGATAAATAGATCTTTTTCAAAGAGGTGAGACCTTTATGAGCATTAAAACTGAGGAAATCAGTTCACTCATCAAAAAACAACTCGCCAACTACCAAGATAAAGTATCTGTCGAAGAAACGGGTACTGTTACCTATGTTGGTGATGGGGTTGCTCGTGCCGATGGTTTGGATAACGCCATGGCAGGTGAGTTGCTCGAATTTAGTAACGGGGTCTACGGAATGGCTCAAAACCTCGAAAGTAATGATGTTGGTATTGTTATTTTAGGAGATTACACAGGCATTCGGGAAGGCGACACCGTTAAACGGACGGGTCGAATCATGGAAGTACCCGTTGGTGATGCATTATTAGGACGGGTTGTTGACTCCTTAGGTCGTCCAATTGATGGCCTTGGTGAGATTAAGACAGATAAGACTCGCCCAATTGAACGTAAAGCTCCAGGTGTTATGGAGCGTAAGAGTGTTAGTGTGCCACTTCAAACTGGTATTAAGGTTATCGATGCCTTAGTTCCAATTGGTCGTGGACAGCGTGAATTGATTATTGGTGACCGTAAGACTGGTAAGACTGCCATTGCTTTGGACACCATTATTAACCAAAAGAACCAAGATGTAATTTGTATTTACGTTGCTATTGGTCAAAAGGAATCAACCGTTCGGGCTAGTGTTGAAACCCTTCGGAAATATGGAGCATTAGATTACACAATTGTTGTTTCTGCTAGTGCTTCGAACCCTGCACCAATGTTATATATTGCACCATATGCAGGGGCAGCGATGGGTGAAGAATTCATGTTCAATGGTAAGGATGTATTGATTGTTTATGATGATCTTTCAAAACAAGCTGATGCTTACCGTGAACTTTCATTAATTCTTCGTCGGCCTCCTGGTCGTGAAGCTTACCCTGGTGATATTTTCTATACTCACTCACGGTTGTTGGAACGTGCTGCTCGGTTATCTGATGACCTTGGTGGAGGCTCAATGACTGCTCTGCCAATCATTCAGACTCAAGCAGGGGACGTTTCTGCATATATTCCGACTAATGTTATTTCTATTACTGATGGACAGATCTTCTTAGATTCTGATGAATTTTACGCAGGTCAACGTCCAGCCATTGATGCTGGTACATCTGTTTCCCGTGTTGGTGGTGATGCACAGGTTAAGGCAATGAAGAAGGTTGCCGGTACGTTACGTTTGGATATAGCTTCATACAACGAATTGGCATCATTTGCTCAATTCGGATCTGATTTAGATGCAGCTACACAGGCTAAATTAGCTCGTGGACAGCGGACAATGGAAGTCTTGAAGCAAGGCTTACATGATCCACTGCCAGTAGAAGAACAAGTTGTAACGTTATTTGCTCTTTCTCGTGGTTTCATCGATAAAGTCGAAATTGAAGATGTTCAACGCTATGAAAGTGAATTGGCTGCTTACATGCATGCTAACCACCAAGACCTCTACGACACCATTAAGAAGACTGGTAAGTTACCAGAAGGCGATGATTTGCAAAACGCTGTTGCTAAGTTCTCTGAATCATTTCAGGGTAGCAAGGACAACAAGCAAGTCGCCGAAGAAAAATAGTTATAATGATTAGTCGAAAGGACGGTGAGATTTAGTGCCAGCTTCACTCGCTGCAGTTAAACATAAGATTGATTCCACAAAAAGTACCCGTCAGATTACTTCGGCAATGCAAATGGTTTCAACCGCAAAACTGAATCAAATTCAACACCACACTCAGACCTACGAAGTATATGCTGAGAAGGTTAAGCAAATGTTGTCTGATCTGGTTAAATCTCACAGCGCAACATCTGCAGCTTCGCAAGATGATGTTTACGCTGCACTGTTTAAAAAGCGCGCAGTTAAAAAGACTGGGGTGCTTGTGATTACGTCTGACCGGGGTCTGGTTGGTAGTTACAATAGTAATATCATCAAGCAGACACTAGATATGATGGCTAAGCACAATCTTGATAAGGACAACACCGTATTTTTGACGATTGGTAAGACCGGAACTGAATTTTTTAAGAAACGTGGTATGAATGTTGTTTATGAATATTCAGGCGTTAGTGATGTTCCTACTTATCGTGAAGTGCACAGCATTGTAAAAACTGCTGTTCAGATGTACAGTGATCAGGTTTTTGATGAGATGTACATGGTTTATAGCCACTACGTTAATCGAATCACATCTAAAGTCATTGTTCATGATGTACTTCCAATCACAGAAAAGTCATTACTCGATGAAGATGAGATCAGTACTCAGGGTAACCAAGAATTAAATAATTCTGAAGTAAGTACGGCTCATGTTTCGGCTGAGTATGAGTTTGAACCGTCAGATACGGAAATCATTTCTGCGTTAGTAGCTCAATACGCAGAAAGTTTGATTTATGGAGCGATTCTCGATGCTAAGACGTCAGAACACTCTTCAAGTGCTAATGCAATGCGTTCAGCGACAGATAATGCCGATGATATTATCTCCACTCTCGAATTGCAATATAACCGAGCACGGCAAGCTGCAATTACCACTGAAATTACAGAAATTACTGGTGGAATGACAGCTCAAGAATAATATTTCTAACGTAGGAGGAAACAACATGAGTTCTGGTAAAGTTCTACAAGTTATCGGACCAGTTGTTGATGTTGAATTCCCCTTAGACGAAAAACTTCCTGAAATTAACGATGCTCTGAAGATTAAGGAAAGTGATGGCAAGACTTTAACGACAGAAGTTGCCCTCGAATTAGGTGATGGAGTCGTTCGGACAATTGCCATGGACGGTACTGATGGTCTTCAACGGGGAATGGAAGTTGAAAACACTGGTGCATCAATTAGTGTACCGGTTGGTGATGATACTCTGGGACGAGTATTTAACGTCTTAGGTGAACCTGTTGACAACGGACCGAAATTTGGCCCTGATGCAAAGCGGATGCCTATCCACCGTGATGCACCAAAGTATGATGACCTAAACAATGCTACCGAAATTTTGGAAACAGGGATCAAGGTTATTGACCTGTTAGCTCCATATGTTCGTGGTGGTAAGATTGGTCTATTTGGTGGTGCCGGTGTTGGTAAAACTGTTTTGATTCAGGAATTGATTCATAATATTGCACAAGGTCACAATGGTATTTCAGTTTTCACGGGTGTTGGTGAACGAACCCGTGAAGGTAACGATATGTACTATGAAATGAAGGCCTCTGGAGTTCTTGAAAAGACGGCCATGGTTTATGGTCAGATGAATGAACCACCTGGTGCCCGTATGCGGGTTGCCTTGACTGGATTAACTATTGCGGAATACTTCCGGGATGTAAAAGGTCAAGATGTTCTGCTATTTATTGATAATATCTTCCGGTTTACCCAAGCCGGTTCAGAAGTTTCTGCCCTTTTAGGACGGATTCCTTCTGCCGTTGGTTATCAACCAACCTTAGCTACTGAAATGGGTCAGTTGCAAGAACGAATTACTTCTACTAAGAAGGGTTCAATTACGTCTATCCAAGCCGTTTATGTTCCTGCCGATGACTATACTGACCCAGCTCCAGCAACTACATTCGCTCACTTGGATGCAACTACCAACTTGGAACGTCGTTTGACCCAGATTGGTATTTACCCAGCCGTTGATCCGTTAGCTTCAACTTCAACAGCCCTTACTCCTGAAATTGTTGGTAAGGAACATTATGAAGTAGCTACCCAAGTTCAGCACGTTTTACAACGGTACCATGAACTTCAAGATATCATCTCTATCTTAGGTATGGATGAATTATCAGATGAAGAAAAAACAATCGTTGCACGTGCACGGCGGATTCAAAACTTCCTTTCACAAAGCTTTAGTGTTGCTTCTCAATTTACCGGTTTGCCTGGTAAGTATGTTCCATTAAAAGAAACAATCAAGGGCTTTAAGGAAATTCTTGATGGTAAGTACGATGATCTTCCAGAAGAAGCATTCCGATTAGTTGGACCAATTGAAGACGTTGTTGAAAAGGCAAAGAAAATGAAAGCTGATACTGACGAAGATAGCTCAGAAGACTAGGAGGGATAATTATGGCTGAAAATACTTTTAAGGTCACTATTATTACTCCAGATGGCACCGTCTATGATAATGATAAGGTTACGATGCTTGTGATGAACACTGCTGGTGGACAAATGGGTATCATGGCTAACCACGTACCATTAATTGCTGCGCTAGAGATCAGTACAGTCCGAATTAAACATTCTGAAGGCACTGATGAAGTCGCTGCTGTTAACGGTGGAATCATTCAATTTGATGGTCATAACGCTACAATCGCAGCTGATAGTGCTGAAATGCCTGAAACAATTGACGTTGAGCGTGCTCAAAAAGCTAAGGAACGTTCTGAATCTGCTATTGCAGAAGCAAAGAAGAAGCATAATCAAAATGACTTGTCACGTGCTGAGGTTCACCTTAAGCGTGCAATCAATCGTTTGAAGGCTTCTAAGCAACGCAATATTTAGGCAGTTTGAATTTTAACAATATTAAAGGAATTATGACTAATGTCATGAATCCTTTTTTTTTACTCAAATTGCTATCTTATTTAATATAACATTAAGCTTTTTCATAAAGCGGTAATTTGGTGATGTGATATGATATGATTAAATTTAGTTTAAAAGAAGGTGATCGATTGCAAATTACTGGTTTACGGGCACTGATAGAGATTATTGTCCAACTTGCCTTTGTTTGGTTAGCATTTATTGCTATTCAGGGTATTCATTTTGAACATTTTTTTAACCGACCACCGCGAACGTTACCTTTACTTATTGTTTTAATGGCCACTGGGCTAGGATATTTGTGTGCGACATTTTTCCTCAATATTCTAAGCGCAATTGGCAACTTGACCTATTTAATTCGATAGTTATCACTGGAGGAACTTATGGAGAAAATTATTGTCAAGGGCGGACAACGATTAGCTGGTCGGGTAAAAGTTGAAGGGGCAAAGAATGCAGTTCTGCCAATCCAAGCGGCTGCGATTCTTGCTTCAAGCGGAACTATCCAATTGTCCAATGTCCCAATCTTATCGGATGTAACAACAATGAACCAACTATTACGGTTCTTAAACCTAAAAATAAACTTTGATGAAGAAAATCACTTATTAACACTTGATGCTTCTAACCCGGTGTCGTCTGAAGCACCCTTAGAGTACGTAAGTCGAATGCGAGCCTCAATGGTCGTTTTGGGGCCATTGCTTGCGCGAACCGGGCATGCTCAAATAGCGTTGCCCGGGGGATGTGCAATTGGATCGCGACCAATTGACTTACATTTAAAGGGGCTTCGGCAATTAGGTGCTATTATTGAGCAGCATGATGGTTATTTAGAAGCTCATGCTGAACATTTAATTGGTGACCATATTTATCTTGATTTTCCAAGTGTTGGTGCGACGCAAAATATTATGATGGCAGCAACTCTTGCCCAGGGAATAACAACAATTGAAAATGCAGCCAGTGAACCAGAGATTGTTGATCTTGCAAATATGCTTAATAAAATGGGAGCACGTGTTCATGGCGCCGGGACGGAAGTTATTCGTATTCAAGGTGTTAATTTTTTGCATGGGTGTGAACACCATGTAATGCCGGATCGAATTGAAGCAGGAACATTTATGATTGCTGCAGCTATTACTAATGGTGATGTTGTTGTTGAAGATGCAATTGCTAAACACAATTCTTCATTAATTGCTAAACTTGAAGAAATGGGTGTCACAGTTGTAGTACAACGAGATGGGATTCGGGTATTAGGTACCTCGGTTTTATTACCAACGAATATTAAGACGTTGCCATATCCTGGTTTTCCAACTGACCTACAACCACAGATCTCTGTTTTACAGCTTTTAGCAAATGGGACAAGTACCCTTGATGAGACCATCTTTGAAAAACGCTTTATGCACCTTGAAGAATTAAGGCGAATGAATGCAGAATTTCAAATTAATGGTCCAGTTGCAGTTTTGAATGGTCCAACGCATTTTAGCGGGGCAGAAGTGGCAGCTTCGGACCTTCGAGCAGGAGCAGCCTTAGTTTTGGCTGGACTTGCGGCTGATGGAATTACCCAGGTACGTAATTTGAAATACATTGATCGTGGTTATTATCACCTTCATCAAAAGTTACAGCAATTAGGCGCTAAAATTGATCGCGTTGATGTCGATGATAAAATTAAGCTATCCGTAAAACCATCAAAAAATAAAACAAATCAAGATTAAGGGGATGGGGACCACTAGTGATTTCTGTCTTACCCCTATTTTGTGGTATAATTACGAACGATATTAACGAGTTTAGTGGTAACACTTAACTAGCTAGAAGGAGAAGAAATTAATGGCAAAGGATATTGGAATTGATTTAGGAACTGCCAATGTTTTGATTTATGTTCAGGGCAAGGGCATCGTTCTAAATGAACCGTCTGTTGTTGCGGTTGACACCAAAACCAATAAAGTATTGGCTGTTGGATCAGAGGCTTACCGGATGGTGGGACGGACACCAAGCAACATTCGCGCTATTCGTCCATTAAAAGATGGTGTTATTTCTGATTTTGATGTTACTCAAGAGATGCTTTCCTACTTTATTGGTAAGTTAAGCGTCAAAGGGTTTATGTCAAAGCCTAATATTATGATTTGCGCCCCAACCAACATTACTGAAATTGAGCGTAAGGCAATTATTCAGGCTGCTGAGCAATCAGGCGGTGGAAAGGTCTACCTCGAATATGAGCCGAAAGTAGCCGCAATTGGTGCTGGCCTTGATATATTCAAGCCACGTGGAAACATGGTGATTGATATGGGAGGCGGTACCAGTGATATTGCAATTCTCTCACTAGGTGATATTGTTTCTAGCCAATCAATCCGTATGGCTGGTGACAAGATGAACAGTGATATTGCTTCTTATATTAAGAATAAGCATGGCCTAGTAATCGGTGAACACACTGCAGAAAAAATTAAAATGGAATTAGGGACAGCTTTGCGTGTTGACGACCCAGCAACGATGGATGTTCGTGGTCGTGATGTTGCAAGCGGAATGCCAAAGCAAATTACAGTAAATGAAAACGAAATTGAAGAGGCGTTACATGATACGCTTGAACAAATCGTTTCAGCCGCAATTAGTGTTTTGGAGACGATTCCTCCTGAGCTGGCTAGTGATATTATTGACCGCGGAATAATGTTAACCGGTGGTACCTCATTGCTAAAGGGAATTGACCAATTGTTTAGTGCACGCTTAAAGGTACCGGTTGTTGTTTCACAAGATCCGTTAGATAATGTTGCCAAGGGCGCAGGTGAAATGTTAGAACGAATGCAAAAAACTGAGCGGAAGAAGTAATTGTCGATGGTAAGGATATTATGTAAGTTTATCCGCTGGTATCAGCAAGGAATTTCTGCACGACGACCTTATCGTGTTTGTCGTTTTATGCCGACCTGCTCACAGTATATGCTGGAGGCTTTACAACGGTTTGGCCTAAAAGGGATTTTGTTAGGTTTGTGGCGGATTCTTCGTTGCCAGCCATTCGCACATGGTGGCTTTGATCCTGTACCAAAACATTTTACTTTTCGTCGTCAGTAGCAATAATAGTTATTAAGGGTGAAAAAGTGTCAAAGAAAGATAAAAAAATAGAAGTCAGCGTTAAAGATATTGAACGTCGTAACCAGCCTGTTCAGCAAATTTTCATTGGTGAGCGGTTAATTGGTGAAGTCGTAACTGATAATGAACGTTTCAAGGCGATGCTGATGGGCGACCAGGGCGAGTTTTATGTTCGCTCACAAGAAGAAGGATTAGAAATGGTTCTTCAACAATATCATCTTCACCAGCATTAGTTTGGTGAACCATCCTCTTTAATTAATAGTTTGTAAAGGAGTTTGGTAATGCAACGGTCACAAAATGATGTAGAGAGTCGGATTGACTGGGGAATAATATTTTGTGTTCTCTTGTTAGCCTTAATTGGGCTAGCTTCAATTTATGTAGCAGCAGTGCATGATCGGCAACAGACTAGTGTCGCACGACAGGTTATCACGCAATTAGTTTGGTATGCTGTGGGGACAATCTTAATTGTTGTAATTATGCAGTTTGATGCAGAACAGTTATGGAAATTGGCGCCAATTGTATACTGGTTAAGTGTGTTCCTGATGTTTGCAATTCTGGTATTTTATAGCCGGGCATACTATGCAAGTACAGGGGCAAAAAGTTGGTTTGCAATTGGACCCTTCACTTTTCAACCGTCAGAAATAATGAAACCAGCCTATATTCTGATGATGGGGCGGGTTATTACAACTCATAATAATCGTTATAGTGTTCATACGATTGATTCTGATTGGAAATTAATTGGAACAATGTTTTTATGGTTGCTTCCAATTTTAATCTCATTAAAATTCCAAAACGACTTTGGGACAGGGATGGTTTTCTTTGCAATCTTCTGTGGAATGATCCTTGTGTCAGGGGTTACGTGGCGAATCATTGCACCTGTAGCAATCGCATTAGTTGTCATTGGTGGCTCTGCTTTAGCAATGGTAACCAGTTCTATTGGACGGCAAATTCTTGAACATGTAGGTTTTCAGGCTTATCAGTTTGATCGGGTTGATACTTGGCTCCATCCAGAACAGGATACAACGAACCAGGGATACCAGCTTTGGCAGAGTATTAAAGCAGTGGGATCTGGAGGCATTACAGGAACCGGTTTTAATAATTCAAAGGTATATGTTCCAGTTCGGGAGTCTGATATGATTTTCTCAGTTATTGGGGAAAATTTTGGCTTTATTGGTGGAGTTTTATTGATCCTTATTTATTTATTACTGATTTACTTAATGATTCGAGTAACTTTTGATACAAAAAATGAATTTTACGCATATATTTCGACTGGTGTTATCATGATGATTCTATTCCATGTCTTTGAAAATATTGGAATGAATATAGGATTATTGCCATTAACGGGTATTCCACTGCCATTTATAAGTGCTGGTGGGTCTTCACTAATTGGTAATTTAATTGGAATTGGAATGGTAATGTCGATGCGGTATCACCACCATTCGTATATGTTTAGTAGTAACCGTGAATTTAGATAGCGAGGTTATATAGATGGCAAAGAGTTATTTCTGGGTGAAAGAACAATCTGATGGTACTAAACGGGTTGGGTTAAATGATGCTGGTCGTGATGAACTAGGTTCTGTAAGTTTTATCGATGTACCAGCTGTCGGAACTACACTTAAACAAAATGATAAGTTTATTGCAGTTGAGGCAGAGAAAGCAGTAACAGATGTTGATAGCCCAATTGATGGTAAAATTGTTAAAGTTAACGAAAACATTGTTGATGATCCAGCTGGATTAAATTCAAGTGATGAAGAAAAAAACTGGATTGTTGAAGTAAAATAATTGCAGGTAGGAAGATAGAAGCTGGGAAGTAACATCTCTAGCCTCATCACGTTTCATAAGTATAGAGCTCCAGGGTTCGGTTTTTAACCAGCACTGGAGCTCATTTAATATACTACGTGTAAAGTACCTATGTCACAGCTCCTAGCTGATTCTGGATGTTTTAGTCCTGGTAAAAAAGTAATTGATTTTCAAAAGGAAAAATGTTTATAATTTATGGCCTTGGCAGATCTTTAGGGTTCATGTTATACTTAAAGTTCTAGGAAAACGGTTAAGATAAAAATATTTAAGGTGGTATTTACTATGACCAAGAAATTACACATCGCTTTATTATTTGGCGGAAACTCCTCTGAGCATGATGTGTCAAAGCGATCAGCACATAATATTTATGATGCTCTTGATAAGGATAAATATGACGTAAGCTTGTTTATGTTTACCAAGGATGGAATTTTACTTAATAATGAGGCATCACAAAGAATCTTTGATGGTGAGTCAGAGGATGAGGTGGTTGAAGATGCATATCAAAAGATGGATCTTTCTAGTCCGCTTGCACCAATTATGGCATTAAATGAACAAAAGGAGATAGATTTCTTCTTCCCTGTTATTCACGGAAACCTAGGGGAAGATGGAACGATCCAAGGCTTGTTTAAACTCCTTAACAAACCGTATGTTGGTTCCAATATTTCAGCAAGTGCCATGGCATTTGATAAGGATCTTACTAAAAAGATTATCACTCAAGCTGGAATACGGAATACCCCGTATGTTTTAGTGACGCCAGAAAATCGTGCTGATTATTCTTGGGGACGGATTGAGGAAAAGTTGGGCAATCTGACGTTTATAAAGCCAGCTAAGCAAGGCTCATCAGTTGGAATCCATCGGGTAACGAATGCGGAAGAATACGAAGCAGCTCTTGATGATGCTTTTAAATACGATTACAAGGTATTAGTGGAGCAAGGGATCGATCGGCCACAAGAAGTTGAGATTTCTATTCTTGGGAATGAACACCCGATTGCATCTAAGTTAGGAGCAGTACGCGTACCTAAAGATGATTTGTTCTATGATTATGAGAATAAATTCGTTGATGCAAGTGGAGTAGTCTTTGAATTGCCAGTCAAATTGCCGCAATACTTAGTAGACGAGATTACTGATATGGCATTAAAGGCATACCAGGCATTGGGGATGAAGGGAATGGCTCGAATTGATTTCCTCGTGGATAGTAATAATGTACCTTATCTTGGTGAGCCAAATACATTACCAGGATTTACCAATATCAGTCTTTATCCGCAAATGTGGGAAGTTTCAGGGATTTCGTACTCGGATTTAATTGACCGACTAATTCAATTGGGACTTGAAGAATTTGAACGTAATAGCAAGATTAAGTATGATTTCCGTAAGCTCGGTACTGAACGTGTAGGACAAAAGAAATACAATAATGACTAGACAACAATAAGAGTAAGAATGTTGGCAGAAGCAATATTCTTACTCTTATTCTTCTAATGAGTAAATGTAAGTAAATATTTTGCAAAGTTAGGGAAAATCAGCTATATTAGGATTGAAGTAAAACGCTGTTATAATATAATATATATATTATAGTTTTATAAAAGTGTTATTTAACCCTCTGAATATGTTAATTCAGCGTTCAAGGTTACTGGGGGTGACAAGAGAAAGTAACCATTGAATTATTTAGATATGCAAGAAAACAAGCCTTGCAATTATGAATTAATTTATAGCATATAAAAAGCGGTGATTATCATTAAATTAATGAAAAGCCTGTTGGTATTAGTGGTATAATACGATTGGCGGAAGTGTAGCTTATAACGGATTTATTTTTAATAATTCAACAATTATGATGAAGGAAGGTAAACAATGAAACTCCGAGGAGACCTATTAAAACAAATTCGTCGCAAGCGCGGATTATCTCAGACAGCTTTAGCTGAGGGAATCTGCACTCAAGCGACAATTAGCTTAATGGAAAAACAAAATCGCTTACCCAAAATGGATATTTTAACGGCAATATGCGAGCGTTTAAATATTTCTTCTGATCGAATTGTCGAAAATGAAGTTAGTGGAATCAATGAAACATTTAATCAGATTGTTGACAACTTGATTTCTCGTAATTTTGAAGATGCTTCAATACTCTTAAAGAAAGTCCATGTTAAGAATCTAGAGAGTGATTTTGATAAGCAACGTTACTACTACCTAGTTGGAATGGTTCAAGTAGAAAGTGACCAATTAGATGAGGCTATTTTTAACTTTGAATTAGTATTAACACAATTTGCTACTACTAGTGCAAACATTTACCTCGCGATGACAACTGCAGGAATGGCATTGGCCTACTTGAAACGTGGTGATAAAGAACGAGCAGCACGTTTAACAACTCGCTCAGTAAAGTTAATTGAAAATAAAAAATTGATTGGGAGCCTCCATCGATGGGCCTCAATCGACTGTCAGATTGCAGAATTATATCTTCAACTTGACGATCCAGACAATGCAATTAAAATTGCTAATAAGGGGATTGAGCTATGTCGAGAACATGATTCCTTATTCTTATTAGATGAACTATACCTTTGCATTGGACGGAGCTATATCTTAAAAGATGATGCAAAGAATGCTAAGGAGGCATTAGAAATAGCCAAAAGCCTTAGTATTGCCCGAAATGGTTCCGTTACAGAAGATACAATTCTATTAGAACTAAAGAATTTGGAAGTATAACAAAATAGAAACAGCAACATTAGGGAATTTTTAATGTTGCTGTTTTTTTATTCTATTTGATATGATACCTACAACTTTTTAAGCATATCTTATTATTTAAAAACTATTTAATGTGTAGTCTTCGAAATTTTCCGGGAGAGATTCCGATAGTTTCTGTAAAGGCACGGATAAAACTGCTGTAATTTTTATAACCACACATTTGAGCAGTTTTACTAAGTGTTTCGCCTTCTGCTAGTAAGCGACGAGCTTTTTCTAATCGAGTTAGTTTAATATATACGTGAATGGAAAGACCAATTTCTTTACGAAAATAGCGATTAAGGTAATCAGGATTCAAGAAGAAGTAATTAGCTAGATGGTTAAGCGAAAGATCGTGATCGAGGTTAGTATCAATATAGTCTAAAAGTTGTTGAAGTCTTGTTGGCTGAGGATTGATTTCCTCGGCCTTTTTTCTATGTACAGCTTTATTTGCGATTAACAATAATTCTGCCTGAAGGATATTCAAATTGATATCAACACCAAATCCATTTTTTCCAAGCAGCATTATTACTTGATGACAAAGATTAACAAAGTGATTTGCCGTTGTCTGATTTAGATGTACAACATTGATATCCCACTTTAAGGGAAGTTTTGTAAAACACTGCATTAAGTCTGTATCGGCAGTAGAAAGTTCCTTGATTTTTGCCGTTTGAATATTAATAAAAATTCGTTCATATTTTGTTGCTGTTAATGTGTAAGCACGATGCCAAGTACCGGCAGGAATAATGATTAAATCAAAAGGATGCGGTTTAAAAACAATTTTCTTAGAAAAGAATTGAACATTGCCGCTCAGAAATAGAAGTAATTCAACATGGTTAATATGATGATGGAATGGACTTGCATGGTGTTTATCTAGGTGATGAAAACATACTATCTGTTGATTAATTGTTCCATCTAGTGGGAAATCATCATAATGTTTCAACTTAAAGGTCTCCTTTTGCAATAAATGAGTCTTATTTAGCAAAGATTATATCTTATTAAGCGCTTACAATCAATGGTGTAAAGTTAATTAAGCAGTAAAGGGGGATAAAGATGACGACAGCAGGATTTGAAATTTCAAGGAATACGCAGGTAACGATATCAGATGTTACAAATCCAATTTTAAAAAATGCTCAAGCTATTCTTCAACGGGATATTAGCAAAACAACATTTGCAAACAAAGAGAAGAATGAGATTTGTCTGGTACTTGATCATGACACAGTGTCGCAATCAGAAAAATATGACTTTAATTTAGAAGAAGGAAAGGTGACTATTAAGTCAACAAGTTCTATTGGTGTGATGTATGGGGCCTTGTCAGTCTCTCGTTCGGTCCTTGGAATTGATGATTTTTGGTACTGGATGGATACGCCGATTGATCGGAAAGAGAGTGTTTTATGGACCAATTTTAATTTGCGTTTGCCAAAATATAAAACTAAGTACCGTGGGTGGTTTATTAATGACGAATTACTGTTGATGAAGTGGGAGGATCATGATTCTAACTCGTATGTATGGCAACGTGCCTTTGAAACAGCTTTAAGGGTCGGCTGCAATGTAATTATTCCTGGGACGGACCTGACCTCTCATAAGAATCGTCAAACTGCTAGTGAGTATGGATTAATTATTGCTCAACATCATGCGGAACCACTTGGAGCAGCAATGTTTGCTCGAAAGTATCCTAACCTAACGGCCTCATATATTAAATATCCTAACTTATTCCGCCGATTATGGAAGGATGCTATTTTGGCCCAGCGAGGACTAAAGGTTGTCTATAGTTTGGGATTTCGTGGCCAGGGTGATAAGCCTTTTTGGAAAGATGATGATAGTCGGGAATGGACGAAAAAAGCTATTTCCCGGGTAATAAATCAGATTATTAAAGAACAATATGAAATGGTAAAAAAATATGATCCAGATGCTCCGATGGCAATTAATATCTATGGAGAATTGACGGGACTTTACCGTGACGGACTTCTTGAATTACCAGATGATGTTATTGAAATATGGGCAGATAGCGGGTATGGGAAGATGGTTTCTCGTCGCCAAGGAATTGATAACCCCCGAGTGCCAATCCTTAATGTTCCCAATCCACACCACCGTCAACGGGGATTATACTGTCATGCTGGTTTTCATGATTTACAAGCATCGAACTTTTTAGGTTTGATGTCGAATAGTCCGGCCTTTGTATCGAGTGAACTGTGTAAAGCGCGGCAAAATAACATGGATACAATTGAACTGGTAAATACGGGAAATATTAAGCCTCATATACTTTATCTTCGCGAATATGCAAAATCATGGCGTGAAGATTATCAGGAGCGGAGTTTAACTGAAATTCTTAGTGAGTATGTTGAAACTTATTATAGTGAATCGAGGAATAAGCTAGTTCAATACTATAAGCAATATTGGGAAAATGTCGTTCAGTATGGAGAGCATGAGGATGAAACAGCTGGTGATGAGTTTGCACCATTTCTTATTCGCCGAATTATTCAAGCATGGGTTACGCCAAATGGAAAATTAACTGACGCTGGTTGGCTGGTTAATGAAGGATCGCTTAGCGCTGATTTAAAGAAGATTAAAGCAATAGTTGAACCATCCTTGCCAAGGTGGGCAGCACTTATTCGTAATTTAGAAATATTATTGTTAGAAATGAAGGATCAGCATAATCGAAACGTTCTTTATGGCGATTTATATATGAGTGCCATTAATCAATCAGCTGGTCTGCATGCACTGGTAAATTTAATTAAGGCATATGAGATTACTCAGGAAGCTCATGAAAAGGACGACTTAATTTATGCATTTTTACAAGCCGATAATGCAGTTCGAATGATGAATAAGATTTTGGTAGTAATTAAAAATAATCCATCACCCAAATGGAGAGATTTTTATGAAAATGATGCAGATAATGATGTGCCATTGACTGTCAAAAAATTAAAGTTTTTACGTCAATATTTACGCAATCTTGGTGATACCGCTGATGAAGATGACTGGGAACGACGGTTTATAAAGTTACCAGGTGATGCGCGGGTAATGACTTTGTGGACGACACATCGTGAAATGTCAGATGCCAAATTAGCAGATAAACTACGCGAAATTTTAATTGATAAGCTTTAATAGTAAAGGAGAAATATTATGAATAATGATCATAGTTCTCAATCAGTTATTCATGATGGTTGGGATGAATATAAGAACCGAAAAATCTATCAGAAACGTGGAAAAATTGGAATTTGGCGATCAATTGGTTTTGGAACGTTTTCATTTTTTAGTATCTCAATGCAAGGATTAGTTGGTGCCTGGCTCTTGTTCTTCTACACAACCTTCTGTGGACTGTCAGCTGGACAAGGGGCAACTATTTTCCTAATTGGACGGGTTGCCGATGCGATTGCTTCACTATTTATGGGAAACATTTCAGATAATATTTATAAGTATAAGTTAGGGCGAAAATATGGTCGTCGACATATCTTTATTCTTGCTGCCATTCCTTCAGTACTAGTGCCAATTACTCTATGGATTGCCGGAATGTCATACTGGTACTACCTTATTACCTATCTGATTACGACGATTTTGATGTCAATCTTACAAATTCCGTGGGAAACATTACCTAATGAAATGACCAAGGACTTTAATGAACGTACCTACTTATCAACCACGCGGATGGTAATTGCTGGACTTGGTGGAATGCTTACCCAATTTATCCCGGCAATGCTTTTCAAGTTCTATCCAAAGACCTCACCAGAGCCATATTTTATTATGCAGGTTATTTTCTCTGTTGTAACAGTTTTCTTAATTTGGATTTGTTACAAGACTACTTGGGAACATTTTGTCACTAAAGCCGAAGCAAAGCGCTTAGCGGCAGAAGCAAAAGAGCAAAATGGTGGAAATGGAAGTAGCCTAAAGGCAGAATTAAAGAATTACTTCTCAACTTTTAAGATTAAAACTTTCCGGATTCACATGGGAATTTACCTTAGTTCTTATTTTGCATCTGTATTATTTAGTACGGTATTTGTTTATTACATTGTTTATGTATTAGGCAAGTCAACTAGTACCTCTGGATTTTTGCAATCATTGAGCATCATCTCAGTTCCAGTTACGATTATTGCCGGGATTGTAATTACTAAGGTTAGCTACCGGGCAATGGACCTCTTTGGTTATTCCTTAATTCTAATTAGTGCAATTATGTGGGGAATTATTGCGATGATTAAACCCGGACATATGATGGTTTACTTGGTTATCGGAATGGTTCTTTACGAAATTGGCTTGTATATCCTTTACTTTACTCCATGGAATGCTTTTCCATTCATTCCTGATTTAGACACCTTGGTTACTGGTAAAAATCGTTCTGGATTATTTGCTTCGGTAATGGTTTTTATTAATCAAATTAGTCAAGGCCTTGCTGGTGTTGTTGCCGGTTACCTATTAGACTTTGCCGGGTTTAAGAAGTCAGCTACTGGTGCCTTAGCCCAACCCCACAGTGCCATTTTAATGATTACCTTAATTATGTCTGTCGGTGTTGGTGGCTTTATTCTCTTAGCAATGTTCTTTGCCAGTCGTTTCCACTTGAGCAAGAAGAGCTTTAAGGTTCTATCAACTGAATTAGTTCGTCTTCAAAAGGGTGGCAGTATGAAGGATGTCGATCCACATACTAAGGCTGTTTGTGAAGACCTAACCGGTGTTAAATATGATTCAATTACTTATTGGAAGAAGAATGATTAATAATGGATGAAAAAGAATTAGTTACAATTGAAAAAGCAGTTTTCCCATATATGAATGAACCAATTACCTGTATTGGTGATAGCTTCACTCATGGAGCGGCTGCACGCCCGGATATTTCGAGCTATGTATCGCGAATGACTAAATATTTAGGAACTACACCCCGCAATACTGGCGTTGGCGGCGCTACGATTGCTAAAGGTGATGATGAGAGAGGCTTTATCGGTGATCAGATTAAGGATGTTGAAGGACAGAAGGTAATTACAATCTTTGGTGGGACCAATGACTTTGCTGGTAACCGGCCAATTGGGTCAGTTAAGGATCCGGCTGACAAGGTCACTACCTTTTGCGGAGCACTTAAATATATGATTACAAATTTGGCAAAGCAGAATCCATCAACTAAGTTCTTGTTGATAACTCCTGCTAAGTCTAATCATGCAGATTGGCGGTTGTATGATGATGGTGGTAACTTACGAAAAAATGACCTTGGCAACACATTTAGTGATTATGTAGAGGCGGTTAAAGATGTTGGCAAATATTTCGCTATTCCAGTTTTGGATATCTTTAATGAAGGCAACTACAACCCGTACCTATTTCCTAATTTATCATTAGAAGGTTTACATCCCAACGCGGAGGGACATGAACGCTTAGCTAAGACGATTGCTTATAAGATAAATTCACTATAGAGGAGCGATTAATTATGACTCAGGATGATTGGCGTGAGGCATTAAAGTCAGAGAAGAAATTTAACGATTTTATTGTAAATTACTTTAAAAAGCATAAACAATTAAGCGGAAATTATGATATTCCGGCTTATTATGAACATTATACCGTTAAATTAGACAGTAACGATGGCTTAATTATTACCCTAACTACGGGGATGAACCAAGGTGGCTCGTCAGTATTGCCGTATAAGCAAACTGAGAAAATGTCAATTGAGGACTTCCGGCGTCTGCTTCTCCACAAGAAATTTGCCGATGAAAAAATGTCATTAGCAGATGTTTTTCAAGTACTTGCAGGTGTTCCAGATAAAGATTAATAGCGGGTTATTGAAAGGAGGGGATATAAGCAAGCCATTATAGACATCCTTATTTCACAACAAATAATATCTTTAAGTAAAAGCGACTAACTCAGCGGGAAGGGTTAGTCGTTTTTAATTTGATTAAAAGTATTTTGTAGCATAGTTAATAATGTCTCAATTCCTTTTTTTGTGGTGCCTCACCAGGATCGGGAATATCGGTAAGGTGTTTTGTAATCTCTTCTGGAATAGGTAGAATGGGACTGATAGTTTGATTGTTATGATAGATATCATTGAATTGAGTACGATATTGACTAGGAGTTAGGCCAGTACTTTGTTTAAATTGACGAAGAAAAAGTTTTTCATTTGTAAAATATGAATTATTTGCAACTTCTTTAACAGAAAGATTAGTTCTAATTAATAAAGCCTGGGCAGTTTCGAGTTTTAACTTTAATAAGTATTTTTTAGGACTTATGCCTACTACTTTTTTAAATAATCGTGAAAGGTATTGTGGATTAATTTGGAGATATTTAGCCATATCAGCAACGGTTGGTGATTGGTAAATATTTGTTCTAATCCATTCTTTTAGTTCGTTAATTTTGGTCTCCTTTTCAGATTTCTTTGTTGAAGCTTTAAATAAGTTTTTGCTTAATTCGATGAGGATAATTGAGATGAAGTGATTTGCAGCTAAACGATCATCATAGTTTTGATTATTTAATGCTAATAATTGATGAATTAAAATAATAATTTGGCTTTGGTTAGTAAAAGTTGCTAATTGTGGAAGAAAAATGTACTTTGTTATATTTTTAGGTACTTTAGAAATAATTAGTGTATTCTTAGGCAAGAAAAAATGCAGCCAGTAAAACTCAATATCGTTAGGCGAAGGGTGATAACCAATCATGGTGGTAAATGGGGGAATGATAATAAATTCACCGGTTTGAACCTTAAAATCCTTATTTTCTATTTTTAGGTATAGTGGACCTTTAGTACAAAGAATTAGTTCGTAATCACCACGATGATATCGTTTAGCGTGTTGCCATCCCGTATTAGCATTGAATAAGCCACCAATCATAAAGGTTAATCGTTTATTGGGATCAAAACAGTAATAATTCAAATTGCTTCCTCCTGATAGTCAAAAAAGTGTACCATTATTTACATTTTAGCAGTTTATCCGAGAATTGAAAGGGGTATCATAATAACTGTAGAAAGCGTTTTCTAACTCTATTAATAATATGTAGGTGGATAAAATGTTAAACCATAATTCAGGATCTAAAGTGGGTGAAACACTAAGTATTGATCCAAGTACAATTTCGCCTGAAACTGGGAAGCCATGGCCTAAATCAACTTTTTGGCGCTTCCTTATTGCATTCATTATTTTCGGTGTTTTGAACAACGCTGCCTTTACGTTAAATGGGGCTGTCCTGCTTCCACAGCACATTAAGGACGTAGGAATTGCTAACCCAACAGCGGCATATGGAATCATTACTTCTGTGACATCATTGGTATCATTATTTGTCGGATATATTTGGGGAACTCTTTCTGACAAAACCCGTTCACGATTTGGTAAGCGAACTCCTTGGATTTTCTTTGGATCTTTTGTAGCTGGAATTGGGCTTTATGCTTTGGGAATTTTTAAGACAACTTCAGGGTTAACAATGGCCTATATTCTTAATACCTTAGGGCAAAATGCTATTCAAACACCGATGTATGCTTTTCTAGCTGATCGTGCTCCTAAAAATGTTCGTGGTACATTATCGGCTGGATTTGGTGCTACTTCGGTGGGGGCACCAGTTGGACAATTTATTAGTTCTTACTTTTTAGGACAACCTTACCAAAATTGGGGATTTGTTGTTGGTGGTATTTTAATTACCGTTTCTGGGCTAGTTGTTTTATTAATTACACCGCGTGAGAAGTCTTCTGCTGATATGGTTGTTAATAAAAATGAAAATTTAATCAGTGTGCTAGCGACCCTGTTACCGCCAAAACTAACTGGTGCCCATGACTTTTATAAGGCATGTGCTGGTCGGTTCTTAGTGATGACTAGCTATACAATGATTTTTCAATATTTGTTATATATTTTAGAAAATCATATTGGTTTATCGACCCTAGCAGCTGCTCGGGCGATGAATAAATTATCTATCTTTACGTTAATTGTTTCATTAATTGGTCTTGCCTTCTCTGGCCCAATTTCTGATAAGATTAGGGCTCGGAAGATACCTGTTACTTTTGGTGGAATTTTATTGATTCTTGGTACTTTAAGTTTGGTTATATTTAGGACAGTTAACGGTGTAATTGGATATGTTGTGCTAGCCGGATTAGGTTATGGTATTTATCTGGCAGTTGATATGGCACTAAATATTGATGTTATCCCCAAAAAAGCAAAAGAAAATGAAACAACCGGAAAGTATGTCGGGTTTGGTAATCTAACTAATACGGCTGGGCAAATGGTTGCACCAGCTGCGACTTCAATGATTGTTACAGCTACTAATAGCTATACCTTAGTTTTCTGGGTTTCAATTCTTATAACAATAGTTGGAACAGCATTTATTTTATGGATTAAGCACGTTAAATAGGAGGAACAAAAAATGACTAAGGAACTACAAACCAATATAACATCACATTTTTGGCAACGTTACCGAAACTTAATGGCTAATAACTCAATTCCATTTCAATGGGATATGATTAATGATAACAATAAGGTTGAAATTACTAATGATGCTTTTGCAGCCGGTGGCTCAGCCGATAAAAGTCATGCTATTGCGAACCTTAAGATTGTGGCTGGTCAAGAAAAGGGTCACTTCTTTGGAATGGATTTTCAGGATACTGATGTTTATAAGTGGCTTGAAAGTGCTGCTTATGTTTTGAAGTATGCGCCAAGTGAAAAGCTACATAAGGAGGCTGATTCAGTAGTTGATTTAATTGCCGAAGCACAAGAAGATGGTGGTTACCTTTCAACAATGTTTCAAATTGAAATGCCTGAGCGAAAGTTTAAGCGTCTACAACAATCACATGAGCTTTATTCAATGGGGCACTATATAGAAGCTGGTGTTGCATATTATGAAGTAACTGGCAATCAAAAAGCTCTTATGATTGCGGAAAAAATGGCTAAATGTATTGGTAACCATTTTGGCTTAGAGGAAGGAAAAGTTAAAGGAATTCCTGGACACCCAGAAATTGAACTAGCTTTAGCGCGGCTATATGAAGCAACTAAGAATAAAAAATATTTAGCATTGGCAAAATACTTTATCACTCAGCGGGGGAAGGATACCGAATTCTTTGATCGGCAAAATGAAGCCGATGGGAAAGATCGTAATTTCTTCCCTGGCATGGATAAGTTTGGTAACCGCTATTACTTCGCTGATAAGCCGGTGACAGAGCAACAAGATGTTCACGGGCATGCTGTTCGTGTTC
This sequence comes from Limosilactobacillus rudii, assembly GCF_014145455.1. Taxonomy (GTDB): domain Bacteria; phylum Bacillota; class Bacilli; order Lactobacillales; family Lactobacillaceae; genus Limosilactobacillus; species Limosilactobacillus rudii. Next base: position 93,746 of record NZ_JACIVB010000060.1, on the reverse strand, counting down.
TCTACTTCTGTACAGGGTTAGCCCATGTTGCCCGCTTAACTGGCGACCAAGAGTTAATGAAAACTGCTCACCGATTATGGAATGATACCGTTAAAAAGCAAATGTATATTACCGGTAATGTTGGTCAGACGACAACTGGTGAAGCATTTACCTATGATTATGATTTGCCTAATGATAGCAATTATGGAGAAACCTGTGCATCAGTAGCAATGGTATTTTTTGGAAAGCAAATGTTAGCTAGTGATTTAAACGGTCAATATGGTGATGTAATTGAAAAAGAACTGTTTAACGGAGCCCTTAGTGGAATTGCCTTAGATGGGATGCATTATTTTTACGTAAATCCACTTGAAGCTGATCCTAAAGCAAGTAAGGGGAACCCTGGGAAAAACCATATTAATACTCAACGTTCATCATGGTTTGCTTGTGCTTGTTGTCCATCCAATATTACTCGTTTACTTTCGTCGGTTGACAAGTACTTATATCAAGTAAAAGATAATACGATTTTGGCTGATCAATTTATTGCTAATGAGACGAGTTTTGATGATGGTATTAAAATTAAATTAGCTAGTGATTATCCATGGGATGGCAAACTTACCTTTACAATTGAAAATCCGCAAGAAAAGTACTTCAATTTTGCGGTACGGATTCCAAGCTGGTCATTAAAGAACTATCAAGTTAGTTTTAATGGCCGAGAAATTGATCCAATCTTAGAAAAGCAGTTAGTTACTTTCCCAATTACTGGAAGTGAAACACAAATTATAGTTAATTTAGACATGAGGGTTCACTTAATGAGAGCTAATAATTATGTGAAAGATGATATGGGCAAAGTCGCTATTCAACGCGGACCAGTGATTTATTGTGCTGAGGAAGAAGACAATCAGGTACCGCTTTGGTGTTATCGTTTAAGAAATAAGCTGACCTTTACAGCAAATTATGATAATAACTTGTTAGATGGGGTTGTAACCCTTGATACTAATGATGTTGAGCGAGCTAACCAAAATAGTGAACAACTTTATTATGAAGATGATTCATTTGAGTGGACTCAAGCCCATCTGCGGTTAATTCCATATTATGCATGGGCTAATCGGAGCAATGGACAGATGCAGGTATGGTTTAATAAAGCATAGATAAAATAAGCCTCGTAATTATTAGTTACATTACATGTTTCTTAATAAATACGAGACTTTTTGTTTATTTTAGGTTAAATCTTTGGCAGTAATTAATGTCGGTGTCTTTAGATAGCAGTTTTTGTGGATCAAAGCTGTCACTATCTTGAAATTTAGAGCTATAGCTTTTCCGAAATTCTGATGGTGTAAGACGAAGAACCTTTTTGAACTGTTTCATAAAATGCTTATCATCATTGAAAAATGATAATGCAGCAATTTGTTTAATCGGTAAGTTTGTTTTTGATAATAATTCTTGTGCCTTCTCTAATTTTAGCTGATTTATATATTGAATAATTGTTAAATCAGTTTGCTGCTTAAAAATTCGTTCCAAATAATTTGCATTGAATTCAAAGTGAGTTGCAATCTGGTCGACAGTTAGGTGTTGACTTAAATGGGAACGAATCCATCCTTGGATAATGCTAATTTTATTGTTGCTAGTTGTAGTAAAGGATTTAACAAAATCATTTGATAATTCAATCAAGAGTTCAGTTAACAAGTAGTCAATTGCAATATGTGGATAAATAGGATTATTGGCAATATCAAGAACCTGATTTGCAAGTACATATGACTTTTTTATTTCGGGTAGCTTGAATTGTAATGGTAAAGGAATTATTCCCTGATTGATTTTTTCTGGATTATGGATGAATTTTCCTTTATGAGTTGACTGTGGAGCGGGAAAAAAGTGAAACCAATAATATTGGGTATTAAACGGGGAATCCTTCCACCCACGAACAACTGATTTAGCTGGAACAAGAAGCATTTCGTTTGTCCTAATTGTATATTGCTGCTGATCTATTTGCAGATAAAGCGGACCATTATTAACAATGATAATTTCAAATGCTTCATCTTGGTATATTCGCTTATGTTTCCAAGCTTTTGTGGCTGAAAAAAAGCCCTGATTTACCGCTACAACGGGTTGATTAATATTAAAATATGTTACTTTCAAAATATCACCTTATTAAAAATGTGAGAAAAAGACACTAAATGTGAATAAGCAACTCAGAAATCGACACCTAAACTACAATTAACTCCATTTTTACACTTTTAGAAAGCGATTACAATAAGTGGTGAAATAAAAGTGAGGAGTGACTATGATGGATGGAAGAGTAAAACCAAGTATTTCAACCATTAAGAAGTATCCATTTGGTTCGACAAAGAAAAAAGTAGGTGTTTTAGAGAAGTTAAGTTATGCTAATTTGGATTTTTCAGGACAATTAATTGCAACTGTTGTTAATAGTTATTTGATGTATTTCTTTACGGATGTAGCAGCTGTTTCTGCAGCAGCAACAGGAATAATTTTACTATTAGCACGGGTTGTTGATGCAGTTGGAGCTCCAGTTTGGGGAACATTGATGGATATGACACATTCAAAGTATGGAAAAGCACGTCCATACTTTTTGTGGTTAGCATTTCCATATGCGGCAAGTGCAGTTCTTTTATTTTGGGCTCCCAATCTTACACCAACTGCTAAGGCAATTTACTGCGGTGTTGTTTATATGATTTATGGTGTTTTATACCTAGGTATTAATGCGCCAATTACAACCATGTTAACATTAATTACTTCATCACCAACACAACGGGTAAAACTGAATTCATGGCGGATGGTTGGTTCTCAATTAGGGGTATTCATTGTTAACTCATTGACATTACCATTGGTTGCATTATTTGGCGATGGCAATGATGTGATTGGTTTTAGAATTTTTATTATTATCTTTGCCACATTAAATTTTCTTGGAACATTATTCTCATTTAGTCATATTCGTGAACGAGTAATTGTACCAAATAGTCAACGAGTTACATTAAGAAAAAGTATCCACGCAATGAACAAAAATTGGCCATGGTTTTTAATTGTAGGTGGGAATTTCTTGTTCTGGATTGCCCAACAAGGACGACAACAATCGATGGTTTATTACTTTACTTACTACTTCCATAATAAGGGATTAGTAACTTTCTTTAATTCAATTGCTATTATTCAGGTGATCGGAATTATTTCTATTCCGTTATTAAATAAATTTTTGTCTAAAAGCCATATTTGGGCATTAGGTTTAGTTGGTGCGGTACTTGGACAATTTATTATTATGTTTGCTCATTTAAACATCATTGGAGCAGTTGTTGGCTGGTTAATTGCTAACATTGGTTCTGGAATCGCATGTTCAATGCCATTTGCGATGCTGGGATCTGCTGTTGATTATGGTGAATGGAAAAATGGTGTTAATGCCGCCGGTATCTTGACGACTGTTGGGTCAGCTTTTTGTATGTCAATGGGAATGGGCTTAGCCGGTGCATTAAATGGTGGAATTATGTCAGCATTTGGTTATGTTGCAAACCATGTTCAAACCGCACATGCACTTGTTGGTATTAGTATTTCATTTAATTGGGTAACAATTCTTATGTATGGCTTGGCTATCATTCCAGCTATTTTGTATCAACGTTTTGAAAATATGGAGCCAACTATTATTGCAGCATTGGATAAAACCCGGAAATAAAATTAATTTATTTTATAAAGGCAATGCATAGCAAATCAACAATAACAATTAAAATGATGAATAGGATAAATTTCTTTAAGTTAAATTTAGTGTTCATTATTTAGAACCCCCTTTATTTATAGTTTAGATAATAATAACAAGCTAACAGGTATAAGAAAATAAAAAGTAATAAGATGACACCTATTGTAAGAAAAAGTAAGGAGTATTAAATGAAAAAGATTGAAGTCAAAACCCCGGCCGCTTCATTAGGCTTTGAGGTGCTAGCTAATAATAAAATTATTTTGTCCCAGGTAAATTCAAATGATTTGTCAACAGCTGATCCCCAATTAAAAGATGAGATGCGATTGGTTGAGTTACAGCTAACCGGTGAAAATATTCATCATAAGGGAGTCGGCTATGTTGAAACAGAACCTGGTAGCAGTCTTTACTATGTTAAACATCAAATAATAGAAGAAGATAATGGCAAAACAATCAAGATCGTTCAAGAAGATCGTAATAAACAAATTAAAGTCATTAGCTACTACCGGCTTTATACAACAACTGCAGTAATTCGAAGCTGGGTTACCGTGGAAAATATTGGTAATAGTTCATTAGGAATTGAATATGTTTCTTCATTTGCTTTAACTGGTATTAACCAGGCAAATGACCTTGATGGCAATTATGCAACGGATAATGCCGTTTACCTTGCTAATAATACCTGGACGGCTGAAGCGCAGTGGGAAAAGTTAAGTTTGAAAGAAGTAGGATTAAACTACTGGGTTGATGGTGAGAAAGAGCAGGCCTCTTCTAAACGAATTAGTATTTCTAATACTTCTTCATGGTCATGTTCAGAGTATTCACCTAATGGCATGCTAGTAAATAATCGAACCGGACAGACTGCCATTTGGCAAATCGAAAATAATGGTTCCTGGCATTATGAGTTGACTGATATTGGAAAGGGTAATCTTTTAGCATTACGGTTATCAGGTCCCGAAGAAACTGATAATCAATGGTGGAAGAACCTGAATCCCGGTGAGCAATTCACAACAGTTCCGGTTGCGTTTGCCCAGGTTCAAGGGGACTTTGAACAGGCCATCGGTGAGATGACTAAGTATCGGCGAGTAATTCGTCGACCTAATAAGGACAATCAATCGTTGGCAGTGATTTTTAATGATTATATGAATTGCCTATCTGGTGATCCAACTACCGTCCGTGAAAAACCATTAATTGATGCAGCTAAAAAGGTTGGCTGTGAATACTATGTTATTGACTGTGGCTGGTATGATGCTGGCTATTGGTGGGACAACGTTGGCGAATGGTTACCATCGAAAGAACGATTCCCTAATGGCATCGAAGAAGTAATTGACTATATTCGCAGCAAGGGGATGGTTCCTGGACTGTGGCTAGAAATTGAAGCGATGGGAATTAAGTGTCCGCTGGCAGATAAATTGCCTGATGATTGGTTCTTTACGCGGCATGGTAAGCGAGTAATTGATACCGATCGTTACCACTTAAACTTCGCTAATCCGGCTGTAAGAGATCATGCAGATAAGATTATTGACCGGTTAGTAAAGCAGTATGGTATTGGTTATATTAAGATGGACTACAATATTACTACCGGTGTTGGAACAGACTATCAAGCTGATAGTTATGGTGATGGATTATTGAACCATAATCGGGCTTATTTAAAATGGCTTGATAACGTCTTTAAGCGTTATCCCAACTTAATTATTGAAAATTGTGGTAGTGGTGGAATGCGTCATGATTATGCAATGTTACAACGTCATAGTATACAGTCGATGACTGATCAGACGGAATATGTCCGTAATGGGAATATTGCGGCCGCTGCAGCTTCTGAAGTTACGCCAGAACAGTGTGCTATTTGGTCCTACCCACTTCAAGCAGGCGATGATGAAGAAGCGATTTTTAATATGGTCAATGCGATGTTACTTCGGATTCACCAGAGTGGTCGTCTTGATAAGGTTGATGACCACCGTCAACAGTTAGTAATGGATGGAATCAATGTTTATAAGCAATATCGGGAAAAAATTCCGTTTATGTTACCAGTATGGCCACAGGGCTTAGGTAAGTTAGATGATTCATGGTTTAGCTATGGTTTAAAAGGAGAACATGATCTGTACTTAGCTATTTGGCGAGGCAAGGGTGGAAATAGTCAAGAAACAATTGATCTTAGCAAATATGGGCAAGTAGCTAGCATCAAACAACTTTACCCTATTAAACAAAAAGATGAAAAAACAGTAGTTAAAGTTAATGGTAATAGGTTAGTTGCTGAATTCCCGCAAGAAAAAACGGCAAGGCTTTATCAAATTAGTTTAAATTAAAAATAAAGGAGGGTGCACCATTTATGGTCAGAATTTTGGCAATTCCCGTGAAAGTCTGCAAATGAAATTATTTTATAAGTAATTCCCTAAAATAGTCCGTACAAATTTTATAAATAGTATTACTAAGGCGGGTAATAATCAAAAATACCAACAACTATTATCAATCAAAAAAATTAACAAATAATAAGTATTAGTATATTTTTTCTAAATAATAAATAAAAATTAGTAAATATTTTCACAAATAGTAACCAGATTAAGAGTTTATATAAATGATTCCGAATAATATTTAAAGTATTATTTCACAATGTGTAATGATAAATTTGAAAATTTGTATTGATTTGTCCGTACAAATCGTATATTATAATAAGTGTTCAATGAAAGCGCGTTCATGTTCATGGAAATATTACTTTGAATTTTATCTTTAAGGAGGATGAATGTAATGGCTAAAGCCGAAAAGAAAATATCAAGTGCATTTATCTACTTCTTCGGATCATTTGGGGGAATCCTATTTGGTTACGATATTGGTGTTATGACTGGAGCCTTGCCTTTCCTGCAGGCTGATTGGCACCTTGAAAATGCAGCATCATTGGTTGGCTGGATTACTTCAGCAGTTATGTTTGGAGCAATCTTCGGTGGTGCTTTAGCCGGACAGCTTTCTGATAAGTTTGGACGGCGGAAAATGATTTTAATGTCAGCAATTGTCTTTATGGTTTTCTCAGTCCTATCTGGGGTATCACCAGATATGGGTGAAGCAAGTGCTTACTACCTAATTATTGTGCGGATGCTTTTAGGTTTAGCAGTTGGGGCTGCTTCTGCCTTAGTTCCGGCTTATATGTCTGAAATGGCACCGGCTAGTGCACGGGGACGTTTGTCAGGACTAAACCAGACAATGATCGTTTCAGGAATGTTGCTGTCATATGTTGTTGACTACCTATTGAAAGACCTTCCTGGTGAATGGGCATGGCGGTTAATGTTAGGGTTAGCTGCAGTTCCTGCGTTGATCTTATTCCTTGGTGTTCTTCGTTTGCCTGAATCACCACGTTTCTTACTTCGGAAGGGTGACGAAGCACAGGCACGTCGGGTTTTAACTTATATTCGTAAAAATCCAGCAGAAATCGATCAAGAGTTAGCAAGTATTAAAGAAACTGCAAAAGAAGAAAAACAAGCTAACCAAAAAACAAGCTGGTCAACATTATTTAGCAGTAAGTATCGTTATCTTGTGATCGCTGGTGTGGGTGTCGCTGCCTTTCAGCAATTCCAAGGTGCTAACGCAATCTTCTACTACATTCCATTAATTGTTCAAAAGGCAACCGGTCAAGCCGCATCTTCAAACTTAATGTGGCCAATTATCCAAGGTGTTATCTTAGTTGTTGGTTCATTAGTCTACATGTGGATTGCTGAAAAGTTCAACCGGCGAGCATTATTGATGGTTGGTGGTTCTGTCATGGGTCTTTCGTTCATCTTACCAGCAATTATTAACTGGATGATGCCTAATATGAACCCAATGACAATCGTTGTCTTCTTATGTATCTATGTTGCTTTCTACTCATTTACTTGGGCACCGCTTACTTGGGTTCTTGTTGGTGAAATCTTCCCATTAGCTATTCGTGGCCGGGCATCAGGCCTTGCTTCATCCTTTAACTGGATTGGTTCATGGTTAGTTGGTTTGATCTTCCCAATCATGACTGCAAGCATGCCACAAGAAGCTGTCTTTGCAATCTTTGGTGTAATTTGTATCCTTGGTGTTCTCTTCATTAAGACTTGTGTTCCAGAAACTCGTGGTCACACTCTTGAAGAAATTGAAGAGCAGGGGACTAACCACGGTCGTGTAAAGGCAAGTAATCCTGAAAACTAGGAGGAATATTCGATGAATTTACGTGAAACAGCAGCCCAGATTGAAAATGGGCAAACTTCACTCGGAATTGAATTAGGTTCGACACGAATCAAGGCTGTTTTAATCAACACTGATTATGAAACAATTTCTTCTGGTAGTTATACCTGGGAAAATCAATTTAATGATGGTATTTGGACTTATCCCCTTGATCAAGTATGGGAGGGAATCCAATCTGCTTACTCACAAATTAAGGCAGATGTTCAAAGTAAATATCACACTAGTTTGACAAAAATTAGTTCAATTGGTATTAGTGCAATGATGCATGGTTACCTTCCTTTTGATAAGGATAATCAATTGTTAGTACCGTTTAGGACTTGGCGGAATAATATTACTGAGGAATCAGCTGACAAGTTAACTAAATTGTTTAACTTTAATATTCCGCAGCGGTGGAGTATCGCCCACCTCTATCAGGCAATTCTTAATCAGGAACCACATGTTAAAGATGTTGATTTTATTACAACATTGGCTGGGTATGTTCATTGGAAACTTTCCGGTGAGAAGGTATTGGGAATTGGTGACGCATCAGGAGTCTTCCCAATTGATGACCAGACTTTAACTTATAAGCAAGAATTTGTGGATAAATTCAATGCTCTTCCTGAGGTTCAACAGTACCCGTGGAAACTGCAAGCAATTCTGCCGTCAGTTGAAACTGCAGGGCACAGTGCCGGTAAGTTAACGGATGCAGGAGCAAAACTCCTTGATCCGACTGGTACGCTTACTGCTGGTAGCTTAATGGCTCCTCCAGAAGGGGATGCGGGTACTGGAATGGTTGGTACCAACAGTGTTCGCAAACGAACCGGTAATATTTCAGTTGGAACTTCTGCATTCTCAATGAATGTTCTAGATCAACCGTTAAAGAAACTACATCGGGATATTGATATTGTGACAACGCCAACTGGTGATCCTGTCGCAATGGTTCACATTAATAACTGTTCTTCAGACATTAATGCATGGGTTGGCTTATTTAAGGACTTTGCCCGGGCAATTGGTGCCAAGATTGATACTAATACCTTGTATGAAACCTTATTTGATTCAACAGTCCACTCCGATCCAGATGCTGGCGGGTTGATCAATTACAGTTATCTCTCTGGTGAAAACATTACTAAGATTCAAGCAGGTCGTCCACTATTTGTGCGGACACCGAATAGTAAGATGAACCTTGCCAATTTCTTCCTTACACAACTCTATGCGGCCTTTGCGCCATTAAAGATTGGAATGGACATCCTATTAAATGAAGAGCATGTTCAAACAGATGTCATGATTGCTCAAGGTGGCTTATTCGGAACACCGGTAATTGGTCAACAAGTCTTGGCTAACGCCTTAAATATTCCAATTACGATTATGAATACGGCAAGTGAAGGTGGGCCATGGGGGATGGCCGTCCTTGCTAAATATGCAGAAACAAATGCAGAAGAATCCTTAGCTGACTACTTAGATGAGAAAGTGTTTAAGGATCCAGAAAGTATGACACTGACACCGGAACCAGCAGGAGTAAAGGGGTATGAAAGTTTTATTAAACGTTACCAAGCTGGCTTACCGGTAGAAGCATTGGCAGGACAAGACATTAGTGAACGTGACACGGAGAAAGGAAGTAATTAATCGATGTTAGAAGACCTAAAAAAAGAAGTTTATGATGCTAACATGCGACTGCCTAAGTTAGGGTTGGTCTCCTTTACCTGGGGAAATGTCTCAGGTATTGACCGTGACAAAGGTTTGTTCGTCATTAAGCCTTCAGGGGTTCCTTATGATGAGATGAAGCCTGAAGATATGGTAGTAGTCAACTTGGATGGTGAGGTCGTTGAAGGTGACTTGAATCCATCCAGTGATACACCAACGCATACCTATCTTTATAACCATTTTCCAAAGATTGGTGGGGTTGTTCATACTCATTCACCATGGGCAGTCTCATTTGCGGCAGCACGGATGGATATCCCAGCCATGAACACAACGCATGCGGATACTTTCTATACTGACGTGCCAGCAGCCGATGCCTTGACGAAGGAAGAAATCGAAGAAGATTATGAGGGTAATACCGGTAAAGTAATCGTACGTTCTTTCAAGGAACGAGGCTTAGACTATGAAGCAACGCCTGCCGCATTAGTCATGCAACACGGACCATTTACATGGGGGCCGACCCCTGATAAGGCGGTTTACAACGCTAAGGTACTTGAAGTTGTGGCAGAGGAAGATTATCACGCAATGCAATTGACACACAAAGATTTGCACTTGCCACAATACTTACTAGATAAGCACTATTACAGAAAGCATGGTGCTAATGCATATTATGGACAAAATAATGCCCATTCTAAGGACCATGCCACCCACGCTTAATTAATTTTGGTAGCTACATTAAAAAACTTTTAGCACAATAAAGGAGTGTAATCTCATGGATATTAAGAATTACGAATTTTGGTTTGTTACTGGTAGTCAATTCCTTTACGGTGAAGAGCAATTAAAGTCAGTTGCTGCTGACGCTGAAGACATCGTTAACAAGTTAAACGAAAGCGGCAAATTACCTTACAAGGTTGTCTTTAAGGGTGTTATGACTACTGCTGAAGGAATTACTAAGTTTATGAAGGAAGCCAACTACAACGACAATGTTGCCGGGGTAATGACTTGGATGCACACCTTCTCACCAGCTAAGAACTGGATCCGTGGTACAAAGCTTTTGCAAAAGCCACTACTTCACTTAGCAACGCAATACTTAAACAAGATTCCATATGACACAATTGACTTCGACTACATGAACTTGAACCAATCTGCTCACGGTGACCGTGAATATGCATACATTAATGCTCGTCTCCAAAAGCACAACAAGATCGTTTACGGTTTCTGGGGTGACGAAGAAGTTCAAGAAGAAATCGCTGACTGGCAAAATGTTGCTGTTGCCTACAACGAAAGCTTTAACATCAAGATTGTTCGTTTTGGTGACACGATGCGGAACGTTGCTGTTACTGAAGGGGACAAGGTTGAAGCACAAATGTTCCTTGGCTGGACTGTTGACTACTGGCCAGTAAGTGAATTGGTTGAATATGTTAACGGGATTAGCGAAGACGAAATCGATGCTGCTTACAAGGATCTTGCAAGCAAGTACGAAATGGTTCAAGGGGATAACACTAAGGAACACTATGAACACTCAGTTCGTTACCAACTTCGTGAATACCTTGCCTTGAAGAAGTTCATGGATGAAAAGGGCTACACTGGTTTCACTACTAACTTCGAAGACTTACATGGCCTTGAAGAATTACCTGGTTTAGCTGCTCAATTATTAATGCGTGACGGTTATGGCTTTGGTGCTGAAGGTGACTGGAAGTCTGCCGGAATGGATCGCTTATTAAAGATTGCTGCGGATAATGTTGCGACTGCCTTCATGGAAGACTACACTCTTGATCTTCGCCATGGTCATGAAGCAATTCTTGGTTCACACATGCTTGAAGTTGACCCAACGATTGCATCTGATAAGCCACGGGTTGAAGTTCACCCATTAGACATTGGTGGCAAGGATGATCCAGCACGGCTTGTATTTACTGGTCGTGAAGGCAAGGCTGTTGACGTTACCCTTTCATACTTCAACGATGGTTACAAGGTTATTGGTTATTCAGTTGATTGTCACAAGCCAGAAGCTGAAACACCACACCTTCCAGTTGCTAAGCAATTATGGACTCCAACTGTTGGCCTAAAGGAAGGTGCACAACGTTGGATGCATGCTGGTGGTGGTCACCATACCATCTTGAGTTTCAGTTTGAAGCCACAACAAATCAAGGATCTCTTTGAAATGTTAGATGTTAAAGTCGACTTCATCGAATAATAAATAAGATTTTACGAAAGAGAAATGATTATCCTCGGTAACCTCGAGACGAGAATAATCATTTCTTTTTTCTTTAAGGAGCAAACAAATGGTAGTAAAAGTGAAAACAGAAAAAGAAAAGATGCTCGCTGGCGAAGTGTTTAATGTTTATGACCCAGAGTTGGTTCGGGAACGACAGTATGCTCGTAAATTAGTGGAACGGTTCAATGCACTGGGGGAGGTAAACCCACAGGCAAGTACGGAAATCATCCGCCAATTGTTTGGTCACGTTGGGCAAAATTGTGAAGTGCATCCCCAGTTTAAGTGTGACTACGGTTATAATATTTATGTCGATGATGACTTTTTTGCTAACTACGACTGTGTAATGCTAGATGTTAGTCCGATTAGGATTGGAAAGCACTGTTTATTAGGACCACGCGTCCAGCTGTACACGGTTAATCATCCTCTTGATCCCCAATTGCGGCGAAATGGAGCATTTGGTCAGAGTAAGGATATTACGCTTGGTGATGATGTTTGGGTCGGTGGTGGCGCAGTCATTTGTCCGGGAGTCACGTTAGGAAATAATGTTATTGTTGGTGCTGGTAGTGTTGTTACCAAGTCATTTGATGATAACGTTATCATTGCTGGAAATCCCGCACGGGTGATTAAGGAAAATCCATATAAGGAATAAAAATAAGGGGTTGGGGGAAAATAATTTTCCCAACTCCTTATTATTACCGTTAATTTTCGAACTTACTAAGTCTAGTTGCGAGGATTAGAGGAAGTTTCTCTACTTTAATTACCATTTTTGGTTATATTCGTATACTAATGCTGGTTCTTTGCCGACACGGGTGAAATCATGTAGTGCATCGATTGCAGTCATTTCTTTATCAGTAAGACTAAAATCATAAATATCGATATTCTGTTTAATTCGTTTTTCATGAACTGATTTTGGAATAAAGGCAATCCCATTTTGTAAGTGCCACCGGAGGACAATTTGTGCGGATGATTTGTCATGTGCTTTTGCAATCTTTTCGATCACCGGATTAGTCAAGATTGTTCCTCGACCAAGTGGACTCCATGCTTGAGTGACAATCTGGTGGTTCTTATCATACTTAATTAACGGTCGTTGGTTTAGCCGGGGATGACATTCAATCTGGTTAACGACTGGCATTTCATGAGCTTGGGTAGCTAGGTACTGTAGGTGGATCATTTGGTAGTTACTAACACCAATTGAACGGGTAAGTCCCTGCTTTTTAAGCTCTTCTAGCGCTGCCCAGGTGTCAAAAAAGTATTTTTCAATTGGCCAGTGAATCAATAAGAGATTTACATAGTCTAATTGAAGTTTTCTTAATGATTCTTTTACTGAAGTGATTGTTTGCTGGTATCCTTGATTAGGCTCAGCAACCTTGGTTGTAATGAAAAGTTCTTCACGTGGCAAGGCAAGCTCTTTTAAAGCATTTCCTATTTCAGCTTCGTTTTTATATAATTGTGCGGTATCGAAGAGGCGATAACCAGCGTCATAAGCATATTTCATTGCTGCCGTTAAGGTACTCTGGTCAGTAATTTTGTACATTCCAAAACCCTCTTGGGGCATCTTTTGTCCATCTGCAAGAGTTAATAGCTTTACTTGATTTTCCATTTTAGATCTCCTTTGCTTTTAACGGGGCAGTTGAATTACCCTTAATAATTGCTGGTAAGTATGTTTTAGATTCAACTGTAAGACCATTAATCATGTCTAAAATCATCTTTCCGGCGTCTTCGCCAAGTTTACGTTTAGGGTGGTTGGCAGTTGTTAAACTAGGCGGGAAAATTTGGGCCATTTCGAAGTTATCAAAGCCAACTACTGAAATATCCTGTGGAACATTGATTCCTTGACCTTGTAAGTGGCTAATGATCCTCGTAGCTAATTGGTCGTTATAACAGGCGATAGCAGTGATATTCTTATCGCTCGTAAGCATAACGTCAATCTTTTTAATAATGTCATCATACGCATCACCAGATTGGTACATAATCACATTGGATTTTGTCGTTGGAATCCCATATTCCTGATAGGCTTGGATCATCCCGCCCATCCGGTCAACGCCTTGCTGGTCATTGACTTGAAATACGCCCAGAATATTGGTATGGCCAAGGTCAAAAAGATACTTGATGAGATTCTTTTCGGCTTCCCGGTCTTTGGTGAGGAGGGTCGGAAAGTTAAAGCCCGGGTAAGCGGAATGAAAAAGAATTGTTGGAATTTTATATTTTTGGATTTGCCGGTAAAGGTCGAGGTTCGGGTTAGGCATGGCACTTTCAGTTGGTTCGATAATTAATCCAGCAATCTGAAGGTCAAGCATATTTAAAATCGTTTGGCGCTCGCGATCGTGTTTATTAAGGGTATTACCCACGATCATCGAGTATCCTTGTTCCGTGACAACACTGTCAATCCCAGAAATGATTTGAGGAAAGATATAGTCAGCGATGTGCGTACTGATCACGCCGATAATTTTATTTTTCTCATTTTTGGCCCAATCACGTTGCCAGTCTTGAACAAACATTCCGCCACCTTGAATTCGGTAAATATAATGTTCATTTTCAAGGTCACCAACTGCACGACGAATTGTATATCGCGATACGTTGAAGCGTTTCATTAATGCACTCTCGGTTGGTAATTTTTCATTGATCTGGTATTTTCCATCAATAATTTCATTTCGTAATGTTTGCTTTACCGTTTCGTATTTCACTTCCAATGCACCTTACACTCCTATCTTTTTAGCTAAAATAATTAATTGTAATAATAAAAATGCTTCATAACAATTAGCGAGGCTAATGCATATGAAGCATTTGATTGCTTTGACCTTGAAAACTAGAATCGACGTTTCTTAGGATTTTCAATCGGTTTATTGTTCAAATCAGTCCGTACTACTAAAACATCACAAATTGCTGTGCGGGTAACAAATTCGGTGACGGAACCAATTAAGATTCGTTCAACAGCATTAAGCCCCGTAGCACCAATCATAATAAGGTCGGCACCCATTTCTTTAGGTACGTCACGGGCAATAATCGTCTTTGGAGCACCATATTCAATTGAATAGCTGGCATTATCGACACCGTTATTCTTAGCATAATCAATATACTTATCAAGGGTCTTCTTTGCAGTTTCGGTAACTTGCTCAACCATTGAAGTATCAAAACTTGAAATATTTTGAAATGCCCGGGTATCCACAACATGAAGAAGACGTAATTCAGTATCAGCACCATTCCGCTTTGCAACAGATACTGCTTTCTTAAAAGCTAATTCAGCTTCCTTTGAACCGTCAACTGGAACTAAAATATGTTTATATTCTTGTGCCATAATTTAGTGCCCTCCTTAAATCATTTACCATTATTATACACTTTTCCGCCGTTGAGCGTAAAGCTTTACTAGAACTTTACTTATGATGATTTACACGAAAATCGGCGGTAATCGCAAATGCCATTAAAGTTTCACTTACACAGCCAATAATGACCATGATAACTAAAAAGCCAGTGCTGTTAGTCCAGCCGGAGATGATACTTAGAATGCCGACAATCGTCATTACAATTCCCCAATTACGAAATTGTGGTGGAAGGTACTTATTTTTATTTGGATCAAAAACAAGAAATGGTTTATGAATATGCATGAGGAGAAAAACTCCTTCAAAAAGGGCAATTAAGCCAAAAACAGTCATTAGCAGTGGTAACAGCATAAAATCGATCCCATCTATATTTGAATTAAAAACGGCGCAGTAGTAAAAATATACGTTTACTACCACGCCGCCGGGTTATGTACGAAAACTCCGTTGGTGCCGTTAATTGTCATTCAGTGTTGACCTGTGTTTAAGACAGGTGGGACACGGCTGCCTAATATTCAACTACCAAGTGTAAAGGCATGTTGTCCAAAAGGCAATACACTAGTCCCAAAGTAATAAGACTGTAAGGCAAACCTGCGTTTAGACAACGCGTACACTACAGAATTTTCACTTTTAATAATAGCATTTTTGCTTAATTGGTGCAATTATTTACGCGGGTGATGTTGGCCATTGAGAGTACGTCGCTGTGCCTGCCGTAATTGCCAGTATTGACGACCAAGGCTTGTTTCAAATCGCCCATTGCTTTTTGGGTGGTAATATTGGGCGTCCTTGATTCGATCCGGTAGGTATTGTTGAGCAACCCAGTCTTGCGGGTAATCGTGAGGGAAATCATAATCAACGCCATGACCAAGTTTAGCAGCTCCCTTGTAGTGAGCATCTTTTAGGTGATCCGGTACGTCGCCAAAGCCCCCCTGGTGAACTTGTGATAATGCTTCATCAATCGCTGTAATTCCAGAATTTGATTTGGGAGATAAGCAAAGCTCAATTACAGCGTCTGCTAATGGAATTCTCGCTTCTGGTAAACCTACGCGTTCTGCTACCTGAATTGCAGTAATAGCTCGTTGGACAGCAGGCATGTTTGCTAAGCCGATATCTTCGTAAGCAGTAATCATTAAGCGACGTGCAATAATCGTGAGATCACCAGCTTCAATTAGACGGGCAAGGTAGTGGAGAGCTGCATCGGTGTCCGAGCCACGAATTGACTTTTGCAGTGCCGAGATAACATTGTAGTGGGCATCCCCATTTTTATCAGCAGCTAGGGCTTTTTTCTGTACACTCTCTTCAATAATTGGCAATGTCAAGTGTATCTTGTCGTCGTCACTTGCATCTGTTGATTTAGCTGCTAATTCAAGCCCGTTTAATGCGCTTCGTAAATCGCCATTAGTTGCTGTTACTAGTTATTCTTCAGCATTTTCTTCCAGAACAAGCGGCAAATTACCAAGGCCCCGCTCTTTATCTGCTAATGCTCGTTGGATTGCAATCTTCATCTCTGCAATTGATAAACGATGAACCGGAAAAATTTGTGTTCGACTACGGATGGCAGGGTTGATGCTAATATATGGGTTTTCAGTGGTTGCCCCAATAAGAACGATACGTCCGTTTTCAAGGTGGGGAAGAAGAAAATCCTGTTTAATTTTATCCAGTCGGTGAATTTCATCAAGCAACAAGATAACAGTTCCACTCATCTTGGCTTCTTCAGCCACGATTTGGAGGTCCTTTTTAGTGTCGGTAGCAGCATTTAATTTTCGAAAAGCGTACTTAGTCGATCCGGCAATTGCACTAGCGATACTTGTTTTTCCTGTTCCTGGGGGACCATAAAGAATCATTGATGAGAGCATTTTAGCTTTAACCATTCGTGAAATTATTTTTCCCGGACCAACAAGATGTGATTGACCGACAACCTCATCAAGAGTTCGTGGACGCATTCGGTAGGCAAGTGGTTGTTGCATAAGTTAGCGACGTTCCTTTCTATGAAAGAGCTGGTGGAAAAATCCGTGATGGGTATTTTCTGCCGTTTGCGATTCAGAAGACGCATTCGTTAATTCAGGATAGCGCTTTTTGACATCAACAGGTGACTGGTAGACGGCAGTTTTGGCAGCAATAACGACAGCTAGTGATGAAGGATCAGTTTTATATTCTGGATCAGTCTTTAAGGTAAACTGGGCATTATCATGAGTGGCAGTTTGAATATATGGCCGAATTTTATTGTGCGGGAGATTACCATTAATAAATACTAGGTTGCCAATCCCTTTCTTTATCTCGGCAGTTAATGCCTTAGTCCAATCTTGTTCTTGTAGCTCCTGGACGCTGATCGTAAGGCAAACGCGTTCGCGAAATGTTCCAAGATATTTTCGCTGTTCGTCGGGCTTAATTTTTGGTGTTCCATAAACAGCGTTATCAATTCGCTGTTGGGTAGCACTCTTTTCTTGTTCTGACATATGATATGCCTCCTTATCATGCAATTGTAACATGAAACTATTAGACTTTATTTCTTGATAATTATATAAAATTTATTATATGATGACGTTGAAAAGGATGGAAAGGTAAGCAAATGTATTATAAGGAAAGTGGAAGTGTTTATTATGTTTAGTGCAGTATTTTGGGTGTTGGCATTTTGGTTTATTGTTAACTTAGTCTGGACAATTGCTCAACTTAATAATCGGTTAATGTCAAAAACATTTGCTTGGATTAATGTTGTTGCAGTAGTAATCGGCTTTTGGACTTACTATGCTGCTAGCAACGGTGGTGGGGGAGTTGCTCCATGGTTTTTGCTGATTAATTGGACTAATATTGTTTTAGCAATTTTTCAATTTTATAATGGCTATCGGCCACACCAATATAAGAAGAAGTCTTAACTAATATAAACTCCCTCAATCGATTTACTCGGTCGGGGGAGTTTATTTAAGTGCTATATTATAATTTATTGTAAAACTGTAATTATTTTACAATTTCGCAGAATTCAATTGTTTCACTGTTAGGACCTTCGATATTGAAGAACTTAATCCCCTTATCCCAGAAGTCAAGGTGTTGAACTTCGCTATCTTTGAGCTTGAATCCTTCTGCTTTTGCTGCCTTAAAAGCGGCATCAGCATCGCTGGTATTAAGTGAAATATGGTTAATAGCACCAGTCTTGTGGACTGCACCATCACCTGTCCAAATTTCTAAGGTTAAGTGACCATATTGCATGAAGACAACTTCATTGCCTTGGTCATCAGTATCGAATTCGCCTAACTTTTTAAATCCTAGCTTTTCCCAAAAAGAAATGGTTTTTGCCATATCATCAGTTGGAATACCGATATGTTGTACGTCATCAAAGTAACCTGCTAAACTTTTATTAAATGCCATAATAAATCACTCCTATATAATATTAATTACCGATATCAAGTGCTTGGTGCTTTAGCTTAGGGAAGATGAACCGGTCTGCCCATCCAGTAATAGCTCCTTGGAAGGCTAAGGCAAATAAAGTCCCTAAACCAAAGTTATAAATACCGCCTTGCATGAATGCAGCGATAATTGCCATAATCGTTGGCGGAATATATGATAACCACATCGCAATTGTTGCATTACCATGGCAGTAACGGAAACGAATAATTTGGAAAAGGTCATCGGCAGGGTGTAGCACAAGATTGACACGCTGGTAAATTGAAATAGCGGTTCCGATGAAAGCAACCCCTAAGAAGTTAATGAAAACATAGAGGATAACCATTGGTAAAGTAGTTGCATCCGGCATGATGCGGTTAAAGATATCAGAGAACCACTGGATAAAAATAGAAAATGGTAACATAAAAATAAAATTACCACCAATTCGCCGCCAATCCCACTTATGCATTAAAATCGCATTTAAGACGGAAGTCAGCATTCCTAAAACCATGAATGCCCAAAAAAGGGTCATAGAGTTGTTCCCGAGAACTGCGATCCCAAGGTTGTTTTCAGCTGCCGTCCAATAAGCGGAACCGAGAAACTGGGGATGTACATGTGAACTTGTAACAAGAGTTAAAACGTTCCCCATTGAGTTAATAACGATTGACAGTGCAAAGAATGCCCAACTAGCGGTTAATGAAATCGTTCGTTTAGCAACTTGACCTTGTACTGGAACTTTTTCCTGTTCCATTTATATTCTCCCTTCTAACTTGACCAATTGTCTGGTGAAGTTATTCACTTTCTCTTTACGATGAATTAATTTACAACTATCAAAAAAGCTTGTCAAGCGCTTCACAAGTTGAATTACCGCGTTTTATCCTATACCAAAATTATTGAAACGATTTACTGAAAGCGCAATCATTAACTATCTGCTATAAACTAAAATCTGATTAGACCAATTGCTGAAAAAGCTTACAAAAAAATTTGAAAGAGTTGATAAAATTTGAAGATAATAATTGCACCGGCGAGAACGATGAAGGTTGACACAGATTCTTTGCCTTACCAAAACTTACCGCAATTTATTGATGAAACGAAGAAAATTTTACAATGGATGCGTTCGCTTTCTTATGATGAATTACATGAATTATGGTGGAACTGTAGTACACGATTAGCAACAATAAACTATCAATGGTTACAACAAATGAATCTTAAGCGGAATTTAACCCCAGCAATCATTGCTTTTACTGGGTTACAGTACCAATATATGGCACCAGATGTTTTTTCCGATAAGGGATTAGAATATGTTCAGCAAAATTTACGAATCTTATCAGGGTTTTATGGCCTTTTACGACCGTTTGATGGTATTGTTCCGTATCGTCTTGGAATGGGTGATCGTGCAACAGTCGATAATACAGGGAACCTTTACCAATTCTGGGGTGATCGACTGTATCGTGAACTATATAGAGATAATGATTTAGTAATTGATCTTGCGTCAATTGAATATGAAAAGGCAATTATGCCGTATTTAGGTTCCCAAGATAAACTTATAAAATGCGTATTCGGTGAAAATATTAATGGCAAGATAAAGCAAAAAGCAACACTGGCAAAGATGGCACGTGGGAATATGGTTCGCTATTTAGCAGAGAATCAGGTTGATAGTTTAGATGGTGTTAAGCAATTTACAGTAGGCGGTTACCGTTATCGAGAAGAGCTATCTTCATCAAGAAAATTAGTGTTTGAATTGTTGAGATAAAGAAGGCAAAGTTCGTGTTTTGCTACCGCAGTGCATAGCAATTTATTTAGCATAGCTGCTTTTAACTATTTTATCGAACTTTTACCATTGAAATATTAAATATAATATGCAATAATCTAACCATTATATTTATATGAGGTGGAAAAATTGGAAGAAACACGAACAATTAGTTTTCTAGACCGCACTTTTCATTTAACAGAGAATAATACGAACATTAAACGTGAAAGCCTTGCTGGATTAACGACTTTTGTTTCAATGGCATATATTCTATTTGTTAATCCAAGTGTGCTTGGTGTCGCTGGCATGGATAAGGGAGCAGTGTTTACTGCTACCGCATTATCAGCAATTATCGGTTGCTTATTGATGGGGCTACTTGCAAACTATCCGATTGCAATTGCTCCAGGTCTTGGTGATAATGCTTTTTTTACATACTCGGTTGTATTAGCGATGGGGATTCCGTGGCAAAAAGCAATGGCGGGAGTCCTTGTTGCCTCTGTTTTGTTTACGATTTTATCATTCTTAAAAGTGCGGGAAGTAGTAATTAATGCTATTCCAAAAGATTTAAAATATGCGATGGCTGCTGGAATAGGAATTTTTATTTCATTTGTTGGTCTTCAGGGTGGCGGAATTATTGTTGCTAGCAAGTCATCGCTAGTTGAATTGGGTTCGTTGACGGTTCCTACTACCTGGATTACAATTACTGGTATTTTTTTGATTGCGGTTTTGATGGTTAGACGAGTTCCCGGTGCGATTTTCATTGGATTAGTAACGACCACTATTTTAGGGTTAGTTACCGGGTTGGTGAAAATGCCAACTCACATAGTATCGATGGCTCCCAGTATGGCACCTACCTTTGGAATCGGGATTAAATTTTTGCCAACAATGGCTGACCCCAAAATGTGGGCGGTAGTTTTAATTTTCTTATTAGTTGCATTTTTCGATACGGCAGGTACCCTGGTTGGTTTAGCACAAGAAGCAGGGCTGATGCGTGATAATAAGATGCCGCGGATTGGCAAAGCGTTGATGGCAGACTCACTTTCAATGTTAGGCGGCGCTGTGATGGGAACTACACCAACATCTGCTTATGTAGAATCTTCAGCGGGAATTGCCGTTGGTGGCCGAACAGGATTGACCGCAGTTGTAACAGGACTCTTATTTGTTCTTAGTATGGCTTTTTCCCCATTATTAACGGTGGTGACAACTCAAGTAACATCTGCAGCTTTGATTGTTGTTGGCGTGTTAATGGTTTCGTCGTTAAAAAAGATTGAGTGGCACAAGTTTGAGATTGCGATGCCAGCGTTTTTGGTAGTTATTGGTATTCCCTTGACTTATAATATTTCTTATGGAATTGCGTTTGGCTTTTTAACTTACCCTATCTTGATGGTAGCGGCAGGACGCAAGAGAGAAGTTAGTCCTATAATGTGGATAATGTTTTTTGTCTTTATTGCGTTACTGTACATTTTAAATATTTTACCGAAATAAATAAAAAGTCCCTAAAATCAGTAATCATGCTGAATTTAGGGACTTTATTGGTGTTGGTTAAATAGCCAACTAATGTCATGTAACAGTTGTATTAATGTTGCGCTTAACTTATATAAGATTAATTTTGTGCAACATAGTCTTTAACTTCTTTTAGGTATAAGGCTTTTTGTTCTTCGCTGATCCAACTAGCTTCGAAGGAATTACATGCAAGGGTAACAATTTGTTCTTTAGTTAGATTATACTTTTGGGCAATTGCATAGTAGTTATCAGCAATGTAGCCACCAAAGTATGCGGGATCATCGGAGTGGATGGAGATTTTAACGCCTTTATTAAGAAGTTCGAGCACTTCTTTTCCCTTCATATCGGCATTTAAGAAAGTGTTCGATAGTGGGCATGAGGTAAAGCCAATTTTACGTTTAGCCGCTAATTCGACTAAATCAGGATCTTCAACGATATTAGTTCCATGATCCACACGGTCAACACAGATTATTTCAAGCAGTTGACGAATATGCTCAATTGAGTCTTTTTGGTCAGGGTCAGCGTGGGCGGTTAAGTGAAAGCCATTAGCACTAGCGGTTGTAAATTGATTATAAAATTTCATTGGCGGGTTATTATGCTCATCGGAATCAAGACCGATACCAATAATTTTATCTTTATATTTAAGGGCTTCATTAAGTGTTTGTTGAGCCGAATCGCGTGGCAGGTCGCGGAGAAAACACATGATTAAACGGGCATCGATGTTTAATGCACGGGCATCAACTGTGGCGCGGTAAAGACCATTAATAACCGTTGAAAATTTAATTCCGCGTGTGGTGTGAGCTTGGGGATCAAAAAATATTTCGACGTGGCGGACATTATTCTTAACGGCCCGATGGAGATAAGCCATTGCAAGGTCATAAAAGTCTTGTTCAGTTTGCAATACGTCCATTGCCGCATAATAAACATCAAGAAATGAAGAAAGACTATTATAATTATACATTTTCTTCATTTCATCAATGCTGGAGTATCCGGTATCGATACCATTCCTTTTAGCAAGCTTAAATCGAAGCTCGGGAGTCAGTGTTCCTTCAATATGAACGTGTAATTCGGCTTTTGGTAAATTGCGGGTAAATTCTGGAGTAACTTTTGTTGACATTGAAAATAAACCTCCTGAAAGTTTTGTTAATGTAATCTTAACACAAGAAAATAATATTTTAGGGTATAGAAAAAGGATTGAATCTGATTTAACAGACCCAATCCTCTCTCTAACGCAAGTAAACTTATTAGATTACTTGTTGTAGAATTCAACGATAAGAGCTTCATCAATATCAGCGTTCATATCTTCACGTGCTGGAATACGGTTAAGCTTACCTTCAAGCTTGTCAGCGTCAAAGTCAACGTATGAAGGACGTGAAACAACGGCTTCAACGGCGTTCTTGATGATGTCTAAGTTCTTAGACTTGTCACGAACAGCAATAACTTGACCAACCTTAACTTCGTATGATGGAATGTCAACGCGCTTACCATCAACAGTGATGTGACCATGGTTAACTAATTGACGAGCTTGGCGACGAGTAGTAGCTAAGCCGAGACGGTAAACCATGTTATCAAGACGACGTTCAAGCAATGCCATGAAGTTGGCACCGTGAGTACCTTCCTTGATCTTGCCGGCACGAACGAAAAGGTTTGAGAATTGACGTTCAGTCATACCGTACATAAAACGAAGCTTTTGCTTTTCGCGTAATTGTGTACCATATTCTGAAAGCTTACCGCGACGATCACGACCGTGGTCACCAGGAGCGTAAGCCCGACGTGCTAATTCTTTACCAGTACCTGAAAGTGATACGCCAAGACGACGTGAAACACGCCAGCTTGGACCAGTGTAACGAGACATAAATAAATTCCTCCAATAAATTTAGTTGGAGTAAAATAATCCGATTGTGAGCTTGGCATTCGTGCAGGCTGATTTGAATTTTTCACCCTAGCAGCCGAGTTACTAAAAACACCAGTTGGCACCAGTCTGTTGACGAGCTTGCCCCTCACTGCTGCATTATTTTACACAAAGAATAGTGTACAATGAATTTATAGTGTTAGTCAATTACTTTTACTAGTGTTTGGCAAAATTCTTCTAGTGCGTTAATGGTTTTGCTATCAAAACGTCCTTTTAGCGGTGAATCTAAGTCTAATACACCAAATAATTGTGAATCTTTGATAAGGGGAATAACTAATTCAGATTTAGCAGAACTGTCACAGGCGATGTATCCTTTGAATTGTTGAACATCATCTACAGCAATTGTTGTTTGTTCTTTAGCGCTTGTGCCGCAAACACCCTTGCCGAGTTTGATGTGCATACAGGCGACTTTGCCTTGAAATGGTCCGAGAACTAATTCGTCTTTTTCGGGATCAAATAAGTAAAAGCCTACCCAATTAATTTCCGAGAGGTTTTGCATGAGAAGGGCACTGACATTAGCTAAGTTGGCAAACTTATTGTGTTCGCCTGTGAGAAGACTTTTCAGTTGAGCAATCAATAATGAAATTTCTGGCATAATTTTTCCTTCTTTCTCAGCAGTAACGTTATGGTATGCTATAATTTTGAATAGGATTATACGGCTAATTGTTATGCAATATCAATAAGCAATAAAAAGTAGTAGGTGTAAAAAAGTGGTTTTTCAAGTATTGATTGGTGTTTTAATTATTGTTGTCGCATTATTGGTCTGCGTATACTTGTATCAACGACGAGTAGTTAAACAGATCAATGATTTAATGGCTAGTGAGAAAGAATTACCAGCAAAAAAAATTGATCAACAATTAAAAAATGTAGAAGCATTACAGTTAATAGGTGACGCTAAAAAACAATTTGAAGTAATTAAGAAGAAATATGAAAAACAAGTTCAACCCGCAATTACTGCCTTTAATAAGAAGGTCCCTCAACTTTTAGCGGATACACGGACGAGCAAATTATTAACAATAAATACACAAGTTCGGGAGCTGCAAGCTGATTTAGCAAAGTTAACGGCAACTATTCAGCAGATGGAAAAAGATCTTCAGCATTTACGTCAACAGCAGCACAATCATAAGCAGGCGTTGGAACAGCTTAAGGCTAAGTATCGTCAGTTCCACCGCCAATTGAATGAAAAGAGCTTTGAATACGGTGGTAGTGAAGAAAAATTAAATAATCAATTAGCTGATTTAGAAGAACAGTTTACTAAATTTACGGATTTGACTAATAAGGGTGATATTGAAGGCGCTCAAGAAATTCTTACAAATCTGCAAAGTGAAAATGCGGCATTTGAAAAAAAACTTACAGAAATTCCTAAACTTTATAAACCAATCGCAACAGAGTTTCCTGAACAATTAGCTGAACTGAAAAAGGGTTACGAAACTCTTGTAAAGAAAGATTATCATTTTACAGAAAAGAATATTGAAAAACAGATTGACCAATTAAAGGCAAAATTAGACGAAACAATAGAACAACTCAATGATCTGCAATTAGATATTGTTGAACAATCAAATAAAGACCTAAGCGAACAAATTGATTACTTATATGGAGTAATGCAAAAAGAAATTGATGCAAAGAATGAAGCAATTCACTTGATTGATGTGATGAAAGAATTTACGCGTCATGCCCAACGACAAAATGATGAACTAGGGGTAGAATTAGACCGGTTAAGCATCAATTACACATTAACAAACCATGAACAAGAGACTGTTCGTGAATTAAACGAGCAGATTAAAGCAATTATGAAACAGTATCGTGAAGATGCAGAAGCAGTTGCAAATAAGACAGCAGTATATAGTCAGGTATTGGACCGGCAAAAGACAAATCAAAAAAATCTAACTGAAATTGAAAAGAGTCAAGAGCGGCTCAATGATGAAGTTGCAAAACTCCAGACTGATGAGCAGCGTGCACGTCAAATGCTTCAGAAATATTCAGTTCAGATTAGGACGATTCATCGTCAAGTTGAGCAGCTAAATTTGCCCGGGCTACCGAAGGATTATCTCGACTACTTCTTTGGTGTAAGTGATGAAATTAAAAAGTTAGCTGATGGGCTAAATGAATATAAAATTAATATGGACGAGATTACTAAACAATTAATTATCGTTGAGTCAGATATTGATACCTTAAATGATAAGACTGATATTTTACGTGATAGTGCGGAACTAACAGAACGTTTTCAACAATATGCTAATCGGTTTAGTGATAATGAGCAAATTATGGCTGCTGCAAAGAAATCGCAGGAATTATTTGACCAGTTTAATTACACTGCCAGCTTGGAAGCAATTGCGACCGTGCTAGAAGAAGTGGAACCTGGTAGTTACAAACGGATAGAAGATAGTTACTACCGTGAGATTGGTAAAGATTAAAAGTTATGGACATGAATTCTGCATTTTAGTGTTTAATAATTAGCTAACGGCTAGTGGGAAGGTTTATTTACTTTCTCATTAGTCGTTTTTTAGGTCAGTAAGCGTGAATAACTAATGCTGAATAAGTGATTTTCTGTTATAATATAAAACCGTTTTAAGAAGAGTCGAAATCTTCAGCAGTTGCCCTATCCTCGACTGTTGAATCTTAATCAAAGTAGCTGCTCATTTGTAATTGCTTTGTGTATTTATTATTAGAAAGGAAAATAGTATGATCTATTTTGATAACAGTGCAACGACAAAAACATTGCCGGAAGTTTTGTCGACATATGATGCCGTTAGTCAAAAGATTTGGGGAAATCCAAGCAGTTTACACCGCTTTGGGGAAAATGCTTGGAATCTTCAAGAGCAGGCCCGTCAACAAATTGCTAATATACTAGGGGTCAAACCAAGTGAAATTATTTTTACTAGTGGCGGTTCTGAAGGTGATAATTGGGTAATCAAGGGGACCGCATTAGCTAAACACCGTTTTGGTAAGCATATTATTACAACCAGTGTTGAACACGCGGCAGTTAAGAACGCGTTGGAACAATTAAAAGATCTTGGCTTTGAAATTACGTATCTTCCTGTTGACAAGGAAGGTCGGATTAGTCCAGCGGACGTTAAAGCGGCGATTCGCCCAGATACGATTTTGGTTTCAATCATGGCAGTTAATAATGAGATTGGGACAATCCAGCCAATCAAAGAAGTTGGTGAGATTCTGAAGGATTATCCAAATATTCATTACATGGTTGACGCTGTTCAAGCGATTGGCAAGGGGATTGACGATTCAGTTTTCAGTGATCGAGTTGATTTTGCAACATTTTCTGGGCATAAGTTTCACGCACCACGGGGAACCGGTTTTATCTACTTTAAGAGTGGCCGCAAATTGGCGCCATTAATTGCTGGTGGTGGTCAAGAAAGAACATTACGAAGCGGTACGGAGAACACACCTGGTAATGTTGCGCTTGCTAAGGCGATTCGCTTGGTAAAAGAAAATGAACAGGCAGCGGTCAAACGGGAGCAGGCGATCAAAGAACGAATTTATGATCACTTGAGTACGTTTGACCACGTAGAATTGATTTCAGGACGAAGGGATGGCTTTGCATCTCACATCCTATGCTTTGCAATTGTTGGTGTGCGTGGCGAAACAATTGTTCATGCATTTGAAGATAAGGACATTTATATATCAACAACTAGTGCTTGTTCTTCTAAAAAACATTCTGAGGCAGGAACACTGGCTGCAATGAAAGTTCCAGAAAACATTGCAACAAGCGCGGTTCGTATTAGTCTTGGTGATCAAAATACGTTAGCAGAAGCAGACCAGTTTAATAAGGTCTTTGATGAGCTTTATGCTGGCTTTAAGAAGATTATTGAATAATTTTGAAAGGAGGATAAAACATGCAATATACAGAAATTATGGTTCGCTATGGTGAACTGTCAACAAAGGGACATAATAAAAAAACCTTTATTGACCGTTTAGGGGCAAATGTGCGAAAAGCTCTTCACAGTTTTGTACAAGTTAAAGTTCATGCTCAGCGGGATCGTCTTCATGTTGAATTGAATGGTGCTGATTATGATTCCGTAATGGAACGGTTAAAATTAGTGTTTGGCATCCAAAATTTTTCACCATCAATTAAAGTTGAAAAGTCATTTGAAGCAACTGCTCAGGCAGCAACCCAAATGATTAAAGAACAAGTAGATAAGCCAATTACTTTTAAGGTGGAAACACGTCGGTCAGACCATCATTTTGCGATGGATACCTTTGAAATGAATAACAAATTGGGGGGATACCTACTGGATAAATTCCCTAATAAGTTAAAAGTTGATGTACATCATCCCGATTTAACGTTGCGGGTTGAAATTCGTCTTAACGGTATATTCCTTTCCAGCGAAACAATCAAGGGTGCTGGTGGATTACCAGTTGGTACTGCTGGTAAAGGGATGATGATGATGTCTGGCGGTATTGATTCACCAGTTGCGGCATACCTGGGAATGAAGCGGGGTGTCTCAATGGAAATGGTTCACTTCTTTAGTCCGCCATACACCAGTCCCCAAGCATTAGCAAAGGCAAAGCAGTTAACAGAACGATTGGCTAAGTACAGTGGAAGTATTAAGTTCATTCAGGTACCATTTGCTGAAATTCAAGAAACAGTAAAGGAAAAGGTTCCAGAAGGTTACTTAATGACAATTCAGCGGCGCATGATGCTACGCCTTGCCGCTGCCCTAATGATTAAACGCCATGGTTTAGCAATCTTTAACGGGGAATCATTAGGTCAGGTTGCTTCTCAAACGATGGAAAGTATGCTCGCAATCAATGATGTAACATCTTATCCGGTTTTGCGTCCGGTTTTGTCATTTGATAAGACTGAAATTATTAAAATCGCGCAGGATATTGATACCTACGAACTTTCAATTTTACCGTATGAGGATTGCTGTACGGTATTTACACCGCCATCGCCTAAGACGCGGCCTAATGTCGACCGTGCTCGTGAATATGAAAAGCGTCTTGACGTTGAAGGACTTATGCAGCGTGCTCTTGACGGTATTGAGATTACAGAAGTTCACCCTGGTGATGATTATTTAAACCAAAATGAAGATGTTTTTGCTGAATTGCTTTAAATTAGACCTTGACGAGATTTGATAATTTAGCTATGATACATTTTAATAAGCATTGACCGAAAGAGTAATAAAGTGGTACTTAGTAAGCGAAGTCCTGATAGTGTAAGGGGGCTAGTTAAGCTTTATGAAGGTAGTTCGGGAGCTGATATGCTGAAAGTTAAGTAGGGATATCCGGTTCATTACCGTTACTAAATGATAAAGCGGAGTACGTATTGATACGTGCTCAATTTAGGTGGTACCGCGATAAATTCGTCCTATCAATTACGATAGGGCGTTTTTTTAGTTAATGCATGAATAATGATGGTTGATTTTTGAAAGGAGTTTCTGTTATGACAGAAAAAGACATGTCTACCAAGTATGATCCGTCTGCTGTTGAAAAGGGACGGTATCAATGGTGGATTGACCAAGGATTCTTTAAGCCAAGTGGGGACAAAAAGGCTCACCCATATTCGATTGTTATTCCGCCGCCGAATGTTACTGGTAAGTTGCACTTAGGCCATGCTTGGGACACAACGTTGCAAGATATGATTATCCGGCAAAAACGGATGCAGGGATACGATGTTTTATGGGTTCCTGGAATGGACCATGCTGGTATTGCTACCCAGGCAAAGGTAGAAGCTCGGCTACGTAAGCAAGGTATTTCTCGCTACGATCTCGGACGGGAAAAATTTGTCCAACAAGTCTGGGATTGGAAGGATGAATATGCGGATATTATTCATCAGCAATGGGCAAAGATGGGAATCTCTGTTGATTATGATCGTGAACGTTTTACCCTCGATGAAGGATTAAACAAGGCTGTTCGAAAAGTCTTTGTTGACCTTTACAATAAGGGGTTAATCTATCGTGGAACTTATATCATCAACTGGGATCCGCAAGCACGGACAGCTTTGTCTGATATTGAAGTTATTCACAAGGATGATAAGGGTGCCTTTTACCATGTTAAGTATCCATTTACCGATGGAACAACATTTAACGGTAAAAATTACATCGAAATTGCGACGACGCGTCCGGAAACAATGTTCGGTGATGAAGCCGTGGCAGTTAACCCTAGTGATGAACGGTATAAGGAATTAGTCGGTAAGAAAGTAATGGTGCCGCTTGTAAACCGTGAAATTGAAATTATTGCCGATGACTATGTAACTCCTGACTTTGGGACCGGGATGGTTAAGATTACGCCAGCTCATGATCCTAACGACTTTAAAGTTGGAAAGCGCCACAACTTACCAGAACTTAATACAATGAATGAAGACGCATCAATGAATGAAAATGCTGGTAAGTATGAAGGAATGGATCGCTTCGAAGCGCGGGAAGCAATTGTTAAAGACCTTCAAGACCAAGGCTACATGCTAAAAATAGACCCAATCGTCCACTCTGTCGGTCATTCTGAGCGGACAGGCGTTCAAGTAGAAGCACGTCTTTCTACTCAGTGGTTTGTAAAGATGAAGCCATTAGCCGAAGCTGCTCTTAAAAACCAGGATACTGATGATCGCGTAAACTTTGTTCCAGAACGATTTGAACATACATTTACTCAGTGGATGGAAAATATTCATGACTGGGTAATCTCACGGCAGTTATGGTGGGGACACCGAATTCCGGCTTGGTATAATAAACAAACTGGCGAAGTATATGTTGGAATGGAAGCACCAGAAGATATCGAAAATTGGGAACAAGATAAGGATGTCTTAGATACTTGGTTCTCTAGTGCATTATGGCCGTTTTCAACAATGGGATGGCCAGATACAGATTCAGCGGACTTTAAACGCTACTTCCCAACCAATACTTTGGTTACTGGTTACGATATTATCTTCTTCTGGGTATCACGGATGATCTTCCAATCATTAGAGTTTACCGGGAAAGCACCATTCAAGAATGTTCTTTTGCACGGATTAATTCGTGATGAGCAAGGGCGAAAGATGAGTAAGTCGCTTGGTAATGGGATTGATCCAATGGACGTAATCAAGAAGTACGGTGTTGATGCATTACGGTGGTTCTTAATTACAGGGTCAACTCCTGGCCAGGATATTCGTTTTAGCTACACGAAGATGGATGCTGCTTGGAATTTCATTAATAAGATTTGGAATGCCAGTCGTTATGTCATTATGAATCTCGGGGATATGCCTGCACCAGTTCTCCCTGATAAGAGTAAGTGGGATCTTGCTGATCGGTGGATTTTAAGTCGCTTAAACGCCACTGTTAAACAGGTCAACGAACAATTCGAAAAGTTTGAATTTGGTGAGGCCGGCCGTGCCCTTTATAATTTCATTTGGAATGATTTTTGTGATTGGTATATTGAAATGACCAAAGAAAAGCTAAACAATGGATCTGATGAAGAAAAGACTAATACGAAGAATATTTTAGGTTATGTTCTTGATCAGACTCTTAAGATGTTGCACCCAATTATGCCATTTGTTACTGAAAAATTATGGCAATCAATGCCGCATGATGGTAAGTCAATCATGATTGCAAAATATCCAGTAGCTAATGAAGAGCTTGATGATGCTGCCGCAACAGAACAAATGAGTAGCCTAATTGAGTTAATAAAAGCTGTGCGGAATATCCGTAACGAAGCTAATGCGCCGATGTCTAAGCCGGTTGATATTTTGGTAAAGGTTGATAATGATCACTTAGCTCAAATGTTAAATGATAACCGTGACTATATTGAGCGTTTCTGTCATCCTGAAAAACTAACAATTAGTAAAGATGTGGAAGCACCAAAACTGGCGATGAGCGGAATTCTTGCCGGAGCAGAAGTATACATTCCGATGGCAGAATTAGTCGATCTCGATGAAGAACGAACACGGATGGAGAAAGAGATTGCTAAGCTTGAAAAAGAAGTAGAGCGGTCAGCAAAGAAACTTGGCAATAAGAAGTTTGTTGATAATGCTCCAGAAAAGGTTGTTGATGAAGAACGACAAAAGGCAACCGAATGGCAGCAAAAATTAGCAGCGGCTAAAGAGCGACTTGCATCGTTGCAAAATGCATAATGTAAATTTATAATCAGATAATTGACAATTAGGGAATTAAATGAAAAATATATCATATTTGCTTTAACGACTATTTTGGCTAAATGACTGATATAATTGAATCTCTTATTGTTCGTTTATGATTATTAAATGGCCTTAGTTAATTAAAAATTAAATTTTATTTAAAAGGAGTTAGAGAAATCTAACTCCTTTTTTGGTATAACATGAAAATTAAATCATATATCATTCATTTTTCTTTATCGAATGATAAGGATTAAAAAGCTGATAAGTAAGCGATTAAATTGAAAAATATTCCACATATTTGTTATTTATTGATTGTAATTATTTATCACAAGTATTATGATTAAATATGTAGAAACAGGAAACGGTTTCAACTATTTTATTTTTCTGATGTACTTCGGAGGGAGGTATTTTTAATGACTATTCTTAGTCTGGCGCGTTTCCAATTTGCCATGACGACGGTTTATCACTTCTTCTTTGTTCCGTTCTCAATTGGGACAGCATTTGTCGTCGCCATTATGGAAAGCATGTATGTTTCAACTAAAGATGAAACGTATAAAAAGATGGCAAAATATTGGGGAAATATTTTCCTATTAAGTTTTGCTGTTGGTGTTGTTACAGGTTTGATTCAGGAATTCCAATTCGGGATGAACTGGTCTGACTATTCTCGGTTTATGGGAGATATTTTTGGTGCTCCGCTTGCCCTAGAAGCTTTGCTATCATTCTTCATGGAATCTACATTTATTGGCTTATGGGTATTTACGTGGAAAAAGGTTAAGCCTGGCTTGCACCTCTTCTTTATTTGGATGACAAGTATTGGTTCGTTAACTTCTGCTTTGTGGATTTTGACAGCTAATTCATTTATGCAGCATCCAGTTGGCTACGAGGTAAAAGGCGGCCGTGCCGTTATGGTTAACTTTGGTGCATTACTGAAGAACCCACAATTATGGTTTGAATATGGGCACGTTATCCTTAATGCAATTATGATGGGTGGTGTCATCATTGCTGGTTTAACAGCCTTCCAACTTCTAAAGAATAACAAGCTTTCAGAAGCTAACAAGAAGTTCTACAAGAAGTCAATGCGCATTGGCTTGATCTTTGCATTAATTTTCTCTATTGGCGGAATTGCCCTTGGGGATGCACAAATGCAGTATTTGATTAAAGAACAGCCAATGAAGTTTGCTGCAACTGAAGATGTATTTACAACAACTGGCAAACGTGCACCATGGACGATTGTTGGAATTGCAGATATGAAGGATCACGAGGTTAAATACAATATCGATATTCCTGATGCTTTGAGTATTTTGTCCTACCATAAAACAACGGGGGCTGTTACAGGAATGAATGAACTTAATGCTCAATTTAAGAAAAAGTATGGCAAGAATATCGACTTCTATCCACCAGTAAATACATTGTTCTATAGTTTTAGAATTATGTGTGGTATTGGTGCATGGATTTTCTTAGTTTCATTAGTCGGCTTAATTATGACTCGTGAGAAGAGTAAGAAACCACTCTTACAACGGCGATGGGCACTATGGTGCATTGCAATTACAACCTTCTTCCCATTTATTGGTAACACTGCTGGGTGGTTTGTAACTGAATTTGGTCGTGATCCATGGACTGTCTATGGACTATTTACGATTGCTGATAGTGTATCGCCAAATGTTTCTGTTGGTTCATTATTAACTTCGAATATTATTTACTTCATCTTATTCACAACATTAGCTATTACTTTAATTTGGTTAGTTGTTCGTGAATTACGGAAGGATCCATCTGAAGCAGTTGAACCTAAGTTTAAGAAAGTCCTCGATCCATTTGATAAGGAGGCGTTCTAAATGAGTTTTCTTCAATTATTATGGTTTATCTTGATTGGAGTATTATTTGCTGGTTTCTTCTTCCTTGATGGATTTGATTATGGAGTAGGAATGGCTGTTGAAACGCTTGCTCATAATGAAGATGAACGTGATCAAGTGGTTCAGACAATAGGACCAGTATGGGATGCTAATGAGGTTTGGTTAATCACTGCTGGTGGTGCAATGTTTGCATCATTTCCATATTGGTATGCTAGCTTATTTAGCGGTTACTATTTAATTTTATTAGCGATATTAGCGGGACTTATTATTCGTGGTGTTTCGTTTGAATTTCGCAGCAAGAGCCCAATGCCGCAGAAACGTTTTTGGGACTGGGCATTAGCAATCGGTAGTGCAATTGTTCCATTTTTCCTTGGAATAATGTTTGTCAGCATGATTCATGGAATGCCAATCGATGCAAACGGTAACTTCCACGCTGGCTTCTTTGATTACTTTAACTGGATTTCAGTAGTAGGTGGAATTGCCTTACTACTTCTAACTTACCTTCACGGGATTAATTATATTGCGCTAAAAACAACTGGGCCCGTTCGAGAACGAGCACGTAACTATGCAAAATTTCTATACTGGATTCTTTATGCCGGTGAAGTCGTCTTTGCATTGCTGTTGATCTTTATGACCGACTTTATGAGTGTTCACCCAATTGGAACAATTATTATGCTGGTATTGATTGTTGGCTTTTCAGTTCTTGCTCATGTTGAAACCTTTGTTGGTCATGAATTGATTGCCTTTATCTCAAGTGGGCTAACACTGGTATCGTTAGTAGTACTGATCTTTGTTGGGCTTTTCCCACGAGTATTGATCAGCAGTATTAGTTCTAATTATGATTTACTTATTCAAAATGCATCATCAACGGGATATACGTTGGTAGTAATGACAATTTCTACGTGCTGCCTATTACCATTTGTTTTGGCATACACGATCTGGGCTTACTGGATTTTTCGTAAGCGGATTGCAATGCCTACTATTCCGGAGGTTAAATAAATTTTATGATTGATCGACTACTCTTTAAAATAAAAGGGAGCAGACATATCATGATTAAGCTTGTGGGGCTTTATGTCCTACAAGCTTTTCTTATCCTTGGTCAAGGCTTGAGCCTGGCTGCCTTATTAACTGGCTTATGGCAGGGACATTCCATGCTGAGTCAGCTTTACTGGCTAATTGGATTTATTGTTTGTTATCTTTTTCGTCATGGACTAACAGAAGTAAGTAATGCTTGGCTTGATAAATATTCACAAACGGCTGCGCAAAATTTTCGTAAACAGTTATTGAAAAAAGTGTTTGAATTGGGACCAGCAATTATTCAGCGTGAGGGTACTGGAAACATGGTAACGTTGGCCCTTGACGGTATTAAAGAAGTTGAAAATTACATTCAACTGATTTATAGCAAAGTCATTAGTATGATGATAATGCCGTTAATTATTTTGATCGTTTGTTTTTGGCTTGATTGGATTTCAGGTGTGGTAATGCTGCTTGTATATCCGTTAATCGTTTTATTTATGATAATTTTAGGATATGCGGCTAAAGCTAAGGCGGATCGCCAATTTGCTGCTTTCCGGGTATTGTCTAATCACTTTATTGATTCCTTACGTGGGATCGATACGCTAAAGTACTTTGGACTGAGTAAAAGGTATTCACAAAGTATTTATCGAT
This sequence comes from Limosilactobacillus rudii, assembly GCF_014145455.1. GTDB lineage: Bacteria > Bacillota > Bacilli > Lactobacillales > Lactobacillaceae > Limosilactobacillus > Limosilactobacillus rudii. The sequence continues at coordinate 58,616 of NZ_JACIVB010000060.1, read as the reverse complement.
CAAGTGAACGCTTCCGCAAATCAACCATGAGCGTGATTAAGGTTGCAATGTTATCAACGTTTGCCTTGGATTTCTTTACCACATTGGCAATTGCAATTTTGGCAGTATTTCTGGGACTACGGCTAATTGACGGACATTTATTACTTTTTCCAGCATTAGCAATTTTGATTTTGGCCCCGGAATACTTTTTACCAATTAGAAATTTTGCTAGTGATTATCATGCTACGTTAAATGGTAAAAATTCGTTTCACGCGGTCTTACGAATTATCAATATGTCATTACCTAAGCGACCAGCGATTAAGCTTCATCAATGGCAGGACCACGATCAGCTAGTATTTAAAGATGTTAAATTTGCTTACCCTAACGAGGGCAGTGAGTTAACAGGATTAAACCTTACAATTAGCGGGAATAAAAAGATTGGAATAATTGGAATGAGTGGAGCTGGGAAAACAACTTTAATTAACTTACTGAGTGGTTTCTTAGCACCAACATCAGGAAAAATTAATATTCAAAACCAGTCAGTAGATAGCTTAAATATTAAGGATTGGCAAAAGCAAATTTTGTATATTCCGCAAACACCATATATTTTTGCTGATACATTAAGAAATAATATTGCTTTTTATACGCCAGGTGTATCAGAAGAACAAATTAAAGAAGCCGTTCATGTAGTGGGGTTGGATAGTTTAGTAGCAGAATTGCCTAAAGGACTTTCAACGATGATTGGTGGCGGTAATCGGGCCTTAAGTGGAGGCCAAGCGCAACGGATTGCACTTGCCCGCGCTTTTCTTGATCCAGCTAGAAAAGTAATGATCTTTGATGAACCAACAGCGCACTTGGATATTGAGACAGAGTTGGAACTAAAAAAGCGAATGCTTCCATTAATGAAGGATCGACTGGTCTTCTTTGCTACTCACCGTCTTCATTGGATGAAACAAATGGATTATATTATTGTGCTAAAGGATGGAAAACTAATTGAGCAAGGAACATATCAGCAACTATTAGATCAACAAGGCTACTTTAATGAGTTGATGCAACAAACACAGGGAAAGGAGGTTGCCCATGGGTAAAATACCATTATTAAAAGCAATGAAACATGATCGGTGGGTAAAACCGTTTCTCAAACGCTATAAGTGGACGCTTGTTTTAGCGATTACGCTTGGAATAATTACTTTTATTTGTGCAGGCGGCTTGATGTTTACTGCCGGTTACTTAATTAGTAAATCTGCAACAATGCCATTTAATATCTTGTTGGTGTATGTTCCAATTGTTTTGACCCGTGCTTTTGGGATTTTTCGCCCAGTAACTAACTATTTTGAGCGATTAGCAAGTCATAATTGGGTTTTTAAAATGACATCAGCTTTTCGAAAGAAACTTTATGATTCATTAGAACAGGATGCTGTTTTCTTTAATAGTAAGTACCGTATTGGTGATATTTTGGGGCTTTTGTCTGAAGATGTTGCTCACATTCAAAACTTATATCTACGGACGATTTTTCCGACCCTTGTTGCTTTTGGATTGTATGCAATAATTGTTATCGGAATGGGAATTATTTCACCGTTAATGGGAATATTAATGCTAATACTATTTGGCTTAATTATCATTGCAATCCCTGTTTGGTCAATATTAGTAAATGGCGCGCGCCAACAGTTAGAAAAACAATATACTAATACCCTTTACGCAGACTTAACCGATAATATTATGGGGATTACCGACTGGGTTTTTGCTGGACGTAGTGCTGAGTATTTAAGCTATTATGATCAAAGTGAGCAACATTTACTAGCTTCGCAAAAGGCGATGAAACGATTTGAACATTGGCGGGACTTTGTTTTACAGGTGATGATTTTACTGGTTGTTGTTAGTTTGATTTTGTGGGGAGCAGCTCGCTTTGGTGGACACTGGGGTGGAAGCGCCAATTGGATTGCAGCATTTGTTCTTTGCGTTTTTCCTCTTGATGAGGTGCTGTCTAGTTTGCCAACTGCCGCCCAGCAAACGAATGTCTATACCGATTCGTTAAACCGGTTAAATAAATTGCCGCAGCCTCAATCAGTTACTGCTGAGAAAATTAATATTACGGCTCCTTATCAGTTAAAAATTGATGATCTGAAGTATCGGTATCCACAAACTGACAAAATGGTGTTACAAGGACTCAGTCTTAACGTAAAGCCAGGTGAAAAATTAGCAATTCTGGGTCGTAGTGGTGCCGGAAAGAGTACATTAGCCAGTCTGATTCGGGGTGATCGAAAACCAACTGCCGGGTCTGTAACATTAAATGGTGTTCCAACAGATGAATTTGGTGACCAAATCTCAAAATATATTGGAATTGTTCACCAGTCGCCATATCTTTTTAATACAACAATTTTAAATAATGTCCGTTTAGGAAATGAAGATGCTAGTGAAGAACAAGTGTGGCAAGTACTTGAAAGGGTTGGATTAGCGTCGATGATTCAGCGTTTGCCTAAGGGACTTCATACGATGGTAGACGAGGCCGGGTTGCGCTTTTCAGGCGGAGAACGACACCGTTTGTCACTTGCCCGAATTCTTTTAAAAGATGCACCAATTATCCTTTTAGATGAACCAACAGTCGGCCTTGATCCCCTTACAGAAGAGCAAGTTATTGAGACCTTTATGGAACAGCTAAAAGGAAAGACATTGATTTGGATAACTCACCACTTACAGGGAATTGAAATGATGGACCAAGTAGTCTTTATTGAAAATGGACAAATTTCTATGCAAGGAAGCCCAGATGATTTACAAAAGACAAATTCGCATTATCGTTTGCTTAAATTAGCAGATGAGGGTAATTAACTTTTTTTAGTAGAAAGATACGTTATAATAATATTATAGAGAACACATAATGAAGGGATGAGTAACGATGAAAGAGATTGTTGTACTCGGGGCTGGCTATGCTGGCCTAAAAACAGTTGTCTTATTACAAAAAAAACTTAAGGACAGTATTCACATTACTCTAGTTGATCAAAATGACTATCACTATGAAGCTACTGATTTACACGAAGTTGCAGCAGGGACGCAAGGTGTTTCACGGATTTCTTACCATATCAGGGATGTGATTAAACCGCGGATTACCACCTTTATTCAGGCAAAAGTAGTTAAAATTGATCCTGAACAACGAGCGGTTAAGCTGGCAGGACATGATGACTTGCTTCATTATGACTATTGTGTAATTGGATTGGGCTTTGTTTCAGAAACATTTGGTGTTCCTGGCGCAGAAGAAAATGCCTTTCCAATGACTAACCTTAAAGAAGCTTCTGCAATTTATAACCATATTATTAGTAAGATGCGTGATTACCGAAAGACACAAAATCCAGATGATTTGCATATCATTATTTGCGGTGGTGGTTTTACAGGTATTGAGTTAGCGGGAGCCTTAGTTGAGGCACGCCCAAGTTATGCAAAGATTGCGGGTGTTACGCCAGATAAGATTAAAATAACATTGGTTGAAGCTGCAACACGATTACTACCGATGTTTAATGAAAAGCTTGCGGACTATGGCGTAGACCTTATTAAAGAATCTAATGTACAATTATTAGATGGGTCACGAATTTCTAAGATTGATCCAGGCACGGTTTACTATAAGCACGCTGATGAAAGTCAAGACCAGTCAATGGATGCTGGAACAATTATTTGGACAACCGGTGTTAGTGGTAGTCCTTTGATGAAAGAAAGCGGCTTTGATGAAAAACGTGGCCGAGTAATGGTAACACCACACTTAACCGCTCCTAAGCATGATGATGTTTACATTTTAGGAGACGTGGCTGCTGTTATGCCACCTGATGGTAAACGCCCATACCCGACGACTGCTCAAATTGCTCTTGCAATGGCTGACTATGCTGCAGATGATATTGCTACAAGAATTAAGACCGGTAAGCATGAAGAAAAAGCATTCGTATACAAATCTTTAGGAACCGTGGCATCATACGGGAATACTAAAGCCTATGGTACTGCGTTAGGACATGAACTTCGTGGGTATCCAGCATCCGTTATGAAAAAGATTATTGCCGATCGGTCGTTAATGGAGACTGGCGGTTTGAAAGAATTACTAGCAAAAGGACGTTTTGACCTTTATCATTAGAATCTAGTATTGTGAGGCAAGGAAAATTTCTTCGCCTCTTTTTTTGTAATTTGCTATATTAATTATGTTGTTGAGGGACTTAGCGATAAGACTAGGTAGTAGGTGAAAAAATGATAAAAACTTATGAAGAGGCGTTATCTTTTATTCATGGAAGAACGCAATTTAAAAAGATACCAACATTAGCGCGAATGAAGAGGTTTCTTAAGGAATTAGGTAATCCGCAAGAGGGATTAAACTACATTCATATAACAGGAACAAATGGAAAAGGATCAGTAGTTGCAATGATGCGGTCTATCCTACTAGAAAACGGCCTTACAGTTGGTAGCTTTACTTCCCCGTTTATTACCCGTTTCAATGAACGAATTGAGTATAACGGTGTTCAGATTAGTAATGATGATCTGCTGCGCTTAGTACAAAAGGTTGAACCAATTGTAGAAAAGTTAGATTGTGAGTTAGCAACGGGAGGGCCAACTGAATTTGAGATTGATACAGCATTAATGTTTTGCTACATGGCTGAAAAAAGGCCTGATGTTGTCTTACTAGAAGTCGGAATCGGGGGCCTTTATGATTCTACTAATGTAATTACTCCGGTTGTTAGTGTGATTACAACTGTTGGCTGGGATCATATGAAATACCTTGGTGATACCTTAGCAAAGATTGCTACCCAAAAGGCGGGAATAATCAAAAGACATGTTCCAGTTGTAATTGGTAATCTACCACAGGAAGCGCGGCGGGTAATTCTAGATGATGCTGACCAAAAAGATGCTCCTGTATATCGACTAGGTGTTGAATTCTCTGGGCAAAAACTAAATAACCACCAATTTTATGCCAAAATAAAGTATCAAAGTACTAGAATGTATCATCTAGAAGCCATTTTAGGCTTAGGTGGGGATTACCAAGTTGAAAATGCAGCCCTTGCGATTGCAACGGTTGAAGTTTTTATGCGCCAGCAAGGGTTGACAATTGATCGCCAGGTCTTAATTAAAGGGCTTAAGGAAACTACCTGGCCAGGGCGTCTTGAAGAGATTAATGAGCTACCGTTAGTTTTACTTGATGGCGCCCATAATTTACCGGGAATACAGGCATTAGTTAAGACAATTAAAGATGATTTTGCCGAAAAAGAAGTTTATATTCTTGTAGCAATTTTAGCCGACAAGCAATATAAGCTAATGCTTGGTGAGCTTGCAAGTTTAGGAAATGTTCACTTAGTAGTAACACGCTTTGCAGGACCAGGACCAAAGCGACCGAGTGCGGATCTTGAAGAGGCCGTTAAAGACATCCCAACTAAATACCCAGTTCAAGTAGTAAATGAGTGGCAGCTAGGAATTAGTGAAATTGCACGTCAAATGAGTACGGAGGATGTAATGATTATTACAGGTTCACTCTACTTTATTTCAGATGTCCGTAAATTATTTACGAAATAAAAAGTGCAAAGTCAGGATTTTTTCGTATTTAAATATATAGAGGGCTAAAAGGAGAATATTTATTTATGAAAAATGAAATGATTAATCACTACGTTAAGTTAGTATCTGATGTGTTTTCTAAGGATGCAGAAGTTAAAGAGCAGCAATTATGTCAACGTTTTTTGCGAAAATGTCCTACCCCATTAGCAGTTAAACGATTATCACGCTCAGAAAGGGAAGAGATGCGAGAGTGGGCACCAGAAATGGCAAGCTTATTTGCAGCAATAGAATTAGGACGACTAGTAGCCAAAAGCCACGAAGAAATTATCGGCCATGCATATTCGAGTGTAGAACTTGGTCGAAGTATGGTTGCACAATTTCAAGGAGAAGAACAAGAAAGTATCTGTATTGCATGTACTGATATTCATAATGAGATTATTGACTGGAAGGTACTGTTTATTGGTGGTGGGTGTGAATGTGTTACATATCCTGACAAGATTTTTCAGTATGCACTTCAGTGTTCTGCTCATGGGATCGTAATGATTCATAATCACCCTACTGGAGACATTCGTCCATCAAATCAAGACGACTCTTTTACTCGTCGCTTGGAACGGGGATGCGAGATTATTGGAATACACCTGCTTGATTTTATGATTGTTGGTCGGGATTCTTATTACAGTTGGCGTGAAGATAAGTCTATTTTCAAAAAGTAAAGAAATATTTAATTTCTGTGGAAGATAGAGTCTCTTTATCAGTATTAATGTATATTAATGTTCGTATGTACCGAGAGGCTATGGTATAATATGCACGATATTAATTTGATTTTTAAGATGAAGGGAAGAAGCAGATTGCTAGGAATCGGAACAAAAAATCTTGGCATTGACCTTGGTACTGCAAATACAATTGTCTACCTTGAAGGAAAGGGAATTGTGTTGCGTGAACCATCAGTCGTTGCCCGGAATGCTAAGACCAACGAAGTAATTTCCGTTGGCAGTGATGCCCGTGACATGATTGGACGAACACCAGAAAGTATTGTTGCTATCCGCCCGATGAAGGATGGTGTCATTGCAGATTACGACACAACCGTTGCAATGATGAAGTATTATATTGATAAGACATTAGGAAATAATGGCAAGCCATATGTAATGGTATGTGTACCAAGCGGCATTACGGAAGTTGAAAAACGCGCAGTTATTGATGCTACTCGTGTGGCTGGTGCTCGCGATGCTTACGTTATTGAAGAACCATTTGCGGCTGCTATCGGTGCTGGTTTACCGGTAATGGACCCTACAGGAAGTATGGTTGTTGATATTGGTGGCGGTACTACTGATGTTGCGACTATTTCTTTAGGTGGTATTGTATCCAGTCGATCAATTCGAATGGCTGGGGATAAGATGAATGATGCAATTGTTCAATATGTTCGTCAACATATGAATTTGCTGATTGGTGAACGAACTGCGGAAAAGCTTAAGTGGGATATTGGTTCTGCATCAGTTGAAGCAGCAGAAGAAATGGGAACAACCCAAGTCCGTGGGCGTGATCTTGTTACCGGTTTGCCAAAGACAATGCAGGTATCTGCAACAGATGTATCAACGGCCTTGCAAGATGTTGTTGATAGTATTATTACCGCAATTAAGGGGACGCTAGAAGAGACATCTCCTGAAATCGCCGCAGATGTTATTGACCATGGTATTGTCCTAACTGGTGGTGGAGCTTTATTAAAGCATCTGCCAGATGTGATTGCTGATGCTACTAAAGTACCAGTCTTTATTGCTAATGATCCGTTGGATTGTGTTGCTATTGGTACTGGTGAGTCATTAAAGAGTATTGATGTAATGAAGAAAAAATGATCATGATCTAAGAGGTCATCACTAAATCATCATCGGTACTAACTAATGGTTAACGGGGCTAATCGCCAAGCAATAGTGTTTGGCAAGCCCCGTCTTAATTATTTGTGTATGCATTGGAGGGACATAATGCAGAAATTTTTTTCCAATCGCCGATTAGTTATTGCTGTGATAATTCTAGTTGTTTGCTTTGGGTTAATGGCAGGTTCTGTCTCTTTACGGAATAGACGAAATACACCACCAATTATCCAACAATTTGGGAATGATATTGTTGGTTTTGTTGATAGTGCAGTTGCCCTCCCTGTAAATTGGGCACAGACGAGTGTTAGTTCAATAAATGGATTAATGAATACTTATTCTGAGAACCGTGAATTAAAACAACAGGTAACAGAATTAGCACAAACTAAGGTCCGTGATCAGACCTTAGCACACGAAAATAAGCAATTAAAACAGCAATTAAAGTTAAATAATTCAATGACCGATTATAATACAGTGACTGCCGCGGTTTTAATGCGTACGCCATCATCATGGCAACGGCAGTTAGTGATTAATAAGGGTCAATCAAGTGGAATAAAAAAGAACATGCCTGTAATGAGCGGAAGTGGTCTGATTGGTCGGATTACCGAAGTTAACAAGACCAATAGCAAAGTTGAATTACTAAGTGATACTAGTGAGTCCTCAAATCGATTTGCTATTACGGTAAATGCTCAAAATGGTAAGGTTATTAATGGTATTATTACTGGCTATGATGCAGCAAACAATGAACTAGAAATAGGTCAAGTAACTTCGAAAGCAAAGGTTAAGAAAGGGACTAAAGTAGTTACAAGTGGAATGGGTGGTATTACACCTAAAGGACTTTATGTTGGCCGAGTATCACATGTCGGCAAGGATGATTATGGTCTTGCTCAAAAGATCTATATTACTCCGGCAACTGATTTTAATGATATTAATATTGTTACGGTTGCTGAAGCTGCTTCACAGGAGTGATAAATATGTACCGATTATCACGTTTAAAATATATATTTCCAATTGGGCTATTTGTTTGTTTGTTTTTAGACGGTGCGTTGAGCCATGTATGGGCGCCATTGTTCTTTAGTTATCCATATTCGATGGTTAGCGAACTTGTTTTACTATGGTTAGTATTGTCATATTTCTTTCAAGATGATATTGAAATACCACTTATTCCGTTTGCAATTGCAGCAGGTGCGGTGTATGATTTATATTTTTCCGGTATTCTGGGGCTATATATATTTTTATACCCGCTTGTAGTAGAAATGACGAAAGTTTTATCGCGCTATTTTAGTTCATCATTCCTTTCGATGATTATGATTTTCTTTGTCGATATTGTTGTGTTTGAGACTCTTAACTATTGGGCTTATTATCTTATTGATATTACAAACGTCAGTTTTGGTGATTATCTTGTCTATACATTAGCACCAACACTAGCATTAAATTTAATTTATTTTGTCGTGCTATTTTGGCCAATTCGAGCGTTATATCGCTGGTCATTAGATGATCGTCAAATTTAAAATAATGCTTGACATGAATGATATTACAGTATAGGATATTTACAACATCATAAATGACAGTGAACAGACTAGTAGAATTTTAAGTACAGTAAAGAGAGCTTTGAAGGGTGGAAATAGGCCTGTACCAGAATTTGAATCACATCTGTGAGTTGGTTTTCTGAAGCCCATAGTAGGAAGACCCGGGGAAGCCCGTTATAGCACGGAGTTTATCTAATGAACTCGCTGAGGCTATTTTTCGTGAGAAGATAGCATTATGAGGTGGAACCGCGGAAACGCCCTCGTAGCCATTTGGCTCGAGGGCGTTTTTTGATTTCATATTAGGTGAACTTAATAAGGCAAGCATTGCGAAGTGTTTGCAAACGTGAGGTGGAACCACGACTTACTCGTCCTCTAGGGAATATTCCCTAGAGGATTTTTTTAGCTGTTATTTAATTAGGCGATTATTTAAGGAGGCAGTTATAAATGTCATTGCAATATATAAGTGAAATTTTACCTTCATTGTTTCAAGGAGCGCTTCTCACTCTTCAGATTTTCTTTTGGACGCTAGTTGGTTCACTTCCGCTAGGTATCCTAGTGAGTTTAGGGCTAACCTCTAAGATTAAACCGCTCAAGTGGATCTTAGAGATTTACGTTTGGTTAATGCGTGGGACCCCGCTGCTATTACAATTAATTTTTGTTTTTTATGGTTTGCCAATTATTGGAATTGTATTTGAACGGTATGATGCTGCTTTAGTTGCCTTCATTCTTAATTATGCAGCATACTTTGCAGAAATTTTTCGTGGCGGTTTTCAGTCAGTGGATCAAGGCCAATTTGAAGCAGCTCGTGTTCTACGGTTGAGTTACTGGCAGACCCTTCGTAAAATAATTATTCCCCAGGTAATAAAAATAGTTATTCCATCAATTGGAAATGAAGTTATTAACTTAGTAAAAGATTCCTCATTAGTATATGTTATCGGTTTAGGTGACTTATTACGGGCAGGAAATGTTGCCACTTCACGGGATGTTACCTTAGTTCCGTTAATGCTTGTTGGTCTAATTTATCTTATCTTAGTTGGTATTTGTACTTTGATTTTACGACAAGTTGAGAAGTGTTACGCATACTTTAAGTAAAGGAGGAATTGCAAATGTTAGAAGTTCGAGATTTAAAAAAGAGTTTTGGAAATCGTCAAATTTTAGATGGCGTTAATTTAACAGTTAAAGATGGCGAAATCCTTTGTATTGTTGGTCCCTCTGGTGCTGGTAAAACAACCCTTTTGCGGTGTATAACCGGCTTAGAAACTCCTGATAGCGGTGAGTTTTTTATTAATGGTCGTCAATTTGATCCTCAAGGAACTGATGCAACAGATCGGGTAATTGGAGTCGTTTTTCAGGATTATAAACTTTTCCCCAACCTTTCAGTAATGGAAAATATTACCTTAGCACCGATACTGGTATTAAAAAAGGATAAACAAGCAGCAATAGCAGAGGCCCAGAAATTACTAGAAGAATTAGGCCTTAGTACAAAAGGAAATTTATACCCGTATCAATTATCCGGTGGGCAGAAACAACGGGTAGCAATTGCCCGTGCATTAGCAATGAAGCCTAAAATTCTCTGTTATGATGAACCTACGTCAGCACTGGACCCGAATTTACGAAAAGATGTTGCAAATATTATTCTTGGCTTAAAGAAGGACGGGATGACACAATTGATTGTTACTCACGATTTAGACTTCGCCCAGAATATTGCTGATGATATTTTAAAGGTTCAACCGATTGACCAACGACAAGGCGAATAATAAAGGAGGTAGCAGAAATGAAAAAAACTAAAATAATTTGGTTGCTTTTTCTGTTACTAGTTCCCGCAATGCTTCTTAGTGGTTGTGAAAGTGTCACTAAGCGTGCTGATACTCAAGATACATGGAATCGGATTGAAAAACGTAAACGTGTAATTGTGGGATTAGATGACAGTTTTGTTCCAATGGGTTTCCGCCAGAAAAATGGCAAGTTAGTGGGTTATGATGTTGACCTTGCCCGTGCTGTTTTTAAGCAGTACGGCATAAAAGTTGATTTTCAGCCAATTGACTGGTCAATGAAAGAGACGGAGTTGAAAAATGGAACGATTGACCTCCTTTGGAATGGTTATTCTGTTAACCCAAGTCGTGCTAAAAAGGTTGCCTTTAGTCGTTATTATTTAGAGAATCGGCAAATCCTAGTTACGAAGAAGAAAAGTAACATAAAAAATTTAAACGACATGACAGGGAAAACACTTGGGGTACAAAATGGTTCAACAGGGGTAACTGTTTTGGATGAAAAACCTAAGCTTTTAAAAGATAAGATAAAAAATCATACTCCAGTTCTATATGATACATTCCCCAATGCGTTCATTGACTTAAATGCTAATCGAATTCAGGGGATACTTATGGATGAGGTATACGCTAACTACTACATAAAGCACCAACCTAATAGTAGTTCTTATCGGACGTATGTTAGTAAAGAACTACCAGTAGAACATTTTGCGGTGGGGATGAGAAAAGGTGATAAAACACTAAAAAGAAAAATTAATGATGGACTTGGCAATCTTCAAAAGAATGGCGAGTTACGAAAACTTAACGAGAAGTGGTTTGGTCAGGATAGTAATTACCTTGGACCGGATAATAATTGATAAATGTTTTACAGGCTGGGTGAAAATGTGACTTTCTCCCAGCCTGATTTTCTAGTTAGCCCTTGAACAATACAGGGCAATCTAGATATGCATGGGTATTTTCTGGCAAATAGTAAAAAAAGAATAATTTTAAACTTGTTTTGCGATTATTTGCCAAAAATATGATGAATTTTCGCAATCGGTTTGTAATTTGTTCATATTTAACGTATCATTATTCAGTACGATAATGCGAACGAAACAAGGGCGCAGTTAGTAACTAATTGCTTGCTGCACTTTATATTGAAGGGAGAAAGAGAACGTGGATTTTAATCTTGCCCGTGGCGTGGATTTGCACATTATACCCACAAAACAATTTAAGATGAATCACGTCTTAATAGATTTTGCGACTCCGCAAACACCAACAAATGCTACAGCACGAAATTTATTGGCAAACCTATTAGAGACTAGTACGCATCGCTATCCGACACAGACAGCCTTAGCGCGTCAGTTGGCTGCCTTATATGGAGCGTATGTTAACTTATACGTTAATCGCCTCGGAAAAATGCATACGGTGCGTTTACGTGCAAGTTTCGTTAATAATCGTTTTGTTAACGAAGATTTATTTAAAAAGATAAGTGACTTAATAAGTGAGATGCTATTTCACCCACTAATTGATGATGGTGAGTTTGATGGTCCGACTTTTCGGATTCAATCTAATAATCTAAAAAGCACCATCAAATCATTGTATGATGATAAGCAATTTTTAGCTAATCAACGGTTGATGAGTTTATATTATCAGGATGATTCAGTTATGCGGATACCAAGTTTCGGACAGATAGCCGATCTTGATAAGTTAACTGCGAAGAGTCTTGTTTCGACATACCGGTCGATGATTGATCAAGATAAAGTAGATATTTTTGTGTTAGGAGACATTGATCCCCAATTAGTACAGGATGTATTTGGAAAATTACCATTTAAGGATAGGGCGATTACTAGTGGTTCACCATTATATCACCAGTTACCATATGACCAAGTGCAGAGAAAAACGGAATACCAACAAGTTAGTCAGGCAAAACTAAACTTGGCATATTCACTACCGATTTACTATCATGACCAGGACTATTATGCCGGGTTGGTATTCAATGGCCTTTTTGGAGGAACACCATACTCAAAACTATTTACTAACGTTCGAGAAAAAGCTAGTTTAGCTTATTATGCAGCTAGTCGTTTACTGCCATTTACCGGAATAGTAAGTGTTCAAACCGGTATTCAATCAAGTAATCAAGAAAAAGTGCAAGAGTTGATCCAGCAGCAATTACGGGAGATCCAACAAGGAGATTTCTCAACAGAAGTTTTAAAAGAGGTTCAGGATAGTTTAATTAACCAATACCAAGCTGGACATGATTTGGCAAGTAATATATTAGAACAGCGGTTAGTGGCAAAATTAGTTAACGAATCAAATAATGATTTTATTGCGGAAGTAAAGAAAGTTACTTCTGCGGACGTAGCACGTGTTGCAAAGCTAATGAAGCTTCAAGCAGTTTATTTATTAAGTGGTGAGAGATAATTACATGGATAGACAAGTTTATCAAAAATTTAACCAATCCATTTATCGTGAGGAATTGGCAAATGGGTTAAAGGTGCAATTGTTACCAATGGAGAGTTATCATAAGACGTATGCAATTATGACAACCGATTTTGGTTCAATTGATAATCACTTTATTCCCTATCAACAAAAAGATGCAATTACGGTACCGGATGGAGTTGCCCATTTTCTTGAACATAAAATGTTTGAAAAAAAAGATCATGATGCATTTGATCTTTTTGGTAAGCTAGGAGCTGATTCTAATGCTTTTACTAGTTTTACGCAAACAAGTTATCTTTTTTCTACAACGAGTAACCTCCATGAAAATCTGGATGTCCTATTAGATTTCGTTCAAGATCCGTATTTCACATCAAAAACTGTGAAAAAAGAACAGGGAATTATTGGCCAGGAAATTCAAATGTATGAAGATGATCCAAGCTGGCGGCTGTATCTGGGTGTCTTGGGTAATTTATATCCTAAAGACCCAATGCGGATTGATATTGCTGGGACTGTTGAATCGATTAGTCAAATTACTCCTGAAATCTTAATGGATACTTACAAGACTTTTTACCAGCCTTCCAATATGAACCTCTTCTTGGTCGGTCGGTTGGACCCGGAAGAAACGATGGCATGGATAAAACAAAACCAGCAGCAAAAAAACTTTGCACCTGCAGAAAAACCGCAACGGTTGTTTAAATTAAACGACCCAACTGCTCATGATGTCATTCCTTTTAGGTCGCTTACGATGGATATTGTTCGTCCTAAAGTTATGGTCGGCTTGCGAGGAACTGAACAATTTGATAACGGGAAAGATCGTTTACATTATAAATTAGCAATTGATTTACTATTAGATGTTTTATTTGATGATACGTCAGATAATTACCTGCGCTTGTATAATAATGAGACGCTTGATGATACATTTAGTTATAATTTTGAAATGCAACGCGGATTCCATTTTGCATACTTTAGCTCTGATACTGATCAGATGGAACGCTTTGCAGATGAGGTAATTGAGATCCTAGAAAGTGCTGATCAGCAGATTGAAGCAGCACGGACAAGATTTGAAGGGATCAAAAATGCTGAATTAGGACGGCTGATCGGCCTGCTTGACTCACCAGAGGCAATTGCTAACCGGTATGCAGGAGATCTTTTTGCTGGTGCTAATTTAATGGATGAGATTCAGATGCTTGAAACAATCACAATCGAAGACCTTTATCAGGTTGCCCAAAAGTTTATTATTCCTCAAGGTATCTCAGTGTATCAAGTGGTTCCTCAACACCAATAAACTTAACTTTTCTTATGGATTAATAATTATTAGCTAATTTATAGAAGTGAGCATGATATAATATCCAAGGGTAAAGAAAAGAAGAACGAAAATGGAGATAGAATAATGAGTGAGAACGAGAACGATCAAAAAAAACTTGAAATTGGTAAGATTTTACGAAAAGCGCGTGAAGAGAAAGGGTATACTCTTGATGACCTTCAACAGGTAACAAAGATTCAAAAGCGATATTTAATTGCTATTGAAGATGAAAATTTTGATGAACTTCCTGGTGACTTTTATGTTCGGGCATTCATTAAGCAGTATGCTAACATGGTTGGGTTAGATGGTAATGAACTTCTACAAAAATATGATGATCAATTACCAAAGACTAAAACTGAAGAATACTCTGATCATTTAGCACAGGCAGTAGAAACACGTGCAAGTCAACGAAAGACTGTTAGTGGTAGTGTTGATAAGGTTCGTAACTACATGCCGACAATTATTATTGCCTGTGTAATTGTGTTAGTGTTAGCAGCTATTTGGCTTACAGCGATCGCCCGTAACCATCGTGACTCTTCTACAAGAATTGATAATAGCTCGGTTTCTGTTTCTGGAGAAAGTCGTAAGAAAGCATCGGCATCTTCAAAAAAGAAGAACACTAAGCAAAGCAAATCTAAAGCAATTAAACTCCAAGAAGCACCAAACCGTAATGATACTAGTGTTACCTATACTGCTGACCAATTAAACGCAGACACAAGTTTACATATTGAGACGAGTGATCGTTCATGGATGCAGGTACGGGCAAATAATAATACCCTATTGAATAGAACGCTTAATAACAATGAAAAGACTGATTTAAAGATTGGTCGCGATACGACTTCATTAGTAATTACAATTGGTAATGCACGTGCAACTAAGATGAAGATCGGCAATCAAAATATTGATTTTACTGGTAATGGACGTTACCAAAATACACGAAATGTAACAATCAATTTTGGTAAGAATCAATCAAGCAGCAGTACTTCGAGCCAGTCGTCAAGTGAACCAAATAACCAATCTTCATCACAGGCTAGTCAATCCAATAATGCTACGCGGCCTTCAAATGCAAACAATGCACGGCCACAGACTAATGCTAGTCGGGCAAGCAGTCAGCCTGCTCGCTAGTCTGCTTTGTTAAAGGAGTTGTAGATTTTGAATTTACCTAATAAATTAACAGTTGTTCGTTTGATTATCATTCCTTTCTTTCTATTGTTGATGGTGTTACCATTACAGGGCTGGGGAGCCGTAAGCTTTCTTGGGGCGACAATCCCGGTTGCGCAATTAATTGCAGCTATTTTATTTATTGCAGCTACAATTACCGATAACCTTGATGGACGAATTGCCCGTCGTGACCATTTAGTAACTAATTTTGGTAAGTTTACGGATCCGCTAGCAGATAAATTATTAGTAATGACTGCTTTTATTGTTTTAACTGGTAACGGTGTGGTGCCATCATGGGTAACGGCAATTATTATTTGGCGTGAATTATCTGTTACAGGTCTTCGGCTGTTGTTAGTTGAACAAAATGGGGTTGTTCTTGCGGCAAAGATGCCGGGTAAGATAAAAACGACTACTCAATTTATTGCGATTATTTTCTTACTACTAAACAATGTTGTTTTTGCAATGTGGAATATTCCGTTTGGTCAAATTATGTTATATATTTGTCTGTTCTTCACAATTTATTCTGGTGTAGATTACTTTATTCAAGGTCGTAGTGTTTTTTCTGACGGATTTAAATAGTTTAATGATGCTTGTAGTTGGGTGATATCTGACTACAAGTTTTTTATTCCAAATTTTTTTATTTTAGTGAAAATCGCTATAATTTACGTATATATATTAATAGGGGTGAAATTTGATGGATGCAGAAATCATTTCGGTTGGAAACGAACTAGTCTTAGGTCAAATTACTAATACCAATGTGGCTTATTTAGCGGCTAAGCTTACTCAGTTAGATCTTACTGCAACATACCAGACAACAGTTGATGATGACCGGATTCGACTGGAGCGAGTAATCAATCATGCGTTGACGCGGTCGCAGTTAGTATTTGTTTGTGGTGGATTAGGACCGACGACTGATGATATTACGATGCCCACTGTTGCTGCAACTATGGGAGTAAGTCTCCAGACAGATCAGCGACATTGGAAATGGATACAAGAAAAGTTTAACCAGCGTCAAATAAGTATGGAACCGGAAAATATCCGTCAGGCAAAATACCTTGTAGGAGGTGAACCATTAGCAAATCCGGTTGGCCTTGCACTAGGATGCTGGTATGAGACGGGTGGAAAAGTAATTGTTGTCTTGCCAGGGCCACCAGCAGAATTTAAGGCAATGGTCGACAAAAGTTTACTGCCAAAACTTCAGGATTATTATCATACTGAAAAGCAAATAATTAGCAGGACGTTAAATTTTTTAGGACGACCAGAATCACAATTAATGGATGAAATCGCAACGGTAACAAAAAATGAAAAGGCAGTTGTCATTACGTCATACGTTCAGCCAACGGCCATTCAGGTACGACTAACTGTTCGTGACCTTCCATTTGAAGAGGCCAACCAACGAATTGACCGTGTACAAGCAGCAATTTTGCAGGTTGAAGAACCATACTTTTTTGGGGTTGGCGATAATCTTACACTTGCAGAAGTAGTTGTTAATTTATTAAGAGCGCGGCACTTAAAATTAACAGCTGCGGAGAGTTTAACGGGTGGCTTATTCCAGAGTACTGTTTGCTCAGTTCCAGGAGCATCTAATGTTTTCGACGGGGGCTTTGTTACATACGCAGCAAGTGCGAAAGAGAAACTATTGGATATTCCTGCTATGCTTATTAGTAAACATGGGGTGGTAAGTTCAGAAACTGCCGCTGCAATGGGCGAGGGCTGCCGGGAAAAGTTCCACGCTGATATTGGAATTGGCTTTACAGGTGTTGCCGGTCCTGATTCGCTTGAGGGGCAACCTGCAGGAACGGTTTGGATTGGCTTAGCAATTAAAGGCCGACCGACTGTCACCCGTCAGCTTCATCTTGCAGCATATATTGGACGCCAAGCAATTCGAACATTGAGTGTTCAATATGGGTTACAGATGATTTATCGTGAATTAAAAAACTAAAACGAACTTTTGTTCAGTTTTTTCTTGTTTTTTTTGTTAAAACTGTTATTATTAGTTATCGGATATTCCGTAAAAAAGGAGGAATTTGATTTGGCTGACCAACGAAAAGCAGCATTGGACGTTGCAATCAGAAAGATCGAAAAGAACTTTGGAAAAGGTTCGATTATGCGTATGGGTGATGCGACAGATATGAAGATTGCTTCGATCTCTAGTGGATCATTAGCGATTGACAAGGCACTTGGTATCGGTGGGTACCCACGTGGACGGATTGTTGAGATTTATGGCCCAGAAAGTTCTGGTAAGACGACAGTTGCCTTACATGCTGTTGCTGAGGTGCAGCGGCAAGGGGGGACAGCTGCTTATATTGATGCTGAAAATGCTTTAGATCCCCAATATGCTGAAGCATTAGGAGTTAATATTGATGACTTACTTCTCTCTCAGCCTGATAGTGGTGAAGAAGGACTAGAAATCGCCGATGCCTTGATTTCTAGTGGAGCTGTTGACCTAGTAATTGTTGATTCAGTGGCAGCATTGGTTCCTCGAGCAGAAATTGATGGTGATATGGGTGATGCCCATGTTGGTTTGCAAGCTCGTTTGATGTCTCAAGCACTTCGTAAACTATCTGGTGAGATTAATAAAACAAAGACAATTGCCATTTTTATTAACCAGATTCGGGAAAAAGTTGGGGTAATGTTTGGTAACCCTGAGACTACTACTGGTGGACGGGCACTTAAGTTTTATTCCACTATTCGGATGGAGATTCGCCGTGCTGAACAAATCAAAAATGGAACGGATGTTGTTGGAAATAAGGCAAAAGTAAAAATTGTAAAAAACAAGGTTGCGCCACCATTTAAACGGTGTGAAGTTGACATTATGTACGGCGAAGGAATTTCTAAGACTGGTGAGTTATTAGATATGGCCGTTGAAAATGACCTAGTTGATAAGAGTGGTGCTTGGTATTCATATGGTAGCGAACGAATTGGTCAGGGACGTGAAAATGCTAAGAAATGGTTAAAAGAACACCCTGATAGCATGAACGAATTAATGGATAAGGTTCGCGTTGCTAATGGGATGGAACCATTAAATAAGAATGCCAAAACAACCGCCGAAGAAAAGAAAGAAAAAGGCGAAAGTAAACAAGAAACAATTGAAGAGGCAAGTAAAAAATAGCTAATTTATGCGTTGAAACTATTAGGTATGAACAAAAACTAGCTTATTTAGATAGTTAGATGTAAACAAGGGCCCAAGTATTTGGAGTTTTTCAAGTATTTGGGCTCGTTTATATACAAGACTGTAACAGTTTTAATGATAAAGTCTTATAAGTTAACACTTTTCATTTGTTTAGTAAATTATACGAATTGCTAAATTCAACAGTTGACACCATAGTGTGGCAAGCTTAAAATTTAACTTGTGTGATGTTTTTGCATGACACGGTAAAATTAATTTACTCATACCAACAACATGATAGTTGAAGCGGAGGTGAAATAATGAACTTATTAATATTCGCCGCGCTTGCTATGGTTATCGGAATTATTGTTGGCTATGTAATTCGTAAGGTTTCATATGAAAAACAAGTTGCAGAAGCACATAATGATGCTAAAGGTATTATTTCTAAAGCAAAACAAGATGCAGCAACGGCGAAAAAAGAGGCAATCCTTGAGGCAAAAGAAGAGAGCCATCAATATCGGGAACGAGTTGAAGATGAACTTAAGCAACGCCGAAATGAGGTTCAACGGCAAGAAGATCGCTTATTACAACGTGAGAGTTCTTTAGACCATAAGGATAGTGCACTCGAAAAACGTGAAAGTGCTGTTGGAGTTCGTGAAAGAAAACTAGATCAAGAAAAAGAGCAATTACAACAGTCAAAGAAACAAGCAAAAGAGTTAATTGATCAACGAAAACAAGAAGTTGAAAAGGTTGCTCAGATGTCTCAAGAAGATGCTAAACAGTTATTATTATCTGAAGTAAAAGAACAATTAAAGACTGAACGAGCAGTGATGATTCGTGATAGTGAACAAGAGGCTGAACTTGCAGCAGAACGTAATGCTAAAAAACTAATTGTTGAGGCAATTCAGCGGAGTGCTGCAGATGTTGTTTCAGAGACAACAGTTTCGGTTGTAAATCTTCCTAATGATGAGATGAAGGGTCGTATTATTGGTCGTGAAGGTCGTAATATTAGGACTCTAGAGACATTAACCGGAATTGATTTAATCATTGATGATACTCCTGAAGCGGTTGTGTTGAGTGGCTTTGATCCTGTTCGTCGTGAAATTGCAAAGATCGCGCTTGAAAAGTTAATTCAAGATGGTCGGATTCATCCTGCGCGGATTGAAGAGGCAGTTGATAAAGCACGCAAACAAATGGATACGCAATTGCGTGAAACTGGGGAACAAGCGTTATTTGATTTGGGAATTCATTCGATGCATCCTGACCTTATTAAGACGGTTGGGCGAATGAAATATCGGACAAGTTATGGTCAAAATGTTTTAGATCATTCAATTGAAGTTGCTAAATTAGCTGGAATTATGGCTGCTGAACTCGGTGAAGATGTGACATTAGCAAAGCGTGCAGGACTTTTGCATGATATTGGCAAAGCAATTGATCATGAGGTTGACGGTTCGCACGTTGAGCTTGGTGTTGAATTAACGCGGAAGTACAAAGAAAATAAAGTAGTTATTAACACAATTGCTTCTCACCATGGTGATGTTCCGGCTACTTCTGTTATTGCTGTCTTAGTTCAAGCTGCAGATGCAATTTCTGGTGCACGGCCTGGTGCGCGGAGTGAATCATTAGAGCAGTATATTCAACGTTTAAAGAAACTAGAAGGCATAGCAAACAGTTACGATGGTGTCGACCATAGTTACGCAATTCAGGCTGGTCGAGAACTTCGTGTAATTGTAAAGCCAAAGAAGATTTCTGATCTGCAAGCATCAACTTTGTCGCATGATATTAAGCACAAAATTGAAAAGCAATTAGAATATCCAGGTCATATTAAAGTTACTGTTATACGAGAAGTTCGGGCGGTTGATTATGCTAAATAAGCTGAATTTTTAGTTTCCATAAAGAGGCTGGGTACGCACTACAGTCTCTTTATTATTTTAAAATTAAGAAACTTGCGTGAAACTAATACAGAAAATATAATTAGTTTATGCAATTTTTAGAACGAATAGATCAAAATTACTAACGGGGTGAAATTAGTGGCAAAAAAAACAACACCAATGATGGAACAATATCAAAAAGTAAAGGATCAGTATCCAGATGCTTTTTTATTTTACCGTCTTGGTGATTTTTATGAGCTATTTAATGATGATGCAGTTAAAGGAGCACAACTATTAGAATTAACGTTAACTACTAGAAACCACAGTGCTAAAAATCCGATTCCAATGTGCGGAGTTCCCCATCGAGCAGTTAATAACTATATCGATATTTTAATTGATAAGGGATATAAAGTTGCAATCTGTGAGCAAATGGAAGATCCTAAAAAGGCCAAAGGGATGGTAAAGCGAGCGGTTACTAGACTGATAACCCCGGGAACGCAAATGGATCTTAATGGAGAACAAGCGCGTGATAATAACTATTTAGCGGCAGTGAGTCAGCAAGAAGGAAAATTTAACCTTGCTTACACCGACTTATCAACGGGAGAATTGAAGACTACCACACTTGCAAGTACTAACGAACTAATCAATGAGTTAGTGAACCTGCAGAGTAAAGAAGTCGTTGTTGATGGTGATCTGTCGTCACAGTTGACCACACAATTCAAGCAGCGAAATATTCTTCAATCACATCAGCCAACAATCTTAAAAAATGCAGAAATAAGCTATCTTACGCAAGATCTTGAAGCAAGCGCCCAACAACATGTAGTTGCACTATTAGTATCATACTTATTAACAACCCAGAAACGTTCACTTGCGCATATGCAAAAGGCAATCTCATATCAGCCAAGCTCTTTTATGAAGATCGACCATTACTCTAAAACAAACCTCGAATTAATGACAAATATGCGGAGTGGCAAGCGTCAAGGGACATTAGCATGGCTCTTAGATGAAACAAAGACCGCAATGGGAAGCAGGTTACTAAAACGGTGGATTGACCGTCCGTTGATCGATCCAACAGCAATTGGTGAACGACAAGACAAGGTACAGGAATTACTAGATCATTATTTTGAACGGAGTAATTTACAACAAGAGTTAATCAAAGTATATGATCTTGAACGTTTAGCAGGTCGTGTTGCCTACGGAAGTGTTAGTGGTCGTGACCTAATTCAATTAAAAACTTCTCTGCAACAGGTACCTAAAATAAAATATGTTTTAGAAACGCTTGATTCGCCGGTGTTTGAAGAATTACAAGGAAAACTTGACCCGTTAAGCGATGTTGCTGAACTGATTGAGCGGTCAATTGTTGAAGAGCCGCCAATTGCTATCACGGATGGTGGTGTAATTAAGGATGGGTATAATGACCAGCTTGACCAGTACCGCGATGCAATGAACAATGGAAAGCAATGGATTGCAGATATGCAAGAACGCGAACGGAAGTTAACTGGTATAAATAATCTTAAAATTGGTTATAACCATGTTTTTGGCTATTATATTGAGGTAACAAAGGTAAACCTTGATAAATTGCCACAGGATCGTTACGAACGGAAACAGACATTAGTTAATGCCGAACGTTTTTCTACTCCTGAATTAAAGGAAAAAGAAGCATTGATAATGGGCGCCCAAGAGAAATCGACCGCATTAGAGTACGATCTCTTTGTAAAGATTCGTGAACAGGTTAAAGCACAGATTAAGCGATTGCAAAATCTTGCTCAGCAACTGGCTGAATTAGACGTTTTGCAAAGTTTTGCAGTTGTTAGTGAAGATTACCATTTTGTTCGTCCAAAAATGAATACGGGACACTCACTAAAGATAAAGGATGGGCGTCACCCAGTTGTTGAAAAATTTATGGGCCACCAAGAATACGTCCCTAATGATGTTATGATGGATGATAAGACTGATATTCTTCTTATTACTGGGCCTAATATGTCCGGTAAGAGTACTTATATGCGTCAGCTAGCTTTAATTGCAGTAATGGCACAAATTGGATGTTTTGTTCCAGCACAGTCTGCGGAATTACCAATTTTTGACCAGGTATTTACTAGAATTGGTGCTGCCGATGATTTAATTTCTGGTGAGAGTACGTTTATGGTTGAAATGATGGAAGCTAATAATGCATTGATGCATGCGACCGATCGGAGTTTAATTTTATTTGATGAAATTGGACGTGGAACCGCTACTTATGATGGAATGGCACTTGCTCAAGCAATAATTGAATATGTTCACAGTCATGTTCGGGCAAAAACATTATTCTCTACGCACTACCATGAGTTAACAGCATTAGAAAATAGTCTTGAACACTTAAAAAATGTGCATGTTGGTGCAACTGAAAAAAATGGTGAATTAGTATTTTTGCATAAAGTAAGCGCTGGTCCAGCTGACAAATCTTATGGTATTCATGTGGCAAAATTGGCGGGGATGCCAACATCATTACTAAAACGAGCTGATGTTATTTTACAAAAATTAGAACAAAAAGATGTTAAATTGCCATCACTATCAGAACAAAAACCTAGTAATTACCATGCAGAACCAATTTCAGCAAAGGTAAGTGAACCGGTTAAGAATGAGGAAGAAGATGCTCCAAAAGTCGAGCAGAATGGACAGCTTGAATTATTTGAACCACCAGTTGCTAAGAGCAAGTCCAGTGTTGACCGGCGGATTATTCATCAATTAAAAGAACTCAATTTGATGGGGATGACGCCAATGGATGTAATGAACCAAATATATAAGTGGCAGCAAAAATTGAAATAGGAGTGAGAATCAATGGGAAAAATCCATGAATTGGATAATGTACTGGCGAATCAAATAGCTGCTGGTGAAGTAATTGAACGTCCAGCCTCTATTGTTAAGGAGCTAGTCGAAAATTCACTTGATGCTCATAGTCACCGAATTGATATTATTGTTGAAAATGCTGGCCTAGATAGTGTTCGGGTAATTGATGATGGTGACGGAATTGCTAAAGAAGATGTCGCCGTTGCCTTTCGTCGCCACGCAACCAGTAAAATTAGTTCGCAACACGATTTATTTAAGGTTCAGACGATGGGGTTTCGTGGAGAAGCATTACCAAGTATTGCTTCAGTTGCAGATGTAACGTTGACAACGGCACAGGCTGAACAAAATGAAGGTACAATGATTCACATCCGTGGTGGTAAAACGCTAGTAACCAAGCCGGCGCCCGCACGACAAGGAACAGATATTAAGGTGACCGACCTTTTCTTCAATACGCCTGCGCGGTTAAAGTACCTTAAGTCTCCACAAACCGAATTAGCGCGAATAACAGATATTGTTAACCGACTTGCGCTTGCTAATCCAGCAGTAGCGTTTAGTTTTACACACAATGGTCGTGAATTATTTCGATCAGCTGGAAATGATAATCTTCAACAGGTAGTAGCTGCTATTTATGGGGTGAAAGCAGGGCGAAAAATGCTAGCGATACAAGGTGAAGATAATGATTTTAGGATTAACGGGTATGTATCTTTACCTGAATTAACCCGTGCGTCACGTCAATATATTACAATAACTATCAATCACCGGTATATTCGGAATTTTGAACTGACAAAGGCAATTATTCAAGGCTATGAATCAAAATTAATGGTTGGTCGTTATCCCTTGGCAGTGGTTAATATTGATTTGGATCCCGTATTAGTTGATGTTAATGTTCATCCTGCGAAGCGTGAAGTTCGTTTAAGTAAGGAACAACAATTAACTCACCTGCTTTCACAAACTATTCGTAAACGTATTTCAGTTGAAAATTTAATTCCAGAAGTAGATGCAAATCAGTTTATTCCTAATGAAGATGACATTGCCAATTTAGACCGCCGTTTAAAAGAAGCGGCACCAACTTATCACGCTGCTCCTGAGTCAGCGGTGGCAGCAAAAGAAGAAGTGGCTGCAAATAATAATAACTTAGGCGCTCAGAGTCCAGCCCAAGCCGACGCTAATGACAGCGAATTAGTTGCACCAATTGTGATTCATGATGTTACCGATTTAAATAACTCTTTAATGCAGGAGTTTGATAAGCGATATCAAAATGAAAGTGGTGTTTCATTATTTTCAACGGAACCCGCAAGTACAGGTAAAGTAAAAAAAGCGAAGAATATTGAATTAGATGTTCATGACAAGTCTGACAAAGCAACGCGCCGCTTCCCTGAGCTTCAATACATTGGTCAGCTTCAAGGAACCTTTTTGCTTGCTCAAGCGGGTGATGGCCTTTATATTGTTGACCAACATGCTGCCCAAGAACGGATAAATTATGAGTATTACCGAAAGAAGATTGGGGAGGTTAGTGCAGACCAGCAAAATTTTTTAGTACCACTAGTATTAAATTATTCAACGGTTGATGCACTAACAATCACACAACACTTGGATATATTAACAGCGGTAGGGATCAACTTAGAACCTTTTGGACAAAATAGCTTTATTCTTCGCTCGCACCCGACTTGGTTTAAGGAGGGACAAGAAGAGGATACCGCAAAGGAAATGATTGATTGGTTAATTAAAAATGGTAAATTGACGGTTCGGGAATTTCGGATGAAAACAGCTATTATGATGAGCTGTAAAAGAGCAATTAAGGCCAACCATCACCTAGATCAACGGGAGGCTAAGGCTTTATTAGCGAGGTTACCACAATGTGAAAATCCATTTAATTGTCCTCATGGCCGTCCTGTGACCGTTCATTTTAATGACCAAGATCTGGAAAAAATGTTTAAGCGAATTCAAGATTCTCATGAACCATATGCTGATGATTTTGATGATCATGATTTTTAATTTAAGGAGGAACAGTCTTGTACGAATATTTAACCGGGACTATTACAGTTGTTACCCCCCAATATATTGTTGTTGATGTAAATGGAGTTGGCTATAAATTATTAGTTGCTAATCCTTATCGGTACCAAGAAAATACTGAACAGACAGTTAAAGTGTATGTTTATCAGGCAGTGCGGGATGATGATATTTCATTGTTTGGCTTTATCGATCAAGAAGAAAAGCAATTATTTATGAAACTTATTAATGTTTCGGGAATTGGGCCTAAGAGTGCGCTGGCAATTTTAGCTAATCCTGATCATCAAGGACTTGTTGATGCAATAACTAATAATAATATTGCTTATTTGACAAAATTCCCTGGGATTGGTAAGAAAACCGCCTCACAGATTGTCCTCGATCTTCGTGATAAATTAGCAAAAGAATCGACCGGGACATTATTTGCTGCGGGTCAGGACGCAACAGTTAATGATGAATTAAAAGATGCACTGGATGCATTAGCTGCTTTAGGCTATAAGGAACGTGATATTAAAAAGGTACAGAAAAGTTTGATTAAAGAAGATCAAATGGCGACGGACGAATACTTACGTCATGCATTACGTTTGCTTAACTAGGAGGTGTAGTAGTCGTGGAAAAAGATCATGGGGTTTTATCTGACCACTCAGCCGGGATAGAAGAGCACGAAATTGAAACGACTCTTCGTCCACAACGGTTAAGCGAGTATATTGGTCAACCGAAGATTAAACATGAATTAGAAGTTTATATCAAGGCAGCCCAAGCGCGTGAAGAAGCACTAGACCATGTCTTGCTTTATGGGCCTCCCGGATTGGGAAAAACGACTTTAGCGATGGTAATTGCAAATGAAATGGGGGTAAATATCAAAACAACCAGCGGCCCCGCGATTGAAAAGCCTGGCGATCTTGTTGCATTACTTAACGAGTTAAAACCAGGTGATGTATTATTTATTGATGAAATTCATCGTTTGCCGAAAGTCGTGGAAGAAATGCTTTACTCGGCAATGGAAGATTATTATATTGATATTGTCATTGGGGAAGGGCCAACCGCCCACCCGGTTCATTTCCCGTTACCACCTTTTACGTTGATTGGCGCAACAACCCGTGCTGGAATGCTGTCAGCACCGTTACGCGATCGTTTTGGAATTGTTGAACATATGAATTACTATACCCAGGATGAATTAACCAAGATTATTTTCCGTTCTGCCAAAATTTTTCGTACTAACATTCAAGACGAGGGAGCACATGAATTATCCTTACGTTCACGAGGAACGCCGCGAATCGCCAATCGGCTGTTAAAACGAGTTCGCGATTTTGCTCAGGTGGCCGGTAAACAAAGTATTGATTCCGCAATTGTAAAACAAGCATTAACCCTTCTCCAAGTTGATGATCATGGACTGGATGAAATTGATCGGAAAATGTTATTGACTATGATTAACTTTTACCATGGAGGACCGGTTGGCTTAAAAACAATTGCCGCAAATATTGGTGAAGAGACTAATACAATTGAAGAAATGTATGAACCATACCTACTACAAATTGGGTTTATTAGCCGAACTCCACGTGGACGCCTTGTGACCCCGGCTGCTTACGATCATTTAGGTATTGCCTATCCAACAGATAAAAAACAATAGGGGAATATGATGAGTACTTTAGAATTCTTTATTAATGACATGGCCGAAAATGCCCGGACGGGGACGCTAAAGATTAATGGTCACTTGGTAAAAACACCTGCTCTTGTTCAAACAGGAGCTGAACTGACTAAATTAACACCTTTTGAAGTAAGTCAAGCAGGTACTACAATTGTTAAAATTAATGGGTTGGCGTGGTGGCTAAAGTATGGAGAAAAGCTTTCTGAAATTGGCGACCTTCACCGTTTATACCAATGGAATGGTTTATTATTGGTAGATTTACAGACTGATTATGCCTATCAATTAGCCAAGCCTCGTGGTAAAAAGCAGGATGGTGTTCGCTTTCATGATCCTAAAACAGGGCAATTAAAGTTTTGGCAGCCTGAAACAGCCTTAAGGGTTCAAGAAATACTTGGTGCT
The DNA here is from genome assembly GCF_014145455.1 of Limosilactobacillus rudii. GTDB lineage: Bacteria > Bacillota > Bacilli > Lactobacillales > Lactobacillaceae > Limosilactobacillus > Limosilactobacillus rudii. The sequence continues at coordinate 31,218 of NZ_JACIVB010000060.1, read as the reverse complement.
GATATATTACAGAGTTTTAATCGTGCGGATGATTATTACGCTCCAGTTGATGACCTGGCCGTGGGAGTTGATCAAACACAGGCATGGTTAGAAATAAATAGAAGCGTTGCAGGGATGACCTTGGGGACTGTTGTAGGCGGCGGCTTGAAAAAACTACGAAAGAATAGTATTAAGGCAGTTGCTGCTAATAACCTTGCTGGCTATCAAATTAGTGGAATTCCTGCGACACTTAGTAATCAGGAATTCATCCGGATTATTAATGAAGTTCTTACAATGCTACCTAGTAATCAACCACGATACCTCCCGACATCAACGACCCTTGCGCAGCTGATAATTGCTGTTTTAGCGGGAGTTGATTTGATTGATAGTAATTTGGCAGCAAAAAAGGCAGCAAAGGGAATAGCGTTAGTTGGTGAAAATTTAGAATCGCTTCATTTAGGCCGGCAACATTTTAGCTTTGATAAACAGCCAATTGAACCTGGATGTGATTGTCCCGTTTGTCAGAGTGGATATTCGCGGGCATTAATCCATAGCTTAATAATTGATGGTAAGTTTTGGGGTGAACAACTACTTCTTCGACATAATCTTTTTGCATTAAATAAAATGATGACTAACTTTCGACAAGCAATCGCAAGTCAACAAATTAAAAGTTTTATTCAAGAATTGTTATAGAATCATTAGAGGATATGGCTTTTTAAACTAAAGTTTGTTAAAGTTAATGTTAGTTATCTTTTTGAAGGGATGGATAGACTGTGAATAGCTTAAATGGTTTTGTCCTCGGTGCTGCTTCTAATAATGCAAGTGGCTACTCAGGCATTATTTTAATTATCTTAATGGTTGCGTTAATGTATTTCTTTATGATTCGTCCACAACAGAAACAACGGAAAGAACACCAGGAAATGATGAATGAATTACATCCAGGTGATGAAGTTGTTACAATTGGACGGATGCATGGTAAGATTGATTCGATTAATAAGGCAGACCGGACTGTAACGCTGGATTGTGAGGGAATTTACCTTACCTTTGACATGGTAGCAATTGCCCGTGTTATTAAACGTGCTGGTAGTGAGACAGTAGCTAGCGCTAGCGACGCGGCACAGAGTACAGCCGCACCAGTTAGCACAGCTGCTGAGAGTACAGCTGACCCTGCAAGCAGTGTAGCTGAATCAAGTGCTGACGAGGCTGCCTCAACTGCTAGTGAACCTAAGGATAGCGAAGAAAAATAATTTATTTAAAGCAGATGAAGATAATCGCAGAGTAGGCGAATATTTTCATCTTTTTTGTTGTATAAATCTTGGTTGTTAATCCCTTTTATTGCTATACTAGAAATTAATGTTAAATTTTATTCGGGTAAGGAGAATAGCATAATGGCAGATCCATTAATAGCAATTTTTGAACAAATCAAAAAATATAATAAGATAATAATTCATCGGCATCAGCGGCCTGATCCGGATGCCATTGGTTCACAAATCGGACTTGCGGAGATTTTACGTGCATCATTTCCCTATAAGCAGATATATGTAGTCGGAAAGCACATTCCGGGCTTTGACTGGATTGGTGAGATGAATGAAGTTGATAATGAAACGTTTGATGATGCTCTAGTTATTGTGACTGATACTGCTAATGCTCCGCGGATAGACGACCGTCGTTTTGATAATGGGGATGAATTAATTAAGATCGATCATCACCCTAACGATGAGCCATTCGGCGATATTATGTGGGTAAAGCCGGATGCATCTAGTTGTTCAGAAATGATTTATGATTTTTACCAACGTTTTTCGCAGGATTTGACCTTGCCGAAAAAGGCTGCTCATGCACTTTATGCTGGAATTATTGGTGATACGGGTCGTTTCCTCTATCCAGCGACTACTCCGCGGACGATGCTGGTAGCGGGGGCACTAATGGCAGCGGGTGCTAATGCTGCTGAGATTAGCCAGCATGAAAATGAAATTACCCTTCCGGTGGCCCGTTTATCTGCATATGTCTATCAAAACTTAACCATTCTTGATAGTGGAGCTGCCTATGTTGTTTTGACTAATGAAATTTTGGCAGAGTTTGGTTTGACAGAAGCAGGTACTTCGGCAATCGTTTCTTTACCTGGCCGAATCCATGACGTTACTGCATGGGCAATCTTTGTTGAACAAGAAGATGGCCACTATCGGATACGACTTCGTTCTAAGGGACCAACGATTAACGAATTGGCTAAGAAGCATGATGGGGGCGGTCACCCACTTGCTAGTGGAGCGAAGGCGCAAGATGAGGCAGAAATTAAACAAGTGATTAAGGAATTAGATCAGTTAGCCCAAGAGTAAGTTTGTAAAAGTGAAAGGAAAAGACAATGAGTAATAAAACTTTTGCTGATTTTCAGCTACAGCCGTACTTGCTGACAGCAATTCACAAAATAAATTTCCGGCAGCCAACACCAGTGCAACAACGGGTGATTCCTGTAATCATGGCTGGCCGAAGTGTCGTTGGTCAGTCGGCAACAGGTAGTGGGAAGACACATGCCTTTTTATTGCCGCTTTTTTCGAAGATTGATCCGGCTAGTCAATCAGTCCAAGCGGTAATTACAACCCCTAGTCGGGAGCTAGCATATCAAATTTATAGTGCAGCAAAACAATTAAATAAATATGCCTCCCATCCGTTAACAATTCATAATTATGTAGGTGGTACAGATAAGCAGCACCAGATTGAACAATTAAACCGAAAGCAACCCCAGTTAGTTATCGGGACACCGGGGAGGGTTTTAGACTTGATTAAGAGTCAAGCACTTGATATCCATACTGCAACGATGTTTGTTGTAGATGAAGCTGATATGACCCTTGATATGGGTTTCTTGCATGAAGTAGACCAGATTGCCAGCCATTTTCCAGAAAATTTACAAATGATGGTCTTTTCAGCAACGATTCCTCAAAAGCTGCGGCCATTTTTGAAAAAATATATGGAAAACCCGGTTGTTGAAGAAATCCCAACAGAGGCAGTAATTAACCCAGATGTTGATAACTGGCTGATGTCGACGAAGGGACAAGATAGGAATCAATTAATTTATCGGTTATTGACCCTTGGTGAGCCGTACCTTGCCTTAGTATTTGCTAATACTAAGGAACGAGCGGTTGAGTTAACTCAATATCTTGAGAGCCAAGGCTTGAAAGTAGCATTGATTCATGGTGGGCTTGAGGCGCGGCGCCGAAAGCGGACAATGCGACAGATTCGCGATCTTGACTACCAGTATGTCGTAGCAACTGACTTGGCAGCACGGGGAATTGATATTGATGGGGTATCATTGGTAATTAATGATGATTTACCAACTGATTTAGAATACTTTATTCACCGTGTTGGCCGGACAGGGCGCAATGGGATGAAGGGTACTGCTATTACCCTGTATGAACCAGCGGAAGATGATTTAATTGCAAAGTTAGAAGAACGGGGCGTTAAGTTTGTACCAAAGGAACTTCGTAATGGACAAATCGTTACAACCCATGACCGTAACCGGCGGAAACACTATAAACGCCGTCAAAATGAACTTGACCCATCAATGAAGGGGTATGTAAAAAAGACGAAGAAAAAGGTTAAACCGGGATACAAGAAACGGATTAAGAAAGCAATCAAAGAAGACGAGCAGCAAAAGCGAAAACTTGAGGTACGCCATAAAATTCGAAAGGCCAAACGTGCTCGCCAACGTCAACATCGCCGTGAGCGAAATTCCCGTTGATTTTAAAGTAATTGTTCGCTATAATATGACACGTTTGGGACATGCTAATACCACTAAAAGATTTCAGAGACAGTCAGGTTAGTGTGATGGCTGATTTTTCGGTAATAGTGCTCCCCATTCGGACAATTAGATAATTAACCTTGGGCAACCAAGAATAAAAGAGGTAAACGAATTCCATCGTTGCAAGCAGAGTGGTACCGCGTCAGTTTGGCGTCTCTGATCGCAATGGTGGTTTTTGTTTTAGAAAGGGCGATTTGATGAAAGAGTTAAAAAAGCTAAATAGTGCACAAATTCGGCGAATGTACTTAAAGTTCTTCGAAGAACATGGTCATAAAATTATGCCGAGTGCATCCCTAGTTCCAGTTAATGACCCGACATTACTGTGGATCAATTCTGGAGTTGCCACGATGAAAAAGTATTTTGATGGAAAAGTCGTGCCGGATAATCCACGGATGACTAGTTCGCAAAAGAGTATTCGGACAAATGATATTGAAAATGTTGGTAAAACAGCACGGCACCATACCATGTTTGAAATGCTTGGTAACTTTTCAGTAGGTGACTATTTTAAAAATGAAGTTATTCCATGGGCATGGGAGCTATTAACAAGTGATGATTGGTTTGGCTTTGATCCGGAACGGCTCTATATTACTTATTACCCTAAAGATCATGATGCCTATAATCGTTGGCGTGAAGTGGGAGTAGCTAAGGACCACTTAATTGCTGATGAAGATAACTTCTGGGATATTGGTCAAGGTCCGTCTGGTCCAGATACGGAAATTTTCTACGATCGGGGACAAGAGTTCAATAATTTAGCTGATGATGATCCAGAAAATTACCCTGGTGGTGAAAATGAACGGTACCTTGAAATCTGGAATATCGTGTTTAGTCAATTCAACCACACCCCCGAAGATACTTATGAACCATTACCACATAAAAATATTGATACGGGAATGGGCCTTGAACGGGTTGTTTCAATTTTTGAAAATGCACCGACAAACTTTGAAACCGACTTATTTATGCCGTTAATTAAACAAGCAGAAGCATTTAGCGGCACAAAGAAATATGGTGAGGATAAGGAAGACGATATCCAATTTAAGATTATCGCGGACCATATTCGGACAATTACCTTTGCAATTGGAGACGGAGCTTTACCATCTAATGTTGGTCGTGGCTACGTTATTCGTCGGTTACTTCGGCGGGCCGTTGTTGCCGGTAAGAAGTTAGGTATTGATGATCCATTCCTAGCCAAGATGGTTCCAACTGTTGGTAAGATTATGGAAGATTACTATCCAGATGTTTTGAAAAATGCTGATTATATTGCTTCGGTTATCAAGTCTGAAGAAGACCGGTTTAGTGCAACCTTAAACGGTGGATTAAACCTCTTGAATAATGTGATTGCAGAAGCAAAGGAAAATAAGACTAATGAAATTGATGGTCGCACGGCATTCAAGCTTTATGATACGTATGGCTTCCCAATTGAATTAACTAAAGAATATGCTGCTGATGAAGGGCTAACGGTTGACGAGCAAGGCTTCCAGGCTGCAATGACGGAACAACAAAATCGGGCACGAAATGCACGTGACATGGATAACGGAATGGGTGTTCAGACCGACTTGTGGACTGACTTTAAAGAAGCTAGCGAATACGTTGGTTATACTGACTTGACAGTTGATAATGCTAAGGTTATTGGTTTAGCCCATGACGGAAAGCAGGCAGATGAAGCTCAGCCGGGTGATCAAAATATTGAATTAATTTTTGACAAGACGCCATTCTACGCTGAAATGGGAGGTCAAGTTGCTGATACTGGTGATATTATCGACAACTATGGTAAAAAAGTTGGACGGGTAGTTGACGTTCAACACGCTCCAAACCAACAAAATCTTCATCGGGTAGAATTAACAGCACCAATTAAAAAGGGTGCCCGTTATAAGTTGGTTGTTGACCGAATTCGGCACTTAAAGATTGAAAAGAACCATACGGCAACTCACCTTCTTGACCAAGCCTTGCGCAATGTCCTCGGTGGTCATACCCAACAAGCTGGTTCATTAGTTGAGGAGCATTATCTTCGTTTTGACTTTAACCACTTTGGTCAAGTAACCGCTAAAGACTTGAAAGCAGTTGAGAAGATGGTTAATGAGCAAATTTGGAAAGAAATCCCAGTAAAGACTGTTGAAACGGATATTGATTCAGCTAAGGAAATGGGTGCAATTGCCCTCTTCTCTGATAAGTATGGGGATAAAGTACGCGTTGTTAAAATCGGTGACTTCAATACCGAATTCTGCGGTGGTGATCACGTTAAGAATACTAATGAACTTGGTCTCTTCAAGATCGTATCTGAAGGGGGCGTTGGTGCCGGTGTTCGGCGGATTGAAGCCGTAACTTCAAGCGATGCTTTCAAGTTCCTTCAAGATCGGGATGACTTGCTAACCCAGAGTGCAGCTAGCTTGAAAGTTTCACAAATTAAAGAGGTTCCTCACCAAGTCGAAACACTACAAGCAGAATTAAAAGAAGCTCAAAAACAAAATGAAGCACTTCAAGCAAAGATTGCTGCTCAACAAGCTAATAACGTCTTTGATAATATTCTGCAAACTAAAGCTGGTAACTTGATTGCTGCAGAAGTTCAAGTAGCAGGAATGGGTCAATTACGTCAATTAGCGGATACTTGGCGTGCAAAGAACCTATCTGATGTTTTAGTTTTAGCAACAGCTAATGATGGTAAGGTAAACTTACTAGTTGCTGTTAGTGATGATAAGGTAAAGGCCGGCTTAAAGGCTGGTGACTTAATTAAGGCAATCGCGCCGGCTATTAATGGTGGCGGAGGCGGCCGTCCTAATCTCGCACAAGCCGGCGGAAAGAACCCTGCTGGAATTAAAGATGCTTTAAGCCAAGCAAAAGAATATTTAGATAAATAGTATTAAGTTAACTAGACTTAGTAGGTGTTGCCTGCTAGGTCTATTTTCATATTACTGTTTACTTACAATTGACAAATGTAAATTGTGCTTTTAGCGATAATATAGTAAAATGGGTGTTTGAAGAGAATGTCTGGAGGTGACGATTGATGGCTACAAATGATAAGACGATGTTTTTTGACTTTGATCAAGAACGTCAGGAAGATATTAAGCAGACACTAAAGACAGTTTATGAATCACTAGAAGAGAAGGGGTATAATCCGATTAACCAAATTGTGGGTTACCTTTTATCTGGTGATCCTGCGTATATTCCCCGCTTAAATGATGCACGTAACTTGATTCGTCAACATGAACGTGACGAAATAATTGAAGAGCTTGTGCGGTCGTATCTAAAGAATAATGGAGAAACTAAATGAGATTAATGGGATTAGATGTTGGGTCCAAGACAGTTGGTATTTCTGTTAGCGATCCTCTCGGCTGGACAGCTCAGGCAGTTGAGATTATTCCAATTGACGAAGAAAATGAAGTTTTTGGCATTGAACGTGTCGCGCAACTAGTAAAGAAAGAACAAGTTGCTGGTTTTGTAATTGGTCTTCCTAAGAACATGAATAATACTGAAGGTCCCCGCGTTGAGGCTTCTCAACACTATGGCAAGCTATTACAGCAACGTTTTCCAGATATTCCAATAGACTTTCAAGATGAACGGTTGACGACAGTAGAAGCACATCGAATGCTAGTCGAAGAGGCAGATATTTCACGTGCTAAACAAAAAAAGGTAATTGATGAGGTGGCAGCGACATTTATTCTACAAAGTTATTTAGATCGGCATGGTCGCCTTGTCGCTAAACTAAAATGAGGAATTAATATGAGCAAACAACAAGAAAACAACGAAAATATGATTACGTTAATTGACGAGAATGGTAATGAACAATTATTCAAAGAATTATTTACATTTGACTCAGATGATTATGGAAAATCATATATTTTTATTTACCCTGCCGAACAGGAAAATGATGAATCCGTTGATATTCAAGCCTACATTGTTGCTGATAATGAAGATGGTGACGGGCAGGACCTTGTTCCGATTGAAGACGACAAGGAATGGGACATGGTAGAAGAAGTATTAAATACTTTTCTTGATAACGATGGTAACTTCAAAGCCTGATAATTTTAGTGAGTCTATTTAGACAGGATAATTAAATTATTAACTTAAGGGAGCTGTGGACATCTTGTCGCAGTCCCTTTTATTTACTATTAAAAACGAAGGGAATACTGGAATGATTTTAACAACCTTTATTATTCTTATCTTAATTGGGTGCTTTGTTAATGGCCATCGTCGCGGATTACTTACGATGGTGTTAATGTTAGGAACATATATTATCGCTTGGCTAGTAGCGCGTCAAGGAGCGCAACTTATCGGTGGTTGGTTAAAGTCTTTATTACCTAATATTGGAACTGAGGCAACTTTTTCAGCTAACTTATTGACAGAGGTGAATAGTAACCTATTCTTTTATAATGGAATTGCCTTTATGATAATTTTTACTATTGTATCAATTCTTTGTCATTGGGGAATTCACCAGTTAAACTGGATAAAGAAAATTCCCGTTATTGGTACTGCTGATAAATTAGCTGGCGGGGTTGTTTCATTTTTAATTGGTTACATGATAATCTTTGTTGTTTTAATTGTTATGCAGTTGTGGCCAGTTGGTTGGTGGCAAATGCAGATAGCGACTTCGGAGTTGGCACGATTTATTATCAATCAAACTCCAGGAATAGCACATTTAGTGATTGATACCCTGACTCAAGGAGGATAATATGAATCATAAAATTTTAGAAACATTAGAATTTAATCGAGTAAAGGAACAAATAGCCCCATATCTTGTATCAGCCGCAGGACACCGGGAATTAAAACGTCTCGTTCCGCAAACTGATTATGAAACAGTGCAAGAACTTCTAACCGAAACTACAGATGGAGCAGATATTTTAAGATTAGAAGATGGGATACCTATTCCACAGCTTGCGGACATTAAACCCCAGTTAAAGCGATTAAAAATACAAGCAAGTTTAAATGGGACAGAATTAGCACAAATTGTTAAAGTCTTGCAAACCAGTATGAGTATAAAAAACTTTTTTGACCAAATGAGGGAAAAAAAGATTAAATTGCGAGTATTAAATAATCAAGTAGATCAATTAGTAACTATTCCGTCAATTACTCAGCGCTTAATTCGCTCAATTGATCCAGATGGCCGAATAAATGATGAAGCCTCGGCTAAATTACATGGAATTCGTCAAATAATTGTTCAAACTGAAAGTGCGATTCACCAACAGATGGAACAATATACGCGAGGAAAAAACGCTAAGTATTTGAGTGAACCCATCGTAACCTTACGAAATGATCGCTATGTTGTTCCAGTAATTGCAAGATATCGGAATAAATTTGGTGGCGTTGTTCATGACCAGAGTGCAAGTGGACAGACTTTATATATTGAGCCGGCTGCTGTCGTTGAGACCAACAATCGGTTACGGCAAGCACAAATTGAAGAACGACAAGAAATGCAGCGAATTTTAGTTGAATTATCGCAATTAATTTCGCCGTACCGTCATGATATTGGGCAAAATGAGTCAATATTGGGGCACTTAGACTTTATTAATGCTAAAGCAAAATGGGCTCATGATATTAAGGCAACTTTACCGATGTTAAGTCGCCAAAATCATGTCATGCTACGTAAGGCACGTCATCCATTAATTGACATGCACCGAGTTGTTACAAACGATATTAAAATTGGTGAGGATTACCAGGCAATTATCATTACTGGTCCTAACACTGGTGGGAAAACAATTACCCTTAAAACCCTTGGTATTATCCAATTGATGGGCCAATCTGGTTTGTTTATTCCGGCAGAAGAAGGTAGTACGATTGGTATTTTTGATAATATATTTGCTGATATCGGTGATGAGCAATCGCTGGAGCAAAATCTTAGTACGTTTTCTGGTCATATGGACGGGGTAAAGGCAATCCTTGATCAAATTACGAGCCAAAGTCTGGTCCTATTAGATGAATTAGGAGCAGGGACAGACCCCAAAGAAGGGGCAGCATTAGCGATGGCGATCCTAGATGAAATCGGTAATAAGGGAACGATGGTAGTAATTACAACACACTATCCAGAGCTTAAGGTTTATGGCTATGACCGGGCAAAGACGATAAATGCTAGTATGGAATTTGATCAAGAGACTTTACAACCAACGTATAAACTTCTGCTAGGAATTCCGGGGCGTTCAAATGGACTGGAGATTGCACGGCGGTTAGGAATTAATTCGCAAATTATTGATGAGGCCCAGTCACTTGTTAGTGATGATAGTCAAGACCTTAATAATATGATTGGTGATTTAGTTGCACAACGTAAAAAAGCTCGGGAAGAAAGTGAACGATTAGAAAAATTATTAGTTACTAATCAACGAACACAACGCGAGCTTGATGAAAAGCTGGAACGATTTAACGAACAACGAGATAAATTGTACGAGCAGGCGCGCTCAAAGGCTAATCACCAGGTGTCAATGGCAAAGAAAAAAGCTGACCGGATAATTCATCATTTACGGCAGCTTGAAATTCAGCAAGGACAGAATGTAAAAGAAAATGAATTGATTGACGCACAGGGGCAGCTTAACGCTCTTCACCAAGATAATCCTCGCTTACAACATAACTCTGTTTTACAACGAGCTAAGCAAAAGCATGACTTGCATAAAGGGGATGCTGTTTTAGTTAAATCATATGGACAATATGGTGAACTATTAGCAAAACGCGGAAATCACAAGTGGGAAGTTCAAATTGGGATTCTTAAGATGGAAATTGATGAGAATAATCTTGAAAAGGTAGCTAAAAAGGACTTACCGCGTGAAAAAGATGCGCAACGCCGCCCACGAGCAGCTGTTCATACAACCCAAACGCGGCGTACATCAGCACGGCTTGATCTTCGTGGTCATCGTTATGAACAAGCAATGAGCGAATTGAGTAATTTTATTGACCATGCCATTTTAAATAACCTTTCAACGGTGACGATCATTCATGGAAAAGGAACAGGAGCTTTACGAAAGGGAACCCAACAGTACCTACAAAGTAACCCACGCGTTAAGTCATTCGCCTATGCAGCCCCTAATGCGGGTGGAGATGGCGCAACAATTGTTAATTTATAGCACTTACTATAAAAAAGTAAGCAAACTAAATGACATCTAAGAATTGTTTTGTTAGAATAACGATAAGAAGTAATGAGGAGGAATGAATATGGCAGTAAATGTAACTACAGATCAAACTTTTGAACAGGATACTGCAACAGGTGTCACTTTAATTGATTTTTGGGCAACATGGTGTGGACCTTGTCGAATGCAATCACCAGTTGTTGATGCATTATCAGAGAAGATGCCTAATGTAAAATTCTTTAAGCTAGATGTTGACCAAAATCCAGAGACGGCACAGAAATTTAGGATTATGAGTATTCCAACATTAATGGTTAAAAAAGATGGAGAAGTTGTAGACCAGATAGTTGGTTATCATAGCGAGGATCAATTAAAGCAGATCTTGCAACAATATGTTGACTAGTAAAAATATTTGAGAATTAAAAGAGGCTAGTAAGAAAGTTTTATTCTTACTAACCTCTTTATTTTTAATTTTTATCTTTCTTTTTGCGCTTTAGTATTGAATGGCGAGTTGCTTTTTTAGGCGCGTCTTCCTCATTAGGACGATCAAGATGAATAAAGGTAACCATTTCCGAACGTTCATTGTCGGCCGCATTTTGGGGGTCGTTTTGGACCAAAATATCAACATAGTCACGATGACGATCAAAGATTTTTGCTTCAGCAACCGTCCCTAATTGAAATTCGATTTCTTGAGCAAGAAAACCGCATTCTAGCCCAAAGGACGTTTCTTCTTCGTCACGTTGAATTCTTTCTTTGACAATTACTCCAGACAACCGCCACAACTGAGTAGTATTACTTTTTTTACGTAATGCTAACCGGCCAAAACCGAGTTGATTTGTCAAATATACCAGATCCGTTGGAGTTGCTACAGGATATACGCGGGCAAGGTCTTTACCAATCCAATATAGCATCTCATCTGTCTCTTTACCGAGAATTGCCGGGAGAATAACATCGCGCATTGTTCCCGTTGCTAATCCTTGATGGCCTGCTAATAACTGGTTATATAATTTTTGACTCATAAACAACTCGCTCCTTTTTAACAATCATTATTATTATACTTAAAAATTAAGATCTTAATAGTGGTAAACTTGAAAAACTTGCAAAATATTGATTAGAAACGGATAATATAGTTTCAAAGCTTTAAACGTTTTAATAGATTAAAGGGGTGTAAAAATGGATAAGCGACCAATTGGTGTTATGGATTCTGGCCTAGGTGGACTTTCTGTAACCCGTGTACTTCGCGATCAATTACCCAATGAGTCAATTGTATTCGTTGGTGACCAAGGACACTTTCCATATGGAATAAAGACCAGAAAAGAAATTCAACAATTATCTTTAAAAATTGGTAATTTCCTTTTAACTCATGATATAAAGCTAATGGTGATTGCCTGTAACACTGCTACAGCAGCAGCATTACAGCTTTTACAAGAAAAATTGCCAGTACCAGTGATTGGCGTTATCAAGCCGGGAGCAGCAGCTGTTGCAAAACATGGTTATCAAGTAGTTGGTGTTATTGGAACAGAATCCACAATTAAAAATAATGCATATAAAAAAGCATTGGATAAGGTTGATCCAACGCTTAAGGTTATTAGCCATTCTACACAACCGCTTGTATCAATTGTTGAACACGGTCAAACTGGTACAACAATTGCCCAAAAAACAGTGAATAAGGAATTAAGTGTATTTGATAATCAACCAATTCAAGCTTTAATCTTAGGATGTACGCATTTTCCATTTTTAGAAAAAGAAATTGCCCAGAAACTTGGTCAAGATGTCCAGTTGATTGACCCAGCTTATGAAACGGTTCGCCAAGTAAAAGAATTCTTGACTAATCAACGGTTACTAAGTGATGACGCTAGCCCAAGAATTGAATTATATTCAACCGGTGAAGTTGAAGACTTAGTTGATGGTGCTCAAAAATGGTTGCCTAATGGATACACGAAATGTGAGCATATTCAATTAGATATGGAGGATCAACGATGAAGACGATTGTGATTGCAACTAAAAATGAAGGCAAAGCACGCGAATACCAGAAGATGCTTGAACCACAAGGAATTGAAATTAAAACTCTTGCTGACTTTCCGGGAATTAAAATTGATGAGAATGGTAAAACATTTGAAGAAAATGCGACGATTAAGGCAATGACCGTTGCTAAAAAATTGCAACTACCAGTGATGGCAGATGATTCGGGGTTAGTTGTGGATGCATTGAACGGGGCACCAGGCATTCATTCTGCAAGATACGCAGGAGACCATGATGATGCGGCAAATAATGCAAAACTATTACAAAATTTAATTAATGTTCCCGACCCTAAAAGAACTGCACATTTTCATACGACAATTGTAGCCGTTAAACCTGATGGAACAAAGTTAGTAGCAGAAGGGCGCGTTGACGGCCACATCCTTCATCGACCAACTGGAGAAAATGGCTTTGGTTATGACCCGCTCTTTTATGTAGATGAGTTAAAAAAGTCGATGGCTGAATTAACTGCTGATCAGAAAAATAACATTAGTCATCGAGGAAAAGCATTGCGGTCGTTCATGCGTAACTTTAATGATTGGTGGTAATTTTATGAAAATACTCGTTGTGAGTGATAATCATCGTGAGGAAAAGATACTAACAAAGATTATTCAACAGGTAGGAGACAAAGTTGACTTACTGGTCCATTGTGGAGATTCAGAATTGCTGCCTGATAGAGAACCGATGAATAGATTTAAGGCAGTAAAGGGAAATAATGATTACCGTCTTCCGTATCCGACAGAATTAATGATAAATCAAGGAACGGAAAATGTTTTTGTTACACATGGTCATTTACAGCAAGTGAATTTTTCACTTACTCCCTTGATGCTTACCGGTGAAGAAAAGGGCGCTTCAATTATTTGTTATGGTCACACTCATCAATTAGGAGTAGCTTATGATCATAAGATGTTGATTGTTAATCCGGGCAGTATTAGTTTTCCCCGTGGTGAATATGCACAGATTGGTGGTACTTTTGCAATTATTAAAGCACAGCCGACCCAATTTATCGTTGACTTTTATGATCGACAAATGAAGCCGGTTCCCCAGTTGCATCGAGAGTTTGATCGTTAAAAAGGAGTGTATTTTTGTGATTGATCAGCGATTACAAACGTTATTGCTGAAAAATAAGCATAAGTTTATGATTCCGGCAAGCTTAGTGGCAACGGTAAATCAAAGTAATAGTCTAGACCATGCTTTTTTAGTTTTAACTAAAGATCGGTACGCTAAAATTGTTGTGGTGGACAATAAGAATCATTACTGTGGTCAAATTTCTTTGGCAATGATTACGGATCGACTATTAGACACTCAGCGAATCAATGTTAACCGGCTTCATAAATTAACGGTAGCAGATGTTATGCAGACCGATGCACCAGCCATTACTGATCCGGTCGATATTGAAGAAAATTTGCACTTGCTAATTGATCAGTCCTTTTTACCAGTGATAGACAAAGATAATAATTTTTGTGGTATTGTTACGCGACGAGAGATATTAAAAGCGGTAAATTTTACGGTTCATACATTTGGTAAATAGTAAAAGGTATTTGTCAAGTTTGGATAAACAACAATTAGGGCCTCAGTAGTCGGTAAAAGCCGAGCACTAAGGCCCTAATTGTTACTATGCGATAAAATTTCAATTACTGATTGGACTGACAATCGTCTACCAACCGTTTCATTAGTGATTATTTTTAATTAATGTGTTAATCGTTTGTAACACACCATCGTGATTGTTATCGTTTTGGGTAGTATGTGCAGCTTGCATTTTAATGATTGGTTGAGCATTTTTCATTGCGTAACTTTGTTCAGTCATTGCAAGCATTCCAAGATCATTTTCGTTATCCCCAAAAGTAACGATTTCGTTAGCTTGTAGATTAAAGTGGTCTTGCAAAATGGAAAGAGCATTTTGCTTAGTAGCGACAGCATTGCCAATTAGGTCCGTGTTGAAACCTGAATTTTCCATAATTAATGAAGGGGGTAAATAGCCATCTAAGGTTGTAGCAACCTTTTTGAGACTTATGTGGTTAGCAAAGTTAATCGAAAGTTTAGTAAAGTTTTCATTAGGTCGTTGCCGAAAGATAGTTCGGATATCGGGAACGCGTTCAACTTGTTCGTAAAAGATTTTAACAATTGCAAAATCGTGAGCACTCATTCCTTGATCAACATAGGACTTTTCACTAGTTGAAATTACTAACTGATTGATGTCATTAGGCCCATAAAAACGGTCAAGGACATGGATAACGCGTGCTAATGATTCTTGATTAATAGAAAATGATTTAAATAGTTGGTTGCCAAGATGGATGACCGAGCCATTTTGGGAAATGAAGCCCATTTTATTGACATAATCTTTGAATTCACGTTGGAGACGAGGAAAACTTGATCCACTTGCTGCAACAAAGTAAATGTTATGGCGTTCAAGTTGATGAAAGACTTTTTTGAATAGTGAATGATTATAAGTATGATCATCATTTAAAAACGTTCCATCCATATCTGTAGCGATTAATTTAATGCTCATTGTTCATTCCCTCCCAGGCAATTGGAATATTATTTATTCGTAATTCTTTGAGGTATGCGGCCAGAAAACGACTGGCAACGGTTGACTGCTTGCCGCTTGTGGCAGTTATTGTAACCCTAAATACTAAGGCCCCATCAGGTGTGACAACGGGGCCAACGATGACTGGCTTTAGTTGAAGGGCATTTATTTGTGGTACTAACTTATTATTGACCTGAGTAATAACTTGTTCGACCTTGCTAAGCGGCGTTTTAGAAGTGATATGGATATCAATATTAGTAACCATATTATTTCGCGAAAAATTTTGAACAATAACGATGTTACGGTTAGGAATATAGTTAAGTGTACCGTCTGAACTTGTGACTTGAGTGGTTCGGATGCCAAGAGCTGTTACTGTTCCCTTTATTTGCCCAATTTGGACAGTATCACCAACATCTAACTGTTGTTCAAGCAGAATGAAAAAACCAGTAACAATGTCACTAACAAGACTTTGCGCACCAAGCCCTAATGCTAAACTGAAAATACCGGCTCCAGCGATCAAGGTACCAACTGGAACGCCAATTTCAGATAAAATTGCATATAAAAGAAAAAAGTAACAAGTATAACGGTAAATATTTAACACCAGGGTCCTTACGGTTGCCATTCGGTTGCTATTTTTAAGGACATTATATTTTTTTGATTCTTGAAATAAGTGTACAATAATGACCCGCCCAACCCACAGGATAAGTAGAAATAATATAAATGTAACAATGATTAGCAAGAATTTGCTTAATATTTGTTGTGAAATTTCATGCCAGGATAAATCGGTAAATGCTTTTTTTACCTGTTCCATTTGTTTTGATGTAAATGAAGTTGCGCCAATAATCATTACTTACCTCCTAAAAAATACTAATAAATATTTTAACAGGGAAAGTAAACTCTTGTCGACTACACTAAATTGTTGTTTTTCTTTAATTTATGATATTCTTAGTATTGAATAAGTAATTTCGAAACCAAAGGAGGGATTGTCAGATGACTTTTGGCCAACTGGCAGGGTTAATTGCGGCAATCGCATTTTTAATCTTAGTCATTTTTGCATGTATCCTGTTGAATCACTTAAGTAAGACGATGAAAGAAACGAATAAGAGTATTACCACTTTAACGCGTGACATTCATTATCTTAGTCAGGAAATGGAAGATGTATTAAGTAATACGAATACATTGCTAGATGATATTAATCATAAGTCAGAGCAATTGGATCCTGCTGTAAAGGCAGTTGCTGATGTTAGTAGAAGCGTATCTGAAGTAAATAGTTCACTTCAGGAGATGGCAGAAAAGGTTCGGATGCGGCGTGAAAAACGACAATTTGATCGGGGAATTTTTAAGTTTGCCGGTAAAACAATTGTTTTAGAGGCGTTTAATAAGTTTAGACAACACCGTAAGCAGAAGAAAGGAATGACAAATAATGAGTAAAAAATTACTTGCTGGAATGTTATTAGGTGGTGCGGCTACATATGCTGCATGGAAAAAAATGGCTCCAGCTAAAAAGGCAGCATTAAAACAAAACCTTGATGAAAAGTTCAATAAGGTTGCGGATTATGTGACCGATTATACTTTGGATGCTTTAGATATTGTTGATGATTTAGTAAGTGATTCTAACATTAATGATAAAGTTAGTGGTGCAGCTGATGCTGTTAATAATGTTACTGGCAAAGTAAAAGATAGTGCCAACAAGGTTGTTAACCGGATGACTAACGATGATTTTGATAAGCAAACTGCTGATATTCGTGCAGAATTAGCAAAGGACAAAGCGACAGCAGATGATAGTAACGATATTATCATCGATGCAACGAGTGATCAGGAAAAATCCACGACGGATGATACTGAAACTAAGAAAGAAGAAAATAAGTAATAAACTAGGTTCGTAAGGATTCAAAAACACTCCTCCTAAATCAATATGGTTTAAGAGGAGTGTTTATTTTTATTACAAAGGTAATGCGAAATCAATCGTTGGATTAGTCTAACAATCGAGATGCCCATTATTCTAGGTGTATTTTAAGAAAATTGCTCGAACTACTTAGGAAAGGTTAGTAATTCCTTTGTGGTATGGGTGAATGGTTTACAGCCGGTATCCGTGATGTGTACACAATCTTCTATTCGTACCCCCGCAAAGCCAGGAATATAAATACCTGGTTCAATTGAAAAGCACATTCCAGGTTGCAACTCTAATTTGTTCCCTTCCATAATGGATGGGAATTCATGCTCGCTGCTACCCATCCCGTGTCCTAAGCGGTGAATAAAGTATTCTCCATAACCGGCCGCCGTAATAATATTACGAGCAACTTGATCGAGTTCTTCAGCCGTGATTCCTGGTTTAGCAGCATCTTGAGCAGCTAACTGGGCTTCAAGACAAACTTTATAAATATCTTTTTGTTTGTCGTTTAAGGATCCTACAGCAATCGTCCTAGAGGCATCGCTAATGTAACCATCAACGATTGTTCCAAGATCAAAAAGAACAAGTTGATGATTTTGAATTTTATTATCACTGGTTGCCCCATGCGGTTCAGCAGCGTGGGGTCCAGCTTGAACAAGAGTATCGAAGCTCATTTTATTAATCCCATGTTGTTTAAGCGCGTATTCTAGGTCAGCAGCAACTTCTTGTTCAGTTTTACCTACTTGAACAGCTTCAAAGCCAATTTTAAAAGCAAAATCAGCCCATTTTCCAGCCTTATTTAATTTTGCTATTTCATCAGGACTTTTGATCATTCGCATTTGAGCAATAAGTGGCGAAAGGTCAGTATTAAAGCGAGCATGCGGAAGCGCTGTTTCCAAAGAACGCAAACGGTCAACAGTTAATGATTCTCCTTCGATTCCCCAGTTAATGAGTGTGCCAGCGTGATGTTGTACATGGTCAGCAATCATGGCAAACGGGTTTTCGTGGTCAAGATAACCATATACGGGATATGTCCAGCCAGTATCCTTGATTGCTTCGACTTCAAGTGCGGGAGCAAATAGAAATGGATCATCATTAGCAAAAATAACCAATGCTAGTACTCTTTCAACCGGATCACTGAAGAAGCCGGTTAAATAATTGATGGTCATGGGATCACTGATATAAGCAGCATCGAGCCCTTTATCATTGAGGGCTGCTTGTAATTGCGCAAGCTTTGTCATCACGTTCACTTCCTTTAAAAGATTGCGAATATTATATCATATTGTTACAAAAATAAAAAAATATGTGGGAACGTTTGCCAATTGGAAGTAAATCTGCTATATTAACTAGGTTATGAAAAAATATGAAAACAGATTATATCAATAAAGAAAGGGCTATCTTATGGAAAAACAATCAGTTACAATTTATACGGTTGCCCGCGAAGCTCGTGTTTCAATGGCGACAGTTTCACGAGTAGTAAATGGCAATCCAAATGTTAAACCCGAAACTAGACAAAAAGTGCTAGATGTAATTAAACAATTGAATTACCGCCCTAATGCAGTTGCACGAGGGCTCGCTTCAAAGCGAACAACGACAGTCGGCGTAGTTATTCCAAGCATTACTGATCCATATTTTGCTGAGTTAGCGTTAGGGATCGACGATGTTGCATCAATGTATAAATATAATATTATTTTAACTAACTCCGATTCAGATGACGAAAAGATCCTAAAGGTAGTTCGGAACTTACTCGCCAAGCAGGTTGATGGGATTATCTTTATGGGTCACGATGTTTCTGATGACTTGCGTAACGAGTTTGAAAGTACCAATACCCCGGTAGTTGTTGCCGGATCAATTGCTAACGATGATAACTTACCAAGTGTCCGAATTGATTATCGTGCCGCGGCTAAAGAAGCAACCGAGTTTTTATTAACGCATGGTAATCAACAGGTTGGGTATATTACAGGGCCACTACGGTATTCAATTAATGGTACAGAACGTCTTAATGGTTATAAAGACGCATTGGCAGACCATAATGTTAAGTTTGAACAGTCATTAGTCGTTGAAACAGATGGCTCATATCAAGCAGGTTATGCTAAGACAAAGGATATTATAGCTAATGGACTTAAAGCGGTGTACGTTACCGATGATAGTTTGGCCGCTGGGTTGCTTAATGGATTGACGGATGCAGGTGTAAATGTTCCGGCAGATTTTGAGATTGTGTCTTCAAATGATACGAATTATACTAAGCTTGTTCGGCCAATGTTAACGTCAATCACGCAGCCTCTTTATGATATTGGTGCTATTTCAATGCGATTATTAACAAAGTTGATGGATGGCGATGACAATAACGACGATGAGAAGAATGTTATCCTCGATCACGGCTTTGTTGAACGGCAATCGACACGTAAATAGGTTGTGATTAGCTGTGACAACCCGTAGTGAATTACGAGCACAACGTGAAGAAGCAATTCAAGCTACTTCAGCAGAACAAAATAATCATCCTCAGCATCACATTATTTTTCGATTGTGGGGGATTATTTGTTTAATTTTAATGTTGCTATCCATTTTACTTAATTCAACGCTATTAAATGCAAGTTTTGTAAAAGATGAGATAACTAATTCGTCACTAGAGTCATTAATGTTGAATCAAATTAATAGCAGTTTGACACAGTATGGAATTTCAACGTCAGTTTTGAAAAAGAGTGATACGGATAAGCTAATTACGCAGGCAGTTGATCAAGTATATGCTGGTGAAAAAATTAATCTGGATTTATCAACAGTAGTAAATAGTGTTAATGATTCTGTTAATTCACAATTAGCACAGTATGGTTTATCGACATCGATGCTTCCTGCTAATGGTTCGTCAGCCATTACAAGTAATATTAATTCAATGGTTAACAGTCAGCTCAATACACCAGAAGTTACGCAGGTTATTTCTGAAATAAAATTAGCCAAAGGTATTGCTAATGCAGTGCTGGTTATTAGTTTGCTTAGCTTGATCATATTGATAATTAAGGGTATCTGGCAACACCATGTTCTTTCAAGTTTTAGTTGGATATGCCTGATTGGTGGAATCCTTTATACAGGAGTTTTAATGGCGATTCACGGGATTGCCATTCAGGTTGGTCAGCAACAGCCTGATCTTAGTCCGTTTATTGTGCAAGTTGCGGATGCGTTTCAACAGCGTGGCTTTAATTATTCATTGTTGACGATTGGATTTGGAATTGTTTTATTTATTTTGCAATTTGGCAAGAGAAGATGGCAAGAACGTCGTTGACCTTGAATTAACGGTAAATATTTGCTAAAATTTATCTGTTTGTATTACATTAATAAAGAAAAGAGGAGTCAGTAATGTCAGGACATTCAAAATGGCATAACATTCAGGGACGTAAGAACGCCCAAGATGCTAAGCGTGGTAAGATTTTCCAAAAAATTTCACGTGATTTGTACCAAGCAGCTAAAGCAGGTGATCCTGATCCAGCGAACAACGCTCAATTACGGCTTGTAATCGACAAGGCACATGCTGCTAACATGCCTAAGAAGAATATTGACCGTGCTATTGCTAAGGCTTCAGGTATTGGTGGAGCTAAGTTCGAAGAGGTTACTTATGAAGGTTATGCTCCAGGTGGTGTGGCCGTAATGGTTTCTGCTCTTACCGATAATAAGAATCGGACAGCATCGGCAGTTCGTTCAGCCTTTAGTCATTCTGGTGGTTCATTGGGTGCTAGCGGATCAGTTTCATACATGTTTGATCGGAAAGGATTAATTGAAGTCCTTCGTGATGGCCTTGATAAGAGTGAAGATGATATGTTGATGGATGCTTTAGATGCAGGAGCTGAAGATATGAAGGCTACTGACGAGAAGTTCCAAATCTTTACTGATCCAAGTAACATGACAGCAGTTCGTGATGCCCTTCAAGAACAAGGATATGAGTTAGATACTGCTGAAGTTACGATGATCCCTCAAAATCGGACGGAAGTACCTGCTGATAAAGCAAAGCAATACCGTCATTTGATTGACGAATTAACAGAAAATGATGATGTTGCTGATATTTATGAAACTGGGATCTTACCAGATGATGATGACGAAGAATAATTAAATTCTTAATATTATAGTTAGACTTTGTTAAATAAAGTTAGAAAGACTCAAAGTACTATTTTGATAGTATTTTGGGCCTTTTTTTGTTTAAAAATTATTATTTTTAAGATTTTATTAGTGCATTTCTATTTTTTATACGTATTTAAATAATTAGGGAGGTTAAAGAATGACAAGTTTTGAAGAACAATTAACAACCGTTATTAAAGAAGCTGCTAACGACTTATATATATTGCCAAGGGATAATTATTACCAGTTATTGATGGCAAAGAATGGAGAAATTATTGCTTTACGAAAGGTATCAGAAAAATATGGTCAACATTTTATCTCATACTTAAAATATCAGGCTGATATGGCTGTTAGCGAGCATCGTCGTCCACAATTAGGCTCATTTAATTTTGTTTGTGAAGAACAGAATGTAAATTTGAGGTTATCTAGTGTTGGTGATTATCGAGGTCGCGAATCACTAGTTATTCGTTTTATTTACCAGCTTATTGATACCCAATTTAATTTCTTAGTCCCACAGCATTGGGAAGCCTTGCAAAAGTGCTGTCAGCAACGCGGATTGATACTATTTGCAGGGCCAATGGGGGCCGGAAAGACAACGACAATGTATCAGCTTGCACGAGCACTGCTCCCTGATAAAGTTGTTTTGACAATTGAAGATCCTGTGGAAATAGAAGAACCAGGATTTATCCAATTACAGGTAAATGATTTAGCAGGAATGGATTATCAAAGCTTGATAAAAGTTGGCTTACGGCATCGTCCTAATGTTTTTATTATAGGAGAGATCCGGGATGCACAAACAGCAGCTATGACCGTTCAGGCAGCGCTGAGTGGACACCTAGTATTAGGGACAATCCATGCTCAAAACGCTAAAGGGGTTATTGCGCGTTTACAACAATTAGGAATTGACCGTTATTATCTACAACAAGTTCTAACAGCAATTTCTTATCAGCGACTTCTGCCTTTAACGAATGGGAAACAAGCAATTCTATGTGATTTGCTATACCAAGGACACTTAATGAATAGCATTATTAATAATGGAGAAAGAGGAATGTCAGATGAATGGACAAAAAATCTTAAGAATGCGGTGGCAAAAGGGAAAATATCGCCTAAAGTTGCAGAAGAATTTGCCCAAGGCTAAGCTCAATCAACACCAACAAGCAGTAGTATTTTTACTATTGGCTGATTTATTGGCGGTTGGATTTTCAATTCGCCACGCCCTAAAATTCATTGGCACAGTAAATTCTAAGATGGCTCCATGGGTTACCCTCATCGATCAACGAATGAAAGGTGGCTCTAGTTTTGCGCAGAGTCTGCAAAATGAAGTTAAAGCAGATTTATATTATCAGTTATTATTAGCTGAAAAGCATGGCAACCTCACAAAAACATTGACAGAAACAGGAAAATTAATGACGGCCCAAGAAAGACAACGAAGAAAATTATTAGGACTTCTTCAATATCCGTTAATTTTATTAATTATGTTAGTTATTGTGATTATTAGTTTAATTTTATTTGTATTTCCGGAATTAAAAATGTGGCAGGAAGGAAACGATTCTTTGGCTTTTTTGAACTGGATCAAATTCTTAGGAAGTTATTTATTAACTTTTATTTTTATCTGGACATTTTGTCGGTGGTGGCATTGGCGAAGACTGCCTAAAGAGAAACAAATAATAAAAATTTGTGGGACACCGATTATTGGAAAATGTTATTGCTATTATTATCAATACTATTTAACAAGTATTTTGGGAATGATGGTTCAAGAGGGGATGTCGATCGCTGAAATTTGTCAATTAACACAAAAATTTCATAAGGATTCGATACTGTACATTTTTGGCAAAAAAGCAATGAGGATCCTTCAACAAGGAGGAGACCTTACTAATATGGTTGCCGCTTATCCTTTTTTACCTAATGAATTAATTGTGTTTATGAATAAAGGGATGACTTTAGAAAAAATGGGACAAGATTTAACGGCTTTTGCAAGTTTAAGATTTAAGACACTGACCAATTCTATTGAACGATTATTAATATATGTTCAGCCGATTATTTTTTGCATTATTGCAATTATAATTGTCTGCTTATATTTAAGTATTTTGTTACCAATTTATCACTCGTTTCAAGGAGCTTATTGATGAAATTTTTAAAAAGAAAACAGTCTGGGTTTACGTTATTAGAAATGTCAATTGTATTATTTATTATTAGTTTGTTAGTACTAATAATACTGCCAAATCTATCGCAACAACGAAAACATGCTAACAGTATTCATGGAAAAGCAATGGTTTCAGTAATTCAAACGCAGATTGATGCTTATGAAAATGAAAATGGTACGGATAATGTCGGGCTTGATGAACTAAAAAATGCAAATTATTTAACAGCAGCTCAGGTTCAACAAGCTCATCGTGAGCGAATAGTAATTGTGGATGGAAAGGCAATCCAACGATGAATGGGAAGAGAACGGGCTTTACTTTTTTTGAGACAATTATTGTTCTAGGAATAACGGCGCTAATTTTAACTGTTACAATTCCGTCGTTTACGAGAAGTCGACAAGTAATGGCAGAGGAGCGTTTTTGGCGATTATTTCGGCGTGAATGGCGCCAAGCTCAATTACGAGCTGAAGTCAGCCAGCAACTTACGGTCATTAGATACAACAAGGTAGGAGAAACAATGTATTTTCGTTGGAGTGATGGGTGCAATGAAATAGTTATTCCCGCTACATTGCGGGTACGGTCTTTTAGTGAAGTCGTAATTTCACCAACTGGATATACTAGGGCACGTACACAAGTTTTCCAGTCGGCTATAAACCATCATTTATTTTTAATGAAAATTCAATTAGCATGGGGAGGATATCGAGTTGAAGAAAAAGACGCAGGGAGCATTTATGATGGCTGATGGTCTGGCAGCTACGATGGTTATTGCCTTAGGTGTCAATTTGTTTTTTATTTGTGAGCAGCAATTGCAACATCAGTATCAGGTTAGTCAGCAAAAATTAGCTGTCATTCGCTTAGGAAAAGAAGTAAGTGACTTATATGCTATAAAAAAGGAACAGGTATCCTTGAGTAGAAAAGGATTAGTTGCAAATGCTACCGCTCAAAAAGTAAGTGTTTATTATAAGGATAATTGTTTATGGCAAGTAACAAGATAAAAAAGCCAGCATTTACATTAGTTGAGGGAATTTGTGCATTGATAATTGCCTCGCTAGTAGTTATCAATATTAGTTTAGTAATGACTAGTGTGAAAAAAGCTAATAGGGTAGATTTAGATTCATCAATCGATTGGTACTTATTCATTCAAGAATTAGAATCTCCCAATCATCGTTTTGAAGTAGTACAGGTTCAAAAACGCCATTTATTTTTATATAGTCAAGTAGCTCAGCGAAATTATGAATTGAAAGGTAGCGTCAATTTATTTTTAACGTGTGTACGTAGTGGCGGATATTTACCATTATTAGATAATGTAAAAGCTCATAGTTTTTCTTTTACGCAATTAGATTCGCGGAGAGTTTTAATAGAGGTGGAGCGGACAAATGGAAAAACAGATAGCGCAATTGTTAACTTTTATTCTCAATCAAAACATTAAGAAGGATGGTTATGTTTTGGTTGTAAGTATTGCAGTCCTGCTTATCATAAGCTCAGTACTTTTATATCAGTATCATTATTACCAAGAGAGTCAACAATTGGTAAAAGATTTGTCATCAGTCTATGTAACTAGAATAAAAGATAATCTTAGGTAGACCAATAGGAGTGTTACCTTGAATTTGACTGGAATAATAGTTAAACTAATAAAGTAATGATTGTATTATTTGGAGGCGACTACCACTGACACAGAAAACACCACAGCAATTGTTTGAGCTTTTTGATAAGGCAACCGAAATATTGCAGGCAGCATTAAACTGTTCGTATTTAGATGCATTTTTAGAAAACGCTGAAAATATTATTGATAATAATACTGTCCGTGTAGATAATGGAATTCCTAATGAAAAAGCTGTACATGAATTGCAAACAATATATCAAGAATTAGATTTACAAAATGTGAAGCCAGAGATTATCCGGCAAATCATTCAGCTTAGTTTTTTGAAAGTAATTCGTAAAGATGCAATTCAAGCTAATCATCAGATGACACCTGATACTATTGGGTTGATTATGGCTTTCTTAATTGAAAAAGTTACTAAGGCCAAGGAAATCAAAACTATCTTTGATCCAGCAGTTGGGACGGCTAATTTATTGACTACGGTTATTAACCAATTAAAAACTGATGGAGATAAGGATATTAGAGGATTCGGTATTGATAATGATGATGCAATGCTTCAAGTTGCTAGCGTAAGTACTGAATTGCAGCACCTTGATATTAAGTTGTATCACCAGGATGCGATTACTGCGCTAGATATTCCTCAATGTGACTTAGCAGTTTCAGATTTACCAATTGGTTATTATCCACTAGATGAAAATGCTAAAAATTATCAAACGAGGGCAAAAGAGGGGCATTCATATGTACATCATTTGTTGATTGAGCAAGCAATGAATTATCTTGAGCCTGGTGCTTTTGGTGTATTTTTAGTTCCTAGTAGTCTTTTTCAAACAAAAGAATCACAATCATTTGTTAAATGGATTCAGTCTGTTGCCTATTTACAAGGACTTATTAATTTACCGGCTGAGCTTTTTGCCAACCCTAATGCGCAAAAGTCAATATTACTATTGCAGCGTCAAGGTGGTAATAGTAAACAGGCTAAAAAGGTACTATTGGGTGAGTTCCCTTCATTCAAAGATAAGCCTAAATTTGCTTCATTTATGGATGATATTAACCAATGGGTAGCAACGAATTTACGTTAAAGGAGAAATTTTCAATGTCAAAAACAATCGCAGTTAATGCCGGAAGTTCAACACTAAAGTTTAAGCTATTTGATATGCCTAATGAAGATGTAGTCGCTGAAGGTACAATTGAACGAATCGGTGAAAAGATGGGCCATGCTAAGATTAAATTTGGCGATGGACAAAAGCATGAGGAAGAACAACCATTTGAAGATCATGGGGCAGCAGTTAATTATTTACTAGATAAGTTAATTGCATTAAATATCGTTGCAAACTACGATGAAATTACTGCCGTTGGTCACCGGATTGTTGCTGGTGGAGAGTTCTTTAAGGATTCGACTGTTATTGATGATGATGTCATTAAGAAAATTGACGAATTGTCAGAGTATGCACCGCTTCATGAACCAGCTGAATTAATCGGCATTAAGGCCTTCCAAAAAGTATTACCAAATGCGTTTGCGGTTGCGGTATTTGATACGTCTTTCCACGTTGATATGCCAGAGATGAATGCTTTATATAGTGTACCCTTTGATTGGTATGAAAAATATGGTGCGCGGAAATATGGTGCCCATGGTACTAGCCACCGTTATGTAGCGGGACGTGCTGCTGAAATGTTAGGTAAGCCATTGAAGGATCTTAAATTAATTACAATGCATATTGGTGCCGGAGCTTCAATTACTGCCGTAAAGAATGGTAAATCATTTGATACATCAATGGGCTTTACTCCAGTTGCAGGGATTACAATGGCAACTCGGTCAGGGGATGTTGATCCTTCATTGGTTTCATTTATGCAAGGTAAACTGAACTTATCTTCGGATGAAATGATTGACATTTTAAACCACAAGTCTGGATTAATTGGTATTTCCGGAATTTCTCCAGATATGCGTGATATTCTTGCGGCTGCAGAAAAAGGGAATGACCGTGCTCAATTAGCACTTGATATTTATGTAAACCGTATTGTTCGTTATATTGGTGCATACATTGCTGAAATGGGCGGTGCAGATGCGATTGTATTTACAGCTGGTGTTGGTGAAAATAGTGCGCCAATTCGGAAGATGGTTACTGATAAATTAGGTTACTTTGGCATTAAAATTGACCAGGAAAAGAATGATTGTCATGGTGTTGAACGTGACTTATCATCAGCTGATGCTAAGATTAAGACATTGTTAATTCCAACAAATGAAGAATTAATGATTGTTCGGGATATTGAACGTTTAAAGAAAAACAAGTAATAATTACTAAACATAGTAGTTATCAGTTTAAGTGGCTAGTTGGCAATAAAAATTTGTCTCTAGTCACTTTTTATTTTAGAATTTAGAATAATTGATACATGTATTAAGAAAAAGAGGCATGTTTATGAAATTTGTTACATCTGATACACACTTTTTTCATGATAGCTTGCTAGGAATGAGTGATTTTGCACCGCGCCCGTTTGCTAATGTTAATGAGATGAACCAGACAATAATTAATAATTGGAACAATAAGGTTGATGAAAATGACATTGTCTATCATTTAGGAGATATTGCGCTATATTTTATTAAGCCGCAGAAAAAAGCTTACCAGGCTATTTTTGAGGTACTTAACCAGTTGAATGGGCATTTAATTTTAGTAAAGGGCAATCATGATAGTCGGGCTTTTTTTAAATACTTGGAGAGTAAAAATTATACGTTTGCTGGAATACCTAAATTTCAGTTTCATGATGTTGGTGTACTAATGAAATACAACCATTGTCAGTATTATTTAACGCATTATCCGATGATGTTAGGAATTGCTCCGCAGATAATTAATCTTCATGGACATATTCATCATTACTCAGTGCCAATAAAGGAAAATATTAATGTAGGCATTGACGCACCAGAACTAGATTATCTTAATTCCAAGCCGTCGTTTGGGGAACCGTTGAATCTTCACGAGATAGAAGAAATAGCAGCAAAAAAAGCTGTTAAGTTTCCGCGGCAGAAATAAAATTTTAGAGGAGGAAAGTAAGTAGATGAATCGAGCAAAAATACAGGATTATATAGACCAGCGCGAGGAGCAACGAACTTTAATTTATCATGTTGAAAAGATTGATGATACACATTTTGAAATAAATGGACATCCATATGAGTTAGTTAAGAATTATCGTGATGGTTTTAGTTCGGAAAGTTTAGCAGAGCGCTTTAGCAGTATTTTAAGCAAATATGACTATATTGTAGGAGACTGGGGATACGATCAGTTACGGTTGAAGGGCTTTTATGACGAACATAATCCGTTGTATGAACCTGATCAAGGTGTAGACACTATTGAAGATTACTTATTTGAGTATTGTAATTTTGGATGTGCATACTTTATTATTCATAATGATGATGTTTGTATTCCGCGTCAGCATAATCGACGACAGCGGACAGCGCGACGACGGACACCGATAATTCATGAACGATATCGAAAAGTACGCCAGCCGAGTGTTCGTCAGCGGCATAACCAACATGCAGAACGTGTAAAGAATGGACATCATCAAAAATTTGTAATTCATCAACGGAAGAAGAGGAGCGAAGTAAAACGATGAGGGATTATCAAGGGTATTTTATTGACCTCGATGGAACTACATATAAGGGTAAGCAGCAAATTCCTGCCGCTGCTAGATTTATTAAACATCTTCAGGACGCACAAAAGGACATTTTATTTGTGACAAATAATAGTACGCGCACACCAGAATTTGTGGCAGAAAATCTTCGAAAAAATCATAATATAAACGTTACAGCGGCAAATATTTATACGACAGCACTTGCTACTGCCGATTATCTTTTGTCTGTTGCTCCTTCTATGAGTAAAGTTTATGTTGTCGGCGAGTCGGGGCTGAAGCAAGCATTAGTAAATAATGGTTTTGTCATTACTGATAATGATCCAGCCTATGTAGTAGTAGGATTAGATACAGATGTTACCTACGCGAAATTAGAAAAGGCAGTTTTATTAATCCGCAATGGAGCTACCTTTATTGGAACTAATGCTGATAGTAACCTCCCTAATGAACGGGGGATGGTTCCTGGCGCCGGGTCAATTGTAAAATTGGTAGAATATGCTACCCAACAGCAACCGATAATGATTGGTAAGCCGGAATCAATTATTATGAAAATGGCGTTAAAGAAAGTTCAATTACCTAAAGAAAGTGTAATTATGGTTGGAGATAATTACCATACGGACATTCAAGCTGCGATTAATGTAGGGATGGATAGCTTGCTGGTATATACCGGATTATCACGTCCTGATGAGGTGTTAAGAGAAAGAATACAACCTACGTATACGGTGAAGAGCCTTGATGAATGGAAAATATGAAGTAATTGAACAAGGAAAAGCAATATTATTAGCATTATTAAGTTTAGTAATAGCGATTAGTATTGCTTTTTTCATTGTTATAAATATGTCACCGCTCTTTGTAACAATTCCTAATCATTTATTAGGACTTTCACGACCAGCCTTATTAGCTGATTATTCAAGGATAATTGCTTATCTCCAACTTCCGGGGATACAGCCATTGAGACTGAAGTATGTTCCTATTACTGGGACAGCGATTGATCACTTTAAAGACGTGAAAAGGCTTGTGTTATTTAATGAATTGTTAATAGTTACTATCGGTCCCTTATTATTTTATATGTTTAAATTACAAAAACGGCAAAATCAGCTATGGCGCTTAATTTTGCCGTTTCAAATGTTATTTATCTTATTAGTTTTTGGTGGTTTTGTTGGATTAACAAATTTCAGTAGCTATTTTATTGAATTTCATTATTTATTTTTTTCTAATATGGACTGGGTATTTAATCCTGCAGCTGATCCAATTATTGAATTGATGCCAGAAAGCTTTTTTGAATTGCTCTTTAGCTTATGGCTTGTGATAGCCTTGCTAATCTTCTTATTGATATGGGGATGGGTAAAGTTAACTTTACGCGCTTTCTTTAACAAATCGTGATCTAATTGCCCCAACGATTGCAGGAATTAGTGTTACGACAATAATTCCGATAATGATTACTGAAAAGTGTTCTTGAACAAATGGCAGATTTCCAAAGAAGAAGCCAGAGCCACAACATAGTAGTACCCATGTTACACAACCAATTATGCTGTATTTAAAAAACTGTCGATATGGAAAACCTGAGCCGGCGGCAGCAAAGGGAGCAAACGTCCGAATAATCGGGATAAATCGAGCAAGAATTATTGCTGGTGCACCATGCTTTTCAAAGAAAGCTTCGGCGCGTGCCAAGCTTTCTTTATTGATGAGTTTTCCAAATAGGGAATGGTTAGATAAGCTCTTTCCTACTTTATGACCGATTAGGAAGTTAAGGGAGTCACCACCGAGACAAGCACAAAGAAAGAGAAAAATGAAAAGCCAAATATTAAGATTGTAACGAGGATCGGCAGCAAGTGCACTAGCTGCAAATAAAAGTGAATCACCGGGTAAAAATGGTAAAATTACTGCTCCGGTTTCAATGAAGATGATTGCAAACAGGATTAAGTATGTTGCATCACCAAATTGATTAACGATTTGAATTAAGTGAACATCGATGTGTAATATAAAGTCAATAAGGGTTGCCAATTTAATTCTCCTTTTTATATTAAATATAAGATAATACTGTTAAAGTGTATCAAGATAAATTTTTGTTGTGAAGTATTCAGCTAAATTTTTAAACAAGATATTACAATATCGATTGATGACTTGGTAATAATTTTAAGGCGAAGTTTTTAAAATTAATTGTTTGGAATTACTTAATAAGTAGCTAATATCGATAGGGATCCATTGTTTATTTTGTTTTAAATACGAACTTCAAAGAAGAAAGTTAAACTATAAATTCGCATCAGTTTTTATAAATAAAAAAATCTTAAAGAAATTGTTGACAAGTATGATGTTACACGGTATAGTAGTTATCGTTGTCAAGGCAATTGATTGTTGCCCAAGAGTTTAACAATTAAATTAAAAAAGTTGTTGACATGAAGATGATGACATGATATATTAATAAAGTTGCTGATTGAGTTATCGATCAAAAGAAATTCTGAATTATTTAAAATTTCTTCTTGACAAGTTAAATCAACATATGATA
>NZ_JACIVB010000006.1 GCF_014145455.1 Limosilactobacillus rudii | reverse complement strand
CTACTCAGGGAATCGATTTTTCTTTCTCTTCCTGCAGCTACTAAGATGTTTCAGTTCACTGCGTCTACCTCTTGCTAGCTATGTATTCACTAGTCAAGTAGTCAGCGATTAAGCTGACTGGGTTTCCCCATTCGGAAATCTCCGGATCAAAGCGTACTTACCGCTCCCCGAAGCATATCGGTGTTAGTCCCGTCCTTCATCG
>NZ_JACIVB010000059.1 GCF_014145455.1 Limosilactobacillus rudii | reverse complement strand
GCCCCATCATTACCAAAGTAGTAGGTATGACCCCAGTTATTATAGAAACCATTGTCTAAACGGGAACCATCTTTTTGGAAGTAATAGGTGTGACCCCAATTGTTATAGAAGCCATCATCTAGACGAACGCCACCTTGACCAAAGTAGTAAGTATGACCCCAGTTATTATAAAATCCGTTATCTAAACGGGAACCATCTTTTTGGAAGTAATAGGTGTGACCCCAATTGTTATAGAAGCCATCATCTAGGCGAACGCCACCTTGACCAAAGTAGTAAGTATGACCCCAGTTATTATAAAATCCGTTATCTAAACGAGTACCATCCTTTTGGAAGTAATAGGTATGACCCCAATTGTTATAGAAGCCATCATCCAATCGAGTGCCATCCGCTTGGAAATAGTAGGTGTGGTTAGATTGATTTAAGAAGTAGTTCTTTTGTTGTTGACCTTGATCATTAAAGTAATAATTCTTACCATTAATATTTTGTTGACCAGTTACTTTTTGACCATCTTTATAGTAATAACTGCTTCCGTTATCTGTTTGCCAGCCGCTCTGTGGAGTGGCTGCCTGCGGAGCCACAGCAACCTTACTTGCGACTAAGGATTGTTGATCAGCTGGCGTAGTTGATTTTGCCTGGTCCTCTTGCTTAGCCGTTTCGCTTGTATTTTGCGTTGCAGGTGTTATTTCTGTAGCAACATCAGTCGTTTGATCATGTGACTTTTGTGAAGCTACTGTAACACTAGTGGTATTGACTGTACTATCAGCAGTATCAGCATTTACCCCTTGTGAAATTGATAAAGTGCCAACTGCTACTGCCAATGTAGCAATTGCCATATAACACCAGTTTTTTCCCTTCTTATACATCTTATAATATTTTTTCATTATATTACCCTCCCTTAGAATAATAACAATGAAATTATACACCTAAATTATTAAACCGCCAATTCAGTATTTGTTATAGTCTAAAAGATGTAATGATTATGCAAATAACTTTCAATAATCATCACATCTTTTTGGATACAAGCATTTAATTAAACCTTTAGTAAACTAATAGTTAAGAAGCTAGTCTCTGTTTTAAAATATAGACAAGTATCAGCAAGTAAGAAATTATACTTATATATTGAGATGCTATATCTAGAACTGACATTTTATATTTAATAACTATAGGTTTATTACTAGTTTTTGATAATACTATTAAATTGCTTTTTCTTTGCTCCTCTATATGCACCTTTGCTTTTCCTTGATAAGCCCTAATATTTTTATAAGATGCTACAGGTAAAACTACCTTTCCTTTATTTTGAATTTTTTTATCATTAATAATGATTCCATTTGCTATAGGTTCAATTTCTTGCAACAACATTTTTCTTCCATTAACACGAACGCGATGATACACAATATCCTTAAACTCAGTTTTGCTCATCTTGGGAGTATATTGATCAAGCCACCAATAAGTCATATTTCTTGATTTTGAAGAATAAGTCTCACCGTTTTTAAAATTGCTAATTTGACCCTGCTGAAGTAAAATTAAATTTTTTGTGCTTGAGTACCATGGTACTATTATGAATAAAATCCCTAATGTTCCTAAGATTATTAAATTATATGATTTATTATTTCTTAAAGTTTTTACTATCATTGTTCCAAAAATTGGTGAAAGTAAAATACTGTCTAATTCTAATAACCTAAATGGAAATTGAATAAATTTAAGAGGTGTTTTCATTAATAACGTCCATGGAAAAATATTAGTAGACATTAGGAACAATAAACAACCCGTAATTACAAAAAATTTATCAATTTCATCCAATCTCTTATAATTAAATACTCCCCAAATTAATGATACTAGTAGTGGAAGACCAATATTTGCTATTTCCCACCAATTAGATACTTGAAAAACACTCGTTAAGTTTGAACAAGAGTTTAAAATTAAAGTAGATAGACTAAAAGCAAAATTTGGCATAAAGGTTGGACTAGGCTGGCTATATTTTTTAAAAGTAATTTGTTCTAAAAAGGGAATAATAAACATAGCAGAACATAGGAAAAAGGAAACTATAGAAACAGTTAAGATCTTTAATCTACTGCTTTCCCAAACTCCCTTAAAACAAATTATAAATATTATTAATAGCAAGCAAAGGCATAAAAATGTACTTATAATATGTGAAAATAAAGTAAGGGACAAGCCGAATACTAAATATGGCCAATCTTTTATATTTCCCTTCATTACAGCATACAGCCCATACGCCGCCAAAGGAATAAAAGTCATTCCTATATACTCACCTAGTGCAAATCTACTAAAAGCATTAATGAACCTATAAGTACAGAAGGCATATGCCACAGCAGTTAAAATGCTTTGAACAGTCGACCTATCTATCTTTTTCATAATAATATACATATTTATCATTGATAAGTATGTATAAAACATCATTCCGACATATATCCCATATACATCATTCTTTAGTAGAATACTTATAATTGCATATGGTAATAAAGTTAGCTGGGGATAAAACACACCCAACATATATGCTGTATTTCTAAAATGATAAGTATATAAATATGGATACCATGTCCCATTTTTTAAATTATCAATTAATTCTTGAATACGATTAATATGATATGGTAAATCTCCTGCATTAAATATTACGCCACTTCTCATTAAGGGATAAATATATACTATACTTAGGCATAAAAATAGTATACTTATAGATCCACTTCTTAATAATCTATTTTTGATAAATACCGCCTCACAATATCAAATCTTATTCTGGAGGGAAAAATGGTTGCTGTTCACTTGTATTTTCATAAAATTGCTTATTAACTTTACTATCTGGCTTAAAAACTATACGCATTCTAGTTCTAATAATATGATGTGAATATAACGTATTTTGAAGCCAAACTGCCATATTGTAAGGATGAGGCCAATTAGAAGTCGTTACTTCTGGTGTAGCATCTTCACTTTCTCGTGGTACCTTTACAACTACACTAGCTTTCCCTTTTCTATCAGCAGTTACAATTTGATTTATAATATAATTATCTATTTTCTTAATAGTAATAGGATCATGGTCTGCATTAGCTGCGTAAATTAAACGTTCATTCACATTAAATGAAAAAATAGCTATAACGACACAGATCAAAGGAATAAAAATAGTTAAGGCAGCAAACTTTTTTATATAAAACACTACTGCTAAATTTACTCCCAATAAGAATAATGAAATTACCGCCCACATTGCATCTGGACGGCCCGCATAAGAACTACCAGCTTTCGTATAAGCCAAAAGTAAATATACCAATGAGCATAGGAAGCAGAAGAATATATAACTTATTAATTTAATATAGTCTAAGCTTAGTTTTTTCCATTGTACAGTTGCAATTACTAATGAACTAATCAAAATGAATATTAAAATACCAATTATAAAAACATTTTGCTCTTTAATAAAATTAATAAACTGTTGCCAGGTTTTAATAAAATTAATTAAAAATGAGCCCTCATTGGCACTAGAAACATACTTTGCCCGTTTTCCATTTAGATCAAATATTACAGTAAGTACCCAAAACACTAAAATAGTTGCATACAACCAAGAATACATTACTATATTATTAAATTTTCTAAATTTAATCGTTTTATATAAAATTTCAAGTAATTTAACACTACAAAAGCTTGCAATAATTATATTTAATTGTGTATTTGAAAAAATAGCAAAATAAACCAGTAAAAAGAAGATACTCTTCTTTTTATTATTGAGACTCTTAAAATATTGCATAAAGTTTTCTTCCTGCATCATATAAAGAACCAGTGTTAAATTTAGTAATCCCGGAATAATATAGTAAAAAGCACAAGTTAAGTCCGCTGCCCAGAAGCCTGAATAACTTGGCTGGTTAAATTTCTTAAAAACAAAGAAAAACGACATAAAAAAGAGCACTTCACAAGCTAAAGCAGCCCATTTTGATAACTTAAAACGCTTAATAGAAACTTTATAAAAAGAATAAAGCATGGCAAATATAAAAATCGCCTCAATAAAACTTTCAACAAAGGTAAGAGCGCCAACGTAATCCCCAGTAATCGGATATATCAAAAAAGCAGCGATTGCTCCGCCCGTTGGCATTAATACTTCTGGCATAACTCTTGTTGGGTTCCAAGCACCCCATAAGGGTATTGGCTGTCTCATTCCACCAAGGTAGCGCCAATCATCACCATCAAAAGGGAGAAGAGGAAACAATTGTGTCAAAACTAACAAAATACAAAGGAACAGTAGTAACTGTCCTCCAATTAAATAGAAATTCTTTTTCATTTTACTTTTCTTTCTCTGATGTACTTTTTAAACATTAAAAATAAAAATAATACCGTTAAATCAATTACCAACCGTAATATTAGAGCAAAATACCACTTTGAAATAAAAGGCCCCCACCATAGCCAATATAAATCTAGATGATGAATGCATAAAACTGCAAGGGTATGTCTTCCTATAATCTTTAAGGCCTTAAATTCACCAATTTTACTAAAACAATTACTAATAAGCGACATACTAATTGTACCCGCAATTGCTTCTAAAATTGAAAAGATAAAGAGCGGATAGTGTCTTACTGACATATCGATATAAAT
This sequence comes from Limosilactobacillus rudii, assembly GCF_014145455.1. GTDB lineage: Bacteria > Bacillota > Bacilli > Lactobacillales > Lactobacillaceae > Limosilactobacillus > Limosilactobacillus rudii. Next base: position 13,052 of record NZ_JACIVB010000059.1, on the reverse strand, counting down.
ATAATTTTGCATCATTGCAATCCAAAATATAAAAATAGCGGCCAAAAGTAATGATCCCTGTGTAGTATTAAAATCTAATTTAGATTGTATAGATTTTAAATATGAACCGGTCCACATAAAAAAAGCTGCAATTGGTACAATATCAAACGCTTGAGGCAACCACACTTTATTTGAAATTATGAAAGCAAAATATGACAGAACCCCAAGTAACAACCCATTATATTTATTAGGAACTATAACCTCTAAAAAATTATACAGTAGCTTCGCCCAGAAAAAGACTATTAAAAACCACATAACCCCTACATTGTTAAGATGATTAACTCCATAATTTGATCCCCAAATAATACCTTTTAAATCTAAGGAAAGTATATGAGAAATTCCTTTACCTTGAACCACAAGTATCTCAAAGCCTAAAAGAATAATCATCAATACAGCTAGAAGCCAAGTCATTATAAAATTCTTTTTACTTTTATTGAAAAATTTACTCCATGTAGTTACCCTTCCTGCTGTATAACCCGACATAATAAAAAAGAGTGGCATATGAAATGAAAAAATAAATGTAATTATAGAACGTTGAGGACATTCATGACCTACCACCATCAAAATTATCGCTATTGCTTTAGCTATATCTACCCACTCTATTCGACCACTTTTTTTGCTTCTCTCCATATCTTAATTAAACCTCATAATTATAACCTATAAGAACTATTTAATATCAATATTAACTCTGCTTGTTCATCTTATTGGTATAAGTTTCTATTTCAATTGTATACCTAGGTCGATGCTTAACTTCAGAAAAGATTTTACCAATATATTCACCTATTACACTAATAGAAATTAATTGGATTCCCCCTAATAACCATATAGATATCATTAGCGATGACCAACCACTTACAACATGGCCTAAACATTTTTCTATAATTACATAAATCATACAAATGGCACTAATAGCAACGGTTATTAATCCAAGGTAAAGAATTAAATGAATTGGTGCAATCGAAAAAGAAGTTATCCCATCTAACGCAAAATGTAACATTTTACTTAGTGGGTATTTAGATTTCCCAGCAAATCTTTCTTTACGGGCATAGTATACTTTAGTAGCTCTATATCCTACCAGAGGAACCATGCCCCGAAGGAAAAGATTCCGTTCTTTAAATGCCAATAATCCTTCCGTAGCACGCTTACTCAGCAATCTATAATCTGCTGAATCTGGAACAAGGTTTACTCCGAGCTTTTTCATTAATCCATAAAAAGCTAAGGCCGTCCTCCGCTTAAAGAAAGTGTCAGTTTTCCGACTGTTGCGAACCCCATATACCACATCATATCCTTCATAATATTTTTCTACCATTTTAGGAATTGCATTAACATCATCTTGCAAATCTGCATCAATAGTAATCATCATATCTGAAAAATTAACAGCAAGATTCATTCCGGCCAGTAAAGCGTTTTGATGACCATAATTCCGTGAGAATTTTATACCTGTGATATAGTTATACCTTTTTGTATAATCAGAAATCAAATTCCAAGTTTGATCATTGCTCCCATCATTTACAAACAATAACTTACTTTTAGAATCGATTTTATCTTTCTCAATTAGATTTGTAAGGATATTTCCTAGTTCTTTAACAGTTTCAGGCAATACCTCTTCTTCGTTATAGCAAGGAACGATTATTGTTAAAACACTTTTGTTCATTATGTACATATTCCCCTTAGTTTGCTTTATAGTTTCGCCGTCAACTTCACATCCGGATACTTTTGCTTAAACCAGTTTTCCGCAAATTGATTTTCAAATAAGAACAGTGGCTGGTCATGAATATCCTTAACCAGAATATTTCGTGAAGAGGACATCTTTTCATCTAACTGTTCAGGGTCAATCCAACGAGCAGTTTTACTACCCATTGGTTCCATCACAACTTCAGAATTGTATTCGTTTTGCATTCGAAACTTGAAAACTTCAAATTGCAATTGTCCAACTGCTCCTAGGATGTAATCACCAGTTGAGTAACTCCGATAGAGTTGTACTGCCCCTTCTTGAACTAACTGGTTTATTCCCTTGTGGAAGGATTTTTGCTTCATCACGTTCTTAGCAGAAACTCGCACAAATAACTCAGGGGTAAATTGAGGAAGTTTTTCAAATTGAATGTCCTTTTTACCATTATAAATTGAATCACCAATCTGGAAATTACCCGTGTCATACAGCCCAATAATATCACCAGCAACTGCCGTCTCAACATTTTCACGGGTGTCAGCCATGAATTCAGTCACGTTTGATAGCCGCATTGGTTTCTTTGTCCGTGATAAAGTAACATCCATCCCCCGGTCAAATTCACCTGAACAAATCCGCACAAAGGCAATCCGGTCACGGTGACGTGGGTTCATGTTTGCCTGAATCTTAAAGACAAAACCAGAGAATTCGGGATCAAGTGGTTTAATAACATCCCCATCTTCAGTCTTATGGTCACTTGGTGCAGGCGCAAACTGAAGGTAGGTTTCAAGGAAGGTTTGTACCCCAAAATTAGTTAGAGCCGAACCAAAGAATACCGGCGTCTGGTCTCCCTTAGCTATCTTATCCCGATCAAGTTCATTTCCGGCAACTTCAACTAATTCCATGCCATCCATTGCATCTTGCCATTCACCATCACCGGCTAAAGGATTTTCACCTTTAACATTACCATCTTCATCTAATGGTAAATATGGATTATTTTCATCTGCTGGGTGGGTCAATGCAACACGGTGGTTAAAGCGATCATAGATTCCTTTAAATTGATGTCCTGAACCAATTGGCCAGTTAATCGGGTACGTTTCAATTCCTAATACATCCTCAACTTCATTAAGTAAATCAAGAGGCTCACGCGCATCCCGGTCAAACTTGTTCATGAAGGTAAAAATAGGGATTCCCCGCATCTTGCAAATTTGGAAAAGCTTCTTAGTTTGTGGCTCAATCCCCTTGGCACTATCAATCACCATGACAGCAGAATCTACCGCCATCAATGTCCGATAGGTATCTTCAGAGAAATCTTCGTGTCCCGGGGTATCGAGAATATTAATCCGTTTTCCCTGGAAATCAAACTGCATTACTGATGATGTAACTGAAATACCACGTTTCTTTTCGATTTCCATCCAGTCCGACTTAGCAAAATTCCCGGTCTTCCGTGCTTTAACGGTTCCAGCTTCACGAACAACGCCCCCAAAGAGTAAAAGTTGTTCGGTAATCGTCGTCTTACCCGCATCCGGGTGTGAAATAATGGCAAATGTACGCCGTTTATTAACTGCTTCAGCAAGTTCTTTTGATGACTTCATTTAATTATTCCTTTCATTCTTTCGCGAAATATCTCTACTATATTATTACATATTTTTAGGAAAGTCTATCTTTGTAAAAAGTTACAGAAAGTTTAAAGTCTACAGATACATTTGAACTTAGCCCTGAACTTCTGCTATATTAATAAGGTTAGAACTTATTTTATTGAGGTATTTTTGATATGGACAACAATAATAATCACGAATCACGCGAGCATTATCGTAAACGGATGGAAGAACGAATTCAACGTGACGTTAATGAGCGAAAAAAACGAGAGCGCAAAGAACAATCTGAAAATCGAATGCGCCGAGAAGCACAGCAATCCTCACCAGATTTTCAGCCACCACAAAAGCACCATTATCGAACCCCAAATTGGGTGCGAATTTTGATTGGTTTACTTATCTGCCTAGTAGTTGCAGGAGGCTTTTACGAATATCATAAAGTTCACTCTGTTGCCAAAGGGGTGTTTGGTGCTGGTGATGGTAAAATCAGTAAAAAGCTACAAAAAGGCGAGCCTGTCTCTGTCCTGACAATGGGTACTGACGTTGGGGCTTTGAATCGTGGTAATACTGGTGGTAATACTGATTCATTAGAATTATTCACCATTAACCCAAAAAAGAAAACTATTACAATGACGAGTATTCCTCGTGATATTTTAGTAAGGGTTGAAACTAAGGACGGTCCTGATTATGTTAAGCTTAATGCAGCTTATGCAATTAACGGACCTAAGCAAACAGTCAAGCAAGTATCTGAACTGTTGGATGTGCCGATTGATTACTATGCCGTTATCAACATGGGTGTTCTTAAAAAAGTTGTTAACTCAGTTGGTGGGGTTGAAGTTGATAATCCATTTGCCTTTGACTATGAAGGTCACCACTTCAAGAAAGGTAAACAGCATCTTAACGGAGATAACGCGCTGAAGTACTCACGAATGCGATACGATGACCCTAATAATGATTATGGTCGACAAAAACGGCAACAACAAATTTTAAAGAGTGTTATCAATAAATTTAAGACATCAGGCTCAATTGGTGCAGCTAATAAGATCCTTGATGCTGTTGGGGACGGTGTTAAAACCAATATTCCAATCGATGACATTGCTACTCTTTACGGAAACTACCACGGAGCAATGAATAATGTTAAGACTTATCACTTCCAAGGACAAAACGCAACAATTGAGGGGGTTTCCTTCCAAATTGCTAGTCCAAAAGAAATCAACCGAGTTTCTAAATTAGTTCGTGCTCAACTTGGCTTAAAAGCTAAAAACGTCGTTAACCACGAAACTAAGATGTACAAGTCACAACCACACTATAATGGATACAATGAAACTGACTTTATCTTACCTGGTGGGGCTAGTTACAACGATCCTGGTAGTGGTAATGGCAGTGATGAAGTTACCAGCTCACACAGTCATCATTCTAGCAACTCAAGTGAAGAAACTAATGAATATAGCAACACTACTTCTGAAAGTACAGAAGCTTATAGTGAATCTCGTGCTATACCAGCTACTGAGACTCAAACTCCTGTAAGACATTACTCAACACCTCAATATCATAATTACCGCAGCTATAATAACGGATACCATTCAACATATACCCACCCTACTTATGGGAATCATTATGGGTACACTCACCGTTATTATTAGATAATAAAACCATCTTCGTTAAAATTTGCGAAGATGGTTTTTGTTTACTCTTTTTCTTCCTTTATTGGGTGCTCAATACGATAAATATCAAAAAAGTATTCACAAACGGTCTTAATCACTGCGTAAAATGGAATACATAAAATCATTCCACCTACTCCAGCAATATGTCCAGCCGCTAACAATAACATGATGATTGTCAACGGATGAATCTGGAGCGTCTTTCCAATTATATTTGGATAGATAATATTCCCATCAATTTGTTGAACCACAATTACAACCACAATGACCCAAATCAACTTATTAGGTGCCATTGTCAAGGCAACAAACAATGCTGGGGCAATTCCAATATATGGCCCGATATAAGGAATGATATTTGTTAAACCGGCAACAATTCCTAATACTAATGCTAAAGGTTGATGAATTAAGAAGTAGCCAATTGTCGTACAAACACCAACAAACAAACATTCAATCATTTGTCCTGAGATATATGATGACAAAGTACTGTTCATTTTACTAAGTAGTTCATTAACTTCCTTTGCATGATGTGGTGACAGCCATTTTTGGATGCTTGGACCTAGCTTTGATCCATCTTTAAGCATATAAAAGAGCATTACTGGAACGGTAATTGTAACGATAGTGATATTAGTCACTACGCCGACAATATCGCCAACCCGCTCAGATAATCCCTTTAATACTGTTTGCGCATAACCAGCAATCTGATGATCGAATTGGCGGTAGTAAGTATTCAAATCAACATTACGTAAAAATGAGTGCCGAATCGTATCATTAATCAAAGTCTGAATACCACTAACTGTTTGTGGCATGTTACGAACTAATGAAGAAATTTCTTTAACAATAGTCGGAATTAGCAACGAAATTCCTCCAGCAATAATCACAATCAAAATAAGAACAATTAATAAGCTCGCAATTCCCCTATTCATCTTAAATTTACCAATCCGTAACTTCATAAACAATTTTAAGACTGGATTTAACATATAATATAAGAATCCAGAAATGATTAAGGGAACAAAAACAACGGAAATAAAAGTTAAAAATGGCTGAAAAATGAATTGAATTTTAGTACACATCCAAATTAAGGTTGCCACTGTTAATAATAAAAGTGGCCAAAATAGCCAATGATAAAATTTTTGATTAGACATAGATACTCTCCAAAGTAAAAAGAATCAGTAAGTCCATTATAAAAGACTTACCGATTCTTTTAAATTATAAGTTTAATTTTCTGTAACAGAATTTGCAGTTACATGGTATGTATGACCATTACCACTCACAGTCCAGTTATTAGTACCATTTTGTGTAGCAGTATAACCATCTACTGAATCTATTGAAGGTAAATCATCAGTGGACTTCCCTGCTACTCCACGATCATTTAATTGATTACCAATGTGTTCCTTAACAATATTGCGAGCATCAGTAGCAGTCATTGTAGCTTGAGATAAGGCACTTGAGTTTTGTTTAACAGTTGATTTAGCACTAGTACCATTGTGACTTGATGACGTACTAGATACTGAGTAGTTTGTTCCATTTGTAGAGGAACTATTATCAGATATCCCCCTTTGTGACGTACTTCCATTCTTATTAGACGATGTATCTGTCCTATTCACTTCTGTACTTGATTCATTATCTGAACTTTGCTTTTTACTAGTGACCTTATCTGACTTTTCTGAATGTTTCTTAGTTATCTTAGATGAAGCTATATCTGAACTTTTTTGCGAACTTTCTTTAGATGAATTACTTCCACAAGCAGCTAACGTTAGCATTAATGATCCAGCTGCAATAGTTGTGAATATCTTTTTAATTTTCATTTTATACTTCTCCTCGCTTTTCTTTATTTAGCTATTATAACAGATTTTTCATTCACTAAAAATTATAAAGTAATAAAGAAACTTGGTTTAAAGTATCGAGAATAACCAATCTTAACAACGTCACCTGGTTCTGGAGCATGAACATAAGCACCATTACCTAAAGAGATAGCTACGTGATATGGAGCACTGTCACTACCAAAGAATAGAAGGGATCCCTTTGGGGCATTCATCACATCGCGTTTGTGAGTCCCCAAAGTAGCTTGTTGATAGGTAGTCCGATATGAGGCCCCTAAACCATAAGCCCATTGAACTAAACCAGAGCAGTCAAAGCCAGCTGGAGTATTTCCTCCCCATACATAAGGAACACCACGTTGGGATAACGCACGATCTACTTTAGCATCAGTATTATTCTTTACGGTTAAAATACCTTCTGAATCCGCATGATATTTTTTACCATTGACTGTTACATCATTATTCTGAACTAAGGCACCATCATTACCAAAGTAATATTGATGACCCCAGTTGCTATAGAAACCATTATCTAAACGAGCACCGTCTTTTTGAAAGTAGTAAGTGTGGCCCCAATTATTATAGAAACCATCATCCAAACGAGCACCATCATTGCCAAAGTAGTATGTGTGACCCCAGTTGTTATAGAAACCATTATCTAAACGACTTCCATCGGCTTGAAAGTAGTAGGTATGACCCCAATTGTTATAGAAACCGTTATCTAACCGCGTACCATCAGCTTGGAAATAATAAGTATGACCCCAGTTGTTATAGAAACCATCATTTAACCGCGTACCATCGGCTTGGAAGTAATAAGTATGGTTATCTTGATTTAAGAAATAATCCTTTTGTTGCTGACCTTGGTCATTAAAGTAATATTGTGAACCATTGATATCTTTAACACCAGTGGTTTTTTGACCATCACTATAGTAATAAGTGTTACCATTTTCTGTTTGCCAGCCATTTAATTGAGCAGGAGCAGTAGCTTGAGGCTTAACAGCTACAGTATTAGCATCAGTAGTAACACTTGTACTTGCTGAGTAAACTGTTTGACTCGCTGGTTGAGCAACTTGGCTAGACTGAGCTTGGTTATCTACCTGTGATGTATTATCAGTAGCCGTACTATTCTTGATAGCTGTTTGATCAGAAACTTCAACTTGTTGTGAAGTTACTGGTGTAGTTGCTGCATCTGTTGTGTCAGCATTAGCTACACTAGTAGTTGATACTCCAAATGCAATTGCTGCTGTAGCGATTGCCATGTAGCACCAATTTTTGCCCTTCTTAAACATTTTGTAGTGTTTCTGTTCTCCCATTATTAATAAATCCTACCTTCCATTTGTCATTTCTTTTCTTTAGATAAATTTAACGATTATTACTTTACCACAAATAAAAGGCTGATAGGCAAATCTGGCTCTTTTGTTAAGCAATGATAATGTTCGCAATACTAATGTAATAAGAATGTCATACTAAATTTTTACTTATTTTTCCTCAACAAGCAAAAATTAAACTAACTTTATTCTCTCATCTAATATCTTTTGTAATTTATAGAAACCAATACCACTTAATAAAAATACATATGGCAAAAACTGAATCAAATATCTACTTCTACCTCCTTCAAATAAGAGTAAAAATAAGGCAAACCCAAGTACAACGTATTTTAATAATAATGTTATCCAATCTTTAGCACAAAGGGAAAACAACATAAATATAAGTGTTATAATCCATAAAATATCATTAATAGCTTTTAATGCAGAATTATATTTAGGAATAAATAACTTACGACTCAATTTAGCAAAATTAGATTTACAATAAGGTCTTATAAAGGGTTCTCCATCATTTCCCCAAGCAAAACTTGCATCTGACGTATTTAAAATCTGTTTCTTTATTAAAAATACTTGATACCCTGTCAAACCTTTTCTATTAAATTCAGTAACCCAATCTTGAATATCAGCGCGCTGCCGTTCCTTAGGGTCTAATATTTGCATATCCCTAACGGTATCCTCTTGAGAATATCCTCCATTATTTTTTATTCCCATATCAGCAAAGTGAGTCATCGAAAACGACTTACTACTATCAAAAGTAACAAAACTATTATTATTTCGGTAAGCTAAATAACAACCATATGAAGCCATTACTGCCATAGCGATTATAATAATAGATAGCCTATCACTTTTAATTAATTTCTTTAATAATGGCAATGTAACTATAATTGCTGCAATAAACAATATTACAAGAGATGGCTTAATCAAATAATCAATTACCATCAGAAATCCTATCAAAGCCGAGTACATATATTTCCTATTAGTAGTTGAAAACCGTAAAGATAACAGTAGTGAAATAGAAAAAATACTCAATGAAAATGCTAATGGATCACTGTATGTAAGACATCCCCATGGAGATACTCCAATAAATATTATTGACAATAATGCTGCAGTTTTAGCTACAACCAAATTTATATATTTTTTACTCACTCGATACAGCGTATAAATTCCACCGTCAATTAATAAATAGTTAAGGATATTTAAGACAATTGTTAATGTTTCTATATTGGGTTTCCCAATCAGATACCATATCATATGCTCAAGTAACATCAAAAAATATGTGTTGGGATAATAAGAAAAATATTCTTCACCTGCCCATTGTTTTTTTCCCATTGCCTGAAGAATAATATTTCCTGGATCCCACTTGCTAAAACCTGAGATTGTTAATACTAAATATAATTGCCAAATTCCTATAATAAATAATGATATAGCAAAAATTATATTAATTTTTGCTGATATGTTTCGTTTATAAATTATATACAGTTTTTTTCTAAACATAATCATCATTAAAAACAATAATGATAATACATCTAAAATAATTACTCCTGTTCTCGAAATACTTACTATATTAAATAGTAGTTCAGAACATCCCCCTAGTAATGTAATTATTATTAAAATAAATAATAATACATTAGCAATAAGATTCAATGAATTTTTCCACATATTATTTTCCTTCTTAAATAAAACAAATAAGGCAACTAAAAACCACTCAAAAGTTTTTTAGTTGCCTTACCATTATTTATAGCTGAAAAGCCACTCGATCATACCTAGTTAAATCATAAGTATTAATCACACTACGCAATGAATTAGTATAACTAGATGCTGTTGCATAACCATCTGCTCGAATTAAGTAAGTAGCAGTATTAGCGTCACGAACCCCGATTAGATTATGATAACGACTATTCTTAACTAAAAAGTCAGTATGATCCTGAACACTAGCATTATTATCTGGGTAGCGACGAAATGCATCATTAATTAAGACCATCCGCCCACCGTACTCTTCATAGGTTGGCATATTAACCGACATACCTTTATAGCTCCCCTTAATACCAAACAAATTGTGGTATTGTGAAGCAAGCGAAGACTTACCCCATGCGCTTTCAAGAATTGCTTGAGCAAGTGTTAACGACGGCAAAATTTGATGTTGTGCCCATCCTTGAATAGCGCCATTGACGATACTTCCAATAAAGGCATTACTAGACGTCAATCGTCCTTGACTATCAAAGTCAAGATTACCATAACCTAAATTAATAGATTGGCCTTGAAGCAATGCCCCATCTTTGCCAAAGTAATATACATTACCCCAACTGTTCATAAAACGATTGTCCCAGCGAGCACCATCACTACCAAAGTAATAGGTATGACCCCAATTGTTATAAAACCCATTATCTAGACGAGCACCATCTTTACCAAAGTAATAAGTGTGGCCCCAATTATTGTAAAAGCCATCATCTAAACGGGCACCATCTTTACCAAAGTAATAAGTATGACCCCAGTTATTGTAGAAGCCATTATCTAGACGGGCGCCATCTTTACCAAAATAGTAAGTGTGGCCCCAATTATTGTAGAAACCATCATCTAGGCGGGCACCATCTTTACCAAAATAATAGGTGTGGCCCCAATTATTGTAGAAGCCATCATCTAAACGGGTGCCATCTTTACCAAAATAATAGGTGTGGCCCCAATTATTGTAGAAGCCATCATTCAAACGTGTACCATCTGCTTGAAAGTAATAAGTATGGTTAGCTTGATTTAAGAAATAGTTCTTTTGCTGCTGTCCCTGATCGTTAAAGTAGTAATCTTTGCCATCAATACTTTGTTGACCGGTTACTTTTTTACCATCCTTATAATAGTAATTATTACCATTATCAGTTTGCCAGCCACTTTGAGAGACCGCTGCCTGCGGTGTAACAGCAAGCTTATTTTCACTTAAAGTTGCTTGAATATTGTTATCCTTTGCTGGTTGATTAACAGTTTGGTCAGTTTGTATGTTATTGTCATTTATCGGTGCTTGTGCCACTGCTTGATCAGTAGCCTCATTATTTGGTGTTGAAGGTGTTGTTAATGATACTGTATTGGTAACTTGACTTAGTGCATCTGCTGAAGCATTACTTACACTCTCAGTATCATTGGCTGTAGTATCTGCATTAACACTTTGAGAAACAGATAGTGTACCAAAGGCTACTGAAAACATTGCGATTGCCATATAGCACCAGTTTTTTCCTTTTTTAAACATTTTATAATGTTTATGAACACTCATTGACTTACTTACCCCTTTTTTATTTTTAACATTATCTATCCTATCACATGTTTTTGAATAAGTTTTCATTCTATTAAATTGTTATTAAAGGATAATTTTTGAAATATTTTTGTAACTTAAAAGCGCTGATCAATATAATCAACGCTCTATCATATTATTAGCTCAATTTAGAATACTCATAATTTACTAATTGCAAGAAATCACTCATATTATATCCAGTACCAAAATAACGACTAGCTCGATTACTCCAATAACCGTCTGGATCGGTGTGGTCGGTGCCGCCTAAGTATTGGCTTACATTATGATGTGACCAAAGAGTTCCCGTTCCATTGGACTGAGCCAATGATGGTGTCAATCCGTACTTACGCATGTTGTATGCCGTGTAGTAAGCAGCATTAACTAATTCACGAGCAAAATTCCAGGCACCATAAACTTCAACTTGTTCAAACTGAACAGCACGACCATTAGCAGGGTAAGCGGCTCCCCATGCTTCATGATCGGTATCGGAAATTTGAATAATGTTGTTATCATCAACAAATGCATGAACAAACGCACTATCATAATGCTGTTTTTCGTAATTAATTTCGCCCCAAATACTATCATTGGGATTAGCAGTTTCATGTACTACTACCATATTAGGCTTTCCATCTGTTGTCCCAGAGTATGAATGTCTACTTACATCAGGAATTGCATTAACATATGAAATATCGGCATGACCAATACCGTTATTCATAATATAACTATTAATCTTATTATTATAGATTGAAACTGGTGAAAGGATTCCACCATTATCAGCACGATAGAAGCTTCCGTTAATCCAAATTCCTGTATTTTGTATTAATGCCCCATCATTACCAAAGTAGTAGGTATGACCCCAGTTATTATAGAAACCATTGTCTAAACGGGAACCATCTTTTTGGAAGTAATAGGTGTGACCCCAATTGTTATAGAAGCCATCATCTAGACGAACGCCACCTTGACCAAAGTAGTAAGTATGACCCCAGTTATTATAAAATCCGTTATCTAAACGGGAACCATCTTTTTGGAAGTAATAGGTGTGACCCCAATTGTTATAGAAGCCATCATCTAGGCGAACGCCACCTTGACCAAAGTAGTAAGTATGACCCCAGTTATTATAAAATCCGTTATCTAAACGAGTACCATCCTTTTGGAAGTAATAGGTATGACCCCAATTGTTATAGAAGCCATCATCCAATCGAGTGCCATCCGCTTGGAAATAGTAGGTGTGGTTAGATTGATTTAAGAAGTAGTTCTTTTGTTGTTGACCTTGATCATTAAAGTAATAATTCTTACCATTAATATTTTGTTGACCAGTTACTTTTTGACCATCTTTATAGTAATAACTGCTTCCGTTATCTGTTTGCCAGCCGCTCTGTGGAGTGGCTGCCTGCGGAGCCACAGCAACCTTACTTGCGACTAAGGATTGTTGATCAGCTGGCGTAGTTGATTTTGCCTGGTCCTCTTGCTTAGCCGTTTCGCTTGTATTTTGCGTTGCAGGTGTTATTTCTGTAGCAACATCAGTCGTTTGATCATGTGACTTTTGTGAAGCTACTGTAACACTAGTGGTATTGACTGTACTATCAGCAGTATCAGCATTTACCCCTTGTGAAATTGATAAAGTGCCAACTGCTACTGCCAATGTAGCAATTGCCATATAACACCAGTTTTTTCCCTT
>NZ_JACIVB010000058.1 GCF_014145455.1 Limosilactobacillus rudii | reverse complement strand
TCGCAAATGTTTTGCTTCAAATCACATCGTGATTGAAGACCCTACACATTTGATTCGTCGAAACTTTGTTCAGTTTTCAAAGGTCTACCTATTGGCTAATCAAGCAGCCAATCAACATAGTTATTATATCATATGTTGATTTAACTTGTCAAGAAGAAATTCTAATTAATTTATAATTTCTTCTTGATTGATAACTCAATCAGCAACTTTATTAATATAGCATGACACCTTTACGATGTCAACTACTAATTAAGAATATCTTGAAATCAAATTTTCAATACATTCATAACAGCAAGTAATAATATACCAACGATCCAATTTCCCGTCAACACTTTTTTTAAAAAAATTAAAAAGTATTTTCTAGGTCATATAAGCAATCAAAAACTTCGATTGCAACTAAATCGATATCATCAAATCTAAAGCGTTCATACGGTCGATAACGAACAAATATAAATTCTTGACTATCATGAAGATAAGTTACATCACAAAGTGGAATACCAAATTTTTCAAATGTACGCTTTTGCCGATTTTTGGAATAGTCATTTTGCATGGCATTTAGCCTTTTGATAATTACCAATAATTCTGACTCTTTCAAAATACTCTTCTCCTCTCGCAATAAAATAAAAGGACTGTGTATCAGCACAATCCCTTATTTCTTTACTTTATCTGGCTTTACAAAAACTGCTACAATTCCTGCAAACATGCCAAAATAATATGTTAATAGTCTCCACAATATCATTGCTAACACTAACTTAGTATCTGAATGAATGAAACTAGAAAATAAAACAGAAAAACTATATTCTGCCCCACCTGCTCCTCCTGGTATCGGAAAAAGAGAAATAATCATAAAGATCAATACATGGAGACTCAAAACCATCACGAAATTAATATGATGGACTCCCAAAGCAAGCATAATAAAATATGGAATCGCATAGTAAAAGAATAGCTGAAAAATTGTTACAAGACAAACCTTTAGCAACTTTCGATAGTCCCTTTTCATGCGGAGACTTTCCTGGTAGAAAGTATCCACTTTTTCATTTAAAACAACTTTCATCCGTTCATAGCGACTTGCTTTCATAAAGATCGCAGCTGGTTTTATTAATAGATTCATCATCTTTTTGGTAAAGCTATACCAATACATTACCATTAATAAACCAACAATAACTGCTAAATGAATTAAAAAGCCGAATAATACTAATAATGATAGTGCATGAAGTTTCTCAGCAATAAAATGAAAACCAATCAATAGACTAATTAAAAAATTAACCACTATCATCGCTTGGAAAACAACAAACTTCATTAAAAGAACTGAGCTTGCCAACCCACCATCTACTCCAGATTGAATCATCGCAACCAATTGCGCCGGCTGGCCTCCTGTTGAAAATGGCGTAATCCCATTAAATAATTGTTCAATTAATGGTAAACGTAAAGCATCCTTCCAGGTGAAACCGTCATGCCGATCATTCATAAATATCTTTACAACGACTGCTTCCAATCCAAGGTATAAACAAATACACGCTAGGGCGATTAACATCCATCCCCAATTAATCGTTGAGATATCTTGCAACAGAAGATGAATATTAGAGTTACGCAATGAGTATCCAAGGATGCCAACCCCAATAATTAGCATTACCCCTAATACTAGCCAATTACGTCTGCTCACTATGCGCCCCCCTTTCGTGCTTGTTCCTTATAAAAATCAGTCCAAACGTTAGCCAAATGCTCTTTGGAATATTCCCGTGCTGCTATTTGCGCCCGCTTTTGCAAATATGCCAGTCTTGCGGGATCTTTTTGCAGTAATTCAAGTTTTGTCTGCATCTCATTAACATCACTTGCTGGCTCATAATCACCATCAATAATGTAATGATAAAGGTCAAGATCGCGCAACATAACAGGTGTTCCACAACTAAAGGCTTCTAAAACAGACATTGGAAAAAGTTCATTATAAGAAGGCAATAAAAATAAGTCAGCAAGATTATTTAATTCAGCAATCTCATCACGAGAAACAATACCTGTAAAACGCAAATTGGCAGGCGGATTATCAACAACCTTTTTTAATTCATGATAACCATCTGTCAACCGCCCAAATGAAAAGCCACCAGCCCAGATAAAATCAACATCCGGATTTTGTTTTGCAAGACGGATAAAATCAGGAACTCCTTTGCGTTCTTGAACCTGACCGCTACCAAGAACTACAAAGCGCTGCGCATCAACATTATATTTTTTTCGCAGAGATTTTTTAGTTGTTGGTGAAACACAATGGAAGCGATCGCTATCAACAAAATTAGGAATATAGGCAATTTTACTTTCAGGAATTCCATATGCTACTAACTTCTTTATAAAAGAAGGATTGACAACCACCAGCTGATCCATTCGTTTATAAAAAGCAATAACGTAATGATAAAAAAGCCCGCGAAATGGTTGCGGGATCTTTAAACTTCCTTCAAGAGTTTCAGGAAGAAAATGAACATAACCTATCTTTCTCCCCCTCTTTTTAGAGAATGTAGAAAGATAAAATAGCGGATCAATCGTATGATAATGACTGATTTGACTTTTATTGTAATGATTAATTTCAATTTCAAAATTATCACTGCACTGGTTGCGTAATAAATTAACCAATTCGAGATAGGCACTCCCCACCCCTTGGCCTGCAACTTTATCAGCCGATGAAAACATTGTTATTTTAATCATCATTAGCTCCTTGAACGGTGAAATAAGTGACGCAATTTTTCTGGATGCTTAAGTGAATTTTGGCTTGCTACACCCTTTTGGCAATCTTGGTAAAACTCAACAACCCGCTTCACAAAAACTTCTGCCGAAATCTCATGGAGCTTTTCTTGTCGTTTTAGCCTTGATTCGGATGTTTTAGGTTTGTTTAGGTAGTACAAAACACCACTAACGAGGTCAGCCTTTTTTTGAAAACTTATTCCTATTGCAGAATCGTCAATCAATTGATCGGTATACTCACTACGCATTACAACAATTGGCAAATCCGATGCGAGGGCCTCATCATAAGTCAATCCTTGAGATTCTGAATCTGAAGCAGATACAAAAACATCAGCCATTTGATAATAGTGGTAAACATCATCATTTTTGATTTCGCCAGTAAACTTAACATGCCCAGTAAGGCCTATTTGACGTACCTGACGTTCCAATGTATGTCGTGCTGGACCATCGCCAACAATCAATAATTGCGCATTAGGCTGATGAGTAAGAATATCTGGCATCGCCTCAATTAGTGCATGGATATTCTTCTCGTACGCTAAACGACTTAACGACAATAAAACCGGCGTAGTCGCGCTATAGCCTAACCGGGCCCGTAAATTATTAATTTCTTCTTTTGAGTCACGCTTATTATATACTCGCAGATTTATCCCGGTCGGAATCACACGAATAGGCGACTCAACATGGTAGCTTTCTAATGTGTCTAAAACGCGATCACTAGGAGCAATTATCCCTGACATATTTTTTAAGTAGAGATGCGCTAACCGAGCAACATCATGCGGCTTTAAAATGTGACCATTGGCAATATAATGTAAATAATCTTGATACATCGTATGGTAAGTATGCAGGCATGGAATATTGAGGTGCCGTGCCACTGTCTTCCCCATTACTCCTAACGCAAATTCTGTTTGATTATGGACAATATCTAGCTGAAACTTCTTAGCTAATTTGATTGCCCGAAAGACACCGCGAACCGCAATTCGCCGATCTGAAAAAGAAACGAAAGGAATACTTGTAAAACGATAGATTCCATTTTCAACATCATCATGCTTTGCTTTAGGATCAGTTGTCGTAAAGATATATACATGGTGTCCCTGAGCAATCAGTTCATCACGAAGCGTCTTTATCGACGTTGCAACGCCACTAACCTGCGGGAAATATGTATCTGTAAAAATCCCAATATTCAACCTAACTGCTCCTTTATCTCATTACAAAAGTTTTTAATAATAATTGCTATTATACTAAAGCATTCTCTGAACCGCAAAACTAGATTTAATTTATTGTAGTCTTAACAACCAATACTAACAAGGCTCACTAATAATGATTAACAATTCTTTACAAAATCTTTGACATAAATATACCCGTAACGACTTAATTTAGTAAATTAACACTAGATTTTTAACTCTGGAACATATTCTCTAACAAGTTTTTGTACTTCGGCCGTTGTCTCAGCGTTAATTGCTCGATGAACTAATGGTTGAAGTTTCCGAGTACTTAATTGATGAATTAATGAACGAACACGTAAGATTTGGCTACTACTCATTGAAAATTCGTCTAGTCCCATTGCCATTAATAATGGAACTGCAAGCGGGTTACTAGCCATTTCACCACACATACCAACCCATTTTCCTTCCGCATGCGCTGCTTCGATTACTTGCTTAACCATTCGTAAAACAGCCGGATGTAGTTCTTGGTATAAATAGGCAACCTGCTGATTTCCCCGATCAACTGCTAACAAATATTGTACTAAATCATTGCTGCCAATACTGAAGAAATCAACATATTTTGCAAAGTGCTCCGCCATCACGGCGACTGCAGGAATTTCCAGCATCATCCCCACTTCAATATTTTTAGCGACTTGGTAACCGGCTCTTACCAACCGTTCTTTCTCTTCATCTAAAATTGCCCGTGCTTGCTGAAATTCTTCAATTGTTGCAATCATGGGAAACATAATTGCCAGACGACCATACACTGATGACCGTAATAATGCTCTTAATTGTGGACGAAGGATCTCGGGGCGGGCTAAACCAATCCTAATTGCGCGAAAACCAAGGTATGGATTATCTTCGTGGGCGAGTTTTACCATCCCCAGCTGTTTATCGCCACCAATATCCAGGGTCCTGGCAACTACCCGTTGTTGGTTCATCGCCGACACAAACCTTTTATATGCCAAAAATTGCTGTTCTTCACTTGGAAGTTCATCACGATTCATGTAGAGAAACTCTGTCCGCAACAAACCGATTCCCTCTGCCCCTTCTTCTTGAGCATCGATAATATCAGCAAAAGTACCAACATTGGCAGCAACTTCAAAACGTCGACCATCAGCACTAACTGTCTGCTTGTCTTTGAGTGCTCCCCACTTTTGCTGCTCTTGAGCAAACTCTCCAGCTAATAATTGATAATGCTCAATCTCTTCATTACTAGGATTAACAATCACTTTACCATGAATGCCATCAACAATCAGCATATCACCATCATGAATTATTTTTGTTGCATCCCTAACTCCAACAACTGCCGGTAAGGATAGGGTCTTACTCATAATTGTAAAATGCGAGGTACGTCCACCATTAGCTGTAACAATTCCCGCAACATATCGGCGATCAAATTGTGCCGTATCTGTTGGCGTAATATTTTTAGCTACAAAAACTGCTCGTTGATTTAATAAAGCAGGATCTGGCAATGGAACATTCAACAAATGGCTTAGTATCCGCTTAGTCACATCACGTAGAGCGGTTGCACGAGAATGCAAGTAGTCATTATCATTCATGCGTTCAAAAACATTTAAATAATAGTCCTCCACCTTTTTTACTGCCCATTCAGCAGTATCATGGTGGTTATTGATACGGTCAATAATCTTTGTTTGTAAAGTCGGATCATCTAAAATTGCAATCTGGGTATCGATGATAGCGGCTGCCCGCTGACCGAGCTTTTCATGTGCATGTTGATATAATTGCTGAAGCTCAGTCTTACTCAACGTAAAAGAATCATGAAGCCGGGCGACCTCATGATTCTTATCAGCTGTATGCTGTTTTGTGATAGATAGATCTGACTCCACTAAAAGGTGAGCAGGAGCAATGGTAATCCCACTACTAGCTGCTAACCCATTTAGCAGTAAAGACATTAGTCAGTCAATCCTTCCTTTTTCATTGTTTCAGCAACGGTATCCAACGCTTCTTTTTCGTCGTCACCATTTGCACTAATAGTAACCTTAGCATTTTGACCAACACCAAGTGACATTACACCCATAATTGACTTTAAGTTTACACTCTTGCCTTCGTATGAAAGGGTAACATCAGAAGCAAACTTTGAAGCAGCTTGTACCAAAATAGTAGCTGGACGAGCATGGATACCAGTCTCTGAAGTAATTGTAAATTCACGTTTTTCCATAGTTAATCAGTCTCCTTCGAGCAGATTTATTTAATTTATTATCAGCAGCTTAACCACTGATACACCTCGATATTTACATTTTAGCAATTGTAAGCGTTAAATACAAGCTTACATCTAGCGATTTATCGCTGTTTTAATTGGTAAATGATTTTTCCGCCCCGTTGAGCTTTTCCTTCAATCTGAGAACGATATGCATATGCATGAAAAATTGGTTGAAATGCCTGAAAATTTTCAGGGGTAATCTCAAAATGATCAATCTTTTTCGTGCGTAAATCATCTAGTAATTGTTCAAAATCTTCTTCAGCCATCCAATCACCTCAATATAAATTCTCTGCTTACCTATTATACACAATAAATACTATAAAGTACCTGTTTTAGCATTCATTATTAAAGAGTGCTAAAATTATAGTTAGGTTTAGTTAGTGTTCTAGCTAAACTACTTACTGCAAGATTACTTTTTCTCTTTTAGAAAATATTTAAGTTTTTTGGCTTGCTTTGCGATTAAAAGTAAGTATAATATTAATCAATGGTCAAGAAAGGTCAAAAAAAGACAAGTCTTGCTACAACAATATATATAGGAGGTATTTAAATTTCAGATGCTATGTCAATATTGTCATCAAAATCCGGCCACGATTCATCTACAAATGAATTTTAACGGTCAACGGATGCAAATAGACCTCTGCCAAAATTGTTATCAAAAATTACAAAACTTACAAACAGAAATGATGAATGGGGGTAACGGAATGAATAATTTCGGTTTTGGAAGCCTCGAAGACTTCATGAACGCAATGAACAATATGCAAAGTCAAGCTGCTGGTGCTAATGGTCAAAATATGAACGGTCAAGCACAACGTCAAGGTGGCGGACGAAATGGAAAAGGAATTCTTGGTCAATACGGAATTAACCTGACTGACCTCGCCCGTCAAGGTAAAATTGACCCCGTAATCGGTCGTGATAATGAGATTAAACGAGTAATTGAAATCCTAAATCGACGAACCAAGAACAACCCAGTACTAATTGGAGAAGCCGGAGTTGGTAAAACAGCGGTAGTTGAAGGCCTTGCTCAAGCAATTGTTAGCGGTGAAGTTCCAGAAAAGCTTGCTAACAAGGAAATTATCCGTCTCGATGTTGTTTCCCTAGTTCAGGGCACTGGAATTCGGGGACAATTCGAAAAGCGGATGCAACAATTAATGGAAGAAGTTCACAAAAATAAGAACATTATTCTCTTTATCGATGAAATCCACGAAATTATGGGTGCTGGTAATGCAGAAGGCGGAATGGATGCCGGAAACGTTTTAAAGCCTGCCCTTGCTCGTGGTGATTTTCAACTAGTTGGTGCTACTACCCTTAACGAATATCGAAAGATTGAAAAGGATGCAGCTCTTGCTCGACGTTTCCAACCTGTTGAAGTTGATGAACCTTCAGTTGAGGAAACCATCCGGATCCTAAATGGAATTAAGAGTCGATACCAAGATTACCACCATGTTAAGTATACCGATGATGCAGTCGTTGCTGCGGCTAAGCTCTCTGACCGCTATATTCAGGATCGTTACTTGCCAGACAAAGCAATTGACCTCCTTGATGAAGCTGGTTCTAAAAAGAACTTGACATTAAAGAATGTCGATCCTAACGCCATTGAAAACGAAATTCACACTGCGGAAGCCCATAAGCAACAAGCAGCGGATAACCAAGATTATGAAAAAGCAGCCTTTTACCGTGATCAGGTTGCTAAACTTGAAAAAGCCAAAAAGGAAGCAGAAGAAAATCATACGGAAGACTCCGCAACAGTTACGGTCGCTGATATGCAACGAATTGTTGAAGAACGAACAAATATTCCAGTTGGTGACTTGCAAAAGCAAGAAGAAAATCAATTACGTGACCTTGACAAGAAGCTTGATGAACATGTAATTGGTCAAACCCAAGCAGTTGACAAGGTCGCTCGGGCAATTCGCCGGAACCGGATTGGTCTAAACAAGTCCGGTCGACCAATTGGTAGTTTCCTCTTTGTTGGCCCGACTGGGGTTGGTAAGACTGAAACTGCTAAGCAATTGGCCCTTCAATTATTTGGTTCGAAGGATGCAATGATTCGGTTTGACATGTCTGAATACATGGATAAGACTTCAACCTCCAAGTTAATTGGGGCTGCTCCTGGTTACGTCGGATACGAAGAAGCTGGTCAATTAACTGAACAAGTACGGCGCCATCCTTACAGTTTGATCCTGCTTGATGAGGTTGAAAAGGCTCACCCGGATGTTATGCACATGTTCTTACAAATCCTTGATGATGGTCGGTTGACCGATTCACAAGGCCGAACTGTTAGCTTCAAGGATACAATCATTATCATGACTTCTAATGCTGGAACTGGGGATGCAGAAGCTAGTGTTGGTTTTGGCGCTGAATCTAACGGTAGCACCCACTCCATCATTGATAAGT
Source organism: Limosilactobacillus rudii (assembly GCF_014145455.1). Lineage (GTDB taxonomy): Bacteria > Bacillota > Bacilli > Lactobacillales > Lactobacillaceae > Limosilactobacillus > Limosilactobacillus rudii. The sequence continues at coordinate 14,404 of NZ_JACIVB010000058.1, read as the reverse complement.
TAACGAACTACTTTAAGCCAGAATTCTTAAACCGGTTTGACGACATCGTTCAATTCAATGCTTTAACTAAGGACGATTTAATGAAGATTGTTAACTTAATGATTAATGATGTAAATTCAATGCTTGCTGATAAAAACTTACACATCGATGTCTCAGATCAAGTTGACGAAAAGTTAGTTGATATGGGCTTTGATCCAAAGATGGGTGCGCGTCCGCTACGTCGTGTCATCCAAGAACAAATTGAAGATCGGATTGCCGACTACGTTCTCGATCATAATGATGTGCATAAATTAGCTGCTAAGTTAAATGACAATGGCGATATTATTGTTGAAGCGGAACAAGAAGTCCCGACAAAAGTTGATCAAAAATAAGTTTTAAAACTAAAAAGAGGGTGGAGAATGCTGATTTTGATATGCTCCCATTAGAGTAGACACGGAAATATACAAAATTTCTATGTCTATTCTGATGGGAGTTTTTGTATGTCTGGAAGAACAAGTAACCATAGCCTTGAACAACGCTTGGAAGCAGTTCATAAAGCCTTGTCTGGTGAATATTCAATTAATGAATTAGCTAATCAATATCATATATATGGGATTACTATTAGTCGTTGGGTGCGAAAGTACAAGAATAACGGGATTGATGGCTTGAAAGAGTCTCATCACTGGAAGCGGTACTCTGTTGAGCTTAAGCTGAAAGCAGTTGATGATTATCTAAACAATCATCTGCCTGCAGAAGCATGTTGTGAAAAATATAATATTTCTAGTTCTAGCGTTCTAGCGAGATGGATTAGTCGGTATACTAGTGGTAAAACCCTAACCACTACTGGAGGAAGACCGACAATGAAGCGAAAATCTCAAAAGAAATTTAGTTATGATGAACGCCTTAAGATTGTGCATGACACTATTAGCCATGATAAAGATTACCAAATGGCAATTAAAAAATATGGTGTTTCGTACAATCAAATTTATAGCTGGGTACGGAAATATGAAGCACAAGGACAGAGTGGTTTAGAAGACCGTCGTGGTCAACGAATTAAAGATCAACCTAATCGTAAGTTAACTTATGAAGAAAAACTAGAGCTTGAGATCGCGGCGCTTAAGAAACGGAATACAGATCTTGAGGCGGAGAACTTCTTCTTAAAAAAATTGAGAGCCCTGAGAAAGTTAGAGAAGTAAATTACCATCAACGCTGCTTAGCAATTAAAGAAACCTTTGCGGCCTTTTCAGGGCAGATCACCATTAGCTGGCTATGCCAGTTAGCTCAGGTATCTCGTGCTGGTTACTACCGTTGGCTCAACCATAAGAAATCACCTAAACAGCTGTTAGATGAACAATTAATGGAATTGATCAAACAAATTTATTACGAACAAAAAGGAAAATGGGGTTATCGTCAAATTAGGATGCAGATAAATGGCCGTTTAGGTAAGAATTACAATATTAAACGAATTCGCCGCTTAATGGGTCTGCTTGGGTTACGAGCGGTTATTCGGCGTCCACGGCATGCTTGCACGATTGTTAAAGGGAATAACTTTGAACCTAATCGTTTGAACCGGGATTTCACTGCCCAAAGGCCTAATCAAAAGTGGGTAACCGATGTAACTTACTTGAGCTATGGCAATGATAATCGAGCATATCTTAGTGCGATTAAAGACTTATATGACCATACAATTATTGCCTATGTCGTAAGTCATCGTAATGATAATGCCTTAGTGATGAAAACCATGAATCAAGCGCTGAAGAGGAATCCCCAAGCTCAGCCCCTCCTGCACAGCGATCGTGGCTTTCAATACACCTCTAAAGAATTTGCCCGCTTCACTGCTAAATATAGCATTACCCGCAGCATGTCTCGGGTCGGACGTTGTCTGGATAACGCCCCCATGGAAAGCTTCTGGGGCCATTATAAAGATGAAGCTTACTATGGCGAATGCTTTGAAACATTTGAAGAACTTGTCGCCTCAATTGATCAATATATTTATTTCTATAATCACGAACGTTACCAAGAAAAATTAGACAGCCATACACCGGTTCAATACCGGCATCAGGCTGCCTAATAACTTTGTATATTTAATTGTCTACTTGACAGGGCTCAGTTCAATTTTCTCTAACCTCTTTTTTTAGTTTACTTCTAATCGCCGTCGCACTTCTAAAACAGGGATAGCAACCATTGGAACAACTATGATCGCCAATATTAATTCTGCAAGACCATTAGTCGCCATTATTGTCTCAAGGGCAATTAATAAATGATTAACATTGACACCATATGTTTGCGCAACGGCAGGAGTACGGTAAAATAAATAAATAAAGCTTAATACCAATCCTGTATTGGTAATTGTTCCCACGATAGCAGCAACAACTGCTGCCCCATACTTTGATTTAAATAAGCGATACAATACAATAAAAGTATAGCCGGCTAAAACACCAATCATAATACGAGGAAAAACAGAAACAAGCGGGTTGACAAATACTAATGGAGCAAGTGGACTACTAGGTGCGATAAATGCACGAATCCAAGTCAAAAGCCCCCAAGCACCCCCAATTATCGCTCCATCGAATGGGCCAAGGACAATTGCCGCAACAATTACAGTCACATGCAGCGTGGTTATACTTAATGGCCCTAAAGGAATATTACCAAAAAACGGGATAAAGTCTTGCAAAAGGATAATCGCAATGAAAATAGCTAATGTTGTGTTATGACGAATCTGTTGATGCCGTGTTTTTGCCATCTTTTCTCTCCATTAGAATAAATTTGAATAGGCTTATTGTAATAAAAAAAAGAATTATTCGCAATTATCAAGAGAAATATGGTCGTTCAATATCGTGTCAACTACTAAAAAGCGCTATAATAATAAAGAACTAAGGTTACGGAGTGTTAATAATGATTGACAAGTTTAAAACAGGAAACCCAATCTGGGTTTACTATAATGACATTGATTCAGGGGCAAATCTTACCGTACCACAATTAATACGTGGTTTTATTGGTCAAGAATATCATATTGAGCAAAAACAATTTCCTAATTATCGCTATGTAAAGACTGAGGGCGAGACGACAGGTACCTTTGATATGCGTCAACGAATCGTTCATATCTTCTACCGAAAACAGAATTGGGGTGAGGTTCAATCAATTGAAATGTACCTACATCTTGATGCACCGACCCAAGTCTTTGATACTGCCGGAGGAATGCCAGTTGGTGCTCCTCTCCCCGCTGACATTACAGTCAAATCTTTCCATCGAGTTGCAACCAAAAATGGCCAGTTCTGGTATGAGATTGGGGCAGACCAATGGATTAAGTATGATCAAATGCATGTAGTTGATAATCCCTTCAATAATAATCTGCAAAAAGAGAAGTCCCGTCTTGTCAACAATATGACGGTAATTCCTCTTAAAAACGTTCGGGCAAAAGTCGATTACCTACATAATAAGTCAATTAACGTTTACGATGCCCCTTATGGCAATAAGGTGGCAGAAATTCCTAATGGTGATGAAGTTGTGCTGATTGGGAAGCTTAACGATAATGACGAAATCACTTGGTACCAGATTGGACGAAAAAAATATATTACTAGTAATTATATTCAAATTGAAGATATAGATGACGATGAATAGGAAAGCATAGTTACCGTTAGCGCGGTAGCTGTGCTTTTTTTCGTTTAATTGAGTAATCATCACCTTGACTATCCCCAAAATAAAAATAGCCCTAGTAGCAAATTTGCTACTAAGACTTCATAATTCACTCACTAATCCCGCCGTAATTGCATCTTATCATTAAAGAGTTTGGCTAAGAAGAAGATAATAATTAAGTAAATTACTAGGAGTACCCACCATGTTATTTGGGAACTAACAAGGATATAAACTAACTTGCTGGCTGATAATGCCGGAATAAAACCAACCATTGAATAGCCAACCATCCCTAAAAGGACAAAGCAAACTACTGGACCACCAATCCCAACAATCCATTTCCAGCGACGGTTAAGGAGTGCAAAACCATTGCCAATCGCCGTCATTGTGAGGACAATACAACAATACGATAAAAGACTGTGCCAAGCATCGTCAAACATAAAGGGATGATACATCAATCCCGTAAGCTGATTAATAAACCAAACAATCAAAGTTAATAAGACCATGGCAATTAGCCGACCCTGCCAGAGAGTCTTGCGAGAAATGCTATTTTGGATTGCCCACTTGAAGTCACTGTATGAGGTTATCAGAAAGTAAAAGATCAAAACCAGGGCTAAGATACTAGCAAGTGTCCCTGGAATAGCTTGGAGGCTTACCAAGAATGACGCCAAATTATTATTCATGATAAAGCCCAAAATATAGACTACCAGTTCAATTCCAATTCCAACTGCTAGCGCAATCCCTGCCGCATAGCCAGCACGGCGTAACGTTGTTGAGACAACTAAATTTCTCTTTTGTGTTTTCATTATTTTTCGCCCCCATCAGTTAAGTAAATGAATAAGTGTTGTAAGTCATAGTGGTTAATCTTTACTTGATCTGGAATTGGTCGCTGATCATCTAAATCATCAAAAATATAAGTGGTTTTAATATTCCCCATTAACTCGGTTTTAAGGACTTTTAATCCAGCAACATAGTCATCAACCAATTTTGTCGGCCCACTAATTGTGTAAGCCTTAGCAAGCATTGAATCTAAGCCATCATCAACAATGATTTTATGCTGGTCAAGAATCAAAACATGCTCAACCAATTGCTGAATTTCTTCAATCAAGTGAGTTGATAATACAAATGTCCGTGGCTTTTCCTGGTAAGTCTTAACTAATTCCTGATAGAACGCCTCCCGATGGTTAGCATCTAAGCCGAGAATTGGTTCATCAAGGAGGACATACTCCGCGTTAACTGCTAAAGCAACGATAATCTTGGAAGCAGTCCGCTGACCAGTCGACAGATTTGTTACCTTTGCATCCCCGTCTAGTTCAAAAGTCTTTAATAGACGGTTAGCTAGGTCATAGTCAAAGTCCCCATAAGCTGCATCGGCCAAGTCAAATGTCTGGTTAATCTTCATTTCCCGGGGGTATAAGTTCACTTCACTCATTAGGAAAATTTTACTAAGCAAGGCATCATTATTATTGACATCTTCACCAGCAATTTGGACATCCCCACTAGTTGGAAAAAGCCGGTTACTAATGATATTTAAAAGAGTCGTTTTCCCCGCACCATTTCGTCCTAATAATCCATAAATTTTGGCTGGCTCAAGGGTAAATGAAATATCATCCAAAACAGTGGTATGACGATACTTTTTCACTAAATTCTTAACCGTTAATTGATTCATCTTTCTCACCTCGTTCAATTAAATCTAATAAATGCTGCTTGGTGATGCCAAGCTTTCCCGCTTCAATCAACAGACTCTTGACATAATCGTTATAAAAGCTTTCTTTTCGCTGCTCCATAATTTTTTGTTGCGCCCCTTTTTTGACAAACATCCCTAATCCACGTCGTTTTTCAAGTAAGTCCTTCGCAACAAGGATATTCATTCCTTTTAAAACCGTTGCGGGATTAATATGTAGCTGCTGTGATAACTGGGTCGTTGAAGGTACTTGTGACCCCTCATCGAAACCACCTGAAAAGATCATCTCTTCCAGCTGATCAGCTAGTTGCTGGTAAAGTGGTGCGGATTCATCAAAGTCAAATTGCATTGGAGCACCTCCTCTTAGTTTGTTATTTAGTTAATTACTTATGTAACTAAGTATATATGTTAAGGAGTAATTTGGCAAGGGGAAAAATTACTTTAAAGAAAAAAGTCTCTACAATATTAAGTACTAATGGAACGTAACATCAGTGTTTATTTTAGTTTAAAAATAAATAAACAGCTCATACCAAAATTCAAGCACAAGCTGTTTAGCAAATTTATTCAACTTTCTTAATATTTGATAAAAAAGCATTAGGCTATATTATGCCATCACTATTTTCTAGTGGCATGATCTAATACCCCATTATTCTTAGAATAATAATTAACATTTCCAATAACATGATGACCTGTTAATGCGGCTCCATCATTACCGAAATAATAAGTGTTATTTCCTGATTTATACCATTGGTTAGTATATCGGGCACCATTACCACCAAAGTAGTAAGTACGACCCCAATTATTATAAAATCCATCATTTAAACGAGTACCATCTGCTTGATAGTAGTAAGTATGATTATTTTGCGTTAAAAATAGTTCTTTTGCTGTTGGCCTTGACTATTAAAATAGTAATCCCATTTAGTATCTGTTGACCAGTTAGCTTTGGGCCATTTTGATAATAGTACAGATTATTATCACTTTTTTGCCAGCCATTTTGAACTAATGAACTTTGCAGACTAACAGCTGATAATTCATCTTTATTCTGTTTAACTTGCAAAACATTATTTGTTTGACTATCACAATTTAAGGAAGCAGATTTTAAATTACTCTCTTGTTGAATGCCTGTTTGAACTTTGCTGGTTGTCTCTGTACTCGTACCTGCATCTGCTTTCACATTACTAGGTAAAATAGCTAGCCCTATTGCTGTGCATAGTATAACCGAAGTAATTGTACATAATTTCTTGCCTTTTTTAATTAACTTATAACGTTTCATAATTACCCTTCCTAGTAACTAACGATTAATAATTTAATATAATATACTTACTTTTCTAAGTAAAAAATATTTTTTTAGCTTAGACAAAATAACGAAATAAATTGTCTTGAGCTTCCATTACCTTTAATTCATGGGTGCGTATTTATGCCATATCGCAGTCGTTTGGAAAATAGGTAATCAGCTAGTAATGATAAAATCACAAAGCCTATCTTACTCAAATATTAGCCATGATTTCTAATAACCGTTTGTGGATTCAACCATTCACCATGTCCAGTTGCTTCATTAGGGTCATTCCAGCTTGGAACAAATGAATTTTTAAGATCAACTCCGTAATTTGGACTGGTATTAATTCCCAGGTGAAGGTGATCAAGATCACGATAACCGATTACCTGTCCAGCATAGACAATATCATTACGTTTTACTGTTATCTTATCTCGATTACTAAATGCTTCTTGATAAACATACAGATAACGACCGTCCCAAATTGTTGTAAACCACCATAATGGCTTGCCGTTATCATCATTAACGGTATTAACATCAAGAACCCGACCACCATGAACAGCGTGAACAGCAGATCCTGGATGGTCAGTTCTACCGAAATCTAAGCCATCATGGTAACCATTTTTACGTGGATATGGCGTATAACCAAAACGCTGACCAGGGTAAAACCATCCTTCACCAGTACTAGGGAATGGCCAACTCCAACCATCATTTTTTGGTAGCGGACGAGCAATCCCATCAGTACCAAAATTGTAACAATGGCCGTCAACCCATTGGATTCCGGTATACATTTGACCATGTAGTTGGTCATTATAAACCCATCGATCATCGGGATCTGGCTGGACATCGTAACCATCAGCAAAGTAATAACGATTGCCATTAATAATTCGCCAACCAGTAGCAATCTTTTTAGTGGCTGGATCATCATAGTATACCTTTCCCCAGCTAGTAGCTATTCCTTGATCGTCAAAATGATAAGTATTACCATTGATACCTAAAAATTCGGATGTCGCACGAGAGCCATCTTGTTTAAAGTAGTACCGTTTACCATTTAAAGTAACCCATTGATTGTCGCAGCGGGCACCATCAGCGCCAAAGTAATAAGTCCGACCCCAATTAGTATAAGTTCGGTTAGTATAACGAGCACCATCACTACCAAAGTAGTAGGTATGACCCCAGTTATTATAGAACTGGTTCTTATACTCATGGCCATCTTTTCCAAAATAATACAATTTCCCATTTTGATTTAAAAAGTAGTCGCGTTGCATCCTTCCTTGATCGTCAAATAGGTAAGTATCATTACCAATATTTAAGATTTGTGAAGTCGCCCGCGCACCATCTTGCTTGAAGTAATAATTATTACCCCAGCGGTTCATCCAGCGATTATCCCAACGAGCACCATCATTGCCAAAGTAATAAACATTGCCCCAAGCGTTCATGAAACGGTCATCCCAGCGGGCACCATCACTACCAAAGTAATAGGTATGACCCCAGTTATTATAAAACCGATTTGTGTATCGCGCTCCATCAGCATCAAAGTAGTAGGTATGACCCCAGTTATTATAAAACTGGTTTTGATATTCACGACCATCGTTACCATAGTAATGTAGTTTACCATTTTGGTTTACGAATTGATTACGCTGCATTCTACCTTGATTATCAAATAAGTAGGTGCCATTACCAATCTTTAGAGTTTGTGAGGTTGCCCGCGCACCATCTTGCTTGAAATAATAATCATTACCCCAACGGTTCATCCAACGATTATCCCAACGGGCACCATCATCACCAAAGTAATAAACATTACCCCAAGCATTCATAAACCTATCATCCCAGCGGGCACCATCACTACCAAAGTAATAGGTCCGACCCCAGTTATTATAAAACTGGTTAGTATAACGAGCACCATTGGCCCCAAAGTAATAAGTGTGACCCCAGTTACTGTAGAACCGGTTCTGATATAATTTTCCATCATTACCATAATAATAAACATTATTATTAACGGTATTAAAGGTGTTCGGTTGTCCTACTTTAGCAACAGTATTGTTTTCAGTTGTCTGATTTTGTGCAGCCGGCGTTACAGGTTGCTTCACTTCTTCGGCGGTACTTTGAGGCTGCAAAATATTTTTTTGCGAATTAGCCGCAATAGTATTAGTAGTTTCCGTTGTTACCGGCATACTTGGTGTAACATCAGCATAAGCAGTGACTGTTCCCAATACAAAGGCACAGGCTGTAATGGCAGTAACACACCATAATTTACCGTTCTTATATAATTTAAAGTGTTTTTTGATCATCAAAATCATTCTCTCCCTAATAAAAAACATCTATTTAACTACAACAGCAAACCGTTTAATATTATAAGAATTCTCAAAACTGCTTGCGGATACCCAGTATGAACCTCCAGCTGGATCCTCGACATGGTACTGTCCTGGGCGATACCCATCAACCGTCATAACATGACTATTGTTGACACCAGTTCCCCACCAGTAATGTCCATATTGAGGAGCAGCCCAATGCATTGTAACGTAGACAACAATCGGATTACCATTAAGTAATTGATTTTGTAAATCTGCAGGCGATGCTCCTGAAATATTTTGCACATTACCAAAACGAGTTCCCCATTTTGTTAAAGGTTCTGGGTAAATTGACTGAAAAATACCATAGGTAACTCGTTGGTAGCCACCGCCAAAGCCATCATTAGGGTTTCCGTTAGCAGCAATTGGCATAGTCTTAATAAATGATTGAATATCATAGTTTTTAGCATAGCCTTTGTTGTGCAAAGCTTCTAGTAAAGCCGTTGCTTCACAAGCCATGTCACCTACTTGATATTGATTAATGTAGGGAGCATTTAATAGTGTCCCATTAATTATTCCGCTATTGGCATCAACATAATAATTTTGATGGCCGATAGCAAAGTCTTGTTTTTGGAGAGCACCATCACCACCAAAGTAGTAAGTATGACCCCAATTGTTATAAAAGCGATTATCCCAGCGTGCCCCGTCACTGCCGAAGTAATAGGTATGACCCCAATTGTTATAGAAACTGTTATCTAGCCGAACACCACCTTGACCAAAGTAATAAGTGTGACCCCAATTGTTATAAAATCCGTTGTCTAACCGCGCGCCATCTTTTTGGAAGTAATAGGTGTGGCCCCAATTATTGTAGAAACCATCATCTAGGCGCACACCACCTTGACCAAAGTAATAAGTGTGACCCCAATTATTATAAAATCCGTTGTCTAACCGCGCGCCATCTTTTTGGAAGTAATAGGTGTGACCCCAATTATTGTAGAAACCATCATTTAAACGGGTACCGTCTGCTTGATAGTAGTAAGTATGATTATTTTGCGTTAAAAAATAATTTTTTTGCTGTTGGCCTTGACTATTAAAGTAGTAGTCTTTACCGTTTAGACTCTGTTGACCGGTTAGCTTTTGTCCATTTTGATAATAATAAGTATTATTACCACTTTGCTGCCATCCATTTTTAATTGCTGAACTTTGAGGGTTAATAGCTATTAACGCTTTATTGCTTTGTTGAACTACTGGTGAATTATTGTTTGATTGGCTATCAGTATTTAAGGAAGTGGACTTAACATTGCTCTCCTGTTGAGCACTCACTTGAACTTGTTTAGTTGTTTCTGCATCCGCTTTTGCATTATTAGGCAAAAGTGCCGCCGACCCAATTACAGTAAACAGCATAGCAGAGGCAATTGTACATAATCTCTTGCCTTTCTTGACTAGCTTATAACGCTTCATAATTATCCTCCCTATCGATTATTAACACTATAATATAGTACACCTTTACTGCTAAATATGAATGCTTTTTCAGTAATTATGCTTTTTTTTCATTTAACACCAATTAGTGAATAAAAATAGGCTCTGTAATGTTAAATTTAACATTACAAAACCTATTACTAATTATTTATTATTTTTGAAATAACTTAACTTATTGGCGTAATCACTAACCATTGTAACATCATCTTCATGATCATAAATAGATGTTAAGTCATTCATTGGAACAATCTTTTCAACATATTGCTTGTTAGCAACTGTTGTGTCAGTCGTATCATCAAGGTACTTAATAAGCATCTTATTATTATTTGTATCTTCCTTGAAGTAAATCCAACTGGTTGGATCACCATTAGCTGTAATAAAGTGATACCCTTTATTAACACCTTCATTAGCTACACCGTATGACATGTGACCACTATTGGTATTTTCCTTAAACCAATCCGCATTTTGATACAGTCCAATTAAAGTACTAAGGTATTGATTGTAGGTAATCTTGTAATTGCCACTAGGAACCAAACTATAATCCTTAAATAAGTATGTTTGACCATTAATTGTTTGCTTACCATTTACTGGAAAACCATTATTGTCAAAGTAAAGCATTGTTCCTTCCCAGTTGACCCAATCATTAGTTACCATCCGACCTTGATCGTCAAAGTAGTGGGTTTGTGAATTATCATCATCGCCCTTTAAGCGAAGCAATTGGTTAGTGTAACGCGCTCCATCGGCACCAAAGTAGTAAGTGTTACCCCAGTTCTTGTAGTAGCGATTTTGGTACATTACTCCATCATTGTCAAAGTAATATATTTTACCATCTTTGTTCAAAAATTGATCAGTATAACGAGCTCCATCGCCGCCAAAGTAATAGGTGTTACCCCAGTTCTTGTAGTAACGGTTTTGGTACATCGATCCATCGTTACCAAAGTAGTAAACCTTGCCATCCTTGTTCATGAATTGATCAGTATAACGAGCACCGTCAGCACCAAAGTAATAAGTGTTACCCCAGTTCTTGTAGTAACGGTTTTGGTACATTGATCCATCATTGCCAAAGTAGTAAACCTTACCATCCTTGTTCATGAATTGATCAGTATAACGAGCACCGTCAGCACCAAAGTAGTAGGTATTGCCCCAATTCTTATAATAGCGGTTTTGGTACATTGACCCATCATCACCAAAATAATAAACCTTACCATCCTTGTTCATGAATTGATCAGTATAACGAGCACCGTCAGCACCAAAGTAGTAGGTATTGCCCCAGTTCTTATAATAGCGGTTTTGGTACATTGACCCATCATCACCAAAATAATAAACCTTGCCATCCTTGTTCATGAATTGATCAGTATAACGAGCACCGTCAGCACCAAAGTAGTAGGTATTGCCCCAGTTCTTATAATAGCGATTTTGGTACATCACTCCGGTGTTGTCGAAATAATAAACCTTACCGTTCATAGTTAAGAATTGGTTGGTATACCGTGCTCCATCAGCCCCGAAGTAATAAGTGTTACCCCAATTATGGTAAAACTTATTAGTAACTAATGAGCCATTACCATCAAAGTAATAAAGTTGGTTATTATTAGCGGTCAAAAATTGATTGCGTAAAGGAATAATTCCTTGAGCGTTTACCCATTGATTAGTACCGTTAACATTTAACGTCTTATTCTTAGCTAGTGCCCCATCATTGCCGAAATAATAAGCATTACCCCATCTTACCATGTAACGATTATCCCAACGAGCACCATCATTACCGAAGTAATAAGCATTACCCCATCTTACCATGTAACGATTATCCCAACGAGCACCATCATTACCGAAGTAATAAGTATTATTCCAAGCATTCATAAAACGATCATTCCAGCGAGCACCGTCATTACCGAAGTAATAAGTATGACCCCAATTATTATAGAAGAAGTTCTTAGCTAACTCACCCTTTTGGTTATAATAATAGGTATTATCATTGATTGTCGAAAAGCTATTAGGGGTACCAGTTGCAGGTACCGTCTTTTGTTCACCAACCCTTTGGTCATTATCGGTTGCTGCAACTTTCACTGCTTTGGAATCATTAACCGCTCCCCGCTGATGAGAGTCTTGATTACTTTCAGAAGTTGCTGACAATGATTGATCATTATTTGATGTTGGCTGATCAGCATTTGCCGTGGTACTAGTACTTTGATCAGTATTGGTGCCTTGATTATTGCTATTGGTAGTATCAAGAGCAGTAGTCGTAGTATCATTAGTTGTTTCATCAGCGTGAACTACTGGATTAGCTAATGTTGCTCCTGCTACAAGTGAAATTGTAGCAATTGCTGCGACACACCATTTCTTGCCATCTTTATACATTTTAAAGTGTTTCTTCATTATGTTCTCCTCCGCATATTATATATCAATATACTAATCACAAATAAATCATAACACACTTATTCATTGACGACAGTAATAAAAATAACCTATACCTTAAATTAGGCATAAGTTATTTTGAAAAAACTAAAATTAATAAATAGATAATGCTTGTCCGTTCATTTCTCCTTGAATATGCCATGCTGGAACCCAAGCATTATTACCAAGATCGTATGCGTTGCCACCAGTTGAATGAGCTGTCCACCGACCCTTATATCCATAAAGAGGATCATAGACATGGAATGTATTGTTATGAGCGTTATAACCTAAAATAACTTTACAGTGATTACGGTTTCCACCTGCATCATAAGCAGACCAACCATAATAAAGTACCGGATGCCCACTTTGAACAATTTGCGCAATCTTTGAAAGATTTACGTAAGAAATGTCACGGATTCCACCATAGAATTTTTGCCCGTAACTGCTTAAGGCATTAGGTTGAATAACATGATTAAATCCCGCACCAGTAGTAACATCACCAGACTGACCACCATTCCAACCTTGGTTACGACTACCATAAACATTCGGTTCATTATGAATCAGGTCGTAAAGATTAGGATATACATTCTTAATACTTAAAAGCATTGCTAAAGATGCACCAGCACATCCCCATGGTGCAAAGACTGGGGTATATTGGCTAAAGTAATGAACATCACTAACGATTCCGGAGCCATCAGCCCAATGAGCATCATAATCACCATCAACACCAAGGGTATTGAAGAAGGTATTAGTAGTAAGGGCCCCACCTTGGCCGAAGTAATACTTGTGACCCCAGTTACTATACCAACGATTATCCCAGCGAGCCCCATCATTACCAAAGTAGTAGGTATGACCCCAGTTATTATAGAAACCATTGTCTAAACGGGAACCATCTTTTTGGAAGTAATAGGTGTGACCCCAATTGTTATAGAAGCCATCATCTAGACGAACGCCACCTTGACCAAAGTAGTAAGTATGACCCCAGTTATTATAAAATCCGTTATCTAAACGGGAACCATCTTTTTGGAAGTAATAGGTGTGACCCCAATTGTTATAGAAGCCATCATCTAGGCGAACGCCACCTTGACCAAAGTAGTAAGTATGACCCCAGTTATTATAAAATCCGTTATCTAAACGAGTACCATCCTTTTGGAAGTAATAGGTATGACCCCAATTGTTATAGAAGCCATCATCCAATCGAGTGCCATCCGCTTGGAAATAGTAGGTGTGGTTAGATTGATTTAAGAAGTAGTTCTTTTGTTGTTGACCTTGATCATTAAAGTAATAATTCTTACCATTAATATTTTGTTGACCAGTTACTTTTTGACCATCTTTATAGTAATAACTGCTTCCGTTATCTGTTTGCCAGCCGCTCTGTGGAGTGGCTGCCTGCGGAGCCACAGCAACCTTACTTGCGACTAAGGATTGTTGATCAGCTGGCGTAGTTGATTTTGCCTGGTCCTCTTGCTTAGCCGTTTCGCTTGTATTTTGCGTTGCAGGTGTTATTTCTGTAGCAACATCAGTCGTTTGATCATGTGACTTTTGTGAAGCTACTGTAACACTAGTGGTATTGACTGTACTATCAGCAGTATCAGCATTTACCCCTTGTGAAATTGATAAAGTGCCAACTGCTACTGCCAATGTAGCAATTGCCATATAACACCAGTTTTTTCCCTT
>NZ_JACIVB010000057.1 GCF_014145455.1 Limosilactobacillus rudii | reverse complement strand
GCCCCATCATTACCAAAGTAGTAGGTATGACCCCAGTTATTATAGAAACCATTGTCTAAACGGGAACCATCTTTTTGGAAGTAATAGGTGTGACCCCAATTGTTATAGAAGCCATCATCTAGACGAACGCCACCTTGACCAAAGTAGTAAGTATGACCCCAGTTATTATAAAATCCGTTATCTAAACGGGAACCATCTTTTTGGAAGTAATAGGTGTGACCCCAATTGTTATAGAAGCCATCATCTAGGCGAACGCCACCTTGACCAAAGTAGTAAGTATGACCCCAGTTATTATAAAATCCGTTATCTAAACGAGTACCATCCTTTTGGAAGTAATAGGTATGACCCCAATTGTTATAGAAGCCATCATCCAATCGAGTGCCATCCGCTTGGAAATAGTAGGTGTGGTTAGATTGATTTAAGAAGTAGTTCTTTTGTTGTTGACCTTGATCATTAAAGTAATAATTCTTACCATTAATATTTTGTTGACCAGTTACTTTTTGACCATCTTTATAGTAATAACTGCTTCCGTTATCTGTTTGCCAGCCGCTCTGTGGAGTGGCTGCCTGCGGAGCCACAGCAACCTTACTTGCGACTAAGGATTGTTGATCAGCTGGCGTAGTTGATTTTGCCTGGTCCTCTTGCTTAGCCGTTTCGCTTGTATTTTGCGTTGCAGGTGTTATTTCTGTAGCAACATCAGTCGTTTGATCATGTGACTTTTGTGAAGCTACTGTAACACTAGTGGTATTGACTGTACTATCAGCAGTATCAGCATTTACCCCTTGTGAAATTGATAAAGTGCCAACTGCTACTGCCAATGTAGCAATTGCCATATAACACCAGTTTTTTCCCTTTTTATACATCTTATAATGTTTTATAATTCCCATGTTTTGCCTCTCTCATTAAATTTGTTTCGTTGTTTATAGTAACATATATGTTCAAATCATAAATGAATTTTCAAATTTTATTTTTTATAAAATTAAATTTTCTATGCATATAAAAAGACCTTACTATTGGTATATATTTAACAATTAATGTCGCAATCGCAGCAAAAAGAATTCGATAGACACTTCCAGCCACAATAGCAAGAAAATAAGAATTACTTAATTGCAATACATGATTAAGAACACGTGGCCAAATTTGAATAAAATCAAGGTCAATTAAATGAAAGCAAAAAATACATAATGACTCTGCACCAAAAAAGCATAGAACTTTTTTTAAACTTTTCAACTTCCAAAAGCCATCTAAAAGCATCGATAACTTTATAACTAAATAGCTAGATGCACAGCCCCCAACTATTGCTAAATACATATTAGGAAATTGTAAATTATCTAATCCAAACAAACCAATTGTAGCAGTCATTAACCAAATCATAGTAGCTACAAAAATTGCTATTTTACTCTTTATCTTTAAAATACTCTTCTTTTTTAACAGGTAGCCAACAAAAAAGAAGATTTGTGAAAATAATGCTGCATTAATGGACCATGGTAAATATATATATGTTTGTAAATAAGTTCCTAAAAAAGTAAAACAGCTAATAATTATTCCTTTCATCAATAAATCATTACTATTAAATTTTAAGGTCATAATAATATTAAAAAGCTGTGTACCAATAAAGAACGCTAATAAGAACCAGATTGCGCCAATTGGAATAATTGAGTAATTAATTAATGGCAATTTTGCAGACGCACCTATTCCATAAAGAGCTGATACAGATAGTTGTCCATAAGTGTTAACTCTTGAAGGAGCAATAATTGAATTATTATGAAGTTTATAAATAGTAAATAAAATAAAAGCTATAAGTACTGTACCAATATAAGGCATTATTAAATTAAAAAATGAATTTTTAAGAAACTTAATTTTCTTCTTTTCTTTATATAAATAGCCACTTAGAACAAAAAAGATTGGCATGTGAAATACATAAATTAAATTTGCAAAATAACTTGAAAAATAATTACCAAGTGAATGTCCAATAATAACAAAAAGAATTGCGATTCCTCTTGCTATATCAATCCACTCAATTCTATGATTTTTCATTAGAATACTCCCTTATAATACTATCCAATCGTAAATAATAATTATCTGAATTAAACTTCCTAATACTATTAGAAATAGCATCCGTATTAAAATCGGTTTTACTTATTAAATTCATACATGACACAAGGCTTTCTTGATTGCCACTACGATAAACTATCCCATTTAGTCCTTGTTTTATAATGTCTTCATAACCACTAAAATCAGCTACAAGGCAGGGAATGCCTCGTGACATCGCTTCAATCATAACCATCGGTAATCCCTCATACTTTGAGGTTAACACTAAAGCATTAGGATGAATTTGATTCAAAATTATTTTCCAGGGGTCTTTAACCCACCCATGGAAGGTACATAGATTTTCTATTCCCAATTTGCTTATATACTCTTGAACCTCACCATTACTATCATCTGCTCCAAACAGATCAACATGAAGTTTATTCGGGTAGTGCTTGATTCCATCAAATAATTCTTGCAGATTTTTCTGAGATCCAAGCATGATTTTGCCCACATATACTAATCTAAGGGTAGCCGATTTATCAGAAATGTTTAGTTTTCCCTTATATCTGTCAATTGGGTTAAATATTAAGCTTATTTTGTCCTCTTTAATTCCTAAATCCATTAATTGATGCTTTATTGGTGTACTAATGGCCCAATGATCATCTGCTAATGTAATATTTTTTGGATCAAACATATTTTGGTTGACTAAAGAATAATGTATCCACGATGTTATTTTATATTTTTTCTTAAGTATTTTTCTAATTTTAGCAGCTAATTTTATTGTATTAGCACCTAAGATAATAAAATGATCATTGTTTTTAGCACTTATAAAAGTATTCATTAAATAAAATAATTTAACAAATTTACTTGTACTTCTTACTTCATGAATTAATACTCCTTGCATATTCTCTAACCATAACCGATTCTCGGGAACCGTGGTTAAATACAATTCAACCTGATGCTCCTTAGCCAAATGATTTAACGCTTTTACTAAAACTGTTTCAGTTCCACCATTGCCAGAAGCCGGGGCACAGATAAACTTTAACTTCATTAAAAATTCTCCTATTTCTTTAATAATGCTTTAGCTTGATTAATAATTGGCGCTTTAGTAATAAAGAGACCAATGATGTATATAGCAATTCCTAATGTGACTTCTAATAATAAATTTGTAATCTTCATACTGATAACACTATTAATTCTCGAAATAACCAAATACATAAAGATCCCGCTTAATAAGTACCTCCAGATAGGTCCAAATAATTGTCGTCGTCGAATTGTCCCTTTAATATAAAATAATTGAACTGCTGTTACTGAAAACTCAGAAATTACTGTAGCTATTGCTGCTCCGTCAGCACCATATAAGGAAATAAAAAATAAATTAGCAACAACGTTAACCACTGCACCAATCGTAACTGAAATTGTATATTCATGTTCACGGTGAATCGGCATTAAATATTGAATACCCGTAACATTGCTCCATGCAATCATTAATATTGCTGGTGCCTCGTAAAAAATAACACTACCAGTTGGTCCATACTGGCTACCTAAAAACCACGGCGCAAATTTATTAGCAATCGCCATCAATCCAAACATCATCGGGATAGAAACGGCAGTCACAAAATCAAACGATTTATATAAACTCTTGCGGACACCCTTGATATCACCTGATGTAAACTTATTAGCAATATGAGGAAGCATTACCGTCCCAGTAGCTGTGACTACGGCCAATACTAATTTTACAATTTTATCGCCAAAGTCAAACTGTGAAACTGCTGCCTGTGGAGCCATTCTTCCGAGCATAATCCGATTAACTACTAAATATATTTGAGTTGTAATTGTCGGAACAAATAATAATAGTGTTGGATAAAAGTGGTGAAATGGTCGCCATTCTTTAATGCTTACCCATTCAATACTATTCTTTAAATATGGCCATAACGTAGCACTACCAGCTAATTGAGCAAAACCCAAAAGAAAAATATACTTACTAAGGTCATTTTCATTTCGAACGAGAACAAAAATTAGTAAGATTGAAATTATCTTAACAATAGTATTTCTAGTAACTGTCTTCTTAAAATCCTCTAGCCCCATAAAGTACCATGAAATATCAATTCCATAAGCTACAATCCATAGGGCTTGTAGTAAGAAATAAACTTTAAAAGCACTACTAAACAAAAATACTGCAATTAAATAGGCCACTAAAGCAATAGTGCTTGTCATTAACTGTAATGACACAATTTCAAAAAAGCTTTTCGATCTTTTATATTTATTTTCTCGTTGATAAGCTATTTCACGATTTCCGTATAAGGTAATGCCTAGTTGTCCAACTAAATAAAAAAAGGTTACCCAACCATTTGTATAAGTATTAATTCCATTATTATGTGCTCCTAATACCCGTGATACATATGGAGTGGTAATTACGGGCGCCAACATTAATAATATTTGGTAACCTGCATTATATAAATAGTTTTTAATGACCTTCATATAATAACCTCGTCCATTCTTTCAAACTAAAGTTTAATTTTACCACTGTCCTGTTATAAACAAAAGGTAACATTAATCAATATCAAAAAAGACGAATTAAGTTTTAACTCAACTCGCCATCAAGATTTATTCAAATTCTTCGTTAACAGCTGTCAATGCTGCATGTAATACTTGATCCATGTTGTAGTAACGGTATTGTCCTAACCGACCACCAAAGATAACATTATCAGCCTTTTCATTAGCTAACTTAGCATACTTCTTATAAAGATCGTTATTCCGCTGGTTATTGATTGGGTAATATGGTTCATCACCACGGTGCCAATCAGCTGGGTATTCACGGGTGATAATGGTTTTATCCTTATCCCCCTTACCGAATTCAAAGTGCTTATGTTCAATAATCCGCGTATATGGCGTTTCGGCATCAGTATAGTTAATTACCGCGTTTCCTTGGTAATTACCAACATTCTTTTCTTCAGTTTCAAACCGCAAACTCCGATATTGCAGTTCCCCTAATTGATAATCAAAGAACTGGTCAATCATGCCAGTAAAGACAATCTTCGGGTAATCCTCAAGATACTTGTCCTTTTGGTCAAAAAAGTCAACTCTGGTCTCGACATCTATCAAGTCACTACTAAGCATCTTCTCAACGATTTGGGTATAACCACCAATCGGAATCCCTTGGTATGTATCATTAAAGTAGTTGTTGTCATATACCAAACGCACTGGGAGACGACGAATAATAAAGGCTGGTAACTCAGTAGCCTTTTGTCCCCACTGCTTTTCGGTATAGCCTTTGATTAACTTTTCATAGATATCACGGCCAATTAGTGAAATAGCTTGTTCTTCAAGGTTTTTTGGCTCTTTACCAGCCATTTCTTGTCGTTGTTCGTTAATCTTTGCCATCGCTTCTTCAGGTGTGCGAACACCCCACATTTCACTGAAGGTATTCATATTGAATGGCAGGTTATACATATGTCCCTTGTAGTTAGCAACTGGGCTATTCGTATAGCGGTTAAATTCCGCAAATTGGTTAACGTATTCCCAAATTTCTTTATTAGATGTATGGAAAATATGGGCACCATATTGGTGAACCTGAATACCGTCTACTTCCTTTGTATAGATGTTACCAGCGATGTGATCACGTTTTTCAATTACCTTAACACGTTTACCTCGTTTAGCAGCTTCGTAGGCAAAAGTAGCACCAAAAAGGCCTGCACCTACTACTAGATAGTCATAATTACTCATTCTCATTTCTCCGTTTCGCTTTGATTCTAACAATAAGAATTTGTTTTATTTATGCTGATCTAACAACATAATTAGTTTATTGGATATTGGTCGTTCAAATTTTCTTCCCCACCAATAATAGCCTTTTTGTATTTTCGGATAGTCTACTTCATCTAAAATTGCTGGACGACTACCATGCTTTTCCACCATTTCAATGTAACGATGAATATCTTTATCAATACGAGATTTGAATTTTGAATTACATAAAACCGTTTGTAACCACATTTCATCTGAACAAAAGCTTGTCGAAAAAATATATTCCAATTCTTTATGCTTTTCATAATATTCAATAGCATACTTTAATGCATCACGTGGTACATCCACCCATTCCTGCCCAGCATAAATGTAGTCATCCGTCAAATTATATTTTTTTAACTTATTAATCCTAAATAATGTTTGAATCAATAAAAGAAAACGATGATAGATTTTACCAAAAGTAGTTCTCCGATTAATCGTATCATAATTAAAATAATATTTAGTCCACCATATTTCTGGTTCGCCAGTTTTCTTCATAGACGTAGCTAACCAATAATTCATAAAAATCTTATCCGTCTTTTCGAAGAAATTATAAATTTCTTCTGGAGACTTTATTGGCCAATCCTGGCCTGATATTAAGTGAAAATATGTATTCTCCTTATTTCGTAAAGCAATCTTTATTAAATCAATTGTTGCTTTAACAATGCTATAACTGCCCCATTTAACATTATATTTTGAAATAAAATAAGCGGTTACTTTCTTTATTTTCTTTTCTTGACTTGTAGTTATTGTTGTCTT
This sequence comes from Limosilactobacillus rudii, assembly GCF_014145455.1. Classification (GTDB taxonomy): domain Bacteria; phylum Bacillota; class Bacilli; order Lactobacillales; family Lactobacillaceae; genus Limosilactobacillus; species Limosilactobacillus rudii. Next base: position 122,273 of record NZ_JACIVB010000057.1, on the reverse strand, counting down.
TTTATCAAGATGAACATACACATTAAAACTAGTAGAAAGACGCTTAGATAGTTCAATAACCTGGTCAATATTTTTATGAGCTAATATTAAAACAGCCTGCATTATTACCGCTCCTACTTAATGATTTATCCCTTTAGTAATACCCAAACGGTTAGTAATCCGTCTAATTACCGCTCGTCTGCTCAAGTCATCGGTTTTAAAAACAGTTAAATACTTAACCTTATATTCTTTATGCTTTTCAAGCCAAACATTTAATAACCGTTCACTTAAAAAGCCATATAATCGCTTTTGATAATCAGTATAACCAGTCATGTCAGTCCGCTTTTCAACTTCAAACAAAATATCAAATAGCCATTGACAGTATTCATCAGATTTTTGTTTAGAGGCATAAAACATATTATATGGTGACATCCAACTTGAACTATGCATTACCTTGTCAAAAGCTTTTACATATTCAGGATATTTCTCAGCAATTACATCACGGGTATGTTGCATGTCAATCTCATGGTTTGCTTTCTTAAATTGTGTCCATAAATCTTTGCCACCTTCATTCTCAGGGTGAGCAATAATCCAATCATATTCATTTAGCCATTCATCTAATTTACTAATTGGGGCTGGCTTAACCTTATTTCCCATCAAAATAAGATAAGCATACATAGCAAACCGTCCACCAATACTTTTAGAATAAAAGAAACGCCGATAATGTGCTAATCCGATATTCTTAGCTTTAGAATTTTTCCACATCCAGTAAAGCCCTGTTAATTCACAATATTCGGGATTCTTATCAGAGATATTATCTTGAGTATTATCCGCTAAATAGTTAAGTGGATTTAAATTCTTATTAGCACCAACCATCATTGGAACATAATCACTTGGTAATTCTTTAGCATAGTCAAATGGCTTATGAGTAATTACGTATACGGTCATCTTTATCTCCTTAAAGTTAATTCATGTGTCTTAATGTAGTTATTGTAAATGAAACCAGCATCCCAGCAACTATTCCTAACGCAACTCCGACTAACGTGTATTTCTTAACTGATCCATGAGTTTGAGATGTAACAGTTTTACGGTTAGCCTTAGTATAAACATGAACCGTCCCTAATCCCTTTTGCATTTTGGGCAATTCTTTTTTAGCAACTTCCGCTGTTGTATTGGCGATTGCTAATGATTGACTAGCATCCTTAGTCGTTGCTCTAATGGTAATCACAAGTGATTCTGGTCGATTATTAGTATCAATACTATCGCTAATCGATTTAGGTGATACTTCTTTTCGTACACTCTTAGGCAAAGTTTTCCAAGTATCTTCAGTCACCTGACGACTTTTAATTAAATCTTCATAAGTCGGAATCATTGCAATATCTGCACTAACTTGTGAATGTGCTCTTTTGCTATCCAAGCTATGGCTAATCATTATACTTCGCTCTGCCGTATATGTCGTAGATTGTTTATGCTTAGCTAAAATAAAAAATCCACTACCACCAATAACAGCAAAAACTATAATGACAATAATATTTTTCCAAATAATTTTTATTAAATCATTTAAACTATACTTTTTCGTTTCCAATTTGTATTAACCTCCGAAATAATCCTTGGATTTGCTAAAAGCGCTAACAAGAATGGATTATAAGATAACTCAAGTAAATGTTGTTCTACAAAGCAGCTGAGCGTAACAATCAGTAGGATTGCTGTAATTGCATAATTACGTCTCATTACACTCCTTACTGAAATAGTAATCATCAACCCTAAAATAATTATAGTTACTAATAGACCATATATCATAATTAGCCGTAAATAAGAGGAATCAATATAAAAGTAGCCAACATTACCATGATGAAATACCGATAAACCTTTACTTCCGCCTAATCCATTTTCCTCTACCTTTTGTCCAAGCATTGTAAAATGGTATCTGTACATAGACATAAGACCATATGACAAACGTCCAGAAAGTAAATGGTCGATTTTATAATATATATGATTTGTATTATCAAAAAAATAAGTACCAGCAAAGCTGACGAAAGCTAATAATGGAATAAAAATCCAATAAAGCGAAATTATAAAATGAGCTACTCTATCTTGAGGGCTTTCTGCAAGCTTAGCAATCCAAACAACTGGCAGAATTAATAAAATACAAATAATACTTAGCCGAGCGTCAGTTATAAACTTTAACAACAACGCTACTAATACATATCCTGTATAATACCGCCAATTCAGTTTATTGTAATAAAGATAAACGTGCGCAAGTAAAAGATACAACACGTGTGATGCTAAATCAGTTGGGTACACAATACCTAATGCATAGCGAGTCGCTCTCCCATGTACAACGAAAACCAAATCTTTTATAACTCCAAGAAGTGAAAATGCTACAACACTAATTAACAAAATTAACGTTGTATAAAAATAGTATTGAATTATCCTGGTGAAAGGAACACCCTTAGCAGCTACAATAAAAGTGGCCATTACAATAATTAAGTTTGAAGTCGATAATCGCCATGAACAAATAGCAATTAAAAGGAAAAAAGTAATTAGTATTTTCTCTTTTAATTCATGACTATCTAAAAAATAAATTTTAAAAATAAGTATTGCTACACAAATATATGAAGCTAAGTTAAAGGGCCTGCTCCCTAAATAAGGATCAAATGTCGTATTTCTAAGAAAAGAGAAAAAAAGATAAAATACTAATACTCCTAAATACAATTGCTGACCATTAATTGGAGCTCTTAATATTTCTTTTATTTTCAGCAAAAAAATTCTCCTTTCTTTAATACGCACCATCACGTTTAAAAATGCTAATAATATTCTTAAACATTATCTTCGTATCAAAAGCCAGTGAAGCTTTATCAACATACTCTAGCTCAACATCACAACGTTTTGGATATGGAATATTACTCCGACCGCTTGATTGCCATAGCCCCATTGCACCAGGTTTTACTGACAAGAACTTGTCGACACGGTCACCATATTCCTCCAGCTCTTTTTTCACAATCGGCCGTGGCCCAATAATGCTCATATCACCACGTAAAATATTGATGAATTGTGGTATTTCATCAATTGATGTCTTCCGTAGCCACCGTCCTAAACGGGTAATCCGTGGATCTTCTTCTGGCTCCAGTTTATAGTTGTTGGCAACATACTTAGCATACAATTCAGGATCACTTTCCAAAATTTTATCTGCATTAACTACCATTGAACGGAACTTATAAATCTTAAATGGCTTACCATGCCACCCAATTCGAACTTGCTTATAAAATAGCGGACCTTTATTATCACCGAAACGGTTCATAATAAAAACAGTTAGGAAAACTGGGCTAAAGCCAACTATTGCCAGTGATGACAGCGTAATATCAAAAAACCTTTTCCAGAAAAGGTAATTTTTTGATTGTTGTTTAATTTTTACCTTCTCATTCATGATCCTCAATCCTACTTCTTCTCTTTAATAATATATATAGGCCGTTTTTTTGTCTGCATATAGATTCGACCAATATACCGACCAATTATCCCTAAGCATAGTAACTGAATACCACCCAAGAACAAAATAACACAAACCATCGATGCCCAACCAAAGGCACTACTTGTTGGTTCAATAATCTTCCTTACTATAACGACAATCATTCCAATAACAGAAATAAAGGCGGTAAATCCACCGACCCAAGTAGCAATTGCCAGTGGTGCCTCTGAAAAGTCAGTAATACCATCAATTGCGTACTTAAATAGTTTCCACGTCGACCAATCAGTTGTTCCGGCAACCCGTTCAACATTCTTGTAAGGAAGGTACTTAGTCTTAAAACCAACCCAATTAAAAATTCCCTTTGAAAAACGATTATACTCGGTTAACGATAAAACTGCATCTACCATTTGACGAGTCATCATCCGGTAATCACGGGCCCCCGACACAATCTTCGTATCAGAAATCTTATTGATGACATTATAGAACTGGTCTGATAGAAAAGACTTAAACTTAGCTTCACCCTTCCGGTCAGTCCGCCGCATCCCCACACAATCATATTCGCCCGTTGAGATATCCTTATACATTTCCGGTAAATACTCGGGGGGATCCTGCAAATCGGCATCCATCACTACCACATAATCCCCGGTAGCAGCCTGAAGACCAGCATATAAGCCTGCTTCCTTCCCAAAATTACGAGAAAAAGAAACATAGTGTACCCGTTCAGGATCCTGTACATGCAACTTACGCATTTCCGTCAACGTACCATCACTGGATCCATCATTAACAAACCAATATTCAATTTTAACTGGCATTTGCTTAACCACTTTCTCTACAGCTGGATAAAAAAGCGGAATAGCCTCTTCCTCGTTATAGCAAGGAACAACTATCGATAATTTTGGCATTGCTATCGCTCCAATCGTTAGTGTTCACCATGCCCAGTCACCTTTCGTTTTAAGAACTTAGCAATCTTCAATGGCCAATTTTGTTTTTCTAAAAATACCCGGTTAACTTCCACCGTCTTGTACTGTGGATTTGTCAACAACCAAGTATCTAATAACAGTTCACTCAAGAAGCCAAAAACTCGCTGTTCATAAGGCGTATAGTCGGAATAATCTACCTTCTTATCAACTGCGCCTAAAACATCAAATAGCCAAGTACAATATTCATCTAACGGCTTCTTTTTCATAATCATCATATTAAAGTAATGGGCTGATGTCTGCTTCATTACTTTGTCAAACGCTGGTAAATATTGCGGATACTTATCCTTGAGTACCTGCCGCGTAATTTCTAATGGTTCATGTTCATGGACATGAAGATAATGCGATTCATTAGTTTCTATATAATAGTGCCGCTTTTTGGGCAAAATTACATCCGCATCCTTAAACAAACTTTCAACTTGCTCTTTATTTAAAATCGTCGATAAATCCTTATCATGCCCCATCGTTAAGTAACGACGGTAGTGGACTAACCCTAATGCATCAACATCAAGATTTTTCCATCCCCAATACAGGGCCGTTAGTTCATTATAATGAGGATTCTTTTTTGAAATATTATCGCCCGTGTTGTCCCCCTGAAATGTATCATTTACATCTGGGTGAACATCTTTACCAACAAAGATCGGCAAATACATGGGATCATCAGGCATCCGATAGTTTTTATGGACTGCCACTAAGATTTTAATATTCACTGTTGTACTCCTAATTAATAGTTTTAAACATAATCATTAAAATAATACCAGTTATTACTATCCTTGAAAAGTAATTATTGTATTTCCTGCTCATCAAGCCAGCGTTGAACATCATCGAGGTCAAAGCCCTTTCGAAACATTGCCTGTTTAAAATGCTGCTCTTTGGCGTATCCTTCATAACGGTTAGCTCGCCGCCATTGCTTTTCAGCTTCTTTTACCAATAATTCATTTTCCTGTTCACCATCTGGCTGGGGAACTACTTCATCTTTAATCATATCGTAAATACTGCTGGGAAATCCCTTTGTTATTAGTCCCTGCTGAACCTTTTGTTCCCGTCGCCGTCCTGGCTGCTTACGATAGCGGCGAAAAAGCTTGCCAGCCAATTTTTTAGCATTTTCCGCCTGATCAGCGAGGGTAAATTGTGCTAACGCATTATCAATATCATTTTCACCGATCTTTTTCTGTCGTAAATGCTGACGAATAACAATTGGGCCCTTTAATTCTGTGTTCATTACTGTCCGCACGTAAGCTGCCGCATAAGCATGGTCATCTACTAGGTGCTGGGCGCGCAACTTTTTAAGGATTGGTACTATAAACTCTTCTGGTGTATTCGTTTCCTTAAGTTTTTTGATAATGTCACTTTCCGTCCGCATCTGGTAAGACAAATAATCAAGCATCCGTGAATAGGCTTTGGCTTGCTGGTCAGCAGTTACAATTGCACTAATCTGCTCCTTATCAAGCTCTGCCCCCTTCATTAAATTAAACTGAATTAGCACGCTTTCTGCGACCGGAAATGCATACTTACCATCAAGATAGACGTTATAGCGTCCCTTACGCTTTTGTGCTTCTATTTTAGAAATTTTTGCCATTTTTCAAAATTCTCCTTAACATTTTCCACTTTCAAACGTTTATATAGGTGTAAGCAGTGGCCACTACTTAACAAACTAAACTAAATTAAAGGAAGTTTTTATCATGCAAATGGTTCGTAATTTCAAGTCTGCTAAAATTCAACTCACCCTCACTAATAGTGATCATCCAAAAGGTGTTAAACACCCCTTTAATAACGCTACTGAAAATATCACCAACGAACAAGTAGCCCGTTTTAGCACCGCAATTGAAATGTTAACAGCAGAAAAGTGCCTTGACGTTGATATTATCGTCACTGACCAAGTCGCATTGAATAAGTAATAATCAGGAGGAAAAGTAAATATGCGTACATTAAACTTAACTTTCAAAGGTAGTCTCGGTAAAAAGCACACATTAAAGTTATCCTACGCCAGTGGTGAACTTGACGCTGAAACCGTCCGTAAGGCAATGGAAGAGATTGCACAGACCCATCTCTTTACTAAAGAAGATGAAGATATTTATCAAGTACCATTATCAGCTAAGTATGTCGATACGGTTTCAACCGTGATTTTTAACGATGAGCATAAATAATTAAAAGCAACAAGTTCTAAAGTATTTCAAACTATAGGGGCTGAGGAAAAGCAAAAACTTTTTCTCAGCTTTTTTTTGCAAACAGACTTAAATAAACTAGTCTTTCTTTCGTTCTACCAATTGCCAGAAGTGCTTTTTTGCATGTAGCTCTCCCTCGTGACATTCCTGTAACGCGGCATTAAGCGCTGCTCCCAGCATAATGATATAACCAGAAAAATCTAACCACACCATCATGGCAATGAATGCTCCAATCGTTTTATAAGAAATAACACCGTGACCAAATAATAAGGTATAAAAAGAAAAAAGCCGTGATAAGCCCATCCACAATAACGATGCCAGTAACGACCCAGCTAATGCATAGCGTAAACGAACCTTTGCATTTGGAACAAAGTAATATAACAAGGTCAATGCAATAAAAAGGACGGCAAAAGTCACCGGCCACCTCAAAGAACTAAATAATGAAATATAATCACGCTGAAAATTAAAAATTGGCTGAATACTCTTTAAGACTTGTTCACCAAAACCATACAAGATAATAATCGTGAAAATAATTACCAGCAGGACAATCATCCATACAAATGAAACAATCCGATTCATTACCGGATTTTGATTTTCTGCAATCCCATATGCATGATTGACGCTTCGCTGAAAAGCAGCAATTCCTTGACTAGTGGACCATAGTGCAATCAAGGCCCCGGTCGTTAAAACACCACCGCTCCCTCGTCGTAAGAAATCGTAAATTAGCGGTTGAATAAAATCATAAACAGATTCAGGAATCGCTGTCGATAGGTATGCAAGAATTGTCTTAGCATCAATTCCAATCATTGGTAATAAGTTTCCGACGACCATCACTGCTGGAAAAATTGATAGCAGCGTGTAATAAGCAAGTACGGCAGCAGAATTTGAAATCTGGGCCATCGAAATATGTCGAATTAGTAATGAAATAAAAATCTTACCTTTGCCCGGTTCCTTATCCATAATAGCCTCCGAAATCATTTTATAAGGACAATTATAACAAAATGAACACCAGACAAATATTACAGAATGAATAAAAATACTCTCAACTACCAAATTAATGGCCGATGAGAGTATTTATTAACTAACCTTCAACATGGTGACGTTTTGCAGAAACTTGGTAAAAGATCAATGCAACAACAGCAAAGAAAATCGGTCCAGCTAACGTCCAGAAGGCGGTCTGATAATCCTTGTCCATTAATGGTTGAACAAATGTAAAGACGATTCCGACAATCAAAATCAATTCAACAAAGCATACCAAAACATCTGTCCAAAAACGGTTCTTAAAGACAACAAATGGTCGAGTCAAGTCCTTCTTTGCTTTGAAGAATGGGAAAGCACCAATTAAGAAGATGTATGGGAAACAAGTAGAAACGTTGGCCATGTCAGTCAAAATCAAGTAGAACTGTTGAGCCGCATTGCCCCCAAAGGCAACAAGAAAGACAATCACACATACAATAATTGCTTGAAGCCACATTGCATTAGCTGGCATCCCTGCTTTATTGAGCTTTGTCAACTTCTTTGGCCATAAATCAGGATTTGATCCTAAAATAAAGGCCTTAATTGGGGAGTAAAGAAGGATAAATAGTGCTCCTAAGAACCCTAATGTCTGTGCAAAAGCAACAACCCGGGTCATAATGAGTCCAAATGTTAGTGCTGCACTATGCGACCAGCCAAGCGACTGTCCCATCGTAACCCCTAGTTGATTGAAGACAACATAAGTAACGTTTCCCAGGTTAACACTACTCTTCGTTAAAGTTTGCTGATAGTTAACCGACCATCCTAGCATAAAGATCATCAATACGTATGTACCAATGGTAAAGATACTTGCGATAATTAAGCCACGCGGGAAGGTCCGTTCAGGATTACGCATACTATCAGTCACTGACCCTAGTGATTCCATACCACCATAAGCAAAAATAGCATAAACAACAAATGAAATAATAGCAATCGGTGTCTGGAATTGTGGGTTAGGCGACGTGATAAAAGTCGATGCACCATGGATCGGTTGCTTTAAAATTCCCTTATCAGCAATTAAAACAATGATACTTACGATAACAAAAATGATGTTAACGACAATCGTAAAAATACCACCAAGAGAACCAACTTTAGCAATGGCAGTCATCCCACGGGAACTACACCAAGTAGCACCAAGAATAAGCAGGATTCCCAGAACCCCGATTAGCTGGGTCGATGTCAAACCAAATGCATGCCACTGTTGAGTTGTATCCTTTCCAAAAATTAAAGCAGAGAAAGTAATCCAAATCCGGGAAGCGGTCGAAACCATCCAAACAATCCAGGATGCTAACCACACGAAAGTTCCGACAAAGGCAATCCGTTCGCCGACAGAACCGGCAAGCCAAGAGTAGATCCCACCCTTTGCATCCTTAAACGTTGAGCCGTATTCAGCCATCATCAGGCCACACGGGAAGAAGAAACAAATCCCCGCTAATGCATACCAAATGATACTACCATAACCCATTTGTAAATAAGCGTTCGATACATTACCAAAACCAAAAATGGCGGTAATAATCATCGTCACTAATCCAAAGGTAGTAATCATCTTTTTATTACCACTTTGTTCGTCCAAAATAATGCCTCCAAATTATTAAGATTCTTAAATAAAGCTAAGAAATTATTTAATAATTTAAGTATAACCATCTTTTTAAAAAATGAAAGTCTTTCAGGAAAGTTTATTTACATTTTTATGCATAAATAGCTATATAAAGCGCATAAAAGTTATTACATGTGCATAAATAGTAATTTTAAAGCATAAAAATTATTTTCAATATTTCAACTCATTTTGATTATTATGAAAAAATTAATGAGAAAAAGGCTAAAATACTTAATTTTATTTAGTATTACGCTATGATTACTTAACTTTTTTAAGTTAATCAAATTACCGGTACCGTTAACTATCCTAAAATAAATTATTTTTATATTTTACTTGTCGTTCGCTGATCTCCCTATCATTGAAAGCGATTCCTAGCATTGCTATAATAAGACGTCAAATAATTTATGACATTCTTACTCAGACGACGATCGTGAGGTGAAGAAAATGAGTGAGAAAAAAGGAATTAATACACTAGAACTAACCTTATTAATTGTTGGTTCTACCATTGGCTCAGGAGTTTTTGGAATTACCAGCGACTTAGCTACTGCCGCTGCTCCCGGTCCCGCAATGATTGCCTGGCTAATTGTTGGTATCGGGGTATTAACGTTAGTATTATCGCTTACTAACTTATCACAAAAGCGCCCGGACCTTGATGCCGGAATTTTTAGCTATGCCGCTGCTGCTTTCGGTCCACTTGGCGAATTTATCTCTGGGTGGGCATACTGGCTTTCTGCTTGGTTGGGAAACATTGCCTTTGCCACCATTACGATGAGTGCTTTAGGTACATTTTTCCCTCAATTATTTCAGAATGGGCAAAATCTTTTTTCCATTATTGTCGCCATTATTTTAACTTGGATTTTGACATTCTTAGTAAACCGCGGTATTGAGTCAGCCGCATTTATCAACGCAATTGGCACAATCTGTAAAATTATTCCGCTTGTTATCTTTGTTATCTGCGTTATTCTTGGCTTTCAAGCACGGATCTTTACTGCCGATTTCTGGGGAAACGTCAGTCAAAATCTCAGTTCTAAGGTCGAAACTGGTTCAATCTACAATCAAATTAAGGCTTCCATTATGGTAATGATGTGGCTCTTTGTCGGAGTTGAGGGAGCCTCCGTTTTATCTAGCCGGGCTAAAACACGGTCAGATGCAGAACGGGCCTCTATTTTCGGTTTAATTAGTTTGCTAACTATTTATATCATCGTTTCTATCTTGCCATACGGGGTCATGAGCCGGGCAGAACTAGCAGCTGGTGGTCAACCAGCCCTCGGTGCAATCATGCAACACCTCGTCGGTACATGGGGAGCAGCATTGATCAGTATCGGATTAATCATTTCAGTCCTCGTTTCATGGTTATCATGGACGATGCTACCAGCAGAATCATTAATGTTGATGGCTGATGATCAGACACTGCCACCATCTTGGGGAGCGTTAAATGAAAAGAAGGCCCCAACTCGTGCATTAGTAATCACTGGTATCCTGCAATCAATTTTCTTATTCTCTCTTCTTTTTACTTCGTATGCGTATAATTTTGCTTATACCTTATGTACAGCAGCTATCTTGATTTGTTACCTTCTCGTCGGCATTTATCAAATGATATATAGTTGGCAGCATCAAGAATGGGGACAATTTACAATTGGCTTAATTGCTACCCTCTTTGAACTAATGGCAATGGTCCTAGCTGGGTGGAAAGAAGTAATGATTGTTTCTGTAGGTTTCATCCCTGGCTTTTTCTTTTATGTTCAGGCATGTAAAATCTTTCAGCACCGGATCAACAGCAAAGAAAAATGGACGATGGGAATTATCGCAGTCTTTGCTATTATTTCATTAGTGTTAATAGCTAACGGGACTATCTCAATTAATTAGGAGGTTTTATTATGGTAGAAATTGCACACTTTGGCGTTGAAGCCTGGCTTAATAAATGGGAAAAGAGTGCTACTTATGATATTTCACAAAGTACAATTGCTTCTTTAAGCATGCACGACTTATTAAACCTTGATGGACATAACGGGCAAGAATTTTACGAAATGCTTGACAAGCAAAAGATGAATTATGGCTGGATTGAAGGATCGCCGGCATTTAAGGAAGAGGTTGCTAAACTCTACCAGCATGTTGATCCAGAAAATATTTTACAAACAAATGGAGCAACCGGGGCAAATATTTTAGCATTATATGCACTAATCAACCCTGGCGACCACGTGATTGCTGAATATCCATCATATCAACAACTATACGATATTCCAAAATCATTGGGTGCTGATGTTGACTACTGGCATATTCATGAAGAAGATGATTGGTACCCAGATATTAATGAACTTAAAAAGCTCGTTCGCCCAGATACTAAAATGATCTGCCTCAACAACGCTAATAACCCCACCGGAACCGTCTTAGATAAACAATTTTTAGAAGAAGTCGTTGAAATTGCTAAATCGGTCGATGCCTATGTACTCGTCGATGAGGTATACTTACCACTTGATCATCCGGAACAATTTACCCCAATTATCGACTTATATGATAAAGGTATCTCTACTAACTCCCTTTCCAAAACTTACTCTGTTCCTGGCGTGCGGATTGGCTGGACCGCAACAAATGCTCAAGTTGCTGATATTTTCCGTAAATTTCGCGACTATACAATGATTTGCGGCGGAGTATTTAATGATCAACTAGCAACTTATGTCTTGAAGCACCGTGATGAAGTTCTAGACCGCAATCGTAAATTAGTGTTAGGCAACCTAGCAATCTATAAAGACTGGATTGAACATGAAGAACGAGCAAGTGTGATTATGCCCCAAGCAGTTTCCACTTCTTTCCCAAAGCTTGATGTTCCTGTTGATATCCATACCTTTTGTGAAAACCTCCTTAAAGATGAAGGGGTCTTACTAGTGCCAGGAGACGCGTTTGATACTCCCGGACATGTACGTCTCGGTTATTGCGCTCCTGAAGCCACTTTACGGGAAGGACTAAAGCGCCTTTCTAAATACATGCATCAATATGATTAAAATATCCGGTAAGCTCAAAGGCGACAATCAGTCATCGAGCTTACCGGATTTTTAGTTTAGTAGTCAAATTTGATCCAGCAAAATAATTTTATAGGTTTAGAAATGGGCAAGTTGCTACTAAGGGGTCACTGGATTTCTTTTTTCATCATCTAACACCCCGTCAATTATCTGCTGAAGCGTAATATTACCCATTTCTACCTCTGCAGCACTTTGAACCTGTTGATATGCCTCAGTTAACGTTCCTTGGATGTGAGCACCCACAATGCATTTCGGATTTGTTTGGGGATCAATGTGAATTAACTTTTCATCATTATCGACAGCTTTATATACATCTAACAAAGTAATTTGGGTTGCTGGTCGACTTAACGCTGCTTTGGCTACTCCTGGATGGCTGATTAACAAGCCAGCCCGCTTTAAAGTCGCCATTAAGTTACGAACCACGCTTGCATTCGCCTCAATACTATCGGCGATTGCTTTACTGCTTAAATCACTATTTTTACAAATTTCAATATAAGTCAATATGTGAATTGCATCGCTTAGTTTATGTGAATGACGCATTCTATCCCTCCGTAAATTAAAAGACTTATTTTCTTAATTATAACGAAATTAAAAAAATAAGTCTTTTATTATTATTTGTTTAACACCTCAATAATTGCCTTATTAAGCGAGGTAAGGCCACCTAAGATATCAGCTAAATCATTAGTTTCTTCAGTTAACGAACCATCATCAATCGGTGCCTGAAAACTAGCAACCATGGCAGCAACTTCCGGATTAAGGCCATTACTTTCAAGGTATTTAATGTATTGTGCTTCACTGACCTGCTTGATATTAAAATCTTTACCAGTTGCTTGTTGAACTGTCGCAAAGAACTGTTCATAAGTCCGACTTGGTCCAGCAAATTCATAAACTTCTTTTGGCTGGTCAGTTAATAATACTTTAACGGCTCCTTCAGCGTACTCACGTTCAAGCGCCCAACCAGCACGATTGTTTGCCCAATAATAAACTGGAAGACCTGCCGCACCAGTCTTAATTGCATCAAGGTCATTTTCAATATACCAATTATTACGTAAGAATGAATGGGCAATTCCGCTATCTCGAATAAGTTTTTCAGTAATCTTATGGTCTGAGGCAAGTTCATTCTCCGCTGTATTAGCATGGGGAAAACTTGTATATGCAATGAACTTAACTTTATTTTGAATTGCCGCGGTTACAATATTGCGATGTTGCGTCTCACGACTAACAGGGCCACCCGGTAAAGAAGAGATGAATAGCAATTTATCAATTCCCTTCAAAGCTGCTGATAATGAATTTTCATCACCATAATCAGCTTGACGGATCTCAATTCCGGCTGGAAGTACTTTTCGAGCTTTTTCTGCATTTCTAACGATTACAACCACATTATTTGGAGCAACTACTTTCACTAATTCCTTAACCGCAGTCCGACCAAATTTACCTGTTGCTACTGTAACACCATATTTCATAATATCCATCTCCAGTTGTTGTTTTATTTTCAACAACTATTTTAACACGTGTTGTTTTAAAATCAACATCTTTTTAAAATAAATTAAAAGCCTGCTAGAATCATCTCCTAACAAGCCATTTTACTTATTCAAATTGTTTTGCTACCTTTTCTGCAATCTCACGGTAGTGGTCAAGATACTTAGCATAGTTGTCATCATACATATAATCAGCGTCAGCTACCGGATCTTGAGAGGTCAAAATCTTTGGTCCATCATTAGTGATTACTAATGTATGTTCATACTGGCAACTCCAGCCACCATCGGCAGTTTTAGCAAGCCAGCCACTTGGATCGCTGGTATCAGCTTCCCATGTTCCAGTATTAATCATTGGCTCAACCGTAATTGTCATCCCATTGCGAAGACGAATTCCTTGTCCATGTTCACCATAGTGTGGAACCATTGGATCTTCATGCATCGTTGGTTGAATTCCGTGACCAACAAACTCACGAACATCCCCATAACCATTCTCGTCTTCGGTGTAGTGTTGAATAACTGCACCAATATCACCAATCCGGTTACCAGGAATACATTGATCAATCCCCATAAACAGTGACTTCTTGGTCACATCCATTAACTTTTGAATTTCAGGCTTGACTTCACCGACCGCATAAGACCAGCAGGAATCACTGAAAGCACCATCAACACTGACAACCGTATCGACCTTTACCAAGTCACCCTTTTTTAAAATTAGCTTTTTACGTGGAAAGCCATGGCAAATTTCATCATTAACACTAACACAGGTTGCATATTCATAGCCTTCAAAGCCAATTTGTTCTGCCTTTGCACCAGCAGCCTTAAAGTATTTGCGGGCAAATTCTTCAATCTTCCAACTGGAAATACCCGGCTTAATAATCTTGCGTAATCCAAGGTGCATTGCCGCTAAGGCTGCTCCTGCTTTTTCCATTGCATCGATTTCTCGAGGTGATTTTAAACTAATCATTATGAATCTCCTTCTTTACAATCTAACATGAATAGTATACCACTTGTCTGCTAAGATATTGAAACCATGCTATACTATATAAACGTTATGAATTAAATGGAGGTTAAATAAAATGGCAAAAGCACTTGTAGTATACGCAACTATCACAGGAAATAATGAAGACGTTGCGGATATTATCACCGATGCTCTTGAAGACTTAGGAGTTGAAGTTGATGAAGTTGAAATGACAATGGCTGACCCGGCAGACTTTCAAGACGCTGATATTTGTGTTATCTGTCCTTATACTTACGATGAAGGCGCTCTTCCAGAAGAAGGTCTTGACTTTTATGAAGACTTACAAGAAGAACAATTAACTGGTAAGGTTTACGGTGTTGCTGGTTCAGGTGATACCTTCTACGGCGATGATTTCTGTGTCGCTGTTGATAAATTCGGTGAAGCATTAGCTCAAGCCGGAGCCACACAAGGAGCAACAAACGTAAAAGTCAACCTTGCTCCCGACGAAGAAGATATTAAAAAATTAGATGAGTTTGCTAAAAAGTTAGTAGAAAAGGCGGACAACCTCAATGATTAAGGATTTGTGGATGAAATATAAGTCAATCATTGCCTACCTCTTCTGGGGTGTTGTGACAACGATTGTCAACTTAGCAGTCTTCCAAATTTTAAGTCCAGGGCTTCATTGGAACGTTGCCCTTTCAACAGTAATTGCTTGGTTTGCTTCGGTTTTAGTGGCTTATTTTACTAATAAGGTTTGGGTATTTGGTTCCCATTACACGACCGTTAGCGATTTTGTTGTTGAAATTTTTCGTTTCTTTTTTTACCGTGGGCTGACGCTAGTAATTGATTTGATCATTACCTATGTCGGGATCAAAGTTCTTAAATTTGATACCCCCCTTCAACAATTTATTGTTAAATTCGTTGATAACGTCGTCGTTGTGATTGCTAATTATATTTTTTCAAAGTGGCTTATTTTCAAGGATAACCGTGATATTGCCGATAAATAAAAGGATTGAAAGTTTCTCTCCCATGAGATGCTCTCAATCCTTTTTATTTTCTAGAAATTTTTTAATTATTTGCAAAATTCGTTTGCTGGCATTACCATCCCCAAATGGTGAATCTGCCTGTACCATTTGTCGATATGCCTTCTCATCATTTAACAATTCAAAAACTGCCTGTTGGATTGTCGTAGGATTGGTGCCGACGACTTTCACACACCCTAAATCAACTGCTTCCTGACGTTCTGTCTCATCACGCAAAAGAAGAACCGGCTTATGAAGGGCCGGCGCTTCTTCTTGAAGTCCCCCAGAATCAGTCAATAAGATTGAGCTACGAGCCGCAATATTCAAAAAATCATGATGATTTAACGGGTGCGTAAGGTGAATCCGTTCATGACCATCAAGTATCTCATCAGCCAATGCGACCTCTTCTGGATGGGGATAAACGGGAAAAATCAGCTCAACGTCTTTATTTGTCTCGATAATATCACGAACCGTATGGAACACCCGCTTCATCGGTGAACCAAGGTTATCTTTACGCCGCATTGTCATTAATAAAATCCGATGATCAGCTGCAATCGATTGTAGTAATGGATGTTTAAAATCTGCCTGAAGATTACATTCAACACTATCAATTGATGTATTACCAGTAACGTAAACTCGCTCAGCTGGATGATGTTCTTGTAATAAATTATCACGAGCACCAGTCGTTGGTGCAAAATAAAGAGTTGCTAAATCATCTGTAAGGCGGCGGTGCATCTCATCTGGAAACGGCGAGTATTGATTATAAGTCCGCAAGCCAGCTTCAACATGACCCAACGGAATACGATGGTAAAAACTAATCAGACTAGCAGCAAGACTAGTTGTTGCATCACCTGCAATTAAAACCATATCTGGCTGTCCTGCATTTACGACATTATTCAGGTTATGCAAAAGCTGACTAAGCTGATCAACTTCATTAGTATTGGCAATACCTGATGAATCAACACTGAAATCGACATGAAACCTTAAGTATTCTAAGGTATCATTCAGTAAACGCGAGTCGCTCTGTGCCGTAGCGACAAGAACTGCTTGCCATTTGTCGGGATCACGGTGCATCAATCGAATTATCGGTGCTAACTTTAATACTTCTGCCCGCGTGCCAAATAAAAACATTACCTTATATGGTGGCTGCATTTTTCACTCTCCCTTCATCATCTCACAGTTCAGTTTAAAAAACTTTTTATCTATCTGCAAATTAAAAAAGACGCAATCACTACCTTAGAGCAATCACGTCGAAAAATCATAATGGTCCCATCCGGATTTGAACCGGAATCGACCGCTTAGGAGGCGGATGTACTATCCAATTATACTATAGGACCAAACTAAAGAATATTATCGCATTTACAGTCCGCTACGTAAAGACGATAATATTCTTTTTTTCAATTTTCTCCGTTTTGGCGACGATGCTTTAAGCGGATTCCCTTATTCTTGCGATTCTTTTTCTTGCGTCGCTTCTTAGGTTTAGAAAAGCCACTTAAGGTTTTATCAATTTTCTTTTGTAAGCGCGGTTCACCCGTTAACTGTTCCTTTTGGAGGTGACGACTGGCTTGCTTACTAATTGAGATAACCTGCTTACCCGCTTCTGGCTTTTTGTTTGCTAGTTGATTATCACCAACATATAACTTTTTCAACTCATAATCAGTATCATGAAGCAATTTTTTTAGGTCACGAATATCATGATCATCACCAAGGCTAAGAGCTAGTCCTGGCTCACCTTGTCGTCCTGTTCGCCCAACCCGGTGAATATACGTATTTAAGCTTGTTGGCAAATCAAAGTTAATTACTGCGGGTAACTTAGGAATATCAATTCCTCGCGCAGCAAGGTCCGTTGTTAGTAATAATTTAATTTGCCGTTTGCGAAACATCCGCATTGCTTTTTCACGTTGGGTCTGTTTTTGACGCCCGCCAAGGGTTGCTACTGCGATATGTTCATGACGTAACCGACTAGCCGCGTAGTTAAGCGTACGGGTACTATTAAAAAATACTAACGCCCGAAAATCCTTGATACTTGTTAACCGTCGTAAAGTGGCCGTTTTCTGGGCATTCGTTCGGGCACTCAAATAGCCATGTTCGACTGGTCCGCGCGAATTATCCTGATCGCGTACATCGATAACCTCAATATCACGACCAAACATTACATTTAATTGATCAAGGACTGGGGATTTGGTAGCAGAGAAAAAAGCTAACTGTGCCGATAATGGCGTTGCTCGTTCAATATCTTCTACTACTGCTAATGTATCATCTTGTAGCATATCATCAGCTTCATCAACAACCATCGTCATTAGGTGACCTAATTTTAAGTGGTGGTTATCAAGCATATGGAGTACTCGTCCCGGCGTTCCTACCACAACGTCAGGATGCTGGTGTAGCTTGATAACTTGGCGTCGTAAATTTGCCCCACCAGTTAATGATTGCACACTAACACCGATAAGGGTTGCCCATTCACGAATAACACGGGTTGTCTGGATTGCTAGTTCCTGAGATGGCGCAAGGACTAATAATTGTGTACCTTCACCAGGCATAATTTTAGGTAATAACGGCAAGGTGAATGCCAATGTTTTTCCTGAACCAGTAGGCGCAATCCCCAGGACCGATTGATCAGTTTGGAGTGCCGGGGCTACGGCTGTTTGAATAGCAGTAGGTTGTTTATATTTCTCATCAAAATGTTTTTGGAATTGTTCGATCAAATTAAATCATCCTATTCTTGATCGTTATCTGCTGGGAAAACTAACTGTGCGGATTGCCGTAATGAGTACATTACCGAGTTAACAGTCTTCGATAATGCTAGCCAATGCTTGTACTTCTTCATTTCTGCCTCATCATCGGGATTATTAAAGAGATCTGCAAAGTCATTCATTTCATCGGTCATTGAATTCTTTTCAACAGGTGCTTCAATAGGGTGTGCTTGTTGTTCAGCATCATAATAGGTGACCTTAGTAGTATCAAAAATACTGTCAAAGACCAGCGTATCCTTTAAGCCATATACTTCAGAGGCAAGGTGTGAATTGGCCGTCTTTCCAAAATTCAAAGTTACCGTAAACTTATCGTAATTAAGAATAGCAACGCCCTTTGCATCAACGCCAGTCTTAGCAAGTGTTGGGAAGTAAACAACCGATTCTGGCTCACCATAAATTGTAACCGCGCCATAAACAGCATAAACACCTAAATCCATTAATGCCCCTCCAGCATACTTAAGGGTAAAAATATTCGGATAAGGTTCTTCTCCAGCCAAGACTTTATCGTACCGCGATGAGTACTTCATAACCGTTAAAGTAGCACCCTGAACATGGTGATGCTTCATCTCGTCAACCTTTTCCATTGCGGCTTGGTAAATCTTAGTATGAATATGACGAGCAGCCTCAACTAACCGTGCTTTGGGATGAGCAGCTAGCAACGATTCAATCGCACTATATTCACTAGGGTTAACAAATGCCGGCTTTTCGACAATAATAAACTTATCGTTCTCAATCGCCTGCCGAACTTGCCGATAATGTAGACTGTTAGGAGATGCAATGTAAACAACATCAAAATCACCGTCTTCAAAGAAACGATCCAGACTATCGTAAAATTCCGTGGCTCCATAAGGCTTACCGAATTCTTCTGCCCGCTGCAAGGTCCGGGAATACACAGCAGTTAATTTGTACTTACCAGTTGTCTTCGCTGCATCTAGCATTTGATCAGTAATAATATGTGTTCCAATAACTCCAAGTTTAAGCATAAAAAACTCTTCCTTTTCAAATATTTCTTTAGTTACATCTAATTTTAACAATTATTGCGTGTTTTTAACAGAAATGAAATCTTCTGATAATAGAAATGTGTGTATAATTAGTTATGTTATGAAATGACTTATCACTTAATTGAGGAGACTGATAAAATATGAGAAAAAAGGGAATGTTACTTTTCGGCGCGGGATTAATGGCTGGACTCACTAGTACTTTAGGGTTCAGTCGAGCAAAGAAAAGCAACAATACGGTCGCATTACCTATCTTTTATTCTGGCACTTGGCAATACTATGATAAGGAACGAGATCGCTCCCATAAAATAACTATATCTCCTGAATTAAAACTCGGTATTGACAACCAAATTATTCCGGCAACGGTTCAACAAATCAAGCCTGATAAGTTAGTTTTCCTTGATCGATTTGGCTACCATATTACAATCCGAGCAAATGAACAACGGCCGGTTTCATTGACTGATGAAGCTGACGACCAAGTTTACACCATTCAACCAGTAAAATAATGTTGGCGCTGTAATTCAGCGTTTTTTATTTTTAAATTATTTTCCGTAGTGGCGGTGTGCAGGCGCATGGTAGTTTTGCATAAACGTCAAAATCTGGTCAAAGTTGTCACTAAAAAGGACACTATTTAGATATGGTTCTTCTACAAATCCAGCCTTATTCATCCGGTGGAATAAATCATTAAGCGGATCATAAAAACCAGCGAAATTATAGAAAGCAACCGGCTTATGATTATCACCAACAGTTGTCCACGAGGCCGCTTCACTAATTTCTTCAAGGGTTCCAAATCCACCAGGAAAAGCTAACAGACCGTCAGCAAGGTTCATCATTGTTTGCTTCCGAATATCCATGTTAGGAACAATTTTGACATCTGGCAGTTCCTTATAGATTGCACCACGCTGCGCTAACTCAGTAGTTATTACCCCATGGACCTGTCCACCATTTTTAAGAACAGTTCTTGCTAATGTTCCCATAAGGCCAAACGCACCGGCACCATAAACTAATTCAATATCATGTGCGACTAGCCATTTACCAAAACGTTCAGCTTCATGATCAAAAGCTGGATCATTCCCATCGCGTGCACCACAATAGACTGCAATTCTCTTAATCATTTATGACTCTCCCTTAATATTTTTTAACGATTCGATTTGGTGTTTAATCGTTTCTGCAGCACTCTTAATCTCTTCACGCTCTAGTGGATAGAGATTTAATAGCAGCAAGTTACCAATCCCTTGCCGACCAATCAATGCTGGAAAGCTAATATAAGTTGCATACTGCGGCTGATAGATAGCAACTGGTAATGCTAACTGCTCATCGGCAAAAATTGCTGTCATGATCCGCAAAGTCCATGCAGTAACCGCACTAACATTATAGCCAAGCCCACTAAGCGTATACCAGTTACTAAGGTTCGCTTTTACTTTTAACTGACTCTGGTCCAAATGGTGGCCGTTAATTGCGGCGGTTAGTGGTTGACCATTTACATGAACCGTTGACCATGCAAATACTTGATGACCATCGTGTTGTCCATAAACAAAGCCAGTGACATTTGCCGTGGCAACCTGCGCCCCTTCTGCAATTGCGCGATGAAGGCGTGCCGTCTCGATAACTGTCCCGATTCCAATAACCTGTTTCTGTGGTAACCCCACCGCTTGTTGAAGGACTGCAGTAATTGCTTCATTAGGATTAGTAAGATTAATTAAAATCCCACTAAAGTCACTCTTAAAAATCTGCTGCCCTACTTGCTTTGCTTGTCGGTAACTGGTTTCCAGTTCTGCCATCGGCTGTTGCCTTAATAACTCACTCTTACCAAAGGCGGTTACTAATATATCAGCATCTGCCAAGACCGCATAATCTTGGATAATAATTTTAGTATAAGTATCTAAAACGGTTTGCGCATCGTTTAAATCAGCTTGCACCGCGACAGCTAACTGATCATTTTTATCTATTAGCACTAATTCATCAGCTTTTCCATTCATTACCAATTGGTTAGCTAACATTCGACCAACATGGCCTAAGCCAATAATTCCAATTTTTCGCATGTTTATTCTTCTTTCTATTTCCTAGAAATTAAAGATTCATTTATCTAATGAGGGGGCCGGGAGAAAGACAGATTTTCTCACCAGTCCCGCATTATTTTACGAATATTACTATGACAACTACCAAAAGATTATGTCATACTTAGTCAATTTTTTCTTGAAATTGTTTTGCTTCTGGAAAATCAGCAAGGACAAGATCACGCGCTCCTTTTGAAAAATCAAGTTGCGCCTGAGCATCATAGCTTTCTATGTGATCTCCTACATATAGTATTACTTGCGTTGGCTGAAGCTTAACTTGTATTCCTAATTCAATTGCCGCTCTAACTAAACGCTGAATATCATCTGAATAAACATCGCTAATCGCCTGAAGTGGATGTTGAAAATTAATATTTTTGGTATAGCGGTCATTAGCAATCTTTAAACCAAATGATAGCAAATCGCCATTTTCTAATTGATCCGTTAATTGGCCACTAAGCGTTAGTGAAGGATCATCTACGCGGCGCTGAACAAACTTTAATGCAAGCTGATATTCCCGCGGAGCATTAAATTCAACAATAAAGTTTTGTAATTCAGCAATTAATTCCATTGCGGCATCGTGCATCCACGGCAACTGATCCTTAGGCTTTTGCAAGGCAACTTCATTATTGCGTTGCTTTGCCTCAACTAATCTCGCGGGCAGGTCATCCGGTAATGGGGTGAGAATACTATTCAACAGCACTAATTCAAGAAAATTAATTGTATCATCGCTAATTCCCGTCCGTGATAATGGATCAAGGTCAAAAGTTCGAAATTCAAGGTAATTAATTCCCTGCTGCAAGGCACCGGTAATATCTCGCGTATCATGGTTATGACGACGTAACCGCACCGGGCCAAAGAATTCCTTCATACTATAATAAGTTCCGTTAGCCATAAAATTCTGAAGCTCAGTAAAATGCTGATCAAACGTTGCATATGTAACCTGTTCATTTGTCCAGTTATCATCCCCATAATCACTACACCGTAAGCTCCGTACAGGTAGTTGGAGATCATCAGGAATACTATGGGGCATATCCTTTGAGACCGGACTCGCACCATACAAATATGTAAACAGCCACTGGTAAAGGCAAAACCTCTGCGCAAGTTTAAAGTATAAGTGATTTTGGAAATCAACTCGATTAGCGTAACGATTACTATAAAAGCGCTGATAAAGCTCATTAATTAAGCTGCTATCAAGACTAAAGTTAACGTGAACGTCCCCTAAGATTTCCTGAACAATGCCATATTTCTTCCCAAGATAATCATGAGTTTCCTGATCCCACGACTTCGTAAAAGCAGTTTTCAAGTACTCTAAGTCATGCTGATAAGTTGGTCCGGGAGCCATGCTTAACGGCCATAAACGTTCATCACTGTGTAATTGTGATATGACAATTTGTTCTAACATTTTTAACTGCCGAACTGCATTTTTAGCTCCAACCACTGGTGATGTTTCAAAATCCATCATATCGTCTGTAAATCCAGAATTTAAATAAATATTATATTGCCGCGAACGCAGATTTTCAGGATATGGATAACGGCTAGCCCGTCCATTGGTCAAAATCCGGTGCTTCTTTGCCTCCAAACCAAACTGCGAAGAAAATAGTTTTGCATTCAATGCGGGCTCTTTTAAAGCTGCTTTTAGTTGGTCATAATCAGTTTCCATCCAAAAATCCCTCCAATCATTTTACTCAAAATCAACCATAACACTTTTAGAACATAATAGACAATAATTACATAATCATTTTATCCAGTGTACAAATCAGACACTATTTAATAATTAATGGGTTAAGAGACGAAATAATTTGTTACAACGGTTCCCATCGCTTTGGCACAAATTAAAAGTGAATCTTCATTTAACATAAATTCCGGACTATGGTGGGGATAATTGCCACCATCAGCTGGTTGACAGCCAACATAAAAGAAACAGCTTGGAACAACCTGTGCAAAATAGGAAAAGTCCTCGGATGCATTTACAAAGCCACTATCTTTGATTGCGGTCACTCGTGGCAGGTTGGCTTCCTTTAACCATTTTTCAATTTGAGTAGTTAATGAACGACTATTATCCAAAACCGGATAGTTATCATCGTACTTTAATTCACTACGAACGTCAAAAGAATCATCAATTCCCTTAATAACCTTTTGGATTGACGATTTTATTATTCCTCGTACCTTTTCATCCATAATTCGAACGTCGCCCTTTAATTTTACGCTTTCTTTAATGGCGTTATATGATCCAGCACCATCAAAAGAACCAATTGTCACACTACCAACGTCAAATGGATTAAGGCGCCGTGATACAACTGTCTGAACAGTAGTGACAAAATAGCTCCCTGCTACGATAGCGTCACGACTTAATTGGGGCATTGACGCATGACCACCCTTGCCGATAAAGGTTAAATCAAAATTAGCCCGCCCTGTTTGTGTCGGTCCGGGATGCAATTGGATTGTTCCAGTCGGCATCGTACTCATTACATGAATTCCGACAACATTATCAACGCCATTCAACGCGCCGTCTTGAATCATCGATAAGGCACCACCCGGCGAAACCTCTTCTGCTGGTTGATGGATAATCCGCACGGTTCCGCTAAACATATCTTTTAATTCAATCAAACACTTAGCTAAAACCATCATGTATGCGGTGTGTCCATCATGACCACAAGCATGCATTACTCCTGGATTTTGCGATTTAAATGGCAAATCATTTTCCTCCTGAATTGCCAAGGCGTCAAAATCAGCGCGTAAAGCTAAGCACTTACCAGGATGCGAACCGTGAATATCAACAAGAATCCCATAGCCATCCCCACAATCTTGCAAATCACAAGCTAGGTGACGATAAAATTCTTTAATATATCGTGCCGTGTTCTTTTCATGAAAGGAGGTCTCTGGGTGAGCGTGTAAGTAACGACGAATCTTGATAATCTCGTCTTCATGCTCATCTAGTTTTTTCATTAATGCTTTTTGAAACTCATTATCCATGTCATCGCTCTCCCTTTAGTTACCATTATAACAATCCCTCTTTCCAATGGGCACAGAATTGATGGTACTTTGGCATAACTGAAAAATAAGCATTAATTCCATTATTTTTTATTTGATGACATCTCAAATATTCAACATAATCCATATAGATTGAAAAACGTTGATTAACAGGAACTTTACGCCAGGCAATAACGTCACGGGGGCTTTTTATCAGATCAGCATAGTTCCCATTATGATCGTAATCCTGCGAAAAGCGCCAATAGTCCTTTGCGACACGCCGAATTTTACTATTAGGCGGTTGATTAATGTCTAGTTGCCGATGCATATGACGATACTTACCCACTACTAATCGTCCACCATAAGGAATCCCATAATTAAACGACTCTGTATTAGCAACCTGTTGCAGCTGATTAAGTGAATAGTGATCTGGATTACTATCTATTAAACCTGTAGCAGTATGATGATAAACATTCCATTGGCTAACAAAATCGCCACTATCAATATTAATAATAAATTCAATCATTCTTGCCGGATTTTTTGTATAACGAATAGAATTACGTGTCAACTGAACTTTCATATTATGAGGATAAAGGAATGAATCATGATACCGATTATGGAAACTAGCCCCCGTTTTAAAATCAGCTTTTAGGTGATTATCCTGTAAATAACAAAGCAAGCGTTGAAGATCAGTCGCATTAGGCGGTAAATGCGGGCTGTGATAATTACGGATAAAAGAAATATTCTGCCGATCAAGATAACTACGAAATAGGTGAATCTTTCGTCCCAATAAGTCATCTGCTAAGCCTTTAGAAGAGCTATAGGAATCTACCACCAAGTCACGAAAATAAGGATAAAAATAACTAGTTGGCGTTAATTGCGGCGCTAACTGGTACTTCTTACTCAATAATTGTAAAAAATTATTTTCATCAATTTCAGCATGGAGATGCCGATTCAGGATTAAACCTAATTGGGCATGGGCAGTCAGGCCACTTTCTTTTAGCATCTTCATATAAACTACCGATCCCACTTGGTAATTTTGCGTTTTATTTCCCAGGAAATTAAAAATTATATTCCCCTCCAATGGCACTTCTTAATATCCACATGATTTTCATCTTTAAATGGCACGTTTTCTGCTAACAGCATGGGGCGTTGATCAACCCATCCCGGTACTAGACGTCCTGTAACGGTAACAACCCGGTGACAAGGATGATGTCCACGCCCACCAGCTTTACCAAGTATTTTACCAACCAAGCGGGCATTACGAGGGCGACCAACTATCCTAGCAATTTGTCCATATGTAGCTACACGCCCGACCGGAATTATATCGACAATGTTCAAGACTGCTTGAATAAACTGTTCGTCTACCTTAGTCATGACTATTCACCCCTTCACTTTATCAATGGCTGTTCATAGCTTATAAATAACCATAAATCATTTATTATAATTATAATGAAAAATAACAACTACCGCTATAAGCTTCTTACACGAACACCAGCACTTATTGCAAAACATTTTTTATTATTAAATTTATGGAATACAATGAAGAAAGATAGTTATTTATTAGGTAAAGGAGTGATTAATTATGGATGAATTTCCATCTAACCGTCGAAATGTTGTCGATATTACTGGTCTAAACCACTTTTTAACAAAGATGTATGGACTAATGACACTGGCTGTCCTACTTTCTGCGTTAACTGCATGGCTTGTGATGGACGTTTTTGCTAAACAATTTACCGCCTTTATGATAAATAATCGTTGGGGAATTTGGTTAATTATCCTCTTACCGATTATCTTAACCTTAGGAATTAACTTTAACGCAACTCGGAGTCCTGGTCTTTGTTTTATCTTACTAATTATCACTGCTATCATCTATGGAATTACCTTTGCATTTATTGCCGGAGCTTATGCTGGGACTGATATTGCAACTGCATTTGTCTCATCTGCCGGTGTTTTCTTAACAATGGCAATAATTGGGACATTTTCTCATCGCGATTTCACCAGAATTGGTTCTTATGCCAGTGCTGCTTTGATTGGTTTGATTATTGCGCTGCTTGTTAACTTCTTTGTTCAAAGTCCGATGATTAATTATCTCTTATCAATTGTTGCTGTAATCATCTTCACTGCGCTAACAGCGTGGGATGCCCAACGAATGAAAAACATTTACCTTGAATGCGGCGATCAAGTATCTTCGAATGGGCTTGCTGTTCTCGGTGCACTGCAACTATATCTTGACTTTATTAATCTCTTCATTAGTTTCTTAGACATTTTTGGTTCAGACAATCAACGGTAAAACAAAAACGTTTAGTCACTGGTAAAAAGGCCATTTGCTGACTAAGCGTTTTTTTGCTTACTATTCTTTTTTATATTCTCTCCAAGATAACGCTTCTTTGATACACGGATAATGATGAACCAGAATCATCGTATAAACACTTGTTGTTACAGCAAGCAATAGCCAAATTACCCACCCATTATCAGGTAAGAATTTAAATCGTTCACGTAAAATTTCATTTAAAAGTTCAAATATAATACTTTTGAAAGTAACCTTTAACCCCAACATATAATTAGTAGCAATCTCAACCATAAAGACTAGTGCAAAGCCATATAAATAGGCCCATCCCCGGCAATACTTAAAAATGTGATTTCCATACTTATCTTTTTTGGCGGTCTTAACAACCCGCACGCTAAAAGTTTGAAACCACCCTAACATAATGCCGATTAAAATTAAAACGATTGTAACAGAGAGGTGCCATTCATTACTTTCAGTAAACATCGAAATAATCGTCATTATAACAGCATAAATAGGGATAATGATAAAGCTGGTCTTAGTTACCGGTTCAAGTTGAAAGGTTCCTTTAACAAAATTAAACATAATTAACAAACAAAAAATTAATAAGAGAGTCATATTCTATCCCTCCTAATGTAACTATACGATAGATTGTTATGACTCTCCAAGATTATACTTATTAAATTTTTTATATCTCAATTAACTACATCTGATTATAATATGCTTGCACTAACACAATAAAATCATTGATCGTATATGACGTACCGAAAAGTTTTTGAGCTGAGGCTGACCAATATGAAACCGGGTCTTGGTGATCAGTACCACCCAAATAATTTGAAACCATTGCGTGAGTCCAAACCGTCCCACCACCATCCTTGTTTCCCTTGATAACCGGCAGATTGTTTTGCTTTAAGTTGTAAGCCGTATAATAAGCGGCATTGGCAAGCTGATTAGCAAATGTTGTCGCTGTATATTCATGTGGCATTTCAAATTGAATAAAGGATGGATTAGCTCTGGGACCAGCTCCTTCAGCCATATATTTGGTATCAGCAATATTTAAAATTTGTCGCGCATCAATAAAAGTATGAACGAAAACCCTCGTAGCGGTATAATTTTTCTCCATATATGAAATCTCACTACTAATCGTTGAATTCTCATTTCCAGTATCGTGAATAATTACTCCCCGTGGTTTACCAGATGCCGTCTTGTATTTCTGTTGAGTAAAGCGTGGTGATATTTGCTGCTCAATTTTGGCATGTGGATAACCTGCTTGAGCAATATACTTGTTGATTGCATTCGTCATTGCAATACTAATATCAGTAGATTGAACGAAATAGTTGTGCCCATCATAATTAAATCGTGCATATACTTCATTTCCATCCTTACCTGTTAAGTAATAGCGATTAACTTTATATGTTACTTCAGGATTAAACTTAGTATTAGTTTTCTTCATTGCTGAAAGCGAATCATATACATTAGCGCCACTAGAAAGTTTTACAGTTTCATCCACTATATATGAATTGCTAACGGTTCTTGATTGATGGTTATAATACGTGCCAAGCACAAGACCACCTATTAGTAATAAACTTAGCAGAAGATAAGTCCGTGCTTGACGTTGTTTTTTATTTTTTCTCTTTCGCATACAGCTATTGTAACTGTTAAATTTGAAATTTCTTAGAAAGAAAGCAAAAAGTTAGTACATTGAACCGCATTTTTTGTAACAATCACTTAGTTTTCGTTTTTGTTTATCCGATTAATAGTTAATGGGTACTTGGCATCTAATCTAGGAGTAATCCTTTTTATTTCAATCCATTTCTTCAATGGACCAAATATCATCCACCCACCAATCCATAAGACACCCATAACTGAGGATATTGCCGTATTGTGAACTAATGGAAAAAGGCAACCCCAAAGCATCATCACAATAATATAACATACATTATAGATTCTCTTGAAATTCTTATATTCTTCATGTCGCTGTTGAAGTTGCGACTGCAATAACTCATCAGCAGACTGAATTTTCGCTTTTTGCTTTGCAGAGTCCGCGCGTGGGAATAAGTCGCCTACTTCAACCCCCAGGGCGCCGGCAACCAAATTTAACGTTGAAATGCTAGCATCTTCACCAGCCTCCAAACGCTGAATCGTTCTTACAGAAACCTTTGCTTTTTCAGCAAGCTGTTCTTGAGAAAAGTGCTTATCATTACGAAGCTTCTTTATTTTATTATCTACCATAATAATTCTCCCCTATTAGTTTTAATTCGATAATACACTTTTCGATTCTAATCAACCACGCCATTTAGCCGCCAGGAACCCGTCAATTACCCGTCAGAATTTTATTCCCCGGGAAATTAGCACTTAACTATTTCCTAAATTGCACTAATTTAACTTTTTTACCTAAAATCGTTTTAATTTGGACAATACCACTGTTATACCAACCATTATTATGGTAAAACCTCATGGCATAATGATTATCTTGTAAAACCCACAATAGATAGTGATTATAATTTAGCAATCGCAAACCTGCTTCTGCTTTTTCTAATAACTTTTTCCCCAGTTCTTGTCCTTGGTATTCAGGCAAGATATAAATAGCCATTAATTCACCCCAAGAACTATTTCTTTCCCGTGAACGACCATAACTAGCAACACCCACGACTTTATTATTAGGATCGACAGCAATAAGATTATGCCGGCCTGGTTGAAGAAGGTTTTTTTGCCATATTTGTTCATCTAAATTTTGTAGTTGTGCTTGCGGAAAAATAGTCCTATATGCTTGTTGCCACGTCGTTTTAAAGACACGACTTGCTTGTACCAATTGATCTCTCGTTGTTATTGAATTATAAATTTTAAAACTTTTTTCCATTTTATTGCCTCAAAATCAATTTTGATGAATTGTCTTCGGCCGGGGGACAAATACAATTGCAATAATGAGATTTAAAACAATTAATCCTAACAATACAATAAAGGTCCATCTTGCCCCAATAGCTGTAGTTTGCTGGCGTAAAAGCTGATGATTGTTTTGACTAATAGCAATCAGTGTTCCCGCTAAAGCCGTTCCCAGTGCACCAGAAAATTGTTGCAAGGTATTAAATATTGCGTTTCCTTGAGCATGATCTTTTGCTGGAAGTGAAGTCAACCCACTAGTCATTAAGCTACTAAAGCACATCCCATAACCACCATAATAAAGAGCATAGAGTAAAATAATTGCCAAATTAGATAAATGAATTCCCCACACGGTCATCATCGTCACACCGGCTAGACTAGCGATTATCCCCACCATGATTGGTAATCGGGCACCCTTTTTGTCGAGAATTTTACCTGCTGCTGCCGCCATCAGTGCATCACAGATAGCGCCTGGAAGCATAATCCAACCGGCAAGTGATACTGAACCATGATTAACAGTTTGAACATAGATTGGGAAAATGAAGCCTAATGCCAAAGTTGCAATTTTAGCAAAGCAGTAGCAAATTAACTGCATACTAAAGCGGAGATTTAAGAAAAGCTGCGGACTAATTAACGCATGATGATCATGCCATGCTAGTTTTAACCAAATCCCAAGACTAACTAACCCAATGGCCAAACATCCCGCAACTTGAAATGACCAAAAGTGATTTTTAGCGATACTAGTAAAGCCCAACATTAATAAAACTAAACTCACTGCAATTGCGAGCCATTGTCCATATTTGAACTTAACCTGCTGTAACTTATTTAACTGGGTGATGGAATATGAACCGGTGAACGTACTAATAACTGCTAAAAAGATAGAAATAATAAAAATCCACCGCCAAGTTAATAAGGCTGTTACAATTCCACCAAAGACCGGACCAAGGGCAACTGCC
The DNA here is from genome assembly GCF_014145455.1 of Limosilactobacillus rudii. Classification (GTDB taxonomy): domain Bacteria; phylum Bacillota; class Bacilli; order Lactobacillales; family Lactobacillaceae; genus Limosilactobacillus; species Limosilactobacillus rudii. The sequence continues at coordinate 91,699 of NZ_JACIVB010000057.1, read as the reverse complement.
GCCGCTGTAATCATTGTCCCAATTCCCATCATAAAGCCTAATTTATCTTTAGGAACTTTGGCGAGAATAATATTATACATTAATGGTAAGCCAATTCCGGTCCCAATTCCTTGAAAAGCGCGCCCCACCAATAAAAGATCAAAACGCGGCGTGAAAATATCGATAACTAGTCCTAGCATAAAAAAGACAATTCCTGCAATAAAAATTTTCTTAGTAGCAAATCGCAAACTAATTTGCGAGCTAATTGGCACAATAGTCGCGATAACTAAAAGTACAAGGGTATTAACCCATTGAACCTGATCAGTTGTAATCGAAAATTCCTTAATTAATGTTGGAAAAGTAACAGTTGTCGCTGTTTCGTCCAAAATTCCCAAGAATGAAAGCATTCCTGCCGATAAAATTGCCATTACTAATTTTGGCGTCACTTTTTTAGTCATTATATACCTCCCTAATTCTAACCACTATTTTAAGATAAGTATAAACTTATTCATCCAGATTTAGTAATTAAGCGGTTCAACACTTATAAAAAGGATTGAGAGTGAGAAAAAACACCCAAAATCGGCTAACAAGCTGATTTTGAGTGAACCTCCGCAAGGATGGCTACGACGCACAGCTAGCCTATTGGGGGCAGCTACTGCGCCTGTTACATCCTTGCCTTTTAGAAGTCAGGTTATTTTCCAGCCTCAATCCTTTGCAATAATTAGTTAAAATGAAGAATTTCGTTTACTGGACGGCGCTTTGAACGATAAGTATTGATTGTTGTTTCGGTGGGATATCCCAATGAGATACCAACTATAAATCGCTCATTTTCTGGAACTTTTAATATTTGGTGAAGAATTGTTGGAAAACGAACACTATTATATGTTGGAATCGTACTTAAGCCACAATCTGTCGCTGCCAACATGAGGTTTTCCGCAAATAACCCTGCGTCAAAGATTGACCAGTCAGGAGACGCCTTAGGAATTGTAATATAGAGAATTACCGGCGAATGATACAAACTAGCACTAGCATTAGTCATCTCCTCATGAGCTTCATCAAAATTAGCGAAATGGTGAACAATTTCATGTCGCCATTCTTTCATATTAGCTTGTGTCTGCGCAGCCCATTTTTCCCGATTCATCACCGGCAAGTCTGGTTGTCCATGATTACCAACTGTATCTTGTTTATGATAAGCATCTTTAATTTTTTGAAGTGAATTATCCATTGCACAATAAACCTGCCACGGCTGCGAATTTACCCATGATGGGGCCCGTTGTGCTAGTTGAACAATCTTAGTAATGACTTCACGTTTAACCGGTTTGTCTTGAAATTTACGAACTGAATGCCGGTGATTGATTGCTTCTTGTAGTTCCATAATTAGTTACCTCCCATACTAAGAGCTCTTACTAAAGCTTAGCATAATTCAAGAAATAACTTTTATAATATACAACTGCTTTCCAATTATTAAGGCAATAATCCAGCAACCTTATCACCTAACGCTGGGTAAATTGCCATAACCTTTTGACGATACTCATTACTATCAATATGCAGCCCAATAATTGGAATAAAATTATTGATGTCATCAGCCGCATAGTCACCAATTTCACTAGCGCCTACTAATTGCCGTCCCTTAAACACTAATGTCAATGTACTGATTTGATCATTCTGTCCCGCATACAAGCTCCCGTATTTAAGAGGAATTTTCTTAACCTGGTATTGTGGATCATTAGCCACGTCATCAGGATTGACACCTACCTTGGCAACCTCAGGGAAGGTAAAAGCGGCTTGACCAATCGCAGGATAAGTAATCTGCTGGGTAGTTTTACCTATTAAGTAATCAAATAGATATTGGCCCTCAAACTCTGCAACTGGGGTTAACTTTGGCTGCTTTCGGCTAACCACATCCCCAATTGCATATATTCCCTCAACCGAAGTCATCATATGTCCATCAACTTTAATACCATGACGGTCGTACGCAATATTAGTATTATTTAAGGATAATTTTTCAATATTCGGCTGTCGTCCTGTTGCATTCAGAATATAATCAGTCTTAACCTCTCCCTGATCAGTTGTTATCGTCAACTCTTTGCCTTGTTGGCTAACTTTTTGGGGATTGGCATTAAAAATAAACTTGATTCCCCGCTTCTGCATCGCATCTACAAGTGCTTTATCTTCCGCACGCGTAAAGCCACGCAAGATACGGTCGGAGTGAATAATCATTGTTACTTCCGCACCGGCAGCTGCTACAAGCGTTGCTAACTCAAGTCCCACAAAACCCGCTCCAATAACGGCGATTCTTGGAGGCAGGTTCTTTAAGGATAGTAAATCATAATTTGTATGCAAATATTCTTTTCCCGGAATAGTTAAAGTATTCGGTGTCTGTCCCGTCGCAATAATAATATGATTTGCTTGATATTGATGACCATTAACACTCACCGTTTTGTCATCAATAAAGTGAGCATACCCATCCTCTACATCATGACTTTTCTTAATAATTTCACGTGTTTCACTCGGCCATGGATTGAAACGCTGAAGCTTTGTCTGCATCAGCGCATGCCAATCTAACTGTGCTGGTTGGCTAATCCCGTGCTTAAGTAATTGTTGGGATTGAAGAACCGTCCGCACTGCACCCTCAAGAAAAATTTTCGGCTCACAGCCATAATTAGGACAGGTTCCGCCATATTCAAACCCTTCGATCACCAAGACCTTATGATTCGTTTTCGCCAATAAATTAGACATCTTATAAGCTGCTGGACCAGAACCAATAAGAATTTCATCATACTTTTTCATGCTTATCCCTCCAGAATCACGAATCATTATAATGATAGCGCTTAAACTTCCTGCTTTACGTATATATTATCGAAGTTACGAAAACAATCAAGAAGTCCTAAAAAACTGAATAAAAAATTAATCCATGAGGTTAGTCTAAACGACTCATTCTATTATTTATATCTATTCATCCACACTTTATATTAAAAAATCACTATCTTGAATTTTATATAACATTCAAGATAGTGAAGTAAATACGAAATAATTAATATTTTTTTACGATTGGTAACGTTTAACTAGTAGATCTAGAAAGTTTGCTAGGTTCAAATTCATCGGCTGACAATCAATTTGCCGAATGTGTTTAGCTGATTGAACGTAGTGGTATTGCTGATGACAATTAATAATTGTTCCCATCTTTTCAAGTAATATCTCATAATCATGTGGCGTTAATTCCATATGACACTGCAATCCATACACAAGCGAACCATAACGAACAATTTGCCGGGGACATCCCGCACTCGCAGCTAACACAGGAGTGTGAGAATTAGTTCCCATCATATCGTTATGCCATTCGCCAAGCAAGGCCCCGTCTTGAAAATTTTGCAAAAGTGAGTCACGGTGACCCTCGTTCGTTAAGTGAACTGGGATAGCTCCATATTCCTTTTCCGGACTATGTTCATATGGGATTCCAAGTGTTTCCCCAATTAATTGCGCACCAAGACATACACCGACCACCATCCGTTGTTGGGCAATAAAAGCCTTAATAGTTGCTCGTTCTGCAGCCGCATCAAAATACGGGCATTCGCTTAACGTTGTGTGTGGATTTTGCGGCCCACCTAGGACAACTAACATATCAGCATCATTTGCTAGTTGCGGCGATGGTTTTTGTGTATGGCAATCTACTATTTGCAAATCATAGTGATGATCCTTAACCCAAGTGCGAAAATAACCAAGTGAAACATACGGCTCGTGCTGAATAAAACAAATCTTCATGTTTTTTCCTTTCAAACAACGGCAAATATTGTTTTAGGGATCGCCTGCAAATACCTATAATACAGGTAATCATAACGCAAATAGGGTTAACTTTCCAACATTGTATAAAAATTTAACCATCCGATTATTATCGACCAAAAATGGGATAAGTTTTTATTTTCCCCCCATGTGTTTAAACTGATACTATCATTTAACCCTTTTAATCCTTGCGAGGTAAACTATCCCCGTCGTTACCCCAAAAAGAATTCCACACATAATGCCATAAATGATACTGGTCTTATCTAAGAATAAACCAACAAGACTAGCATTCACACTCATGTATTCTTGAAGGCAATCCAATAAGTACATGCCGACCCCAAAATAGATTCCGTTACCAAGCCCTCTCTTCAGGGCAGCAATATATGCGTGACGAACTTCTTTTTCTTCGACCTCATTATCTGTTAGTCGATACCGATGTGCTTCATACATAACATAGCCACCAGCAATATAAACAGTAAAGATTAATATTGCCCCAATTAAAATATGTAATGCTAGTGTTGAATTATTAGTTGCTTCTTCAATTAAAAGAGCGATGAAAATAATCAGTACATTAAATAAAAATAGCATAATACCAAGATTATTTCCGATCCGATTAACCTCACTGCGCTTATACTCGTCAAGCGGACCAGAAATATTATAAAACCGCTTAATGATTTTCGTATTGAGAGTCTTTAGCATAGTATCCTCCAAATAATATTTAGTCATATATACTAGACATCATCATAACAAGTCTCTCCATTGCATGTCAAGTATACATGACACAAAGTACTACTTATAGTTAAACTTATTAGTTTAATAAGCGGACTCGCAATGGTACAAGCCAAGGCAAAACTAATAATCCATCCTAAATAATTCTGTGGCCGATTATAGGCAATGATTGGCATTAACTTCCAAAACTGATGTTTGATTATTGCAACTATAACTAACGCAATTGCTACTAACCATAAAATAATAGCAGCTAATTTAATAATTTTATGTAATTGAGCTAGTGACATTCCAATCATCTCCATTTCTTTCCATTAATCACACACCACAACTTAATACTAAGCCATAAAAGGCCAAGCGAATTGATTATTAATAAAACATAAAGGAATATTTGAACTGCTTGTCCGTGATCTCCATTCACTGAACAAATTAAAATTAATAATACCAACCCTAGACTAGAGATACTTTCTTTAATTTCCGTTGCCTTATCTTTCAAAAAGTAATTGTTCTGCTCGACTTCACTAGTATATAGATCATGTTCGTAATCATGTTTCACTTTATCGTGGAGCTTTCTAAAAAGCACGTATACCAACTCCTGTTTAATTTTTTACTATTATAACAAGAGGGCGATTTTTTTCATTAATTTTATTGGCTGATTTTTTGAGACATTATTTCCCAGGAAATTAGTTGGCAACATCTGGTTGCGACTTATGCAAACATTATTATCTAGGGATTTGGTTGATATAGCGAAAAAAACCAGTAGAATAAATTACATTATTTCCACAAGGGATGGTGTACCCATGAAAAATATTTTTGCTCATCAATTAGGAAGGCTCCGGACAGAACAGCAACTTTCCCAAAGTGATATTGCTAACCAATTATTCGTATCCCGTCAAGCAGTCTCTAAATGGGAAAATGGCGATACAGAACCAAGCTTGGATAATTTAATTGCACTGGCCGAAATTTTTAACGTGAGTCTGGACGGATTAGTAGCAGGAATTAACGATCCAAATACATTGTTATTAACTGCCACGCACCTAAAGAAAAGCTTTAGTAAACCAGTATTAAAAGATATCAACCTTACCGTTAGTAATTATGAACGGATTGCCCTTCTTGGTAGTAACGGTGCTGGTAAATCGACGTTAATTAAAATCCTCATTGGTTTACTTAAACCCGATAATGGTAGAGTTAAGTACCACTTTAACCTTCACCAAGATTTAAACATAATGCCACAAGATGATGTCTTAATTCCTGACCTTACTGTTCTAGAACAAGCAAAATTAGCCGCATTAATTAATCGGGTCTATAATCCTCGACACATTGATAATTTATTAACCAAATTTAACTTAAAGGAGCAAGCTAATCAATTTGTTCAAAAGTTATCAGGTGGACAAAAACGGCGACTTAGTCTATTAATAAGTACCTTGCGTCCAGCTAAGTTATTGATTCTGGATGAACCAACAGTTGGAATGGACCTCACTTCGATTGATTTCTTTTGGAAACTACTGAGCCAACGTAGCGGCAGCACAATTGTAGTTACTCATGATTTCAACCAAATTGATAAATATTTTTCGCGAGTTTGGTTATTAAAAGATGGTATGATCACCCATGATATCAGTGTTAATAAAATTCACAGCCATCACCAAACGATCGCCCAATGGTACCGGCTCAATAATAAGGAGGCTTAGCATGATTACAGGAATTCAGCTTAAACAAGTATTACGCAATCGACGCTTTTTAATTTTTACTATCCTCTTTCCTACAAGCTGGTATTGGATGATGATTAAGTTAACTAACACGCCTAGGGAAGCAGACTATCAATTAATTCTCCTAATTTTAGCCCTATTAATTGGGATTTTAGGTAACTCAATTGTTACCTTTAGCAAACGAATTGCTAGTAACCGAAACTTCTACTTCCTTCAAGCCCGGATCAGTCGATATTCTATTTGGAAGTACCTCATTTCGCAGTTAGTCACCCAGTTAATTCTTAATTTAGTTATAACCATTATCTTAGTCCTGCTTGCCTGTCTTCTTCAAACGATTAAATTTAACCAGACAACCTGGCTAACCCTGGGCTTAGTTAATTTATTCGGTATCTACCTTAGTGTAATCGGTTTTACTTTTGGGATTTCATTTAGCCGTTCTTCAATCGATGCAGGCTCAACTCCATTGATGTTCTTATTGGCAATGTTCATTATTCCGTGGAATGTTTTTATCCCAACCAATTCAATGGTTAAATTAATGACTAATATTCAAAGGCTTTTCCCCAGTTACTATGCCTACCAAATAGTTCAACAAAATGACCAATTATTTAAGGACTTCGGACTATTCTTACTTAGTAGCGTAATCACATTGCTTCCATTTCTAATGATAATTGCGTTTAAACTCAACCATAATGCTGATAATGCTTTGAGTAATTAACAGATAAAAGGAACGTGAAAATAAAGTTATAAATGCTTTATTCTCACGTTTTTTTCATATTATTAACTATTTTTAGTAAACTTAACCGATTGATTCTTCATCAAAATTTTCTCTACTTTAAAGCCATAGTCTAATAGCTCTTTCTTATATCTTAAGAAAGAATGGTCGAGTGGGACACCAGCAATTCTTTTAATTTGTTCAAAGGTCAGTTCAAAAGAGCCACTCTTATTGTTTTTAATATACTGCCATAATTGATTGTATTTACTCATTATTAACTACTCCCGATTATTTTTAGCACGTCCTTATTCTTGTTATTTCAGGTTTTATAAAATTTTGATAAGATTACCGGCTTTTATATAATAATTGTGTAATAAGATTATACAAAGTTTCTATTCCCCTTATTAGCTTACCAACCGTCATTTTCTAGTCGTTTTTCAAGAAAAATTTATTCTTAAACATAGTAAATTTTAATTGCCCTATTAAAAATAATTAAACTACCTTTGCTATTTCTTCCCCTATTATACTTATTTTTCGATATTAATTAACTTACTAGCTAATTTAGAATTGATTAGTCTTATTGCGGATGAATTTCGGTAAGTAATACCAGCAAAATTTAAATTACCGTACCAACAAATTCTTTTATCAAATATACAAATATTATTACCTACTTTTTCTCTAAATCTAACACTAATTTGCTTAGCCAAATACCTACTTTTTTCTTTATTAGCATCATTTCCTGTCAATTTTAGTAAAATTTCACATTGACTAGCTAACATATTAAAAATATTAATCTGTTCCTTGGTTAGTGTCTTTAAGTAAATTAACACTTGTTTAGCACTCTTTAAATCATGCTTCCAGACGGAAAGATAATCATCCTTAGTATAATAAGCTGATGAATATGTATTCCATTTTTTAGTATGAACAAACTCATATCCTTGTTGAGTATAAACACTAACTCGTTTTCGATACATTTTAGCAAATGTCTCGTCTGCTATATCAACATAATCATATACTCGCAATTCATCCTTTTTAGTAAGGTCCCGTTCCAACCTTCCTAAATACTGTTTAGTATTTCCTTTCCATGAAAATGGTAGTGTTAAAAATAATGTGTCTAAACTTGGTAAATCAAATCCTTCACCAACATACTTGCTAGTAGAAAGAATAACAAATGGTTTATTCTTATCTTTTATTTCAAGCTTAGTTTTTTGTTTTCCTGTAGTTAGATAAGCCTGCTGTTTATTCCTTTTTAAGGCTAAATATAACTTATTTAAATGTTTAACTCGCTCGCTTAGTAGTAAAATATGCCTGCCTTCTGATAAAGCTTGTTGTACATCACTCACTATTTGCTTATTTCGATCCTGATTTTCCACCAGGTCATTTAATTTTTTTGTATAATTTTTATTTTCTAATGCATTCTGGATTTCAAAAGCATTGCTATAGCGAGGATAAATATAACGAGGAATCAACTGATCTAAATTACTTGTACTATCTTGATAAACAATATTTCCGCAACGATAGTACATAAACTTTTCTAAATGATCTTTTCGTTCCGGCGTTGCTGTTAAGCCAACAATAAAACGAGTATTGGCTTCTACTAGAACCTTTTCAAATGTTTCAGCAGAAATATGATGACATTCATCAACAACTATCTGCTCATAATCCTTATATAATCTTTTTCGTTCATCAAAAGACATACGAACTAATTTACGAATATTAATAATGTCGACTAATTTTGAAGGATGATTACGCGCCCCGGAAATTATCTCTACTTTCTTTTTCTTAATCATGCGTCCGTTTTTAGTCTTTTCTTTTACCGGCATATTTGAAATATGTAAAAATCTAAGTACCGTTTTTTGCCATTGACTAGCAATATTCATTGTTGAAACAATAATTAAGGTTCTTGCTTTGCGCTTAGCTATCAAAGCACATCCTACTACCGTTTTACCAAATCCCGTATGTGCACAAATCATACCTAATTGACGATCTTTAATTTTTTCAATTGCTTCTTGTTGCTTAGGATACAAAGTACCTGTAAATTTAACTTTTAAAGCTAGTGGAGAAGTATACTGTTCTTTTAAATGACAGTTACATTTAATTTGTAATGTGTCTAAGACACCCCGTGGTAATCGTAAATATTCCCCTTCAATTTCACTTGCAGTTAAAGTCGAAGGTATATCCCATACCGGCATCCGCATCCGTTGTTTTCTGCTAAATTCTGGGTTATCAAAAGTTGCTAAATTCAATAATGATAATTGTTCTTTTCTAGTCAGATTCTGTCGTTTTATAAATATTTCCCCGGAAATAAATCCATATACATCTTTAGGAAAATTCTTAGTAATGTGAATCATATATGCGGTGTTTTGACCTTTTAATAAATTCATATCTTTTCCTATTTGATGAATAAAGTTATTTATTTCCTCTTCACTATACCTTTTCGTATTTGCTAAACGATCAAATAATTGCGTTGGTTCTAAAGCCTTAAGATTATTATCAGCAAAAGTTGATTTATTTTCTTGAACATCACACCACTTTAATGGCAGTGCAATTAGGTTTCCAAACCCCTTTTTAGGTAAGCAATCCTGATTAGGAATCATTCGATCAAAAGCTGATAAATCAACATTTTCACTATTAACCATTGATTCAACTAAAATTAGTTTTCCAAGAAACCTAGCCACACTAGCAAGTATTGGCTGATTGAAAAATATCCACAAATGATAGCTATTACCAGAAGATGATATTTCTGGAAGACAGCTAATATTATACTTTTGACATGTATTAAGAACTGCTTTAGTAGTCTTAAATGGATCATTATTGGATTTATGTTTATCAAAATCAAACACTAGTAACTTAGTTTTATCATCATCCAATAATGGATAGATTCCATAACGATGATATTTGTCTGAGGATGAGATTTGATCATAAATTACCTTTTTAGTATACGGTGCATATTGTTTATCTAATTTTTTCTGAGCTTCTTTATCATTTCTTAATTGATAGAAACTCCACCAATTCTTCAAGGCAGGACTGTAACCCTTGCCATTACTCCATTTTTGAGCATACACATCTAATCTTCCTGAAAAATATGTTTTATATAACGACAGTTTTTCTTCCGTCGTTCGTTCTTTATAGCAAAGATGTAAAAGATTTTGTTCACTAATAATCCAGTCTTCCCCTGAACTTGAAGCTATTTGATAATATTTTTCACCTGTTTTGTAATACCAATATACTTGTATTATTGTAATATAGTCACCATTATTGAGCTTATATTCTCCGCCCAAATGCATTTAATCAATCCTTATAATTTATTTGTAAGTGTACAGTGTGAAAACACTATACCATTATTGAAATCAAATTACAAAAAGTCGTATTTTAGGTCTCTTCTTAAGAAAAAGGCTTGCCTGTAGATTCTCACAAGCAAGTCTCTAACTTTTTATTGATTTTCTATTTCTAAGAAAGTACCAGTAGATTAAGTAAGCAGCAATCCCCATCCCGAGCAAAGTTCCAGTCAAACTACGCCACATCATACTTGTTGAAGTGGAAACTGCGGCCCAAATTCCAATAATATAAATCAACAAATTGTTCACAACATGCGCAGTAAAACTAGCCCAAATACTACGACCCGCAACAGCAATTAACGTAAAGAACATTCCCATTGCGGTATAGGCAACTACAAGAAATAACGCGTTATACCACGCTGCTTTACCGAGCGATGATAAGTGAATCAAGCCAAAAATAAACGCGGTTAACCAAATTGTTATAGAACGACTAAAAATGCTATCTAAAGCACCAAAGACATACCCACGGAAAATGTATTCTTCAACCAATGGGGCACTCACAACAGTCATGGCGAATTGTAACCACCAATTATTCATTGTCGTCACTGATGAATGAAAACCAGTCTGGGCAATCCAGGAAAACAGATAAATCAAGGCATCTGCCAAGACTGCATAACCAATCGGCCACCATTGAAAACGCCACTTGGATACCAAGGGCAAAGATTGATGAAACAGAAAGTGATTTAGTAGCCATCCACCACCAATCACAATAATTGGATAAGTAATTGTCATTATGATAACTGCCGTGTTTTCTGAGAAGTTCAGGTGATCAGCTGCTGCTAATGGTGCGATTTGACCGACAATCATTAACACTAGAATCAGGATAATCATAATTAGCGCTTTGACATATTTACGCATGTGGTTTCGCCTCGGTTGAATAGTATCTAGGGTTATTTTACACCTTAATGAGCTTATACTGTGATACCTTTATTTGACTGAATTAAGTTTATATTGCTGATCATATTCCATAAATTTCAACTTTTATTTTCAATAATTAATGCACCGCAAAAAACGGCTTCTACAATTGTCATTCCAATAGCTAAAATAGTTGGACTAAACGATAAGCCAATAAATAGCGCAAAAAACGGAATGACTATCGAGAACAGTAAGTATACTTTAGACTTATATAACCAGCTAAAGGGCATTAAGTGCGCACCAAAAATCATTGCAATAACCATCAGCATTTTATCTGGAATAGTCGGATAAATCCACATGGCAATCAACAAATACAATAACTGATTCACTGAAAACAAGATACCTAAACTTGATAAAGGATTTTCATTATCACTGAAGTTAATCTTCAGTATTTTTGAAACTACCCATGCCAGCGGTAGTAAGATCCCTGTACAAATAAAAACAAATAAATTCTTAGTTAAGATAGGCATAGCAGATGAATAAATGCATATAATTGCAAGCCAAATTATTACAGAAGCAACGATAAAATGCAGCCCTCTTTTTTGCTTAACAGCTAGATCAAACCTTTTTTGTTCGAGTTGGGTCATCGCCTGTCCCTCCTTTAATTTTGGTTGTTTAATTATACAATAAGAATAACTAATATTTGTAGTTTGATTACACTAAATTAAAAAGCACCATCTTCCAACGCGGAGTTTACGTTTAAAGATGGTGACGTAATTAAAGTTAAGATATATGGTACTCGGCTATTTTGGCTGAGTACTGTTTTTATTCTCTAATCTTCTAGGGCTTTTAACTGGACCTTCAAATAATTAACGACTGCTTTATATTGCGCTAATCCATAGCCTACTGTTATTTTCTGTAAATCGCTTATCCCCTGCAATTGCCATTTTTTTAAACTACTCTCTAAACTTTGAATTTGATTTTCTTTAGTCTCAATTTCTTTATTAATCAATTTAACAACTTGTTTCTTGCTTAAATTATCACCAAAAAATAGCTTCATCAAAAAATCTGACTTAAATACTTCACTTATATCCTCAGAATTCAAGTATTCATTCAATTCTTCTTTTCCTTCATCAGTAATAGAAAAGATATTTTTATTAGGCTTGTCATCTTGAATAATAGTTTCTTTCTTTACCTTCCCTTCCCTTTCTAACTTTTTGAGTGTTGGATAAATCATCCCATAGGTTCCATCGTAAAAATATGAAATCTGATTTTGTAAAATTTCATTAATCTCATAACCAGTTCTAGGCTTGTTTTGAAGAATTCCAAGAATGACATCTCTACCTTTCATTACCTTTAACCTCCTTTTTATTTCATCATATCATTCAAGTTAGCTATTTTCATCATTTATATATTTGACATCTATATTCATATATTTTATATTAACAACATTAATATAAATTAGGACGTGATTTCATGAAAAGTAAAAATACTCTTATCATTTGTGCAATGTCAATCGGTATCTTCTTATGTATGCTCGACACAACCGTGATGAATGTTGCGTTACCAGCTATTCAATCTAGTCTGAATGCTCAGCTAAATAGTTTATCCTGGGCACTAAATATTTATACAATCCTATTTGCTTCATTAACCATCCCACTCGGTAAAATTGCAGAACGTTTTGGAATAAACAGAACTTATATTATCGGCTTAGTAGTATTTATCTGTGGCTCTACTATTTCAGCTTCTGCTCATAATCTAAATATACTAATTATCGGACGAGCGTTGCAAAGTATCGGTGCAGCCCTTGTATTTCCATTATCCATGACAATTGGTATCAGTATTGTAGATATTAGCGCAAGAAAAAAAGTAATTGCTATTTTAGGAATTACTCAGGGATTAGCAGCAGCATTAGGTCCAACAATTGGTGGTTGTTTAACTCAATTTCTTTCTTGGCGCTGGATCTTTATCATCAACATTCCTCTAAGTATTATTTCTGTGATCATCTGTCTACTTACTCTAGAATTACATGAAACTACTCAAAAAGAATCCATTGATTTTCTTGGATCATTCTTGAGTATGGTTACTCTTTTTTGCTTCACACTAAGTTTAGTTCAAGGAAGAGTATGGGGATGGCATAGTTCAATAATCCTTTCTTTACTTACTATTTCAGGGATTAGTTTACTTGTCTTTATCGTTTGTGAACATAGATCAACCCACCCAATGGTTCCCTTAATACTTTTTCATAACCGTGAATTCACCGGTTCTGCTATTGCAATCCTCTTAAGTAATCTTTTTCTTGTCGCTGTAACAGTTGTTTTACCAACCTACTTTGTAAAAATTCAAGGAAAAACAGAACTAACAGCGGCATTATTGATTACTCCAATTACTGGGATGATTTTTATTTTCTCTCCATTAGCAGCCTTTATCATTGATAAACTTGGCGCCCGAATGGTTATTGCTACTGGTTTTATATTGATGACAATTAGCTTTATACTTCTTGCCACAATTAACATGGAAAATTTAATATTAGTTATTATCACTTGTTTAATTCTGGGAACCGGATACGGAATTATTGCTGGTCCAATTACTGTTCTGGCTGCTTCAAATTTTAAGGGTTCACTATTAAATGCATCCCAAAGCGTGGCCGGGGTTCTTCGTCAGATTGGAATTTCATTAGCAATCGCTATCTACGTTACTGGACTATATGGTAATTTGGTTATCGCTAAAAATAATTCGACCCACTACATTAAAGAAGAAGTTGCAACGTTAAATATTCCTCAATCTAAGAAGAACACCGTAATTCAAAAAGCTATTAATTCACTATCTGGTAACTCTACTAGTACTCCTAAAACTCACTTTAGCCAAGCGGAAAGGGAAAGCATTATTCAAGAAAATTATAATAAGGTATTAACGAAACAACCAACTTCAATTTCTGAGGTGGCTAAACAACAAATTTATATTCAAGTTAAATCAAAAGTAAATTTGAAGCTTAAAGCAATAAATAAAAATATTAATGCTACAATCACAAAAATAAAAAGCTTTTCCATTAACGAATATGGTAAAGCCTTTACGAAACTATATAGTTATTCAATTATTTTTGTTCTACTTTCAATTTTTACTTGTTTGCTTTTTCCGCGAAAAGTAAAGAATAATTAAATTGTATTTTTGTACCTTAGAAGGAAAAGATACAGTTAACTAATCCTCAAAATCTTTCTTAACCATTTGGCGTAGTTCATCAAATGTTAATTCGTCTGGAAACTGTAGCCATTGAGCATAAACATTCCAAAGCCCGCCTAAACGAAGCAGGGCACTATATTTTAACTGTCTATTATCAAGCAACTTAGTTTTAAATAAATATTGGTGATTATGATGGAACTCAACAAAGTAATCAGGAAAAATCTGATTAAACTTATTAAGTACTACCGCTGATAAATCTGCATTAACTATAATTGACAGACGCTCATTATAGCGTTGCCAAAACATAAATAACAAATCAACTAGCTCAGCAATACTACTTGGAGCTGCCTGTTGAGCATACGCAATCCAGTCATCCATGATTTTATTTAAATATTGATTTAACAAAGCCGATTTATCAGAAAATGCCCGGTAAAAAGTTTTTCTTGAACATCCAGCCTGCTCTACTATATCAACTACCGTAATTTCTTCATATGATTTTTGCTCTAATAGGTGAAAAAAACTGTCAATAATTTTAAGCCGTGTTTGTTGTGACATTCGATTGCCCATCCGTTACTATCCTTTCGTTTGACACACTTTCAATATAAATGTAGCAATAGTTAAGAATGCGCTGATGCTATTGCCAATTCAATTAAATCAAAGTATATTAAGTTTACGGCTAATGTCACACGTGTGTCAATAATAAAGGCTGTCTAATGACATGTCATTGAAAGGAGAAAAAATGTCACAGACGAGGAAAATTATTGGCTTTATTGGATTAATATTAGCTATGTTTATGGGGGCACTTGATGCAACAATTGTAAACATTGCTTTACCCGATATCATGAAAGATTTAGGTACTAATTTAACAAACACAAGTTGGGTTGCTACCATTTATGTTTTAGCAATGGCTTCTTTCATCATAACAGCTGCTAAGTTAGCGGATATTCTTGGAAGAAAGAAAGTTATGTTACTTGGTATTATTTTATTTGGTGGTTTTTCATTTGCTTGTATGACAGCTAAAACGCTAAATTTACTAATTATTTATCGCTTCTTTCAAGGAATTGGTGGGGCGATCCTAACACCAATCGTTTTACCAATGGGAATAGAGTTATTTGGTAAAGCAAATACTAGTAAAATTACCGCATTTATGGGTGCATTTAGTGCGTTGGCAGCAGCAGGAGGCCCTGCCATTGGTGGCTTTATAATTAATTATTCAAACTATCACTGGATTTTTGGTATTAATGTTCCGATTGCCGTTATTGCATTTATTATGGTCTTGTTGGGAACTGGAGAATCCTATGATACATCGATTGAAAAATCAGTTGATTGGTTTGGTGTAGTGCTGCTAACAGTCTTTTTGGGGTCACTATGCTTCGGACTATTAGAAGGCCATGAATATGGCTGGGCGTCTAAGACAATAGTAATCAGTTTTGTTACTAGTGGTATTACTCTAGTTTTATTATTGTTAACTGAACTTAAGGTAAAGTCACCAATCATTAACTTAGAATTATTTAGAGAAAAGACTTTTACTTCTTCATGTATTATTTATATGGTATTTGGTTTTGCAATTATTGGACCTTCACTTATCTTAAATTACTTTTTGCAGAACGTTAAAAACTATTCAGCACTTCATTCCGCATATTTAATTATTCCAGCTTCCCTAGCCATTTCAGTGGGTATGCCATTAGCTACAAAAATGTATAAAGTAGTCAGTTCTAGATTATTAGTCGGCATTGGTTTAATAGTCACTTCGGGTGGCTTAGCTATGTTAGGGTTATTAAAGACAAGTACTAGTTCATCAATTATTGTTTGTTGTAATATTATTATTGGACTTGGACTTGGTTTTACGGCAATTGCTATGACTTCTTCAGTTAAGTTTTTGCCCGTTGATAAAACTGGAATCGGCTCAGGAGTAGTTAATGCTGCACGATATATTGGTCAAGCATTGGGAATGGCATTATTAGTTACCATTTTAAATAATAGTGTAATTACTGCTAAAAATAATATTCGCACTGTTGCGTATAACCAGATTAACGAGCGTGTTCTTTCTCGTCATGTAAAAAAAGTAGCAAGGGAACAAATAGAAGCTATGTTTGATAATGATAGCAACAATAACACTCATACTAAACAACAGATAATGCAACGTAAAATTAAGCGCGCAGCTAAATTTACAAACGGTCTTCCTATTCCAAGGCAAGGAACATCCTATCGTAAACTTTATCTAGTAAATCAGAAACTCACAACAGGAACACAACAACTTGAGAATATCCCACAATTAAAAAATGCAGTTGCTAAAGTTAATGCTGGCCAATCTAAAATAGGTACAGGAATCAAACTATTAGCTCAACGTGAACAGCTAATCCAGGCTTTGAATAAAATTAAATCTGCTAAAAATTATCAGTTAGCTCATGCGTTCTCAAAGGTCTTTAACATAACTGCATTAATAACCCTCATTGCTTGCCCGCTTGCCAAATTTACAGACAAAGAATTAAGTAGCCCCAAAACCGATTAGTAAAACACAGTGGTCATTAAAGTATCGCATGGTTGTCATTGATAACCATGCTTTTGTTTTGCCTGAACATGGTTGAGTGTACAATTTTTCTTAATAAAGACTACTTAATAGGACAACATCTAGTTTTTGCTTTAGTAACTTAGTTCACTCAACTGCTATGCAAAAATTCAACTATTTTTACACAAGTATTTATCTCCATCGTGTCAGCCTTTATCCCCCTTATTAATCCCACTATACCAACATTTATCACCATTTCTAACATTTTAATTAACTCAACTCCCTAAAATAGACACTTGCATACTCAACCTGAAAATCCAGCATGCTGTCCACTCAACCCTACAGCACCAAATAGAAAAGTGTACCAATTCCAATCATTAACAAAGAAATTAGTACACTTTCAATCTATCGAGAATGCCGTCATACCGGCATTTATCACCTATTTATCTGTCCGTTCAAGCAAAGTAACGCTCTCAGCGGTTCGCTACTCTCCAATCACTCGTCGCTATGCTCCTCATTCTTGGGTGGCTATCGCATGGAGTATCCTCTCTTCGTCGCTTAGCTCCTTGACAGTACTGTGATACTCTCCACATGTGTCGTTTGTGGAAACTGGTCCACTGGTTGAATCGGTTTCGTCACATGGTATCCCTGTTCAGCAAATCGTTGAATATCACGAACTAAGGTAGCGGGATTGCAACTTACATAAATAACCTTCTTTGGTTTCATTTTCCCAGTCGCTTCAATTAAGGATTCGGCAAGACCTTTGCGTGGTGGGTCAACGATTACAACATCCGGCTTCAAGCCATCTTCTTGCCACTTGGCGAATTGCTCTTCCGCCTTACCAACGACAAAGTGAGCATTCTTGATACCATTCCGTTTAGCGTTATGCTTAGCATCATCAATCGCTGCGGGAACTATTTCAACCCCGTAGACCTGCTTAGCATGCTTAGCAGCGGCTAATGAGATCGTCCCAATTCCACAATAGGCATCAATAACTGTCTGGCTACCATCTAAGCCCGCATTATCAATGGCAGTTTGGTAAAGACGTTCAGTCTGTTGCGGATTAACTTGGTAGAACGATAATGGGGAAATAGCAAAATCAATGCCAAGTAATTGATCATGAATTTCATCGGCACCCCAGAGCGTTTTATTCTTGTCACCAAGCAAACGATTAGTCTTCTTATCATTGATATTCTGAACGATGCTCTTTACTTCTGGCACCTCAGCAATAATCCCGTCGACAATTTGCTTTTCCATCGGTAAACGTTTGGTGTTGGTAACCAAAACAACCATTACCTCATGACTGTAATAGCCCCGACGCACCATCACTGTCCGAATAGCACCTTTGCCAGTTCGCTCGTCGTACGGTGTTACATGGTACTTCCGTAATAAATCACGGACAACCACAATCGTCTTATCAATGACCGGATCTTGAATATAGAAGTTTTCAATTGGTACTAAGGTATGACTGCCACGTTTATAAAAACCAGTCTCTAATTGACCACGAACTGTCTTCACGGGAACTTGGGCCTTATTCCGATAATGGTAGGGCTTGTCCATCCCCATCGTTGGCAATACTTCAATTTCATCTAAGTGTGCTTTGGCTAATAATTCCTGAATTTGGTGCTGCTTAAACTTTAATTGAGCATCGTATTTGAGGTGACCAAGTGGCGCAATCCCCGTCTGGATATACTTCTTATCCTTGACATCAACCCGGTCCGGACTCTTCTTTTGCCAGGCCATCACCCGCCCCCAGGCAAAATGACTAGCTACTTTGGTAATCCTTACTGTGATCCCTTCTCCTGGCAATGCATTGGGAACAAAGACGGGAAAATCATCAATCTTCACGACCCCATTCCCCTCATAAGTCAGGTCAACTACTTTAGCAGGGTATTCTTCATTTTTATGTACTGGAATGTTTAATTTCAAAATTATTCCTCCATTATTTTCAACGTGACAAACTTTTACTATTATAGCAAAATAAACGGCTAACTTCTTCCTTAGGACGTTAACCGTTTATTTCTTTATACAACGTTTTTCTAAGAAGTGCGCAATCTTTAGCATTTCTTCTTCAGAGTCATCAACTAAAGTTATTTGAACAACGAACGCCTCACCTTCATCAGCATTCAAATGTAGTGCCCAACCATTCTTTTGTAAAAATAATAATAGACATAAATAGGCTGTTCTCTTATTGCCATCAATAAAAACATGTTTTTTAGTTATTTTTTGGACAATATAAGCTGCTTTTAGCCAAAGCGATGGATACAACTCATGCTTAAATACCGTCATCTGTGGTTGTTCAACTATCACTGATAAGCCCTCAGGATACTGAATTCCCCTAAACGTTTGACCTGTTCGTACTAATACCTGCCGATTCACCATTATAATTTCTGCTTTTGTTAGGTAATTCATTTATCCTTTAACCGTTCCATCAGTTCTTTATTCTCATCAAATAATTGATTGATCATTGCTAGTGTCTCATCATCAACCTGCTCTTTTTTCTTAAAAGTTATCGTTTTTCCATCAGGTGATATTGTTTTCTCATATTCATCTCCTGGGTTAGCATGCATTTTTTCTTTATCACGTTTAGTCAATCGCAAGCCGAAAGAGTTCCCAGTTTTAAAAAATTTTGAATTATTATTTAATTCCTGCATATCATCACCTCGTAATTACATTATATCATATCGTAATTACCTCAATACTTATTACAACAAAATAAACGGCCAACTTCCTCTTCCAGAAGCTGACCGTTCTATTTACTTATTTTCTTGGTCCTTAATGTCATCAATGCCATCCATAAAGTCTTTTTCGACCCGCTTAAAATCAGCAGAAGTTGTAATTGCATCTTCAGGAATTTCATCCAAGTTAGCAATTACTTCTAAGTGCTGCTTTAAGTTATGGAATTTCATTGGCGCATCGCCACCATATTCACCATCAAGGTTAACCATTAAACGGTCTTCCTTGTTTAATGGAATAACCTCAATGTCAGTCGCTTTCGCATAGATAATCCGCGGATCATCAAGGTGCTTTCCTTGAAGCGCCTTTGCCATTAAACTCAGCATATCAATGACATTACTCTTCTTCACAATAATCATGGTAAACTTTCCATCATCAAGTGAAGCGTCCGGGACAATCTGTTCAAACCCACCGACAGAATTAGTCAGGGCAATCATAAACATCGTTGCATTTCCCCGATACTCTTTTCCATCATACTTAATCAGCATTTCAATCGGCTTAATTCGTGGGATTAATTCTGCACCCTTAGCAAAATAAGCAGCATAGCCAAACAGCGACTTCATTTGTGAAGGAACCTCATAGGTCACTTCTGTCATCGTTCCACCAGCAGCGATATTCATAAAGTAATTTTCACCCGCACGGCCGATATCAATCTTAAATTTTTTATTCTTCTTCAAAATCAACTTAGCTGCTGCAATCGGATCATCACGCGGGATCCGCAAGGCACGGGCATAGTCATTAGTTGTCCCAGCAGGAATGATCGCCAAGGCTGGACGCTTTTCTAAGCCGGCAATTCCATTGACAACTTCATTAAGGGTTCCATCCCCACCAGCAGCAATAATTAAATCAAAGCCATCTTTTGCTGCTCGAGTTGCTTCATTCTTAGCTGAATTTGGTGCTGGTGTCGTTGCAAAAGCACTTGTCTCATAACCTGCTTTTTCGTAAATGGCTAAAATATCAACAAGATCACTCCGCAATGTCTCTCGACCAGATGTAGGATTATAAATTATCCGCGCACGTTTTCGCACGGTCATTCCTCCCAACTATTTTGCCTTTAATGACTTCATCAACAATTGAGTAACAACTTGTGGGTTGGCCTTACCACGAGTTTGTTTCATAATTTGGCCCATCAAGTAACCAACAGCCCGATCTTTACCATTCTTAAAGTCTTCAATTGACTGTTCATTGTTTGCAAGCACATCATCCACAATTGGTTGCAATTGAGCAGGATCTGATAATTGAACAAGACCGTGTTCCTTGGCATAAGCATTTGGTTCTTCACCGTTTAAGATACCCTTGAAGACTTTCTTTGCCATCTTTGAAGAAATTGTCCCATCTTCAATTAACTTAACCATTCCGGCAAGGTTTGCTGGGGTCAACTTAGTATCTTGCAAATCAACCTGCTTATCATTCAAGTATGAATTAACATCGTTCATCAAGTAGTTGGCAACCCGCTTCGGTTCACCGCCGTCTTTAACTGCTTCTTCAAAGAAGTCGGACATTTCCTTAGTCTGAGTAAGAACCATTGCGTCATAATCAGACAAGCCAAGATCCTTAACATAGTGTTCACGACGTTCACCAGGCATTTCCGGCATTTCGCTTTCAATCTGGCTAATCCATTCATCACTAACATTTACAGGTGGCAAATCCGGTTCTGGGAAGTAACGGTAGTCGTCGGCTCCTTCCTTTGACCGCATTGAAATTGTGGTTCCAGTAGGTTCATCGTAACGACGAGTTTCCTGGGCAATTGTCCCACCTGACATCAAGACATTTTGATGACGCTTTTCTTCATATGCTAAAGCTTTTCGAACATAGTTAAAGGAGTTAATGTTCTTCATTTCAGTCTTGGTACCAAACTTGTCAGAACCAATTGGTCGGATTGAGATATTGGTGTCCACCCGCATGGAACCTTCTTCCATCTTAACGTCTGAAATACCAGTAAACTGGATTCGTTGACGTAATGCTTCCAAGTAAGCAACCGCTTCTTCAGGAGAAGCAATATCTGGTTTAGAAACAATTTCAATTAATGGGGTGCCTTGCCGGTTCAAGTCAACATAAGAAAATTTGCTAGTATGGGTGTTCTTACCAGCATCTTCTTCAATATGCATTTCCTTGATCCCGATTTTTTTCTTTTTACCGTTTACTTCAATTTCAATCCAGCCATCATGAGCAATTGGTGTCTCAGATTGGGTGATTTGGTAGGCTTTCGGATTATCCGGATAGAAGTAGTTTTTACGGTCAAAATGCATATGATGGGCAATTTGCGCGTGGAGAGCTAGGCCGGCCATAATTCCATCACGAACTACACCCTTATTTAAGCTTGGCAATACACCTGGGTATCCCCAATCAATCACATTGGTGTTAGCGTTAGGCTGGTCACCGTATTCAACGGGGGATGGACTGTAAATCTTAGAATTAGTTTTTAGTTCAACGTGGACTTCTAGTCCGATTGTTGTTTGAAAGTTCATCTTAGTTTTGACCTCCTAACTTTGGTGCCTTTTTGTGGAAATCAGTAGTCTGTTCAAAAACATAGCCAGTATTGTAAATTGTTTGTTCATCAAAGGCTTTTCCAATAATTTGTAAGCCAACTGGCATTCCATTTTTAGCAGAGAATCCTGCGGGAACAGACATTGCTGGTAAACCGGCCATATTAACAGGAACTGTCAAGACATCGTTCATGTACATCTTCTTAGGGTCATCAATTTCTGCACCAATCTTGAAGGCGGTAGTAGCCCCCGTAGCACCGACAATGACATCATGATCCTTGAATACCTCTTCAAAGTCTTGCGCAATTAAGCGCCGAACTTTAGCTGCCTTGTTAAAGTAAGCATCGTAAAAACCAGCAGAAAGAGAGAAGGTTCCTAGCATAATCCGCCGCTTTACTTCTTCACCAAAGCCCTCAGAACGTGAACGAACATAAACATCTTCCAAATTCTTTACATCGTCTGCACGGAACCCATAACGAATACCGTCATAACGTTGTAAGTTTGATGAAGCTTCAGATGATGCCAAAATATAGTAAGCTGGAACCCCATACTTTGTGTGTGGCAAACTAACTTCATCAACGATTGCTCCTAACGATTCAAGGTGCGCTAACGCAGCCTTGATAACATCGTGAACATCTTCTGCTAAACCATCAAAGTATTCTTTAGGAACAGCAATCCGTAAACCTTTAACGGTGGTATTTTCGTTTAATTGAGCAGCCCAATCTGGCACTTCTTTAAGTGAGGAAGTCATATCGTGTTCATCATTGCCACTAATCAAGGCTGTTAATAATGCATTATCCTTAACATTTTGGGTCAACCAACCAACTTGGTCAAAACTAGATCCAAAGGCAATAATTCCCCAACGCGATACACGACCATACGTTGGTTTCATCCCAACCACACCGTTAAATGAGGCTGGCATCCGAATTGAACCACCAGTATCGGTTCCTAGTGCACCAAGAACATCTCCTGCAGCAACCGCAGCCGCAGAACCACCAGAAGATCCACCCGGAACCCGCGTAAGATCCCATGGGTTATGAGTGGTAAAGAATGCTGAATTTTCAGTGGATGAACCCATCGCAAATTCATCAAGGTTGGTCTTACCAACATTGATGTAACCAGCATTATTTAATTTTTCGACAACCGTTGCATCATAAACCGGATTGAAGTTTTCAAGCATTTTAGAAGCAGCAGTCGTTGTCAAACCCTTTGTCAAAATGTTGTCCTTAACTGCAAGCGGTACCCCTGCCATTAATTGATCAGCTGCAATTCCTTGAGCATCAATTTCAGTAGCCCGTTTTAATGCTTCATCCTCATTTAAGGTAATAAATGCCTTTACTTGATCTTCATTTTCCTTAATGTGATCAAAGGTTTCTTTTGCTAATTCTGTTGCACTAATTTTCTTATTTACCAAGTCATCGTGCAATTGACTCAAGCTTGTTTGGTAAAAGTCCATTATTCGCCATCCTCACTTTCGTCAATAATTGCCGGAACCTTAATGTAACCACCATCAGTCTCGGGAGCATTTTTAAGTAAGGCTTCTTGTTCTTCCTTTGAACTCTTAACTGCCTTATCTTCACGCATAACATTTACCCGATCGGTTGCTGATGTCATTGGTTCAACTCCATCAGTATCAACCGCTTCGAGGTCCTCAAACATATCGATAATGTTTCCTAGTTGAGTGGTAAACTTACCTAGCTCATCTTTGGGAAATTCAAGCTTAGCAAGTTCAGCAACGTGTTCTACTTGTTGCTCAGTGATTTTACTGGCCATTCTCTCTACCTCTTTTCCAGTAATTTAAATCTACATATACATTTAACAATTTTAGCACAGAATAGGCTCTTATTTCATCATTGGAAGGAAATAAAAAGGAGCTAACCTCTTCGCTTTTCATAACGAATTGACTCTTGGCTCCCTTTATAAATATTAATATGAATTAAAAATATGCGACTGGAAATTATCAGAACCAGCATTACGGTATACAACTGCCTGAATTTCTGAGTCCGACTGAATCTTGATATCAATTGGAATCCCATTAGGCAAGTATTTCTTAGCCGCCCGTGTAATATACTGCGTGAAACTCGTAATCTCAGTTTGGCTATAGAACTGGGTAGTAACCGTAATATGCATCCCAGATAATGTCCCATTTTCATATTGTGCCTGAGCAGTAACTCCACTTAAGTTAGGGAAGAAACTCTGAATTTGACTCTTGAAATTAGAGAAACTATCATCATCGGTCTGGTCAGTACTATTAGTCGTTGATGCACTAGCCTTTGGAAGGACAACATTCTTATAATCAAGCTTCTTCCAACCACTAATCTTATCACCATTATTCTTACTATAAGCAAAGAAGGTTCCACCAACAAGACTATCATCTGGAGCCTGCTTATACAGGGCAATAACGATTGGAACATTGCCAACTCCCGGCTTCTTTCTAACCCGTTGCAGTACTTTTTGAGCAGCAATCTCACCCTGCTCACGAAGCTCGCTATCGCTAATCTTTTTTGTTAGTGTGGGCCCACCAGTCTTCTTTTGATAATTATATTCTGAATTTAGGCCAATACCAATTGTAATTCCCCGTAATTTCATTGAATTACCGCTCTCTTGCATGTAATCTTGTTCTTCTAGTTGCTGAACATAGATAGGATTAGGATTACTCTTCTTTCCTTGGGCCGGATTAAGCCCTTCAGGATTACTCTTGGTTTTACGGCCAAGCCAATTTTCAACCGTACCACTACTTAAATACTGTCCTTCTTGAAAAATATAGCTTTTGGTTGAAAATACTTTCTTTGAAACCTGCGTTAATCCCGTTTCAAAACTTTTAAGGTTATATTGATTGTCATTTTGAGCAACGTTTACCCCACGCGCTTTACTAGTTCGATAACGACCATTTTTGATGACCCCTTGATAAGAGCCATTTCCTGAACCGGTCGTTGAATAGTTTTTAGAAGATGACTTACCACCGAAACCACATGATGCAAGCAATACAGTACACATCAGAACTGCGGCACTAACGGCTATTTTCTTTACCTTTCGCTTCACGATTTATTGTTCCTCCTTCATTGCAGCACTGAATTGCTGTTCATCCCAGACCTCAATTCCTAAATCTTGAGCTTTTGTGAGTTTGCTACCAGCATCAGTCCCAGCAATGACAATATCTGTTTTCTTTGAGACACTTCCTGTTACTTTAGCGCCATGATCTTCTAGCCACGTCTTTGCCTCACCGTGGGTCATTGCGGTTAATTTACCGGTTAAAACCACCCGTCGATCATTCCACTCACTCTGTGGATTAGCATTTATCCGCGAACCAAGATAAGCAAAGTTTAACCCAGCATCTCGTAACTCGTCAATTAATTCAACTACTTGAGCATTAGAAAAATACGTGATAATACTTTCACCGATTGTTGGTCCGATCCCGTCAATTGCTGAGATTTCCTCCGCAGTAGCTTGCGTTAATGAATCAAGATTGCCAAAATGCTCCATAATTATTCGCGCTGCTTTAGCACCAACATGACGAATTCCAAGACCAAACAATAAGCGCTCGACAGAATTATTACGACTATTATCAATCGATGTCAATAGGTTAGTAGCTGATTTTTCCGCAAATTTATCTAAAGTTAATAATTGGTCATAAGTTAATCGATATAGGCCAGCAACATCATGAATTAATTTTTTATCCCATAATTGTTCAATGATTTTAGGACCAAGGCCATCAATATTCATTGCATTACGCGAAGCAAAGTGAGCCAACCCTTCCTTAATTTGAGCTGGGCACATTGGATTAATACAACGGAGAGCAACTTCTCCATCAAGATGAACTAACTTTGAACCACAAACGGGACAGCTAGTTGGTATCACATATTCAACCGCATTCTTAGGACGTTTTTTTAAGTCCACTTTAGATATTTCTGGAATAATGTCTCCCGCCTTATGCAGGTAAACGGTATCGCCAATCCGAATATCCTTTTCACGTAAATAATCAGGATTATGTAGGGAAGCACGACTAACCGTGGTTCCGGCTAACTGAACTGGATCCATGACCGCGGTCGGTGTTACATTACCTGTCCGCCCAACTGTCCATTCAATGTCACGAACAACCGTTGCCTGCTCTTCAGGTGGAAACTTATAGGCAATTTCCCATCGAGGGACCTTTACCGTATTTCCCAGTGCAACCTCAGTATCCAAATCATTAACTTTTTCTACAATACCATCAATGCCATAGGTAAGGCGGTCTCGTTGTGCAGTAAACTCGTCAATATACTGCTCAATCTCCTCACGACTACTAACAACCCGATTATTAGGGTTAACGTTGAATCCTAATTGGCGCATCCGTTCAAGGGCTTCTGCTTGTGTCGTTACACCTAACTTCTGATATTCAGGAACGTAATACATAAAAGTATCAAGCTCACGTTGCGCAGTTACCTTGGGATCTAGTTGGCGCAAACTACCCGCCGCTGCATTTCGCGGATTAGCAAATACAGGCTGTCCTTCTGCTTCACGCTTTGCATTCAACTTAGCAAATGCTTCTTTAGGCATGTAACATTCACCACGAAATTCAATTGATAATGGTTCAGGTAATTCTGCTGGTACTGACTTAATTGTCTTAACATTAGCCGTAACATCTTCACCAATTGTCCCATTACCACGGGTCGACCCCTGAACTAACTTACCATTTTCATAGACCAATGATAATGATAATCCATCAATTTTCAATTCAAGGTTATATTCTGGCTTAACCTTAACATCCCGATTTTCTTGCTGGCGTTGGTTAAACTCCATTAATTCTTCAATCGAAAAAACATCC
The DNA here is from genome assembly GCF_014145455.1 of Limosilactobacillus rudii. Lineage (GTDB taxonomy): Bacteria > Bacillota > Bacilli > Lactobacillales > Lactobacillaceae > Limosilactobacillus > Limosilactobacillus rudii. The sequence goes on along the minus strand of NZ_JACIVB010000057.1, from coordinate 64,888 downwards.
CCCATTGACAACATCGGAATTTCATGACGAACTTTGGTCAATTGACTCTCCACAGCTCCTCCGACACGTTGCGTTGGTGAATCGGCTGTCTTTAACTCTGGAAATTGATCTTCTAATTCAACTAATCGTTGGTAAGCACGATCATATACATAATCTTCAACCGTTGGATTATCTTGTTCATAATATTCTTTTCCCCACTTAATTAGCTTTTCACGCAAAGGTTTAATTTCGCTTTTTGCTTGGGAAAGAGATAGTTCTTTTACTGGCGCTTGCTTTTCACTCATCTCTATTACGCCTCATTTCATTATTTTTGTACTTTTGTAATTGGAGCAAAACTAGCGAGTAACCGCTTGATGCCTTGACTTGGAAAGGCAATATCTAACTCCATGTCATTGCCTGCACCATTAACCTTCACAACAGTTCCCTGACCCCACTTTTTATGCTCAACTTTATCGCCTGTTTTCCAGCTAACCTTATCTGCACCGGTACCGGTATTAGTAATTGGCTTTACACGCTTTCCAGCATTACGATAGGTCCGTTTTGCTCGTTGATCACGGTAAGTTGAGGCGGTAGCTGCTGCCTTTCCAAACGGTAAATCTTTATCACTAATTGACTTTCCGGAAGGAGTGTTCTCAAATTCTAATAAATCAGGATTGATTTCTTCGACAAATCTTGAAGGCTGATTTCTTTGCACCCGGCCATAAAGTAGACGAGAAAATGCATTAGTCATGTATAACTTCTTCTTTGCCCGGGTAATCCCAACATAAGCAAGCCGGCGTTCTTCTTCAAGCTCATCATCTTCCATCAGAGCACGAGAAAGCGGAAAAATTCCTTCTTCCATCCCCACTAAAAAGACAACTGGGAATTCGAGTCCCTTAGCAGCATGAAGAGTCATCAGGGTAACTGCCGGTGCTTGCTCATCAACATCATCTTGATCAGATACAAGTGCAAGGTCTGCTAAGAAATTAGTGATTTTTTGAATATTCGAATCATCATCGTCTTTATGCTGTTCATCATATTCCTGCGTTACCGATTTAAATTCATCTAAGTTCTCACGGCGGGCCTGTGCTTCAAGACTTCGATCATCATTTAGCATCTTGTTATAACCGCTTAACTCAAGGATTTGTTCAGTTAAATCAGTTAAATTAAGGTATTCCGCTTGCTTAGTTAAATTGGCCATTAGTTGACCAAACGCGTCGATCTTTCCGCGTGTCCGGGCCGTAATCTCATTAGCCGTATCAACGTTTTGGGAGGCCTTAAGGAGTGTCCAGCCATTATCACTTGCAAAGCTTCTCAAGTGTTCCACGCTCGTCATTCCAATTCCACGCTTAGGAGTATTCACGACTCGCTCAAAGCTCATGGAATCAGCTGGATTAACAATCAATGTTAAGTACGCAAGGATATCACGAATTTCCCGCCGGTCATAGAACTTATGACCACCAACCATCGTATATGGAACACTACTTTTGAGGAAAGTTTCTTCGATCATCCGTGATTGCGCGTTTGTCCGGTAAAGAACGGCAAAATCATTGAAATGATAGCCGTTTTTCTCTTGCTCCTCTTTAATCTTGGAAACAATAAACTGCGCTTCATCATGCTCATTTTGTGCTCGGTAATACGAAATTTTATCTCCCTGACCATTTTCTGTCCAAAGATTCTTTTTCTTCCGGTAGAGGTTGTTTGCAATGACTTCGTTAGCCGCATTTAAAATAGTTTGGGTAGAACGGTAATTTTGTTCAAGCATTACTGTTTTTGCTTGGGGATAATCATGTTCAAAATTAAGGATATTATTCATATTGGCACCGCGCCAGCCATAGATACTCTGGTCCGCATCCCCAACCACACAAAGATTCTGATACTTTTGTGCTAATAAGTTAACAAGACGGTACTGAGCATCATTAGTGTCCTGGTACTCATCAACGTGAATATAATGAAATTTATCTTGATAAAACTCAAGTGTTTCTTGGTCGCTTTCTAACAATTCAATCGTTTTCATAATTAAATCATCGAAATCTAAGGCCTGATTAGCTTCTAGTTCTTGTTGATAAAGCTTATATGCCCGAGCAACCATATTTTCAAACATACTATTAGCTTCTTTACTATAGTCATCAGGCGTCATAAGAGCATTTTTAGCATTAGAAATTGCACTCAGAATGCTCCGTGGGTCAAATTTTTTAGTATCAATATTTAATTCTGCACAAATTCGCTTCATTAGCGTCCGCTGTTCACTAGTATCAGCAATCGTAAACGCTCGGTTATAGCCAATTTTTTCAATATCTCGCCGTAAAATTCGAACACATAAGGCATGGAAAGTCGATACCCAAATCTCATTAGCGCTCTCCCCTAATAACTTACCAACTCGTTCCTTCATTTCACGGGCTGCCTTGTTAGTAAAGGTAATTGCCAAAATATTCCACGGTAACACACCGTTTTCTTCGATTAAATAGGCGACCCGATGCGTTAATACCCGTGTTTTTCCAGAACCAGCTCCCGCCATTACTAAAAGCGGTCCCTCAGTAGTTAAAACTGCTTCAGATTGCTTGTCGTTCATTCCTTCTAATAATACTTGACCGTTGTTCACGCTATTCCATCCTCTCTAAATTTTCATCGGCTAATATTATACCAAATTAGGCCTTTATTCGGGGATAAAATCGAACATATGTTAGGAAAAATTAAAGAGACTGTGACACCTGTCCTCAGTCCCTCTTATTAGATATTCATTACCTAACAAACTCATGCTTGATCTTTCCACACTTCTGTATCATCTACCTGATTCTTTAATGCAGCTAGGTTATCATTACCAGTAACCCAAACAAATCCTAAAATCGCTTGATCATCGTCTCCAATATCATTAAAGAATCTAAACTGCCAATTATTCTTAAGCAACCATTGGCGTTGGATTGCCCGTGATTGATAATTCCGAATGACCATCAACAACCCAGTTTGAAGAGGCGTAACCACATGAAGAGGCATTCCAACAGCACTTCTTAATTGCTCTTCATACTGGTTAATATTAGCAGTTGCATCATAAACATTAGCAATTGAGGTTAACCCCGGCTCAATATTTTTTACGTATAGGGTCCCTGTTGAGGTGACATAGAAATTAATTGAGAAAACACCCTTATACTCAAGAGAAGCTGCAACGCTTTTTATAATACGTTGCATTTCTTTTAGCATATCATCATGAACACTTGCTGGTGTTGCAACCGAAATTAATTGTCGTTCTTTATTGTACTGCAGCTGGGCTAAAGGATAGATCTCTGTCTCTTTGCCGTCAGTTGCTGCTGTCATTGTATATTCATTTGTGTGGTCGATCCATGACTCTAAAAGGTACGTCCCAGTATCAATAAAATCAGCCGCACGAGTAATATCAGATTGCCGTTCAATCAGCATCGAATTCTCACCAATTCCGCGTTGAATTGGCTTTAATAAAGCAGGATAACCAATCGAATCAATTGATTGATATACATCGTCCAAGCTAACGACTGTTACATATGGAGCGATATTAATATTTACTTGGTCTAAGAATGCTCGTTCCATTAAACGATCTTGAACAATTTCTAAGGCATTGATTCCCTGTGGAATTACAGCATATTTACTTAAATAATGCAGAACCCGTGAATCAACGTTCGGCGTCTGATAAATAATTGCATCACAAGCTTCACCAAACTGTGTCAATTTTACTCGATCATTAAAGACACCTACCATTGTAAAATCAGCCATCTTAGTTACTGACGGTTGTGAGCGGTCGACATATACGCCAACATTGAAGCCAGCTCTTTTAGCAGCAGCAATTAACGCGGCCCCGTTTCGATTAATCCCGATAATTCCTAAAGTACTACCCGGGTAAATAGCATTTCTGCTCATTAGATCACACTCCCCTTATTAGTCTTTTACGAATTTAACTTTATTATCGCTCAATGATTGGATTCGTGCCAATGATTCAATACGAATCCCTCGTTCTTTTAGCTTACTAGCACCTGGTTGAAAGCTCTTTTCAATAACAATTCCTGCCCCAGCTACATCGACACCAGCTTGATCAGCAATCTCAAGCAGCCCTTCAACAGCTTGTCCATTAGCTAAAAAGTCATCAATCATTAAAATCTTATCATCTGACTCTACATATTTTTTAGAAATTGAAATTCGATTAGTTGTCTTTTTAGTATAAGAATATACATCTGCAGTATACATATCTTGGTTTAATGTAAGACTCTTATGTTTTCGAGCAAATATAACAGGAAGCTGCATTTCTAAGCCTGTCATAACAGCAGGAGCAATCCCCGATGACTCTACTGTCCAAATTTTAGTTATTCCCTCGTTTGCAAACAACTTAGCAAATTGCTGCCCAATATGAAGCATCAACTGTGTGTCAACTTGATGGTTTAGAAAGGCATCAACTTTTAAGACGTTTCCTGGTAAAACAGTCCCATACTTTTCAATCTTTTCTTCTAATTCTTTCATCGTTGAACACTCCCTATTACTTATCATAGTTATATAACTTATAGGTTTTAATTACCGAGATAAGTTTTTGTGCATAATCGGGGTCAGTTGCATAACCTGAATCTTGTAAACCTTGTGCCGCTTCTTGATAACTCGTTGCATGGACAACTTTATCGTAATTTTGTTGATTGGTATCCGTTCCATTTAACATCAAGCGGGTATGATCTTTAATTGAGTCGCTCCAACTATCATAAACTCGGAAACGACCTTTGATCACAATCCATTTACCATTAACATATTCCTTTGTCGTCATCAATTGCGAATTAGGTCCAGTTCCCTTAATACCAAATAAGTTATGATATTGCGATGCTAATTTACTTGTTCCCCATTGAGATTCTAAAATTGCCTGAGCAATCGTAATTGAAGCATAAACATGATACGTATTCTGCATAGCCTGTGCTTCAGGAGCAACCTGTTGAATAAATAATTGTTTAGCACGGCGATCCTTTTCTCGTGCCTCCTGTTCAATTCGTTGTTGATTCCAAATTCGATAAAAATGGTGACCAACATAAACTCCTAGAAAAATAACAATAATAGCTAGTATTCCAACAACCCATTTTCGTCCTGAATGTCGCTTTTTGCTTCTCCGTTTTGCCACAAGCTGTGCCTCCTCTTTTCTACTAGTTATTAATTGTAGCAAAATCCATTCAATTTGGGTTAATTTATCGCAATATTTTTAGAAGAAGTTAAAAAAGGACCGTGACAGATTGTTGTCATGATCCTTTTTCACCTAACAGGTCGTAATTTTAATGAAATTGCATTCCACCATCAACAATAATCGTTTGTCCAGTAACATAGTTTGAATCAGGACCAGCCAAAAAGCCAACAACATTAGCAACATCTTCCGGTTCAGAAAGACGCTTCAAAGCAATATTCTTAGCAAATGTCTGCATTCCCCATTCATCACTCTTACCAGCATTCTTACCCACTTGATGAGCAATATCAAACATCATTGGTGTCTTAACAATTCCTGGAGCATAAGCATTAACAGTAATCCCTTCATCAGCTAGATCACGGGCAGCCACTTGAGTAATTCCCCGAATAGCAAACTTAGTGCCGGAATAAAGAGCAAGGTTTGGATTACCAACCACCCCTGCTTGTGAAGTAGCATTAATGATTTTTCCACCATGACCTAATTTTTTAAATGCTTGATGGGCTGCTTGAATTCCCCAAAGAACACCGCCAACATTTACACCATAAACCTTGTTAAATTGTTCTGGCGTAATTGTGTCAATTGGCGTAGTTGGACCAAGGCCTGCATTATTAACAATCACATTAAAATCACCAAAATGATCAACTGTCTTTTCAACTGCAGTAAATATAGCATCACGATCAGAAACATCCGCAACGAGTGGTAGCACTTCGCCACCCTTTTCTTCAAGTTCGTTAGCAGTTGCTTGTAATTTATCCTTTTCTAAGGCTACTAAAGCAACAGCAAAGCCATCATTAACTAATCGTTCTGCAATTGCTTTCCCAATTCCTTGACTACCACCAGTAACTAGCGCAACTTTTTTAGCCATAATTTAACCTCCTCAATATGTACAAATACTTATAACGATTACATTATAAATCTTTTAAGCTACATAAAAAAGAAATAAACATTATAATACGTAACGTCAAAAACAAATTTGTAATTATACCTTACGCTAACTATATTTTAAAAACAAGAGAGGCTTTTATTATTGCTCACATAATTGATGTTTGTTTCGTATGCTTCCCTCACGTACGTATTCAATCAGGTTTTAAGCACTAAATAAAAAAAAGAAGTCAGATAAAAATCCAACTTCTTTTGGAAGCGATAATCGAAAATATTAACGCTTACTGAATTGAGCAGCCTTACGAGCTTTCTTAAGACCTGGCTTACGACGTTCCTTCATACGAGGGTCACGAGTTAAGAGGCCAGCCTTCTTTAAAGCGTCACGGAAGTCTGGATCAACAGCGAGAAGTGCACGGGCGATACCGTGACGAACTGCACCTGCTTGACCAGAGAATCCACCACCATTAACGTTAGCTAAAACATCGTATTGACCTTCTGTCTTAGTAACACCAAATGGTTGGTTAACGATAGCACGTAAGTTGGCAAATGGAATGTAGTCTTCAATTGCCTTGCCGTTCATCGTAATCTTACCTGAACCTGGTACTAAGCGAACACGTGCGGTTGCATCTTTACGCCGACCAGTACCACTGTATTGTACTTGTTGAGCCAATTCCATTCCCTCCTTAGATTAAGTTAGTAATATCTAAAACTTCTGGGTTTTGTGCAGCATGCTTGTGGTCTTCACCAGCATAAACATGTAACTTCAAACCTTGCTTGTGACCAAGAGAGTTATGTGGAAGCATACCCTTAATAGCAGTTTCCAATAACTTTTCTGGTTCCTTTGCACGGAAGTCACCAGCAGTCCGTTGCTTCAAACCACCAGGGTAGTTTGAGTGACGGTAGTACATCTTTTGAGATGCCTTCTTACCAGTTAACTTAACTTGCGCAGCGTTGATAACGATAACGTAATCACCAGTATCAACGTGTGGAGTAAATGTTGGTTTGTTCTTACCACGCAAAATTGATGCGACTGCTGATGCTAAACGACCCATTGGGACATCCTTAGCATCGACAACGTACCACTTGCGATCAACTTCACCAGGTTTTGCGATGTATGTCGTTCTCACGATTAAGTCCTCCAATTTTGTTTTTCTTTTACATATAATAGTGTACCGAGTTATTAGATGGAAAAGAAATACCAATGGCTAGTATACCTTCTTCTAGCTCCTACGTCAATCCTTTTCATCATTTGTTCCGTAATCAACATTAATTAAATATAATCCACTTGCTGGAGCAGTCATTCTCGCTTGTGTCCGATCTTTAGCGGCTAAAACACGCTCTACATCATCAATTGGGCGCTGTCCAGCACCAATTTCTAATAAAAAGGCTACCATGATTCGAACTTGATTATATAAGAAACCATTACCAGTAAAGTCAAACACAACTTCATTTCTTAACTCATCACGAATAATTGTAATATTTTCAATCGTTCGAACATTGCTCTTAGCTTGACTTCCTGACGCAACAAAGCTGGTAAAATCATGGGTTCCAATTAAGCCCTTTGCAGCTTGACGCATTTTATCTAAATCGACCGGTTGCTTAAAATGGGCCGTATAATTACGCTTAAAGGGATTAACAAACTCCCCTTGATCCACGCGATAACGATAGGTTTTACGGTGGACACTGTACCGAGCATGAAAATCATTATTAACTAGTTCTGTCTTCTTAATTAGAATATCTAACGGCAAAATGCTATTTAATGCTTTACGCATCGATTCATTACTTAAGTGGTATGGAATATCAAAGTGTGCAACTTGATTGACTGCGTGAACTCCAGCATCAGTTCGTCCAGATCCAATCACTGAAATTGCCGGGTTAGGATGCTTAGCAATCTTATTCACTGCATTCTTTAATGTTTGCTCCACAGTCCGCTTATTCGGTTGAATTTGAAAACCAGAAAAATTAGTCCCATCGTAAGCAAAAGTTATTTTATAACGATACATTATTTACTTCCTTATCAAAAAAATATACGTATACTAAACAGTCCGATTACAACAATAATCAATCCAAGCCCAGCCCAGGCATCACGTGAGTGCCATGTTAGTTGCCGATAATGAGTTCGCACAGCATTAGGATCATATCCACGCGCTTCCATGGCTGTTGCTAGTTCTTCTGCCCGCTTAAATGAGTTAACAAAAAGCGGAATAAGAATTGGAACAAGATGCTTAATACGAGTCAAAATATTACCATCATTAAAATTCATACCCCGTGCTCGCTGTGCCTTCATAATCTTACTAGTCTCATCCATAATAGTTGGAACAAAGCGCAACGCTATTGAGAGCATTAAAGTAATCTGATTCACTGGGACTTTAATTATTTTGAGAGGCTTCATAATCCACGCTAAAGCATCGGCAATTTGAAACGTAGGGGTTGTTGCAGTAAGAACCGTTGATGCCGTAATAATAACAATAAAACGATAAAAGATAATTAACGAATTAATTAATCCATCATAAGTAATTGCCATAATCCCCCAGTGCCAATATGTTTTTCCACCACTACTAAATAAAATCTGAAATGCAACTGTAATCAAGATTATTAAAAAAAGTGGCTTTATCCCTTGCCAATACTGTTTAACGGCAACATTACTTAATTTAATAGCTAGCAAAAGAGCTAAAAAAAGCCATAATCCTGTTAACCAACTATTAACAAAAAAGATCAGAATGACAAAAGCAATGCACATTATCAGTTTGATTCGAGGATCAAGGCGGTGAAGAATTGATTTTACTGGTACATAACTTCCAAAAACAATTTTATTAGTCATCGTTTTCTCCCCATTACTTTAACAATTTCATCTGCTAATTCCTCTAACGACAATGGTTCTGTATTTGTTAATTTTGCTCCTTTATTATTAAGGAATTGAGCAATTTCCACAGATACCGGTAATGTTAACGATAGGTTTATTAAATCATCTGGGTGACTAAACAGCTGTTGCGGAGTTGTGTCAGCAATAATTGTCCCTTTATTCATTGCAATTACACGATTAGCATAACTAGCTACTTGCTCCATTTGGTGGGTCACCATTATGATAGTCGTTCCATTATCGTTAAGCTTTTTTATGAGTGTAAGTAACTCATTTGTTGCTTGGGTATCTAATCCAGCAGTTGGTTCATCAAGGATTAAAATACTTGGTTTCATTGCCAATACACCGGCAATAGCTACTCTCCTCATTTGACCACCGGAAAGAGCAAACGGTGACCGTGACTTCAACTCTAAAGGTAGACCAACCATCATTAACGCCCGATCTATTGCCACTTGTATTTTTTCTTCAGACCAGCCTAAATTATGCGGACCAAAAGCAATATCTTCAGCAACAGTTTCTGCAAAAAGCTGTTGCTCTGGAAATTGAAAAACAAAACCAACATGATGATGTATTTTGCTTAATTGACTTGCCTTAGCAGTAGCGTCAATAGTCATTCCTGCGATATTAAGCTGTCCACTATCTGGCTGAATTAAGCCATCAATTAAAGATACTAGTGTAGATTTCCCGCTACCGGTTTGACCAACAATTGCAACAAAATCCTGCTCTTGAATTGTGAGTGAAACCCCAGCTAGGGCCTCCGTCGTTGTATTTGGATATGTATAGTGAAGATTTGTTACTGTAACTGCTGACTTAACCAATTTTTTAACTCCTCTAAATTTAAATATCTGTTAGGAAGATTAATTCCTCGTGTAGCCAATAATAATTGTAATCGTTGACTAACTGGAATGCCTACACCGATTTCAGTTAATAATTTTTCATTTTTAAGAACATCAGCCGCTGCCCCCTGCTTTACGATCTGGGCATCGTTTATCACAATAATATTATCTGCTAATTCAATTTCATCGAGGTCATGAGTGATAGAGATAATTGAAATACCTTGTTCATCTCTTAACCTTTTAAGGAGGGTAAGAATTTCTTTGCGTGCTAACGGATCCAACATACTAGTTGCTTCATCAAGGATTATTATCTTCGGCATCAAAGCTAAAATCCCCGCAAGCGCAACACGTTGCTTTTGACCACCTGAAAGATTGATTGGCTCTACGTCTTTATATTTAAGCATTCCCACCATTTCTAAAGCATCGTTTATTTTTTTCTCCATTTTTTCTGGCAGAACTTGTCGATTTTCTAAGCCAAACGCTACATCATCAGCTACTGTTGCCCCCACAAATTGATTTTCTGGGTTTTGAAATACAAAGCCAATTTGTTGATGAATTATTCCCAATGTTGCTTCAGATACACGAATTCCATCAATTTCAATAGACCCTGCAGTAGGAATAAGTAACCCATCAATTAGACGAGCAAGGGTACTTTTACCACTACCATTATGACCAATAATTGCAGTCCAAGATGCTGGCTCAACATTAAAACTAATATTTTTTAAAACAGGTGCCTTACTATCCGGATATTTGAATGTAATATTTCGTACCTTAATCCCAGCCACAGTAGTTCCTCGCTTTTTAGATAATCAGTTAAGTATATTTTAGCAAAGTCAGTAAAATTATCTATAAAAAAATAATTTAAAATAAAAAATCACTTACCATTGAAGTGCGCGAGGGTTTCCCGCATTCAAGCTAGACTAGGGGATAACCCCACCATCATAACACTCTATACTATCAATGATAGTGATTCTTTATTACGTATTTAAAATTAGTATAAACAAATTAATTAGTCTACTAATTCAAGAATAACCATTGGTGCACCATCACCACGACGAGGCATGGTCTTTAAGATGCGTGTGTAACCACCGTTACGATCTGCATACTTTGGAGCAAGTTCTTCAAAAAGGTTTTGAAGAGCTGATTGTACACGAATGTTGTCGCCATCTTCTTTAACATCAGCAACAACATTGCGAATAAATGCAGCTGCTTTACGACGAGATGCTAAATCACCATGCTTAGCAAGTGTGATCATCTTATCAGCAGTCTTACGAACTTCCTTGGCACGTGCCTCAGTAGTCGTAATGCGACCATTAACGATTAAATCTGTTGTTAAATCACGTAATAAAGCCTTACGTTGTGAACTTGTACGTCCTAATTTACGGTAACTCATAAAGTGGTTCCCTCCTTTGCGTTTGGTATATTAATTAATCATCTTGGCGGAATGAAACACCAAGATCATTTAACTTAAGTTTAATTTCTTCTAACGACTTTTGTCCTAAGTTCCGAACTTTCATCATGTCAGACACTGTTCTATCAGTTAATTCTTTAACAGTATTGATGCCTGCTCTCTTCAAACAGTTGTAAGAACGAACAGAAAGATCCAGCTCTTCAATTGTCATTTCGAGCATTTTTTCTTTATGTGTTTCTTCCTTTTCAACCATTACTTGAGCATTTTGAGCTGTTTCAGTCAAATCAACAAACATAGCTAAGTGTTCAGTCAAAATCTTTGCACCTAGACTAACTGCTTCAGTTGGTGTCAATGAACCATCAGTCCAAACATCCAACGTTAACTTATCATAGTCGTTACGTTGACCAACCCGTGCATTTTCAACAGTGTAATTTACACGTTCGATTGGGGTATAGATGGAATCAATTGGCAAAACACCAATCGCAAGATCATCCATCCGGGCCTTATTATCGTTAGCAGAAAGGTAACCGCGACCCTTATCAGCAGTTAACTTGATGTGTAATTCTGCGCCATCAGCAACAGTTGCAATATGCAGATCAGGATTTAAAATTGTAACTTCATTATCACCCTGGATATCACTTGCAGTTACTTCAGCAGGTCCCTTAACATCTAATTCAAGATCCTTTTGATCCTCAGAATCAATCTTTAAGGAAACTTTTTTTAGATTCAAGATAATCTGCGTAACATCCTCAGTTACACCTTCAACAGTGCTAAATTCATGTAAAACACCATCAATTTGCATACTCGTAATTGCTGCACCTGGTAATGATGCAATTAATACACGTCTTAACGAGTTACCGAGAGTGGTTCCATAACCGCGCTCAAGTGGTTCTACGACAAATTTGCCATAGTTATCTGTCTCTTCAACTTTGTGAATATTTGGCTTTTCAAATTCGATCATTCTATCCTTGTACCCCTTTCAAAACGTGGTTCGTATTTGAGACGAAAAGGCAATTGATGGAAATAATTGTCTCCAGCAATGTCAATTAAACACGACGACGCTTTGGAGGACGAGAACCATTGTGAGGAACAGGTGTTACATCACGAATAGCAGTAACTTCCAACCCAGTTGCTTGAAGTGCACGAATAGCAGCTTCACGACCTGAACCTGGACCCTTAACTTCTACTTCAACAGTCTTCATACCGTGTTCCATAGCTTGCTTAGCAGCAGCTTCTGAAGCCATTTGTGCGGCAAATGGAGTAGACTTCCGACTACCTTTAAAGCCTAATACACCGGCTGATGACCATGCTACAGCATTACCTTGAACATCGGTAATCATAATTAAAGTGTTATTAAATGTTGAGTGAATGTGCGCAACACCAGTTTCAACATTCTTTTTTGCACGACGCTTACGCGTACCTTTTTTGGTTGCCATATCTAGTACTAACCTCCTTTTTTATTAAAGTAAAATTACTTCTTCTTGTTAGCGATCGCAACGGCTTTACCCTTCCGTGTACGAGCATTGTTCTTGGTATGTTGACCACGAACAGGTAAACCACGACGATGACGCATACCACGGTATGAACCAATTTCTTGAAGTCGCTTAATATTCATTGAAACTTCACGACGCAAGTCACCTTCTACTTGGATCTGGTCAACTTGTGCACGAATCTTTTCTTCTTGATCAGGAGTTAAATCGCGTACACGAATATCTTCTGATACACCAGCGTTTTCAAGAATCTTCTTAGCGGTAGAATCACCAATACCGAAAATATATGTTAAGCCGATTACGATTCGCTTGTCACGAGGTAAATCGACACCTGCAATACGAGCCATGGGCTACACCTCCATTTCTTTAAATAATAAATTACTTACCTTGACGTTGCTTATGCTTTGGGTTAGCAGAGCAAATAACCATTACGCGACCATTACGCTTAACAATCTTGCAGTGCTCACACATCTTTTTAACAGATGGTCTTACTTTCATTATATAAATCCTCCTAGAGAGTAATTGATCAATAACTACTTGAACCGGAAAGTAATACGACCTTTTGTAAGATCATATGGAGACATTTCAACCTTTACACGGTCACCTGGTAAAATCTTGATATAATGCATCCGTATTTTTCCAGAAACGTGGGCTAAAATCTCTGCACCATTTTCCAATTCAACTTTAAACATTGCATTAGGTAAAGTTTCAGTAACCTTACCTTCAACTTCTATCACATCGGCTTTTGCCACGAAATAGTACCTCCTTACCTAATCTAGATATTACGTAAAAATGGTGGAAAGTACAATACTTCCCACTATTCAGATAGATAAACCTTGCATAGTTTAGCATAACTTTATAAACTTCGCAAGATATAACTATTATCTAGTTAAGGTTAGTTAATACTTTCTTGATATCATCGTAAACTTTATCGATATCTTGTTCACCATTAATTTCGTGCAAAACACCTTGCTTTTGGTAATAGTCTACCAGTGGTGTGTTCAACTTAATATTAACATCTAGACGATTTTTAACCGTTTCAGGCTTATCATCATCACGTTGATAAAATTCATGGTGACCACAAACGTCACATGTACCTTCAACCTTAGGAGCATTGTATATCTTATGATAAGTAGCTCCACAATTGCGGCAAATAAAACGTCCACTTAAACGTTCTACCAATACGTCCGGCTCGACGTGAATATTGATCACAGCATCAAGATGCCGACCACTCTCTGCTAGCATCTTATCCAATGCATCAGCTTGGTTTAGATTACGAGGGAAACCATCGAGCATAAAGCCATCTTTAGTATCATCTTGAGCTAACCGTTCTTTCACGATACCATTGGTAACTTCATCTGGAACAAGTTCACCTTTATCAATATACTTCTTTGCTTCAATTCCCATTGGAGTTTTATTCTTCATAGCAGCTCGGAAAATATCTCCAGTAGAAATATGTGGAATTGAAAAGTCTTCTACGATTTTTTGAGCCTGTGTACCTTTACCGGCACCAGGAAGACCCATTAATACAAGGTTCATACTCATTAGTTATTTCCTCCTTTTGGTTCACGAATAAATCCAATATATTCACGCTTCATTGTTAGTCCATTTAATTGTCGAACAACATCTAAAGCAATTTGTACGATAATCAGCAAACTTGTACCACCTAAACCAATTGATTGACTTAGGTTCCATACATTACTTGCAATTAACGGAATTAGAGAAATTAACCCTAAGAATAGTGAACCAACTGTACTTAACCGCATTAACAATGAAGAAATATAATCTTGTGTACCTTTTCCGGGACGAACACCAGAAATATAACTTCCTTGCTTCTGTAGGTTTTCAGCAAGTTTCTCTGGGTTAACCTGAACAAAGGCATAGAAAAAGGTAAATACAACAATCAAAAATACATACAGTGCGATCCCAGGACCAGATTGCATGTTAAAAATGGTCGTCATGATTTGATACCAACTATCCCCACCATGATTTTGCTGGAAAGCCATCAAAATTGTTTGAGGCGTTGATATAAACGAACCGGCAAAAATAACGGGAATAACACCCGATACGTTAATCTTTAGGGGAAGATAACTGCTTGAAGGAGAAGTAGTAGTTCTTCTTGTATATTGAATTGGCAAACGACGCTCAGCTTGTTGTACCCATGTAACAAAAGCTACAATAATTAAAATAGCAACAATAACTAAAGCTACAAAGCCAATACCAATCCACAAAGCTGAACCAGATTCACCTGCAATTTGATCATCCCATAACTGGCGAATACCACCAGGCATCTGTGCAACAATACCAGCAAAAATTAACATAGAAACACCATTACCTAAACCACGTTCGGTAATCATGTCCCCCATCCAGGTAGCAAACATTGTACCTGCAGTTAAAATCAGTCCGATTGTTAGATATGTCTGAACACCTGGGTGATTAACTAAACGAATAGTACTTAATGCATTAAACCCGGCGGTAATACCAATCGACTGGATAAAGCCAAGTACAATCGTTAACCATCGGGTTGCTTGATTAAGTTTTCGCCGTCCGACTTCCCCTTGTTTACTCCATTCAACAAAACGCGGAACAATATCCATCTGTAATAGTTGAACAACAATTTGAGCAGTAATATATGGAGAAACACCCATTGCAAACAATGAATAGTTCTCCAGTCCACCACCACTAAAGGTATTGAGGATCGATGCTAAACCGGTTGAGGAGATTTCCTGCAAAGCAGCAGCGTTAACTCCAGGAACGGTAATCGCTGCCCCAATCCGATAGACAATCAATACAAACAATGTAAAGAAAATCTTTTTACGGATATCTTTTACTTTGAATGCATTTTTGACGGCTGTGAACAAACTACATCACCTCAGTTTTACCACCGGCAGCTTCAATTGCAGAAACCGCAGAAGCAGAAAACTTATTAGCCTTAACAGTTAACTTCTTTTCAAGTTTACCGCTACCAAGAACCTTAATGCCATTCTTCATGTTCTTGACTAAACCACTCTCTACTAACAATTGTGGTGTAACTTCAGTACCATCATCAAACTTGTTTAATGCGGTTAAGTTAACAATTGCGTATTCTTTACGGTTGATGTTAGTAAATCCGCGCTTTGGGATTTGCCGGTAAAGTGGCATTTGGCCCCCTTCAAATCCTAAACGGGTCTTTCCATGAGCCTTTTGTCCCTTAGTACCACGTCCTGATGTAAATCCATGACCAGATGAAAGGCCACGACCCTTACGAAGACGCTTTGAACGAGAACCAGCAGCTGGCTTCAATTCGTTTAACTTCATTTGGTAGGCACCTCCTTATTATTTAGTTTTAATTACTTAACTTCTTCAACAGAAACCAAGTGAGCGATCTTGAAAATTTGACCGCGTGTTGCCGCGTTATCTGGTAAGATAACTGAGCTGTTAATCTTACCTAAGCCCAAAGCCTTAACAGTACGGCGTTGAGTAGGTTGTCGGTGGGCAACACTGTGAATTAGGGTAACTTTTACTTGAGCCATAATTTAGTGCCCTCCTTATTCTGCTAAGTGGTCTACTGATACACCACGTAACTTTGCAACTTCTTCAGCGTTCTTTAATTGCTTCAAACCTTCAAATGTTGCACGTACAACATTTACTGGGGTATTAGAACCGAGACGTTTTGAAGTAACATCAGCAACACCGGCAAGGTCCATAACGTTACGAACCGCACCACCGGCTGCAACTCCAGAACCTTCAACAGCTGGCTTTAACATGATCTTTCCACCGCCGTATACACCAATAACTTCGTGTGGAATAGTAGTTCCTACGATTGGAACAGTAATCAAGTTCTTTTCAGCAGCTGCTTGCGCTTTACGAATAGCTTCAGGAACTTCTTGAGCCTTACCAGTACCGAAACCAACATGACCCTTGCGGTCTCCAACAATTACTAAAGCAGCAAAACGCATACGACGTCCACCCTTTACAACCTTAGTAATCCGGTTGATGGCTACAACTTGATCGTCCAAATCCAACTTTGCTGGATCAATGAATTCTGATGATGCCATTGCAGGTTATTCCTCCTTTTTTAGAATTTAAGTCCATTTTCACGAGCAGCTTCAGCTAAAGCTTGAACACGTCCATGGTAAAGGTATCCACCACGGTCAAAAACAACATTAGTAATGTTCTTTTCATTAGCGCGCTTAGCAATTAAAGCACCAACGCCACTAGCTTGTTCAGTCTTAGTCTTTCCACTTACTTCACTATCATTTGTGGAGGCACTTGCGAGCGTCACACCCTTTACGTCATCAATTAATTGAGCGTAAATGTTTTTGTTTGAACGGTAAACACTTAAGCGTGGGCGCTCCGCAGTACCAGAAATCTTACCGCGAACGCGCAAATGACGACGTTGACGGATTTTATTCTTGTCTGGTTTTGAAATCACAACAGTCACCTCTTATTATGTTATTTATTTTAGTTAAAAGATAGATAAATAATTTACGAAAATTACTTACCAGTCTTACCTTCCTTACGGATAATGTGTTCGTTTTCGTAACGAATACCCTTACCTTTGTATGGTTCTGGTGAACGAACGGCACGAACTTCTGCAGCAAAATTACCAAGGTGTTCCTTGTTAATTGAGCTTAATTCGATAGTAGTGTTATCTGGAACGTTAATATCCACATCTTCGGGCTTGTCCATTTCAACTGGGTTTGAGTAACCAACAGTTAAAATTAACTTATTTCCCTTGAACTGTGCACGGTAACCAACACCGACAAGTTTTAGAACCTTCTTGTAGCCATTAACAACACCTTCAACCATGTTATTAACGTTAGCACGTGTAGTTCCATGTAACATCTTTAATTTGTTAGTATCAGCATCACGATCAAACTTAACAACATTACCATCAACAGTCATTTTGATTAATGGTGAAATCTCACGAGATAAAGTACCTTTAGGACCTTTAACAGTAACAACATTACCATCTTGAGAAATTTCTACACCACTTGGTAAATCAATTTCTTTGTAACCAATACGACTCATGCTTGCACCTCCTATCTAATTAAAAAATTTTACCAAACGTAGGCGATAACTTCGCCACCAATTTTCTTGGCGCGAGCAACCTTGTCAGTTACAACACCTTCAGATGTTGAAATAATGGCAATACCTAATCCATTAAGAACCTTTGGTACAGCATCAGACTTAACGTATGTACGTAATCCAGGCTTGGAGATACGCTTCAAACCAGAAATAACACGTTGACCATCCTTACCGTACTTCAAGAACACACGGATGATGCCTTGCTTGTTATCGTCAACATATTCAACATCGCGAATGAAACCTTCGTTCTTTAAGATTTCAGCGATGTCCTTCTTCATCTTTGATGCAGGTGCTTCAACTGATTCGTGTTGAGCCATATTAGCATTACGAATACGAGTTAAGAAATCTGCAATTGGATCGCTCATAGACATCGATGTTTTCCTCCTTTTGTCGGTTTTTGTTTACCAGCTAGCCTTCTTCAAACCAGGAATTTGTCCTTTGTGGGCAAGTTCTCGTAAGCAAATCCGGCATAGGTGGAATTTACGGTAAACTGAGTGCGGACGTCCACAACGTGCACAACGCGTGTATTCACGACTTGAGAACTTAGCGGGACGGTTGCACTTAGCAATCATTGATTTTTTAGCCAATTTGTGGAACCTCCTTTATTTAGCAAACGGCATACCGAGTTTTGCAAGTAATTCATGTGATTCTTCATCAGTTTGTGCAGTTGTTACAATAACAACATCTAAACCACGAACCCGGTTTACTTTATCATAATCAATTTCAGGGAAAATTAATTGTTCATGGATACCAAGAGTGTAGTTCCCACGACCATCAAATGCCTTGTTACTTACACCATGGAAGTCACGAACACGTGGTAATGCCACGTTAACTAATTTGTCTAAGAAATCATACATACGTTCACCACGTAAGGTTACCTTAGCACCAATTGACATACCTTCACGAAGACGGAAACCGGCAATTGATTTCTTAGCCTTAGTAATTAAAGGCTTTTGACCAGAAATCAAACCGAGTTCTTCAACGGCTTCATCAAGATGCTTAGAGTTGGTAGTAGCATCACCAACACCCATGTTCAAAACGATCTTGTCAATCTTTGGTGCTTGCATAACTGAAGAGTAGTTAAACTTTTCAATCAATGCTGGACGAATTTCATTTTCGTATTTAGCTTTCAAACGGTTTTCCATTAGAAATTATTCCTCCTTTCCTTAAAATTTAATCAAGTGTTTTACCTGACTTCTTAGCAACACGAACCTTCTTACCATCAACGAACTTGTAACCTACACGAGTTGGTTCATTAGTTGAAGGATCAATCAGCATTACATTTGAAGCATCAATAGCTGCTTCAGTGTCAATAACGCCACCGTTAGGATTTGAGTTGCTTGGCTTTTGGTGTTTCTTAACCATATTTACGCCTTCAACGATAACACGATTCTTAGCAGCAAGAACAGTTTTTACTGTACCTTCCTTACCTTTATCTTTACCGGCGATAATGCGAACTTTGTCCCCAGTTTTAATAAACATGTTGATTGTGCACCTCCTTATTTTCGGTTAAATCTTACAGAACTTCTGGAGCTAATGAAACGATCTTCATGAAGTCGTCTCCACGAAGCTCACGAGCGATTGGGCCAAAAATACGGGTACCCTTAGGGCTCTTGTCGTTGTTAATTAAAACAGCGGCGTTTTCATCAAACTTAATGTATGAACCATCCTTACGGTGAATACCATGCTTAGTCCGTACAACTACGGCCTTAACAACGTCACCTTTTTTGACAACGCCACCTGGTGTTGCCTGTTTTACAGTAGCAACAATGATGTCACCAATATTACCTGTCTTAACTCGGGAACCACCTAAAATCTTGATAACTAAGATTTCACGTGCACCGGAGTTATCAGCGACCTTCAACCGACTTTCTTGTTGAATCACGGTTAATGTCCTCCTTCCATCTACAAATAAGAATTAGAATACGAATATTTTTAGAGTTAACTGCTAATTAAAGGGTAGCAGCTTTTTCGACAATCTTTACAAGACGGAAACGCTTCTTAGCTGATAATGGCCGAGTTTCCATAATTTGTACAGTGTCGCCGGTCTTAGCTTCGTTGTTTTCATCGTGTGCGTAATACTTCTTTGAGTACTTAACACGCTTACCATAGATAGGTGCACTCTTGTAAGTATCAATTACAACAGTGATTGTTTTATCCATTTTGTCAGAAACAACGCGGCCTTGGTAAACCTTACGTGCATTACGTTCTTCACTCATGCGCTAATCCTCCTTTTCGTATTCTTATTTATTTAATTGTTGTTGACGAAGAACTGTCTTAACCCGTGCAATGTCCTTGCGTACTTGCTTAAGACTTGCAGTATTTTCCAACTGGCCGGTTGCTAATTGGAAACGTAAGTTAAACAATTGTTCCTTCAGTTCCTTTTCACGGTCAAGTAGCTTATCAGTGGTTAATCCATTCAGTTCTTGTACGTAATCTTTACTTTTCATTAGATTGTCCACCTACTTCCTCACGTTGTACGATCTTAGTGCGAACTGGCAACTTGTGACCGGCAAGACGTAAAGCTTCACGAGCGACTTCTTCAGAAACGCCCCCCACTTCAAACATTACCTTGCCACGCTTAACTGGAGCAACCCATCCTTCAGGAGCACCTTTACCGTTACCCATCCGGACCCCAACACCTTTACTAGTGTATGAGAGTTGTGGGAAGATCTTAATCCAAACTTTCCCACCACGCTTCATGTAACGCGTCATAGCGATACGAGCAGCTTCAATTTGACGGTTGCTAATCCAATGTGAATCAAGAGCTTGTAAACCAAATTCACCAAAATTAACTGTTTTACCACCCTTGGCTTCACCGCGCATGTGACCACGCTGAACCTTACGGTGCTTTACACGTTTTGGTACTAACATGTGTTACTTCCCTCCTTGTTCATCATCGTTTGAGTTCTTCTTAGTAGGAAGGACTTCACCACGGTAAATCCAAGTCTTAACACCTAGAACACCATATGTAGTGTTAGCTTCATCCCAAGAATAATCAATATCAGCACGGAGTGTATGCAATGGAACAGTTCCATCAGAGTATGATTCAACCCGTGACATATCTGCACCATTTAAACGACCAGCAACTTGAGTCTTGATACCCTTAGCACCGGCACGCATAGCACGTTGCATAGCTCCACGCATAGCACGACGGAAGGCAATACGAGCTTCCAATTGACGTGCAATACTTTCACCAACAAGGTGAGCATCTAAATCTGGCTTCTTAATTTCAACGATGTTAATGTGAACACGCTT
Organism: Limosilactobacillus rudii; assembly: GCF_014145455.1. Taxonomy (GTDB): domain Bacteria; phylum Bacillota; class Bacilli; order Lactobacillales; family Lactobacillaceae; genus Limosilactobacillus; species Limosilactobacillus rudii. Next base: position 43,926 of record NZ_JACIVB010000057.1, on the reverse strand, counting down.
GCCAGTTAATTTATTAAGTTCTTTACGAAGTGCTTCAACTTCTGAACCACCTTTACCAATTACCATTCCTGGCTTGGCAGTATGAATTGATACGTTTACGCGGTTAGCGGCACGTTCAATTTCAACGGTTGATACAGAGGCATCAGCAAGTCGCTTTTCAATATACTTACGGATCCGAAGGTCTTCGTTAAGGTAATCAGCAAAGTCCTTGTCAGCGTACCACTTTGCAGTCCAATCACGAATGACCCCAACACGAAAACCATTAGGATTGATCTTTTGACCCACTATTCATTCCTCCTATCGTTCTGTAACAACCACTGTAATATGACTAGTCCGCTTATTAATTGGAGAAGCAGAACCTTTTGCACGTGGACGGAACCGCTTAAGGGTTGGTCCTTCATTAGCAAAGGCTTCACTTACAACCAATGAAGCACGATCTAAGTCGAAATTGTTTTCAGCGTTTGCAACAGCAGATTTTAATACTTTTTCAACATCTGAAGCGGCACCACGAGGGGTGAACTTCAAGATAGCAAATGCTTCGGCAACACTCTTACCACGAATAGCGTCTAATACAAGACGAACCTTACGAGCAGAAACCCGTACCATCTTAGCGGTAGCCTTAGCGGACGTGATGTTTTCAGCCATGTTTTATTTCACCCTCCTTACTTACCTGTCTTCTTGTCATCTGCAGCGTGACCATGGAAAGTCCGAGTAGGAACGAATTCACCTAACTTATGACCAACCATATCTTCTTGTACGTAGACTGGGACATGCTTCCGACCATCGTATACTGCAAATGTGTAACCAATAAAGCTTGGAAAAATGGTAGAACGACGTGACCAAGTCTTGATGACAGTCTTCTTTTCGGAACCTTCTTGCTCCTTAACCTTCTTCAGTAATGAAGCATCAGCGAAAGGTCCTTTCTTCAAACTACGACCCATTTAGTGTACCTCCTCTCGGGTATTAAGAACGTATAAAATATTAACGAGTATGTGGACCACGCTTCCGACCACGAACAATGAACTTGTTTGAACGAGCCTTGTGTGAACGGGTCTTCTTACCAACAGTCTTCTTACCCCATGGAGAAAGAGGAGATGGTAAACCAACAGGTTGCTTACCTTCACCACCACCATGTGGGTGATCGTTAGGGTTCATAACAGAACCACGAACATGAGGACGTTGACCAGCGTAACGTGTACGACCAGCCTTACCTTTGATAATTAAAGCGTGTTCGTCATTACCAACAGTACCGATAGTAGCACGGCAAGTTGCAAGCACCATACGAACTTCACCGGAAGAAAGACGAACTAATACGTACTTTTCTTCTTTACCAAGTAGTTGAGCTGAAGCACCAGCAGAACGAGCAAGTTGACCACCCTTACCTGGCTTCAATTCAATATTGTGAATAACAGTACCAACTGGAATGTTCTTTAATGGAAGAGCATTACCAACTTTAATATCAGCATCTGGACCAGATTGAACTGTCATACCAACTTTTAATCCCTTAGGAGCGATGATGTATGACTTAGTACCATCAGCATAAACTAGCAAAGCAATATTTGCAGTACGGTTTGGATCGTATTCAATTGCTTTTACAGTTGCTGGAACGTCGTCTTTAATCCGCTTAAAGTCAATGATACGGTATTGACGCTTAGTACCACCACCACGGTGACGAACAGTAATATGACCATAACTGTTACGACCAGCGGTGTGCTTTAACGGAGCTAATAATGACTTTTCAGGCGCAGTCTTCGTAATTTCTGCGAAGTCATAACCGTTCATATTACGGCGTCCGTTAGTGGTTGCTTTGTATTTACGAATTCCCACTGTTTTTTCCTCCTTTTTTTAATGATTAGTTTTCGCTGTTATCGTTGAACAGCTTAATTTCATTTGAGTCAGCAGATAAGGTAACAATAGCCTTACGACGACGTTTAGTATAACCAACGTAGCGACCTTGACGCTTTTGCTTACCCTTTACGTTCATGATGTTTACCTTTACAACCTTAACGTCGAAGATTTCTTCAACTGCATTTTTAACTTGTGTCTTGGTTGCTCGTAAATCAACATCAAACGTGTAACGCTTATCGTCCATACCGGCCATTGAAGCTTCGGTAACTACTGGACGTAAAATAATGTCACGTGCTTCCATTATGCGAGCACCTCCTCTACTTGAGAAAGAGCTGACTTAGTGATGATGATCTTTTGGTTGTCTACAACGTTTAAGATATTAACACCTGCAGGAGTAACAACTGTAGTATTAGCTAAGTTGCGTGCTGATAAAGCTGCATTCTTGTCGTCTTCAGTAACAACAACTAATGTCTTTTCAGCAACTTTTAAGTTACTCAATACATCAGCAAATTCCTTTGTCTTTGGTGCATCAAAGTTTAATGCATCAACTACTACAAAACTGTTATCAAGAACCTTTTGAGAAAGAGCTGACTTGATGGCAAGTTGACGAACCTTACGTGGAAGGCTGTACTTGTAGGAACGTGGAGTAGGTCCAAAAACAATACCACCACCACGGAATTGTGGTGAACGAATGGAACCTTGACGAGCACGACCAGTACCCTTTTGACGCCATGGCTTCTTTCCACCACCGCTAACAGCAGAACGGTTCTTAACGGCATGAGTACCTTGACGCAAAGAAGCACGTTGACGCAAAATTGCATCAAAGACAGCATTTTCGTTTGGTTCAATACCGAATACTGCTTCGTTTAAATCAACAGTACCATTTTGGCTACCATCTTGTTTGTACAAATTAACGCTAGTCATTATTTAACTTCCTCCTTTCTTATTATTTGTTGTGTTGCTTGCTAAGGCTCTTCTTTGTGTTTGCCTTAACAGAGTTCTTAATAGTTACGTAAGACTTGTTAGCACCTGGAACATTACCCTTAATGAGTAAAACGTTGTTGTCAAGGTCAACCTTAACAACTTGTAGGTGTTGCATAGTAACCGTCTTACCACCCATACGACCGGGAAGCTTCATACCCTTGAATACCCGGTTAATAATTGCACCTAATGAACCTGGACGACGGTGGTAACGAGAACCGTGCGCCATAGGTCCACGGGATTGGTTATCCTTGTGGATGTTACCTTGGTAACCATGACCCTTGGTAGTACCCGTAACGTCGACAGTTTCTCCTTCTGAGAAGACATCAGCCTTGATTTCGTCTCCAACTTTAACGTCCCCTAATTCAGCGTCGCGGATTTCACCGATGAAGCGCTTAGGGGTCGTGTTTGCTTTTGCTGCATGACCTTGTTCAGGCTTGTTGCTCAAGACTTCCCGCTTGTCATCGAAACCAAGTTGCACAGCATTGTAACCATCATTTTCAACAGTCTTAATTTGCATAACAACGTTTGGTGTTACATCAATAACAGTAACTGGAACTAATTCACCATTGTCAGTGAAAACTTGAGTCATTCCAACCTTTTTACCTAAGATTCCTTTGGTCATGAGTACACCTCCAATTTTATGTTTTATGTATATTCTATATTAATCGTTATTAAAGCTTAATTTCGATATCAACACCACTTGGTAAATCAAGTTTCATTAATGAATCAACAGTCTTTGGTGTTGGATCAACAATATCGATCAAACGCTTGTGTGTGCGCATTTCGAATTGCTCCCGTGACTTCTTAAATTTGTGTGGTGAACGGATAACAGTGTAAATAGTCCGTTCAGTTGGTAACGGGATAGGACCTGAAATTTGAGCACCTGTACGCTTAGCAGTTTCAACAATCTTGTCAGCAGATTGATCTAAAATACGGTGTTCATAAGCCTTTAACCGAATACGAATCTTTTGTTTTGCCATTATGTTCCCTCCTTCGTCAGATTTAAAATTTGACTAGCTCCGCGGAAATTACCGCCACATCCTGTGGCAAAGCGGCCGGGTGTGTCGCAACCTTCCGCATCAACGCTTCGCAGCTTGAATACTTAAGGGGTAAGGCAAATAATACCGCCAAAGCTCAAGCACCTATCCATAATACTAAAGAAACGGTTATAGTTCAAGGGAATTATTAAAATAATTTCGATTGAAATATTTTTGTAAACTTTCATCTTAGTTATTGAGAATATATTTACCATATTTTCACTACAAAATAGATAGATTCTATCTCTAGCTATAGTCTATTTTCCGTCATTTCATATCAATTAAACTACATTTGCTAAAATTCCTACTAATGTAACTCTACTTTTATAAATTGGTAACTCTTAATTAATCGTAGAAAGACGCCGTATACCGATATAAAAAACAAATCATAAAAGCTACAGAGTCAATCTGAACACCAAAGATTTTATGATCGTGAGAAGTCACAAATAAATCCTATTACGTTTCTCATCTTCTTTAGACTCTTCATTAAACAGCCTTTTACGAAAAAAAGGACTGTAGCTATTAAGCCACAATCCTTTTTGATGGATTTGAGATCTTGGTATCAATAATTAATTATTGCCACCATTTTTCTTGATAATATCTTCTTGAACTGACTTAGGAACAGCTGAGTAGTGATCAAAAGTCATAGTGAAGGTACCACGACCCTGCGTTGCAGAACGTAATGCAGTAGCATAACCAAACATTTCTGATAGTGGAACAAATGAGTGGATAAGTTGAGCATTTCCACGTTCTTCCATACCATCAATGGTACCACGACGAGCAGTTACTTGACCCATAACATCACCCATGTTGTCTTGTGGAACAACAATGTCAACCTTCATAATAGGTTCAAGGATAACAGGATCAGCCTTCTTAGCAGCGTTCTTAAGGGCTAATGACGCAGCAACTTTGAAGGCAGCTTCACTAGAATCGACTTCGTGGTAACTACCATCATAAAGCTTAGCATGCATATCAACAAGTGGGTATCCGGCAAGAACACCATTTTGCATAGCTTCTTTCAAACCTTGTTCAACAGCAGGAATGAATTCACGAGGAACAACACCACCAACGATGGCATCTTCAAATTCGAATCCTTCCCCTTCTTTAAGCGGCGTAAATTCGATCCATACATCACCGTATTGACCCTTACCACCAGATTGACGAACGAACTTACCTTGAGCACTTGCAGTCTTAGTAAATGCTTCACGGTATGAAACTTGTGGCTTACCAACAGTAACTTCGGCATGGAATTCCCGACGAAGACGTTCAACAATGATATCCAAGTGAAGTTCACCCATTCCGGCAATTAATGTTTCACCAGTTTCAGGGTTAGTTTCTGCCTTGAATGTTGGGTCTTCTTCAGCAAGCTTTTGAAGTCCCTTGTCCATCTTATCTTGGTCAGCCTTAGACTTAGGTTCAACAGAAACTTGAATAACTGGTTCTGGGAAGTCCATTGATTCAAGTTGAAGTGGGTGATCAGGATCAGTTAATGAATCACCAGTAGTAGTGTTCTTCAAACCAATAGCAGCAGCAATATCACCGGAGAATACTTCTGGAATTTCTTGTTGTTGGTTTGAGTGCATTTGAAGCAAACGACCAATACGTTCACGCTTGTCCTTAGTTGCGTTAAGAACGTATGAACCTGATTGAAGTGAACCAGTGTAAACACGTAAGAAAGTTAAACGACCAACGAATGGGTCAGTAGCAATCTTAAATGCCAAAGCAGCAAATGGCTTGTCATCACCAGCAGTCAATTCAATTTCGTTGCCATCTGCATCATGCGCAACAAAAGGCTTAACATCAAGTGGTGATGGAAGGTAATCAATAACAGCATCAAGCATCATTTGGATACCCTTATCCTTGTAAGCTGAACCAGCTAATACAGGGAAGATTTGTTCTTCTAGGGTACCCTTACGAATAGCAGCTTTAATTTCGTCAACAGAAATTTCTTCACCTTCAAGGTATTTTTCCATGATGCTATCATCAATATCTGCTAACGTTTCAATCATTTCATCATGACGCTTTTGAGCTTCTTCCTTCATATCATCAGGAATGTCAACAGTGTCCCAATTAGTACCTAACTTATCTTCATCGTAAACATAAGCAACCATCTTAACCAAGTCAATTAAACCAATGAAGTCATCTTCAGCACCAATTGGCATTTGAATAGGAAGTGGTGTTACATTCAAACGATCTTTAATAGTCTGAACTGAGTAATCAAAGTTTGCACCAATCTTATCCATCTTGTTAGCAAAAACAATTCGTGGAACATTAAATTGGTCAGCTTGACGCCAAACAGTTTCAGTTTGAGGTTCAACACCAGCTTGAGCATCAAGCACAGTTACGGCACCATCAAGCACACGTAATGCACGTTCAACTTCGACAGTAAAGTCCACGTGTCCTGGTGTATCAATAATGTTGATCCGATTATCCTTCCAAACAGCTGTAGTGGCTGCAGAAGTGATAGTGATACCACGTTCCTTTTCTTCATCCATCCAGTCCATTTGTGAAGCACCATCATGGGTTTCACCAATCTTGTGAATCTTACCAGTGTAGTAAAGAATCCGCTCAGTTGCAGTCGTCTTACCAGCATCAATGTGAGCCATGATACCGATGTTACGAGTTTTAGCAAGTGGGTATTCACGTTTATTAGCCATCTTAAAAGAGTATCTCCTTCCAAAATATGGTTATGTTTATTTTAGCATTATTTTCAAAAAGGGGTGACGTCTAAATATAAATTACGTCACCCCTTCACTGAAACTAGTTAAATAACCAGTATCAATTGACAGTGATTATTACCAGCGGTAGTGCGCGAATGCACGGTTGGCTTCGGCCATACGGTGCGTATCTTCACGCTTCTTAACTGAAGCCCCAGTGTTGTTTGAAGCATCAATGATTTCACGTGCAAGCCGTTCAACCATTGTGTGTTCTCCACGCAAACGTGCGTATTGAACAATCCAACGAAGACCTAATGTAGTACGACGGTCTGGACGAACTTCAATTGGAACTTGGTAGTTAGAACCACCAACACGACGTGCCTTAACTTCTAAGACAGGCATAACGTTTTCCATTGCTTGTTGGAATACTTCTACTGGATCATTACCAGTTTCATTCTTAATTTCATCAAAAGCTGCGTATAAAATCTTAGTAGCAGTTCCGCGCTTACCATCAATCATCAAGTGGTCGATTAAGCTAGTAACCAACTTTGAGTTGTACATTGGATCTGGTAAAATTTCACGCTTTTGTACATGTCCTTTACGTGGCATTACTTAACTCCTCCTTAAATTACTTCTTATCCTTAGGCTTCTTAGCACCGTACTTAGAACGTGATTGCATACGGCCTTCAACACCAGCAGTATCTAGAGTACCACGGATGATGTGGTAACGAACCCCAGGTAAATCCTTAACACGACCACCACGAATCAAAACAACTGAGTGTTCTTGAAGGTTGTGACCAATACCAGGAATGTAAGCAGTAACTTCGATTAAGTTTGAAAGACGTACACGGGCGTACTTACGCAAAGCTGAGTTAGGCTTCTTAGGAGTCATAGTACCCACACGAGTAGCAACCCCACGCTTTTGTGGTGATGGCGTCTTAATTTCTTCTTTCTTGAAAGTGTTGTAAACATATCCAAGGGCCGGTGACTTTGACTTACCCTTGTGGCTCTTACGGCCTTTACGTACCAATTGGTTAATGGTTGGCATAATTTTTCCCCTTCCTTATTTTAAGTCCACACATCCAGGCGGTTCTTTTTTGATTATAAAAAAATCACCGGATGTAATATTTAATTATGTGCCTTCGTTGATGCATCTGCCCAACGACAGACACTCCGTTGCTAAAAAAGCACCTTAAATAGACTATCACGCTCTCACGTGAATGTCAACGACTCCAAAATGATTTCTTTTTAAATTCATTAAGTGTATTTTCAAAAAAAATACGTATTTATATAATTAGGAGGTATTATCATGTTGCTTTTTATTCCATTTATATTTGGCGCCTGCTTAGGTTCGTTTATCGTTTCTTGTAGTCAACGTTTAGTAGTCCAGCATTCACTAATTACACCTTATAGGTCCCATTGTGATAACTGTTCTCTTATTTTACCCTGGTGGCAACTCATCCCTATTATTAGTTTTGTTTTTCTCCAAGGTCGCTGTTCTTTTTGTAATCATAAAATTACCGCATATATGCCAATGATTGAATTTATCTCTGGAACAGCTTTTGTTATTTTAATTAATTATAATTTTTTACATGATCTGATAATTTCTCTCTTTATTATTAGTCTTCTCTTTTTATCATCAACTGATTATTTTGCTAATGTCATTTATTCTTTTGCACTATTAGGTATTCTCCCCATAGCTTTTTTGTCGATTCCTCAGAATTATTTTCACAATTTTATAGCTGCTTGCATTATCGCAACCTCTTTATTACTATTCTCTGCCTTAACTAAAATGCTTGGTAATGGTGACATTGAGTATCTATTTTTTATTTGCATTATTTGGGGCTGGCAGCAAACACTTCTAATTATCCAAATAAGTTCAATAATCATGCTTTTATTCTTTCTATATACACATAAGAAAAAATTACCATTTATTCCTGCCTTAGCACTATGTACACTGCTAAGTGTTTTTTGGCAAGGATGCTAAAAAATCTTCCCACACAAAACTAAATGTCTGTGAGAAGATTTTTAACTCTACTTATTATTTTTTATCAATTGGTTTTATCTTAATTACGAAAAGATTCTGACCAAATTGGGCCAAATTTTCAATGTTTTGCAATAACAGTAATAACCAGGAAAACGCTAACCCAAATTCAAACAACTCAAATGCCGTTAATGAAAGGTAATCGGTCAGTTTAAAAACAATATATTCTGCTCCCATTACTACACCGATAACATAGGAAACCGTCAAAAATTGCTTAGTCACTTCTGGCAAAACCCATCTAACTACTATGATTAATATAAGCATAATATAAACAAGCCACATGGAAATTCGGTCATGCAATATATGAAATTGTGGATTATTAGGAAAGATACCGATAGATGCAATACAAATAGCTAACATAATTAATAGCCAACGTAAAACTTGAATCTTATAACCACGGTATCTCTTCTGAATACTAACAAATAAATAATCAACTAAAGCAATCATTAATAACCCTGTAAAAATCAAAGTAATGTTAAACTGAAAACTTGTTGAGTTTTTGGCTGTTCCAAGGAAACTAAAATTATACCGCCACCAATCACGAGAAGAATTCGTTAACATTGAAAACAGCATTCCACTAATAATCATAATAGTTAGTAAATTAGTTATTACGCCTGACGATAAGGTTAGCGCTAAATTAATCATAATGTAATTTAATGCCGCTAATATTACAAAAATAAAACATGTTGCCGTATAGATATCAAAGCGTGCCCCCTTAAACATTTGCTCAAAAAGCCAAAATATTGCTGAAAAAGAAAAAGCAATAATAAGCCCGCAAGCAATTGTAATCGTTGGCAAACTTCGCCAATAAAAGTCTTTACTTGGCCCTTTACCCAGAATTTTAGTAACAATAAATGTCACTAAAAAAGAAAGCACACCACTGCACCCCCCTAATATTAATGCTCCATTAGCAATAGAGTAATCATCCCCAGTTATTGGGATGGTGGTAATGCTCTTTAAATTAACAAATATTAAAAATGCCGCTGATAAAATAACTGCCGGTATAACGTACCAAAAAATATTAATTTTCGGTAACTGATCTCGCACTTTTATGGGTCTTATATTTATTTGTTTATGGTTCACACTAAGAGATAATTCTTCATTTGTGGAAAAGTCAGTCTTTTCAAATGCTGAATCTGGAAGCTCTATTTCATATTTCTTTGCCAAGTAATCACCTCATCTAAATAAAAAAGGCAATGGTACCAATCGGTCAACCATCGCCTTTTTTTAATTTAGTTTTGCTTATCTTCTTCTTTTAATTTTGCCTCAATGTCTTTAATTGAGTAAGCAGCAACACTAACTTCTTTTGGCTTGATATTCCGATAAGCACTCATACCAGTACCTGCAGGAATAATCTTACCAATAATAACATTTTCTTTCAATCCAACTAATGGATCATTCTTACCACGAATAGCTGCATCAGTTAATACCCGTGTAGTTTCTTGGAATGAAGCTGCTGATAAGAAACTATTAGTTTCAAGTGCAGCCTTAGTAATACCAAGAATAACTGGGCGTGCCGTTGCCGGAATGTTTCCAGCAATTAATGTATCCTTATTAGCATCACGGAATTGACTAATATCCATTAACTGACCAGGTAATAAGTCTGTATCACCAGGGTCCATTACCCGAACTTTACGCATCATTTGCCGGATCATAATTTCAACATGCTTATCCAGCAAATCAATACCCTGCATACGGTAAACACCTTGAACTTGAGCTAGGAGGTACGTTTCTGTTGAAAGCACATCACGAACTTGAATTAATTCTTTAGGATCAATTGACCCTTCATTCAATGGTGCACCTCGGTGAATAAAGTCACCCTCAGCAACTTTCATCCGTGCGGTAATTGGTAATGTGTATGTCCGCGTATCAGTTTCACCCTTAATAGTGACGTCTTTAGTCCGTTCAGCTGGATTTTCTTCAACGGATACTACCTCACCAGTAACTTCAGTGATAGTTGCGCGTCCTTTAGGATTACGTGCTTCAACAATTTCTTGAATACGAGGAAGCCCTTGAGTAATATCATCGTTCCCAGCAACCCCACCAGTGTGGAAGTTACGAAGAGTCAATTGTGTACCAGGTTCACCAATTGATTGAGCAGCCACAGTACCTACCGCTTCACCAGCTTCTACACGGTCACCGGTTGCAGCGTTACGTCCATAACAACGTTCACAAACACCATGTTCAGTGTTGCAAGTAAATGCTGAACGAATAGTTACTTTCTTAACACCGGCGTCAACGATCTTTTGTGCCATCTCTTCATCAATAAGAACATTCTTATCGACAATCTTTTCACCAGTCTTAGGATCAAAGACAGACTTCATGGTATACCGACCCATAATCCGATCGTAAAGTGGTTCAATCATTTCATTACCATTCGTAATAGCTGTAACCTCAAGACCACGGTCAGTTCCACAATCCTTTTCACGAACAACAACATCTTGTGCAACATCAACAAGACGACGGGTTAAGTAACCTGAGTTAGCAGTCTTTAGGGCGGTATCAGTCATACCTTTACGAGCACCGTGTGATGAAATAAACATTTCCAACACAGAAAGTCCTTCATAGAAGTTGGACTTAACAGGTAACTCCATAATCTTACCGTTTGGTGATGCCATCAATCCACGCATCCCAGCTAACTGAGTAAAGTTTGAAATGTTACCACGAGCACCAGAGTCAGACATCATGTTAATTGGGTTATGAATATCCATGTGTTCAATTAACTTGTTTTGAACTTCATCTTTAGCATCGTTCCAAGCACCGATTACTCGTTCATACCGTTCGTCATCTGTAATTAAACCACGACGGAACTGCTTAGTAATAAGAGCAACTTGCTTTTGCGCTTTTTCGAGAATCTCTGGCTTTTCTGGTAAATCATGAATATCAGACATTGCAGTTGTTAATCCAGAAATAGTTGACTCATAGTATCCCAAGTCTTTGATCCGGTCTAAGAACTGGGAAGTCTTTGTAACCTTATAACGCTTGTAAACTTCAGCAATTAAGTCTGATAAGAAGCCCTTCTTAAATGGTGGAACTAACGGAGCATTTTCTAAGTACTCATGAATGTCTTCACCAGGTTCCAAGAAGAAACGATCATCAACACCATTTTGAATATTTGCATCAGTAGGTTCATTGATATATGCAAAATCCTTTGGCATGATCCGGTTGAAAAGAAGTTTTCCAACAGTTGTTACCATAATCTTGTTACGTTGTTCATCAGTAAATGGTTTATCAGGGAATGCAGATACCTGAACACCTACCCGCGTCTGTAATGAAACATAGTCATTACGATATGCAAGTTCGGCTTCGTCGGTATTCTTAAAGATCATTCCTTCACCTTCACGACCCTTATCTTCAGTGGTCATGTAGTAGTTACCGATAACCATATCCTGTGATGGCGAAACAATTGGTTCACCATCACGAGGACTTAGAATATGGTGAGCAGCGAGCATTAGTAGCCGTGCTTCTGCTTGCGCTTCATCAGATAATGGAACGTGAATAGCCATCTGGTCCCCATCAAAGTCAGCATTGTATGCAGAACATACTAATGGGTGCAACCGCATTGATTTACCAGAAACTAAGATAGGTTCAAAGGCCTGAATTCCTAAACGGTGCAAAGTAGGTGCCCGGTTTAGGAGAACTGGGTGTTCCTTAATAACGTCTTCTAGTACATCGAAGACATCATCATCACTGCGGTCAATTTTACGTTTAGCTGCCTTAACATTTGCTGAGAGACCACGCTTAACTAATTCGTGCATGATGAATGGCTTGAATAATTCAAGAGCCATTGGAACAGGAAGTCCCATTTGGTTTAATTTCAATGATGGACCAACATCGATAACTGAACGACCAGAGTAGTCAACCCGCTTACCAAGTAAGTTTTGACGGAAACGTCCTTGCTTACCTTTAAGTAAGTGTGATAGAGACTTCAATGGACGATTACCAGGTCCAGCAACAGGACGACCACGCCGCCCGTTATCAATCAATGCATCAACAGCTTCTTGTAGCATCCGTTTTTCATTTTGAACGATAATACCAGGGGCTTGCAGTTTAAGAAGCCGTTTCAACCGGTTGTTACGATTGATAACCCGCCGATATAAATCATTTAAATCAGATGTTGCAAATCGTCCACCTTCAAGTTGAACCATTGGGCGCAAATCAGGTGGCATAACTGGAATTACATCCATAACCATCCACTCTGGCTTATTACCAGACTTAATAAATGCTTCAAGAATATCAAGACGACGAATAGCTCGAGTCCGCTTTTGACCGGTAGCTTCTTTTAATTCTTCCTTTAATTCAGCAGCTTCTTTATCTAAGTCAACATCTGCCAAAAGTTTTTGGATAGCAGCAGCACCCATTTCAGCTTTAAAACGGTCACCGTATTCTGCTTTCTTATCACGATATTCTGCTTCTGTTAAAAGTTGCTTCTTTTCAAGAGGTGTATCACCTGGATCAAGAACAACATATGAAGCAAAGTAAATAACTTCTTCAAGTGAACGTGGACTCATATCGAGAACAAGTCCCATCCGGCTTGGGATTCCCTTAAAATACCAAATGTGAGATACAGGAGCAGCTAACTCAATGTGTCCCATTCGTTCACGACGAACTTTTGCACTTGTAACTTCAACACCACAACGATCGCAAACACGACCTTTGTAACGGATACGTTTGTACTTTCCACAAGCACATTCGTAATCCTTGGTTGGGCCAAAGATTCTTTCGTCAAACAGACCTTGCTTTTCTGGCTTTAACGTCCGATAGTTAATCGTCTCAGGCTTCTTTACTTCACCATATGACCAACTACGGATCTTATCTGGAGATGCCAGACCGATCTGCATACTTTCAAATTTATTGACATCAATCAAAGGATGTTCCTCCTTATTTCAGTAAACCGTAGCAACCTAAATATTAATTTTGATTAGTCTTGTCATCGGTAGTTGCAGAAGTTGCTTCAGACTTACCATCTTCATTATTCTTTTCGTCTGCTTTGTGTTGCTCTGCGTACTTAGCTAAAGCATCCACATTAACAACTTCATCATCATCTTCATCCATGTTCTTCAATTGAATTTCCTTGTTATTTCCATCAAGAACCTTCATGTCAAGTCCTAATGCCTGCAATTCTTTAACAAGAACACGGAATGATTCTGGAACACCTGGCTTAGGAATTGGTTGACCGTTGATAATTGCATCGTATGTCCGCACACGACCCACTGTATCATCTGACTTATAAGTAAGGATTTCTTGAAGGGTGTAAGCTGCACCATATGCTTCAAGAGCCCAAACTTCCATTTCACCAAACCGCTGTCCACCGAACTGAGCCTTACCACCTAATGGCTGTTGAGTAACAAGAGAGTAAGGACCAGTTGAACGAGCATGAATCTTATCATCAACCATGTGGGCTAACTTAAGATAGTGCATTGAACCAACAGCAATTCGGTTTTCAAATGGTTCACCAGTACGTCCATCGTAAAGAATTGTCTTTCCATCTTCTGGGAATCCTGATTCTCTAACAGCATCCCAGACATCCTTGTCTGAGGCACCATCAAATACTGGAGTGGCCATGTGAATACCAAGACGTCGAGCAGCCATTCCTAAGTGCAATTCAAGAAGCTGACCAATATTCATACGACTAGGCACACCCATTGGACTAAGCATAATGTCAATAGGAGTACCATCTGGCATATATGGCATATCTTCTTCCGGAACAACAATTGACACGGTACCCTTGTTACCATGACGACCAGACATCTTATCCCCAACCTGGATTTTACGCTTTTGTGCGATATATACACGAACCATTGTATTTACACCAGGAGCTAATTCATCACCGTTTTCACGAGTAAACACTTTAACATCCTGGATAATACCGCCACCACCATGAGGGACACGTAAGGATGTATCACGAACTTCGCGTGACTTTTCACCAAAGATCGCATGGAGTAACCGTTCCTCAGCGGATAATTCGGTCATTCCTTTTGGTGTAACTTTACCTACCAGAATATCACCATCATGAACTTCAGCACCAACACGTACAATCCCATCTTCATCAAGGTCTTTCAACGCATCGTCACCAACATTTGGAATTTCCCGTGTCATTTCTTCAGGTCCAAGCTTGGTCTCACGTGCTTCTGACTCATATGATTCAATATGGATAGATGTATAAACATCATCTTTTACTAACCGTTCATTAATAGCAATGGCATCTTCGAAGTTATATCCTTGCCATGTCATAAATGCAATTAATGGGTTTTGTCCAAGGGCTAATTCACCTTGTTCCATTGATGGACCATCAGCTAATACATCATCTGCATCAACATGTTCACCAACTTTAACAATTGGTCGTTGGTTATAGTTTTTACCACCGTTTGACCGACGGAATTTCATTAACTTATAAGTATCTAAAGTACCGTCTTCTTCACGAATACGAACTTCACGAGCATCAACATATTCAACTGTACCAGGCTTTTTAGCAATCAAAGCAACCCCAGAGTCATGGGCAGCCTTGTAGTCAATACCGGTACTTACCAAGGGAGCATGTGGATTGATTAACGGAACTGCTTGCCGTTGCATGTTGGCACCCATTAAGGCACGATTTGAGTCATCGTTTTCAAGGAATGGAATACAAGCAGAGGCCACAGAAACAACCTGCTTAGGAGAAACATCCATGTAATCAACGTTATCTACACTAGTTTCAATGTAGTCATCCTTATCACGGGCCATAACTTGGTCGTCAACAAAGGATCCGTCATCGTTTAATGGGGTGTTAGCCTGCGCAATAATAAAGTTATCTTCTTCGTCGGCAGTTAGATAATCAATCTTGTCCGTAACTTTGTGATCTTTCCATGAAACACGGCGGTATGGAGTTTCAATAAATCCATACTTATTTACACGAGCATAGGAAGATAGGCTGTTGATCAATCCAATGTTAGGTCCTTCTGGAGTTTCAATTGGACACATCCGACCATAGTGGGTATAGTGAACATCCCGCACTTCATATCCAGCACGATCACGAGTCAAACCACCAGGTCCAAGGGCTGAAAGACGCCGTTTATGCGTTAATTCACCCAGTGGGTTAGTCTGATCCATGAACTGGGAAAGCTGAGATGAACCAAAGAATTCCTTGATAGAAGCAACTACTGGTCGAATATTAATCAATTGTTGTGGTGTAACAGTATCAGGATCTTGAATTGACATCCGTTCACGAACAACACGTTCCATTCGAGCAAGACCAATCCGGAATTGATTTTGAAGTAATTCACCAACTGAACGAATACGACGATTACCCAAGTGGTCAATATCATCTGTAGTGCCAATGCCTTCTTGCAAGTTGAAGAAGTAGTTCAAGGAAGCAAGAATATCAGCAGGTTCAATGTGCTTGTATTCTAATGGAATATGACCATTACCAATGATAGGAACAACACGATCAGGATCTACCTTTGAGTAAACTAAAATCTTTTGTAATTTAACCGGTTCAGTTACAACTGCTTCATCAGATGGAGTATAAGTAATCGTCTTGAAGTCATCACGATCCAAGTAAGGTTCAAGCTTCTTGAGCAATTCCTTAGTAACCGTATCACCTTTTTGTGCTAACACTTCACCAGTATCTGGATCAGCTAAGGTCTCAGCTAAGGTCTCCCCAAGCAACCGGTATTTAAGCATTAACTTCTTATTAGTCTTGTAACGACCAACTGGAGCCATATCATAACGCTTTGGATCAAAGAACCGTGCTGTTAAAAGACTTCTTGCAGAATCAGCCGTCTTTGGTTCGCCAGGACGAAGCCGTTCATAAATATCCTTTAATGCTTCTTCAACTCGTGAGTCTTCAGCATTCTTATGAACATCCTTGTCTAAGGTTAGTGATAATGTCTCACTATCACCGCCAAACATATCAATGATTTCATCATCAGATCCGAAACCAAGGGCACGAATTAACTCGGTCATTGGCAATTTACGAGTTCGATCAATTCGTACATATGATACATTTTTAGCATCAGTTTCATATTCTAGCCATGCACCACGGTTAGGAATAAAGGTTGCCCCATAGTTTGGCCGACCATTTTTGCCGTCCTCTTCACTATAATAAACACCTGGTGAACGAACCAATTGTGAAACAATTACTCGTTCTGCCCCATTAATAATGAAAGTACCTTGGTCAGTCATTAGTGGGAAATCACCAAAGAACACATCCTGAGACTTTATTTCCCCAGTCTCATGGTTAGTTAACCGTAATGTAACATGAAGTGGCGCTGAGTAATTAGCATCGTGTTCACGAGCTTCATCAACAGTGTACTTAGGTTCTAAAAGTTGATAGTCAACGAATTCTAGGGAAAGCTTACCTTGGAAATCGTCAATTGGCATAATATCATCAAACATTTCCCGTAAACCTTTATCCATAAACCAATTGTAAGAATCGGTTTGAATTTCAATAAGGTTAGGCAATTCGAGAACTTCTTTAATTCGCGAGTAGCTACGACGGGTACGGTGCTTACCGTATTTAACTAAATGTCCAGCCAAACTGTTCACCTCTCTAATTTATTCCGCGAGTCCATTTAAATGTTACATTTTGATTACAATTTGCATAAAAAGCAACTTTTGAGCAAAAAAAATCCAAAAACAGTTAATTAACTGTCTTTGGCTTTTATGCAGAACCTAATGGACAATAGATCACCAGGCTCAAATGAACTCACAATTACATACTACTTTAGTATAGTGGTTCTATTTAATTTTGTCAACACTTTTTATAGTTTTTTTAGCCTTTTCCACCCCAGTTTGATAGGCCGTTGATAATGCAGTCAAGAATTAATTGATCGCGTTGCTCTGGGGTAATTGAGTGACCACCGATCAATTGCGAAGTACCAAAGATTGGCGTTAGACCAGCAATAAATAATTCAGCGGCTTCTTTAGGAAGAATATCCGGACGCAATTCCACTTCCGGTTGACGGAAAAATGCCGCAATCGGCTCTAAGTAATCCATCGTAAATATCATATTAAGCTTTTGCTGTGCACTCTTTGATAGCAACCGCATTGCTTGATTATATTGATCGTAAATGCTTAACGGATGGTGTTTCTTTAGTGCCTTTGTAATTTGCCATAGTTGTTCGTTAGGCGTTAAATCATGTTTTCTCATTACCTTATTAATGTCCTGACGTACTTTACCACACAAATTAGTCATAACATCAAGGTATAGAACTTCCTTATCACTGAAGTGGTGATATAGGGCTGGCTGTGTTATTCCAATTTGCTTTGCAATATCACGAGTTGATGTTTCACCAAAACCCTTTTGTAAAAATAATTTAGTTGCGGTTTTTAAAATTGCTTGTCTTGTCTTTTCTAATTGTTCCGCACGCTTCATTTAAAGTTCATCCCCTAATTTGTTATTAATTATCTGATAAACACATTATAAGACTATAACTTATCTTTTGACAACTGTTTTAGAAAAATAATTACAAAATGTGATAAACGAATATTTACCAATATAATTTTCACGTTATCAGTAGAGAACAAATTCGAATTAATTGTATATTTAATTCACTTAAATAATACGTTTATTAGGAGAATAATTTCGGCCTAATAACACCGTGAATATAATAAAGCAGTAATCACCTTATACAGAACAGGCAATTACTGCTTTAAAATCACTTATTTAAATTTAATTCAACGGCTTTATTGTCATCTGCTTTTTTTACCTTAAAAGTAATTTTGCCGTGATGAGCTCCTACTGTTACATCATCGCCAACGTTTATCTCACCGTCAAGAAGGCCTGTACTTAGGTCATCTTCAATGTGGTCTTGGAGAGCACGGCGTAACGGTCTTGCACCATAAGAAGGGTCATAACCTAACTTGGCAATCAAGTCGATTGCTGCCGGGGTAACTTTTAAGTTGATTCCCTGCTCACTTATCCGCTTATTTAAATCAGCAACCATTAATTTCACTATTTGATGAAGCTCTTTCTTTTGTAATGAGTGGAAAATGATAGTCTCATCAATTCGGTTCAAAAATTCTGGGCGGAAATAAAGCTTCATTTGTTGTTTAATTGCCGCCGCCATCGCATTATAATCTTGCGACATATCTTTTGCACCAAAACCAACCTCTTTTTCATCTTGAAGCTGAGTGGCCCCAAGATTAGAGGTCATGATAATAATTGTGTTTCTAAAATCTACTTTTCGCCCCTTGGCATCAGTTAAATAGCCATCATCTAATACTTGTAACAAGAGATTAAAAACATCCGGATGAGCTTTTTCGGCTTCATCTAATAGCACTACAGAATACGGATGTTGACGGACTTTTTCAGTCAACTGACCACCTTCATCATAGCCAACATACCCAGGAGCAGCCCCGATTAACCGACTTGTGCTATATTTTTCCATATATTCAGACATATCAATCCGAATCATATTATCTTCTGACCCAAACATAGCTGCAGCCAGTGCCTTAGCTAATTCTGTTTTACCAACACCAGTAGGTCCTAAGAACATAAAGGAGCCAATCGGTCGCCGGGGATCTTTTAGCCCGCTCCTAGCACGGCGAATTGCTTTAGCAACTACAGATACTGCCTCATTTTGACCAATCACACGCTGGTGCAGCACCTTTTCAAGATTGACTAACCGTTCACTTTCGCTTTTCTTTAGTTGCGTTAACGGAACACCAGTCCATTCGGCAACAACTTGAGCAATATTTTCCCCATTAACTTTAAGTTTATAATCATGAGAATCTTTCTTTTGCTCACGCAGCTCTTGACGATCAAGTTTGTCTTTTACTGCCAATTCTTGTTGTCGTAAAGTTGCTGCCTTATCAAAGTCTTGATTATCAATTGCCTCTTCTTTTTGTGCCCGCAATTCTTCTAATTGGTTAGCTAATGATGGCTGCCGATTCTTTTTATCTTCAGCATCAATTCGAACCATCGCCGCCGATTCATCAATAAGATCAATTGCCTTATCAGGTAAGAATCGGTCTGAAATATAACGATCAGATAACTTTACTGCTTGTTCCAAAGCCTCATCTGTAATTTTAGCATGGTGGTGCTCTTCATATTTTGGCCGTAAACCACGTAAGATTTGAAGTGTCTGGTCGGTGGTCGGTTCGTCAACCTGAACCGTTGCAAAACGGCGCTCAAGAGCAGCATCTGATTCAATATACTTTTGATATTCATCAAGAGTAGTAGCACCAATTGTCTGCAATTCACCACGCGCCAGTGCCGGTTTTAAAATATTAGAAGCGTCAATTGCACCTTCCGCTCCTCCAGCACCAATTAATGTATGCAGCTCATCAATAAATAAAATAACGTGACCATCTGCTTGAATTTCATCAATAACTTTTTTAAGACGGTCTTCAAACTCTCCACGATATTTAGTACCGGCGACCAATGATCCCATGTCTAGCATCATTAACCGTTTATTAGCTAACTCTGCGGGAACTTTTCCTTCAACCATCCGTTGAGCCAAGCCTTCTGCAATTGCTGTTTTACCTACTCCCGGCTCACCAATCAACACTGGATTATTCTTAGTTCGGCGACTAAGGATTTGCTCAACACGTTTTACTTCCTTATCTCGTCCAATGACCGGATCTAGCCGACCGTTACGAGCAAGCTCTGTCATGTCTCGAGCAAGCTTATCCAATGTTGGCGTGCCCGTCTTTGAATTACGCCGATTTTGTTGGCGAGGATTAGAACGCTGTTGATTATCTGCTATTCCTAGCCGGCGTAAAATGACTTTTCTCATTTGACGCGGAACAATATCTAAACTATATAAAATGCGTGAGGACAAAACACTCTCGTCAGCAATTAATGCCAACAATAAATGTTCAGTTCCAATTTTTAACGCGTGCATTTGCTGAGCTTCTCGACCAGCTAATGATAAGACTTGCTTTGCTTTAGGTGAGTATGGCAAATAGTCAGAAACTCCTAAGTTTTCCATCGTACCGTAGCCAATCAACCGTTCGATCTCTTCTCTAATGTCATCACTTGTTATTGAGAATTGTTCAAAAATTTTATTTGCAATTCCATCCTTATCCATCGAAAGAGCAAGTAAAAGGTGTTCTGTACCTACAGCTTGGTGTTTGAAATATTTTGCCTGTTCTTGTGCAATTGCTAAAACATGTTTTGCACTAGGCGTGAACATATTATCCATATACATTCCCCCTTCTAACTCTCATAACGCAAACGATTTAAAAATGATATTAAAATTCGCGCACGAAGTCGATCTTCAGCCTTACTATCATCAAGTGCTAAGGTCTGCTTAGAAAGTGCGACTAACATTAAATCTCCTTCACGTCTGGTAATTACTTTTTCTTCATATAATGTCTGAACGATGTCAAAAGCGTCTCGTTCACGAACTGAATCGCCAATTGCTTGGATAAGTGAGTTTAGCACACTTACATCATCAAGTAAATTAACTCGTTCAATTCTAATATAACCGCCACCGCCACGTTTACTTTTAACTAAGTAACCATTTTGGATAGTAAATCGCGTCTTAATCACGTAGTTAATTTGAGACGGCACAACATCAAAATAATTTGCTATCTCAGAACGGCGAATCTCAATTTGCGCTGAGTCACCGAGAATTTCTTTTAAGTATGCTTCGATAATATCTGAAATACTTTTATTCTCCATTATATCACCTCGGCTTTTTTTGACTAATCTTGACCATTATTTTACCACACTTTCTACTAATCGCCTACTTTCAAGATTATCGTTTATAAAATAATGAAGAATACTGTAACATGAGTACTTTTACCAAATCGAGAGAAGAATACTACGATACATAAATGAGCTCCAGTGTCGGCAAAGCCAAACTCTGGAGCTCTATTTATACTCGTGGCGGGTGGGAAGTAAAGTCATAATTGACTACTATCACGCCCCCATTGGAGAATTAATATGAATTATTTTTATTAATCGTTATCGTTGTGAACAAAATCAACAACATTACGTCCAACAACCTTGTTATCCTTAAGTTCTTGAATCATATCATTAATTTCACTTAACTTACGAGTGTGAACAATTGGATGAACCTTACCTTCTGCACCAAATTGGAAACATTCAGCTAAGTCTTGACGGGTACCAACTAATGAACCAGCAACAATAATACCATCAAGAACCGTCTTAGCAATGTTAAGCTTCATATCACCTTGTGGAAGGGCAACGGCAACCAGCTTACCATCTGGGCGAAGTGAATCAACAGCCTGATCAAAAGCAGCAGTAGTAACGGCTGTAACAACAGCAGCGTGAACACCGCCAACCTTTTCTTGAATTTGTTGATCAACATCACCGTCATGACGGTTGATTAAAATTTCGGCACCATTTTCCTTAGCAGCTTGAAGCTTGTCAGGGTTACCATCAACGGCAATAACATGTGCACCGAATACATTGTGGGCAAATTGAATACCCAAGTTACCTAAACCACCGGCACCAACAATAGATACCCATTGACCTGGCTTGATGTCAGCAACCTTCAAAGCCTTGTACATAGTAACACCGGCACAAGTTAATGAAGTAGCCTCAACAGGATCAAGACCTTCTGGAACCTTAACAGCATAGTCAGCAGGAACAATACATTGTTCTGCCATAGCACCATCAGCGGTGTAACCAGCATTAAGAACGTTCCGACAAAGTGTTTCACGACCTGTTAAACAGTATTCACAGTGTCCACATCCCTTGAAGAACCATGCGATTGATACACGGTCGCCAACCTTCAATGAAGTAACACCTGGAGCAACTTTAGATACACGACCAACACCTTCGTGACCAATAATCCGACCTGGCTTTTTACCAAAGTCACCAGCAGCACAGTGCAAATCAGTATGACATAAACCACAATATTCCATGTCAACTAATGCTTCACCTGGCTTTAAGTCCCGGAGTTGAACATCCTTAACAGTAACGTATCCATCTACTGGATCATTAATTACAGCAGCCTTCATAAGGTAAGATCTCCTTTAATAAAACAAATTACTTTTTACAATGTTTATAGTACCAAACTACTCCTTGAATTTAAAGTGAAATTTTGCACATTTATTAATGGGAACTAATACCACTTGTTGTATTTTAGTGTTGAAGCCTAATGATATCAATAATCAAGGAAGTAAACCAATTAAAATAAATTTGTACAGTAAATCACTTATTATTTATCACTAAAATTTTACTTTTTAAACTCTTCCCCTTTGTTTCTTAGATGAATGTTATAATTAAGTTATTCATTCAAAGGAGTGATATCAATGGCTTATGGATATATCACTAAGCTAGATAAAAACGTAGAGCGTAAGCATGTTCGCTATAATAATCGTTATGGAATAGCAATTGCTGCTGATATTTACGCACCAAAAGATTTAAAAGACGACCAATTATTACCTGCGCTAATTATTGGTGCCCCTTATGGAAGCACAAAGGAGCAATCCCCTGCTGTGTATGCAAATAAATTCGCACAATTAGGTTATGTTACATTAACATTTGATCAAGTCTATATGGGAGAGTCAGCAGGTGAACCGCGGCACGTTGCTTCGCCTGATCTTTACGCAGAATCTTTCAGTGCTGCTGTTGACTATCTTGGTACAAAAGCTGCGCATGTTAACCGTGATCAAATCGGCGTTATTGGTATCAGTGGTGGCGCCGGTTTCGGACTCAGTGCTACAGCAGTCGACACTAGGATCAAGGCAATTGCTACTATTTCAATGTATGACATGACAGATATACGTGAAATGGCTAACCTAGCACCAGAGCAACTCTTTCAATTAAAAGATCAATTATCAAAGCAGCGCTGGGTAGATTTTGAAAATGGTCAGCCAGACTACCATCCTAATTTCCCAGAAACGCCATTTAATAATCTTGATGATTTGCCCGACCAGGACGAACTAACAAATGAATGGCTACGATTTTATGCTCTCAAACGTGGCTTCCACCCAAATGGTCGTGGTTCAGCAACAACAACATCTAACTTAGCAATGCTTGAATTTTCTGCGTTAGACTATATTAAAGAAATCTCACCACGGCCAATTCTATTTGTCTACGGTGACAAAGCGCATTCAAGATCATATTCTGAACGAGCATACTACCTTGCAAGCCAGCCAAAGCAAAAGTTAGTTGTCAAGGATTGCGAACACATTGACTTATACGATAACCTCGAAAAAATACCATTTGATTTAATTGACGTCTTTTTTAAAGATAGTTTTATCTAACAAAAAGCCTATTGCAGCTAATAACTGCAATAGGCTTTTTTGCAATCGGAATTACAAGATTTGAACTTGCGACCTCTGCGTCCCGAACGCAGCGCTCTACCAAGCTGAGCTAAATTCCGAAAAAAATAAGCATAACAGATAACTGTCACGCTTATTATAATTAGTGCACCCAGAAGGAGTCGAACCTTCAACCTTCTGATTCGTAGTCAGACACTCTATCCAATTGCGCTATGGGTGCATATAAGCGGAAGACGGGATTCGAACCCGCGACCCCCACCATGGCAAGGTGATGTTCTACCACTGAACTACTTCCGCATGTATCTGATAAGTTATTTCCTATCAACGATTATTAATATTACATGAAATACTTATCAATGTCAATAAGTTTTTTCAAAAATATTAAATGCGGATGAAGGGACTTGAACCCTTACATCATAAATGATACAAGATCCTAAATCTTGCGCGTCTGCCAATTCCGCCACATCCGCAAAATTAATGGAGGATACAGGGCTCGAACCTGTGACCTCCTGCTTGTAAGGCAGATGCTCTCCCAACTGAGCTAATCCTCCATAAATAGGCTTGCTAAACAAATCAGCCTATTTAATATATCATCTAATTAAATTTTTGTCAAATATTATTTGAGATTTAATTCAATTAATTTTTCATCAATCATTGATAATACTTTTTTTGCTGCGTTGGTATCTTCAACAAAATCATACTTATCCCCATCAATCATCATCTTAGGGCTTTCATTATAATCTTCATACCATTTTACATACCGTTCGTTAAGGTTCTTATAGTATGAATATAAAGATAGGTCATTAGCAATCTGTTCATATGAACGCCCACGTTTCTTAATTCGTTCAAGCATTGTATCAAACGATACCCTAATAGTAATTAATAAATTTGGTGCCTTTTGATGACGCTGCTCAGGCAATTCCTCCATCATATTCGCCAATAAAGATGAATAAATATCTGACTCTGTTTCTGTCGCCCGTCCCATATCCGCATTCAATTTAAATAGAAGTGCATCTTCAAAGATTGATCGGTCTAAAACGTTTAAGTCGTTTGCATATGAATCTTTAATCTCGTCAAGGCGCTTATTTAAGAAATATATTTGTAGCAAAAATCCGTATTTCTTAGGGTCTTTATAAAAAAGTGGCAAAATTTTGTTATCATCAACTGACTCATAAAAAGCCTGACTATTAAGGTGATCCGCTAGCAACTGCGTCAAACTAGTCTTTCCCGCACCAATCGTACCGGCTAATGCAATCATTTATTGTTCCCCCTATTTAAAATTCAAAAAAGTCACGAACACAATTTTAACATTTAAAATAAAAAGGAGCGAGTCCAAACTTAAAAACTCGGACCGCTGCTTTATAACTATTTTTCTTCCGGCTCATATGACTCACCCTTTGTCCGCCGTGATAAATCAACTTTATCAAGTGGAATGATATGAGTCTTATAACGGAGCTTGTAGTAGAAAAATAAGATTAGGAATAATGGAATTCCCATGTAGGTAATTAAGATATTTTGCCAATCCATCTTGACAAATGCATCAATGTTTTGACCGCAAATAACTATAATACATAGTATAAACGCAAAAATAGGGCCAAATGGGAATGCCGTTGCATGATATTTTAATTCAGAAATACTATGTCCTTGCTTAACAAATGCTCGCCGAAAACGGTAATGAGAGATTGCGATTCCCAACCATGCAATAAATCCACAAAGACCAGAGGCACCAATTAAGTAATTATATGCTTGAGGACCAACAAACTGAGTAGCAAATGCCGCTAACGATACAACCATTGTTCCAAGTAATGCGTAAATCGGAATACCTCGACGATTAACATACCCAAAAATTCGCCATGCATACCCCTCTCTTGCTTGAGAATATAACATCCGGGTAGAAGCGTACAGTCCGGAATTAGCAGCTGAAATAACTGCTGTAAGGATAACCGCATTCATTACACTAGCAGCAAATGCTAAACCAGCACGCTTAAAGACAATCGTAAATGGGCTCATTGTAATATTTGAAACATCTTGATTTAACAAGTTTTTATCAGTGTATGGCAAGATACATGCAATTACAAATATTGCAAAAATATAAAATAGTAAAATCCGCCAAAATGTAGAATGGATTGCTTTTGAAACTGATTTTTCAGGCGTAGCTGCTTCTCCTGCCGTAATTCCAACTAGCTCAGTTCCCTGGAAAGAGAAACCAGCAACAAGAAATACGCTAATAATTGCTGGTACACCACCAACAAAAGGTGCTTGCTTATAGTGGAAATTGCTTAGTCCAACGGGCCGTCCTCCCATAATACCGAGAATAATAGCTACCCCGACAATTAAAAAGACAACCACTGTAATAACTTTAATAAGTGCCAACCAAAATTCTGTTTCTCCATATGAGCGAACAGATAGATAATTAATCAAGAAAATCAACGCCATAACTACTACACTAAATACCCAGCCAGGGACATTAGGCAACCAGTAGTTCATTACAATTCCAGCTGTCGTAACGTCAACCGGGATTGTAATCGCCCAGTTAAACCAGTAGTTCCAGCCAAGGGCAAAACCCAACGCTGGGTCAACAAACTTTGTGGAATAAGCTGAAAATGATCCTGTTAATGGCATATACGTTGCCATTTCTCCTAAACTAGTCATTAAAAAGTAAACCATAATTCCCATGATTCCATAGGCAACTAAGGCTCCCCCTGGACCAGCTGTTGAAATTGCTGATCCACTAGCAATGAAAAGACCGGTTCCAATCGTCCCTCCGAGGGCAATCATTGACAGGTGACGGGTCTCTAATGTCCGCTCAATATGACCTGTCGACTTTTCTGTGTCCGCCATAAAATAATTCCTCCAAAATTTATATATTGCAACATCAACATTCGAAGAGGATAAATTAAAAGGGTCTTCTGATCGGTAACCCTACCAGAAGACCCAACTTGACAATTCATAATTGTTGAATCAATTTAGGAAGCGCCCCGCAATTTTTCTGCGACAGTCCATAGCCTATTATGACTATGGCCCAACAATTACCTAAAATAAGTTAAGTAATGTTTCGGCATATTTCCCTTTCAGCATTGCTCCGGCGCTTATCCACCTAACAATGACTACTAATAAAATATGCAACCTCTTCATCGAATGAAATTATACCCTTTTCAAATAAAAAAGCAAGTCTAGATATTATTTGGTTAATTGCCACCATGAATTTTGTTTATATCCAAAGCCACAGTTAATTAAAACCTGTTGTGACCGATGATTTTCTTTTTTACACCTTGCATGAATAATTGTCCCCACAGGCAACTGAGCAATAACTTTATTCAATGTGGCAGTCATTATTCTCCGTCCCCAAAAATCACGTTTTAAGAGGTAACCGAGTTCATATTGATGTGCGATTCTTTGCCCTTCACTGTCATACCAATTACTTAGTACAATCATCCCGACCACTTTTGAATTAATTTCTAATAATGCAACATGATTGTGGAGAACGAATAAATGTAACGCTTGCAATAATGATTTTTTATCGCGAGGCAGCATTAACCCTACTGATTGTACTAATTTATCATCTGTAAGCAATTCCGCTAATCCTTCTAACTTTGTTTCAGTTGCTTTGGTAATATTAATTTCATCCATATTGTCACCTATTTCCCGGGAAATAAAATAATGGAGGCCGAAGATCCGTAAAATTCGAATATTCAGCCTCCCTATTAAATTTAAAATAATTAGTTTAGTACACTCCTTAAATTTCAATACTACGGAGGAGTGGTACTTGCTGCATCCGTGGTGCCCATGCAACATAAAGCCATTCTGCTATTTGTAGCCATGCATAAGCCAATAACATTGCACCAATCGTATCAAATGGCCAATGAGCATAAAGGTATACCCGCGAAACAGCTAAAAAGAATACCGCAAAAATCAATAAGATTTGTAAAATAACCCGAACGGCTGCTCGCTGGATAAGCGGAATTACAACTAAGAATAAAATTGCTACTACTAGAAAAATCCCCAAAGTATGGCCGCTAGGAAAACTAAAGCCATCATCTGCCGGTAAGTGTTGAGCTGGTCGAACTCGTTTCACAATATGCTTAAATATTTCTCCTAAAACATCCCCACCAAAAATAGTTCCTAGGGCCCACAAGGCTGGAATCCGATATCCTTTTAACCATAAGATTGCTGCGATAATGAAGACCCACACTAAATCTAGTGCTGGCTTTGCTAAAAATGATATAAGCGTCATTAAGGCATGGAACCAACCAATTGATTCGATTCGCTGGCTAGTAAATAAAGATTGTAAAACAGCATCGATCATTGTCACTACTGATGAGTTAAACATAATCAACAGCATCAAAACGATAAAGAAACCACCGCTTAATGCAAAGCGCCACCAACGATGATTATCACGTTCAATAAACATAATTAAGGATTCTCCTAACTTAAATTAATCAATTAAAAATGAGTATACCACACTGTTAGAGGTTCCACCGCGACTTTTTGATTAAATATTGTTGAAGATAAATTAACATTCGATTTAATAATTCACCAATTCCAAAGCCAAGGGTAATCGCTCCAACAATTACTACTACTTGATAAAAATATACTGTCACTAGGTGGTAATTGCCAATTGCAAAATTACGTACTACTTTATAAGCTTGTCCTCCCGGTACAAAGGGAACCAGAGCAGGAACATTAAAAACAATAATTGGCATCCGTTTTCGCCGTGCTGCAA
This sequence comes from Limosilactobacillus rudii, assembly GCF_014145455.1. GTDB lineage: Bacteria > Bacillota > Bacilli > Lactobacillales > Lactobacillaceae > Limosilactobacillus > Limosilactobacillus rudii. Next base: position 15,447 of record NZ_JACIVB010000057.1, on the reverse strand, counting down.
ATTGACTAAAAATTGAAATCAAAATAGCAGCAACTAAGTTACTAAATGCTAACCCGATACCGCTATGGTAATACATAATCCAATAAACTACCCATACACTGCCACCAATAATTCCAGCAGTATTATAGGCACGTCTAGGAATATTTAAGAGGATGCCAAAACAAATCGTTGACACATAGCATAAGAAAAATTGTAATAATAAATTACCCCAATTCATTTAGCCAACCTCCTTAATTAAAATGTAAAACAATTACGATTGCACTTCCAATCGATACCGCTGTTAAAATAGCTTCAATCCCTCTTGTCGGACCGCTAATTAAATTTCCCGAAACAAGGTCACGAGCAGCGTTAGTTAATGGAACACCTGGTACAAGCGGCATTACAGCGCCAATAATAATATCATTAATATTATTAGCCCAGTGAAGTTTTACAAATATAACTGCTAGTAGACCTATTAATAGTGATGAACAAAATTCACCAAGATATTGAATCTTAAATTTGCGAAGCAGGTATGAGAAAGTGCCATATCCAATCCCACCAGCAAAAAAGCCAGCCCATGAATCAACCACATTCCCGGTAAAAACAATCATCAATGCACCACTCAAAACAGCAGCCGCAAATACTTCATACCAATTTTGCCACTTTGCCACCTCTTGTCGATCAATTTTTTTAAGTTTTGCCAGAGCTTGCGGTAAGTCAATCTTTCGCCGAGCCAATTCACGCGAAACTTCATTAACATCCGCAATTTTATTTAAATTATTTTTACGATGACGAATCGTTATCACTTGAGCGTGTGGCTCATCAATCGTCCCAACAACTATCCCTGTAACCGTCGTAAATGCTTGAAAGCCATGCAAACCCGCGCTACGAGCCATTCGCGACAAAGTATCATTAACCCGTTCCATGTTCGATCCATTTTCAATCAATAGCCGTCCTGCCAGTAAGCATGTTTTTAACGCTAAGGCTTGCCGTCTCTTCGTTAACATCTCTCCGCCTTCTTTATTCAAAGATAACTTATATTATCCACCGTTTATAGACTATCCTCAATAAAAAAAGCGGCTGGAAATCCAACCGCCGAAAATACATTATTAGTCTTTTACAACATTTGCTGCTTGAGGACCACGTTCGCCATCTTCAACATCAAATGTAACATGTTGTCCTTCGCTTAATGATTTAAATCCATCACCCTGAATAGCTGAAAAGTGAACGAACACATCGTCACCATTCTCACGGGTAATGAAGCCATAACCCTTATCATCATTAAACCATTTAACAGTTCCTTGTTCCATTTTGGAAATCCTCCTATGCATATCGCACTGATTATAATTTTGTAATTCATCTCAGGTGAAGAGATCCATTTGCAATGAAACAATCGAACCAACCGCACTTAAAAAAACTACAGAACTTATTGTACCATACAAGTTAAAAATAGCCTAATCAATCTTTGCTCATTGACGTAGTATCTGGCTCAATAAAAATATTATGAGAGGCCTTATACGACACATTAATCTCTTTATCATCGCCAGCCTTGCGAATTACAATTGGGCCTTCAAATGGCTCATGTCGGATAACTATTACTTGTTCTTGCGGACGTAATCCTAATTCCTCTAAGTAAGTCAATAATTCATGGTTGTCTAAAAATCGTTCTAATTCAACCTTTTCACCATCATCAGCATCAGCAAGCAAACGGTGAGTCACATCAGGAAATTTACCATTGGCTGATGGAATCACTCCACCGTGCGGACAATGATCTGGGTGGTGCAAAAACGTATCCAAAGCAGTTGCTAGCCGATCACTCGTCTGATGTTCAAGAATTTCAGCTTCGGAGTGGACATCCGCAAAATTATAATGCAGCTTATTTACTAAAAATGTTTCCCATAGCCGATGTTTGCGAACCAATTCTGCTGCATACTTTTGTCCCTTATCGGTTAATGAAATACCTGCATATGGTTCATGAATAACCAGTCCTTCGTCAGCCAACTTGGAAATCATCTCAGTTACTGATCCAGCGGCAATTCCTAGTCCAAGGGAAATCTCTTTATTAGAAACTTTTTTGTGACTACCACCTAATTCAAAAATAATTTTTAGGTAGTCTTCCTTCATTGGAGTCAATCTGTTTCACCTCTGGGTATAAAATTTGGCCTACGATCGGTCATTATGTGTTTTTTATATATTAACATTGAACCCAAATTGATTATAGCATATTATTAAAAGAGTAGTTTGGAAAGCCTAACTTTTTTGTTATTTACTTTTTACAAACTAGTAACTCAACTTATGGAGGAGTAATTATAATGGAAGAAAAAGTAACGGGTAAACGCTTTTTTGCAGTCACCCTCCTAAACATATTAATCACCATTGTTGAAATTATTGGGGGAGCCCTCTCAGGGAGTTTAGCCTTGTTGTCAGACGCATTTCACAATTTAGGTGATTCGCTTTCGATTGTTTTAGGCTATTTTGCACAACATATTGGTGGGCATCCCGAAAATCAACAGCGGACATATGGTTATCGGCGAGCCGAAATTCTAGCAGCTTTAACGAACGCCACACTACTAGTAATAGTCTCACTCTTCTTGATCGTTGAAGCCATTAAACGACTGCAACATCCCCAGCATATTAATGGGGGAATTATGTTAACAGTTGCTATTATCGGACTATTGGCAAATTTTGCTTCTGCTCTCTTGCTTCATGCTGGAAGTAAAGACAGTCTTAATGTTAAAGCTACTTATTTGCACGTTCTTAGTGATGCTTTATCGTCAGTAGCAGTAATCATCGGTGGGGTAATTTTAACCTTTGTCAATATACCATGGCTCGATCCAGTCTTAACAATCGGCGTTGCCCTCTATATTGCATTTGAAGCTTGGCCGATTATCCTTCAGACGGTCAAAATTTTAATGCAATCTTCACCGGACTTAGATTACAATGCAATCGAACATGATCTCAAGCAAATTGATGGCGTTACTGCTGTTCACCATATTCATGCTTGGATGATAGATGAACATCGTATTATTTTTTCCGCGCATCTTAATTGTGACGATCTTCCCCTGAGTCAGGTTGAACGAATATACAGTCAGGTTGAACAAATTCTTCATGAAAAATATGGTATTTGTCACGTTACTATTCAAGCAGAATACCACCGTGGCCGTGATGAGGAATTATTCAATACCCCAATTGATGAAAAGAACGTTATCAAAAACGACTTTCAAAAGTAATTTAAAACACAGCGATTATAAAAGCAATGACACCGAGAGTTCGAATTTTATCGGACTTTCGATGTCATTTTTATTATTACACTGTTCAATTTTTATAATCAAAATAGGGATTATGTCACTACCCTTTTACGTCTAACTTACAAAATTCATTTATTACTTATATTTTATCTTAGAATAATTTACCAACACCATAGTGAATTGTAATTGTAATTAATCCAATAATGATATTGCGAATTACCGCAATCTTTACAAGACCATTACCAAGCTTTGAACTAATGTATCCAGTTAACGCACTCGTTAGGGCAACTGCAAGAATCACCGCATACCATTTATATGCTTCTGGAGCAAATGTCATAGCCATCAATGGGAATAGCCCCCCCGCGGCTGCGGAGAAAAGTGAAGAGAATGCCGCATCCCATGGATTTAAATAGTGTCCTAATTCAATGTCATACTTAATTCGTACGACTGTTTCCAGTGGCTTTTTATTTAATAAATCTTTAGCAATTGCCATTGAGGTCTCAGGGGTAACCCCCTTATTGACATAATAATCTCTTACAGCTGCTAGCTCGCTATCATAATCCGTCTTTAATAATTTTTCTTCCTGTGCAACTGCTGACTTTTCAGTGTCCTTTTGCGTAGAAACGGACGCATATTCTCCTGAAGCCATCGAAAAGGCACACGCTAGTAGGTCAGATAAACCAGCAATAAAAATTGTAAAACGGTCACTAGTAGCTGCCGCAACAGATACTAAAACACCAACAACTGTTAAAATACCATCATTCGAACCTAGTACTCCTGCACGTAAAGTATTTAATTTTTCTTCCATCGTTTGTTTCGGACGCCGTTTTATTTTTGTAGCCATTTTCTCATCTCCCTAGTGCGCAAACAATTGACCAATGAGATAAGTAACTCCCATTGTCAATAAACCAGCCGCTGCATTTCTAAACATTGATTTAATCCGATTTGATTTGCCTAAAATAGCCGCACAGTATCCCGTGATTAATAAGGCAATTAAAACGGCAATTGCTGTCGCTAGAATCCGAGTATCAGCTGGTGAAACAGTCACCGCAACCATCGGTAAAATAGAACCTGTTGGAAATGAAATAAATGAAGCAATTGCGGCGGCATACGGACTCGTAAACTCTTTAGGATTAAAGCCGTACCGTTCCTGAACAACGGTCCCTAACGCATCCTTTTCCATCAGTTCTTTTGTTGCCTGGTTTGCAAGCTGTGGATCAATATCCTGCGCCTCATACTTTTTTTGAACATAATTAAATTCTTGCTGGTATTGATCTTGCAGCCGTTGTTTCTCACTAATCAGTGCCATTTTTTGTGAATCTTTTTGGGTAGAAACAGAAACATATTCTCCCATACACATTGAAATCATTCCGGCTAAAGTCCCCGATAGACCAGAAATCAAAATTGAATAAGAATTACTTGTCGCAGCGGCAACCCCAATAACAATCCCTGCAATCGAAATAATCCCATCGTTCGCACCCATTACACTCGCCCGTAAAACATTAACTTTCTGGGCTAAAGACATCTTTTTCTTGGGCATTTCTATCCCTTCCCTTTAATAGTTTAGAATCATTATAACATAGAGATAAAGAAACACAACAATATTTATTTTATAGATATTTTCAATTTAGAAACATTAAAAATTATATTTACATATAAAAAACGATAGCCCTCATAAAGAACTATCGCTCTAATACTAAAATTGTAGTATTGGCAACTCAATTATTCATAACGTTCTACTGCCGTTGTCCGAATTACAAATACTGATGTCCCAGCATGGCGTGTCATGTATGAAGCCTGGGAACCAACTGCCTTACGGTTACCCCACTTACCAATTGAGCCCACAACTAGTAAATCTGGTTGGAAAGCAGGAATTATATGGTTGCAAATTCGTTCAGCAGGTCGTTCTCCGCGATCCACAATACCAGTAATCTTTTCTGGCGCAACGCCATAATCAATTGCGGCTTGGACATATTCATTCACCCGTTGGCGCAATTCATCTTCGCTACTGTGAACATAATCCTTATCTAAAATTTGGTATACGTTAACGTGGTCAGTTTCTAAGATTGATACAATCCCTAATTCTGATCCGTCACGTTTTGCCTTATCAACCGCATATGAAAAAGCGGCACGGGCATCTGGCGCATCGTCAACACCAACGAGGATCTTTTTGAACTTCTTTGGCTTAATATCGAACATTAGTTATTCTCCTCCCTATGTTCTTTTAACGATGAAGCATTACTCGCTCCTCTTCGTTAAATCAATTATTCACTCACTATGTTACTACTTATCTTGATTTTGTAAATAATTATTTTGGTAATCCTAAAATAAAAGTGCTTTTTTAAATAATTAAGAATTTAAATTAACTAATTTGGCGCGATCTAAACCAGTTTTGACGGTTCATAGAACAAATTATATAATGAGAATTGCTTACTTATTGAGTTTATAAGTGAAACGGGGGTTAAATGCATATGTCAATGATTGAATTTCATGATGTTCAAAAATATTATGGAAAATTTCACGCATTAAAAGATATTAACTTAACAATTGAAGCCGGCGAGACGGTTGTTTTAATCGGGCCGTCTGGTTCCGGAAAAAGTAGTTTAATTCGCACAATTAATGGTTTAGACCCGATCAAGGATGGGCAATTAATAGTTAACGGTTTTGACTTAGCTGATAAGAAAACAAATGTTAACCTAATCAGAAAAGATGTTGGAATGGTATTCCAGCACTTTAATCTTTACAATAATAAAACCGTTCTAGAAAATATCATGCTCGCACCGCGGATCGTCCTCAAACGACCTGATGATGAGAATCGTGAATTAGCGATGAAACTGCTTGACAAAGTTGGCCTAGCAAACAAAGCAGATAGTATGCCTGCTCAATTATCCGGGGGACAAAAGCAACGAATTGCTATCGCTCGTAGTCTTGCCATGAAGCCTAAGTGTCTACTATTTGACGAGCCGACAAGTGCCCTCGATCCAGAAATGATTGATGACGTTTTGGATGTTATGAAAGATATTGCTAAAAATTCAAATATGACGATGCTCGTTGTTACCCACGAAATGGGATTTGCTCGCGCAGTTGCTGACCGCGTAATCTTTATGGCAGACGGCCGCATTTTAGAAGATGATTCAACAGAAAAGTTCTTTGGTGACCAACCATCTACCGAACGTGCCCGTGAATTTATGAGTAAAATTAGCGGACACTAAGGAGGAATTTACCATGAAAAAATACTGGCGATTATTAAGTATTAGTTTTCTCCTAATGGTTACCCTCATTACACTTTCTGCTTGTAGTGCCTCAGTTGCTAAAAAAGATGTCCTTACCGAAGATATGCACAGTCAACGAATTACCTGGGGAGTTAAAGCAGATACCCGCTTATTTGGTCTTGAAGATATTAGGACCGGCAAATTAGAAGGATTTGAAATTGATCTTGCCAAAGCCCTGACCAAAAAGATCCTCGGCCCAAACGGTAAATGTACTTTTGTTCCTGTTACTAGCGGAACCCGGGTCCCATTATTAAAAAACGGGAATATTGATGCTATTATGGCGACCATGACGATTACCCCTGAACGTGCTAAACAGGTTGATTTTACCCATTCGTATTTTGACGCAGGACAATCATTACTAGTAAAAAAGGGCAGTCCAATTAAAAATATTAACGACCTCAACAAGCATGGCGCCGTTATCCTTGGGGTTGCCGGATCAAATTCGGTAAAAAACGTTGCTAAGTTTGCACCAAAAGCACGAGTCCTTCAACTTTCTGATTACGCCCAAGCAATGACTGCTCTCAAGTCAAAACAAGGTGATGCTTTGACAACTGATAATGGAATTCTTTACGGAATGGCAGCTGAGAACCCTGGGTATGAAGTTGTTGGTGGTAATTTTACCAAAGAACCTTATGGAATTGCAGTTAATAAAAACCAAGCCCGCTTCCGTAACAAACTTAACTGGGCATTAAAAGAAGTCGAAAAAGATGGAACCTATAATCGGTTATTGCTTAAATGGTTTGGTGATGTTAAAGGATTTAATTATCAGGAGATGAAACGCTAATGTTAAATATAATTGCAAATGAGTGGCATCCCCTTTTGACCGGACTATGGAATACAATTCTATGCAGTCTAATCGCACTTGTTGGGAGCCTAGTTATTGGGACTTTCTTTGCCCTCTTAGAAATATCGCAACACCGAATTGTCAAAATTATTGGTCATATTTATGTTGAAGTCTTTCGTAATATTCCGCTACTAGTTATTACGATGGCCTTCTTCTTGATTATTCCAATGTATATTGTCAAAATTAATGGTTTTACCGCTGGGACAATTGGTCTTACCCTTTATACTTCAGCTTTTATTGCCGAAACTGTTCGAGCCGGAATTAACTCCATTGATCACGGACAAATGGAGGGAGCGCTGGCTAATGGTCTTACATACACCCAGGCGATGCGGTATATTATTTTGCCCCAAGCATTCCGCGTCGTCATCCCCCCTTTAGGAAACCAATTCATTAACTTGGTCAAGAATTCCTCTGTCTTAGCTTTTGTGGCCGGCTTTGACTTAATGTACCAAGGAAACCTGATTGCAAATGACACTCTAGAAACAATGCCAACATACTTTATTGTTGGGGTAATGTACTTAATTATTACCCTACCGTTAAGTTACTATATGCGGCACCTTGAAAAGAAATTGGCATAGGGGGGATGAATAATGCAAAATTTTATTGATGCTTACTCGTGGATTAACATCCGTTTCCTCCTTGAGGGACTTGGAATCACCATCGAAGTTTCGGTCTTTTCTATCGTGATCAGCTTTATCCTCGGAACATTCTTAGGAATTATTCGTTATGCTAAGATTAAGTATTTATCCGCAATTATTGGTTTTATCATTGATATTATCCGTAATCTACCGCTACTGTTAATCATCTTCTTTACTTACTTTGGATTACCAAATATTGGGATTAAACCGGAAATAATTCCCGCCGCCATCATGGCCCTATCAATTTTTGAATCCTCAATGGTCGCTGAGATTGTCCGCTCAGGAATTAACTCGATTGATTATGGTCAGACCGAGGGCGCACTAGCAAATGGTCTCACTAAATGGCAAGCTTTAAGAATTATTGTTCTTCCTCAAGCAATTAAGAATATGATGCCCGCTTTGGTTAGTCAGTTTATTTCACTAGTCAAAGATACATCTTTAGCGACAATCATTGTCTTACCTGAGTTAATGTATCATGCCCAAATTATTTATGGGCAGAATACAAACTATATCATTCCAATGTTTGTTGCCCTCGCTGTCCTTTACTTTATCGTCTGTTACTCACTATCATTATTTGCTAACTACCTGCATAAACATATTGCCTAGAAAATACGAATCCCCCTTGTAATCGACAACCATGTTGATTTACAAGGGGGATTTTTATTCGCTTAATATTGAATCATAAAATCAAAGCGTTGGTGCTCACCAGTTAAACGATCCACATGACGCTCCATTACTTGACGGCGCTGCCCATACATCATCCATATAGTGATGCCGATAAAGACAGCTAACTCGATGCCTGTACCAATCCAATCTTGATAAGTGACCTTACCTGTCATCAATGTAGAATCAGATGCAATAAACGCTGTCCAATCAAGCAAAAAGTGCATTAACATTGCTAACCACAACTGACCGGTATAAACATATACCGTTGCAAAAAATAGACCAATTCCAGCAGCACTAATGGCTTGCAAAACAGTCATTGACCATTCTTGAGGGCCGTAGTTAGCCAAATGAACAATTCCAAATAAGATTGAGCTAGTAGCAAGCGCTAATGGCAACCGTTGTTTTAAATTACGCCAAGCATAAAATAAAATTCCTAAAATAGCAAAGCGGAATAGCGTCTCTTCCATAACCGCGGCTTCAAATGCTGAAAAAGTAAAGTTCCAGGTAGCTTTATGAAAATTGGGCAGTTCACCAATATTAAATGCCATAAAAATAATATCTACCAATACTAATCCGGCAAAAATCCACCAATTAAAATCCCCGCTCCAATGGGGCTTTAACCCTGGCCAGGATAAGCGCCAAGTCCGCATTACAGTTGTCGTTAAAACAAAAAAGGCAACCGCCCCAACAGCACCAGTTGATAATGTCAATAGCAAGAAATTATTATCCACTAAGTCTGTTGGGAGGGCAATTAAGGGAGTAAAAACAACCTGTGCTAGCCATGCAATAAATAATAATCGTTCAATACTCCAATGCATTAACTCACCAACCACACTGGCAAATGGAGCAAACATAATAATATAGTAAAAAATCATCATCGTCACAACGCCACGCGACGGTAAGTGAAGTAATACAATAATCTCACGAACCATAACATCCCAGGCAAAAACTAAAATCAATGGTTGGGTAATTACTTGCAGCCATGCATTTAGCTTCTTCACTAACATAGGAATATTAGGAAGCAATTCAAATGTTAAGCCAATTGCTAAAACCGCAACCATGATTAACAAGGCTAATGCCATCGTGGGGCGATTCAATTCGTAATTACGAATCATCATCATTGCTAAAATGACTAGGGTCGCCCCAATTTGTACCCGGTACCAGATTCTTAAATAATCGTTTCCGGTCATTCATCCTCATCCTCTCTGAGAAATATAAAATAATTGCTAAATATGATGATACCAAACAATCTCCTTACTTTTAAGTAATAATTATTCAATTTCTAGTTTAAAACACAAAAGAACTTGCACGCAAAAAATCTGCAAGTTCTTTTAAACTATTACTTATTTTCACTAGCTGTTACTAGTTGTTTTTCTTTTGTCGTAACTTTCTTTTTAGGGTGATGCTGAGTTTTCCGGTGACTATGATTTTTTTGGTGTTCATTTTTATAAGATTGGTTCTTCTTATTATTTGGACGACGATAGTGTTGATTTTCTGAACGGTTATTACCATTTAAAATCGTTACCATTGGAATGATTACTGGACGACGACCGGTCCGATCATATAAAAGCTTTTGCAGCCTGCTAATAATCGTCCGGTTTAAAACGCGTTGATCAACATGCTTATGATTCTTAAATGTATTAAGGATAGCCCAGAATACTTCATGGTTAGCAGCTTTAATTAACTCTTGCGACTCATGCATATAAACAAAGCCACGCGAAACAATGTCAGGTCCCGCAACGATTTGATAGTCTTTCAAGTCAACTACCGCAATAGCCGTAACAACCCCTTCTTCTGAAAGAAGGCGACGTTCACGAATTTCAGGATTACCAACCGTATCACCAGCATCACGACCATCAATATAAACATCACAAACACTATCGATATGATCGGCTACTCGACAGGAATCCTTTGTTAAAGCTAAAACATCCCCGTTAGCTAATACAAAACTATTTTCCTTTGGTACACCAGTCATCTCTGCCAACTTAGTATGAATTTTTTGCATCCGGTATTCACCATGGACTGGCGCAAAGAATTTAGGCTTCATTAATCGAAGCATAAACTCTTCATCTACTTGTCCACCATGTCCAGATGTATGGATATTATTAACATATCCATGAATAACGTTAGCACCACTCTCTTCAAGCTTATTAATCAACGCATTTACACTCGTTGTATTACCTGGAATTGGATTACTTGAAAAGACAACCGTATCATCAGGTTGAATAGTGATCTGGCGGTGAGTACCATTAGCGATCCGACTCAAAGCCGCCATCGGTTCACCTTGCGACCCCGTACACATAATCATAACTTTTTCCGGTGGATAGTTATTAATTTCATTTTGATCGATCAATGAGTCTTTAGGGATATTAAGGTACTTTAATTCTTGACCGGCAGTAATTGCATTTTCCATGCTCCGCCCAAACACCGCAATCTTGCGTCCTTGTGCGATTGCTGCATCAGATGCTTCCCGTAAACGATAGACATTTGAAGCAAATGAAGCAAAAATAATTCGTCCCTTAATACGCTCAAATATCCGTCGAATGTGAATATCAACCCAGCGCTCAGACTTAGTAAATTCTGGCCGCTCTGCATTTGTACTATCAGAAGTCAAGAGTAGCACCCCGTCATCTCCTAACTTAGCCATCTGTTGGAGATTAGGTCCCGGTAAATTACCGACAGGAGTCAAGTCAAACTTAAAGTCACCGGTCTGAACAATCGTCCCTTGTGGTGTATGAACAGCAACCCCTAACGTATCAGGAATAGAGTGGGTCGTTCTGAAGAAACTTACCCATAATTTTTTAAAATGAACCTCATCGAATTCATTAATCTCATGCAATTCTGCATTCCGAAGAAGGTGTTTTTCTTCTAACTTACCCTTAATCAAAGACATCGCAAACGGTCCTGCATAAATTGGTGCATTAACCTTTTGCAGGAAGAAAGGCAATCCCCCAATGTGGTCTTCATGACCGTGAGTAATAAAAATTCCCTTAATTTTATCTTTGTTTTCAATCAAGTAGTCATAATTTTGGATAACATAATCAACACCAAGAAGTTCATCCTCGGGGAACAAAACTCCACAATCGATAACGATAATTTCATCTTGGAATTGAACACAGTACATATTTTTACCAATTTCGCCAAGACCACCCATGGCGTAAAAGGCAACTTCATTATTCTTAATCTTTAATTTTGTCATAATACCTTTCCTTTTATAGATTTTGATAACGTTAATTAACGGAATTTTAAGTAAGCCAAAAGAACCGCTTTGTAGTCGCAAGGTCGGTCTTTTTATTATTTATCATTAACTTTGGCACTTAAAATATCTATTTAATCCGTACGTAAAACTACTATTATTTTACCACATCTATAAATATGAAGGTAGTAATAAAGGAATGAAAAATAACCTTCTTAGCAAGCTATTATTCATACCTCCAGATTGGAATTTAATCTTCTTCCGGCAATTTTTCTTCTTGTTCTTGCCATGCAACCTTCCAGTCAACTACTGGTTCCCCATCTTCCATAAATTTTACGTCAGCTAACTGTGCTAATATTTCCTGATAAGCCGGCTTACTTAAACGATAACTAACATCAACCAATTCATGGTGTCCCATAAAATTATTCTCGCGTAAGACCTCGTTAATTGTTGCCATTACCTGATTAGAAACATGCGAACTAAGAATTTCTAAACTCTCTTTTTCGTATTGACTAACGTAAAAATTAATAAATGACTCTAATGCCGTCTCTTTTGCGGCAGAACTTAATTCACTGTAATTTAAACCCATGGTAGCCACTTCTAATCGTCCCTTTCTAATTGCTTTCCTTTATCTACCTTTAATTCAACCATACCACAAAGCTGGCAAGACGTTAATCATTCCTTATTAACTGAACGTAAATGAAGACTTGTACTATGGTCATCAATTAACGCATAGACCTCTTTTGTCGGATCATCGGCAAGCGGTCCGAGATTAACTTCGCCCTTTTTTTCGCCAGTTTGCCTAATTTCTAGTATACAATCAGTAATAAATCGTTCAAATATGCGATGAAGTTCACGACGTTCCTGTTCTTTTTTTACTGCTGTCGCCAAAGTATATCCCTGGTCAAGAAAAAGCTTGATAGTAAATGCCTGAAAGATGGTTGTAAGGTTAAAATAGTGGTTTTTATTCTGCTCATCTTGTTCAGACCGGATGTACCCCTTCTTTTCCCAGTATCGTAATTGGCTAGTGGAAACACCAGTTACTCGTGACACCTCAGTCATACTAACCTTAAGCTGTTTACTAGTAATCATTTTTCTAACCTGATTTGAAAGCCGATCCATTTTTATCCTCCAAACTAAATTCTATTCTATAAATTATAAGAAAACCGATATCTTTGTCAAATAATTTGACAAAGATATCAGATAGTATTATATTCTTCACATTGTTAAAAAATTAAAAGGGGGATTCTAATAGTGAATCAAGAGCAACAGCCTGTTGATATTAACGGTAATTCATACAATCGTTCCTTAATGATCTTTGTTTTATTAATCGGAGCTTTCTGTACTATTTTAAACCAAACAATTTTATCAACAGCATTTCCATCATTAATGGATGCATTCAATATTAGTACTTCGACTGTTCAATGGTTAACAACCGGCTTTTTAATGGTCAACGGAATTATGATTCCTGTCAGTGCTTATCTTACAAGCCGTTTTAACACCAAGAGTCTTTTTATTATTGCAATGTCAATTTTTGAACTTGGTACTATCATGGCATGGTTAGCACCTTCATTCGCAATTTTGTTAATGGGACGACTGGTCCAAGCAGTTGGTGTCGGAATTAACATGCCGCTTATGCAAAATATCATGTTAACTGTCTATCCACCGGAAAAACGGGGAGCAGCCATGGGGATTAACGGATTAGTTATTGGATTAGCCCCCGCAATTGGTCCTGCGTTATCTGGATGGGTTATTGACAATTTTAGCTGGCGATGGTTATTCGGAATGATCGTGCCAATTGCAGCAGTAGTTATTATTGTAAGTATTTTTACAGTCAAAAATGTTATTCCTAATGCTAAACCACATCTTGACTGGCTCTCTGTTATCATTTCAACATTAGGTTTTGGGAGCATGCTTTACGGCTTCTCGAGCGTTGGTGACAAAGGTTGGACTAACCCGATTGTTATTACAACGATTATTGTTGGAGCAATCCTCGTTGCCCTCTTAGTAAGACGTCAAAACAAATTAGATGATCCATTCCTTGAATTTAAGGTTTTTGAGAGCAAAGAATTTTCACTTGCTACAATTTTAAGTTCGATTGTTATGATGGCAATGGTTGGTGTCGAATTCGTTATTCCACTTTACTTACAGATTATTCACGGTATGTCCGCATTCCATTCTGGACTTACCCTCCTATTTGGTGCCCTGTTTATGGGATTCATGAGTCCAATTACTGGGAACCTATTCGACCGCCACGGTGCTAAGCGGTTAGCCTTTACTGGAATGTTTATTCTGAGCGTCGGGACCTTACCATTCGCATTCGTTACTCGGGATACACCCACAATTTACATTATCTTTTTGTATGCCGTCCGAATGTTTGGTATTTCAATGGTTATGATGCCCGTTACAACTGCTGGAATGAATTCTCTACCTTATAAACTTATTTCACACGGAACAGCAGTTAACAATACCGTCCGTCAAGTTGCTACCTCTGTCGGAACTGCAATTATGATCTCAGTATTAACTAATGTCACAAATAGTAATAAGCCAGCTCACTCTCTCCTTGTCCAAGCACCATTACAATATAAATCCAAGATGTTTGATGCTACTTTAATGGGATATCACGCTGCATTTTGGTTTGCTGTCGTCTTTTCATTAATTGGTCTCTTCTTAACGTTGTTCGTTACAAGTGGTAATGGGATCCATGTACGAATTGATAGTGATGAGATTGTTGGCTCTTCAAATAAAGGAGGTGCTAAGTAATGGTCATTATTCTAACTTTTCTTGGCGCACTATGCTTTTTTGCGTGCATGATGTTTATCCACCAAAAACAGCTTCGAATAACTTTAGCAACTATTACTGGCATAATTTTTATTGGTTCAACAACCCTGATGACGTTAAATTATAGTCATCACTTTGGAATGCACCAAGTAACGACTACGACAAGCAAACGAATCTACTCTGCCTCTAATTCATCAATGCCGCTTGCACTCTACCAGCCAGTTGGTAAAAGCGGTCAAGATAATGTATACATTTATAATACAAAGCAACGGCAAAAAACACCTGACCATACGCAAGCTAATGAATACACTAGCAGTAAAATCAAGTGGACCAAAAATACTACTCCGCGGTTAATTACAACTGAGACTCGTTGGCAGTATAAAAATAATTTCTATAAAGTTCTATATGCCTGGTCTGGCATGCAAAACACCCTTGTCAAGCGGACAAACGTTCTTGAATATCCACAGTCATACGTAAAGCTAACAACTAATCAGGCTAAGAAGCTTAGTGAGTTTGCTAAGTCGCCTGCTGGTAAACAAGCGCAAGGGCAAGCATTAGCTCAAGGTCGTGCTTTTGTCACTTCCAAAGTTCAGGCAGCAATGGCTAAGAACCCACAAATGACGGCCAAACAAATCCAAGAAGTTTCCACACAAGCAGAACAAGAATTTCAAGCACAAAGCGTAAAACAGATTTTAAAGCAAATCAAAATCGAGTAGGAGATAATTGATTAATTCAATTATCGACCTCTCACACCACCGTACGTACGGTTCCGTATACGGCGGTTCGACAACTTAATCACTTTGAATTAACTGGAGCGTCTTGG
>NZ_JACIVB010000056.1 GCF_014145455.1 Limosilactobacillus rudii | reverse complement strand
CTAACGGAAAAACAAACAGACGACCTAATGCACTTAAGAAAGTATCTACAGAGGAATTGGCAGTATATCCCCTCACCACAAAGGCGCGGATTTAAGGAAATTCATTTAATCGGTTCAGTCGAAAGTTCTCACCGGGCCTTTACTTACCGGATGAAGAAACAGGGCAAGTCATGGACTGAGCAAGGGGCTAAAGCGATGGTTGGATTAATTGAAGCCCGAATGAATAATAAACTACAAGCTAGTCTAAATACGATTCTAGAACAATTAACTGTTCTTCCTCGAGTAGCTCAAACAAGCCTATTACAGGAAATGCATATTCGCACTGGAGAGTTTCTCAGAAAAGCACCAATAAAGTCATCAGTCGGGGCAGTGCAAGGAACAATCCCGATTAACACTGCCACAAGTAGACCAATGGGACAACTTTTAAAGGCGCTAACCCACTAAAACTGCATATTTAAAGGCTACCTATGAAAACTTGACAGATACTTTTTTATTTATCTAGTTTACAATTTAGTAATTATAGCGTTGAATAGACTATGAGTATTTTTAAGGGGATGAGCACTGATGTTAACAACTGAACAGATCAACGACCATAGCAAGTGGATAAGTATATTTGAGCCTCTTCCCCATGAACGCTTGGACCTAATTGAGAAATATGAAGTTACCCAGGAATTACTCGACTATGCCATTGACCCCTATGAAAAAGCGCGAGTTGAAGTCGATCCTGATGCAGGAGTAACACTTCTAATCTTTGACGTATATGTTCCAACACACGCCGTCACTGCTCCTCAAACAGCACCAATCGGGATTATGCTAACGACCAATAATATTATTACATTTACAAATGCCAAGACTAATTTCGTTAACGGGATTATTGCTAACCAACTCCGCTTACTTAAAAAGCACGGTGCAAACGATGATAAACTAAATCTTGTTTTTCCGGTCCTTTACCGCCTCTCAACCGATTATTTTGGTCCTTTGCGCCGCGCTGACCAGCAAAGACAGCAGATCCAGCAAAATATTCAACGGCGAACCGGACGGCAAGCGATCGCAGAATTCATGGAAATTGAAACAGGACTTGTTTACATTCTGACTTCTCTGAAAGGGAATGTATCATTACTGGAAGAATTTAAGCGTCGGTTTGGCAATCATATCACTACTAAACAATATAATGACCTCGATGATGTAATTGTCGAAGCTCAGCAAGGATTAGAAATGGCGCAGATGACTTCCGATGTTTCTGCACGCGTTTCAAATGCTTACAGTAAAGTTTTAGATAGTGATTTAAACCAAACGATGAAGTACTTAACAATTTATTCGATTGTGCTGTCAATTCCAACCATTGTTGCTGGTTTTTATGGGGAAAACGTTAAGTTACCACTTGCTAATGGTAACTACTCATGGCTAACTACTATTCTAATTATGGTAATTTTAATGGTAGCATGCATTATCTTTCTTATTAATCGTCATTGGTGGAAATAAAATAGCGGTCTAGAGAATATATTTCCCTAGGCCGTTTATTATTTTATTTATAGATTATCACCGCGCTCGAATTGAAACTTAGAATTAAGAAGAGCTTCATGAACTAAGCGATCAAAAAGTTTATGAGTTTCATTAAGAACGTGGTTAGCAGTTTTCATATTTTGTTCAGTCAAGTAGTTAATAAGATTTGCTGAATTTTGGACCTTAGCAGCCTTGGTGATTGTATCAACACGGCTTACACCATAACTTTGACACCGATCACGAAAATCATTTACTTCATTAATAAATTCATGGTAACGTGGCTCAATGATAACTTCAAGCAACTTATTTAACCAATAGGCACTCTTGTCCGGTTGAGCATCATTAGTTGCATACTTATATTCAGCTGGCGTATCACTAATGTTAGTAAAGAACGGAACATATGGACTGTAGCAGTAAAAGCCAAAATTAATCCACTGGATAGCTGCATACTTCGCTGGCACATCATTACGAATTTGGAGAATACATGAACTTTGATTCCGATCAAGTGCGATCGACCGAAACTTCTTTTGATCATCTGCGTTTCCAGAAGCAAAAGTCCCCATCGGATCATACTGGGTACCGTTATAATGTGATGACAAAAAATATTCGACATCTTCTACAGCAATTTTCTTTTCAGCATGTTGAATAAACGGAATATTTTGACTTGTTGGCTCCTGATTCAAGGATGGAGTAAATAACTTTTGACCATACCATGAGCGTGGCGTGTTGTAGTATGCATCGGCTTCGTCTTGAGTACCAAAAATATTACGGAAATTAAATGTTCCCGGGTTAGGATTTAAGTGATACTTATCAACAAAGGTCTTAATTTGCGGAGCATACATGAAGCTATTATCATCGTTGAAATCAATTTCTTCAATGCACATAATATTAGGAGCAATTGCATAGGCATCATCTGGAATCCGCTGTGCTACCCATTGATGACCGCCACCAGTTTCAAAGTACCATACCTCATCTTTATCACTAAAGGCAATCCCATTGCTCTCACCAGTACCATACTTTTCAATTAAAGCTCCTAATCGCCGAACACCTTCACGAGCCGATTTAATAAATGGTAAGACAAGGTACAACATTGAATCCTCATTAACCCCATTTTCAACTAATGGATCATGTCCTAAAACGCGAGCATTTGTCATCTCCGTTTCAGTTGAACTCATTGCAACGTTATATTCGTTAATTCCTTGTTCATCCCATCGTCCCTCATCAGGAACTCCATTAGGCGTTGCCGTATACCGACAACCATGACCTTCCATTTCAATCGTTAAGCCATTATATTTTGATACATAATGTTCACCAGTATAATCTTTAGCAGGAAAGACCTTAAATGTTTTCGGATTAACCCCGTCTTCAGCATCTTCATCGCGGGCAATTATTGTGGAGCCGTCAATCGTTGCTTCCTTACCTACTAACATTGCAGTACAACTACTCTTTAGCTTTTTCATCCATATGCGCTTCCTTCCATCGTAGTTAATATACTCCTTAATGATACCACTCTTTAAAAGAACTATTATCAGTTGCAAAGCTGAACTTTATATGCCTGTTTTTATATAAAACTATAGTTACTTACGAACAAGAGCTTGAATTAATTCGTTATTGATGCTAGGATTACTACATTACTTAAATAAAAAGCCTATATAATACCGAAATATGGTCGGTTAGTTTCTACCTAAAGCCATAAACTTTAGACTATAAGCATTTTTATTAAAAGCTGGCTTATACCTGTTTTTGCTAAAGCTTAGATATTAACCAATCGATAGGCGGTGATTTAGTTCACGGCCTTTTTTTATTTAGGCCTACATTTTTAGGAGGCACATTTTGAAAGAACCAGCTACTACAATTTCAACTACTAATCAAGAAGCAAAAATTAATTTTGCTCATCAATGGAAAAATTTTGTCCTTGGTTTTCAACACTTGCTTGCAATGTATTCGGGGGATGTCCTTGTTCCATTGCTTATCGGCCATTATTTACACTTTACAACCCTTCAAATGACCTACCTTGTATCAATCGATATTTTTATGTGCGGGGTCGCAACTTTACTACAGTTAAAACGAACACCACTTACTGGGATCGGCCTTCCCGTCGTTCTTGGATGTGCTGTCCAAGCAGTTACCCCCTTAGAAACGATTGGCGGGAAGCTCGGCATCACTTATATGTATGGCGCAATTATCGCTGCAGGAATTTTTGTTTTCTTAATTGCCGGAGTTTTTGCCCGTTTAAAAAAGTTTTTCCCACCAGTAGTTACTGGCTCATTAATCACAATTATTGGTTTTACCCTCGTACCCGTTGGCTTCCAAGACTTAGGCGGTGGTACCCCCACTGCTTCTTCCTTTGGTGCGCCGACAAATTTATTTATCGGTTTTCTA
Organism: Limosilactobacillus rudii; assembly: GCF_014145455.1. Lineage (GTDB taxonomy): Bacteria > Bacillota > Bacilli > Lactobacillales > Lactobacillaceae > Limosilactobacillus > Limosilactobacillus rudii. The sequence continues at coordinate 40,373 of NZ_JACIVB010000056.1, read as the reverse complement.
ACAATTGCTATTATTCTTTTATTTAATGCCTTTGCACGAGGCTTTATGAAATCAATTGCTATTTTATTGGGTATCTTAATTTCCTCATTTATTGCGGGAATAATGGGCTTCATATCACTTAAACCCGTTAGTGAAGCTGCATGGTTCCATACACCTCAGCTCTTTTTCTTTGGCGTACCCCAGTTTAACACTAGCGCAATCATTACAATGATTGAATCAACAGGTGTTTTCTTCGCTCTTAGTGATATTACTGGTCAGAAGTTAACAAGCAACGACTTGAAGCATGGGTATCGAGCTGAAGGAATTGCCGCAATTCTCGGAGGACTTTTCAATACTTTCCCATATTCAACTTTCTCGGAAAATGTTGGTGTTCTTAAAATGTCAGGAGTAAAGAGTCGCCAACCAGTTTATTATGCGGCCTTTTTGTTACTAATTCTTGGCCTTTTACCGAAAGTCGGTGCATTGGCTACCGTAATACCTGAACCTGTTCTTGGCGGAGCAATGATTGTAATGTTTGGGATGGTCGGCGTTCAAGGGGTCCAAATTCTTCATAAAGTTGATTTTTCCAATAATGCTAATTTATTAACCGCATCTGTATCAATCGGGCTGGGCTTAGGAATTACAATGTACCCGCAACTGTTCCAACACATGCCAACCGAATTTCAAATTATTTTAGGAAATGGGATTGTAATTACAAGTATCTCAGCAGTCTTGCTTAACCTCCTCTTTAATCATCGGTGGGCCTCCCACAATTAATTTATTCTCATGATTTTTTAATTTTCTTATTGACATTCAAATTCAAGCACGATATCATAATTGCAACAATTATCGTTTCAGTAGGTCCTTCGTTGGGTGTAAGAGAGCCGGTGGTTAAGTGCGAATCGGTCAGGCGGAGTGACGCGAATTATCGCGAGGATACTAATTGTCCGGCCTTGATCAGTGCCGTTACCACCTGATATGAGTGCGTATAGTATTAATATGCGTAAGTGGGTGGTACCGCGGTTTAAATTAATCGTCCCGTTGATAGAAATATCAACGGGATTTTTTATTTTCAGGAGGAAGTCTAATGAAAAATATTCGATTCAAAGAAGCAGTCAGTTTACTGCTTATCATGCTAATTATTTTGGGAATAGCGGTGATTAAATTTGGCCTATCACCTCAAATCCCGGTTTTATTCGTTATTGCTTTACTTATTTTTTGGGTAAAATTCCGCGGTGCTAGTTGGGACGAAATTCATCAAGGAATCCAAGAAGGAATTAGTACTGCAATCATTCCTATCTTTATTTTTATTCTTATTGGGGCATTAATTGCTGTCTGGATTAAGGCAGGAGTTATCCCGACAATTATGATTGTTGGTTTTAAACTGATCAGTAGTCAGTTTTTTGTTCCGTCAACTTTTATTGTCTGCTCTCTTGTCGGTCTCTCAATTGGAAGTGGCTTTACAACCATTTCAACTATCGGTATCGCCCTTTTTGGAATGGGTGTTGCCTTAAATATCAATCCTGCTTTAGTTGCCGGAGCGATTATTTCAGGGGCAGTCTTTGGTGATAAGATGTCGCCACTCTCCGACTCAACCAATTTAGCCTCGGCAATTGCTGGTAGCGACCTTTTCGCACACATTAAAAATATGATGTGGTCAACAATCCCTTCATTTGTAGTATCCCTAATCATTTTCTGGATTCTCGGTAATTCTGGCTCACAAATGAGTGCCAGCAAGATTGCCCATACAACTGCGATTCTTCACCAGCAATTCGCTATTTCATGGTGGGCACTCTTACCTATCATCTTAATGTTTATTTGTGCTTGGCGGCATATTCCAGCTATCCCAACACTGTTCATCAATATCATCGTAACAGTTATTATGATTTTCTTTCAAAACCCGCATACATCTCTGCAATCCTTAGCTAAGCTGATTAGTGATGGCTTCGTGGCCCACACCAGTGATTCATCTGTGAACGCATTACTAACACGGGGCGGGATCAGCAGTATGATGGGTACTGTTTCACTGATTATTGTGACCCTTTCATTAGGGGGAATTCTGATGAAGTTTAAGATTGTTCAATCCGCAATGAAACCACTAGTTGCCCACTTGCACCAACCTGGAAGCTTAATCACGGTCACAATCTTATCTGGAATAGGAATTAACCTCTTCGTTGGTGAACAATACCTTTCTGTCATCCTCCCTGGGAAAGCTTTTAAGGGTGCCTTTGACCGGATGGGACTTTCACCGCTAGCTCTTAGTCGAGTACTAGAAGATGGTGGTAGTGTGATTAACTACCTGATTCCATGGGGAGTAGCTGGTTCATTTGCTGCTTCAACATTAGGTGTTCCTGTTTTACACTTCCTACCGTTTGCATTCTTTAGCCTCTTCTCACCGGTATTTTCAGTTCTCAGTGGAATTACGGGAATCGGGTTAAAATGGCAAAAAGGCAAAAAAGAACAGCCAGTTGCACAAGATTAATAACCCTTCAAAAAAACAAACGACTAAAATCGGCCGAACAGCTGCTTTTAGTCGTTTGTTTTCCTTTTAAACTAGATCTTTAACACACTGATAAATAGTTAATTCGTATATTGCTTCTTATCATTTATTGTATTCGAGAATCTGCATATCCTTATCCGTCAAGACCGCGGTAGTTAAACTTCCATTATCTGGACGCACTGTTACGTCATACTTTCCATGCCCGAATCGTTCGACTAAACTTAACAGCGTATTACCATGACTCACCCATAATACATTTGCATTATCTGGTAGATCTGCATTCCGAATAAGTGCCAATCCCTTATCCAGTCGCTGCCAATACTCCTCATTATTCTCTGCATCATGAAATGGATCCGCTTCTTTAAGCCAGTCCTTAGCCCGACCGATTGAATATTTTACGACAATATCATGAAAAGTCTTTAGGCCATGAGGCGCGCCAGCATTATACCAGGCTACATCCATATTTATTCCTTCGTATGAACCATAAAATTCTTCACGGAAATACGGCGCCGTAATTGGTTGTTTTACGGAATTTCGTCTATTCATATTTAATATTGTTTGGATTGTTTCGATTGCCCGCGTAGTATCGCTGCAGAATGCACCGTCAAAATGAATATTTTGTAGTTTTTCCCCAGCTAATTTGGCATCTTCTTTTCCTTTTGAAGTTAACGGCGAGTTGCTCCATCCTTGCAACTTATTATAGATATTAAAAAAAGTCTGACCATGGCGAACAAGATAAATGTTTAATTTTGTCATTACAATCCCTCCATTTATTTTCATTGTACCGCTTACACAAATAGAAGACTATTTAATAATTTACTTAGAGCTTTAAACACACTTCCTTCACATTCAGCTCGTACACTGAAAAATATAGGAGGAAGGAATATTACATGAAACTCAAAGATACAAATCAATCAAATATTGTTGCGGCAAAGATTATTAGCGTCTCCCGCAAAAATATTACAGTCATCACCGAAGAAGGTCACTTTCTCAAGATTCCCCTAACCACTAAATATCAACAAGATAAAACCCTATTCGCATCCCTCAAAGATATCCTAAAAGCAGGGATTTGGATTCCGGTTAATAAAAAACTGAAAAAGTTGTTTAGCTATGACTGGTTATCTAGTCCAGCTCCAGCAACTGTCCCAGCAAAGAATTAAGTTTCTACAACGATTTTCCAAAAAAGCATGTTTTCGCGTAATCTGTGATAAAATGGTTTTTGATTTGTCGGATTTTATTTCGATAATACAGAACAAACAATATTGATTGCGAGGAACATTCCTAATGAAAAAATTAAGCAAATTTGTGGATACTAGGATTGGTTTTTTCACCCTCCTAGTTATCCTTTTTTGGTTAAAGACCCTGTTTGCTTACTTTACTGATTTCAAGCTTGGGGCAACAGGTGTTTTTCAATACTTTATCCTGTTTTTTAACCCTTTAGCAACGACTGCTTTTATTTATAGCTTAGCATTCTATTTTAAACGAGCCCGTTTTTTCTATCCAGTTATTATGGGACTCGATATTGCCAACACGTTACTGCTTTACTTAAATGTAATCTATTATCGTGAATTTACTGATTTTATGACAATTGCGACAATGACTGGTTACTCTAAAGTTAATCAAGGACTAAGTGGTAGTTCGTTAGCCTTGACTAATTTTCATGATGTTTTTTACTGGCTGGACATCGTTGTCATTGTTATCTTAATGCTCTGCAAAGTTATCAAATTTGACCCACGAGCTATTGGGACAAGATTAGCTTTTGCTTTTACATCAGTCGCCCTTGTTTTATTCGGTGTTAATTTATCCTTTGCTGAAATGAGTCGTCCCCAGTTGCTTGGTCGAACGTTTGACCGGTCTTACATCGTCAAGTATCTTGGAATTGACACCTTTACCGGTTATGACTTAGTTAAATCTCAGCATATTAACAGTATGCGGCAAAGTGCAACAAAGCCTGAATTGTTAAAAGTAAAGAAGTTTACCGATAAACATTATGCCCCCGCCAATCCGCAAATGTATGGAATTGCTAAGGGTCGTAATGTGATTGTTATCCACCTTGAAAGTTTTCAACAATTTTTAATCAACAAAAAAATTAATGGGCAGGAAGTCACTCCTTTCCTTAATTCCTTGTATAACGGTAAGGATACCTACTCATTCGATAATTTCTTCCACCAAGTTGGTCAAGGAAAAACTAGTGATGCAGAAAACCTACTAGAAACTAGTACATTTGGCTTACCACAAGGTTCTCTTTTTGCAACTCTCGGTAGTGATAATACGTTCCAGGGTGCACCCGCAATTCTTAATCAGCGTGCTGGCTATACTAGTGCTGTGTTTCACGGGAATGTTGCAAGCTTCTGGAACCGTAATAATGTCTACAAGAATCTCGGTTACCAATACTTCTTTGACGCTAGCTATTATGACACTTCTGGGGATAAAGCAACGGGATATGGTTTAAAAGATAAGCTGCTATTTAAGAATTCAATTAAGTATCTTCAAACTCTCCAGCAGCCTTTCTATGTTAAGTACATCACCGTAACTAATCACTTCCCTTATACCCTTGACGATGAGGATAAGGATCCCAACTTCCAAACAACCGATACTGGCGATAGTAATGTAGATAACTACTTTGTGACAGCCCACTACCTAGACCAATCAATCCAGGAATTCTTTAACTACTTGCAAAAGACTGGGCTAGATAAGAAGTCAATTATTATGATTTATGGGGACCATTACGGTATTTCAAACAGTGAGAATCCTTCACTGGCTAGTGTTCTTGGCAAAAATGCTGACGACTGGAATGACTTTGATAATGCCCAGTTACAACGGGTGCCACTGATGTTTGTTATTCCGGGAACCGGACATGGAAGAATTGACCATACCTATGGTGGAGAGGTTGACGTTTTACCTACGCTCTTACACCTATTGGGAATTAGTAGTAAACGGTACATCCAGTTTGGAACCGACCTTTTCTCCAGTAAGCATAATCAAATTGTTGCTTTCCGAAACCGCGACTTTGTTACCCCAACCTATACTAGCGTTGGCGGGACAATTTATAAGAATCGAACAGGTAAAGAAGCTAAACTGACTAAGAAGCAACAAGAAAAATTAAAGAAAGATCAAGATTTTGTAAATGAAGAATTAAGTCTTTCCGATTCACTAAATGAAAAGAACCTCTTACGCTTCTATCATCCAAAAGGCTTTAAGAACGTTAATCCAGCAAATTATAATTATTCCAACGGATTAAAACGGGCTGAACGGATTGAAAAGAAAAAGGGGGTTAAGTCAACTAGCATCTTCTCAGAAAACGGAGACCGGTCAACGGTTGATGATTATAGTACCGATGCTCCTGAGCAAAACCACTCATCAACTGACTCAAATCGAATTAAGATTACTAACCCGGATGCAAATAATAAATAGATAAAAAAGCTGTTATCTCATGGCAAATACCTTGGAATAGCAGCTTTATTTTTGAAGATATTTAATTATCTGTTGTGCAATTTCCATTGGGGTTAAGCGATCCGTCACTATTCGCAAGTCAGCACAACGATCGTAAAATGGTTGCCGTTCACGTTGTAATTGACGAATACCATCTACGTCTAATTTATTTCCTAGTGGCCGGTTATCCTGTTGTTGAAGCCGGCGGTGGGTCTCTTCTGGACTAGCAGCAAGAAGGACGACCGGAACTCCCGTATGACGAAGCAATTGAAGGTTATCCTCTCGCAATGGCGTTCCTCCACCAGTTGCAAGAATTCCCGTAAAGTTTATACTTTGCCTTAATACTTCGTGTTCAAGTTGCCGAAAACCTTGTTCACCACTTTGCGCAAAAATCTGTGGAATAGTTTGGTGACTTTGCCGTTCAATTTCGCGGTCTAAGTCAAGAACCTGTTCATTCAGTTGTTGACTTAGAAGCTGACCTACCGTTGTCTTTCCGCTCCCCATAAAACCAATCAAAATTAATTTCACCATTTTCACCTCGTTACTATTTCATAATCCTTTTCTAAAATACGCGTTGCCTGGTCACGAGCTTTCTCCGTATTGAACACTAATTGCAAGATTCCATTAATATCTTCGCGAACTTCCAAGACCTGGATATTAATAATTGACAAATGATGTTTTGCTAGTATCCCTGTTACCTTTGCGATTTCACCACTTTTATCCGGAATGTTGAGGAACAAATCGTAGAATGGTGCACGGGCTGGTGCATTTAGACTCTCGCGACTTACTTTAGCGCGCTTAAAAAAATCAAACAATGCTGATCGGTCCTCTTTTTCAATCAGAGTACTAACGTTTTCTAACCCTGTAATGTAACCGGTTAACTGTTTTAAAATCAATTCCCTGTTGTTAAGTAATATTGCACTCCACATCGTTGGATCCGAGGCGGCAATTCTCGTCACTGATTTAAATCCTCCTGCGGCTACTCGCATTCCAACAGGCTCATCTTTGAATGCTTGCTGGGTTTGGTTAACCAATTCGGCAGCAATGATATGCGGAACATGACTAATTTGCGCTACGATTTTATCATGTTGCGCAGGGGTAACTTGAAGCCACTTAGCATTTGTACCCGCCAGTAACCAAGTTAATTTGGAGATATCCGTATTTTTTGATGCAGGAATTAAAAAATAATAAGCATTCTCAATTAAATCCGCGCGTCCTGCTTGCACACCAGACTTGTGGGAACCGGCCATGGGATGTCCACCGATAAAAGTCAAGCTACGGTGGTTTAAAGCCTGAGCTGCTTGCATAACCGTTTGCTTAGTACTGCCGACATCCGTAATAATTACTCCCGGCTTTAATTTCTTATCGGCCAATATAGCAATGTCCTTGATAATTTGTGAAACTGGACTTGCTAGAATAATATAATCAGCTTGCTCAATCCCGGTCATATCAGTTACTATTTGATCCGCAATTTTATGTTTTTTTGCATATAGTAATGATTTTTCATCGATATCGCCCGCAATAATTTTTATTTGGGGATGGTCTTGTTTGATTGCGCGGGCCAATGAGCTGCCAATTAATCCCAGCCCCTTAATAAAAACTGTTTCCACCGTTAATTCCTCCCTGTCAGTGTTCCTAAATCAGTAAAGAAGTCAGGATATGAAATGTTAATTGCTTCTTCATTAGTCATCATTAATTCACCACTTGCTTTTAAAGCGGCAATTGCATCCATCATACCAATACGGTGATCACCGTGGCTTGCTAATTGCGAGTTTCGAACTTGCCACATTGGCTGACCATCAATAATCATACCATCTGGTAATTCCTCTACATGAACCCCTAATTTCCGCAATTCTTCAACAACGGTCTTAATTCGGTCCGTTTCTTTTACCCGTAATTCTTCTGCACCAGTAATTACGCTGCGCCCACTTGCACAGGCCGCTAGCAAAGCAACGAGCGGTAGTTCATCAATTAGACTCGGGATCATTTCTGCTCCAACGTTAATAGGGCGAAGTTTACTAGTCCTAACGGTGATATTCCCCAAAGGTTCGCCTTTCGTTGACAATTCTTCAATTGATAAGTCAGCGCCCATTTTTTGAAGAACTTGGATGATTCCAATTCGAGTTGGATTTAAGTTAACACGCTGTAAAGTTATCTCTGAATTAGGAACAATCGTACTGGCAACAAGGAAAAAGGCAGCTGAGGAAATATCTCCTGGCACTTCAACGACCTGCCCCGTTAAATGCGGGTGCGGTACTACTGAAATAATTCGATTATCCCTCGTCGTAATCTCGGCGCCGAATTGTTGAAGCATAATCTCGGTATGATTACGAGTTGGCAGTTTTTCAATAATTGTTGATACTCCATCTGCCTGTAAAGCTGCAAAAACCAAAGCACTTTTTACTTGTGCACTAGCAACCGTCATTTGGTATTCAGCATGGTGTAAAGGGCGACCAATAACTTTGGCTGGTAACGTTCCATTTTGCGTTAGCTCAACCTCTCCGCCAAACACACTCAAAGGTTGACTAACCCGTTTCATCGGTCGTTGTTGAAGTGACGAATCACCAGTCAAAGTGGTTGTAAAATCTGTTCCAGCCAAAATCCCCATCATCAACCGGGTCGTTGTTCCAGAGTTCCCCATATCTAATGGGTTTGCGGATTGCTTTAATCCCTCAAACCCTTGTCCATGAACCAACACATCGGTTCCAGCTTGTTCGATTTTAATGCCAAGGTCTCTGAATGCCTGCATTGTTGAACGACAATCTTCACCATTGAGGAAGTGATGAATCGTTGTATCGCCACGGCTGATTGCCCCCAACATAATTGCACGATGCGAGATACTCTTATCTCCTGGAACTATCAAAGTACCATGTAAACCATTTTTAGCTGGCAGCAATCTTTTCATCTCTTATTCCTCCTCGTATTCGATAAATACCCCAAAGCATCTTGGCAGTATATTCTTCTTTAATTTGTATTTTAGATGTCAAGCGGACAAATTTCTTACTTGTTAAAGTGAATCGGCCGCCATCTATGAATCGTTGATAAGCCTCATATTTACTGGGAACCGTCACGATTGTTACTTTTTCATTAACACTTTCCAGTAACAACTCTTGTGTTGCTGCATGAGTATAAGCGACGCAAGAGCTGGTATCTGTACGTTGTAATAATACCAGGGAGGCCAGATTGGTTACTAAACTATCAACTAATTGCAACTGTTTAATATATCGATAATGCAGATCACCCCAGCTATCCCCTTGCTGATTTTTGAACGCTGCGGGAACAATTAAATAATTATCGGTTAACTGGTCAAGGTGCTGATATATATCTTCAAAACTAGGATGCAATTTAATCTGAGCGTCAAGATGCTGTTTTCGAATATAAGTCACAGCTGCCTGATAACTATCCGTCTCTGCTGGTCCCAATGTGTGAATAATCATTAATATTCCACCAATTCTTGCCGGTAACGATTGATTTCATCTTTAAGCCGTTCAATATTTGAAGATTCAAATGCATCTGTCACTGCTTTAGCTAATTCAATCGCTACAACATTTTCAACAACAATTGATGCTGGAACAATTGCCGTTGTATCCGATCGTTCAACGTTTGCTTTTAGCGGTTCCTTAGTGTTTACATCCACCGTCTGCAATGGTTTATAAAGGGTCGGAATTGGCTTCATGGCCGCATTAATAATAATTGGCATCCCATTAGTCATCCCGCCTTCAAAACCGCCGAGATGATTAGTGAGCCGAGAAAAGCCATGCGCAGCGTCATAATTGATTTCATCCATTACATGACTGCCCAAATTGGTAGCATCCTTAAAGCCATCACCAAAGCTAACCCCTTTAATTGCATTGACCCCCATAACAGCACCAGCTAATTTAGCGTCTAGTTTAGTGTTCCAACTAACATAGCTACCTAATCCAGCCGGAACGTTTTCAACCATTACTCTGATAACACCACCAAGGGTATCACCTGCCCGTTTCGTTCGATCAATCAAATCATGAATTAATACGACCTTATCTTGATCAAGAATCCGCAAATCATTAGCTTCCACTTGTTCTTTTATCTGAGTAACGTTTAGTGCTGGCGAAATGCCATCGTCTACTTTCACCGATCCCACTTGCTGAACATAGCCAATCATCTGAATCCTAAGTGTTGCCAATAACTGTTCACAAATATTCCCAATTGCAACCCGGATTGCGGTTTCCCGAGCAGAAGAACGTTCCAGTACATTCCGTAAATCGCGGTGACGATATTTCATGCCACCAACTAGGTCCGCATGACCAGGACGGGGATGTTCAACCCGCCGAACAGTATTAGCTAGCGTTGCCGGACTAGTTGGGTTCATAATCTCAGACCAGTGCGCATGGTCACGATTTTTTATAACTAGCGCAAGTGGCGAACCAAGTGTTACCCCATGACGTAAACCACCAACTATTTCAACCTGATCATGTTCAATCTTTTGCCGATTTCCGCGTCCGTAGCCTCCTTGTCTGTTTGCTAACGCCTGATTAATTTTTTCAACATCAATTGTTAACCCAGCCGGAATTCCTTCAATAATTCCCGTTAACTGCGGACCATGTGATTCTCCTGCTGTAATGTAATGCATGTAATTCAATCCTTTCGTTGGCTTTTTTGGTATTCTCGTGAACGATACATGATTTCTTGATAAATTTCCTGGAGATAGGGGAGAAGATCAGAGCGATTAGTTAATCCCGCAACTTTGGTTAACACTTGTTGTTCACGTTTGGCATCAAGAACCGGTAAATCATGTTTGAGCTTATAATCGTTTACCTCTGTTACAACATTAAAACGCTCTTCAAGAAGCTTTACCAGCTGTTGGTCAAGTTCATTAATTTTCTTTCGACTTGTTGATAAATCTTCCATATTAACCCTCCTATTCATGTAATACATCAAAAATTTTACTTAATTCAGTCACTGCTAATTGGCCGGGAGCAGATGCTTTACCAACTGTACCAAAGCTAATGCATGAACCAAAAATTTCGCCACCGATCCGAATTATTTTCCCTTTTTGTCCCATTCCAATCGCCACTAAGGGAATGCCATCTGCTAAATCAGCATGGTGGAGACTGGTACTCAAAATCGTTAATAAATCTTCGCGTGATCGTGGCATAACTGCAAACTTTGCGATGTCGGCACCAAGATTCGTCATTTGTTCAATCCGCTCTTGTAAGACAGCTGCAGGCGGTGTTTTGCAAAAATCATGGTTACTCATAATGACTTTAACTTGCTCTTCATGTGCTAATCGGACTAAAGGCAATACTGCTGTTGTTGGTCGTAAAACTTCAATATCAATTAAATCCACTAAATGACTCTTAATTAACTCCTGGTAAATGTGTAAATACTCAGTAAGCTGAAATTGGTAATTACCGCCCTCTTCTTTTGTCCGCAAGGTAACTAATAATGGGTGGCTACCTAAGACTTGATGTAACTTGCGAGCTGTTTCGTGGATTGCTGCATTGCTATGGATATTAGCAAAAAAGTCCAACCGCCATTCGACCATATCAATCGGTTCTTGGCATGCCCGTTTTGCTGCATTAACTAATGCTGCTGTTGTTGTCTCTACTAAAGGAACCGCAATTTTAGGTTTGCCCGGCCCAATTTCAAGCCCATTTACCCTAACCGTTCGCATCTAACCTCACTCCTCGTTAAACAATAACTGGTGAATGTATTCAACAGGCATCTCTTTTCCTGTCCATAGTTTGAAGGCTTCCGCGCCCTATTCGAGCATCATTCCTAGGCCATTGAGAACATGCTTAACACCAGCTTTTTCAGCAACCTTCATCAGCTTTGTTTCCCGTGGCGCATAAACAGTATCAAAAACGATCATATCTTCGTGGAACCATGTGGGGTCTTCAACTAAGGTCATGTCTTCAAGCGGCTTCATCCCTACCCCGGTTGAATCACAATAAATATCAGCAGTTGCTAATTCATGTTTAAAATCAGCACGGTCTTCTAAGTGGTGCAAACTAGCATGACATTTGGTCTGTGCATTAATCATTTCAACATTCTTTTCAGCCTGCTTCCACTGGGCATCTTGACGGTTAAATATTGCAATTTCTTTTACCCCATCTAATGCTGCCTGGATAGCAATCGGCGTTCCAGCGCCACCAGCTCCTGCTAATACCATTTTCTTTCCCCGAATGTCTAATCCTTCATCTGCTAACGACTTCATAAATCCGGTTCCATCAGTAGTGTAGCCAGTTAATACCCCGTCATCGTTTACAACAGTATTCACAGCTCCTGCCATCTTAGCTGCTGGTGATAGCTTATCTAATAATGGTAAAATCTTTTGCTTATTTGGCATTGAAACATTTGAGCCACGCATATCAAGTGTCCTAATAGCCTGAACTGCATCTGCTAATTGATCATTATCGACTTCAAAGGCGAGGTAGGCGTAATTTAACCCAAGCTTGGCAAAAGCATTGTTATGCATCGTTGGTGACATCGAGTGTCTGATTGGTGTCGCCATTAGTCCAATTAAGATCGTGTGTCCATCAATTCGTTCCATTGTTAATCTTCTCCTTTATATTTAACAAAGCTAAAACAACCATTAAAATCATACCGCTCAAAGCAACTGCTAAATCCCCAGCAAATGCTAATTGAATACTGTGGGTTGATAAAACCCCGGTAATTAGCGGAACCGTGAATGACGCAATACTACCGAAGAAGTAAAATGCCCCGGTTATCATTCCACGATGATGAGGGTAGAGGTTCATAAAGACTGTTAACCCTGTTTGCATAATTCCTCCGGCAGCACTAAATCCAAACACTAAACTTGCAATACTTACGAGGTTAAGATTGTTGCCATCGATTAAAATAATTAATAATGCAATAAATGCAACTAAATTCAAACTAATTAATAAAGTCATTTCATTAATATTCCGCTTCAATAAGATAAATAGAGTAATTACCCCAATAATCGAACCAACACTGTAAAGCGATAGGAGAGTATGCGCAGTAAGGTTACCGTATCCCAGTGATTTTTGGGCAAAGAGAGTAATCCATTGAGTAAACCAAATCATCACGGCCATCGAGGTGTAGCCGTATCCTAATAAAAGGATTGTCGCAAAGATTTTTCTTAGTGACTTTTTCGATTGACTAACCGTCTGCTGATGATGACGGAGCGTTACCCGTTGGATTTTAGGAAACTTAACCGTACTCATGTTAATCATATTCACAATTGTTAACACTGCCATCACGATAAAAGACCAACCGAACCATAGATTATTAGCGGATAAAACTGCAACGATTAACGGTAAGATAAATTCACCGATAGAGACAAAACCCTTAATTAAAATCGTATCGTAGCCTTTACCATTATTCATTTCTACTAACGTCGTGTATGTTCCTGCATCCAAAGCGGAATTAGCAATCCCGGCTAAAATTGCTAGGCCATAAGCAACTGGAATACTATGTGTTATTACCATTCCCAACGCAAAAATTAGGTAACAGGCCATTCCAATAAACACAAATAGTTTTCGACTAAATATGTCGGCCAGTGTTCCTGTTATTAGGTAGGCAACTAAACGACCAATTCCAATTCCCGAAATGACAAACGAAACAGTTTTAATTGGTACTTGCCAAGCGCCACCAAGAGCTACCATATTCTGCGCTAAGATAATGATGCCAAATCCATGGATCAGGTAGTTCATGTAAAGACTTAATGATAGGCGTCGTTTATTAATCTGTGATTCTGCAATAGGCATTTCCATATCTCTTCTCTCCCCTTATTAATAGTAAAAAGGCGCTAACCAGATCTGAGACTTAGTCAATCTAGTTAGCGCTTTAGGCAACGACAATCTGCCGTAATTATATACAGGAATCCTGAATATCTCGCTCTACTAGACCAACACCTAGCAAAGCATCATTAACTCAACTCTGCTTAGGTCCGAACGTCCCAGTCCGCACCTAAACAGTACGAACCTACATGAAGTAAGCAAAGTTGTAATAATATTTCTTAGTAGTTAATGATAATGAGGTCATCAAGAATCTTCCTTTCCGTTATTTATTGTCTATTATTAAAACATTCTAATAATACAATGTCAATATTTAATTTTAAATTAATCCAAAGAACTGCCACTTACCATAACTATTCAAAAGTGATATTGTTAAAGAGTACACAAAGTATATATTGGAGGGATTTTATATGGTTGAAGAGTTCGGTTCACCATCGTCTTATATTCAAGGCAAAGATGTTCTTTTTGAAAGTGATAAGTATTTACAGAACTTTGGTAAAAAGCCGTTACTATTAGCGGGAAATACGGTTTATAAAATCGTTGGTCAAAAGTTTGAAAAATACTTACAAGATAATGGCTACGACGTTACCCGCGTCCAATTTAATGGAGAATCATCAACTAATGAAGTTGACCGCGTAACCGCTATTGGTAAAGAAAATAATGTCTCAGTAATTTACGGCCTCGGTGGCGGAAAAACAGTTGACACGGCGAAAGCCATCGCTGATAACTTACACTTACCAGTAGTAATCATGCCAACCCTTGCTTCAAATGATGCCCCTTGTTCACGGCTTTCGGTTATCTATACTGATGATGGTGGCTTTGACCACTACCGATTCTATAACCAAAATCCCGACTTAGTATTGGTTGACACTCAAGTTATTGCAGGCGGGCCTGTTCGTATGTTAATTTCTGGAATTGCGGATGCTCTTGCTACAAATGTTGAAGCCCAAGCCGTTGCTCAGGCTAATAGTGATACAATGCTTGGTGAAAAACAAACATTAGTTGGTAATGCGATTGCTCAAAAGTGTGAAGATACCCTATTTGACTACGCTCACCTCGCTGTAACTGCTACCCAGGGCCATGTTGTTACACCAGCACTCAATAAGATTATTGAAGCAAACACCCTCATGAGTGGTCTTGGTTTCGAAAGTGGCGGTTTATCAGGTGCCCACGCAATTCATGATGGGTTAACTATTCTTGAAGAAACGCACGATTTAACTCACGGTGAAAAAGTTGCTTATGGAACACTGACGCAATTGATGCTCGAAGGTGCCGATAAGGAACGTTATAATAAATATTTCCAATTCATCTTATCATTAGGATTACCAACAACCCTGGCTGACCTTCACCTTGAGAATGTTTCCGATGAAAAATTACTTAAGGCTGGAGAAGCCGCTTGCTCAGAGCAAGACACAATTGATCGTTTACCGTTTGCAGTTACTCCTGATGACGTAGCACAAGCTCTCCGTGCCGTCGATGCTTATAGTAAGCAATTTTTAAGCAATCATCGCTGTCATCACAGTCGGATGTAAAATAGTTATTTATAATTTTAGTGAAATACACAAAAACCATTAGCGTTCAGTCTTTGAATACTAATGGTTTTTTATTACTATTTTGTAACCCGCTTTAGTATTGCTCTTACAGGTGTTTCACTACTATAGGAAAAAACATTATTTTTATATACTTTTGCAGAAAATAGGTACATTATTATCACACATACAATAGAAATCAACAACGAAATATAACCATCTCTATAAGTTGCGGCTCCTCTTGCAATTCGCACTGGCATTAATCCTTGACTCATATATGGAACATAAGACAATATCTTTGAGATTGCTAAGTTTGGATTGCTTTGAGTAAGGAAACTTAAAAAATATGGAATTAACATTAAGCTTGCAACACTACTTGTAGCTTGTGAAATATCCTCGACTTTTGAGACAAATGAAGCAAAAATAGCTGCTAGAAAGATGTATAACGCTAATGATACAACTGTTAACATCACAACTACAATTATATATTGTGCGCTTATTCCACTTAGATATTTATTTAAATCTATGAATTGTTTATGCATATTTTTTAAAATTAAATATCCTAGTCCTCCCAGCACACTATATATAATTAATTGAAATCCTATCAAGTAAAAAATTCCTATCATTTTTCCAGCATAATGTTTATCTGCTGGAATGGCTGCTGTCAAACCTTCAATTAAATGATTTCCCTTTTCATTTCCAATCTCAGCACCCGTTATGCTTATGTAACTAGTTAAAAAGAAAAATGCAATAATAACTGCGAATTCGCTAAAATATTGTGCAGATTCTGAGTTATTTAATTTAACTGTATTACCATCATAATTAACATTTTCCTTCCGTACTTTTACATCTTTTATAATATTTTGCCATTGATTTTCACTGAGGCCTGCATTGCTTGCCATGTATTGTGATTTAAGCAATGTTATGTTTTTCTTTAACTCATTAGTTGGATCGCTTGAATCAGTACTTGCATTATATTTATAATCTACTTTAGAAAAATCGTTATTAATATATATAATTCCATCAACTACACCGTCAGCTAAATCAATTTTTAACTTATTCTTATTATGGGTATTAATCTTAGAGTTGACTTTATATGTTGAAGCTTTTTGTTTTTTTAATGCCTCTTGTATATTTTTATCTGCTACAACAGCAATTATTGCTTTATGATCTGAATTTTGATTATCAATATATTTAGTGAATCCAATTCCAATGACTATTAAAAGGATAGGGGCTAATATCATCCAATAATATGTTGGCGATAGAACTCTCTTTTTAAAAACCATTTTTGCTACTACAAATATTTTATGCATTTTTCATAGCCTCCTCCTTAATAATCCTTCTAAAAATATCATCAAGAGTTGGCTCTAACAAACGATAACCCGTTAATGACGGTTCTGCCTTAGCCTTTTTAATAGCTTTTCTTGCATTTTCTTCTGAATTAAATGTTAATACTTTACCTGGAAAATCATCTTTTTGATTGAGTATCCCTGAAAAATTTGAAGGACTTAATGTATTAAAGATACCTTCTAAGTAAACCTTATTTTTTTCAAATTTCGATCTAACTTGGTTAACTGGCCCATACAGCTTTTGTTCACCGTTTACTAACATAAGAATTTTATCAGAAACCTCTGTTACATTATTCATATTATGTGAAGAAAAGATAACTGCTGTTCCTTCTTTTTTTAATTGTTTTACAATCTTAATTAAAAGGCTAATATTTACTGGGTCTAACCCTGAAAAAGGCTCATCAAGTATTACTATCTTCGGTTTATGAATTAGTGTTGTAATCAATTGAACCTTCTGCTGATTACCTTTCGATAGATTTTTTATTAATGTACGTTCAGTACCTTTTACTGCTAAACGCTCCAACCAATAAGATAATTCTTTACTCGCCTTCGTTTTACTATAATTATGCAATTGAGCAAAATATAATACCTGCTGTTTGATAGTCATATCTAAATATAAGCCACGTTCTTCTGGCAAATATCCAATATTATCTAAAAAATCATTTTTTAGCTTTTTAGAGTTTATAGTTATCTCACCGGCATCTGGCGAAAGAAAGTTTAAAATCATTTTGAATGTTGTGGACTTACCAGCTCCATTTTGTCCGACTACCCCTACTACTTCGCCTCGCTTAACCTCAAAGCTCAAGTTTTTTACTGCTAAAACGTTAGAAAAGCTTTTTGATACATTGTCTATTTTTAACATGTGTTCTCTCTTTTAGTTTAAATAATATTTTGCCTATAATTTTTGGCTATTTTCCCCATAAAAAGTTAATTAGCGCTTTGTCTACTTGCGCATTATCATGTAGTTTTGAGTGTTGAGCGTCCTTCCCGGTAATCTTGAGAACGCGGTATGATTTTGCACGCGAACCAACTAAATATTTAAGCGATAAAGAAGAAATATTATCAACCCGTCCATCGGTATGGTTACCAATATCTCCAATAATATTAAGGACGGCTACCTTCCCTTTAGGATATGTTTGACGTGCGCGCGTCATTTGTTGATAAGTAGCATTCATTTTATTCGGTTTACCATCTTTATTAAGTTTCATCCCTGCCGGTTGCTGGATAGCAGTAGGAACCTGCTTAAATGTCAATCCTGCAAAATGTCCCGCAATATCAACCTGCTTTTGTAACTGGGGCATTTGGGGATTTTGACCATTTTGCAACATGTAATAAATAATCGAAATATTTCCCAGGGAATGACCTACCATATTAATTTTGGTAATCTTATACCGTCTTTGTAACGCGGTAACGACATTTGTTGCGTACTCGCCGTGCTTATTAAAATCCAGTTGACGATTATTCTCATAGTTTACTTCAACGATTGGATTAATTGCTCCTTTATGCATTGAACCATGTAAAGTAACTTTGCCCGTTCGATCAACGTTTGCCCGAAGGATAGTATTAGTAACACCAGCTTTTTTAGCTGCGTTTACCATTTGCTCTTCAGCATGATAACTACTGCCACCACCATGGAAAAATAAAGTTGGCGTCGTCGATTGAATATATTTACTATGTTTTTGTTGATGCCAAACTGCACTACCAACTATTGCAACAATGACGACTATTATCGTCGCTAGAATTCCACGATAGCTCTTTTTCATCATCATTCCCCTTTGTTAATGTAACAATCGTTGCCAAAAATTCCCCCGCCGCACATCATCCGCGCTATACAAAGAATACACTAGCGGTTCACCATTCAGAGTCTCTAATTGGTCACTTGTTATCCGCAAACTCCCGACACGTTCACCTTTCCATATTGGAGCGGTCAAACGTTTCTTTTTATCTAAAAGATTTTTCTTATATTCGGTTCCAATCGTATAATTTGTCTTAGTATCATAAGGGCTCCAAATTGTCACTTGACGTGGCCCTAATTCCATTGTTCTCGCTGCTCCATCGGCAACCCTACGTGTCGTTACAGAAGCGGGCACCTTAATATCTTGAAGGTGTTCCTCATTTTTCAAAATTTTATATAGTTCCTGGGTAGCTTTAAAGCGATTATCCTTATCATCCCCCTTTGAATGAAGAACGACAGTAACAATCCGATGTCCCCGATATTTTCCTGTACTAGCAAAGCAAGCGCCCGCGCTATCGGATGTACCAGTCTTAAGGCCATCAATCGTCACCCCTTTTACCGTATATTGGTCTCCTGGTAACATCTTATTTAGATTTTGCTCTACTTTTACTTGACCTTTTGAGATCTGAAACTTAGCCTGCTTTTGTGCTGTAATCTGCAAAAGCTCTGGATAATGTTTTACAAGATACTGCGACAAAATAGCAACATCTCGAGCACTCATCGTATTTGAAGCATTACTAGGAAGGTCAGCTAATTTGAAGCTTTTCATGTCACCATTGTCTAACCCAACCGAGTTAACAATATTTGTATTAGTCATTCCGATTTTTTTAGCTTTCTGCATCATTTTTAAGTTAAACTCATCTGTTCCATCACCAGTAGCACTTGCTAAGGCAACAGTTGCCCCATCAGCAGATTTAACTAATGCTGCATTAATAAGCGTCCGCACGGAATAAGACTGACCTTCTTTTAGGCCAATCGTTGAATAGGAGGGATCATTAGAAATTTCAGCAATCTCTGGGGTTATTTTAACTTGCGTATCCCATGAAAGCTGTTTTTGTTGGATTTCATCCTCAATTACCAAAATAGTTAGTAGTTTGGTGATTGAAGCAACAGGTAGAGGTTTATCTGCATTTTGTTTATAAATAATTTGCCCGGTTGACGCATCGGCCATTATCGCCGCTGAAGCATCAATTCGATTACTAGCCATTACCGTTTGCGCGCTTAAAGTCAGTACGGTAAATAAGGATAAAATAAAAATTGTGAATTTTTTCATGAAATCTATTCTCCTATGTCCTTCAAGTACGGTAAGATAAACTTAGTAATAAATAATAAAGGAATTTGTTATGAATAAAGAACTAAAACACATGCTCATTATATCGATTAGCCTATTCTTCATTTTTGTTTTTATCTTTAATATTTATACATACCATACTGGTAATTTTATTCCTCAAGCTTCTAGAGCAAGTCAAATCATCAGTTATAATCGGCTCCGTTCGCCAAATACCCACCGCGCATCAGAAAAATGGACGTATCCCAAGATTGAGAAAAAACAACTAGCGCTTATTGCCCTTAAAAAGCCCCATAAAATTTTCGTCGTTGATACCAAAAACCACCATGTTCTTTATATCATTCACGCCCAAGTAAATTTACCAGCGCAAAATCACCCACTTCGTATTCTCCATGCACGCGGGCAACAAATTTACCATATCAGCGGTTCACAGCAAGCAACTGCTAAATACTGGCTTGGTATCAGCAACGGTAACTATATTGAAACTCCACTTACGGATATGGATAACCACCATGTCCCTCGTTGCCTACAAAAAATACCACCAATTAAAAACACAATTCAAGTGTCCAAGCCAGATGCCAAATGGCTTCAAGGTATTCCTGAAAACACCCCGTTATTAATTAAGGAGGACTATTAAAATGCTTGCAAGATTATCACAAGGCCGTTTTTTTAACCATTTGCTAGGCAATGACTTACTTCTAATTATTGTGATGATTTGCTATAACCTTATTGCCTACTTTCTTCCCCTCGTTAGAGTATCCCTGCTCCAAGGAATAGGTTGCCTTGTAATCATCAACTTAATCCTGATTGGGCTAAAAATACTTGTTTTACGAACTTAGCCCACGATTTCAACTTTGGTACCTACTGGCAAATTATGCTCCATCCATTGTGCATCGGGGATTGAAAGCCGTATACACCCATGTGATCCCTGGGTCTTACCTAACTTGGCAGCTTCTTTTTCGTTATATTGACCATCTGCTTTGGTTGGAACACTATGAAAAAGGTACTCACCATGATTCTTCCATGAAACGTAATAATTGGCTCCTTCTTTTAAGGACTGATTAAAGAAGTTATCTCCACGTTCTTGCTGAACATAAAAGGTCCCAGTTGGCGTAGCACTCTTCATCTTACCTGTTTTAGAATCCTTTTCATAAATTCCGCCAGTACTGTACATCGTATAAATAATCTTTGAACCATCATATAAGTAGGTCCGATTCTTTTTTAAATCTACTTTAACCCAAAAATTCTTTACTTTACTTAAATCGGGGTAAGGAATCGTCTCTGATGACTTATGCCAGTCAATTGGCGTTCGCATATGCCCCTCACTACTAGGGGACATTTTCCCTTTGACCGATTCTTCTTTCACTTGCGATTCAACAACTGCTTTTTTATCATCAGAATTAGAAGCAGCGTGTAATTCTGGACCAATTGCAATTATTGCTATTACTAAGCAAAATATTCCATAAATCCAATGTTTTACTCGTAAGTTCAAATTAATTTCTCCTTTACAGATAATTCAAAACATCACTATTATAATTACAGGGAATTTTTTATTCAATCTTCTTTTAGAAAGGCGTTAACAATGCGAGATAATCTTAAGGTTTCATATCTTACTGCCCTCTTTTTCTTTATTGTTGCTATCATCTATGCAAATTTTTTATAGTCCATTGTGAGGATCCATTATGAAAACAATTTTTTCGGTATTAATAAATACTTGGCATTATACTATCAATCATAAATGGTCAAAAGATATTTTGCGAGCTAATATTCTTTTTATTTTACTCGTAATTATCTATGACTTTATGCACTTCTCATTAAAAATAATCAATTGGTATGTCTTCTTTAAGGTATTTATCCTCCTAAATATCTGCCTCTTCTTTAAATTCCTTTTGGATGGAATCGATCGCTATTTAAAAGAACGACAAAAACTATAATATTCTACTTTTCCATTGTGTTATTAGGTTTACGTGCTAAGATAGGAACGTAATTATTTTCGATTTGAGGGAAGATACAATGCGCTTAAATATTAAATACTGGTTAATTGGAGCTGCCGCTTTATTAGTTGTGATAATCGCCGGTATGTTTGTCCACCAAAAAAATCATTTTAACAAGAACGTGACTATCAATAACGTTGCCGTGGGCGGACTTACTGCAAAACAAGCCTTTAATAAAGTAAAAGAGACTTCAGGTGCAACAAAAGTATATGTTGATAATAAACTTGTTTATCAAAGCAAAGCCCAAAAGCCTGACTTTTCAAATGATGAAGACAAATTTTCACAAGCATTAAAGAAGCAATTCACACTATTTCCTTCACATAAGAAGATCAACCTACCGATAAGGCCATCTAACTTTGATGAAAAGCTCCTTGATGCAGCTAAAGCTAATGTGACCGAAGAAATCAGTCGTCAAAATAAAAATCGTAAGGCCCCCGTTGATGCCTACGCAATTTACCAAAATGAAAAAGTATCAGTCATTCCAGCAGTCAATGGTAATAAATACAACTTGAAGAATGCCTTAAGCCAATTAGACAATCAAGCTGGTAGCGCTAAGATCAACATTACATTACACTACGAAAAGCCAATTGAAGCTAATAGTAAAACAGTACAAAACGAAAAGCTAAAATTAGCCAAACTAAAAGGAAAAAAGGTTACTTACCTCGTCCAAGATAAAAAATACGACTTAACAAGTAACCAGATTATTACGAAAGCTACTTACAAAAATAATAAGTATAATTTCGACACCACATCATTAAATAAACATATAAAAGAAATTAATGAAAAACAGGCTACACTAGGGAAGCCATTCAAATTCAAGACCCATGCTGGGACAGAGATTACAACTGCTGCTGGTGGATCATATGGTTGGAAAATCAGTGAGAAAAAAGCAGCTGCTTCTTTAACCAAGGCAATTATTGACGGAAAAAGAGAAGTAAAGGCTGACCACGATCTGATGGGAAACGGCTATAACACTACTGGTCTTGGTTACAATGTTACTACCAACAATGGAATTGGAAATACCTATGCTGAAGTTTCGCTTGCCGATCAACGAGCATACTTCTACCGTGATGGCAAGTGCGTTCTAGAATCCGATATCGTTAGCGGAACCAATAATGAGGGTAACAAAACGCCTAAGGGAGTCTGGTATATTATGTACCAGCAAAGTCCATCAGTCCTCCGTGGACAAAACGATGATGGATCAAGTTATGCAAGTAAGGTTAACTATTGGTCACCATTTACCGAAACTGGTTGTGGTTTCCACGATGCAAGTTGGCGAAACAACTGGTCTAAAACTGCTTATTTGAAAGACGGTTCTCATGGTTGTATCAACATGCACCCAAGCGTTGCCGGACAAGCATACCATGATCTTGAACAAAACGAGCCGGTTATTATTTACTAAAAAGTTAACCTGTAGTTTTTTAAAATTATCCCAATACTAATATTCGTAAAACTGGTGAGAACATTATTTTCTCCCAGTTTTTTTATTACTAGTTTCCTCGATATCCCATCTACTACACTCAAGTAACCTTTTTAGATTTAGACTGTTAATAGTGGTACGCTTAGAGTATATTTCAGGAGGCTTGTATCTATGACTGATAAAATTATTACTGCAGAAGAAATGCGTCACTATGATTCGTATACAATTAATACAATTGGAATTCCCTCATTAGTTTTAATGGAGCGAGCATCATTAGCTGTCCGTGATGAAATTCTTCATGCTTTTCCCTTAAATCTCAAGAAAGTGGTTATCGTTGCTGGTAGCGGCAATAATGGCGGGGATGGCCTGGCTGTTGCGCGCCTGCTCCATATTGCCGGAGTTCAAGTTACAATTCTAAATGTCGGCAATCCGGCACATGCTTCTTCCGAACACCAAACGCAAGATAAGATTTGTCAATATTATGGTATTCCACAAACTACTGACCTTACTTCACTTAATGACGCTACTTTAATAGTTGATGCGATATTTGGGATTGGCATCGACCGCCCGATTAAGGGAACCTATGCTGATGCAATTGCTAAAATCAATAATACTAATGCAATTATTGTAGCAATCGACATGCCATCAGGAATCAATACCGATACAGGAGAAATAATGGGAACTGCGGTTAAAGCTAACACTACCGTGACATTTGCGTATAATAAAATCGGTTTAACTAAAAATGAGGGTGTTGACCACGCGGGCCGGATTGTCGTTGCCAATGACATGGGGACATACGCAGTTGATTAACATATTTACTGCCAAAGCATTTTACTATTATTTTCTAAATATTAATATTATTATAATGAATGTTGGAAGTTTTAGTGAATTGATTTGGAGGTATGTACTATGTCAGAATTAACAACTAAGTTATTTTTAGATATTAAGGAATTTGAAGAATACCAATCACTATTAAAATGCCATGTCCACATTGAAGAAGAACGCCGCGGCGAATATTGCTTGCCAGGCTACCCTGACCGCCATAATTTCCACCGCCTTCTCCGAATTTTACGACAACATAAAGATGGTTTATTAAGTCGGCAATTAATTTATGACTTCGATTATCGTCCAAGTGAGCTTGAAGATGCAACTAAAGCATTAGTCGCTAATAATCTGGCAACTACTAGCGTTATTAATAATGAAGAGTTCAAAATTCGTTTAACAGATGAAGGCATTCAAGTTGCACACAAATTGTTAATCCGTCGTGATAAAATCGCTGAAGCTGCTTACCACACTTTAAGTGAAAAAGAGCAACGTGACCTTGACCGCCTTATTAACACTTTACTAGCTGACTACAAGAATCGAAATATTAACTATGACGCCCTTAAGAGTATTTGCCGTTAAATCAAATTACAAACTAAAAAAGAGGTTAAGAGAACGATGGACACTACCATCTCATTTTCCCTTGCCTCTTTTTGTTTACTTTAAATATTGTGCTGGATTAGCAATAAAGTCAGCCACTTTTACATCAACCGCATCTTTAGTGGTTGCGTTTTTCAATTGGAATGTTCCTTCTTCTACTTCCCGCGAACCAAAAACAGCAAAATACTTTGCATTACGGCGGAAAGCTTCTTTTATTTGCTTACCAACCTTTACACCGCTATAATCCTTGTCAGCAATAATTCCACGCTGCCGCACCTTACTTAGGACCTCAAAGGCCAATTCATCCCCTTGATCATCTGCACTTGCAAAGAAGACATCTAATTGATCTTTAGGAGTAAAGTCAGGGTTTTCTTCTTGTAAAAGAAGCATCAATCGTTCAACACCCATTCCAAAGCCAATTCCACCTTCTTCAGGACCGCCGAGTTGACTAATCAATCCATTGTAACGACCACCAGCACAAACAGTAGTAAAGCCACCACCAAAGACTGGTGAGTCTGACATAATTTCAAAAATAGTGTGGTTGTAGTAATCTAACCCCCGAACCATATTGGTATCAATTTCAAACTCGATCCCTAACTTCTTTAATAAAGATTGAACTTCATCAAAATATGCTTGGGATTCATCATCAAGGTATTCAAGAATTGATGGCGCCTCAGCAACAATCTTCTTATCACCAGCATCCTTACTATCGAGTACCCGCAATGGGTTTTTATATAACCGTTCTTGAGAATCCTTACTTAACTCATCATAATGTGGTTTTAAGTAGTTGATTAAGGCTTCACGATAGTCTTCGCGAACCTTCTTGTCCCCCAGGGTGTTAATTACTAACTTAACATTTGGCACTCCAAACTTCTTAAAGAGCGCCATGGCCATTGAAATAACTTCAACATCAATTTGTGGTGACTCATTGTTTAAAGCCTCCACCCCAATTTGATGGAATTCACGTTGCCGCCCTGACTGTGGACGTTCATACCGAAACATCGGTCCCATGTAATAAACCTTATATGGCTTAGGATATTCCGGTCCATAAAGTTTATTTTCAACATAAGCACGAACAACACCCGCAGTTCCCTCTGGACGGAGCGCAATATGCCGATCACCCTTATCATGAAAATCATACATTTCTTTTTCAACAATATCGGATGTATCACCAACATTTCGCGAAAATACATTATAGTCTTCAAACATTGGTGTTCGAATCCCACGGTAACCGTATTGGTTAAAGACTTCTCGTGCGTTCTGCTCTACCTTCTGCCAAAGACTTGTCGTTCCCGGTAAAATATCCGCTGTTCCTTTTGGCTTTTGATATTCCATTTCATGTTCCCCTTTCGCTACGTATAAAAACAAAGCCCTCTAAGACTTAAAAGTCTTAGAGGGCGATATTAACCACTGTTCCACCTCTATTTACAACAACCTCGCAATTGCTGCCTCATGAAGTTTAATATAACTTCTGACGATAACGGGTCACCCGAAATAAGCTACTATATTTCACCTATTCAGCTGGTAGAGGTGAATCATGCCCATTACCAGCTCTCAATGCTACTGGTTCCCTGTCGATTACACAGGCACTTTGTTTCTACGTCAATGCTTTTATAATACATAGTGATTTTACCATAGCTTTCTCATTTTTGGTATTATTTCTCAAAATTAAGGCGCCGCTGTAAATGATGAAGGTGCAATAGATAAACACAGATAACTACTAGGGTTATGATCATCATCGCAAAGACAGATAAAAAGAGGATTTGATAACCTCCCTTTTCAATAATAAAACCACCATATAATGGGCCAATCGCCCGTCCAATTGACATCATAATGTTAAGCAATCCCTGATAATGACCTGCTTCGTTTACATTGGTCAATTGAGTAATCCATGCAGGCAATCCCGCAAAACTTGTCATTTCACCAATTGTTAAAATAATAAAATCTACTATAAATGCTGCTAATGTTCGAGCAAAAATCAATAAAAAGAATGAGCAAGCAAAAATAAATATTCCAATGATAATTTGCGTCGATAGTCTCATATACGGACTCAATTTATTAACTAACGGTTGTCCAACAATAATCAATACGCCATTCAATGTCCATAACATACTATATGCATAGAAGGGTATCCCCATATTCGTCATGTGAACAGCCATCACACTTTCCCATAAAGAATAACTCAAATGGATCGTAATATAATTTACTAAAATAAACCAAACAAGAATAATCCAACGCCGATGTAATTGCTTAGGAACCTGCTGGTGATTCCTGACATCAGATGTTTCTTGCAACCTGGTTATTTCAACATTGAAAGTTAGTATTACTAGGATTGCCAGTATGGCATAGAAAATAGTTGCAACTGCGAAAACAACAACTACACTAATCGGTAATAAAATTCCAACAAGTAAAGTTCCAATAACAACCCCAACATTAAATGCCATGTAAATATAATTAAAAACATATCGTGACGTATGATCACTTACCATTGCACCATAAGAATTAACAATGGTAGCATTAATCCCATCCCCAAAGCTATTAATCGTAATCAAAGCTGCATACCATGGCCAATCATGAATAAATATCAAGAGAAAAATCGCAAGTGTTGATAAACTAACACCTAACAGCGCTGTTTGGTATTGGCGCCAGTGATCAAATAACCAGCCACCAAGGTAATTACCACTCATCATTGCAAGAGACATAACAAGCATTACCAATCCCGCTGTCGTTAAACTTTGTCCAAGGTAATTATGAAGGTACATTGTTGTTAATGGCCATAAAAAAGCGGCACCAGTGTTGTTTAACAGACTAGCAAGTGCCACCCATTTTAATTTTACCGTTTGTTGTTTTTTCATTTTATCTCTCAGAAACCATATCAGCAGACGGAACTCGCAGTAATGTATATGTTGCAGCATTACGGTTTGCCTTTAGTCCCAGGCCATTCATTACCGTATTCTTGTATTTCACATTCATCACAGCAGCAAACGCATGCCCGGTTTTAGCGTCTTCCTTTGCTAATTGCTTTTTATCCCATGGCAACGCACTAGCACTCAAATTAATAATT
This sequence comes from Limosilactobacillus rudii, assembly GCF_014145455.1. Taxonomy (GTDB): domain Bacteria; phylum Bacillota; class Bacilli; order Lactobacillales; family Lactobacillaceae; genus Limosilactobacillus; species Limosilactobacillus rudii. The sequence continues at coordinate 12,901 of NZ_JACIVB010000056.1, read as the reverse complement.
CGTGAACCATCAGATACGGAACCAAATCGTGAATTTGTCGTATACTTATCATTTCCAGCCCAGTAAGTATATGAAACAATCGGGTGCTTGCCACTCTTACTTCGAGTTGCTAAAACATAATAAAAATCATCAGACTTATTTCCCATCTGAAGTGGTCGATACGTAATCGACATTGTTGTTTCTTGATGATTATTGATATCAACTGGTCTAAAGAATGTTAAATAAAGCATTCCTCCTAACCAGACTAATGATATGATTAACAAGACCACATAGCGAACTATCAATTTACTTTCAATTATTTTTTTGGTTTTAGCAATCAACATTAACTGGTGTACTCGAATATAATGAATCACATAACAGAAAAAGAGAATTGAACATATCCAAGATAACCATCCTAACCAATTCCAACTCATAACTTATCCATACTCCATTCTCTTAAAAAGATTTACTTTGATTATCACACAAATTTCCCCGCTTGTCGTCAAATCCAGTAAACTAACGGATAAATTTAATAAAATAACTACTAGGATAAGTTCAAACTGTGCTAAACTAAATTTTGGTAACAAACCGTGTCTTGATTTAGAATAGGACATAAGGATAATATTAATTCAATAATTCTATATAAGGAGGAGTTTATTTCATGGACAATTTGAGTGAACTTGCTCAGGAATTGATCAACTTTGAACGTGAAAACGGCTTAAATGATAATGAAGTTGCCTTTGGCAGTCATTTATCTGTTGAACGGATTCACGAGATTAAATCGTCCAACACCCCAGTAACTTCAGAAGAAGTCGAATTGCTTCAACGGTTCATGCAAAGCAAGTAATGTTATGATTCATGTCAGGTAAGCTTTAACTAACAAGAGGTCGGTGAAAAAGTAAAATTTTTCACCGACCTCTTTCATTTTATAAAACCATCAAATTGAATTGCAAAAAATAGCTTACAAAACTTTTTCAACTTCCTGCTGATTAATACTCGTATTTTACTTTGGCTGATAAAATTCAACCGGGATTATAGCCGGATTGACATCTTCATTCGGTGATTTAATCCGTTTCATTAATGTTTGAATCAGTTCTTGTGCCAATGCCGGAATTGGCTGAATAACAGTAGGTAAATATGGTGCTACTCGCCTAATTAACTGCGATCCATCATAGCCGGTAATAAAGAAATCTTTATTCAATTGCTTACCAGCCTGACGGTAAATATTATAGATTACTAATGCTTGGACATCATTTGAAGCAAGGACGCCATCATAGTCACCAGGAAAAGTTGCATTTAGATCTAAATCTTTAATTGCCAACGGTTCAAATTCAATATTTTGCTTATTTAAGAAATCAAGTGCGCCTTGAATTCGATTGATTGTTGGCGATACCGATGTATCCTCATCGACAATAACCGCTAAATGATTTACATAATGTTCAACCAAGTACTGTGCTGCTAGTTCACCCCCATGGTAACTATCTGCTGCCACAATTGGGATATTATCAGCCAAGTACCGGTCAAACGAAACAATCGGGGCGGTCAATTGGTGGTATTCGTCAATGTCAAGGTTATGCGAACTTGAAATAATCCCATCTACTTGGTTAGCCATTAACATATTTAAATACTCATGCTCAATTTCCGGGTTTTGTGCTGAAGAAGCAATAATCGTCTTGTATCCTTTTTTAAACAGCTGGTGCTCCAATTCATTCGCTAACTCTGCAAAAAAGGGATTGGTTAAATTAGGAAAGATTAAGCCAACAAATTTGGATGGCTTCCCCTGCATTGCTCGTGCTAGCGCATTTGGCTGGTAGTTAAGCTCCTTCATTGCTGCATGAACCTTGTCAATTGTCTTTTGACTTAGCGAACCATAGTTATTGATTACCCGTGAAACTGTGGTTACTGAAACACCAGCCAGCTGGGCGACATCTTTTAATTTAGCAACCATTTTATAACTCCTCGTTTACTACTAATTTTAATAAATTAATAATTTAAGCTCCTTTATTATAGCTTACTGTATTTGAACAATCGATGATTATTTTTGAACTTAATTTACAATTTTGCAAAAATTATTATAATTACATATGTTTATTCTGTCATTTGTATCAGATTGTTTTTCAATTGATAAAAATAACATATAAATTAACTTATTATTGATTTAACAAGAATTAAACACCTGTTTTAAAGGTCATACCGTCCTTTCTTCTCCATATTAAATTGACGGTAAGTGAAATTAATGCTAGGTTTATAGTAGTTGAAATCTTTAGAACTTCTTAAACATTTTTAGTGTTTTTTTGCATTCTAATTTATGAAATGATTAACAAGCCACTTCTAAATGTTGTGTTTAAGAATTTTAATATTTAAAAGGAGTCTCTGCCAATGAATCATCAATCTAATAGTGATCCATCAACCCATTTCAAAATGTATAAAAGCGGAACAAAATGGATGGTTGCTGGATTAACTGCTGTCACATTATTAACTACTACTGGTGCTGTTACTCATGCCGCTGATAATACTCCGACATCTTCTGATCAACCAGTTACTGCCACAAACAATCAAAGTAACGCTAATAGCACCAGTGCTTCAAGCGCTTCACAAAATACTACTTCTGCTGCTAGCACAACTCCAGAAAGTAGTACTGCTGCAAATGCAAGCCAAGCTTCATCAACCGCTGCTCCTGCTGCAGCTCCGGCATCTTCACAAGCTAGCGAACAAAAACAAGCAACGCCAGCTACGCCACAGGCAACTAGCGCAAGCCAAGAAAATACTACTGATCTTAATAGCTTACACTTTAGTAATAATGCATCACAACAAGCATTTATTCAAAGTGTTGCTCCTGGTGCCATTGAGGGCTGGAATAAATATAAGGTTCTCCCTTCCGTTACGGTTGCTCAAGCAATTGTAGAAAGTGGCTGGGGACGTTCTGGTCTTTCTACGCAAGCACACAACCTCTTTGGTATCAAGGGTTCATACAATGGTAACTCAATTACCATGCGTACTCGTGAAGTCTACAATGGTCGTAGCGTTTACGTTAATGCTAACTTCCGCGCTTATGCAAACAATTCCGAATCAGTTGCTGATCACGGTCGTTTCCTTAATGTAAATAGTCGTTACCGCAACCTGCTTGGTGATACTAATTATGCTTCAGTTGCAAGAAAGCTTCGTCAGGATGGTTACGCTACTGATCCAAGTTACGCTAACACTTTAATTCGTTTTGTCCAAACATACAATTTAAACCAATTAGATGCTGTTGCGTTATCAGGTAAAGTTGTTGCTAATAAGCAAACAGACAGTGCGCAAACTCCAGAAACTAATGTAACTGTTTCAAATACTGGTTACTACACTGTTAAGGGTGGCGATACCTTATCACGAATTGCTGGTGAATTTGACACTACTGTAAGTAAGTTAGCATCATTAAATGACATTCACAATGTTAACCGTATTTATGTTGGTCAACGGCTATTAGTTCGGCAAAATGCTAGTCAACAAAATACTTCCACAACGCCAGTTAAACAAACCGAAACGAAAAACAATAGCAATGTAAATACATATACCGTTCAACGTGGTGATACCCTCTCTGGAATTGCTGGTAAGTTTAGTACTACTTACACGCACTTAGCACAGTTAAATCATATTACCAACCCTAACTTAATCCGAGTTGGTCAGGTTTTAACCATTCGTCAAAGTAACCAAAATAACGGTGTAACATCAGTTAAGCAAAATAATGCTCCTACTGCTCGACAGACGAATTCAAGTAACGGTACATATACCGTTCAACAAGGAGATACTCTTTCCGGAATCGCAGTACGGTTCAATACTACAACTACAACCCTTGCCTCCGCTAACCACATTACTAATCCTAACTTAATTCGAGTAGGTCAGCAGCTACAAGTTGGTGGAGTAACAAGTAATGTTCGTTCAACAGCTACTAACCGAGTAAACAGCTACCGCTCAAATACAAGTCACGGAAGCTATACAGTTCAAAGCGGTGATTCACTTTCAAAAATTGCAGCATATCATGGCTTAAACTGGCGGACAATTGCTGCTAAAAATAATTTGCAAAGTCCTTACACTATTTTTGTCGGGCAACGCTTATCATTGTAATTGTTTATCAATAAATATATTTATATCAAGTAAAAGCAAAAAGTATAAGAAAAGCTATATTTTTTGCTTTTTTGTTTTAAAAACGTCATTTTCTGTTTTAGAATAAGAGTAAGCAGTTTATTGTTAATATTCACGAACTAATATTAGGGAGTTTACAGAAAGTAAGTGGTATTTATCGTGGTAAACCGTCGGACAACTGATATTCCAAACGTTAACAAAATCAGTCAGCTATTCAAGTTGCTTGGTAATCCAAAACGATTACAGTTATTATATTTGCTCATTCAACATTCAATGAGCGTTTCAGAAATTAGTATGAAGTTGAATTGGGAACAATCGGGGGTTTCTCACCAACTGCAACTATTACGAAAATATAATTTAGTTCAACAAAGACGAGAAGGTAAAACTGTTATCTATCATCTTGAAGATCCACAGGTAATGACCTTAATCGCCGATGTTTTAAGCCATGCAGAAAAAATCATTTAATTTAGTGAATATTAATTGGGATCCCCCAATTGTAATTAAGAAAGACGTTTAGAACTCATTCTAAGTTTAACTTAGGATATGACTTCTAAACGTCCTTTTTAGTTAGTCAACAAATTGTATCTTAAATTGTTCGTTTTCAAGAACACCCTTTACAACTAATGACTGTCCATCATGAAATTGATCTTGGTTTAACCAGAATCCCATATGTGCATGACTATAAAACTTAAAACTATAATGCGGTGCAACATCAATATTACTAATTCGCATTACCCCTTGCGAACCATCGGAACAAGCAACTGTCTGTGATTGATTATTATTGTGAACATAAACTGTTGTCACTTTTAACACCTCCACTATAATTATACATCATTTTTTGGCATGCCTAATATAAAATTTAAAAATAAAAAAACTAGGAATTAACCTAGTCTCTTAACTATTCAAAGTTAGTAGCGTTATCACGCAGTTTAAATGCCGGTTTCTAACCAATTAGTCAGCAGCTAATGCATCAATTGGATTCAAATTAGCCGCTCGTCGTGCCGGAAGAAGGGCTGCAATAAATGAAATCACAATCGCGATTACTATTGCAAATATAACATTACCAAACGTTATTTGAACAATATTATATTTAATCAAGCCAAACAGAGCGTGGTTTATTATCAATGATACAATCGCCACAATTACTAAGGCAAGTAGAGCAGAAAATAGCCCAATAAAGACCGATTCAGATGTAAATAAGCGTCGAATATCCTTTTTTCTTTCTCCTAATGCTCGTAAAATACCGATTTCTTTTGTTCGTTCCGATACAGACATATACATTGTTACAATAATCATTAAGGCTGATACCAGCAGTGAAATTCCTGCAATTGAAGCAAGAACAGTTGATGCAAGTCGAACATAAGTATTTACCGTCTTTAAAATCGAACCAACTGTTACTGCACCAAGCACTCGTTTATTATTTCCATCCCTAAGGTTATCAATCTTATTAGCTACGCTTTGGACTTTATCAAGATTCTTCACATTCACTGTTGCAACGTTAGCGGCTGTTGAAGCGTTCGCATTATTTAATAACTGCCGCATTGAATGGTAAGTAACTGCTGTAGTTGTGCTAGCACCTTCTGTAATACCAGCAACCTTAAATTTCCCGGTTATTGGTACTGGATTATTATGCTTGTCAACCCAATTAAACGATATATTAACCGTCTTACCGACCATATTTTTGTAGTTCTTAGCACTTGAAAGTTGAATTGCTTGCTGCTTTGCTAGGACAATTTCTCCATTTTTTGGCTGATGACCATGCTTCACCGCATCCGCAGTATTTGCTTTACTCCAAGTACTAAGTGATGTGCCGCTTTGTTTGTTGCCATTGTAAGATAACTGATAAGCGCTAACTAGTATTCCTGGCTGGACAGATGAAACATTCTCAATTTTACTAAGTCGTTTTAAATTATGCTCACTAATTGTCATTGATTGCGGAGCCGCAGCCATTGTCTGCCCAAGGGAAGATTGAAGCTGTTCTTGGGTCATTTTCTTTCCGGTTGTATTCTTAAAAACTGTTATTGCTTGAGGATTAGCTAATGAATTAATCTGGTTTTGGATATATCCATTAATCCCATTCCCTAATCCGCTAAAAAGCAGTACAGCAAAAATTCCAATTGCTGTTCCTAACATAATTAATGAATTTCGCCAGAAGTTATAAGTTAAATGCTTAAATGCTGTTCGATAGCTCGCCATTGCCGGCAAAGTTCGCGGAGTAATATTAGTTGGGTCAGCTGGAATCGGATATGATGGGCGTAACTTTTCATCACCATCGATCTTTCCATCCGATAAATGAACAATTCGTGTTCCGTTATCAGCTACTTCTTGGGAATGAGTTACCGCAATTACTAATTTACCATCACGAGCAATATTATCTAAAAGTTCTAAGACTTCTTGCGTATTCTTAGAATCAAGTGCCCCCGTCGGTTCATCAGCAATTATGATTTGAGGATCGCTGGCTAATGCCCGGGCAATTGCAACCCGCTGTTTTTGACCACCTGACAAGTGGTTAGGGTGCTTCTTTACCTGATCTTTTAAGCCAACTTTATCTAGCAAATCTAACGCTCTTTTGTGCCGTTCTTCTTTAGACAAAGTTGTCATATCTAACGCTACGAGAACATTATCAAGAACAGTTAAATGTGAAATCAAATTATAAGACTGATAGATATAGCCAATTGTTGCCCGCCGATAACTGTCAAGCTGCTTTTCTTTTTTATGGTCCAAAGTTTTACCGTTTACCAATACCTCACCGTTAAAATCACGGTCAAGGCCACCGATGATATTCATAAGGGTTGATTTTCCGCCACCGGATTCACCTAAAATAGATACAAATTCACCACGGTCAAATTGCAGATTGATTCCCTTAAGAACTGGAAACTCTTCTTTATCGAGATAGTATGATTTATAGATGTTTTTTAGTTCTAAAAAAGCCATTTTGCCCTCCCCTTACCATTTATAAGTCTACTAATTATAACAACAATAAGGGGAGTATTAAACTTCCTCAATAATCCTTTACTATTACTTATATTATTTCCTGGGGAATATCAGTTTTCTCGGTCAACCTTCCATCAGCTAATTCGTAGATATGGTCGGCATATTTTTGCAGTCGTAAGTCGTGGGTAACAGCAATTACCGCCTTTCCTTTTTCTTTTGCCATATTTTGAAACAACTGACCAACTGTTTTTACTAAATTGCTGTCAAGAGCTGCTGTTGGTTCATCAGCAAGAATTATTTGGGGATCAGTATATAGTGCACGCGCAATTGCAACCCGTTGATTCTGTCCCCCAGATAATTCAGAAGGATATTGCTTCAGAAGATTTTTGATCGCTAATTTTTGTAACAATTCTTCAAATGCTTCACGCGAAACATTACCGCTTTTCTTTATTTTATCTACCAGCTTGAACTGATCGGCAACATCCAGATAAGGAAGTAAATTATAGGATTGGAGAATGAATCCAATTTTCTTTAAACGTAATTCATCGCGTTTCTTAGGTGATAATTTCTGTAAGTTAATCCCATCAATTAAAACTTCACCCGACGTTGGAGTTTGTAGTCCTCCAGCAATCGTTAAGAAAGTACTTTTCCCTGAACCAGACGGCCCCAGAATAAGGTTCATCTCACCTGCATTAGCAACAAAATTAACATCTTTTAAAACATGAACCCGACTGATACCTTGTCCATAATATTTATTAACATTTCGAATTTCCATTGTTGGCATAAGCTTTACCTCCTACATTAATTTAGTGCTTTTACAGGATCAATTTTTACAATCATCCGTACTGGTAAAAGTGATCCAATCATCCCTAAGGCAACCAAGCCAACTGCCATTAACGCTATTATTGGCCAATTCATAATAACCGGTACCGAAGTTGGAATAACTAATTTAGTAATGAAGGTTAATAGAATTCCACCTAGTACTCCGCATACCATCAAAATAACAGATTGAGTAATTGTCGCTAAAACCAGGTGTCGAGCAGGAATCCCCTGCGCACGCATTACGGCATAGTGACTTATTTTTTGCATCGTTAATATATATAGGAAAACCGCAATAACAATTAGTGAGATGACCATTAAAAAGCCAATCATAAAGGTAAATGTATTATTCTGTGCTGAATATCCAGGTAATTTGTTAATAAACTCTTTAACACTATAATGTTCTAATTTAGGATAACTTTCTTTACTTAATTGCCGATCTGAAAATACTCCACTTGCAACTGCTTGATTATTTACACCACGTATATTCCGCCACGCCGATAAATCACCGTAAATTACTGGTGCAACGCTCAATTTTGCATCTTTTACAAAGCCTACGATTTTATATTTATCTTGTTGTGAGTTAATTGTTACCTTATCGCCTAAATGATAGCCATCGTTTTTCAAGCTCTCATCAACAACAATTTCATTGCTTTTTTCTACTTTGTGACCACTGGCTATTTTTAATTTTTCCCGGGAAATAAATTGATCTGGATCAAGTCCAACAAACTGCACACTCTCTTTACTAGCACCATGCGCTTTTAATACCACCGGCGCTTGCCCAACAAGTGCTGTTTCTTTTTGTTCCTTTGCTGGTAATTGGTCACGGGTAATTAATGATTGACTAAGATTATCATTGCTATTTTTATTTAAGAGAACGGTTTGCGTATCCCACTCCTTAATTGCGGCATCATTTTCATTTTGCAATCCTAACATCATTCCCATTAAGAAAAACATTAAGTAACTAATTAAAACAATCATGGCCGTAATTAAGCCATAATGGAGTTTCTCATGTTTCATTTCTTTTAGTGCTAAAAACATACTCTTTACCTCCTATTGCAATAACGCGGATAACGCTTTAGCCAACCTTTCTATTGCCTCATCTTGTTTTGCTGGTTGAAGGAGACAATCTTTAATTGTTTCATGGCTTAATACCATTACTCCCCACTCAAGAGCACCATGTGGTTTTATCATTGGATTGGACTCATCCCTCAATAGGCCTTCATTAGTTTGAAAATGCAATTTCATAAAATCACGATACCGACTACCGTTAATCTCATCGACAAAATCGCGAATTTGTTTAACATAATCATCCGCAGTTAAGAGATGATTCGCCCTCGTAATCGGGGTATGAATATCCTTAATCGCGACGTGGTATAAATACTGATACGCATCCTGTAAATTATCAAAATACTTATAAAATGCCCCACGAGCAATTGCTGCCTGTTTTACAATTCGTGCTACCTGAGCACTTGCGAGACTATGATTACTAAATTCCGTTAACAATGCATCATTAATATGATTTTTCTTTTCCAAATTTAAATTCTGAAATGTTGCACTAGGCATTATTGTCCTCCAGCCTTAAGTGACACCGTGTCACTTGTCAATGTAGCTTAACTTTAACACCCGAGTGACACCGTGTCAACATAAGTGCAAAATATTAAGAAAATAAAAACTCTCGTTAGCACAAGTACGGAATATAATAGTTCCGCACATATACCAACGAGAGAATGAAGGGATTACTTTTTATTTAATATTTATCAAAAAAAGATTAAGCTTCTTCGCCGCCAACTTTAACAACAGCCTTTGAAACCTTGCCTAACTTACCACTAACAAAGTCTTCGACACCATCAAGATCTAATTCATGTGAGAAGAGTGGAAGCGGATCAACAACACCTGAAGCAAGAAGGGCAATTGAATCTTCAAATGTGTAAGGGTTGATGAAGGCACCTTGGATAGTAAGTTGCTTTTGGAATACATCATAAGTGTTTACTGAGAACTTGTCATCAGGGTTACCAACACCAAACATTAATACTTGTGCACCACGGGCCGCAGCAGCAAGTGCTTGTTCTTGAGTTGCAGGTAAACCAACAGCTTCGACAACAATATCAAATGCATCAGCAGGAATTTCTTCCTTAGTAGTGTTAAGCGTCTTAACACCAAAGTGCTTACGGTTGTTTTCAAGCTTTTCATCAGAGCGTCCTGCTAAAGTAACTTCGTGAACACCACGAGCCTTTAAGATCTGAGCAAATAATTGTCCTTCAAAACCATCACCTAACACTAAAGCCTTTTGGTATGGGTGAGTTTCAAGTAAATCAACACCGTGCATTGCACATGAAATTGGTTCAACAACTGCGGCAGCCTTTAATGAAACATCATCAGGAATTGGGTATACAACCTTGGCAGGAGCAGTGAAGTATTCTTCAAACCCTCCATTACGAGTAACACCAACGGCATCAAGATGTTCACATAATTCTGGACGTTGTGTCCGGCAGTACTTACATTGTCCACAGTAAATGTTAGGGTCAACAGTTACTCGGTCGCCAACCTTAACGTTAGTAACCTCTGAGCCAACCTTGGCAACAACACCTGAGTTTTCATGTCCTAATACAATTGGAGGAACAGCAGATGCGGAACCAGGAAGTCCAGCATATAATGCCTTGTCAGTACCACAAATACCTGCATAAGCAGTATGAATTAAAACTTCATTTGGTTTAATTTCAGGTTCTTTAATGTCTTCAATTTCAAGTTGCTTTTTACCTGTTAAAACAAGTGCTTTCATATTCAGATACCTCTCTTGTGAATTTAATCATTTGTCAAGAGCTAGTATAGTGTGAAAACGCCTTAATTGTCAAACGTCCAGCAATTATATCACATTCTTTTTCTACTACTAAAACGTTAAACCCATCAACTTATATAGTTAACAAACGCCCATTTAACAGCATTCATTAAAAATTCATAAATTTTTGAGATTTTTTTCTTCACTAAGTTTTGTTCAAACTTTGCTTTCAAACTAAATGGTTTTACCGATGTTCTAATTAATCAAGGTGTTTTCACAAAGTCGCTAAGTAAAAATATTAAATAATAAAATTTTTCTACTATAAATAAATAGTTACACAGCAACTATTTAAAAAAATCTTTAAAATCAAAGTAAGCGCTTAACCACTATTAGGCAAGCCAAACATTATCACTCATTAGCCCTCAATCGCCCTTCAAAAGGCAATATAACGGCAATTTTCCATTGCGGGATATATTTTTTTATGTTACCCTAACAAAGTATTCGAACTAGGTTAATTATGATTTCCAATTTAATTAACAAAACTTAAACGAAAGGTGGATTTGGCGTGGACGACACAAAAAATCAACACCGTAAGCATCACTTAATTGAGTATGCTAACGGTAAATCACTGGCAGAAATTAATGGAACAGTCGAAGTTCCTCATGGAAAGGGATTTTGGCGGACATTATTTGCTTACTCTGGTCCTGGTGCACTAGTTGCTGTTGGATACATGGATCCAGGTAACTGGTCAACTTCTATCACCGGTGGACAAAGTTTTCAATATACCTTAATGACTACTATCTTGATTTCAAGTTTGATTGCGATGTTACTTCAATACATGGCGGCTAAACTCGGAATCGTGAGTCAAATGGACCTTGCTCAGGCAACACGGGCACGTACCGGTAAAGCATTAGGTATTATTTTATGGATTATGACCGAGTTAGCTATTATGGCTACCGATATTGCTGAAGTTATCGGTGCCGCCATCGCTTTAAACTTGTTATTCCATATTCCATTAATCCCATCTGTATTTATTACTGTTCTGGACGTTTTAGTACTGCTCTTGTTAACCAAGATTGGTTTCCGAAAAATTGAAGCAATTGTTGCTTGTTTAATTTTAGTTATCTTATTCGTTTTCGCATACCAAGTAGCACTTTCAAACCCTAACTGGGGTGGCGTGTTCATGGGCTTGCTTCCATCAGCAAAAGCCATTGCGCAACACCCAGAAATCGGTGGAATTACCCCATTAACTGGTACTTTAGGTATTATTGGGGCAACTGTTATGCCACATAACTTATACCTTCACTCTGCTATTTCACAAACACGAAAAATTGATCATAACGATTTAGATAGTATTCGTCAAACAGTTCGTTTTACAACTTGGGATTCAAATATTCAATTATCCCTTGCATTCATTGTTAACTCCCTTCTTTTAATCATGGGGGTTGCTGTATTTAAGACTGGTGCTGTTCAAGATAGTTCTTTCTTCGGTTTATATGATGCTTTAAATAATACTTCAATGCTCAGTAACCCAGTTTTAATTGCTGTTGCTAAATCAGGAGTATTATCAACACTATTTGCCGTTGCCCTCCTTGCTTCTGGTCAGAATTCAACCATTACTGGTACTTTAACTGGACAAGTTATCATGGAAGGATTTATTCACATGAAGATGCCTCTTTGGGCACGGCGGCTTGTGACACGAATTATTTCCGTTATCCCTGTTCTTGCTTGTGTAGCTATGACTAGTGGTGAAAATACTATTCAACAACACACAGCTTTAAACCTTTTAATGGAAAACTCGCAGGTATTCTTAGCATTCGCCCTTCCATTCTCAATGCTGCCATTACTAATGATGACTAACAGTGAAGTCGAAATGGGTGAATTTAAGAACCGTGGATGGGTTAAAGTCTGCGGATGGGTTTCTGTAATCGCTCTTACCTTCTTAAACTTAATTAACCTTCCTGCTACTTACGAAGGCTTCGGACTTTGGTCAAAAGGCACCTCAGATGTTTTAGCTTACATCACAATTATTGTTATCCTTGTATTATTAATCTGGACATGTGTTGAACTTTATAAGGGTGACAAGCGGTTCGCTGCTGAAGGAAAAGGCTTTGGTCAGCATGAAGATCAATTAAAAAACGCTGCTGAAGAAATCGAGTAGGAGATAATTGATTAATTCAATTATCGACCTCTCACACCACCGTACGTACGGTTCCGTATACGGCGGTTCGACAACTTAATCACTTTGAATTAACTGGAGCGTCTTGG
>NZ_JACIVB010000055.1 GCF_014145455.1 Limosilactobacillus rudii | reverse complement strand
TCTTTGTTATTAAGCGAATTGACTTCGCAAATGTTTTGCTTCAAATCACATCGTGATTGAAGACCCTACACATTTGATTCGTCGAAACTTTGTTCAGTTTTCAAAGGTCTACCTGTTGACTAATCAAGCAGCCAATCAACATATTTATTTTATCATAAGTTAATTTAGCTTGTCAAGAAGAAATTTTAATTAATTTAGAATTTCTTTTGATTGGTAACTCAATCAGCAACTTTATTAATATATCATGTTGTCAATTCAATGTCAACAATTATTTTTAACTTTTTTGTTAATCCATCTCAGCAGCGCTTAACTGCTTTGACAACGATAACTACTATACCGTGCTTTCTCCCCTTCGTCAACACTTTTTAAACAACTTTTTTCAGCAATTTTATTTTAACGAACTATTTAGTTTCTTTAAGAAAAAAAGATTTGTCTTTAGCTACAAATAAAAGAATAAATAGGGCCTAAATATAACAGCTGATTTCTATTCAGAAACAAAGCTATTTGTATTTTTTTATCTTTTACAGCACTGACTGTCTAATACTTAGACCAATACAAATACCACTATCACCTAAGCTAACCTATACAACAGTATAGGAATATCAAATAATTACTGCTAAAGTCAATATCACTTTGTTAAAAATAGTTAAATAAGGCTACATTATATTAAATGGACAAAAGCAATTCATCAAAACAGTCACCACACTTTCACATTAATTACTGGTAGAAATAATCATATGACTAAATACTAATACACCAAAAAATACTTCATAGTTGTAACAAAAAAAAGAACCTGGAACCTATTTAATAAGGTTGACAAGTTCTTTTTTCATTGAATTTTTATCAGTTTGTTTTCTCAAAAATGGTGTATTTTGGGTGTACACACCATTTTTTCACAAGTAATTTCAATACTAATAAGCAAGATAAGGCAAAAGCTTAAGTTGCTCTTAAGCCTTGGTATTACAGTAATTGTTTCACTTACTTCTTCTTGTTCTTTTTCTTCTTCCCGTTGGTTTCTTCCTTTTCGGGACGCATTGTTGGGAAAAGAATTACGTCACGAATGGACTTTGCATCGGTTAAAAGCATTACAAGGCGGTCAATACCAATTCCTAGTCCTCCTGTTGGCGGCATTCCATATTCAAGGGCCTGTACATAGTCTAAGTCCACTGGTTCGGCTTCATCATTACCATTAGCCTTTTCCTTAGCTTGCATTTCAAACCGTTCCTTTTGATCAATTGGGTCGTTCAATTCGCTAAAGGCGTTAGCAAGCTCGCTTCCATCAACGTATAGTTCAAAACGGTCAGTCATCGCAGGATTATCAGCATTCCGCTTTGCTAATGGTGAAACTTCAACCGGATATTCATAAACGAATGTTGGTTGGATAAGGGTATCTTCAACAAATTCTTCAAAGAATGCGTTCAAAATATGTCCCTTTGTCCAGTATGGCTCATATTGAACATGGTGTTCATCAGCCAATTTTTTGGCATCTTCGTCAGTCATCTCTTGACCAAAATCAATACCAGTCTTTTCTTTAACCGCATCAACCATCGTGATCCGCTTAAATTCCCCACCAAGGTCAATCTCGTGTCCCTGGTAAGTAATCTTTCCATCATCGGAAACAACCTTCGCTGCTGCCTTAACAATTCCTTCTGTTTCATCCATTACATCGCGGAAATCAAAGTAGGCAGCATAAGTTTCCATTGTCGTAAATTCTGGATTATGGTGAGGGTCCATCCCTTCATTACGGAAAATCCGTCCAAGTTCGTATACTCGTTCAAAGCCACCGACAATTAAACGCTTCAAGTATAATTCAGTTGCAATCCGCAGGTACATATCAATATCAAGAGCATTGTGGTGGGTAATAAATGGACGGGCATTAGCTCCCCCCGCTTGGGTATTCAAAATTGGCGTTTCAACTTCTGTAAAATCATGGTCATCCATATATTTCCGAACTGCTTTAATGATTGCTGTTCGTTGGTGGAAACGCTTGAAACTCTCTGGATTAGAAATCAAATCAAGGTAACGCTGACGATAAATAGTCTCAGGGTCGGTTACCCCTTCCCATTTATTAGGAAGTGGACGTAAAGCTTTGGACAAGAAGGTAATCTTTCGTGCTCGAACAGTCAATTCGCCAGTATCAGTCTTAATAACATCCCCTTCAATCCCTAGGAAGTCACCAATATCAGACCGTTTAAAAACATGATAAGGTTCGTCCCCTACCATATCCTTACGAGCATATACTTGAATCTTACCAGTACGGTCAACAAAATCTGCGAAGCCTGCTTTTCCGCTACTCCGCTTTCTGGTCATCCGCCCAGCAATAATAACCTCGGCACCCATTTCATTCAATTCTTCTTTATCGTATTGGTCGAATTTCTCATGTAGGTCTTTAGCAAGATGGTCTCGTTTGAAGCGACGGCCAAATGGTTCAATTCCTGCTTGCTTCAATTCCTCCATCTTTTCACGTCGAACGCGCATCTGATCTAACTCTTGTGACACTATTTTCTCCTCCTCGTAATCTATGCTTGTTTTCGTGCTGCCTTTTCTGCTTCTCGTTGTGCAGTCTGTTCAGCAAAGCGGTCAAAAATCTCATTCATTTCAGCAAGTGTTTCTGCTTCTACCAACGCTACTTTGGTCCGCGCTGCCCGTGGAATTCCCTTAATATAATAAGTTGACAAGCCACGGAATTCGCGTACACCCACATACTCGCCTTTTAAATCAACTAACCGTTTAAGATGATCTTTAGCCATTTTAATCTTTTGCTCTGGTGTAGCTTCTGGCAGCAATTCACCAGTTGCCAAATAATGTTCTGTCCGCTTCAGCATCCAAGGATTACCCATGGCAGCACGACCAATCATTGCGGCGGTTGCTCCTGTCATATCAAGAATCTTTTTAGCGTCTTCCGGTGTCCGAACATCACCATTAGCCATGAATGGGATTTTCAATTGACTTGCTACTTCCTTTAGTATATTCCAATCAGCATGTCCCGTATACATCTGTTTTCGGGTTCGACCATGCATAGCAATTGCACTAGCTCCCGCACGTTCTGCTGCTAAGGCATTTTCAACTGCTAAAATATGCTTGTCATCCCAACCAGTCCGCATCTTAACAGTTACCGGCTTTTTCACCGCATCAGTAACATAAGACACCATTTCATATACTTTATTAGGATCTAATAGCCAGCGCGCACCGGCATCCGTCTTAACTACCTTATTAACCGGACACCCCATATTAATATCAATAACATCTGCGGCTGTATGCTGATCAACGTATTTAGCAGCCTCAACTAAAGTTTCTTTAGTACCACCAAAAATTTGAATACCCATTGGATGCTCAGTTGGATCAACATCCATCATATTCAAAGTTCGCTGATTATGGTACATGATTCCACGGTCTGAGATCATCTCGCAAACAACATAACCAGCACCAAATCTTTTACAGATAACTCTAAAAGCCGAGTTTGTCACTCCTGCCATTGGAGCAACGACAACTTGATTTGGAATTTCAACATTACCGATCTTCCACTTCATCTTTTCACCTCATTACTGTATAAGAAACTGTGCTGGCCCTCCAGTTTCATTATTTTAAATAATTGTCCGATAACTCACCTATCATAGCATATCAAACCGTGAAGCACCAAAATTAATTCTTATCTTTTTCCTCTTTATCATCCTTACCAGTCATTTTGGCATAAATTGCCTTCAGTTCATCTTCATTAAATTCATATTTCTTTCCACAGAACTGGCAAACAGTTTCCGCATGATGATCTTCATCAATCAGCTTCTTCATATCATCTTTAGAAATACTCTCTAAGGCATGCGCAAACCGTTCCTTAGAACAATCACACTCGTAACGAACTGGCATTGTCTCAAGAATTTTCAGGTCATCACCAAAAATCTTCATCAAAATATCTTCAGGGGTATCACCATCACGAAGCATTTGCGAAACTAACGGTAAATCTTTTAAGGTCTTTTCCAATTTAGCGATTTCCTCGTCGCTTGCGCCTGGCATTACCTGAATCATAAAACCACCGGCAACATCAATACTCTCATCAGGGTTTACGAATACAGATAAGCCAACCGCTGATGGAATTTGCTCTGATTGCGCTAAGTAGTATGTGAAGTCGTCGCCAAGCTCACCGGATACTAAATTAACTTCACCCGTGTATGGCGTCTTATCTCCCGGAGCCATTTTGGTAACAGATAGCGTTCCCTTATCTCCTACTGCTTTAGCAACATCAATTTTTCCCTTGTCATTAGCGGGCAATGATACATGAGGATTTCCCATATATCCCTTCACCGTTCCCTGAGCAGTTCCATCAGCTACGATAAAGCCAACTGGTCCATTACCTTGAATTTTAACTGTCATTCCCGCTTCTCCTTGCAGACTAGAAGTAGCTAATAATAATGTACCAACAAGCGTTCGTCCAAGAGCAGCAGAAGAAGCACTCCATGTATCATGAATCTGATGTGCTCGTTCTACTACCTGTGTAGCATTAACTGCATAAGCACGAAATTTGCCGTCTTTTGTCATACTCTTTATTAAATAATCAGTTGTTTTCATTATAAAGTCCTCCTTAAAATTATTTAAAGAAAAAGCGGAAGACCCGCCACCCACCTATCGGGTTTTGTCTCTTCCGTTTTATTATACAGCTTTTTATTTATTATCAGTATTATCTGAACTATCGTTTGACTCTGAATCATCAACATCATTATCACTTGGAGTATCATTTTCTTCTTGATTACTCTTGTCATGACGTTCATTTTCAAGCCGTTCAAGTTCACGCTTGGATTCTTCAAAGGTTTGGGCACGTGCTTCTTCGTCTTCAGCAGCCACATCCTTATCAGGAATCTTCCCAGTCTTGTAAAGACTAAGGATTTGCTTTTCATCAAGCGTTTCATACTTAAGCAACGCTTCGGCGATTAACTTATGTTGTTCGCGGTGAGTCTCAATGATATGCAAGGCCGTCTCATGACCTTCCATCAAAATTCGCCGGACTTCTTCATCAACCAAGGCCGCTGTCTTTTCTGAATATGGAGATTGATCGTAGCCTTGACCTGTAAAGACCTGACCAGAACTTTGCAGTTCTACCGGACCAATCTTATCGCTCATTCCATACTGGGTAACCATTGAACGGGCAATCTGGGTTGCCTGTTCAAAATCGTTAGAAGCACCAGATGACTGGGACTTAAAGATAATTTCTTCAGCTGCACGACCACCCATTAAACCAGCAATTTGTTCCATTGCGTTCTTCTTGGACATCAGCATCTGATCTTCCCGCGGTAGCATAATTGCATATCCACCGGCACGACCACGCGGAACAATAGTAACTTTGTGAACAACCCGTGCATCATTTAGTACTAAACCAACAATTGTGTGACCTGCTTCGTGGAATGCAACAGTCTTCCGTTCTTGTTCGGATTGAACCCGGTTATGCTTAGCTGGTCCAGCAATTACCCGGTCTTCTGCTTCATCCAAGTCAGCTGCATCAATTTCAGTCTTATTGCGACGAGCGGCTAATAATGCTGCTTCGTTTAAGAGGTTTGCCAAGTCGGCACCAACAAATCCCGGTGTCTGCTTAGCAATTTCCTTTAAGTCAACATCGCTTGCCATCGGCTTATTCTTAGCGTGAACTCGTAGAATAGCTTCACGTCCCTTAACATCTGGACGACCAACCAAAATCTTTCGGTCAAAACGTCCTGGCCGAAGAAGGGCAGGGTCTAGAACATCAGAACGGTTGGTAGCAGCCATAACAATAATTCCCTCGTCACCTTGGAAACCATCCATTTCAACCAGCAATTGGTTTAATGTCTGCTCACGTTCATCATGGCCACCGCCCATACCATTTCCACGGCGTCGACCAACGGCATCAATTTCATCGATAAAGATAATCGCTGGAGCAGCTTTTTTAGCCTGTTCAAATAAATCACGAACACGACTAGCACCAACACCAACAAACATTTCAACGAAATCTGAACCAGAAATTGAGAAGAATGGTACTCCAGATTCACCAGCAACCGCCTTAGCAAGCAAAGTCTTACCTGTTCCCGGAGGCCCCTCTAACAGAACCCCAGATGGGATCCGTGCACCAAGTTTAGTGAATTTCTTTGGATTCTTCAAAAATTCAACAACTTCAACTAACTCTTGCTTTTCTTCTTCTTCACCAGCAACATCAGAGAAACGAACCTTATTTTTCTTGGCATCGGCTGGTTTAGCCTTTGTCTTTCCAAAGCTCATAACTCCACGGCCACCGCCACCTTGGCCTGCTTGACCCATCATCATGTAGAAGAAGAAAATCATGATGACAAGCGGTAACACGGTCAACAATAAGTTCATCCAAACGCTATTAGATTCTTCAGCTCGTGTGCTAATCTTTACATTATGCTTATTAGCATACTTTTGAAGCTGACTAATAGTCACATCGCTCTCCAGAACAGAACTCTGGAATTGGCTAACCTTATTGTTTCGTTGCGGAGCAAGTGTAAAACCGCTATTCGTGGCAGCACTACTGTTATTATTCGACTGTGGTTTCCGGTAACTACCAGTAACCTTATAAACGCCACCATTAGGCTGAAGCTGAACACTCTTAACCTTATTACTCTTCAATTCGGAGATAAACTCGCTTTGTGAAACTGTCTTACTTTGACCATTCGATGCATTCCCACCGAAAAAGAAGTAGGCAATTCCCATAATACACAAGAACATCACGGCGTAGAAGAGAACGTTATGAGTAAAATTATTCTTTTTACGATTGTTGTTCATAACAACCTCCTATCTACCAGCAACGATATTTTATAATTGTAGTCACTATCATAGCATATTTGACAAATATTGACCATTAATTTCCCAGAAGAATTAACAGTTTTATTATCAACATCAATAATAATACCTACTATAAATTTACGGATCTATAAAATATAACCTTAATTAAGAATATCTTTAAATTACGGTTAATAAGTTGGAACTTACCCGTCTACTTAATTATCTAACATTTTTAATCATTTTGGTACACAGATGGCTTCAAAATTCCAACATAAGGTAAATTACGATAGAATCCCTTATAATCCAAGCCATAGCCAACCAAAAATTCCTTTGGGACGGTAAAGCCAACATAATCCGGATCAACATCCACTTCGCGTCCTTCTGGTTTATTTAACAAAGAACATACCTTAATGCTCTTAGCACCACGGTCAGCGAGTAAATCCATCAAATACTTCAATGTATGTCCAGTATCGACAATGTCTTCCATGATTAAAACATGCCGATCTTTGACATCTGTTTTTAAGTCATGAATAAGCTTTACCTTTCCAGTTGAACCTAAGCCACCAAAGTAACTGGAAACGTCGATAAAATCAATTTGCGCCATAATATCTAAACGTTCAATCATGTCAACAGTAAACAAAACGGCTCCACTGAGAACAGAAATAATAATTGGCCGTTTATCCTTATAATCTTCTGTCAAATCTTTTGCTAATTCATCCATTCGCTTGCCAAGCATTTCTTCACTATATAGAACACGCTCAATATCGTTATTCATCTGTCTTTCTCCTTATTTTTATCCCAATAAAACACAATCGCCATTTTTCTTGATAATCATCAGGGCGGTCAAGCCAACTCCATTTACGCTTAACTAACCAGATCACGGTATCCTGTGCATCAACGAGGACTGTCTGTTGTTGCCGCTGGTCTGCCGAAACCTTTTGATCAATTAAAACACGTTTTACTTTCTGATGGTGTCCGCCTCGTAATCGTAATCGATCCTCTTTTTTCCATCCCCGCAATCGTAACGGGAATTGCCGTGGCGATATCCAAATCGGCATTACTGTGGAATCGTCATTAAAAAACTTTCGGTTAAAAGAAATGGCAATCGCATTTTTTTCATCTACTTGGTACCATTGTTCCAATTCTATCACATGCGCTTGGGGCTTTTGTAGGTCCTCAAAATGATTATTTGCTTTTTTTATTATCCCGACCGAATACTTTTTCTCAAAGATGAATTGATGTGGCAATAAAACTTCCTGTTGCGGGGTCTTTTGGTTTTTCATCAACGCCAAAAGTTCCTCGACCTGATTAGTCTTTACATCATATACTTGTCGCACATTTAACCACCGTTGTAATAGCAATTTCTGCATATAGTAGCTTTTGACCACCAGTTTATCTATCAGTAAATTATCGTGGTCATCAATTACCTGAGCTAGCTGCGTACTGATTTCTTGTTGCTGCCACGCAAGCAGTGCCGCCAACTGGTAATGATAGCTTTCCAAGTGAGCTAGCAATTGGGGATTTTCTTTTTCTAATTGTGGGATAATTTCATGACGAAAACGATTCCGTTGAATGCTCAAATCATGGTTAGTCTTATCTTCGTACCATTTTAGCTGACGTTTCATAGCATACTGGCGTAGTATATCTTTACTAAATGGCAGCAAGGGGCGCACTAACATTCCACCGGCAAACTTGCGCTGATCCTGAATTCCTATTAACTGACTGATTTGTCCCCCGCGAACCATTTTCATCAGCATTGTCTCTGCTAAATCATTTTGGTGATGGGCCGTTATCAAAATATGAGCTCCATAATTTTTCATCGTCTGTGCAAAAAAATGATACCGCGCCTGGCGGGCAGCATTTTCAATCCCCCTTGGCGGGTGGAGTTTTTGCGGCCAATGAGCAATCGCTAATTCCAAATGGTGTTGTTGACAATATTGGCGGATAAACTCTTCCTCTTCCCAACTCTGCGAACGCAATTCGTGATTCATGTGCGCTACAATTATCTGTGGCCGTAAACCACTAGGTAATTGCTGTAGCAAATCAAGCAAGACCATTGAATCAACACCTGTTGAAACGGCAATTACTACTTTATCGGCAGAAGTAAAAAAGCGACTCCTTTGCAGGTGCCGCTCAAATTTATTTTGTAATTCTAACATGTTAGCTCCGACGGCCACCACGGCCACCACGCTTACCGTCAGTCTGTCGCTTCAAGGTAGACAATCGTGATTCACTTTCCTTTAAGTAACCTGCTAGCATGTCATTAAAGTCTTCATGTTGGTGGTTACTGTGATGGTGTCCGCCACCAAAGCCACCACGGAAATTATCATGGTGCCCATGGAAATTATTATTCCGTTCGTGATGAAAGCCACGATGATGGTCATGTTCATGATGATCTTGATGTTCATGAGGAGCAGCCGCCTTGATTGAAAGGGCAATTTTACCATCGTCGCCAATCCGTGTTACTTTTGCAGTAACTTCATCCCCAACTGATAATACATCGTGAACGTCTTTGATATATTTATCGGAGATTTGACTGATGTGTACTAATCCTGTCTGATTATCATCTAAATCAACGAATGCACCAAAATTAGTGATTCCTGAAACCTTACCTGAAACCTTTGCTCCAACTTCAATTGCCATGAAACCTATAGATCCTCCTCGAACCATCTCATATTTTGTATTTGAGTATACCATAACTTTGCTACTAGCAAGCATGAAAATACAATAAAAATCAAGACTGAAATTCAGTCCAATTACATTCTTAATTCTAACATTTAAATCTTTTTTACCCTACTTTAAATGTTTGATTTTACGATCATTAGTTCAAATTATAAATTGTTTCACCCTTTTTAGAGTAGTTATATTTTGAACGAATGACTTGTTGAATGTAATCAGGATTATGCAGCATTTTTATTTGCTGCTGTAGTTGCTGATTCTTTTGCTTCTGTTTTGTTAATTGTGACTGTGCCTGCTGAATATTACCGTTAATATCCGTCAATGTCCGTTTACTTTGAAAAATTTGAATTCCGAAAATCAGAAATACTACCAAAAAAACTGCTATGATCCGTTTACATCGCCGCTGGTGTACCTGCCGATTTCTAATCTTTTCACTGGAAACTTGACGGGCATATGGGGTATTTAGTTGTGAAATTTTACCATCAGATCGTGCTTTCATCTGATATTCCCCTCCATTTTTGCTTATCACGTTTTAAGTATAGCAAGTTACCGCAGAGAATGTCTATATAAATATCAACTTTTTTATAGATTAAAACACTTAATAATTAGTCAAAGGATTGTGCATAGTCCTCACTGAGAATTTCATACATATCTTCGGCTTCACTTTTTTTGGTCGTTTCAACAATCCGGTTGATCTTAACCGTCTCTGTTTTATTACCAAATTTAATTGTAAGCGTATCACCAACTGCCACCTTACTTGATGACTTAGCTGGTTGATTGTTAATCAAAATACGCCCTTGATCGGCAATTTCCTTAGCAACTGATCGCCGTTTAATAATTCGTGAAACTTTTAAAAATTTATCTAATCTCATTTTGTTTCTCCTTGTTCATCATTTTGAATTACTTCACCTAATGAAGTTACAAACTGTAACAACTGGTGAAGCCAATCATCCGTTGTCATCTTTGGCTGGATAACAAGTCTAATCGTTACCTTATTATTATCCTCGCCAATTGTTGCTTTAAACCTCGTCTTCGCAAGTTCTTTGATAATTGCCGGCGCCTTGATTAATCGACTGGCACGCTCAGTAAATACAATATTGATGTTATCCCGCTGACGCTTAATCTCTTCAATCATTGCTAAATCAGCATGATTCTTTAATTGGCTGACAAGAAGAAGCGTGCCTACTGGTGCCGGATAATCACCGAATCGGTCAATCAAGTCACCTTGAATGTCAATAATCTCATCATCAGTTTTTGCTTGCCGGATAGTCTTATATAGTTCAATTTTCTGTCGTTGATCATTTACATAATCAGTCGGCAGGTAAGCCTCAACACCTAGCTCAACTTCCGCATCAGAATGTATCGTTTGCTTCTTTCCTTGCTTTTTGGCGACCGCATCACTTAACATCGCAGAATATAAGTCATATCCCACGGAGTCAATGAAGCCATGCTGTTGTTTTCCTAATAAATTACCTGCACCCCGAATTGCAAGGTCACGCATCGCAATCTTAAATCCAGACCCCAGTTCAGTAAAATCACGAATTGCCGCTAACCGTTTTTCACCTAATTCAGTCAAGACTTTATTAGGTTGATACATGAAATAAGCATAAGCGACGCGGTTACTCCGTCCAATCCGTCCCCGAATCTGGTATAGCTGTGCCAAGCCCATTCGATCTGCATTTTCAACAAAAAGAGTGTTGGCATTAGGAATATCCACCCCGGTCTCAATAATCGAAGTGGTTACTAACACATCATAGTTACCCTGTATGAATTCATATAAGACGGTTTCAAGCTCATTTTCACTCATTTGACCGTTAATATAGCCAATTTGGGCTTCCGGAACTAACTCCTGCAAACGCGCAACCGTTTCTTCAATATCGTGAACCCGGTTATGCAGGTAATAAACCTGACCGCCCCTTTGCATTTCGCGTATGATCCCGTCACGAATTGCTCCACTATTTTGTTCCATTACATAGGTCTGAATAGGGTAACGGCCTGCTGGCGGAGTTTCTAATACTGATAAATCACGAACTCCCAGCATGGACATGTGAAGGGTCCGCGGAATAGGAGTAGCCGTCAGCGTTAGGACGTCAACATTATTTTTAAGCTGTTTGAGTTTTTCCTTATGCTTTACCCCGAATCGCTGTTCTTCATCAACAATTAGTAACCCTAAATCCTTAAATTCAACATCCTTTGACAAAATACGGTGGGTTCCCACGACGACATCAATACTTCCATCCTTTAATCCCACTTCTGTTTCACGCAGTTCTTTAGGAGTTTTAAAACGCGACATCAGTGCAATATTAATCGGGAAGCCTTCAAAGCGGCGCTGCAACGTATCAAAATGCTGCTGAGCTAATACCGTGGTAGGGACTAAAAAGGCGACCTGCTTTCCACCCGTCACGGCTTTAAATATCGCCCGCATTGCAACTTCCGTCTTCCCATAACCAACATCCCCTACTAGTAGGCGATCCATCGGTTTAGGCTTTTCCATATCCTCTTTAATTTCATTAATACTGCGTAATTGGTCCCGCGTCTCACTATATGGAAAATTAGCGTCAAATTGTTTTTGCAGGTAATCATCTTTGGGAAAAGCATACCCCTTCTCTGCTTCCCGCTTAGCATAAAGATCTACTAATTCATCAGCAATGTCTTCAATCTTAGATGATACCCGACGTTTCGTCTTTGCCCATTCATTGCCACCGAGTTTATTGATTCGGGGTGTCTTTGACTCAGACGAAACATATTTTTGGACAAGATTTAATTGCGTAACCGGAACATAGATCTGAGCGTTATTCCGATAGTTGATAACCATGTAATCCTGGTGGACACCATCGACTTCCATTGTCTTGATCCCACTAAAGATTCCAATTCCATGGTTAACATGAACAACGTAATCACCAGGCTTTAGGTCAGTATAGCTCTTTAATCGCTCTGCGTTTGCTAATTTTTGCGGCCGGTGACGAACCTTTTTCACCTGTTTAAACATTTCGCTTTCGGTGATAATAACAATTCCGGCATGTGGCATTTCAAACCCGTTGTTTAAATTAGCGGCAACTATTTGAACAATGTTCGGCTTGATGCTTGCTAGCTCTGTTTCTGTCGCTGTAATGCCAAAGTCAGCAAGCGTTCTCGCAATCTGCTTCCGTCGTTCCGGGCTATTCGCCATTAATATGACGGTTTGTCCTTGCTCTGTCCACCGCGCTAGTTCTGCCTTTAGCAATGGCATTTGACCAAAGAAGCGCTGCATTGTTCGACTTCCCAGGTCAGTAATTTGAGATAATTTAATTTTTCCTAATCCCTTTTTAAACAACGCGCCATAAATTTGTGCATGTTTGTCTGTCTTTATCATTGTGGCAACATTGTTACTAAGATCAGGCACCGTTGTTAACTGATGGTGAGCTACCTTATCTTTAAACCAATTAGCATCCTCTTCTGCCATCTTCTTTGCGGTCTGCTTAACCCTTGTAAGGTCATCAAAGTAAATCAAACCATTATCAGGTAAATAATTAAGCAACGAATGTTTTGTTGGATAAATAAGATTGCTAAATTCTAACAAGTCATTAGTTAAATGGTGACTTTTAAGCGCACTCAGCAACGGTTCAAAGCGATTAGCTAATTGTTGCTTTATATCAGCATCTTCATTGGAGAGGGTCGTAATTAATTGTTTATATTCCCCATCAAGTGCCTGTTGAACACGCGCAAATTCTGCTGGCGGTAAAATAAAATCAGTTGCTGGTAATATCTCAGCCGTATCAATGTTATCAATACTCCGCTGCGTACTGGCATCAAAATAACGAAGCGAATCAACCTCAGTATCAAATAAGTCAATTCTAACCGGATTGTCAGTGTTTAACGCGTATATATCAATAATCGATCCCCGAATTGCAAAATCTCCTGGTCGCAAAACCATTTTTTGCAGCTGGTACCCCATTGCGCTTAACTGTTGGCGAACTTTTGACGGGTCAACCTCTCCCCCGGTCTTTATTTTTAGCTTAGCCTGCGCAAAGTACGCTGGTGATACTACATTACGCCTAAGTCCCGCCACTGAAGCAACAATTACGGCCTGCTCATGATTAATTAATGCATTTAACGCCAAAACACGCTGCAAGCGATAATTAGGTGAACTTGTCGCTACTTCCGCTGCTAATACTTCTTCTACCGGAAACTGGTAGACTTTATTATCTGGCATAAGATTATCAAGATCGCTTGCCAGTTCCTGCATATGTGAAATTGTATCAGTAACAACTAATATTGGACGGGGAGCTTGTTTAAGAATTGTACTAAGGAAAACCGTACGAACCGAGCCAGAAATTCCAGTTATCAATTGGTGCTTAGACGGCTCCAGGTCCGCCATAATATGTTTAAATGATGGCGTCCTCTCAACTAAGTTTTCTAACTGCGCCATAAACTTCTCCCTTCTTTGTTAATTGTATACGTTCATTAATTGGGTAAAATCTTCACCATTAATCCAGTCTTCTAGTGCATGTTCTGCTTGCAGCACTGCTTGATCAAATTGTGGGCGTTCATCTTTGGTAAATTTTCCTAATACGTGACTCACCACTGTCCCATGTTGGGGATGGTCGATTCCGACTTTAACCCGATTGAAATTTTTCGTTCCTAATGCGTTAATAATACTCTTTAATCCATTATGGCCGCCCGATGCACCATGAGTTTTTAGGCGGATCTTCCCAACCGGCATATCTAAATCATCATTAACAATCACTAAGTCGTCTAAATCAAGATCATAATAATCGACTAACGGTCCAACCGCCCGTCCAGAGTCATTCATAAATGTCGTTGGCTTAACCAACATTACTTTTTCACCATTAATTACGCCGTTAACTGCCACTGCTTCCTGTTTTAAGTGGGTAAATGCTCCTAAATGATAATCCCGTGCTAATTGATCAACTATCATAAACCCGGTATTATGACGAGTTTCATCGTAGCGCGTACCAATATTTCCTAAACCAACAATCATTTTCATCGTTTTCATTCCTTTCACGCAAAAAAGCTGCACGGTCGCTTTCCCGTCCAGCATCCATACTAATTAGTAGTATTATACCTTATGTTACTTTTTTCCACACGCTATTTTGATTGAAGATATTTTAAATACTCTAATCTTTTTCTAATTTTTTAATAAAAATGTGTTATTATAGTGAATGCACTTAATCGATGAAAAGGATGTTAAACATGATTTTTAATTCATTAATTAAACCAAAATCGACCTTAACTACACTTCCAGAAACAGCTACCCTTAGCGAGGCACTTACTGTACTGGAAGATACTGGTTACCGTTGTGTCCCAGTACTAGATAAATCTGGTAAAATTTTTCGGGGAAATATTTACAAAATGCACCTTTACCGTCACAAGTCGCGGAATGGCGACATGAATCTGCCAGTAACAACCCTCCTAAAGAATGCAACAAAGTTCATTTCAATCAATGCGGCTTTTTTCTCAATCTTCTTTGCCATCCGTGATCTACCATATATTGCCGTATTAGATAATGACAATCAATTCTATGGGATTCTAACCCATAACAGTCTCTTAAGAATGCTGGCTGCCGGCTGGAATGTCAATAATGGCAGTTATGTATTAACAGTCATTACCCCCGATGAACGGGGTGCCCTAGTAACCGCCGCTAAGGAAATTACCCGTTTCTGCCAAATTGTCAATGTCATCTCCCTCGACCCCGAAGATGAGACAATGAAGCGGGTACTGTATACCTTACCAGCTGACATCACAAAAGAAAAAATGGAACGGATTGTTAAACGGCTACAGAAAAAAGGCTTTGAAGTTCCTGAAATTGAGGATTTACACCAAAGCTATTGATCATAAAAGCGACTGACAAGCTTTATCTACGCTCGTCAGCCGCTTTTTTAGTACCTACAATATCAATATCGCATGGTGATTGCTCACCGGCTTCATTCATTATCCATCCCCCCTTTCATGGCAGCAGGAATTACCTAGCATTTACAACAACATCCCCGAAGCCATTGTCAAACTTCACTTCCCACTTACCAGCAGTCAACTTAGGTGGCAATACGAATGTTCCTGATGATACCATTTGCCCTTTCTTAAAAGTTTTTCCTTGGTCTGCTAATTTTTGAACTAACCATTGAAGAGATTTGAACGGGTTGCCAAGTACTTCTGATGACACGCCTTCCTTTAGTTTTTCCCCGTCCTTGTACAATACCGCGTGAACATTAGCTGCATCATCAACACGATCAAAGGCCTGATCTGCATCCCGTTCTTCACCATAAACTACCAATCCGCCAACAGCACAATCTGACATTACGTTGTACTTACCTAAGTCGGGGAACCAGTCAACGAAACGGGCGTCAGGTAGCTCTAAATCACCAGCAACCGTCACCTTATGGAATAAGTCATCTAACGAATCGGTTGGCTTTAAGTCCTCCTTTGCCCGAAATGCTAATTCAACTTCTAACAGCGGTTCATTCAAGTCCTTTAATTCAACATCTGCTGGTGCTTGTAAAAATCTTTCAGCAACCTGTTGACCATACAATGGTGAGTCCGCATCAAACATGTCCTGCGTTTCCTTACTCGTCAATGATACCTTGTAGCCGGCAGTCGGCTTTCCTTTTAACTTTACAACTTCATCTTGAACAGCATAGGCGGTGTCATCGTCTTTTACTACTCCCTGCCAATCCTCTTCGTTTAGTGGGGTGTTAGTATCATAAGCCTTAAAAAGTGCCTTAGCGAATTCTTCTTGTTTTGCGGTTAATTTAGTCATAATCATTACCTCCAAAATTAGTTATAAATCTAGAAAGAAAAAAACGTCCTTACGCTGCAATCATGCAACAGTAAGAACGCTTCTGCGCGGTACCATCCTACGTTGACCAACTTAACATTGGTCCCCTCATCCACAAACAAACATTTGTGACCAAGATAATGGATGGTAGCCAACCTGCGCCTACTAATCTTCAGCCGGTAACTCGGGAATGATTAACTCCTAATTACCATGACTAGCTCACACCACCCGCTAGCTCTCTGAACTTAATAATTAGTCATTATTTCCGTCTTTGTTTTTCTCATCTAAATTTAATTGTTGGAAATAATATAACTGCTAACGGCTACTTTGTCAATGCAAATTATTAGATTTTTTTAATTTTATTTAATATTAATTTTAGTTTCCGCTGGTTTAGTCTCTGCTAATACTTTACCGTGACGAATATTATAAAGAACTTCCACATGTTTGTTGAGGGCATTATAGAAGTCCGCCGCATTTAATAAGATGCAGTTAGCTGGCTTGCCAACTTCAATTCCATAATTATCCGTAATATGGAGAGTCTTCGCGCCATTATATGTAACATACTTAAAGGCGTCTTGCAGCTGGTGGTAACCCATTAAGTGGGCAATATAAACTCCCATTGTAACCACATCAAGCATATTTCCATTACCAAGCGGGTTCCACGGGTCTCGAACATCGTCTTCACCAAATGAAACGTTGATTCCGGCATTGTCTAATTCCTTAATCCGGGTAACTCCTCGCCGTTTTGGATAGGTATCAAACCGTCCGCCAAGGTGAACATTAACTAAGGGGTTAGAAACAAAATTAATGTCACTCATCTTCAACAAGCGGAAAAGCTTATAGGTAT
Source organism: Limosilactobacillus rudii (assembly GCF_014145455.1). Lineage (GTDB taxonomy): Bacteria > Bacillota > Bacilli > Lactobacillales > Lactobacillaceae > Limosilactobacillus > Limosilactobacillus rudii. The sequence continues at coordinate 13,012 of NZ_JACIVB010000055.1, read as the reverse complement.
ATGCATTATTATACGAACCCATTGCCGTTGTATGACTGGCGGTGACCCGGTCTTTCATCCCCCGCTCATAAGCTTCTGTTGCGAGAACTTCAAGATTCCGTGAAGCAGGGTCATCAATTTCATCACAGTGAACATCAACTAGCCGGTCATACTTGTCTGCTAAGGCCATAAGGAAGTGGACCGATTCCCAGCCATATTCCGTTGTAAATTCAAAGTGCGGAATTCCACCGACAACATCAAGGCCTTCTTTAACCGCTTGTTCCATTAATTCACGACCATGAGGATAACTGAGGATTCCTTCTTGGGGGAAGGCAACTAATTGAAGGTCAATCTGGTCCTTCAACTCTTCGCGTAATTCAAGCAGGGCCTGGGCAGCGATCAAATGTGGATCTGTTACGTCAACATGGCTTCGAACGTGTTGAATTCCGTGACCAACCATATTTAGCAGGGTCTTTTTTGCCCGCTTCTTCACGTCTTCCTTAGTCAAGTCCTGCTTACGTTCACTCCAAATCCGGATACCATCAAATAGCGTGCCAGATTCATTCCATTCTGGCTGACCAGCTGTCAGTGTCGCATCTAAATGAACATGCGAGTCAACAAATGGCGGTAATAATAAATTGCCCTGACCATCAATTACTTGTTCGTTAGTAGCCGCTGTTAAATTAGGACCAATTTCCTTAAACTTACCATTAACGATCCGGACGTCTACCATTTCCTGATGATTATCTACATGCACATTTTTTAATAACATAATTATTCTTCCTTTCGGTCAACCAGTGACATTACTCCATAATATAGGATACCACTCAAAATCATATCAATAAATGTCGCCCCAATAGTATTAACAAAAATCGGCATCTTATGAACAACCAGGAAGAAACTAATTCCCACGATAAACACAATGATCGCACCCCAGTTGATCCCACCGTGGTACCAATACTTACCGCCGACCTTTCCTAACTGGTCAATATCATAATGACGGTGCGCACGGAAGTAGAAATCCGTACAGATAATTGCAATCGTTGGTCCTAATACCATTCCGACATAATCAAGGAAGGATTCAAAAGTACTAAGAAAACTCCCAACAAACATTGGAATAAAGGTAACGAGGGTTGCGAGTAGGACGACGATCCATAATGAATGCTTTAATTTTAATTTAGTAAAAATGTTCGACAATGCTGAACCTGCTGCTAAGAGGTTTACGGCATTAGCAGTCATTGAGGTCAAAATGATGACTAATAAGGCCACAACCCCCAAGCCAAGTTTGCTTGCGATTGTCGATGGGTCAGAGTTATTAGCATTATATACCCCCGACGAAACAGCAATACTGATTGTTGAAATTAAACCAATAAAGGCAAACCAGATTACTCCGAGCAATGCCCCGCAAAACGGTGTCAACGTTGCATTCTTTTCGTTAGCAGTAAACCGGGTAAAGTCTGCACCAGCAGTTACCCAAGCAAGGTTGAACGCAGCAACATAGTCAATTGCCGCCCCAACTGCCATCTTAGAATGAGCAGGAACATGCCAGTTGACGATTTGTTCAAAGGAGACCGTCCTAAACACGGCAATCGATTCCCAAATCACAAAAACCAATACAAGGATAATTCCTAACCGTTCAATCATTTGTACTGAACGCGATCCACTAGACACACTGATAATATGAAGAACACTCATGATAATAATTCCAACTACCAATCCTAGGTAACCGCCACGCTGGCCCCATACCGGCCACCCTAATAAGTCATGGAATAAAAGGCTTACCGACTGGGCAGCGATAAAGGTATTCACGGCCGTCCACCCAATAAACTGAGTAATATTAACCAATGATGGCAAATAGCTACCCCGTTCACCGAATGATGCACGGCTCAAGCTCATTGTCGACACCCCGGTTTTGTATCCGATATATCCCACTAAACTTAAAAATACATATGATAATGCGGAAGATAGAACTAATACTTTCATTGCGACCGCAAATCCACAGGCTGCCAGTACACCGCCAACAAACCACGTTCCGTTATTTGCATTGGCACCGACCCATGTCGCAAACATATCCCAAGTAGTGGTCTTTCTACTTTTCATTGGAACACTAAAAATTGTTGTATTCTTTTGCTCGTTCACAAGATATCCTCCTTAGCATCAAAAAAGCCCTAGTCCCTTTTAATGGTCCTAGAGCTTTACAAAAGATATCTGGATAGTGTGTGTCCACTATCCCATATTGTTATTTTGTCTTTTGTAGTCTCTCTGGGCTACATTAAAAGAACCGTTGTTAATTTAACAGTGAGTATACGTGTTTTATTATTTCTTGTCAATCATTTATTTTCATCATAAGCAGCATTTAGCCCCACGCTGATTGTTAGTGCATGATCTACTTTCTCCATTGTTGATGGGGAAAGATGGGCTATTCGATCCTTTAACCGCTGTTTGTCAATGGTCCGCAGCTGCTCTAGTAAAATAACTGAATCATGTGTTAATGGTAATGACTTTCCTTTTAATTGAACATGCGTTGGCATCTTTTTCTTCTGCATTTGTGCCGTAATAGCAGCAACGATTACGGTCGGACTATAATGATTGCCAACATCATTTTGCAGGATTAGTACTGGACGGACTCCGCCTTGTTCTGAACCAACCACCGGGGACAAATCAGCATAGTATATGTCACCTCGTTTTACTTTTCGCTTTGTCATTACCTTCGCTTCCTTAATCGTTACTATAGTGGTATACGCGGTGCACGCGATTACTAATGTTAGTTAAGATTTCATAATTAATCGTTCCAGCTTGTTCTGCTAAGTCATTGGCGGTTATCTCTTTATCACCCGACTTGCCCATCAGTACGACAGGAGTACCAACTGGATAGTATTTAGGTAACTTAACCATCATTTGATCCATACATACTCGCCCTGCGATGTCACAAAACTGTCCATCAACCAAAACTTTGAAACCAGTCATGCAGCGCGGGTATCCATCAGCATAGCCAATTGGTAATGTCGCAAGCCACTCATCTTTAGCAGCTGTATACGTCGCACCGTAGCTTACAGAGCGGCCTGCTTTTAGCTTTTTTACAAAAACAATTGAAGATACCAATGAACTTACAGGTTGTAAATCTAATGTCAACTTCAAATCACGCCCAGATGGATTTTGCCCATACATTGAAATCCCCATCCTAATCGTGTTGGCAGTAATCACACCCTGATGCCATAAACCAGTTGCGGAATTAGCCATGTGAACATATGGCGGAAGATTTTCAATACTATCAATATATTTCTGCCATTGTTGAACCTGGCGCTTAAAGTAAGCATCATCAGGACTGTCAGCCGTTGCAAAGTGGGTAAACATCCCCTCAAACTCAAACTCAGGATTCTCCAATAATTCAACTGCTTGCTGGAAGGTTGCAATATCTGTAAACCCGATTCGTCCCATTCCAGAATCAACTCCCAGATGAACCTTTAACGGTTTTTGTGGTTTTATTACCTGCGCTAATTGATGATACTGCTCTAACCAATCTAATGAACCAACAGTAAGCGAAATCCCTGCATTGGCTGCAATAACAGCATTTTCAACTGGCGTAATTCCTAAAACAAGCGTCATTGCTGCAATCCCGTTATCACGCAATGCAAGTGCTTCATCTAAGATTGCCACGCATAAACCGCTGGCCCCGCCATTCAATGCCGCATTAGCTACCGGAACCAGTCCGTTGCCATAAGCATTAGCCTTGACCACCGCTAAAATACGGCTATTTGCTGGTAACGCCTTTTTTTGTTCTTGGATATTATGTTGTAAGGCAGCTAAATCAACTACTAATGACGTGCCTCGTAAACGACCATTAATCATTTTCATTCTCACTTTCTAAAATTACTTCTGTCATCACTAAGGATGCTGTATGACTCACTGATGCATGAACATTACCATTATACGGCGACTTGGTGACAATGGGTGCACCATATTGATTATCAATAATCTCAATATCATGAAAGCCTAACTTGGTCCCAATCCCAGTTCCATATGCCTTTGCAAAAGACTCCTTTAATGACCACCGTCCTGCTAGGTATTCAACCGCACGCTGATTGCTAAACTGCCCGTACTGTTCTTGCTCCGCGGTGGTCAAGACATGTTGAATAAATCGGGAATGCGCAACAGCAGCCTTTCTAACTCGTTCGATCTCTGTTATGTCGATTCCAATCCCCTTAATCATTTATCTTCGTCTCCTTTTGCAACTGCTATCTCCCGCTTAATCTTATCTAATATTGTTTATTCTTGCAATTATTGTAATATTAGTTCATCATGATCTAGTTATAAAAAATTTATCTTTTTCTAGTTACAATTACCAAAGAAAAAGTTATAATTTTAAGGCAATCAGCATTCTTATTTTAGAACATTTCATTAATTTTCTCTTAAATTTTTTATAGTAGGGTGAAAGTGCCTCACTCTATTAGCCGAGATGCACGATTAATGGTATTCTTGATATGTATGCCAATTACAAATTATAAAGATGAGAGAAGGAGAAATATGGCTCAGATTATTCAACGCCATCCTGCATTACGATTCATCTTAAAAACATTATTTTACTTTGTAGTGCTCTTATTACTGATATACCTTTACGGTTATTATGGAGCAGGCCAAGAGCCATTTATCTACAATGAATTCTAATGCGGAGGAAATAGATAATATAATGAGTAAAAATATTATTACCGTCTTTGAACAAATCGTCAAAGACAACCCAACCCGAATCGCATATGACGAAATGGGTAAGACCACTAGTTATGCAGACCTACATGCGGCAGTTGATGCACTAGCAGCTTGGCTTAATGATCAATCTCTTCCTGATCGGAGCCCGATTCTAGTATACGGTGACCATCAGGTCGAGATGATAATTAGCTTCTTAGCCGCATTAAAATCGGGGCACACTTATATTCCGGTTTCAAATGATTCTGCTATCCCACGAATGCAATCAATCTTAGATACCGCCAAGCCGGCAATGATTATTGCAGTTAACGATTTTCCAACAAATGAGTTGCAGTTTGAAGCACCAATTGTCGACCATAAAAAGCTTGCCGACATTCTTGCAACCCCCAAAACGTTTACTACTTCCTCAATGATTGACGGTAGCGAACTTGCCTACGTCCTTTTTACTTCGGGCACAACGGGGTCACCAAAAGGGGTTGAAGTTAGTCATGACAACTTTATGACTTTCGTTGACTGGATGCTGGGTGACCAATTTAAGCTTAAGCGCCACGCTAACTTCCTCGGACAGCCGCCATATTCATTTGACCTGTCAAACATGTATTGGTTGCCAGCACTTCTCAGCGGCGGAACAATCAAAGCTCTCCCTCATAATGTTGTTGAGAACTTCGGGCAGATGTTTACTGCCCTTCCTAATTTAGACTTAGAAATTTTTGTTGGGACACCATCATTTGCGGATATGTTAATGCTTAGTCCAGCGTTTAACCAGCAAAAGATGGCAAGCCTTAAGACATTCTTATTCTGTGGTGAAGAACTAACCGTCAAAACCGCTAAGGCCCTTCATCAACGCTTCCCAGATGCCAAAATATTTAATACGTATGGCCCGACTGAAACAACCGTTGCCGTTTCAGGAATTGAAATCACTCCTGAAATCATCGAAAATAACGATCGCCTTCCGGTCGGCTATGCTAAGCCTGGCGTTAAACTGTCAATTTGGGATGGTGACAAAGAGATTACTACCCCTGGTCAACAAGGTGAAATCATTATTAGCGGTGATAGCGTTGCACGGGGCTACATGAACAACCCTGAGAAGACGGCTAAGTCATTCTTTAAGATCGACGGGGTCCCTGCTTATCGAACTGGTGATGCCGGTGTTCTTGATAGCGATGGACTTCTTCATCATAAGGGCCGCATGGACTTCCAGATCAAGCTCCATGGATTCCGTGTCGAACTTGACGAAGTACGAGCAAGTCTTGAAAAGAGTCCGCTAATTAAGCAAGCGGTGGCAGTTCCTAAATATAATAAGGATCATAAGGTCACCCACTTGATTGCCTATGTAATTCCTAAAGAAGCAACGGACGATGAGGCTGGTTTGACAAAGCAAATTCGTGAAAGCCTTGACGGGCTGATCATGCCTTACATGATGCCAACCCAGTTCATCTACCGTGATTCATTCCCAATGTCTGCAAATGGCAAGATTGCAGTTAAACAAATGATTGCTGAGGCTAACAAGTAAATGCTTGAATGGATTTCAAATCTTCCAAACTATAGTGCATATGGTACTCCGGTATACTTTATCTACTTACTTCTTGCTATTTTACCGTTGGGTATCGGCCTTTATTTTGGAAAAAGGTTTAGCTGGTACGAAGCATTAATCAGTTTTATCTTTATCTTTTTAATGTTCGATGGATCAAGCTGGCAACAGGGAATTTCACTAATTGGGTATGTTATCTACCAAACACTTTTAGTGATGATTTATCACCGTTACCGTCAAAAGAATAATTCAAGCGGCGTGTTCTATCTTGCCGCTGCCCTCTCAATCTTACCGATCGTGATTGTCAAATTATCACCCGCAATGCTTGGTCATAACTCATTACTTGGTTTTCTTGGCATTAGTTACCTAACGTTCCGAGCAGTTGGAACCGTGATTGAGACCCGTGACGGAATGATTAAGGAAATTTCGCCATGGAAGTTCATCCGCTTTATCCTGTTTATGCCAACCATTACTTCTGGACCAATTGATCGTTACCGGCGATTTGAAAAGGATTATAAGAAGGTACCGACTAAGGAAGAATACTTGAATCTTGTTAATACCGGTTTCTTCTACCTTTTCCTTGGATTCCTGTATAAATTCGTTATTGGTTACTTCTTTGGACAGCGCTTTTACCCATTCTTTGAACGTGCTGCGTTAGCTGATCCTTCCTTCCCTTCGTGGAATCTGATCGGGGTAATGTACACGTATGGTTTCTACTTATTCTTTGACTTTGCTGGTTACTCACTATTTGCGGTAGCAATTAGTTACTTCATGGGCGTTCGGACCCCAATGAACTTTAAGCAACCATTCAAATCAAAAAATATTAAAGAGTTCTGGAACCGATGGCACATCAGCCTTTCATTCTGGTTCCGTGACTACATTTTCATGCGCTTTGTCTTTTTGGCAACTAAGAAACGGTGGTTTAAAAATCGTAATGCCTTGTCATCTACCGCCTATATGCTTAATATGTTATTAATGGGTTTTTGGCACGGAATTACGTGGTACTATATCTTGTATGGTTTCTTACATGGTCTAGCCCTTGTTGCCAATGATTGGTGGCTGCACTTCAAACGTAAGAAACTCAAAAACCTACCACATAATAAATTCACCACTGGAGTTGCAATTTTTGTTACCTTTAACTTTGTAATGTTTACATTCTTAATCTTTAGTGGTTTCTTGGACACTTACTTATTTAAATAATTTTAGGAGGACTTAATTATGCAAGAACAAATTATTACTATTTTAGCTGATGCAACTGGTCGGGACGCTGCTGATTTCAGTGACCCAAGTCAAAACCTTTTCGAAAGTGGTTTATTAGACTCAATGGCTACTGTTAGTCTCTTACTTGGCCTCCAAGATGCCTTTGACGTTCAAGTACCAGTTTCAGAATTTGACCGCAGTCAATGGGATACTATCGAAAAAATAGAAGAACGCGTAAAGGAGCTCCAAAATGCATAATGGCAAAAAGCTGTGGTCAATCTTTGGCCCGCTGATTGTCGCTTGTCTATTAGTAGTTCTTTTGTTTTCACTGCCGATTAGTAAAAAGCACTCAGCGGCGATTGAACATAAAGCTGCAGTATCATTAAGTCCTGTTGTTTTCAAAAACCAATCAATTAAACAACAAGCACTTAGCGATAAGCATACCCACTACGTTCCCTTTTTTGGATCTAGTGAGTTGCGTCGGATGGACCGTTTTCATCCATCTGTAATGGCTGCCCGTTACCATAATTACACCCCGTTCCTCTTTGGTTCACGGGGGACACAATCTCTTCCACAGTTCTTTAATATCAACTCAATGGAAACTCAGATGACCAATAACAAGGCCGTCTACATCATTTCTCCACAGTGGTTTACCAAGCAAGGTGTTCAGCCACCTGCTTTTAAATATTATAATGGTGAACTTGCAAACCTTAATTGGCTTAAAACAGCTAATCCGCATTCCCCTTATGACCGCTATGTGGCAAAACGGTTAGTTACCATGCTTGGTAATGATGGTACAGTATCATCATACGCGAAAAAAATTGCTGCAGGTAAAGCACTAAGCAGTTTTGATATGGGAATTATCCGCTTTCGGCTAAACCTGCTCGTTCACGAAGATGTAATCTTTTCTGGCTTCCAATTAAATAATAATTATGGCAAGCATATTCTTCCGAACGTGGCAAAATTACCCAAGCATTATAACTATAACCGTTTATATGATGATGCAATGAGTGAAGCAGCACGCCAAACTGATAATAACCGTTTTGGAATTCAAAACAACTTTTACACCAAGCGTGTTAAGCATAATTTAGCAAAAACTAAGGGATCACAAAGAAACTTTGATTATACTAGGTCACCTGAATATGGCGACTTAGAGGTGGTTCTTAATCAATTTAAGAACACTAATTCCAATGTTCTCTTTATTATCCCGCCAGTTAACGCTAAGTGGGAAGCCTATACCGGCATGGATATGGATATGTACTATCGTTCAGTTGAGAAGATTAAATTCCAACTACGGCAGCAAGGATTTAACCATGTCCTGGATCTATCTCACGATGGTAATAAGCCTGGCTTTATGGAAGATACTATTCATATCGGTTGGGCCGGCTGGGTTAAAGTCGATAAAGCCGCTAATGACTTTATTTCAACAAAACAACCGCAACCGCATTACCAAATTAATCGTAAGTTCTTGTCACCAGAATGGGCCAACCTAAACCCAACGACTGACAACTTACAAAAATTTAAACAACAACTTCACTAAAAGAATGAGGCTCACGAGAAAAACATGATTTTCCCGTGGGCCTCTTCCTATTTACTCATAGAAGTATTAGTTAACCAATGTATAATTATGAGACTACTAAGTTTAATTGGCTTACAACATCATTTAATAAGCTCATTCCAGCAATGCTGTTACCATGCTGATCTAAAGCTGGACTGAAGACGCCAATTCCACATTTATGCGGGGCACAAGCCAATAAGCCACCGCCAGTTCCACTTTTTATCGGTAGTCCAATTTTAATTGTGTATTCTTTTGACTCTTCAAATGAGCCAACAGTCGTCATCAAAGTCTTCACCAGTTCATTATCTTCATGACTAATAAGCCGGATATTATCCCAAGGCTTAATTCCATCATTTGCCAGAACCGCTCCTAAATTAGCCAAACTTTGTGTTGTCACCATTATCGAACTCTGCATAAAATAAGTAATCAATGTTTGATCGACCGTCTGTAAAATGCCCTTGTCCCTTAGATAATAAGCCAAAGAATGGATATCTTTATCATTCATAATTGCTGATCGAAATAGGCGCTCATTTAAACTAATACAAGGATCATTACAGATTTCACGACAAAAGCCTAATAGGGCATTAAAACTGTTTTGTCCCATTAACTGGTCAATCATCGCCGTCGTTATTAAAGCAGAAGAATTATTAAGGTAATTAACTTGTCCGTGGACATTTAATTGGCTATTCAATAGTGCTGAACTCAAACTAAAATTTACTGATCCATCATCTAACTTTGCAAGAACATTCTGTCGCCCTAAACGTTTAATCGCCAGAATTAACGTAACCACTTTGGCGATACTTTCAATTGCAAAACGTGTTCCAGCCATTCCAGCAGTTCCGATTTGATCTTCTTCTGTATCATAAACAGTTATTCCCAACTGCTGTGGATCAACAACTGCCAATGCCGGGATATAGTTTGCTACTTTCCCACGAGTAGTTTCAACAAAGTTCTTGTCTATTAATTGCTCTAATTTTTGCATTGGAAAAACCTCTTTTTCAGTTCAGGGGTCTATTACCCACTAGAAAACAAAATACGTTAACCTCACATCTCTTTTTTTATAAAACCGATGAATTTAATAGCTGTTCCTTATATGAGCTCATCTTCTCAGATATTAATCATCACGGTAATCGTAACAGATATTTTATTACTAAATCAAACAAAAAGCATAAATATTTTTATAAAATTATTTAAATAAAATACCCCAGAGTGATTAGTTTTTTCACTCTGAGGTATTTTACTATCTAGCGGTATTTACCGCCCTCAAATAAACCGACATTAGAAGTTCTTCTTACCAAACTTGGCAGCAAGTCCGACTAGACCAACAAGTCCAGCAACTGCTAATCCGGCAAGGCTCATACCCCGGTTAGCTTCATTACCAGTCTGTGGTAAGGTTGCTTGCTTATTAGCATTCGTCGTCTTTTGACCATTGTGGGTATTAGCAACACTCTTCGTTACCTTTTGATGGTTGCCTTGAGTATTACTGTTTTGACTTACTTCTTGCTTACCTTCACTACTGTTATTTTCAGTAGTGTCAGTTGCAGACGTGTTGTCATCAGTTTGGTCTTGACTAGCAGTAGGAACTTCGATGGCTTCGATTGCAGCAACACCGCGACTTTGAGCATCAGCAACTGCTTCTTCAGTATTAGCAGCGTTGATTTCTTCCTTAGCAGTATCGGCAGCAGTCTGAGCCTGGTTCGTTAATTCATTTTCTTCTGCTGAGGTAAGGTTAGCGGCATCAATCTCGGCTTTCTTAGCGTTAAGGGCATCGTCAATGGCCTTAATTGCGTTGTCCTTAGCGGTTTGAAGAGCTGGGTTAATGTTCTTGATGGTGGTAATACCATCATCAGCTAAACTACTAATTTCACTAGCAGTTGCTGCAGTCTTTACCGCCGCGATTGCCTTATTAGCAGCATCAGTAGCTTCCTTAATTAAGGCGTCCTTAGTAGTATCACTAATGTTAGCAGCATTAATTTGTGCCTTCTTATTAGCTAACTCTTCATTAATTGCATCGATGGCATCTTGTTGAACACTAGCAAGACTTGGCACCTTGATGTTAAGAATCGTTTGAACACCATCCTTGGCAGCATCATCAGCAGCATGATTAGTCGTTGCTGCATCAATGTTCTTGTATGCAGTCTCGGCATCCTTGTTTGCTTCATCTAATAGTGCTTGCTTCTTATCGTTAGTAAGGTAAGTAGCACCATTGATTTCCGCAGTCTTAGCATTCAAGGCATCAGTAACTGCTTGCTTAGCATCACTCTTGGCATCATCTAAGCTTGGAATTACTAGGTTAAGAATATTATCAATGCCAGTAGTTTCAGCGTCCTTAGCTTCATCATCAGTCTTCGCATTGTTAATATTGTTGATTGCGTCATCGGCAATATCATCAACTTGCTTCTTCAGGGTATCCTTTTGACTGTCAGTTAAGTTCTTAGCGTTGTCGATAGCTTCCTTCTTAACGTTGCGAACTTGGTTGACAGCATCAGTAGCATTTTGCTGTGCATCCTTGAGGCCAGGAATCTTAATACCAAGGATTGCTTGAACACCGGTGTCACGGGCAGCATCAACCGCATCATCCGTCTTAGCGTTGTTAACATTAGCAACGGCCTTGGTGTATTCATCCTCAACCTGCTTCTTAAGAGCATCCTTCTCAGCAGCATTCAAGTGACTAGCGTTATCGATTTCAGTGTTCTTGTCCTTCTTAGCAGCGTCAAGAGCATCGATTGCGTTCTTCTTGTGGTCATTAAGACCTGGAACTTTCACACCGAGGATATCTTGAACACCCTTTGTTTCGGCATTCTTAACCGCATCGTTAGTCGTAGCCTTATTGATCTTGTCCTTGGCATCATTAGCAAAGTCAGTAGCTTTCTTAATCAAAGCATTCTTTTCACCATCGGATAAGTGGTCGGCCTTGTTAATTTCAACCGTCTTTTCAGCAAGTACTTGGTCGATTACCTTAGCAGCATCGCTCTTAGCATCGTCAAGGCTTGGAATAGTGACGTTTTCAATGTTTTGCACACCAGTGTCACGTTCTTCCTTAACTGCATCGTTGGTCTTAGCATCATTGATCTTGCTAATAGCATCATCGGCAGCGTCCTTGGCTTCCTTCTTCAAGGCGTCCTTTTCAGGATCAGTCAAGTTAGTAGCACCGTCAATTTCAACATTCTTTTGCTTCAAGGTGTCATTGATGATATCAATTGCGTTCTTCTTAGCATCTTCAAGGCTAGGTACCTTTACATCAGCGATATCGTTAACACCATCAGTAGTAGCCTTTGTAACATCCGCATCAGTTGTTGCCTTAGCGATATTATCCTTAGCCTTATCTGCCCGGTCATTGGCTTCCTTCTTCAAGGCATCCTTTTCCGGTTCAGTAAGGTTATCAGCCTTATTGATTTCGTCAATCTTCGCCTTCAAAGCATCATCAATCGCATGGTTGGCAGCGTTCTTAGCTGGAGAAGCAGTTGGAACTTCGACACCATTGATGTTGGCAATACCTTCGTCACGACTAGCGTCAACAGTTGGAACATCCTTGGCAGCATCGATTGCAGCAAAGGCATCATCCGCAAACTTCTGTGCCTTTTGTTCGAGGTTAGTCCGTTCATCATTAGTTAATGAAGAAGCATCCTTGATTTCCGCAGTCTTAGCGTTCAATGCATTTTGAACAGCAGCCTTAGCAGCAGCTTTATCAATGTTGGTAAGGCCATCATTAGTTGCCTTATCTACATCATCAGTAGTAGTTGCCTTATCAATTGCATCATTAGCCGTCTTAGCAGCCTTATCTACATCATCCTTGGCGGCCTGTTTTTGTTCAGGAGTTAGGTCAGGTTGGGCGTCGATAGTTTGCTTTGCCTTTTCGGCGTCGTCGTTGAGGTTGGATTTAGCTACGGCTTGGCCGTGGTGAAGGTTGGCGATGCCGTTAAGATTGCCCTTGGCATCTTCGATGGCCTTCGCTGCCTTGTCGACATCTGCTTGACTGGCATTATTGTCATCCAAGACCTTTTGACCATCACTGACAGCCTTGTCATAGGCCTTCTTAGCTT
>NZ_JACIVB010000054.1 GCF_014145455.1 Limosilactobacillus rudii | reverse complement strand
ACTTGGTACTGGTTCATCCGGTGTTACCGTCGTTGGATCAGTTGGATCGTTCGGGTAACTTGGGGTTGGTACATTTGGAATTGGCTTTCCTGATGGATCAACCGGGATGATCTTACCAACCTTCTTGTAGACAACTTCAGTTACAACATTTGGATTCTCAGTAGTTGCTGTTAATCCACCGGCAGTCTTGACAGTTGCAACGTAGCCATCAATTACTGGAACGTTGATCGTGCCAAACTTGTGGCTAGTTTCATTCCATGAGCCTTCCGTAATCGTCTTACCAGTTACGGTATCAACAACATCTGGTGTCCGGGTAAATTCACTCGTTTGAACATTGTTTTCACGGAGCGTGTTGCCACTTTCATCAACGAACTTAATCGTTTGTGATGCTGGAATCGTTAGCGCATCCTTTTCCACAAGACTATTTTTCGCGTACTTAACAACAACCATGTAGCTTGAGGAATTGTGGTTGAGTTCAACTGCCTTAACATCGTTACCATCACTATCTTGACTGACAGATACCACGTGCATTCCATCAATCGTTGGTGATACAACTTCTGCTACCTTCTGTGGATCACTCCAAGTCAATGGCGTCTTCCATTGACCAGTTACCTTATCAAGAACACCTTCAGCAGTGAAGTTAACAGTTTGTTCAACGGGATCACTGATTTTATTACCATTTTCGTCAACGTATTGAATCGTCCGCGTAACGTTCTTGGTTACTTGGTCTGATCCTTGTGGGTACTTAGGACCGTCTGGATCATTTGGATTAATTGGTTGACCCGGCTTACCAGGGTTGGTTGGATTAACTGGTTGAATACCGTGCTTCATTGTAATAATGAAGTGTTGGTCAGCATTAGCATCATCATCAAAATTCTCATTAACACTATAATCGGAGCTAACATATTCATAGCCCATATTCTCTAATGCTGTTATTGAATCGCCATAACCATTAAAACCAATCTTATCATTGGCAATACCATCAGCATTGAACTTAGTAGTTACATCAGGAACAATAATTTGCTTGTTGCCGTTATCTTGATCAACAATCGTCAAGTCCGCCTTTTGGATTTGGTTGTAAACAACCGGAGTGTCCTTACCAGGATCAGTTGGCGTTACTGTTGGCACTTCGGGAACAAATCCTGGAACACTTGGTACTGGTTCATTTGGCGTTACACCGGTTGGATCAGTTGGGTTCGTTGGATATTGTGGGGTTGGCGCATTTGGAATTGGCTTACCACTTGGATCAACTGGAATAATCTTACCGTTTGGTGCGTAGGTTACGGTTGTTTCAAGATTTTCTTGAGTAACCTTAGCTGACGGGACATTGGCTTTATCAGCATGGAAACCATCGATAACCGGCGTGTTTACTTGATCATATTCAGTTTTTTCACCAGGTACAATTGCCCAATTAGTATCATACTGTCCACCAGCAACTAATTGGTTAGTCACCTTATCAATCGTTAATGTCCGTGCCCACTTAGAGGTTTGCACATTATCAGCGGGATTCTTGTCCCCAGCACCAACGTAGTGAACCGTTGATTTAACATCCTTACTGTATTCAACCGGATCAATATTTTTATTTGGATTTTCTGGATTTACAGGTCCATAAGTATGTTCAAAATAAACAGTATAATGTTGTGTCTCAGGGGTAAAGGTTATCCCATTTTGCGGGTAGTTGTCTGCTACTAATTGATAACCCTTATCTTCATACTTCTTAATCGTAGCGGTAGTTGTGTAATCAGAATGATCATCTACCTTACCATTAAGCACCTTTGTTTCAAGCGTTTTACCAGTTGTCTTATCAATGTAGGTTACATCGGCATTTGCTTCATCTGCCCGGTAGGTAACAGTAACTTTAATATTCTTTGCACTATGATCAACAGTTACCTGCGAAACAACCCGTTGATCTGGCGTGTAACCCTTAATTTCAGGTGAAGTTACCGCTGTTAATTCTTGCGGAGCCGACCATTCCTCACTAACTAAAGCCCCTGTTACTGCATCAACTTTAACGTTTGAATTGAATTCAGCCTTTTGAACCTTCGTGTCCGCTGCCTTCTTACCATCGGCGTACTGGTATTCTATCGTCCGCGTTACCGTTGCTGTCGCTGGTGTACCATCTTTAATACCGTGCTTAAAATGGACTTCAAAAACATTATTACCGTCAGCATACTTGCTTCCAGCAACAAAACCATCATTTACTAGTACATACCCTTGCTTTTCATAATTAGCAATTGACGCTTTGGTTGAGTAGTCGATTGGATCCCCGACAAAACCATTTAATTCATCAGCTGACAATTGCTTATTATCAGTATCATCAATGTACTTAACCTCGGCTTCAGCCTTCTTAGCGTACTCATAGGTAACAACATATTGATAAGGCGTAAATTGTCCATGATCCGCACCATAAGTTGTTCGCAAGACATACCCATCAAAGCTCTTAGGCGTTGAGTGCCATTCACCCTTTGCAAACCAGTGACTTGCTGGGTTAATACCATTATTGGTTTGATCAGGGTTGTCATTATTAAACGCAATCGTCTGGTCATCGGCTAACTTATTTCCTTGTTCATCAACAAACTTTACCGTAACAGCTTTGTTAGGGATCAAGTTGATTGATGTACCTCCTTCATTCCAGTTATACCAGTCAGCATTACGGTGATAATTAAAAGTACCCATGTAAGTGTACCCTTGATTCTCGTACTTACTAATCACATGGTTCATTTTAGCTTCCATGTCACCATTATCTTTTTCGTAGTTCTGACCGTATACTCCGCTGACTGTAAAAATATCTGCTGGATCAATCGTATCCCATTCCGGACCAAAGTATTCGCCATACGTTGCTCCCGATCCCTTTTGGCTTTCTTTAGGGTTCGGATTATTCATTATTTTTTTATATTTAAACGTATGAACTTGATAGTTTAAATTACCTTTCGATTGAACATTGTTATAAGTATCAATGAACGTTGCCTGGTCATCTAAGGTATATCCAGGAATTTCAATCGCATGAAGAAGGAATTTAGAAGGACCAATCTGCTTTTCATCACCATTAAGATAAGCATAACTGGCAGTTGATGAAGTATTAGCGCCAACTGACGAAGTTGATAACACCTCTCCAGTATCTTCATCAATATAACGAACTAAAATTGGTGAAATTGGTGCATATTTTAATGTAATATCAACATCCTTGTTCTTGATATTCGCCATGTTCCCATTCATCGTGAAGTTATCTGCTAAGATTTCTGGATTCAAGAGCTTATAACCAGTTGGCGCAACCCCTAGAGAATAAAGGTAGTCACCGGTTTTCCCCTCTTTAGTTAAAACACCATTTTTAAAATTATATTGAAAAGCTGCATTCGATGAATTTAATGGTTGACCGGTTGCAACGTTGAGTGTTTTAATCGTAATCTTATATACTTGATTTACATTTTCCTTTGTAGCTAAAGATGCAGCTGGAACCTTTTCTTCTGCTAAGCTTTGCGTACTAAATGTATATTCAGAAGATGGTGTTGTCGTTGGCAGGAATGTCTCAGTTTTTGACGATTGCGTTTCATTATTATTTTGGGATAATGATGTTTCACTAGCTGCCGTTGCTGGTTGTTGTACTGCCGCACTGGCACTAACTGGTTCAGTACTTGCTGAATCAGTATTCTTCATCGCAGCAGAAACAGCGGCATTAACGACTGCTTCATACCCATTAGCAACAGGAGTTTTAATATTGCCAGCCGGATTGGTAGCTGCAGCAGCTTGATGGACATCAGCGGCAGCAGTTGCTTGCTTCATCGTTGTAGTACTTGCTGAATTCAAAACTAAATTATGGTCAGTTTGTTCCGCACCATCACTTGCACTCCCTGATGCTGAATTAGCATTAGTCGTATCAGCAGATGCAGTTCCAGCAAAAGTAACACCCAATAAAACAGAAGCCACGCCGACAGTCAGCTTCTTAATTGCAAACCGTTGCTTATTCGGCTCACTCTTCTTAATTTGTTCTTGTAAATTTTTATGAGAAAGCATATTTTTTATCCCCTTAATCAGTAGATAGGCAAACTTTTGTGTTTAATCAAGAGCTCCCGTAACTTATTTTCAGTAATTAATATACAACTTTTATTTTTTAAAACAACTCATTTTAGCTAATTTAGATTATCAGCAGATAACTATATTAGCGTTAAATATCGATAAGTCAACTGTTCAGAGTTAATAAATTATTTTAATTTTTAAATAAAATTCTTTATACATATGACACTTTTTTCATTTATTTGCTTGTTATTTTAAATATAAATTTATTTCTATAATAAGTGATAACTAGACTAATGTATAATAAAAATATCCATTATATTCTTTCGTGTTTTTTAATAATATTAGTGAAATATAATTATTACTTATAACGAAGAGACTAATCTGTCATAAGGCGAGAATAGGCATTTCAAAGGGATTATGAATGATGCACCCTTTTCCTGCTTAATACCTCCGCAGCTCATTTCTTCATTTAACTACCGATAACAAGAAGCCAATATGCAAAAAAAGTACCCCACGGATCTCTCCATGGAGTACTTTTTTGCATCAATAATTAGCCTTTTATTCGCTAATCACTTTATATATTGTCCGAACACTATTTGTTAATCTTCTTTACGACGCTTCTTACCTGCTGCTAGTAAGCCAGTTAAACCAAGTGCAGCAAGGCCAAGAATTTCAGCACTGTTTTCTGCTTCATTACCAGTTTGTGGTAACGTCTTAACTTTAGCTTGCTCTGGTGTAGCCTTCTTAACAGCTGGTTGTGCAACATGTTCTTCAGTAGTTGAAGTTACCTTAACAGTTTCAGTTGGAGTAGTTGAACTGCTTGGTGTTACTTTTTCGTCCTGTTGTCCATCATTGGCTGCTGGAGTTTCTGGAGTAGCTGGTGTTGCCGGCTCTTCAGGAGTAGGCTCTGGCGTTACCGGTGTTTCAGGAGCTACAGGCGTTGTCCCGTGGTCATATACGACAGGGGTATCACTTCCCGGATCAACTGGCGTTACTGTTTCTTGTTCAGGAACATAGCCTGGAATCGTTGGTACCGGTTCATTCGGTACGACCTTCGTTGGATCACTAGGATCAGTTGGGTATTGTGGATGATCTGCACCTGGAATTGGTGTATTTGTCCGATCAACTGGAATGATATGACCATTTGGTGCGTAGGTAACCGTTGCTTCACTATCCCTATCAGGATCAGCTTGTGGTGCCTCAACTGCCGCCTTATCAGCATGGTATCCATTAACAACCGGTGTATTTACACTAGTGTAATTGCCAGCAGTCGTCCATGGAGTTGTGCTTACTACCTTACCATCAGCATTAGTTGTTACCTGGCGAGTCCATTGAATTGTCTCGACATGGTCAGCTGGGTTATTTTCACCTGCACCTACATAATGAACAGTAAAGGTTGTGGCCTTATGTTCAGTCTTAGTGTTGGTTTCCTCTTCATCCCCATGTGGATTAGTTGGAGTTACCGTACCCGCAGCATGCTTTACATGAACTTCAAAGCTATTGTTGCCGTCAGTAAATGTTTCATTACCATCACTGAAGTTGTTAGATACTAATTCGTATCCTTGGCTTGTCAATTCAGCGATCTTACCAGCAGTCGTGTAGCTAATCTTTTCGCCGACCTTCCCGCTGAAGTTATCAGTGGTAATGGTCTTACCAGTCGTATCATCAATGTAAGTTACCTGACCTTGAACCGTTGCTGGTGTTACTGGGTTATATACAACCGGCGTATCTGTTCCTGGTTCACTAGGCGTTACAGATGGTACTGATGGAACGAAGCCTGGTACATCTGGAACCGGTTCATTAGGGGTTACCTTCGCTGGGTTTTCAGGATCAGTTGGGTATTGTGGCGTTGGTACATTTGGAATTGGGTTTCCTGATGGATCAACTGGCATAATCTTACCATTTGGCGTGTACGTTACAACAACTGTGTAATCACTATCGCCACGGTTAACTGTAACCTTAGCAACATTATTGCCATCGCCATCACGACTAACGTTTGTTACGTGGTAGCCGTCAATAACTGGGGTTGTTTGACCAGCCAAGTCACCGTTACCAGACCAGGTAATTGGTGTTACCCATTTACCAGTAACATTATCGATCAAACCAGTACCAGTGAAGTTAGCAGTTTGTTTTACTGGTTCACGAAGGTTATTACCATTGTTATCAACATAAGTGATTGTCCGGGTAACACTCTTCGTTACTTGGTCAGAACCTTCTGGGAACTTCGGACCATTTGGATCATTAGGATTGATTGGCTGACCCGGACGACCTGGGTTATCTGGTGTTACCGGGGTAGTAGTGTGTTCAACGTAGATCGTTACGTTTTGATTACCCTTAGCAACTTCACCCGGAATAGTAACTTCTGGGTTAATTACCTTGTAACCCTTGTTTTGCAAGTCGGTAATCGTCGTTGTCTTATCGTAGCTAAACTTAGTACCAACTTCTTGCGTACCACTTGTCTTACCATATTCTGGTAAGTCTTGGTTAGTAGTTACGTCATGAACTGTAACGGTGATGCTTCCATCTTCCTTAGCAGGAGTTACTGGTGTTACAGGAGTTTCATTCTTGGTGTAAGTTACCACGTAAGTCCGATCAATATTGCCATTACCAGTTTGGTGATCGACAGTAACTGTCTCACCACCAACAGTCGTCTTATCAGGAGTATAGCCATCAACATTTGGTGTATCAACCTTAGTATAAGTCTGACTAGCTGGTGTCCAACCATTATCAGTAACAACCTTACCAGTAACATTATCAATTACAAGGCTGTGACCAAATTCAACCGTTGTGACATTATTAGCTGGAGTATGGTCACCGGCACCAACGTAAACAACTGTCTGTGTACCAGTCTTAGTCAAGCTATCCCTAGTGTAACCATGACTTGGATCAGGATTATCAGGAGTTACGGTTGTTGTCGTGTGCTTCAAGTGAACTTCGAAGTTATTGCCGCTTTGAGCAAAGGTTTCGTTGCCATCCTTGAAGTTATTTGATACCAATTCATAACCTTGGTTGACATAGCTGTTGATCTTACCAGCAGTCGTGTAGGTGATTTGATCGCCAACCTTGCCACTAAAGCCATCATTAGTAAGCGTTGCGCCAGTGGTGTCATCAATGTAAGTTACTTGACCTTGAACTGTTGCCGGCGTTACAGGCGTTACCGGTGTATTTTCCTTAGTAAGGGTAATAACTACCGTACTGTTTTGACTATTTGGTGTTACTGTTTTGCCTGATACTACCCCGGTCTTTTCATCAACACTTGCATTAGTATTGTTCTTTGAAATACCTGAGATGTAGTAACCAGTAGTGTCAACACCTGGAACTTGACCGAAGTCTTGACTATCGTAATTCCAAGTAATCTTACCAGCACCAGTAATGTTGCCATTATCATCAACAGTTACTAATTGACCAGTTACCTTGTCAACTATACCGTGACCGATAAAGTTAACGCTCTGTTCTACTGGTGTATGAGCTTGACTGCCATCACTGTATTGGTATTTAACCGTCCGAGTGATTGTCTTATCAAGGTCAGTCTTAGTATATCCTGCACCTGGGTGGTCTGGATTTACTGGCGTAGTAGCGTGCTTCAAGTGAACTTCAAACTTGTTATCGCCCTTAACAAAGGTTTCATTACCATCCTTGAAGTTGTTTGATACAAGTTCGTAACCCTTGCCTTCATAGTTAGCAATCCGGTCTGCAGTAGTGTAGTTAATCTTGCTACCGACATTACCACCGAAGCTTGCAGATTCAAGCGTTTGCCCCGTCGTATCATCAATGTATGTGATTGAACCATTTGCTACTTCTGGCGTTACTGGAACCTCAGGAGTCTTGGTGTAGACAACATTGACAACTTGGTTTTGGTTTTGAACCGGTGTAGCAAACTGAACATTTTCTACCGCTGGAGTGTAGCCCTTCACTTCTGGCGACTTCACATCAGCAAAGTTTTGCTTAGATTGTGTCCAAGCACCTTCATTAACGATCTTACCAGTTGCCTTGTCAACACTGTTAGTTCTAGTCCAAGTAATAGTTTGGTTTGCACTATCAGCAGGAGCTTGAACAGCACCATCAGCAATAATGTAGTGAACATGCGCATTTGCACTTCTAGTTTCAGTTTGATCAGCAATGTCATGAGTCAAGTAAATTACAAAGTGTTGAGCATCCTTAGTAATTGAAGGATAAGTAAAGCCACTTGTAATATCACCCGTCATATTGCCAGAAGTACCAGCAAACTTGTAACCATTGTTGAGGTAATTATTCAAAATAGAGTTTGAATCAGTAAATTGAATTTGAGTACCAGTCTTGGCATTATTCATTTCGAAGTTAGCTAATGTTGCTTCTGCTTGTGGGTTGTAGCGATCAACAATCTTCAAGTCTGCATTACCGTAAACTACTGGAGTAACTGGTGTTACAGGGTTGGCCTTGTAGTAAACCGTTGCCTCAACATTGCCATGATTGTAAGCAACATCATTGATTGCCTTGATGTCATTACCATCAGCTAAGTCACTTGGCGTGGTCTTTGCAGCATCAATAGTGTAACCATTGATTGTTGGTGAAGTTACCTTCGCAAAGGTTGCTGGTGAACTCCAGACAAAGTCACTGTCCTTAGCATCAGTGATATTAATTTGCTTATTAACATCAGGATCATAAGTTACATGACCATTTTCAACGCTCTTAATTGCCAACATCTTACCAGTAACCTTATCGACCATTCCCTGGGCAGTAAAGGTTGCCTTGTTGGTGTAATCAGTGGCAACTGGCTTGTTGGTTGCTGAATCAACATAGTGAACTGTTTCAGTCACTTCACGGGTTAAGTCATTGCGACCATATGCATTGGTTGGGTTAATTGGTGTGGTGTCGTGTTCAAGGTAAACATAGAAGTCTTGGTCAAATCCTGGTTGATCGTCAAACTTCCATTGACTTGCAATGCTTGAGTAATCAGCATCAGCACCACCATCAGTGATCACACCACTTTGAGCAGTATGCTTAATGCTATTAACCTTGTAGCCGCCACGAAGTAATGAACTAATCGATACATCTGCCCCGTTGAAGTTAATTGCAGCATTATCGTCACCACTTGCCTCGTAAGTACCAAGTGACTTGTTGTTATCTGAAATATCAATGATATGAAGCGTTGCCTTTTCAGAAACAGGTGCTTGGTCCTTAGCGTAGGTTACAGTAACGGTGTAATTTTCACCAGTATGACTAATCGGTGCATTAGCAACATTAGTACCATTAGCATCGCGGTCAACACTTACCACATGGTAGCCCGGAATGTTTGGTGTATTTTTAGCACCAAATGTTTGATCAGCTGACCACGTCAATGGTGTTACCCATTTACCAGTTACTTTATCAAGGACACCCTTGGCAGTGAAGTTAACTGGTTGTTGAACATCGCTTGGCGTGTATTGGTCTGCGCCGACATAGTGGATTGTCCGGGTAATTGTCTTATCAATAGAAGCCTTATCAGTACCATTTGGATACTTTGGACCATCTGGACGTGGATCATTAGGGTTGATCTTGTCGCCCGGTTGACCTGGATTATCAGGATTTACAGGTACAGTACCATGCTTGACGTGAATAGTAACAGTTGTCGTGCCCTTCACGATTGAAGCAGGAATATTGCCGTCAGTAGATACATAAACGTAACCTTGGTTTTCAAGCTTAGTTAAATCATTGTTTGATGAGTAGGTTACAGTAGTGCCAACATCCTGGTTACCAGTATCAATACCAACGCCTGGAATATTAACATTGTCGGTATCGTCATGGAAGTTAACAATTACGTTACCTTGCTCTGCAACAACTGGTGAGTAACGAACAACAACATTAATGTTTTGTGTTGCATGATTAATGCCAGTATAGCTCTTAACATTACCGTTACCATCATCGGCCCCAACTGTCATCACAGTTGAAGTGTAACCATTAATTGCCTTAGTTGGTACAAGACTGAAGCTACCTTCATCCTTAGTACCGTCAGCAACTGTCCAAGTAATGCCGTTGTTTTGGTTTGCTAATTCGTGACCATTTGCATCAGTCCACTTACCAGTTACCTTATCTAAGTAACCTGTACCATTAAACGTAAGGGTATCGCTTACTGGACTTGGTGTTTGACTACCAGCACCTTCGTAAGTAACAGTCCGTGTAACGGTCTTAGTAAGGTCCGTCTTAGCTGTACCTGCTGGATACTTCGGACCATCTGGACGTGGATCATTAGGGTTGATCTTGTCACCTGGGTTACCTGGAGTATCTGGCGTTACCGGAGTGATTGAGTGCTTAAGCTTTACGTAGAAGGTTTGGTTAGTACTTGTATCGTTGTCAAAGCTTGGTGCGACACCATCTGGGTCAAAGCCATTGCTTATTAATACATAACCTTCCTTTTCAAGGTTGGCAATCTCATCAGCAGTGCTGTAGTTAATTTTGGCACCATTTTCACCAGTTAAGTTGTTGCTCCGTAAAAGTTCTACTGGGTTTGCAGGGTCATTTACGTCTTGGTAAATAACAACCGCATTTTGCATTTCAGGAGTAGGAGCAGCGTCCTTAGCGTAGGTTACAGTTACCGTGTAATCTGCACCGGTATGACTAATAGTCGCACTGTTAACATTCTTATTATCAGTAGTATCCTTGTCAACACTTACAACATGGTAGCCTGGGATGAGTGGTGTCTTCTTAGCACCGAAGCTTTGATCTGCTGACCACGTCAATGGTGTTACCCATTCACCAGTTACCTTATCAAGAACACCCTTAGCAGTGAAGTTAACTGGTTGCTGAACAGCTTCTGGGGTATATTCACCGGCACCAGTGTATTGGATCGTCCGTGTAATCATCTTCGTCAAGTCAGTCTCAGTCGTACCATTTGGATACTTTGGGCCATCTGGACGTGGATCATTAGGGTTGATCTTGTCGCCCGGTTGACCTGGATTAGCTGGGTTTACCGGAACTGTATCATGTACCAAGTGAACTTCAAAGATATTCTTATTAGCATCCTTGTTGAAGACCTCAGTACCGTCAGTAAAGTTGTTAGATACGAGCTTGTAACCCTCATTCAAGTAAGTATTAATCTTATCTTGGGTCGTGTAGTTGATTTGTGTACCAACATCCCCACTCAAGTTGTCACTCTTAAGGGTTGTCTTAGTGGTGTCATCGATGTAAGCAACACGACCAGTAGTAGTATCTGGTGTTGGAGCTTGGTCCTTAGCGTAGGTTACCGTTACTGTGTAGTCTGAACCGGTGTGACTAATTGATGCACTGTTAACGTTCTTGTTATCAGTCGTATCCTTATCAACACTTACCACGTGGTAACCTGGAATGTTTGGTGTATTCTTAGCACCAAATGTTTGATTAGCTGACCACGTCAATGGTGTTTCCCATTCGCCAGTTACCTTATCAAGGACACCGTGTGCAGTGAAGTTAACTGGTTGTTGGACATCTTCTGGCGTGTATTGGTCTGCACCAACATAGTGGATCGTACGAGTAATCGTCTTATCAATAGAAGTCTTATCAGTACCATTTGGATACTTTGGACCATCTGGACGTGGATCATTAGGGTTAATCTTATCGCCAGGGTTGCCCGGATTATCAGGATTTACTGGCACAGTACCATGCTTAACATTAATTACTACCTTGCTTGTTCCCTTAACGATTGAGCTTGGCAGGTTACCTTCAGTAGATACGTAAACATAACCTTCATTTTCAAGCTTAGTCAAGTCAGCACTTGGTGAGTAAGTTACAGCAGTACCAACATTTTGGTCGGCAGTCATAATCCCGACACCAGTAAGATCCTTATTGTCAGTTACATCATGGAATGTAACAACTAAGTTACCTTGTTCAATTACTGGGTTTTGAGCATAAACAACCTTAATCGTTGAGTTAGCAGAATTTCTATTAACGGTTTGGGCACTTACCGCACCATCTTGGGCAATAGTAAAGCCGTTAATGCCGTTACCACTTACTGATGCAACATGGTAACCATCAGCAGTCTTCGCATTGATAGCATCAAATGTTTGATCACTATCCGGTGTCCACGTTAAGCCATTTGCAAGACCAGTGATCTTACCATTATTAACAGTTACCCAACGGTTGGTTACTTTGTCTAAGTAGCCTGAACCTTTGAAGTTGGTTTCTTGGTGTTCTGGCGTAAGGCCTGGCATTTCCTGACCCTGTTCATCAACGTAAGTTACGTCACGAGTAATCGTCCGGTCAAGGTATTCCTTCGTGTAGCCATCTTTGTCATCTGGGTGATCTGGGTCAACAGGGTTGTAACCGTGAACTAAGTTAATTACCCACTTTTGACTGATGCCTGACTTATCGTCAGTGTTGTCGTAATTACCAAATTGGATATCAGAGTAATTCTTAGCATCCAAGTTATTGCCATTGTAAGTTGAACTATCCCAGACATAACCCTTATTAAGCAAGTCTGCTACTTGTGAGCTTGCACCATCGAAGCTAATCGCACTACCTTCACGACCTGGTTGCGTGTATGAACCCATTTGCATTTCTTGACCCGGCGTTACGTCGTTAATGATCAATTGTGCAGTTTGTTGAGTAGGTTCAGCAGCCTTAGTCAAGTAAATAGCAAACTTTTGGTTACTATTGTTTTGCGTTGCATAGTTACCGAAGTTTAATTCACCGTAAGACTTACCACTCATTTCAGTATTATTGGTTACATCTTGGGCGTGATCAAATGTCCAGCCGTTGTTAATGTAACTATCAACGATTTGATCAGCATTGCCAAAGTTAATTGCTGTATCTTTGGCACCCGTGGCACTAGCTGAACCTACTTGGCTACCATTAGCGTAAATTACTAATTCAGCCTTGTGAATTTCAGCTGGGTTTGCCTTGTAGTAGACAGTCGCTTCGACATTGCCATGGTTGTAGGTAACATTAGTAATTTCCTTGATGTCATTACCATCAGCTAAGTCACTTGGCGTAGTCTTAGCTGCATCAATTGTGTAGCCGTTGATAATTGGAGAAGTTACCTTATTAAAGGTTGTTGGTTCACTCCATGCAAAGTCGCTTTCCTTGGCGTCCGCAATATTAATTTCCTTAGCAACATCATAGTCATAGGTAATTTGACCATTTTCAACACTCTTAATTGCCACCATCTTGCCAGTTACCTTATCGACCATGCCTTGGCCAGTAAAGGTTGCCTTGTTGGTGTAGTCAGTGGCAACTGGTTGACCAGTTTCTTCATTGACATAGTGAACAGTTTCAGTCACTTCACGGGTCAAATCATTACGACCAAATGCGTTAGTTGGATTGATTGGCGTATAGTCATGCTGTAAGAAGACATAGAACTCTTGATCTACGCCTGGCTTATCGTCAAATGTCCATTGACTTGAAGCAGTTGCATAATCAGTACTGTACTTAGTTGGGTTTTTAGGATCACTAGTTGCTTGAGCAATTTCAGTAACCTTATAACCAGCCTTAACTAATGCATCAACAGTTGGTTGGGCTCCATTAAATGTCACAGCAGTGTTATCGTCACCGGAAGCATGGAATTGGTTAATTTCTTTGTTACCATCAGAGATATCAATAATATGAAGGTTAGCCTTTTCAGCTTGGTTCTTATTGTAGACAACATTAACGATTTGGTTTTGGTTCCTTACTGGTGTAGCAAATTGAACGTTAGCTTGACTTGGGGTGTAACCCTTAAGTTCTGGTGATTTAACGTCATCAAAACTTGGTTTAGTTTGAGTCCATTGACCTTCAGCGACCGTCTTGCCATTAACCTTGTCGACCGTGTTTGTCCGACTCCAGTTAATTGTTTGGGTCGTACTGTCAGCAGGAGCTTGAACACCACCATCAGCAACAATGTAGTGAACATGCGCATTAGCAGTAGCCGTTTCGATCTTGTTTTCAGTTCCATGATTCAAGTAGATAACAAAGTGTTGGTCACTTGAAGCATCGTTATCAAGAGTTGGGTAAACAAAGCCTTGAGTTTCATTACCAGTCATATTGCCGGAAGTACCGTCAAAGGTGTAACCCTGCTTGAGGTAGTTATCAAGAGCAGACTGTGAACCACTAAAGGTAATTTGCGTACCAGGCTTGTCATTAATGCTGTAGCCAGCCAAAACAACTTGGTTTTGTGGATCGTTACGGTCAATGATCTTCAAGTCAGCATTTTGGTTTACTTCTGGTGTCTTATTCTTGGTGTAAGTTACAGTTACGTCAGCAATCTGTTGACCAGGGTAGACAGTCATGCTACCTACAGTCTTAACATCAACATTATCAAAGCCTACTTCACTCGGAGCCTTTGAATCAACTGAACCCATCGTTTGCGTAGCTGGTAACCATGCCCGTGAAGCATCAGTTGTTGCAATGTTGGCAGTGTTATCAGTGGTGTAACCAAGGATATTACCAGTTACCCTATCAACAACTGCATGACGTTCAAAGTTTACCTTTTGCTTGTAAGTGTTATTACCATCTGGCGCACCATTTACCGGTGTAGTTGAGCCATCTTCATTTACCCCAACATAGTGAACAGTCCGCGTTACTTGTTGTTGAAGGTCATTACGAGTTAAACCATCTGGATAAGTTGATGGGTTATTCCGGGGGTCATTTGGATTAATGTTGCCACCTGGGTTGTGCGGGTCATTTGGCGTAACCACAACGGTTTGGTGACCATAGTATACATTTACGTTTTGATCATTAGTGGTTGAGTCAACTGTTTGATCTGCAACTGCACTCTTATCTGGAGCAGTATAACCAGCGTTAGTCAGGTCTGGTGAAACAACGTTCGTCCAGTTACCAGTGTTCCAGCCATCAGTAGTAGTTGCTTTAGTAAAGGTCTTACCATCTGCACTGACAGTACCGTAACCCATGTCCTGACCAGTTGATGATACAACATGAGTCCGACTTAAGGTTACAGTTTGAACGTTGGTATTAGCCAAACTTGCTGGAATCCGTTCGCCAGTAACCCGGTCATAGTAGTTAATAGTCCGGGTTACTTGCTTAGTCTCAGTCGTACCGGTGTAAGTTGGTGCTTCTGGAGTCTTAGGATTGTAAGTAACAACAGTCCGTGGATTCTCATTTGGATTTGGTGTTGGTGCTGGAACATTATTTCGGTCTGGTGTGTAGCCTTCCAAGTTTGGAGTTGGCACATTGTTGTAGTGACCTGGAGTTGTCCAGTTACCAGTTGATGTAGTTGTACCGGTTACCTTATCCTTAGTTACCGGCCGAGTCCAACTGATCGTTTCAACGTGGTCTGCTGGTGGAGTTGCCTGACCATCAGATACAACATAGTGAACAGTTGAAGTAGTGTTCTTGTTTTCAGTTGTATTTTCAGTATCGTGAACTAAGTACAACTTGAAGTGTTGATCACTAGCAGCGTTGTTATCGAAGTTGTCGTAAATAATCTCGCCATATGAAGTTGGGTATGCAGTTTGGTTGTGATCATTGACAAAACTATCGATCTTGTAACCCTTAGAAATTAAGTCCGCAACGTAATTTGCAGCACCACTGAATGAAATTTGAGTACCAGTCTTACCGCTGTTATCGAAGTTGTTTAATTGCTTATTGTTATCGGTCTTGTCGTAAACAATTAAGTCAGCCTTTTGCGTAGTTTCTGGGTTCTTACTGTAAACAACCGTTACTAATTGGTCACGGTTTGGTTGCGGCGTTGTAAAGTTAGCAACTTGTTGGTCTGGAGTGTAGTTTTCAACAGTTGGTGAAGTTACACTAGTGAAACTACCCTTGTCAGGTGTCCAGTTACCTTCAGTCACGTTACCGTTTACCAGGTCAGTAGTGTTTGTCCGAGTCCAATTAATTGTTTGTAATGGGCTATCGGCTGGAGCAGCTGGCTTGTTAGCATCGTTACCTGCAATTACATAATGAACGTGGGCATTAGTAGTTGCCTTTTCAGTAGTGTCCTTAGTGCCGTGAACAAGGTAAATCTTGAAGCCTTGAACATTACCGTCAACATTGTCGAAGTTACCGAAGTTGATATTATTTGCGTTAGAAGCAATCGTATTACCATTATCATTAACTGCACTATCAAACTTGTAACCGGCATTCAAGAAGCCTTGGAGCGTTTCAGGTTCACCGTCAAAGCTAATTGCATCCCCAGCTTTACCACTATCATTGTTAAAGTGAGTTAATTCCTTGTTGTTATCAGTCTTATCGTAAATAACTACCTTAGCTTGTTGCTTAGTTTCAACCGGCTTGGCATTTGGTGTGTAAACAAGGGTTACATCAATATCTGATGAAGTTGGGTCTACAGGTACTGCACTAGCACTACCATCTGCATTAGCATTTACGTAGCCTACAAGCGTGTAGCCAGGAACTTGTTGACCAGCAACATAAGCTAAAGTACCAGTTGATGGGTTCCAAGTCGTTGGACCTGTTTGACCAGTTACTAAGTCCTTCGTTGCAGTACCGTTAAAGGTTACTGTTTGGTCCGTTTGTGGAGTTAAGTGCGAACTTGGTGTAGTGCCATCAGTAAAAATGTAGTGGAAATGACGAATTACATTTTCAGTAGTCTTAACTGGTTCAGTCTTGTGACCGTAGTAAACGTTGTAAACCAAGTCACCAGTCTCTGGAGTTACTTCATGAGCATCAACAATATTAGCTGAAGTACCATCATTAAACTCCGGTGCAGTATAGTTGTATGCTGATAAGTCTTGAGATCTCTTAGCGTCAAACTGTGTTGAAGGTTCACCATACTCAGTGTGCCAATCCTGAGATTTAAAGCTCTTACCATCATTAGAAACAGTACCATATCCAACTACCTTACCGTTTTGATCCAATACTTTGGTACGAGTAAATGTAACTTCATCCTTTACCGGATTAGTTGTAATCAAATCACTAGGAATCTTTTGACCAGTTAACTTGTCGTAGTAGTTAATTGTCCGGTAAATGGTCTTAGTTTCTGTATTGCCTTGCTTGTAGGTATTAGTAGTAGGTGTTGACGCCTTCTTAAAATGAACAACAAATGATTGCGTAGTGTTATTGTCATTGTCGTACACTGGGAAGTTAACACTATTATAACTACCAGTATTACCACCGATTACACCATTACCACTTGTTTGTACATAAGTGTAGCCGTCTTGTAAAATACCTGAGACAGTATTAGCGGCTCCAGTAAAGCTAATTTGTGAACCTGCATTTCCAGAAGCATTTTGTGTTGGTGACAATGATTTGCCAGTGTCATCATCAATAAATGAAATAGTTGCGTTTTGCTTTTCAGCATATAAGAAGACAATATCCCGATTACCAGGAGTATGAGCGTTGTAGTAGGCAGAACTTGCACCTTGAGCCGTTTCACCTGAAGCCAAGCTTTGTGGTGAAATGCCAGCTACAAACTTATAATCCATACCTCCTAAATCACTTGGCTGAGTATCATAAGTGTTTAATGAAATTGTACCGTCATTATCAATCTGTTGAGCAATGTAAACACGGGAAGGACCGTAGTCAGTATTACCCACACTAATGTCACCCATCCGGTAGCTACCAAGTGTACCAGTAAGGGGAGTATCAATAACATCTTTAACCTTAATATCAATACCATTATTAGTCGTCAAAACGGCATTAAGAGCGGCATTAGTAGCCTTACTCTTATCAACTTTTTCATAACTTTTGCCATCATAAGTAATCTTATCTGGACCATCATTACTTACGTCATAACTCTGACCAGCAAAGACTTGACCTGATGACTTATGGGCCATCACTTCACCAGTATTAGCATCGACGTACCAAATAGTTTGTTGGGCCTTACCTGGAGTGATACCACCACCACTGTTCCAATGTTGTTGTGCCATTGGAGAATCACCAACGTGAAGTGGAACTAGATTTTGACCACCTGTTGTAAAGGCACCAGTTGTTGGAATATTAACAACTTTCTTGCCATCAGCGGAAGTTAACGTAACTCTCGTATATTTATACTTTCCAATAGTAATAACCTGCTGAGAAGCATTATATCTCCCTGCAATATTGTTATCACCATTAGTCCTACTAATATTTACAGAGCCGCTCCAACCACCAGTTGACGCACCAGCCACAGAAGTTGCTTTTAGTCTTCCATTAACATAGAAGTAAATATTTTGACCAGGATCATTTGCATCGGTGGCAAAAGTTAAAATAGTACTACCATCTCTCCATTGCTGGTAACCTCGTTGAGTTGATGGTAAGAAGCTATAGTCACTAGAGTAATTACTTTGATTTTGAATATTAAAGTTTGGCTGATAAGTGGAAATATTAACCGCAGCATCGCTAGTATTTGACGTAGATGCCAATAAACTCGTAAAGACATTAGCATAGTCAATATTAGCTGCATTCGCACTAGCTTGAGCAACATCAAAGCTTTGTGTCTGCACTGATTGAGATGCTGTGGAGTTAACAGCACTTTGGTCAGCTACAGTGCTAGTAGATTGTGCATTGCTTGTTGGTTGGTCTGCACTGGTACTTTGGCTAGTCGCACTGGAATTTTCCTGTAATTCATTAGCAACAGCAGCGCTAACAGTAGCTTCATAAGTGTTAGCTTGTGGCGTCTTGATATCACCTGCTGGGTTTTGGACAGCAGCTGATGCACTATTAGCTTGGTTAGCAGCAGTCGCCTCTTTTAAGGTTGATGCACTAGCAGAATTTAACACTAAATTATGATCAGTTTGTTCTGCTGAGTCGCTTCCTGCTGAGTCAGCATTAGCATTTGCATCAGTAGTATCAGCTGAAACTCCATTAGCAAAAGTAATCCCTAACAATACAGACGCTACACCAACAGATAATTTCTTAATGGTGTACCGTTGCTTTTTCGGTTCATATTTCTTAAATTGTTCTTCTCGGTTATTATGCGATAACATTTTGGCTTCCCCCTCGTTTTATATTTGTCGCATCACACTATAATAAATAGCTCGCATAACTCATATAAATCCATGATACTTGTTTTGTTTTAAAACACAGCTCAAAGTATTGTTTGATTTAAGCTGCCTACTCACTTAATTTAATTAAAGCATTAAACAATCTATACCTGACAAGGGTTTATCACTTTATAAAATTTATTTAATTTTTTATTATCTTTTTTCAACAAATGATAAATTCATCATTCATTCACTATATGTCTCTACACTATTTTCCCTATCAGGAGATAATTACATAAAACTAATATTATAATATTTTGTGATATCATCCCCAGCAAATTTACTTTACAATTCTTTTATTCATTAAACATGTACTAATCCAAAATAAAAAGCCAGGTAACGAACCAAAAACGTTCATTATCTGACTTTTATTTATCGCTTATTATTTTTGATCACGTTTTTTCTTTGCTCCTGTTAGGCCAAAGATGCCAGCTAGACTAGCGATCGCAAAGCCAATAATAGTTGACTTATGCTCATTAGTATTACCAGTCTGTGGAAGAGTCTGTTTCTTCTGCCCTACGTGGTTAGCTAATTGAGCAGAAACAAAGTGATCATTTGCAACCCTTTTAACCGTTGTTTCTGACTTATTCGTCCCTTCTCCTTGGCTTGGAGAGGATGGAACAGGTTGACCTGGATTCGTCGGCTGTCCAGGTGTTGCTGGTTGAATAGGCGTATTTGGTTGTTGCGGTTGACTTGGCTGAGTAGGTTCATCTGGCACTATTGGTTGGGCAGGCTTACCTGGCGTTACCGGTTGATCTGGCTTACTATTTTCTTTATATGAAATCGTAATTGTTTGATCACCCGTCTGTGGTGTTACTGTTTCCGCGGCAACACTCTGTTGACTAGCAGTATAGCCTTCAACTGCCGGTACATCATACATTGGCCACTCAGGCTTGGCAGCTGCTACCCATGAACTATAAGTTGCCTTGCCAGTAACTTCATCAAAGGTTGCTGTCCGCGTAAAGCTTACAGTTTGTACAACCCGCTTATGACTGCCGTCTGGATAATTAATTATAATTGTCCGCGTTGGCTTTACAACCAATTTCTCCATCTGATCATAATTTGCACTCGGCGTTCCCGGTACTGGTCCGGTCGGTGCCTTTTCCCCTGGCTTAACCAGAATTGTCTTGTGTTCAATCTTGATTACTACCGTTGGAATTCCCTTATCAGTAACCGTTACCGTAGTTGGAATCTCCTGTCCGGGCACTGGTTGCCAGCCAGCCGGAATCCGTGGCGTTATCTTGATTTGTTCACCGGTTTGACCACTAATGACTTCCGAACCAATCTCATTGCCATCATTATTACGATAAATAATCTTATTTTCGTGCTTATTAGGCGTGTAGTTAATTACAATTGTTTGATCCGTCGTCGAAGCAGTCACATTTTCCATTGCTAACTGCGATAAATTAGCAGTGTAGCCATCAATCTTAGTTGGCGTATAAGCATCGAACTTACCAGTATTCCAACTTACCGTAGTGTCACCCGTAACCATGTTCTTCTTTTCAGTACCTGTAAGTGAAACCGTCTGAACAATCTTTTTGTCACCGCTTGGCAAGTGTTCAATAATCGTCCGCGTAATTGTCTTCGTCTGTTGACTAGTTTCAACCTGTGGCTCAATCACAATTACAATTGGCTTAATTCCATCAGGACCAGCAACTACTGATTCTGGAATATTTTGTCCAGGAATAATCTGCCAGTTAGTTGGAATTACTGGAGTTACTTTAACCGTTTCACCAGTCTTACCGCTAATATCCGTGTGGCTAATTTCTTTACCGTCCTTATCCTGGTAAATAATCTGACCAGTTTGTTCGTTGGCAAGGTAAGTAATCACAACCGTAACATTCTTAGTTTCAGGGGTAATCGATACCTTATCAATTGAATTAATAGTTGAAGTTCGACCGTCAAGTGTCTGCTCAAGCTTAGCCGTATAGCCTGGTTTATTAGCAACCTGATATGCTGACCATGAGTCATTCGTCCAAGCACCTAAATTGGTTAATTCACCTGTAACCTCATTATAAGTAGCTGTCCGCGTAATGGTTGCCGATTGTTCAACCGGCTTTGCATCACCATTAAGGATCGTCCGCGTTGCCGTATGACTCAATTCGTGGTTAATAAACCAGTTTGGATCACTAGGGTCTGGATTAGTCTGTGGATCAGTTGGATCGACCTTGATAAGTTTGGCAGTTAAGTGAATAGTGAGCGATTGATCCTTGTCAGCCGTAAATGTGTAACTAGTTGGTAATTGCTGACCAGTAGCTAATTTGTAATGTGCTGGAACTGTTAAATCAAGGTCACTGATTGTCTCATCAGTTACCCCCGTCTTAACAATCGCAGCACCGACTTGTTGGTCCTTATCATCGACAAATTTAATCGTAACTGCTTGCTGGTTAGCTGTGTAGGAAATATTAACACTTGCATCACCATCTGTTGCGTTAACCTTTTGAGCTGAAATTGTCTTATCAGCAGTGTAGCCATCTACAGCCGGAGCAGTGTATGCATCCCATTGTGCTGTCTTATCCTTGGCATCTGATTTAGCAACTTTCCAATCACTGTAACTTATCTTGCCAGTTACTTCATCAAATGTAGCTGTTCTGGTAAATTCAACAGTTTGCATGACCTTCTTCTTAATTCCGTCTGGTAATTCAACCGTGATTGTCCGCCTTGGAGTTACCGTTAAGCTCTCCATCTTCTCGTAAGTCTTAGTTGGATCACCTGGAACCTTACCAGTTGGGATATCCTTTTCAGGAGTTTCTGGCGTTACCAAGATTGTCTTGTGTTGAATCTTAATTGTGACAGTTGGCACACCATCTGGAGTAGCTTTCACTGTCTTTGGAATGTCCTGACCTGGAACTTCTTCCCAACCAACTGGAATATTTGGTGTCACATCAACAGTTTCATCAGTCTTACCAGATATTGGGGTAGTACTAATTTCATTACCATTGCCATCAACGTAGGAAATTTTACCAGTTTGCTCATTAGCTGTGTAAGCAATTGTGATCGTTTCCGGCTTGGTTTCAGCAGTAATGGCCACCTTATCGATTGAATTAATTGTAGTAGTTTGGTTATCAATTGTTTGTTCAATCTTAGCCGTGTAACCTGGCTTGTTTGGCACTTGATATCCAGGCCATGAAGCCTTAGTCCATTCGCTAAAGTTAGTAAGATCGCCAGTTACTTCATTGTAAGTAGCCGTACGAGTGATGGTTGCAGGTTGGGTTTCAAGCACAGTCCCATCGGCCAACTTAATCGTACGAGTTACCTCATGCTTCAAACCTCGGTTAGTAAACCAGCTTAGATCTTTAGTTGGGTTCGTCTTTGGATCAATTGGATCAACTGTTACCTTCTTTTCAATCAAGTGAATAGTAATTACTTGATCTTTAGCAGCTGTAAATTTGTAGCTTGTTGGTAACTTTTGACCAGTAGCTAATTCATAGTGTTCTGGAACTGATAAATCAAGATTATCAATTGTCTGATCAGTTACACCATTCTTAGTAATATTGCTATCGACCTGTTTGCCGTCTTTATTATCATCAACAAACTTAATCGTTACACTTTGCTTATTAGCCGTGTAAGAAATCGTAATTACTACTGACTTAGTCTTATCAGTAACTTCTGTCTTATCGATTGATTCAATAGACTTGTCACCGTCAGTAATTTTAGCAGTGTAACCATCTACAACCGGAGCAGTATATGCATCCCACTGAGCGTTTCCATTCTTGGCATTTGACTTAGTAAACGTCCACTTACCATAAGTTACCTTACCAGTTACTTCATCAACTGTTGCAGTACGTTCAAATGATACATTTTGCTTAACAGTAGTTGGATCACCAGCAGGTTGACGTCCAGCTGGGTAAGTGATGTTGATCGTACGAGTAATAGTTTCGTTCAAATCAGATTCGTGTGCACCATCGATTACCTTATCAGTTGGCGTCTTTTCACCTGGCTTAATTGGATCAGTTGGTGTTACATCTCTAGTCTTATGAGCTAACTTGATGTACAGGTACTGAGTCAAAGCTTTACCAAATGTGTAATTGTTTAATTCAGCTAAAGGCTTCTGTCCAGTTGCTAATTTGTAACCAGCAGGAATAGTCAAGCCCAAATCAATCTGTGACTCAGCAGCACCTGACTTGGTAAGAGTCTTACCAACCTGTGCGTTATCTTCATCAGCATCTTGGAAAATAATATTCAAAGTTGCATCCAAAGTAAACGGAGCAGTTGTTGAAGCTGGAATCTTGTAGTTTGGATTGTCCTTTTGCAACTTAGCAATTGCAGCCGGAGTTAAAGCAACTTTGTAAGTACCGGCTTCTGTTGGCGTAGGGATTGGGTTGCCTTGATCATCAACAAATTGGTAATCATCAGCAGTCAATCCTGAAACAGAGGTACCAGGGTTATTTCCAAGAGTCAAAGTTGTTGGGAACTTGCTTGGATCAATTTCTGTACTTGTGCTCTCTTGACTTCCACCAATTGTTACAGTAGCAGCAGCTTGAACAATTACATACTTAAATCTACCTTGCTCAGTAATCTTGTAGTTTGGATTGGCCTTTTGCAGTTGGGCTAAACCGGCTTTCGTCAAAGCAATGTAGTAAGTACCAGCATCTGTTGGAGCGTCAATCTTCTTACCATCAGCATCAACCCACTCATAGTCGGCATCAGTTAAGTTAGTAGTATTCAAACTTTCACCATCAATTAACCCGTCAGCATTAAATTTAGCTTCATCATGGTTAATTATTGCTGGTTGACCATCATAAGTCTTGCCATCTGGTGTTGTTGCCTTATCAGTCAAGTTAACAGCAAGTGGTTTTTGATCAATAGTGAATGTTGCTGAACCCTTTAATGAATCAGCACTTAAAACTACATTGCCGCTACCAGCATAAGCGTTAACTGCATCCTGCAAGTGAGCTAAACCTTGGTCACTCAATTTAAGCGTGTAGGTACCAGCATTTACTGGATTTTCATTGTTTTCCCAAGTGTAATTACCATCTTGCAAAGTGTAAGTACTTTGAACAGTGGAGCCTGGGAATGTGAACTTAACGATGATGTTACCGTTAGCACTATCAATTTCAGCAGTTGAAACTGGTTGACCATCGTAAGTCTTGGAGTTCGAACCACTAAGAGTTGCATCCCCAGTAACCGCATTAATAGTGTAAGTGTACTCACCAGTAATTGCGTTATCGGCAAAGCTGTAGTTTGGATTGTCCTTCTTAATTTGCGCAATCGCAGCATCAGAAAGCTTCAAGTAGTAAGTACCAGCGTTCGTTGGGTTACCAGTCATTGCAACAAGATTTCCTTGAGCATCCCTGCTGTACCAAACGTAGCTATCAGCAGAAATACCAGTTAGGTTAAGATCTTGACCAGTAACTAAACCAGTTGGTGTCCAGCTAACATCATTTAAAACATCAGCAATCGAAGTGCCTTGAGCATTGTAATCCCGCATACCAGAACCACTAATTGTAGCACTTGCTTTAGCAGGATTAATCGTGTAATTAATCACACCATTTACCGCATTAAAGCTGTAATCTGGGTTAGCACTTTGCAAGTCCTTAAGAACACTAGCCTTCAAGCGGGCTTGGTAAGTACCGGCATCAGTTGGAACACTATCAAGCTTCGTGTCGCCATCGTACCAGTCAAAGTCACTAGCCTTAATATCAGTATCAACTAATGGTTTGTCAGTAACAGTACCATCAGCCTTAATTGTTAAACCACTAACATCAAGACTTGCACCTTTGCCATCATAAATCTTAGATTGGTCATCGCCAGAAATTGTGACATTTGTGATTTCCTTAGGTGTGATCTTGAATGTGGCTGTACCTGAAAGATCACCAGTATTAATCGTTACATTACCAGCACCTGCTTGATTATTAAGAGCATTTTGCAAGTGTTGCAAAATTGCATCTTTATTCAAGTTAATTGTGTAAGTACCAGCATTCGTTGGTGCTGAGCCATCAGCCCAAGTGTAGTCATCGTCTTGCAAAGTATAAGTACTTGCAGTAGTTGAACCTGGGAAGGTGAAGTGAACCAAGATTTGGCCGTTACTGTTAACTTCAGCAGTCGTTACAGGTTGACCATCAAATACCTTTTCATTAGTACCTTCAAGTTCAGCCGTAGCTTCAGCTGCAGTAATCTTGTAATCGGCATTGGTATCAAACGTCCACTTGTAGTTAGCACCATTATTACCAGTTAAATTCTTGAGCTTCTCTTGCCCAGCTTGTGATAATTCAACTTGGTATGTGCCAACGTTAGTAGCATTGCCAACGATTTTCAAATCATCATTAGTTAAAGTCAATGTTTGCGACTTGCCATCTGGTGAGTAAACAGTAGCTTCTACACTGTATTTACTCAAATCAAGACCTGCCGGTAAAGTTTGCTTAGCATCATAAGTCTTCCCATCGCTACCTTTAAGCGTAACAGTGGCTTGGCCTTGGTTAACTGTAAATGTTCCCTTAGCAGTTACATTAGCAGCTGTTTGTGGGTAAGCATAGTTGGTACCTAGTGCTTGTTCGATATTAGCTAAACCTTGAGCTGATAATTCAACTTGGTATGTGTCAACATTACCAGGCATTTGACTAAAGACAAGGTCACCATCTTGAGCAGTGTAATTAAGCTTAGTACCATTTTCAGTAGTTACAGTTAAAGTGTAATCACTAGGATTTGCCTTAATTGCATTAAGCCATTCTGATGAGCCATAAGTTACTGAATTCTTACCACTAACCGCGATCGTTACTGGCATTTGGTTGACATAGAAACTAGCACGAGCACTTGCGGCTTGCTTCCAGTTGTAGTTCTTAGTTACATCCCCATGACCAGTAATTGCATCTTGAATCTTAACTAAACCAGCAGCAGTCAACTTAATCGTGTAACTACCAACATCAGAGTTAGCTGGCACAGTAGTCAAATCAGCTGCAGTCAAAGCTACCTTGGTTACAACTGGAGTTTCAACGCCATTAACTGGTGCAGTTACACTTGCAGTGTATTGTCCATCTTGAATAGCAGTTGAATTACCATACTTCACGTGCTCTGCACCGTTAATCGTTACTGTGGTAACAGCTGGCGTGATGACATATGAAGCTGGAGTGTGACTTGGTTCAACAACATCAGTATTGTTACTTTGAGCAACTGTGCCGTTTTTACCAACATTACCTGAGAAGTCATAGTTAGGGAAAAGTTGACGTAACTTATCAGTCAATGACTTAGAAATCTTAACTGCGTAGTTTCCTACATCAGTTGGTACACCACCATTAGGATAACCAACTACATAAAGGTCACCAGCAGTCCAGCTAATACCAGTATCTACACCGTTATTGTAAAGCTTACCATCTTTCCAAGTAAGCACTGGAGCCGGTCCAGCATCAACCCAATTAGTAAAGTCGAGTGTATATTTACTTGGATCAAATGGAAGAGCCGTACCATAAACTGTGGTTTGGTTACCAGTTAATGTAACTTCTGCCTTATGTTCATAAATGTAGTAGTCGCCACTGCTATCCTTTGTTTGACTGATAGTATAGTTATTTGCACCAGATAATTGCTTGATCTTCTCTATAGCAGCTGCAGTCAAACGTACTTGATATGGTGTACCTTTTACAGGACTACCATCGGCATTTTCTCCAGCGTTAGCTTCCTTAGCTACCTTACCTTCACTATCAACAACTTCCAAATCATCTGGAGTCAAAGTAAATTGACCTAAACCGGTTGGTTCAGTTTCAGAATTGCCCCAAACTAATTTAATTTGACCGCTATCAATCTGATCTTGAGTAATTACAGCATCTTCACCGTCATAAACCTTAGAAGCAGAGCCGGAAACGCCAATTACCAATGCAGCAGGATTGATTACGTAAGTGATTTGACCAGTAATTGTACTCTTACCTTGGTCTTCAAAAGTATAGTTTGGATTTGCATTCGCAAAGGCTGTCTTACCTTGGTCGTTAAGCTTCAAGTAGTAAGTACCAGCATTAGTTGGAGCAGAAATGGCATTACCATCTGCGTCATACCAACTAAAGTCATCACTCGTAAATGTCGGAACAGTTAAGTTCTCAACATTGTTAAAGCCGTAATTCTTCTTGGCTTCAGTATCAGTAGGAACAAAGCTTACTGGACTACCATCATAAGTTGACTGTTCATGACCATAAAGTTGAACGTTGCTTGCAACGGCTTGCTTAATTTCAAAACTAGCAGAGCCAGCGTTATCAGCAGTAGTGATCAACGCAACATTACCACTACCAACGGCTTGGTTAATCTGCTTTTGAATATTTTCAATTCCACTAGCAGTCAACTTAATCGTGTAAGTACCAACGTTCTTTGGAGCAGCATTATCAGTTGTTTGCCATTGGTAATCACCATCAGTCAAAGTGAAGGTCTTAGGCAAGTTAGCAATACCAGTGCCATCAATTACTACCTTAATAGTTGAACCATCAGCATATAAGTCCGCAGTAGTAACAGCTGAACCATTGTAGGCTCTTGAATTGCTACCGCTCAAAGCTGCAGTTACTTGAGCTTGAGTAATCGTGTACGTACCTTCACCAGCCGAAGCAGTAGCTGCCCACTTCACATTATCACTGTTAATCTTCTTAATGTTGTTCCAGCCTTGTTGTGACAAGCGAACTTCGTACTTACCAACATTAGCTGGAGCTTCTGTCGTCCACTGACCATTAACCTTAAATTCAATGTCGCCTTGCTTCAAAGTGAAGCTTGGATTATTTGGTGCATCTAATACAATCTTGTACTTGCTCAAGTAGTCGCTAATTGGACTGCCATCATAAGTCTTGGTTGGATTACCGGAGAACGTAACACTACCAGTAGCCTTGTCGATTTGCAAAGTTCCTGTAGTATCGCTTGCACTCACCGTGTAGTTTTTACCAAGAGCATTTTGAACCTTAGCTAAACCAGCAGTTGTCAAAGCAACCTTATATGAACCAGCATTTATAGCTGAACCATCAGTGATTTCAAAGTCATCAGAACCAAGTTGAACCTTAGTTAAACTTGCCAATGCTCCAGTCGTATTACCATCAGCCTTAGCGATTGAAACAGTCACACTGTTGGTGCCGTCAGCATTGTACACAACATTGTAAGCTGAACCCTTGTAAGTTTCAGTCTGCGTGCCGCCAACGCTAACCACATTAGCAGATGGGGTAATCGTAAAGTTAGCCGTCCCACTAACTGCATCAGCAGCAAATTCTACATTGCTTTGCTTCTTTTGACCACTACCAGCTAAAGACTTGATGTAATTTTCAATGTTAGCAATACCAGCGTCAGTCAAAGTAATGGTGTAATCACCAGCATCAGTAGCGTTACTGCTAATTGTGTAGTCGCCTTGCTTCAAAGTGTAAGTTTGACCATCTACACCTGGGAAGTTCACGCTAACCTTGATATCGCCGCCATTATTAACGTCGGTAGTTGAAATTGCACTGCCGTCGTAAACTTTGCTGTTAGAACCACTTAAAGTTGCAGTAGCATTAGCTGGCGTAATCGTGTAAATTCCTAAGCCAGTGTTAGTCAAAGTAAAGTTAGGGGTATCAGCCTTCAACGTAGTAAAGCCTGCGTCAGTTAATTTAACGTAGTAAGTACCAACGCTCTTAGGATTTTCTGCTAATGGATTACCAGTAGCGTTAACCCATTCGTAACTGCCACCAGTTAAACCAGTAGTGTTCAAAGTTACAACTTTTCCATTAACAGTAGCTGTAATTTGGAACTTGGCTGGATCAATTTGGTTAGTTACTTGAGCGTCGTAAACCTTGCCGTAGTTGCCAGCTTCAGTATTAGCCAAAACTGCAGCCGTACTCAATGGTGTAATGGTATAACTAGCAGT
This sequence comes from Limosilactobacillus rudii, assembly GCF_014145455.1. GTDB lineage: Bacteria > Bacillota > Bacilli > Lactobacillales > Lactobacillaceae > Limosilactobacillus > Limosilactobacillus rudii. The sequence goes on along the minus strand of NZ_JACIVB010000054.1, from coordinate 285,696 downwards.
TCCTCTAATTGCATCGTTCGCAAATTTCACATTGCTTACGCCATTTTGACCTGTGCCAACAGCTTGATTAATGATCTTTTGAATAGCGTCATTGTTCAAATTAATAGTATAAGCTGAAGCACTAGCGTTTACTGGAGCACTGCCATCTGGAGTATTCCAAGTAAAGTCGCCAGCGCTCAATTTAACAGTAGTTGAGTAGTTGGCATCCCCATTCTTAGGATAATGCAAGGTCAAAGTGATGTTGTTGCCATCGCCACTTGCATTCAAATCATCAACTGTAACAGCACTGCCATTGTAAGCACGAGTACCACTACCAGAAAGAACCGCACTGGCGCTTGCTTGGTTGATCGTGAACGTGCCGTTACCAGTATTAGTCAAAGTGAAGTTCGGGTTATCAGCTTGTAGTTTAGTCAAACCATCCGCGTTCAACTTAACTTGGTAAGTACCGACATTCACTGGAGCTGAGCCATCAACCCAGCTGAAATCAGCGCTAGTTAAATCGTCGGACTTCAAAGTTACAGTCTTACCGTTAACAGTTGTGGTAAATGTGAACTTGCTTGGATCAATTGAACTTGGAGCTGCACCGTTATAGGTCATCTCGTAATTGCCAGTTTTGGCGTTAGCCATCACCGAATCACTAGCTAACTTGTTGATTATCCAAGTTGCGTCGCTAGTAATCGTTGACTTGTCGCCATCGGTCCAAATGATACTGTTATTGCCGAATTGGCTCCTAATTCCATTTTCACCTTGGTCAGTTAAACGGACTTGATAATCGCCAGCATTAGTTGGCATCGTCGTTGTCCAGTTTGTGCCATCAGTTGAAAATTCGACATCGCCACTTTGCAACGTGTAAATACCAGAGTTAGCAGTTGGACCAGTGACAGTAACGTGCAAGCCATTATTCAATTCAGTATTGGTAATTGCTTGGCCATTGTAAGTACTTGAGCCATTACCAGTTAACTTGGCAGTTGCGACAGCACCGTAAGTGATGTTGATCGTAGTATCTTGAGTAGTTCCATTAACTGTTTCAACTGGAACTTGACCATTAACCAATTCAATTGGAGTAGTCTTACCATCCACAGTTTGGGTAACTGACAGAGTATAGCCCTCATGAGTAGGTACATCTTGTGCAACCCAATTACCTGTTGACCAATCGCCATAAACTACACCAGTATCGTCATTATTAACCTTAGCTGAGCGAGTCAATGTAACTTTTTGAGTTTGAGTAGTTGGCTCCTTACCTGGTTCAGTAATTGTAATTGTCCTGGTAACTAACTTATTAAGCATTGAGTTTGGTACGTAATAAGTAGTTAACTCATTGCGCATGAACCACTGATTAGCAGTCGAATTCGTAAATTGAGTATTCGTATAATAGCTTGGCGATGCAAAAGTAAAAGTAGAATAAGAGTCTGTATTATTAATAGTTACAGCAGTATAGCCATCAATAGTTGGAACGTTAACTTGCCAAGTATTACCTGCAGTCTTAGAAAATGTCCAAGATCCAGAAATTACATGGAAGCCTGGTGTGTTCTTATCACCAGCATTATCATCCCAAGCCCAATCACCATAAGTAATTGTATTGTTATTAACATTTAAAGCACCGGTACGGTTATAAAAGATTTGCGCTTGTGCTTCTGGAGCAATTTCTTGACCATCACGATCGCCACCAGCAATCTTAAATTTAGCAGTTACTGTTCTTGACTGAGTCTCAACTGGAATATACAAAACAGTGTGAACTGGCTGTGCTTCATATGCAGTAGCATCTTTGGTATAAGCTAACGATGCCTGCTTAGGATCAGTTTTTTCACCATTCCAAGTTGGGTAAACAAATTCATTGGCTGGTTTGCCCGACTTGTCAGTAACAACAGCTGCTGTGTAGCCATTAAGAGTTGGAACGTCAGCAGTAACTGCGCCCCATTCTTGAGGTAAGTTAGTCCATTTCCCTGAAGCAACGTGATAGCCATGATCTCCTTGTGTAGTATCCCAGAGCCATGGAGTGTATGTACTCTTCTTGGTTACCAAGTCCTCTTTCTTAGTTCTTGAGTAGTAAACATCAACAACAGCTGGGCCAAAGGCATTCCCATCTTCAGTATAAGTACCATCATCGTTAACCTTGGCTTTCACATAGTTAACCGTTGCGGTACGAGTTTGCTGTTCTGTAGTCTCTTGAATCTTGTGCTTTACGTTAATTGTGATCGTTGCACCAGTTAAAGCTTTTTCAACGGCGGTAGTCTTGTCCCACTTGTAGTTAGGAACCCACCACTCAGTCGTTGCATCAGTAAGTGGCTTTTCATAATTACCCGTAAATGTAGCTCCGTCAGGAACACCACTGACTGAAACTGATTCATAATCACCAGTTGTAACGCCAGCAGGCAATTGAGATTGAAGTTGTGATTTAAAGTTAGGATCATAGCCACCATTTCCAGCATTAGCTGTAGGAACGACAACACTGCCGATGTCCTTATTCTCAGTTTCATCATGCACCTTAATGGTAAAGTGCATTGACTGGTGAACGCCAACTTTTACGACAATTGAAGTATCAGTAAACTTATCCAAAGTGTAGCTTGTTGGAATCGTAGCACCATCGGCTAAGACATAATTGTAGACTCCCTCTTTGCCAGCAGGAAGCGTCATGGTAAAGTTCAGCTTAGTATCTTGGCCCGGCACGAAAACTTGATCGTAAGTCTGGCCTACAACCTCATCATTGTTGTAAACATCAACAAACTCGAAAGTTACATTTTGCCCCTCAGTATAGGTAACAGTGATTGTGCTATTTTTAGTCTCATCTGTAACTCCAGTCACTTCTGGTACCTGTCCATTCTGAGTTTCGATTGATTGACCAGCGGCATCAGTAATGCTCTTAACACCTAGCTTGTCAAACTTCGTTGGTTTAAAGCCAGCAAAATTATCAGTGCCTTTAACTGTCCAGTCACCTTCGCTACCTACAACGATCTTGCCAGTGACTAAGTCATACTTAGCAGTCCTGGTAAATTCAACTGTTTGTGTCTTTTCAGAGTCTGGAATTTCAGCCAATTGATCAGCTGTTAAGCCTTCATAATTAATTGTCCGCGTAACGTCTTTAATTAATCCTTGATTCTTGAACCAGTTTGTATCCTTAGTTGGATTTGTATCTGGATCAGTTGGATCAACTGTTTCAGTCTTATGAATTAAGTGGATCTTTTCAATTATGTTTGTAGCAGAGTAGTTCTTTAAGCTGTAGGTAGTTGGCAAAGTTTGATTCTCAGCCAATTCATAATTCTCTGGAATTGTTAAGACTGGAGCAATTGTAGTTGCTTGGTCCTTAATGAATTGCTGCGTTTGAGAAGAAAGAACCTTCCCGTTTTCATCATCATCCACCAATTCAAAAGTAACTGGTTGCGCCACGACGATATTAGTTGCTACATCGTAGTAATAGTTACCGTTACTATCAACTTGGGCGCCAATTGTGCCCTTTGGTACAGATACACGAACCGTTACGTTCTGCGGACCACTGACTAAACTGCCATCCTTGTTAGTCTGAAGTCCAGTTAAGCTATAAGTTGGCGTGTAATTAGTTGCAGTTTGCTTGAAAGTACTTGGTTCACCCTCCGTGCCACCTTTGTTGTAAGTATCATAGCTAACTGCTTGTCCACCATTATTAATTAAAATTGAGCCTTGGTTTTCAGTACCATTGGCAATACTGCCGCTAGTTCCATCAAACTTAGTACCATTAGTCTTAAATTCTTCCCCACTAATAGCAGTTTGCTTAGGAATGACAGTGACAAAAACTCTAATTACTTGGTCTAAGTTACTTGATGGATAATGAACGGTAATTTCACCTTGATTGATGCTGTCAGTATTAATATCTTTTGTCCAAGTAGCAGTGTGCTCTTCCCAACCTTTACCAAAGTTTAAAACAGAATCAGGTAATGGCACCGTACTTCCTTCAAGCACTGTGATATTACGGGTATCATTAATCGCAACCGCACAAGTAGCTACCGGCGTAGTGATATCTTTTCCAGCCGCATCCTTGTAAGTAGCGGTAATTTGAACATTGTTATATGATCCGGCTTTATTCCAGGTAGGTTCAGTGCCGTTAACAAATTGATAAGTAGTTCCGTCAGGAAAGACACTTTTATTAGCTACTAACTGTTCAGCCGTTAACGTAGTTCCGTAATCAACGGTCTTACTTTCAGCTTTAACATTAGCCTTAGAAGTTACGGTAACGTTTTCTACCGTAAATTCACTACCACTTGGTAAGGTAATCTTAATACTACCAGTTTGACTTTCTCCAGCCTTGGTAAAGGATAATGTAGCAGGACGGCTATCCTTGCCAAGCCACTCAAAAGTCGTTCCCGTAGGCCATTTACCATCTGGCAATTGGTTAGGCTCATTTAGAGTATTCCAAGTAGGATAGTCCTTATGTACTGCAGCAACAGTTGCTGGATTAGTAACTAAGGTAGATAAAGCATCATTATCATATACATAAGGCTTAGTAGCATCAGTTAAATCCAATATCGTATTGTCGCTAGTTCTTACAGTTGGCGCTAAAACAGTAACCGTATTGGTGTTATTTTGCCATGTGTTACCGCTCAGCGACTTAAATGAAGCAGTGCTTGTATTGTTAGTTACCTGATACCAGTGGTTGACCTCGTTAGCAAAGTCTGCGCTAGCGACGTTCCCACTGAACGCTGCATTAGACCAAATAAGCGGCTGACCAGCCTTATTTAACGTCGGATTAAGAGTTGCCGTATAGGTAGCGAAAAATTTTCCACTTCTAAAGCCACCAACTGGGGCTACCTTATTAATCGATATATCAGAAGGTGAAATTGACGTGCCATCTGGTAATTCAATATGAACACCCTTAGTTAGGTAGCCATCTTTAGCTAATTCCCTTACCTTATTCATATTCTGAACATAAGCTGGGGCTTGATAGCCCATTTTATTGTAATTAAAAAGATAAATTGGATCACTAGTTGGGGCAGCGACATAGTTCACATCAACTGTTTGCTTATCGGCATTCGGGGCACCACTTAAAGTAAGCGCAAAGTGATTAGTCTTAGCCGTCGCTAAGTCAGTCGGTGCAGTCCAATCAGTAAACGAGGCTTTAATTCCCAAAGCGTAAGCCAAAGCATAATCTTGGTAGAAATATTCACCTACAGCATTATTATTACTTGCTAAAGCTACAGGATCAAACGCAAGTTGAGTATCCGCATTTGTTAAAGGTCCAGTAGCAAGTTGTGCATTAATTACTGGATTGCCATTAGCATCCTTCGGAATATCATCACGTACTTTCAGTCCTTTAACCAGATAAGGAATTTTTACAGTATAAGGATCACCAATTACATAAGAAGCTGGTGAACCTGCATACATGTCACCAGCAGAAATTACTTGACCATGATCGGTAATCTGGACATCAGCCCAATGGATACCTTCTTCACTAGTATCTAACGGTGATAATAACTTAGCGGTTACACCAGTAGGATCTATAGTATATCCATTATTAAGAATTGTATTAAGACTATTACCATTAGCATCCGGAGTATTTAAGTCATCTACCTGCTCATTAACCTCTGGTACATAGTAATACTGACTCGAGTTCAGTACTACTGTAGCTTCAAGACTAATATCGGTAACATCAACCACGGCGTTCGTCCCATCGGCATAGGTTACAAGAACTGTGCCTGAATACATATCACCATTAGGATTATACGTTGCTGGTATTTCTGGTACTGTCTGCCAACTAATCTTAGCGCCTGCTTCTTCTAATTCTTTACTATTTGCGATAAACTTAGCGGCATCGTTAGTCAGATTAGTCCCTGGAAGAACGTAGACTGATTGACCAGTAGAACTATAAGCAATAGGAGTAATATTCTGTGTTTTAGCTTTTGAGGCAGCTAGAGTTTTAGGGTCGATTTTTGCAGTAGTTTTATTTTTAGCAAGGTCTAGAGATTGGTTAGCAGGATCAGCAGTACTGTTTTGAGATGAGTTAGCAGTAGTACCTTCATCATTCTCTACTGTTTGTTGACTGTCTGGCTGTTTATTTGTGTTAGCCGGCGATTGACTAGTCGCCTTATCAGTGTTAGACTGCGCTGTTGGATTAGTTGTGGTAGGCTGTTTGCCCTGGTTATTTTGTGGATCCTTTTTATTTTGGGAATCAGCAACTGATTGGTTATTTTCCGTTGTTTGCTGCTTGCTTTCATCAGCTTGACTGTCAGTAACTACTTTGGCTTGAGAAGTAGCAGACTGCTCATCCTCATTAGATGCGGATGTGGAAACTGCGCTGACTTCCTCTACTGGTGTCGCTGTTTTCCCCTTAACATCAGCTTGAACGCTAGTATTTACTAGGGCAGTTGCGCCAAAAGCCAACATAAATGTGGCACAGGCAGTAATCCATTGCTTTTTAGCTTTGTATAGTTTGTAATTCCGTTTTTCTGGAACCATCCTCTTTAAAGGGTTGTTTTTACTCATATTATTCCCCTCTCTTTTTTATGCATTTTTACTGTTATTAATATACTTACAATTATAACGCATTTTCATATTGTCCGTTTCACTTTTGGCTAATAAGTAAAGTAACAAAAATTAGTCGTTTGCTTATAATAAATAAAATAACAGGATTTCCTTGATACACCTTTTTTAGACTTTATCCATCACAAATGTTTAAATTCGACTGATAAAAAAGTCAGATAATAAGCATATATATGTTTATCATCTGACTGCTATCCGCCATTATTTTATTTTGCTGGCTGACCAGTTTTTATTTCAAATCCTGCCGTAATCGGAATCGTTTCCCCAGTCATCGCGCTGGATGCAGAAGTTGCGGCAAAGTATACAGCTTCGGCAATCTCTTCTGGTTGCACAATCCGGCCTAACGGACTGTAGTGGCCGAACCGTTCGATTTGATCTGCCGGGAAAAGCGGTGTTTGCGTTGGTCCCGGAGCAATACTGTTAACGCGAATTCCATATAGGCCATAATCCATTGCCATTGCCCGTGTCATATTGATGATTGCCCCTTTTGTCGCGTTATAAGCAACCATGTCATAATCACCAGCTAAGCCCGACACAGAGGAAATATTAACAATTGTTCCACTCTTTTGCGCCATCATTTGTGGCAAAAAGGCCTTGCTCACAAGGTAAGTTCCCTTGACATTAACGGCAAAGACGCGATCCCAATCCTGTTCCTCAACTTCGTGCAACTTTCCGTTAACTACAATCCCGGCATCATTTACAAGCGCGTCGATTTTTTGGAACTTGTCGTAGGTTGCTTGTTGAAGATGCGAAACACTAGCTTGGCTGCTAACGTCTGTAAAACTAAAACCAATACGTTCCTTACCAACTTCTTTTTCCAGCTCATCATACAATCGCTCTCCTTTTTCTTCTTGGTCTGAGGCCATCATTACATTCCAACCCTTGGCTAAGAAAAGCCGCGTTGTACTTAACCCAATTCCGGAAGTTCCCCCGGTTATTAATACTGTCTGCATATAATTCTCCGCTCTTTTGGTTGCCAGACTGTCTTATTGATAACTTATATTATAGCTGATAGCGGTACCGATTAATATCAAACTGGGGTGAGCTTATAACATTCATAATATATCGAAATTAATATTAAAAAAGCAGCGAGAAATCATACTCTCTCACTGCTTCCTTAATTAATGTGCCAAGTAACTCAATGGCTTATCAACATTAACCTTTGTTCCTTGGTATTTTTTATTAATCCATTGTTGAATTTGTTTGTTGTGGTAAAGCTTAACAAGCTTCTTATACTCGGTATTATCGCGACTCTTCTTAGCTGTCGCTATCACATTGATATTATCCTTCGTACTCTGGTCAACTTTTTCATGGTAAATGGAATCCTTCAAGACATTCAAATGCCCAGTTAACGCAATCGTATTACCAATCAATACTAAGTCTGTTGACTTCAACACTCGTGGCCCGGTTGTATCGTCAATTTCTTTGAATTGCAAGTTCTTAGGATTTGATGCAATGTCATTAGTACCGCTTGTCGCCCCGAAATTAGCCTTTAGCTTAATCAAGCCAGCACTTTGCAACAATAATAAACCACGCGCTGTGTTTGCCGGGTTATTTGCAATCGCTACTGTTGCCCCATCAGGAATATCTTTAATACTCTTGTACTTATCTGAGTAAAGACCCATTGGCTCCAAATAGGTGGTTCCTAAGGCTGCAAGCTGGGCCTTTTTATTTTCCTTATTATATGCTTGGAGGTAAGACCATGACTGGAAGGCATTTACGTCTACTTCACCACTCGCTGTTGCCCGGTTTAAGGCAACCGGGTCAGTAAAACTCTTGACCTTAATCTTCACGCCAGCATCTTTAGCCTGCTTGCTATCAGCAATATGTTGCCAAATCTGCACATCCGGCCCAATCGTCCCCAGAGTAATCTCATCTTTTTTCGCAAATCCTCCGTTAGCGCCCACACTAAGCCCTGCGCCAAGTAAGATGACGACAATAATTCCAATAATCCACCATTTAGTATGCTTTTTCTTTCTCATTTTAAAACTCCTCTCACTTTTGCTTTCGCTATCTTCTAATAACTAGTCACATCAGCTAACAGGATTCGACATGTCTTTACTCGCGAGAAATCGTTAGCGTGCTTTTACTTAGTCAACCACGTGGCGTTCAAATGGTTTATCTGAAATTCCTTCGTCCAAGATCTTCTTTGACCATTCCTTAGCGGAGAACAATGAGTGGTCACGATAATTACCACAAGATTCAATCGTTGTTCCTTGAACATCTTCCCACTTTGTCTTGTAGGCAATTTCTTCAAGCGAAGACTTCAAAGCCTTGGCGACTTCAGTGGTCGAATGTTCGCCCCAAGTAATTAAGTGAAAACCAGTCCGGCAACCAAATGGCGAGCAATCAATCACCCCGTCTAAACGATCACGGAGCAAGCCCGCTAATAAGTGTTCAATGGTATGCAAGCCCGCTGTTGGAATGGCATTCTCATTTGGTTGAACCAATCGCAAGTCATAGTTACTAATCTTGTCGCCCTTAGGACCTTCTTCAACGGTAATTAAGCGAACATAAGGTGCCTTTACCTTGGTATGATCTAATGTAAAACTTTCAACTTTAGCCATAATAAAATCTCCCTTTCTATTTCGATGAGGATAGTCTAGATATTAAAAAAAGCCCCAGAAACAACAAATCGTCATTTCCAGGGACGTCTAATAATCATTAACGTGATACCACCCTAATTCAACCCTATCTCACAATAGGATCCGCATGAAGTACTCAACTGAATACTCCAGCACGGTAACGGGTGCTAATCGCCTGTCGCTCATAATAAACACTCACGACAACGGACTGCTCCAAGACCATCTTCATCATCATCCGCAATACCGGTTCTCATCAAGTCCAGTTCTCTGTAAAAGCATTAAATGATTACTCATCTTTTCTAAGCATTTTCTAATTTAATTGTCATTATAATACCGTCATCCTTATTAATTGTCAACACCTATTTCAAATTTTATTTTGCATATAACATCCGTAAGGTTTTGGTATCATTTTTGGTAATTCCATTCTTAATATTGCGTGGAATCATCACACTGTGCTCATACTCTGGGGCATGAGCAAGGCCAAGTGCATGCCCTAATTCGTGTTGGGCAACCTCACTCCTAAATTCCTTATTCGTATAATCCAGTTGGTTAGGATCAAGAGTCGACGTTGCCTTGTGTAAAGTGTTGGTCGTTGGATCATATTCTGTCCGGGTTGATCCCAGTTCTGAGGTAGTATAGCCAACATTATTATTACCAGTATTATTTCGTGCCAAATCACCGTCAGCAGCAATAATATTGGCCTTTTCCTCATCTTTAGTCCAGCGAATTTGAACAGCCTTAGTCTTGTTCCACTTTTTGACCGCATCACGAAAAGCCCACTTTAGCTTCGGGTCAGTAGTTTCCATGTAGATCGTTATCTTCTTCTTTTTCCACCGAATACCCTCTAATGGTGTCGGCGTGTTATGAGGGATGGCAAGACGGTCTGCATTCGGGCGCTGGGAAGCACCTGAAAATTGAAAGTCATTATCACTGGTTGAATCCGGGCTAAAAAAGGACGACTGGAATGATCCAGCATTTGGATCCGCGTTATCAGCGTAAATCCGCGCACCACCAAGGATAACCATCCCCGCAACTAGTATTGTTAAAATGAATCGACGCACCTAATCACCCCCGTAATCAGTGAGATTGCTAAACGCTAATCCTACATTAATTTAAAAATTTAATATTTATCAGCACCTTTTCCTGCCAAAAACCAACAATTCGTCGTTGGCTAAGATAACCAATAAGGGTGCCTACATTAAAGGCGTAAATCATGTGATTCTTCAAGGAACATAATAAAATAATAATCACCGGTAACACGATATTAAAATACTTTGTAAATTTCACATTTACCCGGCGCTTCAAAAACACCGTTAGCTTGTCATGCGGGTGATAACAGCAATCGCATTGTTGGTATAAAGCATAACCGGCAAAGGCAATTATTAATCCTAAGATGTCGAAGCTAAAGCGCCACGACAGATGACTGGTATCAATTCCCCATAATCGCCATAAATTTGCAAAAAGCTGCATTAAAATACTATACGGGATTAAAAAGATCATCTCCCAGCCAAACTCTTGGGGCACAAATGCTCCGACTAGTAAAATATTAAGCCCGATAACAAACAATCCTTCCGTAAAGATTGTTTCCGTCATATTCCAATTCATCATTTGCATAATATTAACAATTGACGCTGGCCACGGCATGCTTCCTAAGTTCGTTACAATCGTCAATGAGTGCCCAATTGAATTCAAGATAATCGCCAGCGCTAAAAAGCCATACCGACGCATTTAAATCATCCCGCTTACTTCTCATATTCTATTCTCGTATTTTAGCACGCTCGCGTTAATTTTGTCCTAATCTTGCTCTGATTTTTTGTAAGTATAATAAAGACCCAGCACATTGGGGAATCAATATCCTGAGTCAAACTAACTTGTATTAAATTATTCGCGTGCAAAACCATCCATAATAATGTAAGACTTAATCGCCTCACGCTTATCCATTGCTTCGTAGGCTTCTTGAATGTTATCAAGACTAAAGCTCTTCGTAAAAACCTTACCAGGATTAATCTTACCATCTAAAACGGCCTTTAATAGCTCTTTCTTATCATAAGTAGTAACGGAAGCCGGACCACCAGCAACAATTGTGTTCTTGTAGAACGGCGCTGCCATGTCTTGTTTTGGCGTATGTGGTAAACCAACCCGGCCAATGATTGCACCAGGGCGACCAACCTTCATTGCCGTATCAGTTGATTGTTCAGTCCCAACACATTCAAGAACTGCGTCTGCACCAGCGCCATTAGTCAAGGCCATGATTTGCTTAACAGCTTCGTCACCCCGTTCAGCAACATTATCAGTTGCGCCAAATTCTTTTGCCAGTGCTTGACGGTCAGCGTGACGACTAGTTGAGATAATCTTCTTAGCACCCCGCATCTTAGCAGCAATAATTGCACAAAGACCAACCGCACCGTCACCCATTACAACGACCGTATCACCGGCACCAACATTAGCAACGCGAGCGGCATGGTAACCAGTAGCCATTACATCAGCCAGGGTCAATAATGATTTGAGCATTCCCTCGCTGTAATCTTCTGGCTTACCAGGAACCTTGACCAATGCCCATTGACCGTGTTGGAACCGGATATACTGGGCTTGCACGCCAGAGCTAAAATTATCGCTGTGGCTTTGGCATGAGCCATCAAAACCTGCAAGGCAAGCAGCACAGTGACCGCAGCCATGGGTAAATGGTGCAATTACAAAGTCCCCTGGTTGAACGGTAGTAATATCATCACCAACTTCTTCCACAATCCCAATCGCTTCGTGACCGGAATTTTCAGAATCTTTTTCAACCGGATTGATTCCCCGGAAGTTCCATAGGTCTGATCCACAGACACAAGTTCGGACAACTTTAATAATCACATCGTCTGGCTGTTGAATAGTCGGTCGATCGACATCGACAACCTTCATCTGACCTGCTGTTGCAAAAATTGCTTTCTTCATTGAAACGACCTCCTTTTATTAACTTGTTATATTTTAAACCACAATTTTTATAAAGGGAAATACTTATCCTCAATCCTCTGCCATTCATTTTATGCATATTACCGGGTAACCAAGTTAACGAATACATTTCAGTTATTGTATTATAATTGAAATAAATAAATATTTTTATTGAATCGGTGTTGAAAAAAAAAAAAAAAAGGTAATATGAAGGTGATAAATAAAATTAAATAAATTTATTTAAAAGAAACAAATTTATTTCCCTGATCTCACCCCATAGGTCAGCTTGCCGTGGACTTAATAGCTAACCCCCTTTAGCTATTTTTTCATTGCGTTTTATTTATCATTTTCTTTGAAAGGAGCGGACAATTAGGTTTCTTCTCGTGCCTTATTTAATGATCTTTTTCAGCACACAGCAGCTTATCTAATTTAACCCCATAGCTACTTTTCTTCCTTTATCACATTTGTAGTTTAGCTCCTGTGTTTCTGAACAGGTCACCGAACAATGGCGATACTCTTTTTGTGTTTCTCCTATTTCTGTAGAAACACCATTGCTTATTCCTAAATAGAATATTCATTAATACACAGTTACAAAGCAATCTCTATTTAGATATTCTTATATTTAAGCTTTCTAATTTTAAAAGCAATCTCAACGTCTTTTATCAGCGCTGAGATTGCTTTTTCTTTTATTAACAGAGAAGATTAGTCTTCTTTCTTTGCTTCATTCATTGCCTTCATAATTGAAGGATTCTTTGAATGACAGTCCTTAATCATTTGAATGTCTTCTTCGCTTAATTCTACAGTGTATTTAGCCATGATTCTCCCTCACTTTGCTTAAAAATTACACCTTTACTATATCACATCATCCGTGTTAGCGCCTGCTTATTTAGTAATTCCAATCATTACTCCCCCGGCAACTACTAAGATCACACCGGCGATAATAAATCGGACTTCTTTTGGTGTTTTGGCTTCGTGAAGAATCCACAATCCTCCGAGGGTCGAAATAACAACATTCAATTGGGAAATGGTATAACCCACAGCAACCCCATTAATCTCATTGGAAAAAATTATCCCAAGGTTAGCGATTGCAAAACATACCCCGGTTGCTAGGTTTTGCCAGGTCTTCTTCGCAAACAATTGGCTATCATGCTCAAATGAACAAAGAACGATCATTGCGATAAAAATAGCAATTGCTTGTGGAAAGACAACATCCCAACCGCTAAGGTGAAATGCTGTTGGAAATGAAGCGTAGGCCACAAAGCCAATCGATGAAATAAGAAGGTAGAGCATCCCCTTCTTAAAGTCACTACCCTTGTCGCTTTCTTCTTGATAAGCGGTCAATGCAATTCCCACAACAATTAAAATCAATGCCCCAATTCCTAAGAGCCATTGGTTTGCTGCTGTCCATTCATGAAAACAAATTGCACCAACAAGGGCCGTCCCGACAAGCTGCTCACCGACCGAAACCGGCATTGTCATTGATACACCCACTAGCGAGAAACTCTTGACTTGCAGGATAATTCCAATACAAAAGCCGACACCACTCAACGCTGCGCCTAACCATAGCGCTGGTGTTAAGACCGGTTGCTTAATAAAGTAAACGCCAATTCCGACTAGCAGGGTGACAATCGCCATCCCCATTACCTTATTAGTATACTTTCCACCAATCAGTTGCATACAGATAACCTGAAAACCGAGCCCAAACGCCGGTATCAGGGCAATTAAAATATCAATAAGCGACATCGTAACCTACTCCCCTTATAATAAAACCTATTACAACATTATTTTCCCTCTCTTCTCTTAACTACTCTTATATTTACTATATCATATTTTTTATATTTACAAGCGCTTTCTTTCAAGGCAGATTAAGTTCAAAACCCATATGCTTAGCGTCAATTTTATCTTCAATATAGATTGTGCCCCGTTTAATAAAGCCAATTTCTTCCCCGATTTTCTGCACGGGAATATTTTTGTAATGGGTATCATAACGAAAATTACGCACACCCTGGAGGTAGCCTACTGTAAGCAAATTAGAAAAAATAAACCGGCCCAGGCTTTGACCGCTCTTGGTCGGTAATACGGCTACCCGGTGAATAATCGCGTAAGGCTCTTGTGGCCGCGCCCATTGTCCTTCCTCAATCTCATCATAATTTTGCTCCGGCGTTAGTTGTAAAGCAGCGGTTCCAACAATCTTCTGACCATCTAATAATACCCAGCTATAACCGCTTTCGATATCATTCTTTATCGTTTCAGTAAACGGGTGACCGTCTTGCCACTGCGGATTGCCGTTCTTTTTCAGTTGTGCCCGCGCTTCTTCAATAATTATCATTACCTCATCAAGGTCACTTAGCGTTGCGCGCCGTAAGTAAATCGCCATTATATTCCCTCCTTTTCTAAAAAAGCAGCCTGCTTCCGTCTGACCGTGAAACAAGCTGCTAGTGAACTGCGTATCGTTATTTTATCATGATTGATTTAGAAAATACGCAAGTTAAGGTAAGCTTTAACTCTTTTACTTTCTCTTGTACTTTTTTACAAAAATTTTTCGTTGATTATTGAAATAATATTCTTAGATGATACCGCATTCAATCAGCGAGGTAATGATAAATGATTAATAAATATACTGTTACGTCCAGTGGAATTAAGGAAAGTAACCTACCGCTAAATACCGTCGAATTGGTTCTAATGATTCAACCAACCGCCACAGAAATTAAACAGGTGTGTCATTGCTTTGACCTCAGCCCCTTCTCTTTTCAATATTGCTCTTCCCCAGAGGAGGTCTCCCGCTTTCACCACACTGCTAGTGACGTTTTAGAAAATCCATCAATTTTAGTGATCTATGACTTTATCGCTTCACGTCACAAAATCGAAAGCCAACTCTCCCCATCACTAGTTATTTTTGATGCCCGTCACCTAATTATCTGTACTGACAGCGAAAAAACGGTTAGGGAGATACTGCAAAAAGGCGCTAATAGTCTCTCAATGATTTTGATTAACTATATTGTTGCCTGCCAAAAAGTCTTAATGGCTACGCTACACGGGTATAAACAGGAAATTGACCGTTTAGACAAGTTGGCAAGAAGCGGTTTTAATAACCAGGCTTTACGTGACTTAACGACATTAACCCGGCGGCTAGTCTTTTTTGAGCATACAATGAATGATCAGGCGACGACAATCGCTGCCTTTCTCAAAGATGATTGCTGCTGGGACTTCCCCTTAGAGCAGCAACTCGAACTAGCGGTGCAGCAACGACGATTGACTAAAACTATCCACATTTTTCGTGACCTATTAACATCCATCAGTGACCTTTTCACCGCGATGATGGATAACCACCTAAATAGCTTAATGAAATTTCTGGATTCTGCCGGGCTTATCATCGCTATTGCAGCATTAGTGACTGGTTTTATGGGGATGAATGTTGGCGGCTTACCGTGGAAGGATAGTTTTTATGGCTTCTGGCTAACGCTAGGGATTGCCCTAGTTCTCTCCCTTATCGCCGCCTTTTTTCTCCGTCGCAAGCAGTATACAAAATGACTACCGCGTTTCATACTTATGATTGTATTCATACGCTAATGCCGGTTCCTTGCCAAAACGCTGGAAATTATTCAATGCAGCAATTTGTTCCATTTCAATATCACTTAACGAGAAGTCGTTAAGGGCGATGTTTTGCTGAATATGCTGTGGGGTGACCGCTTTAGGAATAAAGGCGATACCGCTTTGCAAGTGCCAGCGTAAGATCACCTGGGCAACCGACTTACCATGTTCTGCGGCAATCTTTTCTAGTACAGGGTCCGTAAGAATTTTACCGCGACCAAGAGGGCTCCAAGCCTGGGTAACGATATTATGCTGACGATTAAACTTAATTAATGGCGCTTGGTTTAGTAAGGGATGACGCTCAACCTGGTCAACAACCGGCATTTCATTTGCCTGCGTTGCCAAATATTGCAGGTGGATCAGTGGATAGTTGCTGACACCAATTGACCGCGTTAATCCCATCTTTTTTAGCTCTTCTAACGCCCGCCACGATTCAAAAAAGTATTTTTCCGTGGGCCAGTGAATTAATAATAGGTTTACGTAGTCTAATTTTAGTTTACGAAGCGATTCCTTAACCGAGGCAATCGCTTTTTCATAACTTTCGTTAGCTTCGGCAATTTTAGTCGTCACAAAATATTCATCACGGGGTACATTAAGCCGTTGTAGAGCTTCCCCGACTTCGGCCTCATTATCATATAGCTGCGCCGTATCAAATAACCGAAAACCAGCTTGATATGCGTCACTAATTGCCCGATTCATCGTTTCTTGACCATGGACCTTGTAAAGGCCAAAACCTTCTTGGGGCATTTTTTGACCATCCGCAAGGGTTATTAACGCTGACTTGCCATTTATCATTTTTGTCTACCTCCATAAAATTATAAAAGCCCAGAAACGAATTCTGAGCTTCAAATATCACTTTACCTTATTACTTAACTGTTCCACCTTCATTATCGGCTTCACCACTAGCCCATACCTTCGTTGCATAAATTGAATTAAACAAGAGGGCTGCTTGTAGGGCAATTTGTGATAAGTCGCCACCAAATGTTCCAATATGAACACCCATTTGGAAGCGAATTGCTAAGATAATCCAGTAGATAATATTGGCCGTATTAACCCAGATCCACAATGACCAGTTTTCTTGGTATTTAAGGATATAAAGCAACTGGGCAATAAAGCTTACGACCAAGTTAAACGAATCGAAGTAAGGAAGCTGACCATTGAATAGGCCAATAAAGTACCAGCCGATAAAGTAGGCAACTACTACCCCGGCAAATACCCACCGGCGAACGCGTGGACTAAAGCGCTTAGTAGCATCGTCGTGACCCCACATAAACCAGCCAATTGGTTGTGAGATCACATAGAAAATGTCCATCACGAAAGTTCCCCAAGTATGACTCTGCCATGCAATATAAGTCATCGCAACACACTGGATGAACCCAAAGATAAACGTAACTTTTCGTCCTTTCATCCCGTAGACAAGGGCTAAAGTTCCAAAGACCCCGGAGAGCATTCCAATCCAGCTATCCGGCGCAATTAAATATACCCCGACTTGTAACAAGATTAAAATTGTGACGTAAATTACCTCAAATCGTTTCCATTTACTGAACAATTGGGTAAAAAGCCAGCCATGATTGCTTGTAGTATTTGTCATGTTAGTCCTCCTCCAAACTATGATCACTCAAGATATCAAGCGCTAATTTCAATGAAGCAGTTTCACCCTGCGCCATTAAATCATCACCATTGACAAGGTCATTTACTCCCGCAGCAAGGTCACCTTCATAAAGAACAACATTATTTAAGATCGACAATGTTTCCATTCCGCGTTGACGGCCAATTGTCATCAACGCTCCTGATTCCATATCAGCACCCACGATTCCCTTGCTTGACCAAAATGCTTCATTTTTTGCATTATCATCCATATAAAAACCATCATGGGACCGAATAATGCCATAGACGGCTTGCGGCGCATACTTATGAGCAAGCGCCATTAATTTGAACGATGGGACCGCGGGATAAATACCGGGAACATATTTCTGCGTTAAGCCATCGTCTCTTACGACTCCTTCACCAATAATTAATTCACCCAAGCCAATTCCGCTTTGCATCGCCCCAGCTGAACCAACACGAATAACCTTATTTACATTTACATTATGAAGTTCTTCTACGCCAATTCCTGCTGATGGAGCGCCAATCCCCGTTGACATAATCAATATCCGCTTACCCTTATATGTACCGATAACAGATTTATATTCCCGATTAAAGGCCCACTCTTGCACTTCATCAAGCAATTTTGCAGCTTTATCAACCCTTGCAGGATCGCCTACAATTACCGCACTATCAGTGTTTATCGCCGTAGTTAATTGAGTATGTGGTTGTTGCTCTTCTGTCATAATCGTTAATCCTCCGTTTCGATAATTTGTTGTAAGGTCTGATGATCAGTAATTTTAATTATTGAACGTTCAATTTTTATTACATTAATATCAGCCAACCGTTTTAACACGCGGTTAATATTACGGTATGAAGTATCAACCTCGTAGGAAATCCGTTCACGGGTAATCGGTGTCTTCTTATCATCACAATGCAACAAGAATAATCCAATCTGCTGCATTGCCGAATACATGCTATATCTTTCCATTCGGTTTGTTAGGTGGTAAATCTGCTCTGACAGGTTATTAATTAACCGATTTGCAAAGCGATGATCTTTTTGCGACCACTCCACAAAGTCCTGATTACGAATAACAAGAACGGTAATTGGTGAGATATTAATGATTGATGCACAATAAGGACGGTTAATGATCGCCTCCTGTTCACCAAGAAACATCCCCGCATCATAAACATCCAAGACAACTTGCTTTCCACTAGGTGAGTTTAAAAATACCTTTACTTGCCCCTTAACTAAAAGATAAGTGTGTTGGTAGGTCTCTCCCTGATGGAGCATAAACTGTTTACTTTCAAAGTGTTTTACCTGCATCCGTTCGATAATATTCAATGGTGCCGTTTTGACTAATTCTTGCACGCGTTTATCTGCATTAATTGCTGTATACACTTTGTTAATATCCAAGAGTATCATCCTCACTCTTTATAATTATTATATTAGTTAGCGCTTACATTTTACTACGCCACCTGTCCTTTAATATACCCGAAAATCATCTGTTTTGTTCACTAAAAATTGTTTTTCGGGACATTTGTCCTTAAGTTGACAATTTACGCCGAACCACTAAATATAGATAACAAAAATACCCCCATAGTTAAACGAAGACATCTAACTATGGGGGTATTTTTAACTTTATTATCCTATGACCGAGATTTAATCATTCGCTGTACGCAATGACGCATTTCATTAATATCGAGGACTCCCTGGGCAAATCCCTTTTTAATTAATTCATCAGGGACATATTGATCATACTTGTCGAAAACCGGTACTTCATTTTCAAAGACCAGGTCAAGCGGATCAAAATCTTTCGCTGCTTCTTCAGCAATTATTTGATAGAATTCATCTTCGCTTGCGTCCATTGAAAATTCCATATAGTAGGGTCGCACCGAATTAAAACCACGTAATCCTAATCGCGGAGCACACTTTAAGCGTAACAACCGCTCTAATGCCAGAAAAGAATAGGTTCCGGTCCACGGAAAGAGACACCACATCTTACCGCCAAGGTTAATTAGCGGTTTGTTAAACATTCCTGCAACCCGCGCAGTTTCTCGTGCTTCACGCAAACGGGCCGAAGCATTCACCATTAAGTAAGGATATTGCTTGTCTTCAGCTAATACTTTTTGCATTCGCTCTAAAATTCGCGGATGAATATCACCAGCGACATCACCAAAATAAGCAGGAATCCGGCCTTTAACTTCATGACAATATACTTGGTGACGTTGTCGATCAATATCCTCAACTACCCAGACCCGACCGGCAATCGCAATCTTATCACCAACCGGTGGCGGCTTTACGATCGTGCCCAGCTCTTCTGAACCAGCGTGAACGCTAAATTCTTCATTTTCTTGAAAAACCGCGTAAAACTTAAAATTATTAACTACTCGTTCTCCCGCTAAGCCTACTATCAAGCCACCATTTTCGGTTTGCTGAAGGTGGTCAATTTCTATTAGGTGCCGCAGTAAAATTCGATAATCTTCCTGCGTAATATTTTGAAAATATGATAATGGCAAAACACGGGAGGCTAATTCAGCCGGTGTCATCTCACCGTTAGAAGCAAGGGTACTCATCGTTTGATGGTATAGCAAGCTATATGGCAAGCGACCAGTTCGTGGTGGCTCAACAAAACGTTCTTCAAGGTATAGCTGAACCAGCGCAATCCCCTGAATTAACGGCCACGGAATAAATTCTGGCAACATTGCCCGTGATTCCGGATGTTCTTCACGCATTACAAACCACATCTCAGGTGGATCACCACGACGACCAGTTCTCCCCATTCGTTGGAGAAAACCAGAAACCGTAAAGGGTGCATCAATCTGAAATGCCCGTTCTAGTCGACCAATATCAATCCCCAATTCTAAAGTTGCCGTCGCACAGGTCGTCATTAACGAATTATCATCCCGCATCGCTTCTTCAGCCGTTTGCCGAAAAGCAGTGGAAAGGTTACCGTGGTGAATCATAAAACGATCGGGTTCATGATTAGCTTCACAATAAGCCCGGAGTGACTGACATACTGCCTCACATTCTTCACGACTATTAGTAAATACTAAGCACTTTTTCCCTCGCGTATGTTCAAAAACATAAGCTAATCCCGGATCAGCCATTGTGGGTGCTTTATCAGTTGCCGCTGCTAAAACGGGCTGGGCATCCCGCTCTTGAGCGTCATCACCGGCCTGAACCGGATCCTTGTAAAAGTGTTCCATTGATAATCGCCAAACTTCATGGGTATCAGCAATTTTAGGAATAATGGTACCCTTATCAGTTCCGGCGGCTAAAAATTGTCCGGCTGCACGCGGATCGCCAATTGTCGCCGAGAGACCGATTCGCCGTGGATGGCAACCAGCTAATTTTGCGAGCCGTTCTATTAAGCAAAAGGTTTGTCCCCCACGGTCACCCCGCAGCATTGAGTGGATCTCATCAATAACAATAAATCGCAAATCACCAAAGAGGTTAGGAATATCCATATGTTTATTTAACAGTAAAGACTCTAATGATTCAGGAGTAATTTGTAAAACACCTGATGGATGACGAAGTAATTTTCTCTTCTGTGACTGCGCAACATCGCCGTGCCAACGCCATACTGGAATGCCCGGTTCATGACATAAGTCGCTTAGCCGTTGATATTGATCATTAATTAATGCTTTTAGCGGTGCAATATATAAGCAACCAACCGAAGCAGGCGGCTCTTCACTCATCAATGTCAAAATTGGAAAAAAGGCTGCCTCAGTCTTCCCTGATGCAGTCGGCGCTGACAGTAATACATTGTCATCCCTATTAAAAATTACATCTCCTGCAGCCTGTTGAATTGCCCGCAGGCTCTGCCACCCTTGACTATAAATATAGTCCTGAATAAAGGGCGCATATCGCGAAAACACATCCATCAATTTCACTCCCTTCGTTAAATTAGTATGTTTAATTCTTAAATTTTAAATTCTGCAAAATTTTTATCGGTATCATTGGACACAGCTGACGACTGGTTGTAGTTAAAACTATCGGATTCCAATAATGATTTAACGTCAGTCTGAGGATTTTGCCAAAGAATATCTAATAATTCAATAAAGTCGCGAATAACTTCTCGTGGTGTAATGTTTGAACTTGCACCAATACGGCCATATTCAATCTTAATAAAAGTTGCTAAGTCATCTTCAGTAATTGACCGTTCATAGCCATAAAGATTGGCGTGCATATCAGCTAGTTTTTCGATTAATACTAACATCTCTTCAGCAGTTAACGGCTCGAGTTTAATCACTGGCGCATACATATCACGCGCCCCATCTTGGGAAAACTTACCTTCAGATAAACGCGAGCGTAATGCTTCATAACTATAAACACCCCGGCGACGATCTTCAACAGCTTGTGGCGTACCACCCATAATAATTCCAAGGTACTTAGCTTTCCCCTGCAGGGTATCGTTATACATCGTCAAAATTTTTTCGTAATTGTACTGTCGACTAATACTATTAGGAATTTTATAAATATTAACCAATTCGTCAATCATAATTACCAAGCCCTGATAGCCAGCCTGCCGGAAAAACGAAGCAAAGAGTTTTAAGTATTCGTACCAATCATCATCGGTAATAATAATATTAATTCCTAATTCTTTTTTAGCATCCGTTTTACGATCATATTCGCCACGGAACCACTTCGTAACCTTTGCCTTTGTCTCCTGATCATCATCAACATATGCTTGATAATACATATTCAATAACTTAGCAAAGTCAAAGCCATGCACCAACTCATTTAGTGAAGTAATTACCTTATAAATCTCCTTGTCAACAGCCGAAGAAAAAGCCGGATCTTCTGGTGAAATCCCCTGCTCACTCGCCACTTTTGTTTGAACCGAATTAATCCACCGGTCAAGAACAAGGTTCAGGGCGCCTCCCTCTGGACGGGTTTTGGTTGATAAGTTTTGAATCAATTCACGGTACGTTGCTAATCCTTGCCCATTATTACCGTGTAAGCGCCGTTCCGGTGATAAATCACCATCAACAACAATAAAGCCCTTATCCATTATGTAGTTGCGCATCGCTTGTAGGAGAAAACTTTTTCCAGAACCATAGCGCCCAACGATAAACCGAAACGAAGCCCCACCGGCTGAAATAATATCAACGTCATGGAGTAACGCTGCTATCTCATCTTTACGGCCAACAGTAATATACGGGAGTCCTATCCGGGGGACAACCCCACCCTTAAGTGAGTTTAAAATTGTCTGTGCAATTCTCTTAGGTACGCGTTTACGTTTTTCTGGCATTTTTCTCCTCCGCTAACTAATTAATTCCTTTATATCTTCACAGTAATCTTCAATAATTTGGGGACGATCTTGAGCATCAAATTCAATTACGGTATCACCAATCTCATCAAATAACTTGTCATTAATACGATCAACAACCACACTAACCATCAAATGACGTTGCTTAAAGTAGTCTGACCACTCTTCTCCCGCTAACAATTTAGTCAAAAGGTATTGCTCATCAGCACTTAGTCCAAGGTCATTAAGTGGTGAAGGCATTGGTGACTGACTGTTTGTTGCTGGTTGCTTAGTCTGTCCTGCTTCTTCTTTTTCCGCCTTGCGTTCCTCGTCTGTTAGTAAATTCTCCTGCGTAATAGAAGCATCTGCGCGAATCTGACCAAGATGAGCTAAATCAATTTTAACTTTCGGGCGGCGAGCAGCTTCGACTTGACGTTGTGCTGCTAAAATGGCCGGCTTTATTTCTGCAAGTAGTTTAGCCCGTAATGGACGTGGCTTTAATGGCCGCCCCACCCGCAGTTTCTGCCGAATTAACCGGTCAATTTCATGCAAAAGGCTGCCGATTTTTTGGGCCTGACGTTTTGCCGGGAGATAGTATTGATAGGTCCATTTTCCTTGGTGATAAGTATAGGTGCAATAATCATCTACTTTACAAGTAAATGGCTGATTAATTTGCTGATTATAAAACACGGCATTAGCGAAAGGCCGCTGAACACTCTCTCCTTGCCAACCAAGCAAATCCTTGCAAATATCTTCATCGGGTAATGCACATAACCGTTGCCATACACTTTTTACGATTGCTGCTAATAAGGACGGATCTTGTTTTTTCAGAGGACAGTGATCTAGTTGGTATGATGATAGTGAATCTAAAGCAGCCAATACATCCCCTGCTGGAATATCGGTTACGTCAACTAGTGTACCGTAAGCAATATTATCGGCAATTTGATCTGCAAAATGTTTTTTTATATATTCAGATCCTAATTGGTAATAAATCACATAATCACGGAGCCACTGATCAATATTTTTGACCATTCGTGCATCCATAAAATCCATATACTTATCTTTAAAGGTGATTAATTTATGGTAGCCATCTAATGGCGATGTAACCCCAACCTGATTAATCAATTCGTAAAGGTAAACATACACAAATGATGCAGACGTCTTTTGATATTTGCCAGCTCTTATCTTAGTCCGCCAAGTAAAATACCCGCGTAACTGTGCCGTCGTCATATCATGGTAAACCGGAAAATAGCGATGAAAGGACCCCTGATAATCATAATCATCTTGATAATTTGCCATATTTTGCCCTTGAACATAAAAATTCTTTGCTCTACCGGTCAATGGCGGCAAAGTATAGTCATATAAGGAGTTCATTTTTAAAATTTTCTGGGGAATTTGCCGTGACTTAGCAAAAGGAACGGCCCGCTTGGTAAAAGATAACGGCGTATCATGGTAAACAGTCCGCGGGGAAACAGGAGGTACATAGATAAGATGCTCTAGTGGTGCCTTCTCATTATTCTGCCGCATAATCGCCCTCCTTTTTTGAACGTTTGTTCGCATAGCTACCATTATATTACAATTTCGATAAAGGAACAACGCCTAATTTAATGAAGAATACGATAGGCTAAAATGCTATTTTCCGTTAAGCCGAGATGTTTAACATCAACTCCTAAGTTGAATTGCCAAAGGTCAGCACCGATTTTTAAATGCGCGTCAGCAACTAATTGCCGAATAGCCGCAAGACCCTTTTCAATTCCCTGACCACTATTCTCCACCTTTGCAACCACGTATTCGCCACTTGGTTGATTAATAACCGGAACCCTTACTTGGTTATCAAACGACTTTTCCTTAATTATCCGAAAGCCTGAATCAGCATATTGATTAGCACGTGCCTGGGGCAAATCAGTTAAAAAGCCAGATAAACTTTTATTTGCCATTACTCCGGTCCCAAGCTGCTGGTAAAAACTACTATAAGCCTGGGCAATTTCTTGTTCAGAACAATCAACCTTAAAATCTGAACACCAAAAATCACGAAGCGGTAAAAAACACCTTTTGGCAACATAAAAATCAACATTAGCCAATTGAAGATTGTTTTCTTCCTTTTGGTCTAAGATTGCTAAAACTTGCTGCAAACTCTTTATCCGTAACCGTACTTTTTCCTTTAATGTCCCTAACCTTTTATTTAAAGATTCTGAATTATTATCATTTAGGTAATCCTTTATTTCTTCTACTGAAAGGCCAAGTTCCCGCAGGCCTAGGATAAAGTTTATCTGATAGATTTGTCCATAAGAGTAGTAACGATAACCATTATCCATAGTTTCAACCGGTTTAAAGATTCCCTTTTGATCATAAAAAATAAGGGTCCGCCTAGTAGTCCCGACTATCTTGGCAAATTGTGAAATGGTCATTAAGTCTGTTCTTTTCATTAGAATTTTCCTTTACAAGACGACAACATGCTTACCGCTAAACTTTCCAGATTCAAGATTAGCCTGGGCAGCGCCAACCTCATCTAAGCCGTGATAGACCTTAGCAATCGGTACTACTAACTTCTTTTCCTCAATCAATTTAAGGACATGGCTAAAGTATTTAGTTGGCAAGTCCTTCGCCTCACCAGCATAACTGGTAAGAAAGACGCCCGTTGGAATCATAAATGGCGAAAAGTTATTCAAAGTCCACTGTCCGCCAAGTGCTCCTGTAAAACAAACAAAGCCACCTTGCTTAATTAGTTTCATATCCTGAAATAGGGTAGTAAAGCCAACTAATTCTAGGACTTTATCAACTTTATGGGGTGCAATTTTGTTAACGCGTTTAACAAAATCTTGGTCGTCTAAAACTGGATAATCAATTCCTAACTTTTCCATCTCGCTTAGCTTAGCTTGGTTTCGTGTCGAAGCAATTACTTTAGCGCCCATTTGGTGAGCTAAAACTGATGACATTAAGCCAACCGTTGAGCTGCCGCCACGTACTAAGAGTAAATCACCCTTTTCAAGTTGAAGACCTTGCATTAAGGAGCCATATGAAGTTTGAAGCATTTCGGGCAAAGCCCCTAAAATCGACCAATCTAGATTACTTTCAAATGGAATTAGATTTTTCTCTTTAATCAACATATATTCAGCATAGGAGCCATCAATTGCGCGACCCATGCCGCCCATCATCGTTGCTACTTTTTGCCCCGGCTTAAACGATGAACCGGGGTTGACCTTTTCAACAACCCCTACTCCTTCAATCCCTAAAATTCGTGGAAATTTAAAATCAGCCGATGATTCGCCCTTTCGGCTTGTTACTTCCGACTCATTAACGCCAAATGCCTTCACTTTGATCAGGGCATAGCCTGGCTTTAATTCAGGAATGTTTACTTCTGTTGGTACCAATTCATTAGCTTGACATGGTTCGGTAAGTTGAATTGCTTTCATTGTATCTTTAGTCATTATAAAAGCCCTCTTTTTACTAGATTATGCTTTAAATATAAACTGTAACCAAACGTCATAGTCAAGAGTTTTTAATCATGTCAAAAATAAAAACACCATCCCTAAGTTTAGATGGTGTTTAGTCTCAATATCACAAATAAGATTAGGCATTGTCAATAATACTTATTAACCCCTGTGTCTTAAAATCTTTTAGTGAATTTGTTCAAATTTTGTTGCCTTATGGTCAACCCCTTGACCGGCATTAGCTATTTGGTAAGTAAAACTACC
This sequence comes from Limosilactobacillus rudii, assembly GCF_014145455.1. Classification (GTDB taxonomy): domain Bacteria; phylum Bacillota; class Bacilli; order Lactobacillales; family Lactobacillaceae; genus Limosilactobacillus; species Limosilactobacillus rudii. The sequence continues at coordinate 259,545 of NZ_JACIVB010000054.1, read as the reverse complement.
AGCACGCATTTTCTTACCAAGAGCCAACATTCGATTATATTGCCACAAAGATACTTTGCCGTCTTGGAGTTTCGATAATGTCAGCTTACTTCCTTGTGCCTTATAATACCATTTACCATTCTTTGCATTATCCTGGTAAACTTCTTGAAAATCATCATTGCTATTATTAGCCTTAAGTGCTTCATCCTTGTTTGGCGTAATAACAACTTGGTCACCATTCTTAGCAAATGTCATATAAGCATTTCGATTTCCAGAAACGGAAGTATATTCGTAAACATGACCAGGTAGGCGCTTAGCTACTGAATGACTAGCATAAAAGTAAAAGCCACCACAGATAACGATCAAGGCAATAACAACCGAAAGAATAATCTTTGTTTTCTTTTGCATCTTTATCTCCTATTATTCATCATCAGAAGTGTCAGTATCATAATCGCTGGTGGTAGCTTGACTGCTACTATCGTCATCACTGCTACTTTGGCTGTTATCGCTGTCACTATCACTTTCACTACTACTATCTACATCATCACTATTATCTTTGACGCTACTCTCATCGCTACTACTATTGTCATCATTTACACTAGCATAAACATGAATCTCGTTGTCATCTTCTTCAATGTAAATAGTAACATCTTTCTTAGCTTTCGAACCAAGCGCATCTACAATTTCACTTAAGATAGCATCATAATTATCTTTTTTAGCATTCTTTAAAATAGTAGCTGAACTAACATTAAGTTCGTCAGCATCACTACCACCATCACCTTCATCAAATGATAATTTACTATTATCATTTGCGTCAGTTAAGCCACTGACAATATCTGCAGCACTAATAGATGATGAATGGTGCTTCTTAGTTGATCTAGTAGAACTATTTTCGTTTTCCTTTGCTTCATTATTATTGCTGTCATTAGCCGTACCAGCTTTATAGATTGTCATTGAATGGTTTGAATTATCTGATTGATCATAATTCTTAACGATTGACTGTGGTTGTACTGCAATATTAACCGTTGTTGGGCCATTATTAATCGTCACTTTGGTTTGTGCAACTGCATATGGGTTCACATTGGGGTCATACCCAGCTGGAACACTCCCAGTCCGGTCTAAGACTAAAACATCCCCAGCAAAAATTAAATTAGCATTTTGAATATTATTGTCATAACAAAGCTTAGCAACTGAAATTCCTGTTGCAGCAGAAATCCCTGATAAGGTGTCACCCCATTGAATAACATACCGAGTTCCATTTAAGTTATTGGTGTTAATGTGTTGCATCGCCATATTATTTGAAATTTGTTCAGGCGTATTAGCAATCCAATTGGTAATATCAGCCTGTTCTTCTGGCGACCCACTAGCACTATTAGCATCAGCCATCGCTACTGAACCTACTATCACTGAACCAGCTAAAACTGCTGTCATAAGTGTAGCAGTAAGTCGCTTTTTATTGATTTTCATAAGATACTCTCCCCTAATATTAAAAGCTATATAATACAAATTTTATTTTACTGCTAAGAATATCGGCATTCAATAGATGATAATTAGCAAAGTTAGTTAATTAATTATAAAATTAAACCACCATCCCTAAGTTTAGCGGCTTAGATGGTGTCTGATGTCATGTCACAAATGAGATTAGGCATTATCAACAACACTTAGTAATCTCAAGAGAGCCATGTTGCAGCATGACTCTTTTTGTTTACATCAGTATTATAAAAAAAGATTAACCATCAACATATAAAAACCAGTCCCTGTCAAAATCGATAATGGCATATTGCCCTTCCACAGATGAATGACAAGTGTTAATACTCCGGCTAAGATTTCCAATAATGACTTCTGTGGCTCTGCAAGCGATATTTCACGATAGCAGTACACAACAAGGACTCCCATGATAGCTGCTGGTAAAAATTGCCCAAGCCGTTCAATGTATGGTGATAAGGGTTTACTTTGGTTAAACATTAAAAACGGAATAAACCGTGTCGCCATCGTAACAATGGCCGCAATCAAAATTGATAGCATCTGCTGGGTAAGGGTCATCTGCTAACACCAACCTTTCGGTAATAATTTATCGTAAAAGCAGCTACCAATAATAAAAGGGTAATTAATAAAAAAGTATTTTGTCCGCAAATCATCAAACCAACAATCGCAAACGCAAACCCAGTTAAGGCATTTTTCTGTGACCGAACTGTTTTTAATTGTTCCGTAAAAAGGACAATAAATAAGGCCGTCATCACAAAATCTAATCCCTGTAAGTCAAGGCGGATCAAGCCACCTAAAAGTCCACCGAGTCCGGCGCCGAAAACCCAACTACAGTAATTAAATAACGTGACATAAAAATATACATACGGCCGATTTAGGCTAGCCGGTACTTCAAGCGTAGCATTCAGGGAAAATGATTCATCACACATACCGTAAATTAGAAACGGCTTGAATTTGCCAGTATTGGAATATTTTTTCAACATCGTAATGCCATAAAACAGATGGCGAGAATTTACTAATAAAGTCAAAATTAAAACTGTCAATGGCTGAAAGTGTTGTACTAAGAGGTTGCCAATAATAAATTCAATTGAACCAGCAAAAATGATTGCAGCCATCGATAAGGGATACAAAAAGTTAAAACCAAGCTTATGCATATACATCCCATAACTTGTCCCAAGGAATAAAAAGCCAAGCATTACTGGAAGTGTTTTTTGTAGGGCAAATTTAGCTTCCTTTGACATATCAATTCCTCCCAAAAAGATTTGACTTTTATTCTAAGAGAATTCTAATATACATACAAGAATTAAATTGTATGTATTACAATAAAAAGGAAGAATATAAACTATGCCTATCAATGACTTTAACTCCCATCCGCTCAGTTGGTACCCAAATAAAGAGCGACTTAACCGCCCACTCTACAAATCTTTACTGCACGAATTAAAAGCAGCGATTGAAGACGGTTCCCTTTTGCCTGGGACTATGTTGCCACCACAACGGGAACTCGCTGACTACCTTGATGTTAACTTCACGACTATCACTCGGGTATACAAATTAAGTGCCCAGCTGGGCTTGACATATGGAATTACTGGCAAAGGAACCTACGTCAGTCCCAGTGGTATCGACCCATTAACAATTAACACTTCCCCGCAACACCTGATCGATCTTGGTTTTATCGCATCATATGAACAAACAAACTACCTGCTAGATAAAACACTTCGTAAGGTAGCATCGCTGGGAGCCTCTCAACTGTTAACTTACGCTTCTCCAACTGGTCGTGATATTGATAAGGCAGCTTTTCGCCAGTATTTAACTTGGCTTGGTCACCCGCTCTTGCCTGAACAAAATGTTCTTGTCACTGCTGGTGGCGAAAACTCTTTGTCATTACTGCTCAATGTTATTTTTTCACCCGGTGACTTAATTGCGGTCGATGAGTTTACCTATTCTAATTTCATTGCGACTGCTAAGTTAAATGGGGTTCGCTTGATTGCTATTAAAAATGATGAACAAGGGATGATCCCCGCAGAGCTAGAGCGAATATGTAAGTTAAATAATATTAACGGATTATATATTATCCCGGAATATAATAATCCAACTGGTAGAATTTTGGACTCCCACCGACGCCAGGAGATTGCCCAAATAGCCAAACACCATCAATTAAAGATCATTGAAGATGACTATTTGAGCTTTCTTAGTAAAGCTAATCCCGCGCGCCCACCCAAAATATTTCAGCTCCTCCCTCAGCAAACTTTTTACGTCTGTAGCATGTCAAAGGTTATTACATCCGGCTTACGAGTCGCTTATTTGGCCTACCCAAAGTCCATGGGGCGGCAGGTAGAAAATGGCTTCTTTAACACTACTGTTAAGACTTCAACCCTTAATACTGCGATTGCAACTAATGCTATTCAATCGGGAGTTGCTAAAAAAATTATCCAAGAAAAGATTAATTATGCGCAAAAAATGAATAGTATATTCAACCACGTCTTTCCATTTGCTCCGACCAATGAATTAACTAATAACGTCTTTTTTCGCCGGCTACCTTTAAAAAATAGTAGGAAAAGCGGTAAAGATATTGAAAAGGAACTCCTCTCTCGCCATTTACGTTGTTTTCATTCTCAACGTTTCTCTGTCGCGGCCACTACTAATGAAAGTTTCCTGCGGGTGTCACTTTCCGCAACTAATTCTAGAGATGAATTGTTAGCTGGGCTTAAGAAATTAAGAGAGTACTTAGGAGAAAAAAAACTAATTTAGTTGTTTAATCTGCTTAAAATAGTCCAAAATAAAAACACCATTCCTAAGTTTAGATGGTGTTAATTATTTTGTTATCGGTAATCCTAAAATTATTTTCTTACTGCTTCAATATTAGGCAAGGGGCTACCCGCAAAGTAACCGTGTTTTTCCTTCCCATTATCGTCTTTATCAATGTCAGTGGTAAAGATTCCCTTTAACGTTTCAGGAAACATTAGTAAATCAAACGTTGTCGGATCAATTGTCGTAACAATTTCACTTGCTTTCCCAGCATGAAGTTTCTTCGCGTAATCTGGTTCGATCAATGCCTCGCGCGCAATTCCAACAAGATCAGCCTGTTCAGCTGCTTCTTTTGCATCATCAACCGAAAAGACACTCCCACAAGTGATTAGCTTAATATCCGGTGACAAAACATCCTTATATAATTGGGTGTAAGTCTCCTTCTGTCCTGCAGGGTAATTACGGAAGCTAAGGCTATTTGCGGTCAGTCCTGAAATATGAACATAGTCAATATCCTTGGTATTGAGTTGCTTGATTAACTCTTGGTTTTCCTTAAAGTCAAAACCAACCCGGTCACCATGGATTTCATTAGGACTAATCCGAATTCCAATAATAAACTCCTTTGACCCATATTCGTGAACAACCCGTACTACTTCATCGACAATCTCTAAATCAAGTCGCATCCGGTTTGCTAAATTACCACCATATTCATCGGTTCGGTGGTTAGTTAAAGCAGAGAAGAACTGTTGGAGAAGATAATGATTTGCACCATGAATTTCAATCCCATCAAAGCCAGCTTGAATTGCCCGCTTAGTCGCTGCCCCATATTCTTTGACAATGTTATGAATTTGCTCAAGGGTCATCTCCTGAACTGGGTAATCAATTGAAGAATGTGCGTTGTGTTGGTAATCAAGATCACTTGGTGCCAATGGAATTCCACCATGATCATAGTAGGTTGCCGCTTCTCGTCCACCATGATGAAGCTGTAGGATTGCCTTAGCACCATTCTTTTTAATTACTGCTGCTAGCTTCTTCATCCCTGGAATATAGTGATCATTTGACATCCCAAGGTGGCCCTTAAAAGTATGTCCATTCGGGTGGATATATGTTGCTTCAACAATAATCATTCCTGCTACTTGTGACCGCCGTCCATAATAATCAACTTGTTCTTGAGTAACTTCACCATTAGCAGTCCCACTTAACGTTACCATTGGTGCCATGACCATCCGATCGTTTAATACTGCCCCGTGGCGCAAAGTTACCTTATCAGTTAATTGTCTTTCCATTTTATTTTCCCTCTTTACCTATAAAATTCATAAGCTAAAATAAATATGTTAATTTAATACTTAGTATAATATGTTAGTAATAAAAAGTAAGTACGCACTTAAAAGTGCTGTAGTTACCTATAAGTAACCATTAATGGGGGATAAATAATGACCGATAAAATAATCTATCCGATGGGAATTAATTTAACTTTAAAAATAATTAACGGTAAGTGGAAGCCATCGATCATCTGCTATCTTGGAACACATAAACGAAGAAACGGTGAATTGATGCGCCACCTTACCGGTATTTCACAAAAAGTATTAACCCAGCAATTACGGGAATTAGAAGATGATGGCATCGTCAAGCGAACTAATTACGGAACTGTCCCACCCAAAGTTGTCTATTCTTTAACCGACAATGGTTATTCACTTCGGCAAATCCTTGTCGATCTTTCTATATGGGGTGAGCATAAAGCGGCTGACCTTAATAAACAGGGAAATAATATTGAAATTAAACACTGTAGTAAGTCGATTATGAATTCAAACTAAAGATTTTTTGCTACAACCATAAACATTTTTTAGCGTTTTTAATGAGTCATTCTAGTAATCATATTGTTTATGATTGGCATTCATCTACTTAAATAGTCCAAAACAAAAACACCATCCTTAAGTTGAAGGCTTAGATGGTGTCTGTTTTCAAATAAAATTATTTTGTTATTGGCAACCTTAAAATTGTTTTCAAATTATCCTGCTTTGTTCGTCTAGGATTGGACAGATAAATTTCATGGTGCCGACGGTGATCATTAATGTCTAAGTGAAAGTTATTTTGGGCGATAAATTCATGAAGCTTTTCAACCGTTGCTGGTTCATTATCGTAAGCTCCTACGTGTAATACCTGAACACATAAGCCTTCATTCATGGACGTAAATTTTACTTTTGAATAGTCCCTTTGTTTCTTTTTTGTCGCTGTTCTAACTGCCCACTCAAGTACTGCCGGAGTAACAAAATCAGGAAGACGGATTGCAGAAATAAAATTAAATTTTTCTTTATGCTGATAATCAATTTCCTTAAGCCCTGGTTGCCACCAAAAACCCTCCAGTGGCGGAACTACAAAGTCAAAGTAACCGGGAATTTTATAATCACCCATTTTACTCATCTTGATTGTGTAAGCAACCCCATAAAGGAGTTCTAGTGCATTTTTATATTCCCCGCCTGCGATGTTAGGATCTCCTTGTCCCTGAACAGTTAAATAATTTAACGGCGGAACATCAATCACCATTGGTCGTTTCCCCGGTTTATAAAGCTCCTTTTGCTCCTTTTTAAAATCATAAGTCATATTACCTACTCCTCTTGAATTTCCCGCTGGCGATTACCAAAGGGAAATTTTTTATATTAAATTTTTCTTTGCTGCAACCGCAATCGCCTGGGCCCGGTTATGTACTCCTAATGTTTCATAAATGACAGTTAAGTAGTTTTTGACAGTGCGGGTAGTAACGAATAGTTTCCGTGCAATATCTGCATTCGTATCCCCAGCCGCAATCATTTTAAGTAAAGAAACCTGCTGATCCGTTAATTCTATTTCCTGATTTTCTTTTTCCATTACTGTTGTCAAAATCTCGGGACTCATCGCAATATAATTCGGATCATCTAAGATTTTTTGAATACTCTCGACAATTTTAAGTGGTGACTCATCTTTTAAGAGATAACCACGAATGCCCTTTTTTATCACTTCCTGGGCAATTTTGACATTAATTTCTGTTGATAAAATAAAAATATTCGTTTTATTGGAAAGTTGATCAATCAAGGAACCGCCATCCATCGTCGGCATTAGCAAGTCAACAACTACTAAGTCCGGCAGTTTTTCCATTTTATCTAATTGTTCTAAGGCATCCTTCCCGTTTGAAGCAGTTGCTGTCACTTCTAGGTCATCAGTATTTTCAATCACCATCTTCAATCCTTCACGGACAATTGGATGATCATCAACAATCATTATTGACTTCGCCATTACTTTTCCTCCTTAAGCTTAAATGTCGCCGTTACCGTAACACCTCGCCCCTTGTTTGAACGCAGGACTATATTACCACCATATTTTTTAGCTCGTTCCTTCATGTTGATAATGCCAAAGTGATTATTATTCATTGAACGTGGATTCCACCGTTGCCCGTGATTAATAATTTTAGCTGTCAGCAAGCCCTCATTAATTTCCATGTTAACCGCAGCTTGCTTGGTCTTACCATGCTTAATCACGTTCATCAACGCTTCTGCCACCACCCGTTCAATATCTGTTACTTGTTCATTAAGAATTTTTACATCTCTGTTTATCGTAAATGTCGTATCTAAGGAATATTTTTCCTTAAAGCCGGCGATAATCTTCATAATTGCCTGTTTCAACGATGAATAAGATGGCGTTGACCGGGCCTCGCGATACTGCTTAATCATTGTCCGCGCCTGTTTGATTGCTCCCGTCGCCATATCTTGAGTTTTTATTATTTGCTTTGACAGCTTATCGTAATCGTGTTTTTGGTCAAGTATCCCAATTACCGCTAGCTCCATATTTATCCCGATAATATCTTGTGTCAGAGTATCGTGGAGATCTCTAGCTATTTCTTGCTGGACTTTTTCTGCCGTAAGCTTCTCAATTTGCTCATTAGCCTTTAGCAGCTCAATATTTTTTGCCCGCAATTCCGTTTCTTGAGAAAAACGCCGATAGGTATTAACATACGCTAAACTAATTAGTATACACATGAAAAGGATAGCCTCACTTTGTAAGATAAATGCTTCCCATCCCCAAGCGTTTACTAAAATGTAGATAATGAAAGTACAAGTTAACACTGGAATTTTCTTTTTATTGGACTTTATAATCAATTCCTCAAAGAAAATCATCGGCATACATCCCATTGAAAAAACAATTCCTAGCTCATCATATACATAAGCTAATATCATAAATGAAATTGTCTGTAACAATTCCAAAAAGAACGGAGGGATTATCTTAATCAAATTAGGAGTAAAAATAATGGAAACAAAAACTGCCGCTAATAAATACTTAAAATCGCCAAGCTTCGGTACTGGTCCGATAAATAGCGAACTCCTCAGCATCGAAGTAACTCCCCATAAATAGCAAATAAATATCCAACGAACAGATCTGTATATTTTGATGTTGATTTGTTGATTATCATCCCAGTGTGTCATTAGCTCCCTACTTCCTATTCATCAGAACTACACTTATCATATGGTTATTTATCACAGGAAGCAATTTTTAATTCGCCGATATAAATCCAAGCGCAAACAAGTAATAATAAAATTAATCAACATTACTGCCATTTCAAGAAGTAAGAGCCCGAATTCAAGCTAAAAACAAAAACGTCACTACCTTAAAAGGAAATTTATTACTAACGCATATTCGGTACAACATTTTACTGCCAAGTAACAATAAATTTCCCGGGAAATACAATTAATCAACTTTCACTTACCTGACTGAGAATAAGTGGTAATATAACTTTTCAATCATACAGTTATTTATTTTTTCGATTACCCAGTTCCCAAAACGCTAGCGCAGAAGCAGCAGCCACGTTCAAGGAGTCGACCCCGGTAGCCATTGGAATCTTAATTGTAAAGTCACTCTCAGCAATTGTCTTTTCTTTGAGGCCCGGACCTTCTGAGCCAAGGATAATAGCTAGTTTTTCTACCTTATCCAGTTGTGGATCATCAATATTAACAGTATTATGTCGCAGTGCCATCGCTGCTGATTGATAACCAAACTGATGAAGGAGGTCAATCCCTTTTGCTTGCCAAACCTTCGCATCAACATAAGTCCACGGTACCTGAAAAACAGTCCCCATTGATACCCGGGATGCTCGCCGATAAAGGGGATCAGCTGAGTCACTTGTAATGATTACACCATCTATTCCAAGTGCCGCTGCTGAACGAAAAATTGCCCCGACATTTGTTGGATTAACCACGCTTTCAAGAACTGCCACACGCGGATGGTCACTTGGCATTGTTGCTAAAAAATTAGCCAGACTAGGACGCTGCACCCGGTACATTGCGGCAAGTGCCCCTCGCAAGAGATTATAACCAGCTAACTGCCGAATCATCTCACTACTAACCACATAAATTGGCGTTTGTCCCAGTCCCTTTGTCTGGTTAACCAACATTTCATGATCTAAGTCAGCTAAATCGCGATCTAAGACTTTTTCTTCTATTAAAAGAGAAGCTGGCTGATATCCTGCTCGTAAGGCGCGCTCGATTACCTTCGGACTTTCTGCAATAAATAAACCTGGTTTGGGTTCCAAGGCATGGAAGAGCTGCGCTTCATTGAGCCGGACATAAGGATCCAAATCAGGTCCTGTTAAGTCTTTAAGATAAATTAAGTTATGCATATTGAATTCCTCGTTTTGTAGTATTAGGATTTGAAAGCTGCTAATGAATTTGAAGCGACGGGCACTTTTTAACCTATATTTTTGTCAATAAACCTTGGAAGTGCTCGTTCAAATAAAGGTAACCATACTTTGAGATAACCTTCTTGAGTTGGGTGAACATCATCAAACATTGCATTAGGGTGCGCAGCCAAACTCGCGTGCAACCCTGAATCATTAAAGAGGTCAATAATTTCAAAATGCCATTTATCCTGCAATTTGACCAACTCTTTAATTAGAGTTTGATAATCATGGTGAGGGTCATTTTGTAAACAGGTATAAAAGACCAATGGACAGTGAAATTTTGCTTGAACGGTAGCACAAATTGCTTCAATCGCCCCTAAAGTAGTATCTTCTGCAAAGTTATCCCGCTGATCCTTCGGCGTAATATGTCCCAACTCTTTACCATGACGGTTATCATTAGTCGATAGCTGACAAACAAAAAGATCATAATCACTACTTGGAGAAAAATCACGGTTTAACCGCGCAAGGTAACCGTCAGAAGCGTTTCCCGCAAGAGTAGTTCCTGAAACCGCGGATTTTGCTGCAAGAACTCCATCTTGTGCTTGAAGATAATCCACAAACGAAACTCCATGGGCCGCAAAGCCATACGTTACAGAAGAACCAAGAAAAGCGATTCTCTTCCCTGCCAACGGTGAATCAGAATTATATTTAATCTGATCGAGGTTAAATGTGCTTGCGTTTCCGCGCTGGTAAGCCACCGAATTAGTCATCTTTGTCATGAACGTTTGTAAGCTAGAAACATCACTTGTCATTAGCTAACACTCCTCACATTGTTATACCTTAAGTGAACCAGTTTTCGATGAAATATGCAAACTGAGCAAGCACTAACTCAAATAGGAGACAAAGGGTTTGAAGAGAGGAATATGAATGAATATATCATTAATTCAATTACTAACAAAATAATCACCTAAAATATTCAAAATAAAAACTCATCAAATCAACTTCATAACTGATTTAATGAGTTCTTCTTTATAAAAAGTCAGCCAGTTACTATCATGTAGCTTGGTTTTAAGTTTACTCCTCAACTTTAGTATTTAAAAAAATAGAATTACCACTAACGAAATAATTACAATTACCTGTGCCACGATATTTCCCTCATATTACTTATTTCCTGATGATTTCTTTTTATCTATCTCTAGTTGCTTCCGATGTTCTTCAATGTTACAACCATTCGGTCCACAAACACCAGCAGCTGTCTGACTGCCAACAATTTCAAGTGAACCAAAATTTGCCGTTTTTTTATCCACTGTATATTCTCCTCACTTTCTCCAAATTAAATTTCCCCACAAATCTAAAAGTATTCTTATCAATTATTTATCTATGTAATTCTTCAAAATTGTCTTAATTTGTTCTGGTGAATGATAACCAACAATCTTATCGACAATCTTGCCATCTTTCTTTATCAGGAGGGTTGGAATACTCATGATCCCTAAATTCTCGACTGTTTCAGGATTTTTATCAACATCCATCTTGATGATCTTGATGTCCTTCATCTCTTCATCAGCTGCCACCTTCTCAACAGCTGGTGACTGCATCCGACATGGACCACACCACGTTGCCCAAAAATCAGTCAACGTTACCCCAGCACTCGTGTCTATTTCAAATGTTTGGTCAGTAGTTGGTACAACATTACTCATTTTTTCAGCCCCTTTAATTTTCATCGATTTCTTTCATTACATGTCTTACTTGGCTAATTTGCATTGGCATTGTATGGCCAACGAAACACTGCATGCCAGTTGGCATTGGACAAAGTTTATTCTTGATAGTTGTCATCAATTCTTCTTTATTGCCTCCCGGAAACTGCCAGATTCCTGGACCATCGTTATACAAAACGTCTCCCACAAAGGATATTTCATTCTTTTCATCATAGTACGTCACGGAATCAAAGGAATGTCCGGGGGTATAAAGAATCTTAAAATCTATTCCAGCTTCTGCTAAATTAAGGTAATCCCCATCTTTCAGTAAGCGTGGGGCTTGGTCAATTTGGATATGACGATTATTCTGCTTTGCGAGATTAAGATCATCGTTTTTTAAATATTCCGGGCCTCGTTGATGAATATAATACGGAATCTCTAATGTCTTCGTTAGTTGATCGACTGCTCCCGTATGATCAAAGTGACCATGAGTTAGTAAGATCGCATCAATCTGAAAGCTATGTTTCTCAATTGAACTCAGTAACACATCAGCTTGGGCGCCTGGATCGATTAGACAACCATGTTGATTTTCTTCATTAATATAGAAGTAGGAATTTGTTTGAAAGACATCGCGCACTGGTTGAACATATAATCGCAATTAACGTCACCTGCCTAATTAATTCGCATTCTTATCGTTTTGCAATGCATCCGTGATTACTTGCTTAAAAACATTTTTTGGCTGTGCGCCCATGATTCCCTTATTATCAATAATAAAGAACGGAACTGCGTTTACCCCCTGCTTCATAATGAAGTTTTCATCAGCTCGCACTTTGTCATAAAAGGCATTGCTCTCTAAAACTTCCTTAACCTTAGTTAGATCTAGTCCGGCCGCCTTAGCTACGTTCATCAGGACATCGTGGTCAGCAAGCTTGAGATTCTTACCAAAGTAGGCATCAAAAAGCAAATCTGATACACGCTTGGTTAGCTTAGGATCACCCAAAGAATTAACGTATTGAGTGAGCCGGTGTGCATCCATACTGTTAGTGTTCAAAGTTGAACTGTAGTTAAAATCCAATCCTTCTGCACGACCCATCTCCGCAATCTTATCGATCCGGTCTGCTGCTTTCTTTTCGGTTAAGCCATACTTCTTAGCAAAACGAACAACAGTAGTTTCTTGAACATCCTTAGGTGCATCTGGGTAAAGTTCAAAACTGTGGTAATCAAATTCAACTTGATCCTCAATGCCCATCTCTTTTACCAAATTATCAATCCGAGCTTCTGCAATATAACAAAATGGGCAAGCATAATCAGTCCATACAGAAATTTTTACCATAATTCGCATCTCCTTAACTTACAAAAAGTTAGCTTCAAGAATGATTTTAGTATATAATGGCCATATACCAATGACAAGTATGGACTTTTTTGATACCAGGTATCTAAAAGGATAGTAAAGGAGGAAATATGGATAAGACTGTTTTAGCAAATTTTAAGAGAATTGATATGGAGCCCTTTAATGAAGCGATGGACTTAATTAGTGGTAAGTGGAAGATGAATATTTTATTCTGCATCTCTGAAATTGGAACAATGCGCTATGGCGAAATAAAAAGTACGCTTGGTAATATCACTAATCGAGTACTTTCAAAGAAATTAAAAGAGTTAGAAGAAAATGATCTAATTATTCGTAAGGAGTACCCCCAAATACCACCAAAAGTTGAATATTCATTAGCTCCTAAGGGAAAAAGTCTATTGCCTATTTTACGAATGATTTGTGATTGGGGAAAAGATAACGAAATGTTTCTCAGAAAGGATATCCAATAAATGAACGTAATTAATCTAATGAATAACCATGTTTCTGTCCGTGACTTTAAAGGAAAGCCACTCTCTAAGGAAACTAAGCAAAAACTCTTAACTGCTGCCCACGCTGGCTCTTCTTCAAATTTTGTTCAGGCAACTTCCATCATTGAAATTACTGACGAGCAGGTTAGAAATGAAATTGCCGAAATTTCGCAAAGTGCCGCCTATGTTAAAAAGAGTGGTGCCCTCTATATTTTTGTGGCTGATTTGTATCGTCAAGCAACATTACTAGAAACTCATCACAAGAGCCTTGCACCAATCAAAAATATGGAATCCCTCTTAGTAAGTGTTGTTGATACAGCTATTGCCGCTGAAAATATGGCAGTTGCCGCCGAATCTTTAGACCTCGGCATCTGCTATATTGGTGGAATTAGGAATAATTTAACTCGGATCAAAGATTTGCTTCACCTTCCAAAATATACCCTACCATTATTTGGTTTAACAATTGGTGAACCAATTGCTAAGAATGGTGTGAAGCCAAGACTCCCACTTAAAAACCTCGTCAGTAAAAACCAATATAATCCTGATGAATTTACTGACCTCAACCAATACGATCAAGTAATGGAAAATTATTATCTCAATCGGCCTAGTCATCCCAAAAAGATGGATTGGTCAACAAGTCAACTTAAATTTTTTTCAGATGTTAAGCGACCAGAAGTAGCTGACTTCATCCGTGAACAAGGATTTACCCTAAAATAAGTCGAGAATAAAGCAAATGAGCGAATATCACTTTGATACCCAAGCCCTAGTTGAAGGCTGCCTATTATCAGAAATACAACTGCGCAAACAAATCACGGACCATTTCGTTCGTAACTCGTTAACCGTCGGTGGTGATAATGAATTAATGAAAATTCACTTCCATACCAACCATCCCGGAAAGCTAATTGACTATTTGGCTAATTGGGGGGATATTTTCGATGTTGTAATCGAAAATATGGACCGACAAAGTCGTGGAGAAAAAGGATAAATAAAGCCAGTGCCTTGAATTTAGTAGGCACTGGCTTTATTTTTTATTATCCACATTCAGATTTTTTAAAGGCAGCTTTCCTTCTTCTGAATCATATAAGTACAAAATATTAATTGGATTTTCAGGAGTCGACAGCTGATGAGCCATCTTTTCACCAAATTTAGAAAGTTTAATGATCATCCGCCGTAACTGTTCGCCCTCATTAGTGAGCGAATATTCGACATGGGGAGAATCTCCTTTAAAATCCTTTCTTTGGATGATCTGATCTGCCATTAACTGTTTCAGCTGTTGTGTTAGTACTTTCTTAGACACTTTTGTCGGCGCTACAGCATTGACATGCCGCAGTAATTCACCGTAACGGTTTTTACCAGCGCCCAAAAAGCAAATAATTGAAGGTTTCCACTTTCCATTAATTATTTTCAGAATGTAATAAACACCAAGGTTATATTCTTCCATTTATATTCATCCCCTTTCTACTCTATGGGTACCTTAAAGTGCCTACTTTATCATTTGTTTACTTTAAATTATACTCGCCTTGTGAAGATAATTACGAGGAGGAAAAAATAATGGATCGATTAAAAAATAAAGTAGCAATCATTACTGGTGGAAGTATGGGAATTGGCTTTGCTAGCGCTAAATTATTTATCAAAGAGGGAGCCAAAGTTGTTATTACCGCTCGGAACTCGGCAACCGGTGAAAAAGCAGCAAAAGAGCTTGGCCCTAACGCACGCTTTGTTCAACAGGACGTGTCCCAAGAAAATGACTGGAAACACGTCATTGACACTACGTTAAAAACATTTGGCAAGCTCAACATTGTAGTTAACAATGCTGGTGTCGGTATCTTTGCAGACGCGGAGAATATTACTGATGATATCTGGGATAAGACCATTTCAATTAACTTAACTGGAACGATGTATGGTATTCATTACGGGATTAATGCAATGAAAGACAACCATGAAAGTAATTCAATCATCAATGTTTCCTCAATTGAAGGTTTAATTGGTGACCCTGATCTCTTTGCTTATAACGCATCCAAAGGCGGTGTGCGGATGATGACCAAATCAGCAGCTCTCGATACTGCTAGAAAGGGCTATAATATTCGTGTTAACTCTGTTCATCCTGGGTATATCATGACTCCTCTTGTTGAAAAGCAAATGGCAGATGATCCAAAGCTAAAGGACAAGTTACTTGGTCTTCACCCGGTCGGCCGATTAGGAAAAGCCGAAGAAATTGCTAATATGCTCTTATTCCTGGCTAGTGATGAATCAAGCTTCTCAACTGGAAGTGAATTTGTTGCTGATGGTGGCTACACTGCTCAATAATAAAGCAAGGTGAATGATTATCAAAAAGATTTCAAGCAAGGCCCTGTCGGCCGGCGATAACTACAAACTACTCTCTGGATTGATTATCCCCCGCACCGTTGCTTGGGTAAGTACCCTAAATGAAGATGGCGAAAGTGTTAATCTTGCACCATTTAGTTTCTTCTCCTCAGTTCCAAGTAGCCGTCCCCTAATTACTTTAGGAATTGGTGAAACCCAGCAAGGAAAGCCTAAAGATACTGTTCGTAATATTTTACGCGAAAAGGAAGCAATCGTACAAATTCCTAACGAAAATGAATTACAGGTATTAAACAAAACAGCAGCTACCCTACCGTATGGTGAAAGTGAGGTCATCAAAAGTCATCTTCAATTAGTTCCAAGCAATACAATCAAAACACCTGCAATTGCTGATGCGCCCGTCAGATTGGAAACCAAATTATACAAAGCCATTCCGGTTGATAATCAAGATAACCAGCAAGATGCAATAATTCTTCTCATGGAAGTTGTCGACTATTTAATTGATGATACAATTGTTGATGATCGTTACCATATTGACATCAAAGCATTAAACCCAATTGCCCGTTTAGCGGGACCAAATTATGGACGACTTGGTGAAATCTACCAACTAGAACGACCAGATTATGATTCACAACCATTATAAGAACTTCCAATAAGTTTTTCGATATTCTCAAATTATTTAAGCCTAAATAATTAGTTTGCATTATTTTATAACTTTAGTGTCTAAATGAGCATTGTTATTAACCTTTAACACCCCATTTTTTCAGATTTCCACACGTCAAAATCACCAGAACGCTTGGTAATATTGAACTGCAGTGATTCACCAAGTATTAAAACAATACGATAAGTAATCATGTGAAAAAAGTGAGAAGTCAGTAACATTTTTTAACGAAAAATAGCCTGTTATAACGGCTGGGAATGCCGTTATAACAGGCTATTAGACTTTATCTAGTACTGTCTAGAGGATTTGAAGCTCCACCCTTATCCTTATACCATTGCAAGGAGTACTCCAAATTAGTTATGGATTTAACGCGTTAAATTCTTGTATTGATCATTTAACTGACTTACGCCATCATTCTTCGATTCTTACCAGCACATAGTCCATCATACCCAATAACCTTACATCGCTATTGAAAAATGTCGAAGTTACATAAAACTATTTTCCATTTCTATAGTAAAAGCACCAAGTTTTAACACTGCCAAAATACCGTTATATCGCCATTCTAACTCTAAGTTACATTACAGTTCTATTCGTACTCTATAGTCGACGGCGGCTTACTCGTGACATCATAGAGAATACGGTTGACGTGATCCACTTCATTGACAATTCGGACGGAGATTCTTTGTAAGACATCCCATGGAATCTTTGCGAAGTCAGCAGTCATTCCGTCAATTGAGGTAACCGCGCGGATAGCAACTGCATAATCGTAGGTCCGGCCATCACCCATCACTCCAACAGAGCGAATACCTGGTAAAACAGTGAAGTATTGCCAAATCTTTTCATCAAGACCAGCCTTCTTGATCTCATCACGTAAAATAGCGTCACTCTCACGGACAATTTCAAGCTTTTCAGGTGTGATTTCACCGATCACCCGGATACCTAAACCAGGGCCAGGGAATGGTTGCCGCCATACTAATTCATGTGGAATGCCAAGCTTTTCTCCTAGCTCACGGGTCTCATCCTTAAAGAGCTTACGCAAAGGTTCAATTAGCTTAAAACCAAGCTCTTTGGGTAATCCTCCAACGTTATGGTGAGACTTGATTGTCTGTGCAGTATCAGTCCCTGACTCAATCACGTCAGTATACAAGGTTCCTTGAGCTAAGAAGTCAGCATCTTTAATCTTCTTTGCTTCTTCATTAAATACTTCGATAAATTCTTTTCCAATGATCTTCCGCTTTTGTTCAGGGTCTGTAACACCTGCTAACTTGCCAAGGAAGCGGTCAGCCGCATCGACCTTGACAATGTTAACACCAAGATCCCGGCTCAATGCATCCATCACTTGGTTTGCTTCATTTTTACGCAACAAACCGTGGTCAACAAAGATACAAGTCAACTGGTCACCAATTGCCTTGTGAATTAAAACGGCAGTAACACTGGAGTCGACACCGCCAGAAAGTCCGAGAATAACCTTCTTATCACCAACTTCTTGGCGAATCTCATCAATTTGCATGTCGATGAAATCATCCATCGTCCAGTTTGCTTGTGCACCACAAACATCAAAGGCAAACCGCCGTAAAATATCTAGACCATACTCAGAATTACGAACCTCAGGGTGGAATTGAACACCGTAGAATTTCCGGTCATTGTCGGCAATTGAAGCAATCGGACAATTCTTGCTCGTTGCCGTTACGGTGAAACCTGCTGGAGCCTTGGTAACTAAATCACCATGACTCATCCATACATATTGCTTCTTAGGCAAACCGTTAAACAATACTGCGTTATCATCTACTACTTCAATGTCAGCACGACCATATTCGGAATTGTCTGCCTTTTCAACCTTTCCGCCAAGGTCATATGACATCAACTGCATTCCGTAACAAATACCTAAGATTGGAATACCAAGCTTAAAGATTTCAGGATCGACCTTAAATGCATTCGGATCATATACACTGTTAGGGCCACCAGAGAAGATAATTCCCTTTGGGTTAATCTTCTTGATATCATTTGCAGTTAGCTTATGTGAAAGCAACTCAGAGTAAATACCAAAGTCACGAAGCCGACGAGTAATCAACTGATTGTACTGACTTCCAAAATCCAGCACAATGATCTTATCAAACGCATCTAAATTGATGTTTGCCACAATGCCACTTCCTTTGTTAAAAGTTTTATTCTTAAAGGCTAGTTTACAGGCTGAACTATCCATGGTCAATGATTATTTATAAACTCATATTAAAAGGCTAGGCAATTTTGCCTAGCCGTTTTTATTAGATGGAATTTTATTGAGAGTGTTGATTGTTCTAATTCTCCAAATCAATATTTAGTAGACGTAGCTCTTCATCAACAGCTTGTGTTTCAAGAGTTTGTGTATCCTTATCAGTTATACTCATTACGCTAACCTCCTCGCATCTCTTAGTATGTATCCTTCTTAAGTGGTATTTACTACTTTGTCAACACAAATGGTTAACAAATCCTTTGTGCAACCGGTTGAATGCTTGATTTTACAGGTATTAAAAACTTATTTTTTTACTTTTACTAGTACTTTTATCACCATAATTAAATGTTAGATTTGTAATCTATTCCAAATCTTGGTATTTGAATGCGTTTTCATGTTTTGGTAAACTTTAGTTAATATTAAAATTTTACTTGAGGTGTAACATGTTTATCCGGACAAAATATCTTAACCAATTAATAAACAATATGAACCAGCCAACGGTTAAAATTCTCGTCGGTGTCCGTCGGTGTGGTAAGACTACTATTCTTGATCAATTTCGCGCAAGTCTTCGCCGGCAAGAAGTTACCCCAAGTCAAATCCAAATTATTAATTTTGAATACCTCCAGGATAATGAACTAAGCAACCCGGAATACCTATTACAATTCATTGTCGACCGACTATGTAAGCACCAAATGAATTACCTTTTTCTTGATGAGATTGAGATTGTCCCCGAATTTGCCCGCGTTATTAACGCATTAAATTCATTGGCAAATACCGACATCTATATTACAAGCTCAAACAAAACAATCCTTAATGAAAGTAATCTTCAACAAATGGCCCCCACTGTCGTAATCCCTGTCTTCCCTTGCAGCTATCGTGAATACTTAAAAAGGAACCAGCAAGATGCTGATTCCCAAACCTTATATCAATATTTAAATACGGGCGGTTTCCCCTATACCCACGAGATCCACGGTCCTACTAATCTGATTAATTACATTAACGGGATTATTAACACAATTATTATCACTGACTTTACTCAGCAAGCAACTCTCTGTAATCCGGGCCTTACTAAACAATTAGCGCGCCACTTAGCACACCATGCGGGAACAACACAAAATATTTCTCAGATTGTCGATGGATTAAAACGACATCATATCCCGACCTCTAATAAAACTGTCGACTTCTACCTGCAATTTCTCCAAACAGCTTTTATTTTTTACCCGTGCAAAGAATACGACTTCTCTCGTCATTACGTTAAAAGCACTAATATACGTTACTACCCCGTCGATCCCAGTATCCGTCAAGCACTAACCTTTAAAAAGAACGTTCTTTCGCAACGCATTCTTGAAAGCATTATTTTTATCGACCTTCTTAGTCGCGGGTACCAGGCCTATAGTGGACGGATTAAAGACAAGGAGATTACATTTGTAGCAGTCAAAAATGAGATTTTTACTTGCATTCAAGTTGCCTATTCACTCGCCGATGATGCAGCATACCATCGCGCAATTTGTGGACTTAGTCACTTGCCTGCTAAGTATAATAAAGTCTTAGTTACAGTTAAACCAGCACTTAATTATGCACATTTAAATCCTAATATCAAAATTATAGACCTATATAGTTGGCTAACCGAATAATCAGCCCCGTCGTAAATATAGATGATCAACTAGATGCCCCGTTGTTTTATGGAGAATTACATCCGCACGAAGCTTAGTAGGAAGGATAAATTCTCGTAAGTTTGGTAAGTCTACTCGTTGCCAAACATCCTTAGCCATTTTAAAAGCTTCTTTTCGATCACCTTGTGAATAAGGGTAATAATAATTAGACGGATCAGTAAAAGCAGTATCAAGCAACATCCCAAAGCGTTGCAAATACCAATGCTCAATTAGGTCCGGATTAGCATCAACATAGAGCGACCAGTCAAAATAATCACTAATATATAATTGCTGGTTGCTGGGTAATTGGAGGGTATTAATTCCTTCCACAATTAAAATATCAGGATGATCGATAGTTAGTGGCTTATCTAACTGAACATCGTAAACTTGATGCGAATAAGTCGGTGCTTTAACAATCGGTTCGCCAGCTTTAACGTCATTTAAAAATTTTAAGAGCTTTTCCATATCATATGATTCGGGAAATCCCTTGCGATCCATAATGTTTCGGCGCTCAAGTTCAGCATTGGGGTACAAAAAGCCATCGGTCGTCATTAGCTCTACCCTTTTATCCGGCAACATCTTATTTAAAAGAATACTAATTAACCGAGCAATCGTACTTTTCCCAACGGCTACCGAGCCAGCAATTCCAATAATATATGGAACCCGCATCGTTGATCGCTGCAAGAAATTAGCCTTTTGCATTTGCCATTCCAAGAAATTTTGGTAGCGGAGCTGAATCAGCTTTACTAATGGCAAATATACATCCTGCACATCCTCAATTGAAATCCGGTCATTCAATGATTTTATCTCATCTAAGTTACCTTGCGTCAGCCGAACAGTGTCGGTTGGAAAAAAGCTGTGCCAGGTTTGCCGATCAAATTGTTCGTAGTTCATCCATTCATCCATTACATAAAGTCCTTTGTTCTATCCCCGTTTTGTAAACGGTTACTAACATCTATCGTACCATATTATAAGCGCGATTAAAGTTTAATTTTGCCTCTCAATATTTTACCAAAAATTCATGCAAAAAGAATAACATTTAACAATACAAAAAACAAACGGCCAAAATCACTATTACATGGTTTCTGGTCGTTTGTTTCTTTCTCTTCCCTTTCATGTCAACCACTTATTATGACATGTCACATAACGTTATCCTAAAACGAGGATTACTTTCACGGCTTAGGGAAATTGAGTTTTGGATATTGCTTTAACTCCGGCGCGTCAGTAGTGTAATCATCAAATGTACTTTGATTATTGTTTTCAGTCTTCAAACTCGTCTTCTGTTTCTTTTGCTGTTTTTGAAGATTCTTTAAACTCTTCTTAAGGTTATAAGTATATTGCTTTTTATCAACTTTCTTAAACCCTGGTAGTTTGTAGAATCGTAGCAAATCACCATTTACAACCTTATCTGATAATCCAAGGTCGGTTGTGACATACTTTTGAATCTTACCAATTTCTTTCCGCTGAGCTGCTGTTTGGTGGGTAATTTGCTTACCATTCTTAGTATAGTAATAGTCACCATTGTATTTCGTGTACTTAGGCGTTACCCAGTCGCCATTCCTAAATGGAACAATCTGCTTATTCTCTGGCGAGAGTAAATCTTGTCCAAACTGAATATAGTTCTTAGAGCTAATCCCTAGCAAATCTTCAAGCGTTGGTAAAACATCGATTTCTCCACCATAAGTATGGTCAATACCACCCTTAAGACCAGGCATATTGATCATAAATGGAACTTTTTGGAACATCGCTAAATCATAGTTTGTAACTTTCTTTTTACCTAAAACCTGAGCGATTGCCGGTTGGTGGTTATTAGAAATCCCATAGTGATCCCCATAGAGGACAAGAACACTATTTTGTCGTAAACCGCTCTTATCAAGGTAATCTAAGAATTCACCAAGCGATTCATCAAGGTATCGCGCTGTTTGGACATATGGATCCACCGTATCATCACCAGTATTCCACGCTTCGATATCCTTATTCTTTTTATCAAGAATATACGGGTAGTGGTTCGTAACAGTAATAATCTTAGCATAGAACGGTTGCGGGAGCTGTTCAATATAATGTGCTGACTCTTTCATGAAAATCTTATCTTTCATTCCATAACCAGCATCATAGTCTTTCGTCTTTGGATAGTATTCTTTACTAAAGAAATATTGATAACCAAATGACTTATAAGCATTATCACGGTTCCAGAAACTCGGGACATCCCCGTGGAAGGAAGCGGTTGTATAACCCAATTTCTGGTGAAGAAGGGCTGGAGCGGATTGGAAAGTATTAGTTGTTCCATCAGTAACCATTGCTGATCCTTCAGGTAAACCAAAGAGTGAGTTTTCTAACATTGTCTCGGCATCCGCTGTCTTCCCTTGACCAACTTGATGGAAAAAGTTGTCAAATGCCAAGGTATCATTAGCGTGATAGAGCTTGTTTAAGTTTGGCATCACTTCTTGTCCATCTTGCTTATAGTCAATCATAAATTGTTGCAGACTCTCCAAGTGGATAATAAAAATATTTTTTCCTTTTGCCTTGCCATAATATTCAACGTTTGGTGCGGCATAATTACTATGAATAAAGTGCAAAACAGGTTTTAATTCATCCCGATTAGCCCGGGCCTTTACAACACTGTTATTGGTGGTCTTTATCCCATCATAAATCGTATATGCTTCTACCCCCAAATATTTAACAATATAATTATTATCAAATGTCCGCGTAAGTAATTGTGAGCGATCGCTTTCTGCCATTCCAAGGTTTACCCCAAAGAGGACAAAGCCAAGGGCGGTAATTGTCATTGCATAACGTATTTTGAATCGCCGCATGTCAACACGAACAAAATGACACAATAAAATAATCGCTAAAATAACAACATCTAAATAAACTAAAAAGTCCTCGGGACGGATAATTCCCATCAAACTCTTGCCAAGGTTATTTGAAGCCGCTCCAGATCCTTTAATGACATTAAAAGTAATAAAATCTGAAAATTCTCGATAGTACAAAATATTTGCAAAAAGCCACGTCGATAGGGCTGCATTAATTATCAACATCATCCAATAGGACAGCCGTCCCCGGAAATACAATGCAATTCCTAAAAAGACAAGGGCACTTGGAATCGTATTAAATGCCAATAGAAAGTGCTGCATACTCCCCTTGACACCTAAGTTAAACTCGTTTTGGTAAGCCCAATAGCTCTTTAAACAAAATAAGAGTACAACAAGCAGAAAAAAACCGAGCTTGGTATTCAAGCCACGGTGGAGCTTCTGCAACGCTGTTTTCATAGTCGTTCCTCCATAAAAAATTATCATTATTAACAATAATACACTAATTAGGGTAACCGCAACATTACAATATTATTTTTCCAAAAAGTTTAAAAAGTTATCATGCTTTCATCTTATTAGCCATTTTTAGAAATCGTTTTCACATGTTATGATTGAATATCATTTGAAACGAAAGGCCTGATCACTATTTCTAAGAAAAAAGCCAACTTAATGCTCCTAATAGTCGCCATATTATGGGGAAGCAGCTATGTCTTCGCTAAATTGACAATTCAAGCCGGTATGCATTCCGGTGTTATTAATGCCTGTCGGGGAACCATGTGTGTCATCGCCGGTTATATTATCTTCCATAAGCAGATTAACCGCATGACTTTTACTGATTTTAAATTGGGATTAGTCATGGGAACCATTAATTTTCTTGGCTATTTTCTGCAAACCGATGCTCTCCGCTACACAACTCCGGCAAAAAATGCTTTCTTAACAACTCTTTACGTTGCAATTGCCCCACTACTGCTATGGTTATTTTGGCATGAACGACCACAAAGAAAGACTTATTTTGCAGTAACCCTGGCGCTAATTGGAATGGCAGTCATTACTAACGTTACTAATACTGGTCTCCAACTTAACTTTGGCGACTTTCTGACAGTTGTTTCTGCTATTTTCTGGGCCTTACAATTAATTTTCTTTGGTAAATTTGCACCAAAAGTTTCAAGTCCCTGGGTAGTTATTTTCATGATTGGTCTCTGTCAAGGAACCTATGGGTGGATTACAACGGCCTTATTTGAACGTGCCAACCTGACACAAATCCACTGGGTGCAAGCCTTAATTCCACTTGCCATTTTGGCTATTGTTGTCACATTTCTAGCTCAGGGAATGCAAATTACCGCCCAACGTTATACCGATGCGACTTCTGCTGGTCTCTTGCTCATGCTCGAGTCATTTTTTGCCAGCACAATGTCAGTCATCATGGGATATGATCCATTAACTCCCCAATTAGTTTGGGGTGGGATGATTCTCCTCCTTGCCAATACAATTATGCAGGTCAATTTCCAAGATATTCCATTTTCAAAACAACAATAAAGGGTGTTATTTGTGTTTTACCAAAATGAAACACAACGCAAAAAGAGCTCTGGAGTCGGTCAAAAGCCGAACCCTGGAGCTCTTTTTCTTTGTAAGAACGTGAAACGAATCCATTCACGCTCTTATTTTTTCTTATCTTCTTTAGCAACAGCTGCTTGTGCTAACAAGTTAACATAATTAAATGGCCGGTCAAAGTTAGGCTGGAATAACGTATCAACATAAGCAAGAAAGTCAATTGAATTGCGGTTTTGAATACATACTGACACTAAGTTAGCAGATTGCGAAACATCATGCTTACTCATGAACTGAGCACCCAAAATCCGTCGTGTTCCTTTTTCCCACACTAACGTCATAAAAACAGGCGTCGTTGTTGGCATAAATTCTGGACGATAATTATCTTCAATCGTAACTGAATCCGCATCAATCCCGAACTCTTTTGCCCGTCGCAAAGTCAATCCTGTACATACCATTGTGTGACCAAATAGGTGTAAGCCGGTTGTTGACTGGGTCCCCATATACTTCATCTGGTTACCGAAAACATTAACCCCTGCAATTGTTCCTTGACGAACCGCATTAGTAGCAAGTGGCACATACCGATCCGTATTAGTTGGGTTAAAGTGAACGGATGTCACATCCCCACCTGCATAGATATCAGGATCAGAAGTCTGCATATATTCATTAGTCTTAATTGTGCCATCCGGGTGTAATTCGATCTTACCACGAACAAGGTCACTGTTAGGACGGAAGCCGACACAGAGAACCGCCATATCAGCATCATAAATCTTACCCTTATTAGTAATGACACTTACACCATTAGCACCGTTGTCCTTAAATCCCGTAACCCGTTGCCGTAATTCAAGGTGAGCATTATGATCCTTAAAAATGCGCCCGATCCGATCGGAATATTGCTTATCAAAGTATTTCAATAACATTTGATCAGAGCTATCAATCAAAGTAACATCTCGTCCTTGACGTAAGTAAGCTTCGACCAATTCAACTCCAATGTATCCTCCACCAACAACGATAATCTTCTTAACTTCCTTAGCAAGCTGGAATAATTTCTTTGCATGGTAATAGGTCTTACATAAGTATAGGTTTTTATTTTCAAGTCCTGAAACCGGTGGAATAACTGGCCATGAGCCGGTCGTAATAATCAGCTTATCATAGTAGTCAGCAGTCAATTTACCTGTTTCTTGGTCTTCAATTTCAAGCGTCTTAGTGGTTGGATCAACGCTTAATACATTGTGCTTTACTTTAACTGTTGCACCCATTTCTTCCAGTTGCTTAGGACTAGAATAAAACATTGCATCCGGATCGCCAACTTCACCACTCAAGTAAACAGCAATTCCGCATGATAGAAACGAAACCGTATCATTTCGTTCATAAATAACAACTTCAGCATCTGGATGTGCATTTAAAATCTGGGTTGCCGCTATCGTGCCCGCGTGCGTACAGCCAACAATAACTACTTTCATATCTACACCTCATTTTACTTTCCTACTATTCTAAAGTAAGACTTTTCGTTCCGATAATCAATGGATCAACGAAATAACTGCTTATTTACTTACTATTTTACCAAATCATCTAATTATTCGTTACCTGCTTTTGCCATTGCAGCTTGGCCAAGTAAATTAACATAATTAAATGCCCGGTCAAAATTTGGTTGGAACATTGTGTCATACATCCCTAAAAAGTCAATTGTATTTTCATTTTGAATACATAGGGAGATTAGACTTAACGATTCAGAAATATCATGTTTACTCATCATCTGAGCACCTAAAATCCGTCGAGTATCCTTGTCCCAAATAACTGTCATTAGTACTGGTGTAGTAGTTGGCATAAATTCTGGACGATAATTATCTTCAATCGTAACTGCATCAGCATTAATTCCTGCTTGTTGAGCCCGTGCGAGGGTAAGGCCAACCGAAGCCATCGTCGTCCCATCAAGGTTTATACTCATACTAAGTTGAGTTCCGGAATCTTTTACCTGTTTTCCCATAACATTTTCTGCAGCAATCACTGCTTGACGAACTGCTTCAGTTGATTGTGGATCATAAATCTTTTGGTTAGTCGGATTGTACCGCAATGTCGTCGAACCGCCGATTGCGTATACATCCGACACAGATGTTTGGAGAAATTCATCAATCTCAAGAGCCCCTTGATCATCCATCGCCAATACTCCCTGATAGATAGACGTATCTGGTTGCTGACCTGCAGCAATAACCGCGCGACCAACGTTATAGGTTCCCTTATCGGTCGTAACCGTAATACCAACCCCGTTATCGTCTAGTTCGGTTACATGTTCGTCCGTAACTACATTGACATCGCTCGCCGTTAAAAGATCTTCAGCACGCTTTGAATATTCATCTTCAAAGTAATAATGCAATATTGGTTCACCATTTGTTATTAAAGTAACTGTTTTTTTCTGTTGGCGAAATGCATTAACCATTCCAAGACTTAAAGCATCATTACCAATAACCGCAATCTGCTGATCAATCGTTGACAAAAGGACAGCCGCCTTAGCATCTTGTTGATCTTTAACAAGGGTAACGTTAGTGCTATCAACTCCCTTAAGGTTAGGCGCAATCCTAGTAGAGTCATTAGCAATAATTAGCTTATCATAATGCTCATCTGTCGTATTATCATCAAGCATCCCCATTATTTTAACAACCTTTTGTGTTGGATCAATCCCCATTAATAGGGATCCCATTTTAACATCAGCACCCATTACGGTTAGTTGCTGCGGACTCAGTTCTGTTCGCAAGCGGGGATATTCTGCATCTTGGTCATCATAATCATTGATCTCATATGAGATTGAGGGAACCACTGCATTACGATCATAAATTGTGACCTCCGTGTCTGGATGACTCCTTAGAATTTGTGCTGCAGCCGTCATCCCCGCATAGGTACAACCAATTATAATTACCCTCATAGTACTACTCCTCACCGAAATTATTTCGTTACTTTTAATCCGTATTTAAATTATAAATCTAATATTATAAAGTGCAATATTCGTATCACCTTTATTTATTATTCATAACCCTTTTATATTCGTCAACGGGGACTTGATTAATTAAACTTGTCACCTTACCAATAGATACTAAGCTAAGGTCATGCATAGCACGTGAACAAATAGTATAAAGTAATTGTCGTTCACCATCGCCATGATATTGCTTATCGTTAGCATTCCAGACAATTACCGCATCAAACTCTAATCCCTTCGCAAGGTATGAAGGAACGATAATCGGTCCATTGACTAACCGTTGATTTTCCGTCCGAATCAGGGTTGTTTTAACATTCTGTGCCATCAATTTCTGGTAAAGCTCTTCGCTGTCTGCTAATGTCTTACCGATGATTGCCACTGCATCATGTTCTTTCTTGTATTTATTAAGCGCATCAACAACAGCGGTCACTGCCTCATCTTCTGTCTTTGTCTCACAAATTTGCGGCTTTGCTCCTTCGCGTTCAAAAGCTTCGATTGCTTCACCGTCAACTAAAATATGCTTAGTAAAGTCGGTGATTTGTTTGGTAGACCGATAAGACTTGGTAAGCTGAACCACCTTTGTCTTTTCTGGATCAAACATTGTCCCTAACTGTTGCAAAAGCGAGCGACTATTTTCATGAGTAAAGATTGCCTGATTAAGGTCCCCGAGCAAGGTAAATTTAGCCCGTGGAAAACGATATTTAAGATAAGCTAACTGGTATGCATCGTAGTCTTGCACCTCGTCAACAAAGACATACCGAATATCACGCTGACCATGTTTACCGGTAATCAAATCATAAAGATAAAGGTAGATAGTAATTCCGTTAGCACTAATTTTTCCCTGTTTTAAATTCTCTTTAAGATTATCAACATAACGTTGCCATTGTTCTTCACTGATTCCGTAGCTATTTATATTAACAAGTTTAGGCGTTACCCGAAAGAAGTGTAAAAATTGCCCATTAATATTAAGCCATTGATTATGGTCAATTGCTTTTTTGATTGGCATAAATGCCCGCATAACAATTTGCCGTGCTAAGAATTTATATTCCTTATCCTCGTCCTCGAATTCCCGTGGTTGGTTACCGAAAAGATTATCAATTTCTTCTTTGCTTAAACTCTGAATTTCATCTTCTACCCATTTATTACGCATTTCACTGCTAACACGACGATTAAGGTATCTAATCAGTTCTTCTTTCGTCCCATCCAATCTATTTCCCAGGTTATAATTATTGTTAAACGAATAATAGATTTCCTTAATTTTATCTTTGCTCAAAAAGACCTTGCCGTTAAACATCAAGTTACGGAAACGCATATTAGCATGGCCCAAGTGTTTAGCATAACGCTCCGTGGCATTGAAATACTGCAAGCTTGTTAGTAACCGTTGCGCATTTTGGGCAGTCGCATCCTCGTGACTTTCAAAACGCTGTTCAAGGTTTTGCACATGCAGTTTAGGAACACGCCGATTGGCAAATTGAAAGTATGTCATTTGTACCATATTATGTTCACCAAGTTCTGGTAAAACCTGATCGATATAATCATTGAATAATTGATTAGGTGAAAAAAGAACGACTTGTGAAGATGTCAGATTTCCTCGGTAGCGGTATAACAGCCATGCTACTCGTTGTAAAACTGCTGCTGTCTTTCCTGATCCTGCCGCTCCCTGAACAAATAATAATTCATCCTTGGTATCACGAATGATCTCGTTTTGCTTACGCTGGATGGTCGTTACTATACTCTTCATCTTCGTACTTGAATGGTTGCCTAACGCCTCTAAAAGCATCTGGTCGCCAACCTGTTCATCTGTATCAAAAATTGTAACGATAACGCCGTCCTTTATCTGAAATTGACGCTTTAAGGTAAGGTCAACCTCTTGTTCGCCTACCGGAGTCTGGTACTTGACTTCCCCTAGCTTTCCCTCATAGTAAACAGATGAAATCGGGGCACGCCAATCATACACGAGAAAATGATCTGGCCTATCCGTAAACGATGCTAACCCAATATAAACAGTTTCCTTTTCTGCCGCTCCCTTTTCACGAAAGTCAATTCGCGCAAAATAAGGCTTCTTTTCAAGCCGTTTAAGAGTTGCTAATCGATCTGCCGCGTGTTGCCAGCTATTTTGACGCTCATCTAACATTTGTTGTTGCGCGCGAAACGACATGGCGGTGTCCATCATGCCAGAATAAGTAGTAGTATTTAAATGAATATCATCAATCTGCTTATTAATTCCTTTAATATCATGCCGTGCAGTCTTGATTTTTTTCTCAGCTGTTTGCTCGGCTTCTTTTACTTTTTCAATAACATTATCAAGGTATTTTTGCTCTAATTCTTTTTCTGTATTTGCAGACATTCAGATTCTCCTACCCTTCTTTTTCTGTAAATATATTTCATAAATTGCCATATCTTATTAAAATCATCCAACTATTATATCATTTTCAGCGGCTATCCTGTTAATTTTCACCTTAACCGCCCCTAATTATTAAATGTCGCTTAATTTTATAACCACCAATACATAATTTTAAAAAATAAGGCTACAATAAATAAAATTATGTACTAAGAGAGGAGGAAGACTCATGGGACATTTTATTTACTTACTCACTCACATTGCAGAAACAATCATTCCAATGTTTGAATGGATGGGGCCATGGAGTTATGTTCTTCTTTTCACCCTAATTTTCATGGAAACCGGGTTAGTTATCTTCCCATGGCTTCCCGGTGAATCACTGATCTTCTTAACTTGCTCGTTTATCGCCTACCACCCCGTTTTGAAAATGGAAATCGTTATCCCAGTATTTTTCTTCGCCGCCTTAATCGGTGATACTGTTAATTACTTTATTGGTCGCTCATTATCTCATTGGCAGTGGCTCCAAAAGCAAATGATCGGGCCGCGCTTTGATAAGGCGCAGCGATTTTTAAAACGGCACGGAATTAAAGCAGTAGCATTCGGACGATTTGTACCCTTTATTAGGACATTTGTACCCTTAATTGCCGGAACAATGCGTTTTCCATTTCACCGTTTCACAATTGGCAATATTATTGGCGTTATTCTGTGGGTAGCAATTGGCGCCGGCTGTGGCTTTTATTTTGGAACAATCCCCTTTGTTCGGCAACACTTTTCCTTAATCATCTTAGCATTTGTTGCCTGCTCACTAATAATAGTAATCCTTTTTACAGCTATTAAGATGCTTCGTCAACGAATTATAAAACGTAAACGAATGCTTTAATTGCTTTTTCTTACGTAAAATCATGTTAAAATATAATAAGCATTCTCATTTTCGATTAAAGGAGTACAGTAACTATGGCAATTAGCGTTTACTTTGTGCGACACGGACAAACCTATCTTAACCTCTACAACAGGATGCAAGGATGGTCTGATGGTCCGCTTACGCCAAAAGGACAGGAAGACGCCAGACGAGTAGGTCGGGCGTTAGCACCAATTCAATTTGACTATGTATTCTGCAGCGATCTTGCACGGACAGTTTCAACTACTCGCTTTTTACTCGCTGAACACCCGGGAAATAATCCTAAGCCAGTTGCTGAGCCTGCCTTCCGGGAAGAATTCTTTGGCTACTTTGAAGGAGAAAATGGACAACAATTTGCCGACTTTCTTGGTGGACCAGAAGGATATCATAGCTTTGCCGAAATGGTTGCTGGCTGGGGCCCTGATAAATTAAAAGACAAGATTGCTGCTGCTGATAACTATGGTACCGCCGAGGATCACATTGCTTTTTGGAAGCGAGTGGACAAGGGCTTTGACCGTCTGCGAGCATTACCGGACGGATCCAAGGTACTCGTTGTTTCGCACGGTGCTACTATTCGCTCAATCGTTCAGCGTTATTCCGATGCTTACGATCCAGGCGATTCACCTCGTAACGGCAGCATTACTAAATTAACACTTTCCCAAGACAATACTACTGTTGATTTTTATAATAAGCTTGAATTACCGTAATAATATCCATTTATAAAAGGGGGAACTTTATTCTTCAATGGACACTACCATACAAACTGCTGAACCAGTAATTATCACTGGACTCGATACAGGTCAGCAAGATTTTGACTACTCAATGGTTGAATTAGCCGAACTAGCACAGGCTAATCACATGGAAGTTATCACCCGGATTGATCAAGTTATTGACCGGCCAAATCCAGCAACATACTTTGGTAAAGGAAAAGTCGAAGAAATTCGCGATGTTGCGGATGCTAACCATGTACCAACAATTATTACTAATGATGAACTCTCACCAAGTCAATTACGTAATCTTGAAGAGGGAACTGGCTGTCGAATTTTGGACCGTACTGCCCTGATTCTTGAAATTTTTGCAAATCGTGCGCAAACCAAAGAGGCAAAACTCCAGGTACAAATTGCCGAATTGCAGTATCGTCTCCCACGTCTCCAAACAAGTGCAAGTGAGCGGTTAGATCAGCAAACAGGTGGCGGAAGTGGTTTTACCAACCGTGGTGCTGGTGAAACTAAACTAGAAATGGATAGACGAACTATCCAACACCATATTGCCCACCTTCGTCAAGAACTTGCTAGCATCGATAAATCTGAGCAGACAAAGCGTAAACTGCGAGCAAAAAGTGCAATCCCGACTGCCGCTTTAGTTGGTTATACTAACTCTGGTAAGTCAACAATTATGAATGGACTCGTTCGTAAATATGGGGCAGCGGAAGAAAAGACTGTTTTTGAAAAGAATATGTTATTTGCAACTCTTGATACAAGTGTACGACAACTAACTCTTCCAGACCAAAAGCGATTCTTGCTAAGTGATACCGTTGGCTTTGTCAGCAAATTACCAACCCACCTTGTTGAATCATTTAAGTCAACACTTGCCGAAGCTGCTAATGCGGACTTATTAATCCAAGTGATTGATTACTCCGATCCGCATTATAAACAAATGATGGCAACGACTGCAAAAACCCTTAAACAAATCGGAATTGAAGACATCCCAATGATTAATGTCTTTAATAAAGCCGATAAAACTGAAATCGAATTTCCAATTTTAGAGGGCGATGACCAGGTAGTTATTTCTGCTAAGCAAGATGCATCGCTTGATCTATTAGTTGATGTCATCAAAAAACATCTTTTTAAAGACTACGTTACCGCTACCCTCTTAATTCCATTTACTGATGGACATGTTGTCTCATACCTAAATGAACATACTAATATCTTAGACACCGAATACAAGAGTAACGGAACACTGTTAACCGTGGAGATGTCAACACAAGATTACCAACGTTACAATAAGTATGAACAAGCTTAAGCTACTGCACCTATTACATCCTTATCTTTTAAAGGTCGGGTTATTTCCCGGCTTTTTTATTACCGCAATGAAAATATTGGGAAAATAAACGGCACCTAAAGCTGATAAAAGCTCTAGATGCCTATTTTACGTGCAAGGGTATTAAAGCGCCCTCGTTTATTATTAGCTACATAAATATTTGTGCAAATGGAATAACCACTAAATCAACCACAATCCCAATAATAACAACGCAAACCGAAGCCATTGCTCCTTCTAATTCACCAAACTGCAATGCCTTCGCTGAACCGACTGTTCCCCCGGTTCCTAATCCGAGTCCTAGGCCAATTTTAGAACCCTGCAGTCTAAATAACTTGATAAATGCATCTGCCAAGGCATACAAAATGACTGCTTTCAAGATGCAGGCCATCGCTGTAACTGCAGCATTTCCACCGATTGCATCTGTTATCGGCATTGCAATTGCCGTTGTTGCCGCCTGCGGAAGCATTGCGGCCGCTGATTGGTAAGATAAGCCAACGAGTTTTGATGCGCCAAGAATAATAAACAGTGCAATAACGCTACTAATTACCAATGAAATTAAAATATCAAACCAGTACTTTTTTAAAACCTGGTTTCGTTTAAATAGCGGAATCGCAAAGGCAATGGTTGCAGGATTGAGGAACCAAAAAATTATATCCCCACCCGGTTTATAATAATGACGATAAACATATGCGGTAGACATTCCGCCTATCTTTCCCCAAATAAATAGGAGAATAATACCGGTAACCATTCCAAAAAATAAGGGCTGAAACAGGAAAAAGCCCTTAGTAATCTTAAAGAGCCACTGTCCAAGGAGAAAAACAGCCAGCGAAATAAAAATGCCAGTAAACGGTAAGGCCAGCGTATTATTCAATGTTGCCATCATCTACACCTCCCCGCGTTATTTGTCCATGCTTTTGATTGATACGGTGGTGAATTGCAATTACAAAGCGAGTGACATATGCGGTTACAACCAATAGGGTAACCGTCGCAATAATAATTACAAGGACAATCTGTAGCCCCTCTTCACGTAATATTCTAAGATCATTTGCAATTTGAATTCCCGATGGAACAAACAGAAAACCAATTAAACTAATCATAAATATGCCAAAATCTTCTACCCACTCGACCTTGACAATCTTTAAAGTAAGCAGCAAATACAATAAGACTAACCCAATTACTGGTGTAGGGACGATAAAATTACTCGGCAAAACACTAGAAATAATACTAGCAACCCACAAAACGCCAGCAAAGATTCCCATTTGAACAAGAATCGGCGCCTTCTTTTCTTTTTTACCTTTTGGCGTCATATTAGTAGTCCTCCGTATTCTATATATTTTCAATATTAATTATACGGGAGTTAACGCAACTATGAAAGCGGTTTATTTGTAGCTATTTTCACTATTATCTTTATCATAATACCCAAAACAGGCTCGCTAGATTGTACAAACTGGCGAGCCTATTTTAATAATGTGAATTTATTTTGATTAGTCAGTTCGAATACCAAAGATAAGAGACACAATCATAACAAGAATAACTGCCCCTACTATTGATGGCACAATCGCCATTCCTGCTACCTGGGGACCCCAGGCGCCAAGTACTGCCTCACCAACTACTGAACCTACTAGCCCAGCGATGATGTTACTGATTACACCCATCGATCCGCCACGCCGAGTTATTGCACCCGCGGCTAATCCGATTAGTCCACCAACAATTATTACCCAAATCCAATACATAGTTATCCCTCCTTTTCGTTTCTTTTATCTTCTAAATCCTCTTTAAGGTCGGCCGCCTTATCCTTGATTTTTCCTTTAAGTTTCTGTAATTTTCCTTCGCCTTCACGGGACTTATCATTAGTTAATTTTCCTTCAACTTCTTTTAATTTTCCCGCTACTTTATCTTTTATTCCGTGTTTATCGCTAGCCATTATTATCAGTCCTTTCTTCTATACTGGCTATCAAGTGGCTGACAACATTCCGTTAAATAAAACTCCTTTCTTGCTTGACTAGTGGTAATTGATGATTCTAAGTCTAACAACTATTTACCGAGAAAGCGATATCTTTAGCGTGTACTTATGACTTACTTAATAATTTTATTTATGTCTTAATTGAATAATCTTATTAAGGACTTATTTTATAAAAAAATTCAGAACAAACTAAGGTTACTCTGAATTTCTAAATTATTTACATACGGATTTCGTTACGTGAATGCTTCCCCTCAATAATTGCTGCCACATCATTTAAACTGATTTCGACCATGTTGCGAATAGAAGTCTGTGTCAAAAATGCAACATGCGGTGTTATAAGGACATTAGGCATCGCTGCTAACTTTTTATAATCAGCAGGCACTTTATCAGGAGAAACTTTTTTGGAAAAGAATGTGGTCTCATCTGCAAGGGTATCTAAACCTGCACCAGCGATTTCGTGGTTCTCCAATGCTGAAATTAAATCAGCAGTATTTACGAGACCACCCCGTGCCATATTAATCAGGTATGCATTCTTCTTCATCATCTTAAATTGTGGAGCTGCAATCATATTCTCCGTACTAGGTAATAAAGGAGTATGTAAAGTTAATATGTCAGCACTTTTAATTACAGTTGTAAAGTCAGTATATTCAACGTATGGTTCATACTCAACGTTATAGGACGGATCGTAAGCTAAAACCTTTGCACCTAGTGCCTTGTAAATCTGAGCAGTCGCGCCACCAATATTACCTAATCCTACGACACCCACAGTCAAATTATAAATTTCATTACTGATTAGGTCATCGCGCCACCGGAAATCGTCATTACTCATTTGCTTACGAAATTCACCAATTCGCCGCAAGAGATACATCGCTTGAGTAACACCCATTTCCGCAATTGCCCGTGGAGAATATACCGGAACATTTGTTACAACAATATCATTAGTCTTGCAAGCATCAAGATCAATCATATCTACACCAACTGTTCGTGTTGATAATTGCTTGATCCCCATTGCTGCTAGCTTTTCGTATATCTCACCGAGTTTAGCAGTTTGTTGGATAGAAATACCATCGCAATCCTGTGCAAGCTCAATCGTTTCATCATTTAATGGCTTCGTCACCATTTTTACCTCATGACCTGTTTTCTTTGCCCATGCCGTAATATATGGTCTCTCTGCGTCACGAACACTATATATGATTAATTTCATCAGTTTACTCATTCCTTTCGATGAAATTGGTTACATCTTTAGCTTATCACTCTTTTTCTACACTAGCAGTAGAATAGCCTCACATATAATGAACATTTAATGATTTACCGCATAAAAAATAAGCCTGCAGCAGCTTTATTACTACTACAAGCTTATCTTATTTATTGTTCACCGTTTTTATTTTGGTCCGGTTCACGTTGTTGAAGGTGCATTCCGTCGTAATCACCTTCAGGGCCTAATAGTTCTTGATTATTATCAAGTTCTGACCGTCCAGCATAGTGGTGACGTTGTAACCAAATCATTCCGAATAACAAGAGGATGTAGAATACAATCGCAATCACTAAGAGAACAATGTTACAGAACATAGTGTAATGTTGACCAAGACCGCCAGAAATTGAATCACGCAATCCGAGAATTGAGTAAGTCATTGGCAGGTACCAGTGAATAACATTATAGAACTTCATCGTAACTTCCATTGGGAAAGTCCCACCAGAACCACCTAATTGTAACATCAGGAGAACCATGGCAAAGAAACGACCAGGGTTATCGAACAGCATCGATAAGAACATTACGATTGCCATCGACGCTAGACCGAAGCAGATCGTTGTTGTAAAGAATGATGCAGGGTGAATAACCGTTAATCCACAAGCCATCATGATTGCGTCTTCGGCAACTGCCATTGCGGTAACCACAATTGATCCAACGACAACCTTACTTGCCCACCAAGCAGCTGGTGACTTGCCGTAATCAGCAACCCGCCGAATTGGGTAAACAAAGTTGAATACTAAGGCACCAACATATAAAGCAACTGATAGAACGTATGGTGCCAAGGCATGACCATAATTTGGTACATAGCTGTAATCAGTGTGCTTAAGTGTTGTTGGTTCAGCAAACATCTTTGCCGTCCGTGGTGATGTCTTAATACCATTAATCTTCTTAGCACCACCTTGAAGAGCGGTTGCTAACTTAGAAGCACCAGCATTTAACCGGGTAATTCCTGATACAAGTGCAGGTGAATTATCCTGAAGCTGTTGGGTTCCAGCCGCTAATTGGTTAACGCCAGCGACTAATGCAGGAACCTGACCATTTAATTGACCTAAAGCACCTGCTAATTGTGCAGCACCTGAATTCAAGGCACCGCTATTAGCGTTAAGTTGGCTAATACCACTACCAAGTTGACCAACACCGGCTGTGTATTGACGAACACCGCTTGCTAATTGACCGGCACCAGCACCTGCTTGAGCAACTCCAGCTGTGTATTGACCAATACCGCTTGCCAATTGACCTGCACCGGCGCCCGCTTGAGCAACTCCAGCTGTGTATTGACCAATACCAGCATTCAACGTTCCTGCACCGCTAGCAGCAGTATCAACACCATTAGTATATTGACTAACACCGTTGTTAAGAGAACTTGCACCTGTAGCAATTTGGCTTGTCGCATCCTTAAGTTTATCAACAGTACCAGGCATGGCTGCTAAGGTGCCCTTGTATCCATTTAAGCTTGCTAATAAGTCATTAGCTTGCTTCATTGTCCCATCAGCACTATCTAATACTGCTGACATTTGCGACAATTGGCCAAGCTGTTGTTGCATTCCACTAAGACTACCTTGCAAACTATTTAATTGACCTAGTGTTCCACTTAAACCTTGAATAGTTGAGACATTGCTACCAGCCTTAGCCGCAATTTGTTGAGCAGCTTGCTTAGTGGCGTCACTAGCCTTATCATCCTTCATAATTTGTTGAGCTAATCCGGCAATTTCGCCATCATTAGTTGCAACACCCTTAAGTTGGTTACCGGCATTGGCTGCCCCTGATAAAGCACCTGACGCTTGTTGAAGCTTACCAGCACTAGTTTGAACACCAGCAAGCGCACCCTTTGCAGTAGATAATCCTGATTGTAGTTGAGCCAAGCTTTGTTGAAGATTTTGTGCTTTGTCCAATTCGCCCATAATACCGTTAAGATTGAGGCTGCCAAGTTGCGCATTAACTGTGTTATTTAATTGGTTAGCTCCGTTAGCTAATTGATTAGAACCACTACGCAAACTAGATGAATTACCACTTAAGGTATTTAGACCAGAGCTTAATTTCTCAGCACCACCATTTAATGTACCAGAATTAGCCATTAGGGTATTAAGGCCGCTATTTAATTGACTAGCACCCGAGTTAAGTGCTCCAGAATTTGCCATTAGCGTATTTAACCCACTACTTAATTGTCCAGCACCTGAGTTTAACGATCCGGAGTTTGCCATTAACTGACCAACACCATTACCTAGGAGACTAACTCCGCCAGTGTATTGAGCAATCCCGTTAGCAAGAGTTTGACTTCCAGAAGCAAGCTGTTGTGCTCCGCTTGCTAATGGGGTAACACTTACCCGTAAAGTCTGAACACCATTGTTTACTTGAGAAACCCCAGCGACATAACGGTTAACACCATCGCTTAAGGTAACCATTCCAGTGCCAATTTGCTCAGCACCATTGGCAGCAGTATTCATCCCTTTACCAACAACATGCAATTCCTTAAACATTACCGTTGCGTAAGCATTAGTCACTGATGCACGAATCTTTTGGTTTAGCTTTGTCATCCCCATTTGGGTAATAACTTGACCAATATAGTTTAATGATCCGTTGGTCTCATATTTTAACTTCATTGGTTGAGGATGCTTATGCAAAACAGTCGTTGCATCTTCAGAGAAGTCTTTAGGAATAGTAACTACCGCATAGTATTTACGATGACTCATTCCATATTTAGCTTCTTTAGCTGAAACAAATTCCCATTTTAATTGATGATTCTTTTTTAATTCATCAACTGTTTGTTTTCCAACGTCCATCTTCCGACCCTGGTATTCAACGGGAACATCCTTGTTAACAACCGCTACCGGTAAATTTTGTGTACTTCCATACGGATCCCATACTGACTTTAAGAAGAAAATACTGTATAGGAAAGGTATGAAGCAAATAACCGTCACTGATAAAAGTAATAAACGATTATGCAAAATATGACGAAATTCGTCCTTTATCATGCTCCACATTTAATATTTCACCTCAGAATTTATCCTTTCATAATTTTAGTTAGTTAACGACCTTGTTGCTGACCGCGCAAATTTTACAACGTCTTCAGTCGGTACGTCATAATTATTACCCTGCCACCAGTAGAAGGTGCCAATAATTGCGCCGCTTAAAACATACGCAAGCATTTCAGGGTTATCAGACTTTTGCAACGCAATCACAATCGGATCATTAGCTTCAATATTCCGTCGTTCTAGCAATACTTGACTCAGAATATTAAGAATTTCTGTGTATAAAGAGCTCCGTGCACTATTAGGTGCTAAGTGACGGATGATTTCTTTATGCTTTTCAATATATGATAATAATTGCTTAATAATGTCATCTTCAGAATCTGTATTTTCCGTCAGCTTATTGATTTGAGCGTTTAACGTTTGTTCTAACAGGTCGTACTTATCGCTAAAATAACGATAAAAACTACTACGATGCAATAATGCTTCTTTGCAAATCTGATCGACTGTCAAATGTTCAAATGAATTTTTTTCTAATAATGTCAATAATGCATTTTCAAAGTCACGAACAGTTCTTGTAACACGCACAACTTTTCCCTCCCTAACAATACAAATTTAACATGCCTATTCTATCCCGTTGCAAATTACTACAACAGGGCCAATTAAAGATAACCATCTTTTAATACGACAAAGCACAATTTTTGTCTCAAAAATCAAATATAAATTTGCCCGACAAAGTTCTATGTTATTCTCTTATAATCAAGTGGTCAAGGCTATCTTGAATTTAATACAACTTTTATTCGTCGCCTTGGCTACTCATAACTTGCGACGCTACAAGTATTTGTTTACAATTAAGGGATAATAAGTTTAATTAATATCTATCAAAGGGGGCCGTTATTATGGCAAAAGCAAAGAAACACTTAACAAAGTCAAAAAACAAGGTATTTCTTGGTGTATTTGGTGGAATTGCCGATTACTTTGGCCTTGACGAAACCCTTGTCCGGGTAATTGGTCTTCTGATTTTCGTATTTACGGGATTCTTCCCGCTTGGTGTTTTCTACTTACTAGCAGCGTTAATTATGCCCGAACATAATAACAACGATAATAGCAATATTGTCGATGGTGAATTTAGAGAAAAATAAAACTCGTCAACTAAAAAAGCTAATCTAGGTCTTAAACCTAAATTAGCTTTTTTAGTTTAAAATTAAATTTCTTGCCGTTGCTTATACGCAACCTGAACTTGCAGGCCGTAATCTTCATCTGTCAAAATTGTTGAACCACTCCGTCCAGCAATTTTATTTGGACCGCCACTTACAATAACTGATGCAAGATATAACTGGTATTTATCATGGGCAGTATGGACATCGGTAAGACCAATCTTAGTAATATGTCCTACTGGGCGTCGTTCCATCTGGTTAATTCCAATATATATTTCTAGACGATGACGTAATTCATCATGAACTAATTCAAAGTATGGCGGTATAGACTGCGAATTTAACGCTGTTACTGGCTTATCTGTCGCATGATACTGCTCAACGATTTCTTTTTCACTTAAGCCATCATAACCATTGACGAAAATACCTTCCATTAATAAGCGGTCAACCACTTCATGTAAGTTATGCTGTTCATGCTCATCAATTGCAACCGCAGCTGGAATAGTATCCGCATTAGTAAATAAGCCATTAGAACGGTTCGCTAATTCAGTTGCTAAGCGTTGCTGTGCATCCAATGGTACTTTTGTCTTGCCATCGTCAAACTTCTGTCCCGTAATCTTGGCTACCCGCGGTGAAATCACATCAAATTTTGAAGTCTTTTCTAAAAAGTAAAAGACAAAATTTAAGTATATAAAATATGTCAAGCCAATCACTGCTAAACAATATAATAGTGCTCGAAGCCAAACATGATTCATAAACAAACGAAAAGTAACATATACTAAATAAATATCACCCAAAGTGGCAATAATGATATAAATTCGACTTTTTAACTTAACGTCCAAGTTGAAATAACTCAATGACGAGTTAATCATATCAAGAAAACTAAACATTAATAACCCGCCTCCTTATTATTCATTTGAAGTTGTTCCGGTAGTGTTACCAGTAGTCGTTCCTTGAGTTGTCGCATTATTACTAGTAGTACTACCACCAGTCGATTGTGCTGTACTATTTTGGTTAGCAGTAGTATTTTCATTATTATTTGACCTATTTGTGGTCGTGTTGTTGTTGTTAGTATTGCCCGTTGATTTTGTAGTACGGTTAGTACCATTATCATTATCAGTGTTATCAGTCGTCGTGTCATTATTATTACTTGTCCTCATAGCTGATGAACTGCTTGCATCATCGCCATCGTTGTCACGAGTACTCTGTGAATTCCGACTCGACTGATCGTCTTCATTATCGCCTGATTGTTGGAATTGACGACTACTTGACACTGATGTTACTTTTGCACCTTCCGAAGTATGTGTTGCCTTATTAACCACAACATTAGTGGCTCCTAGCGCAAGGACTAAAGAAACAAGTGCAAACGGGGTTACTAGTGGTGGTATTTTTGCTCCCATAGTTCATTCTCCTTTTCCAGAGTATATCATACACGAAAATACCCACGATAAATATGAATTTATTTTAAAGATTTTGTCTGACAGCTGGCACAAATTCCATGTAACTCGAAACGGTGACCAGTAATTTTAGCTCCTGGAAGTTGCTTTTCGAAAAATTGCATATCAAGCGATGGCATCTGAATCTCCTGCACGCGGCCACAAACATCACAAATAAAATGATGGTGGTGAGCAGTATCACATGAATATTTGACCTGCATCTGATCATCATGCTGACGCAATTCAACAATTCCTAGTTTTTCAAATTCCTTAAAGTTACGATAAATTGTATCGTGACTTAACCCTGGGTATTGTTTACGAAGATACTTATCAATTTCAACAATATTAAAATAACGATCTGGCTGTTGAGCGACTGATGTAATCATCATTTTTCGCTGTTTAGTCCACCGCAAGTGATTCTGCTTAATAATTGTTTGCGCTTGATCGATTAGTTCCTGCATTCTCCGCTACACCTCCAGTTTAGGACTGCCATTTTAACATAATTTTCATTTAAACGGTGATTATTTGTTTTACAATTGCATCTATTTGTTTTTTTGTATTTTCCCACTGATCATTTGTAACGACATGTGCAACACCTTTTAGTGCTGGTGGCAACATAAGGTCGCGGTGGTACTCTTTGCTCTGCAAGCGCGACTTAACTGCATCTATCTTATCACCACGCAGCGTCATTCGCTTTGCCAGAGACTTCATGTGCGTCACGGTTAAAAATATTATCACTGCTTGTTGGTGGAGTCGCTGATGGTATGTAATTGCACCGGCAGTATCTAACACAACAACATCATTTTGCCCTTGTCGCCATCCTTCTTCAAGTCCCTCTAAAGACGAACCATATTGCGATTGATCATATGTCACCTGTTCAAGAAGATGGAGTTTTTTCATCGTCTCAGAAGTTTCAAAATGATAATCAACCCCATCACGTTCACCCGGTCGTGGTAATCGTGTTGTATGGGTTATTACCCGGTGCATATGATATCGTTCGCGCAAATAATTAGCCACAGTAGTTTTTCCTGAACCAGCCGCCCCAGTAATTACAAACACATACTTGCTTTTTTGCATGATTACTTAGTTAAATGATCATTAACTTGGTCAAGCAATGTTTTCAAATTATCATAAGTCAATTGCTTGCGAGCATCTTGATAATCGAACCAGCCACAGTTTTTAATTTCCTCCGCTTGCAAATGAACGTCTTCATTATCATCTAAAAGCGCCGTATATAAGGTCATCTGTTTATGGTTACCATTTGGAAGATCGTATTCAGTATATACATTAAAACTCGTATCAATTGGCAATTCGAGTTGAGTCTCCTCTTTAATTTCTCTACTTGCTGTTTCTTTAAGAGTTTCTCCTTTTTCTACGTGGCCCTTAGGAAATCCCCAGAAATGCCCCTTATTTTGACTCTCTAATAATAGGTACTCAATTCCATTCTTACTACGACGATATACAACCGCTCCGCTAGTTACTTCAATTGCCATTTTATCCCTCTTTTTGTAATTTAATTTTCTAATTGACTTTTAATATTGGTTACAGGTATCATTATTAATTATAAATGTGCCGCAACCTTTTTGCAGCATATCCATTATATTATAGCAAAGGTGGGTTAAAGATGAGCTTAAACATTATGCGAAAAGAAAGTCTTGATCGATATCTTGGTGAAGATAAGCTTTTCGTTAAATCAATGAATGCTCGTGATCTCATGGCAATTGGGATTGGTACCGTTATTGGTACTGGGATTTTTATTCTTCCAGGAACAATTGCTGCAAATTCAGCTGGACCAGGAGTATCATTGTCATTTCTGTTTTCCGCAATTGTTTGTGCATTAGCTGCAATGTGTTACGCTGAATTTGCTTCGGCACTCCCCGTTGCTGGAAGTGCTTATTCATACGGAAATGTAGTGTTTGGTGAGTTTCTTGGCTGGTTGCTAGGGTGGGCGCTAGTGCTTGAATATATGCTAGCTGTTGCATCTGTTTCCACTGGATGGGCCGCTTACTTCAATACTTTACTTGAGGGTGTCGGTATCCACTTACCTAAAGCATTATCCGGTCCTTTTGATCCTGCCCATGGGACATATATAAATATTGTTGCGGTTATAATTGTCCTATTAATTACGGTAATGCTAGCTCGCGGAATGCAATCTTCACTTCGTATCAATAATATTGCGGTTTTTCTTAAAATTGCAATCATTTTGATCTTCATTATAGTTGGTCTTTTCTTCATTAAGCCTAAAAATTACCATCCGTTTCTTCCGTACCATATGAAGGGAGTTATTCACGGAGCTACAATCGGTTTCTTTGCCTATCTTGGTTTTGATTGTGTCTCCAGTTCGGCGGCCGAAGTTAAGAACCCTAAGCGTAATATGCCATTAGGAATTATCGGAACACTAGCTGTCGCTACTATTCTTTACACTGGTGTGGCAGTTGTTCTGACCGGGATGGTTAAATACACGAAGTTAGACGTTGCTAACCCGGTTGCTTTCGCTCTTCAAATGGTCCATCAAGACTGGCTCGCGGAATTACTATCAATCGGTGCCTTAATCGGGATGTTCACGATGATGGTTTCAATGATTTACTCTAGCTCCCGCTTGATATACGCCATTGGTCGCGACGGATTGCTCCCTTCTTTCCTTGGCAAACTCGATAAAAAGAGTCATTCACCACAAATCGCCTTATGGATCGTTGCAATTATTATCGCAATTATGGGAGGGTTAGTTTCCCTAGATCAACTTACTAGTTTAGTTAATATTGGAACTTTATTTGCATTTATGCTCGTTTCCTTTGGAATTATCCCTCTTCGCAAGCGAAAAGATATTGGTAACCGTGGTGGTTTCAAGGTGCCGCTTTACCCGGTTCTTCCAATTATCTCCGGCCTTGCCTGTCTTGGAATGATGACCCAGCTAAAAATGGAGACTTATATCGGTGCAGCAATTTGGTTTGGCATTGGTATTATCATTTACTTCACATATGGCTACTGGCACAGTAAATTA
The DNA here is from genome assembly GCF_014145455.1 of Limosilactobacillus rudii. GTDB lineage: Bacteria > Bacillota > Bacilli > Lactobacillales > Lactobacillaceae > Limosilactobacillus > Limosilactobacillus rudii. The sequence continues at coordinate 214,935 of NZ_JACIVB010000054.1, read as the reverse complement.
GCTCAAAATAATAACTAAATGTTAATATGTAAAAGAATTTGCATTACGATAGCTAAAAATAGAGTTTCAGCGTTCAATTTACCGACACTGAAACTCTATTTATATACCATGCTGTTCGTATTTCAACTTGATAAAAGTACTTACGTCACAGCATGTTTTCACAAGGCGATTTGCATCCAATCCTTATTTTTGTTAGGCTAATATTACTTACTTTTTATTTTTTCACAAGGAGGAATCAAATAATTAGGCAAAGTTATTTTTTTAACGTGCCTATTTTTTATGGAATATACAAAGAAAAATTACAAAAAAGCGCCACTTTCATCAATTCACTTACGAATCTATTTAGCACTTATTTTAGGCCAGATTGCTTGCGGGTTCGCGCTTGGAATTAGCGGAACCGCCCTCTCACAAGCAACAAATTATATCAGCATTAACGATTTTTGGGTTGGTCTTATCGGTGCCGGAAGCCTGATTGGTCTTGCCGGTAGTGCATTAATGGGTAAGCTAGCAGACCAATTTGGCCGACGAAATATGTTAATGCTCGACATGTATCTTTTTTCTGTATTTTCTCTCCTTCAATTAATAACAACCAACCTTATTGTCCTTTTTATATTACGTGTTTTAATCGGCTTAATGATTGCCATCGATTATACCGTTGGTAATGCCTTATTAGTAGAATGGTTGCCAGCAAAAGAAAGCGGTCGATTACAAAGCCAACTAATTATTTATTGGACAATCGGCTTTATCGCTTCATATATCACCGGAATTCTAATTACCGGATTTGGCGCACACAACTGGCAAATCATCCTTGCTTCAAGTACTATTCCGGGCTTAATTGCCGCAGTATACCGATCATTCTTCCGTATTCCGGCATCCCCAAGTTGGCTAGCTAGTCAAGGAAAGAATAAGTCAGCACAAAAGCTAATTCAAAAACACCTTGGTAAAAAATGGGGGTTATCATTAAAACAAATTCGCAGTAAAAAACCTAAAGATGTTTCTCTGAAGACTCTCTTTAATCCTCCATACCGCCGTCGGACCATTGTTGGTGGCTTATTTTATGCCTGCCAAGCATTCTCCTTCTTTGGTATTAGTATCTTCCTACCAATTCTTTTAACCAGCATGAATCTTGGTGACAGTAATTTATCAGGAGTTATCTATAATAGTTGTGTCTTCATCGGCGTATTAATTGGTAGCTGGATCTTTAAGATTATTAGTAGACGAATATTTTTAATTGGTACCTTTTTCCTCTCTGCAATAGCGTTAATCTTATTAATGTTAGGAAATAGCCTTTCACCAATCTTACAAATCAGCATCTTTGCCATTTTTGCAGTAATCCTATCATCCGGACTTGTATTAGACTATCCTTATCCGACAGAATTATTTGATATTAAGGTCCGTGCCAGTGGTGTTGGTACCTGCATTACTATTAGCCGGTTTGGTGCTGCTAGTGGGACATTCTTATTACCAGTTTTAACAAACCTTGGCGGCGCAAATCTCGCAATGCTAGTTTGTACTATTGTTTTACTACTTGGAGGAATAATTTGCCTTTTATGGGCACCCGAGACTTCACCAAAATTTATCAAATAGCGAAAGACAAGTAATTAGCTGGCCTCGTTTGCCCTTTTACTTGTAAATAGGTATGCTCGGTCGTGAAAAATAACAAAGATCCCGGTAATAATGAACAAAATAATCATACTTACCCGTAAATAAAACATCTCACGACTGTACTGTAATTCTTGTTGATGGTCAATGTACGGTATCAGAAGTGCACTCTTATTATCAAGTTTGAAGAATGAAATTACCTCTAACATTCCAAAAAGTGCAATCTGATTACAAAGCGACCCAAAAACCGATAGTTTCTGGTCAATGCTACTATACTTATCCGGCACTTGTACTTTTACCCATTTTCCCAATAATATTGAACTTAAAACAATGATAGCTGTCCCAATTAAATATGTTCGATCAGTATAAGTTAAGAATAGGCCTAGGAATAAGATCCCGAGAGTAGCTTTATAACGCGTTACTAGCTTAACCACTTGTAGTTTTTTATCTAAGAACGCCGTTAGCATTCCCCCTACCATCAATTCGATAAAGACAATAAAAATCCAGTAAACCTTATTTTGTTGAAAGGCAAACAATAATGTATAAATAATGACATAGTTTTTGATTGCCCCTAACCAGATTCGAAAAAGCTTAAATGGCTGACCAAAGATATTACGCAATTCCAAAATGATTCCGAGGATTGCTAAAATAATTAAGACCCAGCTAAAGTCAGATATCCGTCCTGTTTTCTTAAAAACACTGATGATAAATACCACAATGAGAACAGCGATAGCAGGAAATGCAGCTTTTAAGTTAAAAGAAAACTTAAGGTCAAGCGGCGTTCTTTCACGTTTAACGACCATGTAAGCATATAAAACTTCAAGGCCTAAAATGAGTGTGTAGAAGATAAAGCCAAACACTAATGGAGTTTTCATTAACAAGAGGCCAAGAACGATTAAGCCGACAATAACACTAACACCGGCAATTATGTTTACCCGTTTGAAGTTAATTCCAGCGACTTCTTTATTCGGATCGCCCAGTAATTTCAAACCGGTAACCCCAAAGCCAATTAAAATTGCCGCAATACTAGCAATCCATTCTATCCGAAAATAAATGCCAACACAGGCTAAAATACCACCAATAAAAGCAACAATGGAACAGAATTTAGTTACTCCTGACCACGCAGCTAGATTAAGCCGGCCATCTAAAATAAATGGCATTACTTTTTCGACAGTATATACAAAAATAAATGGCCATACGAACATAATTACGTTAGCATGGGCAATAATTGAGAACGCAAACAACAAAGTGGGAAATAAGATATAACTACGAGCAACAAACTCGTGATTGATTGCTAAAATTTTTTTCATCAGTTACCTCCTACTTTTTACTGTTTACTTTTAGTAAATCACATCTCTAATTAAAAATAAAAGAATAGGACTTTTCTAAAAAAGTACCCTATTCTTTTATTTTGCAAACATTTTAAATTCTAGAAATAAATCATTATATTCTCCAAGGACGCGCAATGGCAAATCACGATAGACCTGTAAGTGTTCCATCGTTGTCTTAGGAGGATAAAACGCCTTATCTGCAGTAATCTTTTTCGGAAGCTGCTTTTTTGCTGCCTTATTAGGGGTCGCATAACCAACATACTTCGCGTTTTGCGCCGCATTTTGTGGTTCAAGCATAAAATTGATAAATTCATAAGCGGCTTTTTTATTCCGAGCTGACTTCGGGATTACCATGTTGTCAAACCAAATATTACTTCCTTCGCTTGGTACAACATAATGTAAATGCGGATTAATATTCATCATTTCGCGCGCATCACCAGAATAGGTTACCCCAACTGCTGCTTCGTCCTGCTCCATATACATTTTCATTTCATCAGCAATGATTGCCTTTACATTCGGCGTTAACTGTTTCAAATGTGTCTGAGCAAGTTTCAACTGGTGATAGTTAGTCGTATTAACAGAATGATGTTGCGTAATTAATGCAACTGCAAATACATCCCGCGCACTATCAATTAGCATTACATTATTTTTAAGTTGTGGGCTCCAAAGCTGTTCCCAATGCTGAACATCTTTTCCTTGCACCTTTTGATCATTATAAATAATTCCTAACGTTCCCCAGAAATAAGGAACCGAGTATCGATTTGTCGGATCAAATGAGCGATTTAAAAATTGAGGATCAATATAACGCAGGTTTGGTAATTTATGATGGTCAAGCGGCGCTATCAAATGTTCTTTTTTCATTCGTTGAACAGTATATTCACTCGGCACAACTACATCATAGTTAGTTCCACCTTGACGAATCTTTGTTAACATCGATTCATTACTATCAAACGTCTCATAGTCAACATGATAGCCGGTCTGATGTTCAAATTTTGTAAGTAACGCGGGGTCGATATAGTCACCCCAATTATAAATCGTTAGTGTTTGTTTTCCGCCACTAGTCTTTTGCTGATTAAACGCAAGGTCACCAAGTGCTAATAAAACACAAATAACAACGATTGCAAGGAAGGCACTGAATATTTTTTTCATTGTGCATCCCCCTCTTTAACCGTAACAATTCGTGGACGCCGACCACCACGTTTACTAATAACATAGTAGCCAATGATTAATAGTAACGATGCAATAAACATTAAGGTAGATAAGGCATTAATTTCTAGGTTGATCCCCTGCCGCGCTCGTGAGTAAATTTCGACTGAAAGTGTTGAAAAACCATTACCAGTTACGAAAAAGGTAACAGCAAAATCATCAAGGGAGTAAGTAAACGCCATAAAATATCCGGCAAAAATTCCGGGTGCAATTGATGGCAATATTACCCGGGAAAGTACCTGCCAGCGACTCGCCCCAAGGTCATATGCCGCATCAACCAAGGTGGGAGACATTTCATTAAGCTTCGGCAACACCATTAAAACAACGATTGGAATACAAAAGGCAATATGACTCAAGAGTACTGAGATAAAACCTAACCGAATGCCAAGCATAGTAAAAAAGATTAAGAAGCTCGCTCCAATAATAACGTCTGGGGAAACCATTAGGACATTATTTAACGATAAAAGGCTATTCTTCCATGGGCGGTGAGCATCCTTGATTGCCAACGCACCAAGTGTCCCAATAATTGTAGCTAACAATGAAGCAAGAAAAGCTACTAGCAAAGTATTAATTACAATTGTAATCATCCGACTATCAGCAAGTAAGTCAGCGTAGTGTTGTAAAGAGAAGCCATGGTATTTCTCCATTGTTTGACCACTACTAAACGAAAAAACAACCAGGTAAATAATAGGGGCATACAAAATCACAAATACTAATGCTAGGTAAATATTCCCCCATGACCAATGATGACTCTTCATTAGTGCTGACCTCCTTTCCGTTTTCCTTCACCAGTCACAAACATGATAATAAACATCGCAATTATAAGAACAACACCAATTGTTGAACCCATACCCCAGTTTTGTGTCGTCAGGAAATGTTCTTCAATCGCTGTCCCGAGGGTAATTACTCGATTTCCACCAATTAAACGGGTAATCATGAATAACGAAAGTGACGGGATAAAAACTGCTTGAATTCCCGCTTTTACACCAGGCATTGATAGCGGCCAAATTATCCGCCGAAAAGTTTGCCAATGAGTTGCCCCTAAATCATAGCTCGCATTGATTAGCGATGGATTGATCTCCGCTAAATTATTAAAAATCGGCAATACCATAAAAGGAATCTCAATATAAGCAGCAACAAACATAAAGCTGGCGTCTGTAAATAAAAGCTGGTGGCTACCTAGTCCAACAAATTGTAAAAATTCGTTAATTGTCCCTGTACGACTAAAAAGCCCAATAAATGCATACGTCTTTAACAACAGATTAATCCAAGTTGGCAAAATAACTAGTAACAGCCAAAATTGCTTATTAGGAAGTTTGTTTAAAATATAAGCGGTTGGATAACTAATTATTAAGGTTACCAAGGTAATTAGAAAAGCATACCAAACTGAATTTAATGTCATTTTTAAATATACGGCTGAAGTAAGGTATTCTGCGTAATTATTAAGGGTTAACTGCCCATTAATATTAAAAAATGACTGGTATAAAATTAATACTAACGGGGCAATTACAAATAGAACAATCCACAAGGCATACGGAACAATAAACATCGCTTTCTGTCGCATTAGTCCGCCTCCTCATAACTATCTAGACGGGCATCGAAATCCTCTTCCGTTTCGTTATACCGCATAACATGAATATCTTCGGGATCAAAAGTAATCCCGACTTTAGCACCAACCTTCGTTTTATGGATCGAGTTAATCTTCCATTTATGATTTCGCTGGTCGATTACTGTAATTTGGTAGTCAACCCCTCGGAAAAGCTGTGTTTCAACCGTGCCAATAAGCTTTCCTTTTTCAACTGTCGTGATGTCAAGGTCCTCAGGGCGAATCACTACTTCAACTTTCTCATTAGGTTTCATCCCCGCATCTACACAATCGAAATCTTGTCCATTGATTGAAACAACATAATCTTTTTTCATAATTCCCGGTACAATATTACTCTCCCCAATAAAATCGGCAACAAAATGATTGAGCGGCTCGTCATAAATATCAACTGGTGTACCGCTCTGTTGAATTTTACCGTCATTAATAATTAAAATCTGGTCACTCATTGCCAGTGCTTCTTCTTGGTCGTGAGTGACAAAAATAAATGTAATTCCTAGTTGCCGCTGTAATTGCCGCAACTCTGTCTGCATTTGAACCCGTAATTTATGATCAAGGGCCGACAAAGCCTCATCAAGGAGCAGGACTTTCGGCTTATTAACGATTGCCCGGGCAATTGCAACCCGTTGCCGCTGCCCCCCTGACATCGCCGTAATTTCCCGATTATCATAGCCATCAAGCTGCACGAGATGCAATGCCTCTTTAACTCGTTGCTTTATCTCTGCCTTCTTTACTCCCTTAATTTGTAATCCAAATGCTACATTTTCGGCGACATTCATATGTGGAAAAAGGGCATAATCTTGAAAAACAGTATTAACCTGACGCCGGTTTGCCGGAACATCATTTATTCGCTGTCCATCGAAATAAATATCACCGGCAGATGCATGGTCAAATCCAGCAATCAGCCGTAAAATAGTCGTCTTTCCTGATCCTGATGGTCCTAATAAGGTATAAAATTTTCCTGCTTCAATTTCAAAGCTAATATCACGCAATACGACATTGTCATCATATTGCTTGCTTACATGTTGAAATTCCATTACATTCTTTGCCATCGGCTTTTCCCCAATCATGATTTTTTAACCTAAATATCAGTATAAATTATACGCTCTAAATCGCAATCACTGTTAATTCTAAGCAAATTAATATAAAAGTGCGATAATTAATATATCAAATTCTATAAGAGGTATTCCAGATGAAAATTAATCAATTTAGTATCACCCCAACTACACCACAACAGCGTCGCCAAGAATTAATGATGATTCGCTTACTAAGGAAAAATGAAGAAGCCACGCTGACGCCAAATGCAATGCTAGAAACGCTATTGGCACGAATTCACATGGCAAGCAACCAGCCAATTATCACTAAGCAATGGCTACATGATCTTTTGGCTACTCCGGACCTTGCACTTGACGACTGGCTTGATAAGCAAGAGCCGCTTACTAATAGTATTTTCTACTTGATTGCTCTCCAATTACTTGACTTTGAAGTTGCGGTTGACTTTGATATTACTGATCCACTCACAATGATAAAGAAGACCGGACTACCAACTGAGTACCATCAACAATGGACCACCACTAATGTCATTGACGCTTTTTACCTTTTATTAAATACTCACGGAAAAAATGGTCAATCGCTCATCGATCATTTAACAGCTGAGGGATTTTTAGCATGGACTTACCAATTGCCAGCTGAGCAAAAGCCATTATATTTTAATGGAAAGCCCCTTGCCTGCTTTGATCCTGCCAAATTTATTCGAGAAGTTGTCTACATTGAAACAGATATGGATACTGATTTTGACGGTAAGGCAGACTTAGTCAAGGCCGAAATAATGCGACCACGTGAGTCAGATGACGATTTAAGCGTACCGGTAGTATTTACAGCTAGTCCCTATAATCAGGGAACTAATGACGAATGGGGCGAAAAAGCAACTCATAACGTTAATGTTCCACTCACCCATAAGTCAACAGATTATCAAGCGCCAAAAGAAAAGTCTTTCTCAATTAATTTTGCTTACCAACAGGTTACCGGTCATGCTGATCATGCAACTGAAACGTTTAGTACCACCCCTGCCTATACTTTAAATAATTACCTAGCAGTTCGCGGATATGCAATTGTCTACGCTGCCGGAATTGGTACTAAGGACTCTGATGGTTTGCAAACGTGCGGCTCGCCTGAACAAACCGACTCAATGAAAGCAGTCATCGAATGGCTTCATGGTAATCGTCGGGCATTTACTGATCGTAACAGCGGAACAGAAATTAAAGCTAATTGGTGCAATGGCAAGGTTGCAATGACAGGACGGTCATACCTCGGAACACTTGCTACTGCAGTTGCCACTACTGGTGTTGCCGGGCTTGAAGCAATCATTAGTGAAGCAGCTATTTCTAGTTGGTATGATTACTACCGTGAAAATGGCCTTGTCCGTGCTCCTGGCGGTTTTCAAGGTGAAGACGCTGACGTTCTTGCTGATGAAACATTTAGTCGGACTAAACGCCCTGCTGACTATCGAAGAGTAGAGCAAGTAAATAACCAATACATCAACCAAATGAGTGAGGCAATGGATCGCAAAAGCGGCAATTACAACGACTTTTGGGATAAGCGAAACTATCGCCATAATCTAGCAAACATCAAGGCGGCTGTAATGATGGTTCATGGTCTAAATGATACAAATGTCCGTCCTAGTAATGTTAAAGCGTTGTATGACAGTCTCCAAAATTCAACCGTAATAAATAAATTAATTTTACACCAAGGACAACATATCTATATCAACGCTTTTCGGTCGCTTGATTTCTCTGAGATGGTCAATCTATGGCTTGCTAACAAACTATGGGGACAAGATAATCACGCTGATGATACCCTACCGCGTGTGCTCGTACAGGATAACAAGACCCCTGAAACATGGAATACCTATGACCACTGGACAGCCGGCAAACAACAAGTTTATCAATTCAACGACCGACGTTTAACCACCCTGCCAGGACTCGGGATCCAAAGTTTTAATGACCACCAATCCGAAGAAAAATACCGCGAATGGTGTAAAGATCCTCACGAATGGGCAAAGGCGCTTATAAAAGATAATGGTCAGTTCAGTCGTCACTTTGTCAGTACCCCGGTTGAAACTGATACCCTTCTTCGGGGAACGCCAACCGTAACATTAAGGGTTGCCTCTTCCAAAAATTACGGGATGATTAGTGCCCGGCTGGTAGATTTGGGAAAGGGTAAGCGCCTCACAACATCGCCGGTACTCTTCAATCGTAATGGTCTTGAGCTTGGATATCATTGGAAGACTGACGATCTTCGTGAATTCAAACTGCAAAAATCCCCAACAACTTATAAGGTAATCGCAAGCGGCCATATCAACTTGCAAAACAGACACACGCCTGCACAAGTCGACAACCTAGATGCTAATCAATTTGTTTCTGTTAATTTCGACTTGCAGCCAATCTTCCACCGTCTCGCTGCTGGACACCAATTAGGGGTAATTATTTATAGTACCGACTACGAGTATACTCTTCGTGGTAACGAACAAATTGAATACCAGCTCGACCTATCTGGGTGCCAACTCAGCATTCCGGGTCTTTCATTGGACAATAATTAGCAAATGTTTCATATGAAACTAAGCAATTTTTAGCAAGATATCCATAATTGCGATAAAATGAAAAATATACACATTTAAAGGAGAGATTCAAGAATGAAACAAGGAACCAAAATTATCACCCTTGATAACGGTTATCATCTCTGGACAAATACCCAGGGTGAAGGTGACATTCATTTATTAGCCCTACATGGTGGTCCTGGTGGTAATCATGAATATTGGGAGGACGCTGCTGACCAGCTCAAAAAGCAAGGGCTGAACGTTCAAGTAACGATGTATGACCAGCTTGGTTCACTTTACTCTGATCAGCCTGACTATTCTGATCCGGAAATTGCTAAAAAGTACCTTACTTATGAGTACTTCCTTGATGAAGTTGACGAAGTACGAGAAAAGCTTAGACTAGATAATTTCTACCTAATCGGTCAAAGCTGGGGCGGCTTACTTGTTCAAGAGTATGCGGTCAAATATGGTCAACACCTTAAAGGCGCAATTATTTCATCAATGGTTGACGAGATTGACGAATACGTTGACCACGTTAATGCATTGCGTGAACAGACCCTTTCTCCTGAAGAGGTTGCTTTTATGAAGAAGTGCGAAGATAGCAATGACTACAGTAACCCTAAATATCAAGAATTAGTCCAAGTAATGAACGAGCAGTATGTTGACCGTAAGCAGCCATCCAAGCTCTACCACCTTAAAGACCTTGGTGGCGATGCTGTTTATAATGTTTTCCAAGGCGATAATGAATTTGTCATTACCGGGAAGCTTAAAGATTGGCACTTTCGCGAGCAATTAAAGAATATTAAGGTCCCGACCTTAATTACATTTGGTGAACATGAAACGATGCCTATTGATACGGCAAAGACAATGAATAGTCTTATTCCAAACTCCAAACTCGTTACAACGCCAAATGGTGGTCACCACCACATGGTTGACAATCCAGACGTTTATTACAAGCATCTTGCTGACTTCATTCGAGATGTTGAAAGTAATAAATTTAATAAATAGCAAGCCATTAACGGGTAAGAGAAAGATATTTTCTCATGCCCGTTTTTTTGCTTTAATAACAGTACTTCCGTGACTCTAAATTAATTATTAATAATTTATGAATCATGTTTTAAAAATATCTTAATTAACGCTCAAAATTAAAAAGATATGATACGCTATTTATACGATAAATAGCGAAGGAATGATCAAAGCAAAAACGTAATATGGCTTCACTGATGTTGTTGCCTTAAAGGATGGGAACTTTAAGGATAGTTACTTTACTAAACTTATATTAAAAGGGGAAAAATGAAAGAAAAATATCAATTAACTACCGATGAGGTAAAAAAAGAATATCAATTAGTCGAATTTACAAAAGGACTTAGCGAAACGGTCGTCCAGAAACGACTTGCCGAAGACGGTCATAATGTAATCGAAGTCAAACCAACTCCCAAGTGGAAAATGTTTCTTCGACAATTCAATAACATCGTCATCTATATCTTATTAGTAGCAACGCTTTTAACTATCTTAATCGGACACTACACCGATGCCATTGTTATTGGTGCTGTTGTGATCCTTAATTCATTAATTGGTTACTTCCAAGAATCAAGTGCTGCTAATGCGTTAGCCAAAATTAAGGAAATGATGGCCCAACATGCCACCGTCTATCGTGATGGGAAGCGACAAGATATCAATGCTGCGGATTTGGTATGTGGAGATGTCGTTTTCTTAGAGGCTGGTGATAACGTTCCTGCTGACTTGCGGATTGTTTCGGCAGATAATTTACGGATTGAAGAATCTGCACTAACGGGAGAAACCAACTCTGTAATTAAAACTGATGAGGCAATTACTGATGCTGATGTGCCCTTAGCTGACCGTGTTGATATGGCCTATGCCTCAACTTCTGTTACTAGCGGAAGCGGTCTTGGTGTTGTTGTTGCTACCGGAGAACACACAGAAATCGGAAAAATCTCACAAGAAGTGGCTCAAATTAAGCCGAAAAAAACGCCACTTACAAAGGAAATCGACCATGTTGGTAAGGTTGTTTCTTATATAACGATTACCGCTTCCGTAATTGTTTTTATCGTCGGTTTCTTCCTTAAGATATACTCCTTACCTGCCCTTGCTCTTGCTGTTGTTGCGATGCTTGTCGGGGCTATTCCAGAAGGTTTACCCGCAATTACTTCTGTTATCCTTGCATTTGGTATCAGCAAAATGGCAAAGGAACACAAGACAATTATTAAGTCAATGCCGGCTGTTGAAACCCTTGGATCAGTTGATGTTATCGCTACTGATAAAACCGGTACCCTCACTAAAAACGAGATGACCGCCATTGAACTTTGGGTTGGGGACCAGCATTATACAGTAACGGGAACTGGGTATGCTCCGAATGGTCAAATCCTATTAAACGGTGAACCAGCTTCCATTGATGACCAGCTTAAATTATTCTTAGAAGCCGGCTATCAAGCCAATGATACCGTCTTGACCGATGAGGATGGTAACTGGCATATCAATGGTGAACCAACTGACGGTGCCTTTTTAACTCTTTACCGCAAAGCATTTGGTATCGAATATCAATCACCATATAAGGCCCTTGATCTTTTGCCATTTGATTCTGATTATCGTTACATTGCAGAGTTAACTAACGCCTCGAAGAATAACCAACAAGTAATCTTTGTTAAAGGTTCTCCTGATAAACTCTTTGAAATGGCAGCTAAAGAAGATCCGCAATTTGATACCGCTAAGTGGCAAAAACGGGTTGACGACTGGTCAAAAGCTGGGAAACGGGTTATTGCAGTTGGCTATCAACCAGTTAATGGTGAAAACTTAATGGAAGTTGAGCATGACCATCTCTATAAGGGAATTCACTTGCTTGGTCTAGCTGCCCTTCTGGATGCGCCACGTGAAGAAGTAATTGTTGCCCTAAAACAAATGAATCGTGCAGGTGTATCAGTCAAAATGATCACTGGAGACGACCCACAAACTGCTCGGGCAATTGGAAAACAATTAGGCTTAACTAACGGCCCAATCCACGCTATTACCGGTGCGCAATGGGACAAGCTTTCTACCGAAGAACGAGAAGAAGCTGCCCTATCAAACCAAGTTTTTGCGCGGACAACCCCGCAAAACAAGCTCGAAATTGTGGAAGCATTACAAAATCGACAGAAAATTACCGCAATGGTTGGGGATGGAGTCAATGACGCCCCAGCATTAAAGAAAGCCGATATTGGGATTTCCATGGGAATCAAGGGAACCGATGTAGCTAAAGATGCTGCTGACATGATCCTTGGTAACGATAACTTCGCTGTCATGGCTGCAGTTATCAAAGAAGGTCGACGGATCTACGACAACATCAAAAAGAGTATTCTCTTCCTGTTACCAACATCGTTTGCTGAAGGATTAGTTGTCGCCTTCTCAATTCTTACCGGACAACAGGTTCCACTCCAGCCAGCACAATTACTGTGGATTAACCTAATTGCCGCAATTACAATTCAATTTGCGTTCGTCTTTGAAAAAGCAGAAGAGGGAATTATGGATCGTTCACCACGGCCAGTTACGCAAAGACTGATGAATCGCCACGACCTAATTCAAATGGGTTACGTCTCTGCTCTAATGGCAATCTTTGCCCTCATTGGTTACGAATGGTTTATCAATTCTGGAGCTGACGTAATTAATGCTACTACTATGATGGTCAACACAATTGTTGTAAGTAAGGCTTTCTACTTCTTCAGTATCCGAACTGAACAATACGGACTCAAAGAAGTTGGTAATATTGGTAAAAAAGCCTGGGGAGTAATTGGGATAATGATCCTTTTCCAATTAATCTTCACCTATGTTCCATTTATGCAGATGGCATTCCACGTTACTGGTATTAGCCTAATGGAATGGCTCGCTGTTATCATCTTCTCTTGCCTAATCTTCTTATGCACTGAATCTGATAAGATGGTAAGATTTCGTTTGAATCGCCGTTAATAATTAAAGGCACTGTAGTCAAAATGACTTCGGTGTCTTTTTTACATATTACTTTAATTTTTTACCTTCTAAGCGTAATTCTGCCAGCCATTTTGAGTGTTTTTCTTCATAACTTCGGTCAGTCTTAATGAAGAAGTATGCCCCAGCGGCAGCAATAGCAACAACCGTTCCGACCAATAATGTTTTGGCTGTAAAGTTTGTTACCATATAGCAAGAAACTAACAATGCCAAAATTGGAATTAAATATTTCCCGGGTAATTTGAATCCGTGCGTTGGATACTCATTACTGTGTTCAAACTTCACAACAGCTAGAATTGAAGGAACGTATTGAACAAATGAAGCTAAAACCGTACAACTAACAAGAAAGAGGTAGCTCTGCGTAGCAAATAATGCTGAAAGAATTGAAGTCAAAATGATCCCTACCCACGGAGCATCATGCTTATTCTTCTTACCAATAAATTTAGGAAGCATTCCATGTTCGTTAGCCATTGATGCGATTAACGATGGCGTATTAAACGAAGCTGAAAAGGCAACGCCAAAGATACTTACAAGCATTCCAAAAATAATAAAGGCGTAACCCCATTTACCGATTGCCAGGCCTAACGCATTAGCTAATGGTGTCGAATAACCACCAAGTTTGGTCCCAGCAAGCCCGACTGCGACAATCATCATTAATGCGTCTAAGATAGTAACACTAACCATTACAGCAATAAGTACACGAGGAATATTCTTTTCAGGCTTATTCATTTGTTTAGCAGCAATTGGCAAAAAAGAAAAGCCAGTAAACAAGTAAAAAATAGGTGTAAATGCTGCACCAAAGTGGTGAAGGAATGGCATTGGTCCCTTTAAGGCTGCCTGTGGAATAACTGGTGAAAAGTTTGCTTTATGAATAAAGAAAACACCGACAACGATAAAAATAATCAACGTCAGAATCTTTGCTGCGGCCGAAATATTATTGACGAGTTTTACAAGTCCCCGCCCGAAGAAATTAATAAGTGCAAATAGAAGAATCAAACCAAATGCCCCAATGCCATAAGCAAGCGGGTCGTTAAAAATAGGCAGGAAACTTTTAAGCGTAGTCAATAGAGCAACAATCTCCGCAGAAAGGGTACAACAACCTAAAAACCAAGTAAAAATTCCTAATTCGTATCCCGTAAAGCGACCAAATGCATGATAAGAATACAACCATGCAGCTCCTGATCCGGTAAAACGACTTGAAAGATCCGCATAACATAATGCAATCATCGATACAGTAACAGCAGTACATAACAAAACGGCAACAGCTGACAGGTTCATATCCCGATAAATAACAGACGGAAGTAAGAATGTCCCTGAGCCGATAACACCATTAATTCCTAAAAAGTAAATCGACATAAAAGATAGCTTCTTAGGTACAGACTTTTGACTAGCGATAGTAATCACCCCACACAAAATTATAATTTCATTTATATTGTAGTCGTCTTGAGATAAAAAGGTAAATTATCAGCTAGCAATTCTAAAAATATTTTGTTTTATAATGTTGTACTGAGAAGACAGTGTTATACAATATGTTTATACCTATTTTTAATAAAAGGATTGGATAAAAATGTCAGAAGAAATCACTAATTTTATTTTTGATATTGACGGAACATTAATTGATACTTTAGACATGTATATGCCGGCAATGATTGATACATTAGCTAAACATGGTCACCCAGTTGCTCCAGATAAAGTTGAACAAACAAAACACGATTTATTTGGTATTACCGGTAAGGATGCGTTACGCCTTGCAGGGATTGCTGAAGAGGAAATCCCCGCTATTCAAAAAGATTGGTTCAACCTTGCTTATGAACGGGCAGATCGCGCTAAAGTTATCGAAGGTATTCCAGAGATGCTAAACGCACTAGCCCACCGAAGCAACACAAAAATTGCCATTGCCACCTCAAAACTCGCTGATGAGTATCAAGAATATTTTGTTAAGCAATATGACTTTGCAAAATTATTTAAGGTTGCCATTACTTCTGCTGATACTAAAAAACACAAGCCATCCCCAGACCCAATCTTGGCAGCAATGAAGGCAATGAATGCTGATCCACAAAAAGCAGTGTACGTTGGCGATACAATTAATGATCTGAAGGCTGCCCATGCGGCTGGAATTAAATTTGCAGGAGCATTGTATGGTTCAGTAAATCCAGATAGTATCAAGGATGCCGATTTCCCACTACATAAGCCGAGTGATCTTTTAGAAATCTAATACTTCTCCCATGGCCGTATACGTCATGGGCTTTTTTATTCTCCCCTAATAATATATATACGTAAAAAATGGGCTATTGCACTTTTAAAAAGCAAGAAGCCGGGAAAAACATTTCTCGACCTCAACCTATTACTAATAGTATTCGAACTTATAGAGTCTAATCGCGGGAATTAACCAGAGCCTTAGAGTCTAATCGCGGGAATTAACCAGAGCCTTAGAGTCTAACTACGAACGATTCTGATGATTACATCATCATTCATCGTTCTCGGTTAGCCAACCAGGCTCTTGTAGAGGTTAATTCCCAGCTTTTTTTTACATTTCGATATAGCCTAAAATTCATCTGGCATTCCGTAAACATAACCCTGACGGAGATTAATATCTAATTGGTTGACCAGTGCATCCTGCTCATCCCGTTCCACCTTACCGACAACTGGCGTTACCTGATGTTTTTTCAGGTATTGTTGCCATTGTGCAAGAGTAATATCAATCCACTGCTCGGGCGATTTATTAAACGAACGGATGTTAAATTTAACATAATCCGTATAGGGAAGAAGATTCTTTAAAAGAAGAAAAGTTCTTTTCGTTGAATCAACGTTTTCAATTGTTATTTTAATATGGGGATGATCAAGCTTTCTTAATAAGCGATGAAGTTTTCGCCGTTGGATAAAGCTCGCTTGTTGAATATCCCGCGCATCGATTTCAATGGAAAGCTGTCGATTATTGATTAATCCTAAGACCCACTGAAAAAAGTAGCTTGCGCGGAAGTCGGTAATTTGACTAACAGTCATGTTAAGGGCAAGTATTTTGATGGAATTAATAATTTGCGGGTCAATTTGCCGAATGGTTAAGACCATTTTACTTAGTGGAAAATTATTCACGTTTCTCGGCAAACGCCACTGCTTTTGAACTGAATCGAATTCACGAAGGAGAAGTTCATATCCCTGAATCTTTTGATAATGATCGTAAATTGGCTGGCCAAAATATTTATAACGTTGTGCGAACTCATCCTCCTTATCGATCCCACGCTTATACCGGTAACGAATCGTTGCTTCAATACAAAAAATGAGACAGATAATCGTGAAAATAACAAAGACCCACCATAAGAGAAAACGAAGATCAGCCATTACTATCAGCCTTCCTTTCTGGACTAACCCATTTACCACTACCGTAGCCCATGATTGTTTTGATTGCTTTGGGAAAGGTAGTGACTATGGTTAAGGGATTAATTAGCCAAGTAACTAAAAGATAGAGTGGTGCAAAAGCAAGGTAACGCAATTTAGTACCGCGGAAATCCAAAATTAACGCAGCAAGAATTTGCATTAGCCCGGCAATTAATTGGAAATTAACAAAGATCATACTCATCACAATCCCGTGCCAGACCCGTTCATCGTTTCCGGTAAATAGGAAGTAACACATTGTCAGCAAGAAAATGATACTAGTTATCCAGAAGAAGAACGACCATATAATTGAAAGAGTAGTATCAGCCAGCATCGGAATAACAAAGCGGTGTTGCCAAGGATGGCGGATAATTTTGGTAAAGTTAGTCAGCCAGACTTCGGTACCACCTTGAGCCCATCGTTTTCGTTGCTTATAAAGATCACGAAATGTTTCGGGAACATTCATGTGAAAAATGATATCTGGGGCGAATTTGGGAGTAATATTCATAAAGGTATGATCCCAAGCAATACTAATATCCTCCGTGGCGCGATCTTGACGGAAGCCACCAACACTGATTAAGAAATCCCGACGGTACATTGTGTTAGCACCGCTATATGCATACATTGTATTGTTAATCGCAGTTTGGCTCCGTTTAATAATGCCCACGATACTTGAAAATTCGACTGTCTGAGATTTTCCCAAGAGAGTTGACCGGTTATAAACGTCCATATTGGCCGTGACAGCAGCATAATTAATCCCTTGAGGACTAGTGAAATAGCACATGTACTTTTTAAGCGCATCTTTTTCGGGGAGAGTATCCGCGTCGTTACTAAGGATATATTCGCCCTTTGCGAAGAACATTCCGATATTAAACGCGTGGGCTTTCCCCTGATTTTCCTCAATCCTGATTACCCGTAACCGTGAATATTCTTTTTGTAGTTCTGCCAAGATTTGGGGAGTATGATCGGTACTACCGTCATCCATTACAAGAACTTCATAATTATGATAATTAAGCTGGGTTAGAAGGTACTCAAGCGTTTTACGGATGACAACCTCTTCATTATGTGCAGGAATCATGATTGTAATAAATGGTTCATTCGTTAGTTTCGAAGGCTGATTGCGATCCTCACCACGGTGAAACAGCACATATGCGAATGCACCACAAAGCCAGAACATGGCACCAAGAATCGGGTAAAGGCAGAGAATGAGGTTGATAATAACGACAAAAGACATCCATGGCGATGATGTTTGAAAGACACCATTAAAGATATTTGAAACCACTATTCATTTTCCCCCATTCGGTTACCGTTAATAATTTCTTTCAGTTGATTTTTAGCAAGATTTTGTTCGGCAGTAACCTTAAATCTCTGTCGCTTTTCACGATCTACTCGCGGGCCAAAACGGTTAGTCATAAATGCTTCAGCCCGGGACTGCTCCCAGTTGCTCTTGGTCAAGTCAAACATCGGCCATTTTTCAACTAGCCCCCGGGAACGGAGGTGTTGGATATACCCCATTGCCAGACAAAAGACAGCGATCATTCCTAAAGAGAAGGCGAGAAAGATGCAGAGAAAGTTTAACTCACGAAATCCTTCTGCATAGTTCCAAAATAAGTGCCCTCTTTGCCCGTGAGTTCGGTAAGCAAGGTAAGTAGCACTGGTAATGATAATTGGGGTAAAAAGAACGCACCAGCTAAGCAGCGCGATCAGAGTTTGCCAAAGTTTAATCCCCCAGTGACCCTTTTCAAAATAATCATCTTGATAGTTATGGTGTGCTTTTCTTTTCATGTATTAATAATTAGGTAATTAGTGTTAGCTTATTACCCATATCCTCCCTAGATTGTCAAAAATTCATATAAAAATCATATCATAAAAAGCCTATATAAATGCTTTAATATTAAGTTGAATTGATAGATAAACCGTGTTAAATATTGAGTAGACTACGTGAAGATAGCTTACCATGTCCCTTAAAAGAGGCGTTTTCTTACCATCTTTTAAAAAAAGTCCTTTTTCGCTGAAAAAAAGCTAGAATATATTCGCTAATAGCAGTAAAATTTGATAACTCTTACAAATTATTACGAAAAGGTGAAATGAGTTTGATAGTCAAAATCCTAGGAGCGGTCATATATTTGCCAATAATTGTTAATTGTATGATTATTAGTCAAATTTATTTTGAACATTATTGGGGCTCATATAAGAGCAATCGCTTAGCTAATTTTGTTTTAACAGCGATTATAACAGTTACTTACTTTTTTCAGGAGTTTTGCTTACTCCAATTATCGTGGATCAACATTGGAGAAGCTGCGTTTATGCAGGTTGTCTCAATTACAATGATTTTTCGCAATAGGTCTAATTGGCTATGGTGGTGGTTACTGATACTGACACCGCTATTTACGAACATAGTTGAAGTAATGATGGGGTTACAGACATGGAACACATGGTGGATTTGGCTTGGGGAGGCCCTCACTTTTGGCGTTCTTTGTACTATTCTGACGCATGGAGATGCCTCAACGTTACACATTCGTTACGTCTTGGCAATTATTATTCTTGGTGTAATTAAATTGGTTACGTTAAAAATCGAAAACCAGTTAACTTTGGTCAAGGTACTAGCACCAACGGTCGGTTTATTAGTTATTCTATGTTCCGAAGGTCAACGCTATCGAAGTGAAATTAAAAATAACCTGAGGATTAAGCAACTACAGACAAAAATCGAGCGAGATGACCTTACTGGACTACTGAACTACCGAGCGCTTAGTGAAAAGATTAAAGAATTAACAGAGAATGATGCAATTCATGATATTGTGATTGGTGGCCTTGATATTGATCATTTCAAGCGAATTAATGATACTTATGGTCATTTCGTTGGTAATAAAGTTCTTAATTATTTTTCCACAGTGTTACGCAGAGAAATTCATCAAGCATTTCCTAATCATGGCTACGTCTACCGTTTTGGGGGAGAAGAATTTAGTATTGTGGTATCTAATCATTCAATACTCGAGGTTTACACACTCCTCCAGTCAATTGAGGATTATTTTGCTAAAAAACCAATTGTGACTAAAGAAGGAATTAAAATTACCATCAGTTTTTCTTGCAGCTTAACTAATCGTTTGAACGGTGAAACATTAGAGCATACCTTGAAGAGAGCTGACAAAATGTTGTATAGTGTAAAAAAGGATGGTCGAGGATGGATCATCACTGATCAACAATATAAGTCAATGAACAAGTAATAATTATCTATAAAAACAGTAATAACGAAAAATGAATGGGTGAGGAAAATTAAAATTAGTGGTGATAAATTACATAATATTTTTCAACCAATTTTACGTGTTGATCGGAAATTAAACGCCGAGATCAACGCATATGAAATGTTAATTCGTGATTCCTCAGGGGCTTTCCCTGGAGCAGCCTTTTTTAATCAACTTGCGACTCAAGAAGGAAATAAACGCTGGATTGCAATGAGTCAAGAATCGTTGACAGCGGTACTAGAAAAACACCCTCAGCGAAAGATCTATATTAACCTTGAACCATGCCAAATGGAGTTTCAGGAGACCTGGAAGTTTCTAAGTGAAGTCTATCAACGATATGGATCACAGGTCGCAATTGAAATTACAGAACGGCGGGAAACAGTTCATAGTTTGGATTACTTGGATGATGAAATTCAGCGATTAAAGCAGCTCGGGTTTGAATTAGCAATTGATGATGTTTGTGCAGGGAGCAATAGCTATGCGTTTATTGTCCGTCAGCTAGGGGTAATTCAGCGAATCAAGCTTTCGTTATTAGTCTTTAAAGACGAAGATCAAGAAACTAAACGTGAATTTATCAATGCGTGGTTAGCATTTGCTACTCACCACCATCTGGACTTTGTTGTTGAAGGAATTGCTAGCAAGCAACTAGCCGAGGAATTTGCCGGTAATTCAACGATTCTTCAGCAAGGTTTTTATTGGGGAAAAGGTTCAGCTGAAATTTAATAATATGAAAGAAGCCATCAGAAAGCGATTAGTCAACTTTCTGATGACTTCTTGTTTTTTAAACGGATCAATATTTGCTGCTAAGGTGATTCAATAAATGATTTTAAATGCCTTTGGTTTATTTTTCTGCGTTTTTCAGTTATTTTTTCTTTTTGCCATTAATAATTAGGCTTTCAAAGAATTTCCCCGGCTTCTTCACTTAATTATTATGAGCAACATCTGAAATTGGCTTTAACTCATCGACATAGCCATTAACCTCATCCTTTTGTGACTGGTTAGTGTAGTAATCCCTAATCAATCCTGAGACAGTTACATGCTTGGTGACCATTGGCTTATCCGTTCCATCTACCTGCTTAATCGTTACATTGTTTCCATCTCGTTTGAAGTAAATATAACTGGTAGAGTCACCATACGCCGTAATATAATCAAAACCTGCTGGCCCAACTTTCATCTCTTGTTGGTTACCGTAGTACATCGTACCATCACTCAAATATTCCTTAAACCAATCTGGAGCTTGATTTAACGCCACTAATGTTCCCAACTGCTGTGGTGTTAGATTCTTACTATCACTATTTGTTGAGCCTTGCGCAGAACTCCCTTTTCCGCGCATATCAACAATTTTTGTCTGCCGTGCAACATTCAATATCCGTTTTACCCCATCATGCGAATTCGCATAATCGACCATTTCAGCTGGCGTTGCACCCTCTGCACTGATTCCCGCATCAGTGTCTTCATAGTAAACTTTGTTATTAGCAATCGTGTAGTAAGCAGAATCCAAATGTCCACCATCTTGACGACCATTGTTTAATTTTACAGAATACAATAACTGTGCTCCATTAGGATAGTTTTTATATAATGGTCCATCTCCCTTAGGAACATTATCTTTGTTATAGATTTTTACAGTCGCTCCTTGCCCAGCATTCCCCATATCAGCCGAGTAATCATTTTCTTTTGATCCAGGCATATGCGCATCACGATAATACATCACTAGCGCCGCATTTTCTGCCGGTGTTAACTTATCTGGATTTAAGGAATCATCTGTCGAAGAAGTTATTGAACTGGAATGCGTCTGCTGTGACGTGCTGACAGTTGATGATGCAATCGAACTCGACGAAGATACTTGCCCGCTCTGACTGGATTTCCCACATCCTGTCAGAGTAAGTGCTGCAATTGATAAACAAAATGCTAATGTTAATTTTTTCATTTACTTTTCTCCCAAGTTTTGTTTATCTATTTAATTACTTTTGCAGGCTAGCTCGGCCTATTAATATTGCTTTCTTTTAGCCAAGCCAAAGCCAAACATTGCCAAAGCTGCTCCAAGTAATCCTGCTACAGCTGAACTATTATTTCCAGTTTGTGGTAGCTTCTCAGCATTAGTCATGTTACGGCGCGCCTGTTGCGCAACAAATTCATGACCAGTTAAATTATTAGTCATATTATGCTCTGCTTTTTGCGTACCAATGATGGCTGTTCCAGAATTATTAGTCACTGAACTAGTATTTGACTTTTTATTTACTGTACTTACTGATCCTTTTTGATCATTATAACTTACTTCGGCATTGCCTTGGTTTTGCTGCTTGTCAGCCACTACATGCTGTGAGTCAGCCTTATTTTTATAGGTTTGTAGTTTTTGAGCAGCAACATCATATTTTTGCTGGGCAAGGTCTAATTCTGCTTTTGCACTAGCGACCTTATCATCAGCCTTTTTCTTAGCTTCTTTTAATGAGTTCAAAGTTGATTGTTGCGTTTCAACATCCTTAGAAGCAACTTGTTCAGCGGCAGTTGCATCCTTTAGCTCCGCCTTAGCCTTTTCTAAATTACCCTTAGCATTCTTTAGGTTATCCAAGTCTTGTGTTAACAAGGATAGCTTGGCTTGGGCCTTGTTTAATTCTGCTTGCTTTGCCTTAACATTTTCTTGCGCACGAGTAACAACACCTTGAGCTGTACTTACAGCGGAATTAGCATTATCTAAGTTTGACTGTGCTGCTTGAAGTTCCTTAGCAGCATTGGCTTGGGCTTTCTTAGCTTGGTCTAAGATTTGGGCCTTAGCACCGACTTTAGCCTTAATATCAGCTAGATTTTGATTAGCCTGGTCCAATTGCTTTTGCTCAAATTCAAGGTTTCCTTTACCTTTAGCAAGGGTAGCCTTAGTATCGTTGATTGCTTGCTCAACTTTGGCAGAAGCATTGTTTAATGTCATCAGGTTTGCTTGCAAACTAGTTACATTCTTCTTTGCAGCCTTAACAGCATCTTGGGCATTAGTTAAGTTTTGCTTAGCTGTCTTTATATTGGCCTTGAAAGTCTTAATTTTGTCCTCTTTTAAGACATCCTTAGAATATTTATTAAATAAAGCAATATAATTATCCACACTTAATGGAGCAGAAACATTAATAACATTATTTACATCCCAAGAAACAGCATGTCCATGGCGTCCCATACCAAAGTGAGTAATATCAGGATCCATTAAATTCAAGAAATGTCCCACTTCTTCATATTCATTTGTATGTTGCGCATAAAAATCATAGATAGCTTGTCCAGACTTTAACACATTAGCATATTCTGGATGTTCCTTTAGCATTTCGTTCCAAATAGTTTCCTCATCCATCCAAGACTGAACTGGGTTTACTAAATCAGTAGTTAAATTTTCAGATTGATAAAGACTATCTGGATGATTGAGACCACCATCTTGATAATCAGCATCAATCATTGCAACTGCCATATCGGTCAAAGAAACACCTAAAGCTGAGCGGTCGTGGCTTGTGCGTGCTTGGTTTACTGCAGACAAATACGAAAGAACATTTTTCATTTCTTTGATACTTGTAGCATCACCGTCAGCACCTAAATGAACATGCTGAGCATACCAATCTGGTTCACTACCATAATCTCCTTTATATGTGCCCTTAACAATTTCTAATGCAGTTTTTGCGTCTTCTCTTAGTTCTTCAGAATTATTAGTATCATTAGCAATTGAATCAAAGAATCCAGCAGCACCACTCGCTTCATCTTCTGCAACTTGTTGCTTTAACTTAGTGAGGGCTTGTTGGGCATCCGTTAACGCTTGTTGCTTACTACTTACATTATTTTGTGCCTTAGTTACTGCTTGATTTGCATCATTAATATTCTTTTTTACATCAGCAATCTTCTGGTTATCTTCGGCTAATGCAGCCTGATTCTTATTCAAAGCATCGGTATTTTCACTATTTGTTTTCTTAATAGCATCCAAGGCTGCTTGTACCTTATCAACATTTCCTTGTGCCTCTACAAGACCGCTATTCTTCACATCAGCTTCTGCCTTAGTGACATTATTATCGGCTGCTTGCTTTGCACTCTTTTTATCATTCACTAATTTTTGCGCGTTTGCTTGACTTTGGTTAGTCTTTTCCAAAGCAGATTGCGCTTGCGTTAAATCAGTATTAGCTTTTTCGACATTTTGTTTTGCCGTATTAATAACATTATGTTGATTATCAATACTGTCTTGTGTTTTCTTAATATTTTCAGGAGTTGCTTGCTTTAAGCTTGTTTCATCCTTAGCTACCTTGTCGTGTGCTTGCTTAACAGCCGTTTGCTTATCATTAAGTGTTTGCTGACTAGCGGTTAATTTAGCCTGTTGTTCATTATAAGCACTGTTTGCCTTATTAGCTTCTGCTTGGGCTTGGTTAAGTACCGCTTGTTTGCTATTTACATCTTCTTGCGCCTGCTTAACAGAACTTTCTGCCGTCTTTACTTGATCATTTGAACTGACAGCTTGCGTATCTGTTGCACTATCTGCTGATACTTGCTGTTGCATTGCAACAATCCCTAATGAGGCAACTGCCATCGTAGCAACGACCCAGTTTTTCCCTGCTTTATATAACTTTTTGTGTTCCTTCATAAAGAAATCCCCCCGAACTAATATAAATTTAACTATTAAAACCTTTTTCAGCATAAAACCTATTACTCAACTCATTCAACTAGTTATTCACAATTATTTTAATTTTATCTTTTTAACTGAAAAAATCCTTATTAATTTTCAGTTTTTGTATTTTGGATAAAAATAAGGCATCACTTTACAGCGACACCTTATCTTCTTCATGTGCAATTATATTTATATAATGAAGTTTTTATTTCACGTATCTTGCAAAATTTATCCTTCGTAATGCTTCTTCTTTAATAAGCCAAAACCAAACATTGCTAAAGCAGCACCAAGCAATCCAGCAACTGCAGAATCATTGTTACCAGTTTGTGGTAATTGCTTAGTATTAGTCATGCCTTGAGTTGTTTGATGTGTGGCAACTTCATGGTTAGCTGCAAACTTAGTTACAGTATTATTTGCTTTTTCAGTAGTGTTTATTGATGTAACTTCTGGATTAGTTGACATAGCTACAACATTATTATTTAGATTATTTTGGGCTTTATTATCTTTTGTATAGTTAACTACTGATTTTCCATTTGTATTCGAAGCAACTTGCCGATCATTAAACGTACCACTCGTTTGTTGGTTAGCAGTATTAGTTGTTGAACTCGTATCCGTCTTACCATTTACTATATTCGTTAATGATCCCTGATTATTATTGGCATTATTACCTTTACTGTCATTGTTCGTTTGATGCTTATCAGTATCTTGATTTGAATTATTTTGGTTATTCAAATTCTTTTCAGCATTATCTAAGGCCTGCTTCTTATTAGTCATTGCTTGCTTTAATTGTGCTAATTTAGCCTGATCCTTATCCAACTTGTCTTTAGATTCCTGAAGCTGATCGGATAACTCACTGTTATTAGTAATCTTAGAGAATTCTTCCTGCAATTCAGCCAAATGATACTTTTTAACGGTTGCACTGTCTAGTTTATCAATTGACCAAGTACTAATATTATCCCCATTGGTTGTTCGATCAAATAATAACTCTGGCTTCCCATTATGGAACGTAAATAGATAAGTATCATGTAACTCGGCTGCTTCTGCATTATCAATATTATGGTTATAAAGTGCAACTAATTCATAATCATTAGTTCCCTGACCATCTTTACTTGTTCCAAAAGTTACTTTATTTCCATTAACAAGATATTTCGTGAAGCTACCATAATTTGGCCCCATAGAGTTCCCTGCATTTTTACCATCAAACTTCGTGAATTTCATGTTGTTTTTCTTTGCAAATTGATCCATAAAGCTTTGAAGTTGCTGTCCTTTAAGTGAACTCCACTTATTAGTAGCTTGCTTTAATGCTTTTGCTGCGTTTTCTACAGCAGCCTGATCCTTATTAACCACACTCTTTTGAGCATTATAATCGTTGCTTGCCTTAGTGTACTCTGCTTGAGCATCATTAACGCTGGCTTTAGCTTTAGCAATATTCAAGTTCTTTACAGCTTTATCAAGTGCCGCTTTAAGCGTTGCTAACTTAGCTTGTTCTTGTTGAAGCTTTTGCTTAGCTGCATTCAACTTAGCATGAGCATCATCAGCATTCTTTTGAGCTGTCTTTACATCACCAGCAGCTTTTTGTAGTTGGGCGAGCTTAGCTTTAAGGGTATCTAATTGTGCCTTTGCTTGATTATATTGTTTTTCCAAGTTTGCAACATTAACATCACCATTGCTTGTTGCTTGCGGATTGACAGCTGTACTTAATTTAAGAGGTTGATTATCTTTATTGCCTTGGTATGCCTTAGCTACCAAACACCAATGCGGAATAATTTGGTCACCTTTATTAACCGCCAACGCAACTGAATACTGGTTCGCAGTAGTATCATTAATATTGTGATTATTATAAGTTTGCATAAATAAGGCCGGACCAAAGAGTGATCCCATACGTGTATCACCCTTTAACGAGGAGCCCTTATTACCTGCTGTTTCGCTACTTGCCCAATCCCAATCACTATCCAGAAGGTTGTAAAGAATTAACTTATTCCAGGTTGCTTCTTTTAGTTCATCAAGATTAGTAATCTTCTGTGGATTTATTATATCTGCGCTTCCCCAAGCTGAAATTGCATCATCAATTGCCTTCATAAAGTTTGGCCGTGGACTCAAGTTTAACTCTGGAGCTTGATCATTGAGATCATCAGTGGTTACTAATGACATTTCAAGACTACCAGCGCCACTTTTACCATTTCTAAACATTCCCTTTGGCGTATTTTTATTAATTTCATTGTTAATATAGGTTGCCGTTTCCAATGAATAATTGGTAACCTTTAATTGCATAACATCCCGCAGCAAGGTCCCGTTAACATTCTTTAAATCATACTTCTTGACTAGGTTATTGAGAACACCCGCATACCACAATGATAGGTTCATTGCCACGTCATGGTCTAAATTATAAACATCCTTAATTGCGACCTTAGAGTCATTTTCGTTATGTTGGTATGGATTAAGCGTATTTAACCCTTTAGCAATATTTTGGAGTGTCTTTTCCTTAGCATCAATATCTTTTTCTGATTTATTAAAATCAAAATTGCTATTTATTCCATTTTTATCTTGGTAACCAATAGCAGCGATTTGCTCATTAAATGCCTTAACGTACCCATCAGGTAACTTAATCTGGTTTTGTTCAATACTTTCATTTAGTGCTTGAGCATTGGTAGCACTTGGTTTAGCAACTTCCGTCTTTCCAGGTTGTGCTTGGGTGCCCTTATTAAGCTGTTGCTTATAATTATCAACAACTGCTTGTTGCGAGTTAACAGCAGCACTAGTTGAGCTAATATTTTCATCTGTTGCGCCAACAGTAGCAGCGTTAGTCTTAGCTTGAGCGAGCTTGCTATCAGCAACATCTGCACTGCTTTGTGCAACAGATTTAGCAGTTTCGGCATTGGCAACTACTTGACTCTGCTGATCATATGCAGATTGTGCTTGATCTTTAGTTTGTTGTGCTTTTTGAACTGAATTATTTTCGCTAGTAGCACTTACGGTATCCGTAGTTGTACTATCAGCGGATACTTGTTGCTGCGTTGCCACAATCCCTAATGAGGCAACAGCTAGTGTAGCAACAACCCAGTTTTTACCTGCTTTATATAATTTTTTATGTTCTTTCACGATAAATCCCCCGATATCTTAAAATTAGCTATTAGCCTCCTTTAAGATAAGGCTTGCTGTTGCAATCTTTCAACCTGATCTTCATGAGTTTTTTATTTTCCCATCCCAAACTGAAAAAGTAGCATGATTTTTTCAGTTTCAATTCAGTATTTTTATTTTCGAGTTCAACAGTAATGCCTTCTTACCCCCCCCCATGCTATATTTATATAGTATTTAAGAATGGGGGAGTTAGTTTTGAATATTTTTATCTTAGAAGACGATTGCAACCAACAACGTCATCTAAAATCAATGGTTCAAAGAATTTCCCAGGAAATTTCTTTAACGGACTTAAACATTAATATATTTAGTTCAACTGACCAACTACGACTTGGACTACCATTACCTAGTAAAGAAAATGTCTTTATCCTTGACCTCGAAATCAACGGTATTAAAACAGCTGGACTTGAAATTAGCAAACTGATTCGCCAGCACGATGAGTTAGCTAATATTATTTTTATTACTGTTCATGATGAATTTGTCTACACTACTTATAAGTACCGTGTAAGTGCCCTTGACTTTATCGCTAAAGACCGTGGCAACATTCACGACGAGCTTAAAAAAGACCTTATTCACATCAATAATGAAATCCAATCATCATTAGTAGAAGAGACGTTTACATATAAATCATACTCTGAAACACTTCAAATCCCGCTTAAAAATATTTGCTACTTTGAGGTAAATCCTGATAATACTCACTCCTGTATCATGGTGACAACAGATAATAAGGAAATCCAATTAAATTATAACTTACGAGAATTGCAAAAGATTGATCACCGCTTTTTCCGCTGTCATCGCAGTTATCTTGTTAATCCTTTGCAGATTAAGCAAATCGACTTTCTTCACCATGTTGTCATCTTCTATAACGGCCTAACCTGTCCCGTTTCACGTCGTCACGAAAAGGCACTCTTTAATCTAATAAAGCGCTAATCATTTTTGTGTTAGCGCTTTTTTTATTCCCATTATTTCTTTCTAATGCTATGATTGTAAGTGCTCATATTATCACATGAAAGGAATTAACTTTATGTTACTTTTTCGTCCCACTTTTCTATTAACCCCTACCTACTACGGTAATTGGTTTTTATGGTTATATGGTTTTATCTTTACCCTCGTATTTGTTTCAGCTTTTAGTGACTTTTACTTATTTAAAAGAACCACTAATATTCGAATTCCGTGGTGGATGTATCTAGTTAGTTTAGTAATCCTTCCATTCCTAGACAACACCCTCTTGGATTTGCTGATTCCGATAATTTACGCGCTTTTTATTTATCTTTTTGTTACTAAGCGACGACTTAGCTATACCTATATTTTGACTAACATGATCTTTATATATACGCTCCTGCACTTAATTACTGGGATTCTTGGGCCAATCATCTCCGGCGCTTATAAGTTAATTTCTCCTGCCACTGCGGCAGCCTTTGAAAATCTCGGTGCTCCTGTTATCCAGTTATTTGAATTAGCTATTTCAGTATTGATTGTTAAGCAAATTAATCCAATGCTCCATCGCTATACTTCCCGAATAATTAACCAAGCGCCGGTTACTATCTGGTTGTTTAACATTTTTCTATTAAGTCAGTCTATTTTCCGTATTATTGTCCATAGTGCGCTCGGTGACACAGCTATCAGTACCTTTATGTATATTCTTTTTAATGTCCTATATCTTGTAGTAATGCTATTCTTTATCAAGGTTATTACTAGTTTCTATAGTTATAAAAACTTAACTATTAGTCAGGCAACCGAATTAAAGAACCTCCAGACTTATACTAGCCACATTGAGGCAATGTATGATGATCTTCGTCGCTTCCGTCATGATTACAAAAATATCTTGCTAAGCTTAAAAGGAGCAACTGAATCCGGGAACATCAATGAAATACGTGAAATTTTCAGTCGCGTAGTCCAGCCAACTAATAAAGAACTTGACAATCATACTGCGGTCCTTAGTCACCTTGAAAACATTAAAGATCTTGAAATAAAAAGTATCGTTTATAGTAAAATAATTACCGCCATTAATGAACATATCGACGTAACTGTTGAAGTTGCCGAACCGTTTAAGCTTTCTAGTAAGATTTCAATCACAGATGCGCTACGAATTATTGCTATCCTCTTTGACAATGCAATTAATGCGGCGAAAAATTCACCAACTAAAAAAATTAATTTTAGTCTATTTTCTAAGGGGCAAGCTCAATATATTGTCATTCGTAATTCGACTAAAGAAGACAAAGTTGACTTACACCTTCTTACTGGTAACTTCCGTGGCGTCTTAAACAATCGCCATTCCCTTGGGCTACGTAATTTACGAATTATTCTCGCTAGTTATCCTTTTATTCAACACAATAGCCAGTCAAATAACCACTACGTAACCCAAGAAATAATTATTCACAACTAATTCAACTTCTAAAAATAAAAGCACCCAAGATCAGCTTGTCAACCGATGTTGGGTGTTTTATTACTCTCTCATGTATTTTCTTCTATTCATATGGACGCGCCATCGCTGATAAAAGGTGAACATATTTTATTTGAGAATTTCCCTTCACAATGCAAGGAAATGTATCGCTTGCAATCTTTTCTTCAAAGCTTCTACTTTTGTAACCTGTAAGAATTTTTGAACGCGATGTTCTTATGACTACTTGTTGGGGACCATTAAGTCTAGCCATAGTTGGCTTTACATCTAAAGTATAGTGCGGATTTTGCCGATACTGAGCAGCAAACTTTTTAGTTTCAGAAGTATTCATTTTATTGCGGCCCTGCTTTCCTTGCCCCAGATACGCTACCGAAAACCGAGCTTGATACCTTTTATTATTTTGCTTCACCATGAAGTATCTTTTACTTAAGGTATGGTGTTGGCTATCTTGAAAATTAAATTCGACTCCAAGATACTTTACATACCGGTTAGGAGCAATCCTACTGTAATTTATACTAATAAATAGGAAAATACCACCAAAAATAAGAAGCATAAGCGTTACGCCTAAAATTCGCTTCTTTTTGGGTGGTTGAATAGAATAGTTTAAAACCTGCTGATTCTGTTCAACCAACTTTTCATGGCAAACTGGACATTCCTTAGTACCAATCGGGCTTACTTTTCCACACTTGGGACAAATCAATGCCAGAATCGGCTTGGTTAATACCGCCCCACAGTTCACACAAGTAGTAGCATCATCCTCATTAACCGTATTGCAGTGCGGGCAAATTCTCATTATTATTTACCAATGCCCATTGAAGAACTATGCATGGCCATTCGTTTCTCCGGATAAAGCTTCTTTGCAAGGGCTGTTACTGCAGTTGGTGCTTCCCCAAATCCAGCTGCAATCAGGGCAACTTTACCAGGATAAGTTACGCCATCCCCAATCGCATATACCCCATCAATATTTGTTTCCATCAATGAATCAACTTTGATTAAGTTTCGCTCGGCTTCAAGGCCTAGTGACCACTTATTTAAGGCAGCATTGTTGGAAGTAAAGCCGTAGTTTACAACAAGTTTATCAACATTCAACTGGGCCTCATCATCACTGCGCATTTTCTTAAGATCTAATGTCACCGTGTTGTCATCTTCTACCCTTAGTGCACGTGGCAAGTATGGGGTGTCTAGCTTTACGCTTGACTGCTTTAATTGTGTAACAGTATGTTCAAGACCACGGAATTGATCACGACGGTGGACAAGGTGAACTTCTTTGGCAATTGGCTCAAGCATTAATGCAATATCAATAGCTGAATCACCGCCACCAAGAACTGCTACTTTTTTATCAGTATAATCGGCTTTGCGGTTTATAAAGTAAGAGAGCTGATCATTTTCTAGCTCATCTGCCCCTTCTAAGGCAAGCTTCCGCGGTGTAAAAGCCCCATTTCCTAATGCGATGATTACAGCTCGTGAACGCGATGTTCGATTAGCAGACTTAATTGTAAATGTGCCATCATCTTCTTTGATAACGTCTTCTACAGTTTCATCAAGGAATTGATCGATTGGCGCAATCGCCATTTGTTCTTCTAATTTGGCAATTAATTCACGACCAGTAACACCTGGCATCCCTGCAACATCCCATACCTGTTTTTCAGGATACAATGCACCAACTTGTCCGCCTAATTGTGGCAAACTTTCAATCAACTGGGCATTTAATTCATGAAGTCCACAATAAAATGCCGCAAACATCCCTGCCGGTCCTCCGCCAACGATTGTTACATCATAAATTTGATCTGCCATTTTTCTTTATTCCCTTCACTTTTATTTGTGAAACTATTATATCATTTTTAAAATTTCTAAGTTTTTCCAAAAAATCGTAAGCGTTACCAAAATTTATTTGTATTTCTACGCCAATTAAATTAACATATAAGTAAAGGTAGTAAATTTTACTTAAAATTGGAGGAACTACAATGGCAAAACGTAAAATGATTCTTGACTTAGATACTGGTGTTGACGACGCTTTAGCAATTGCATATGCACTCGCTGATCCTGAAGTTGATCTAATCGGAATTGTTAGTTCATATGGTAACAACTTACTAGATGTTTGTGCAGAAAACAGCCTTAAATTATTGGAATTATTAGGGCACACTGATATTCCAGTATTCAAGGGTCTTCCACATTCATGTACTAGTGACCACTTTGATGTAATGCAAGTTTCTAAGGATATTCATGGTGACAACGGAATCGGAGACGTTGACTTACCAGCTCCTAGTCGTTCAATCGAAGAACAATCTGGTGTGGATTTCTACATCGAAGCCGCTCACAAATACGGCAAAGACTTAATCATTATTCCAACCGGTCCAATGACAAACTTAGCTGCTGCCCTTAAGAAGGATCCTGAAATTGCTGATCTCATTGGTAACGTAACCTTTATGGGTGGTGCCTTAACCGTTGAAGGTAATGTTACCCCTGTTGCAGAAGCCAACATTAACCAAGATCCAAAGGCTGCTGACGAAGTAATGAAGTCAAACTTACCACTTACAATGGTGGGTCTTGACGTTACTTTACGGACATTACTTACTAAGGAAGACACTAAGCAATGGCGTGAACTAGGTACCAAAGCTGGTAAGGCCTATGCTGACATTACCGACTTCTACATCGACGCTTACTACAACTTAGATATTGATAAGCGTGGTTGTGCCCTTCACGACCCACTAGCTGTTGGTGTTGGTATTGACCCATCCTTCGTTACAACTATCAGCCTCTTTATGAAAGTTGTTTACGAAGAAGGTCCTTACTACGGCCGGACAATCGGTGACAACGCTAAGTTAAACGATGATGATCCTAATGTTAAGGTTGCAGTTAACGTTGATAAAGAACGTTACTTGAAGGTCTTCATGGATCATTTAACTAACCTTTTCAAAGAAAACTAATGCACTAGAAGCGGGCTGCTTACAGCCACGCTTCTTTTTTATCTACTTCATGAAAAGTCGTTATTCTCACGCTTTTGATGCGAAGTTGTTATAATTAAATTTGTAAATGGTTACTTTGATTTTTCTAAGGAAGTGTCTAATCAATGGGTCGTTTAGATAATAAAGTTGCGATTGTCACTGGTGGTTCAAAGGGTATTGGAGCTGCCGTTGCAAAGAAGTTTATCGAAGAAGGCGCTAAAGTTGTTTTGACCGCCCGTAAAATGGATGAAGGACAAAAAGTCGCTGATCAATTAGGCGACAACGCTATCTTTATCCAGCAAGATGTAGCACGTAAGGGTGACTGGGATCGTGTCATTCGGCAAACTGTTCAAGTATTTGGTAAGTTAAACATTGTTGTAAACAACGCTGGTATCGCTGAATATGCCGACATTGAAAAAACCGACGCAGAAATTTGGGATAAAACCATTGATGTTAACCTCACAGGAACAATGTGGGGAACTAAGCTTGGAATTGAAGCCATGAAGAATAATGGTGAAAAGAACTCCATTATTAATATGTCCTCAATTGAAGGATTAATTGGTGATCCAGACCTCTTCGCTTATAATGCTTCTAAAGGTGGTGTTCGGCTTCTAACTAAGTCAGCCGCTCTTGACTGTGCTCGTAAGGGATACGATATTCGGGTTAATACAATTCATCCAGGATACGTTTCTACCCCATTAGTAGACAACTTGGTAAAGGACGATCCAAAGACTAACGATCACCTTGTAAGTCTCCACCCAATGGGCCGTTTAGGTAAGCCTGAGGAAATTGCTAACCTTGCCCTATATCTTGCTTCGGATGAGTCCAGCTTTAGTACCGGATCTGAATTTGTCGCAGATGGTGGTTACACTGCCCAATAATTAGGTTTGCTAAAATTAAATAATATAAAAAGTGTGCCCCTAACATTCAAATGCATAGAATGCTAGGAGCACATTTTCTGGCTACATTAAATTTCTTATTACCAACGACACAGCCAAAATCAATGCACCAATTCCTACTAATACTTGCATTAATCGACCGGGTAAATGGCGAACAATAATCGGACCAATATAACCACCAATCACATTTCCAATCATTAACGGAAGGACATAGTTCCAATAGATTGTTGTTTCAATAGCAAAAACAATCCACGAGGTCGTATTCGTAACTGTCATTGCAACATTTTTTAACGCATTATTAACCGCAAAACTTTTTTGACTATTTATTACTGTTAGCAAGGTTAACATTAACACGCCCGCGCCGGCATTAAAAAAGCCCGCGTAAATGCCAACAATAAAAATCCCAATGATTGAGAAAATTTGGCTAATCCGTGACTTACCAAAAAGTTTACTATTACCAGCCATCGTTGGCGCGGCTTTCTTTGGATGATGAGGAAAAAGCAAAATAATTCCTGCTAATGCAATACATAATGGTACTAATTCCGCAAACCATTTACTAGGCACCGCAAAAAGCAAAAAGGCGCCAATAATTGAACCGATAAATACTAACGGTAAAATTATCCATAGCTGACGACGATTATGTTGCAATTCCTTGAATGATGAAAAGACGGAGCTGTAGTTTCCAGTTATTGTGGAAAAAGCACTCGTAACATTGGCCATTACTGGCGGCAATCCTAATACTAATAATGAAGGATAGGATATTAACGATGCCAATCCGGCAGCAGCACTAACAATTCCTGAAAGAATTCCAACGCCAAGTAATAATAATATAAAAGTTATTTCACCCATTTATCTGTAACCATCCCTTTAGTTAATAAATTTTATTTTAAACCACTTTTAAAACTATAATGATAGTTTTTTGCAAGAAAAAGCAAATAATACTGACCATTCTTTTGTAAATGATCCAAGCGATCGTCAAAGTTGATAACTCATGCGATAATACAGCTGTCTAAAGAAATATTGCATTCAATAGTTAGGCTGATAATTTTAGCAAAAGCGCTCCTATTCTGGTGTACAGCATTACACCACCAACCAAGCGCATCTAAGAAATTTCGTAATAAAATCACGGACTTTCATGATTAACTTGTGCATTGGTGGAAACCAGTGTACTTTTTTTATTATCCCATTTTCCTATATTAAAGCCCGCCTTATTCTTACAGTTGCAAGAGATTTAGTGATGTTTGCTAATCAAAATCAATCTGGTCTACCATCTTTCCGCGACTGATTTGATCTAATCCGAGATACTTCAAAGTCATGGCTTCTGACGAATGATTGAGTAGTTCCATGACTAGACCGATGTTGTAATTAGATTGGGTATAAACTCTATAAGCGCCAGTTTTACGCATAGTATGGGTGCCATGGTAATTGATGCCAAGCAGATCACCAGTTTTAGCCATAACTTTGTAAAATTGCTTTTCAGTAATGTGGCAGCCATGGTGAGTTGTTGAGGGGAATAGCCATTCGAATTGTATATTATTTTCTTGGAGCCATGCATAATAGTCCAATAAGTCCTGCTTTACCGGTTTTAGGTATAAAGTATTGGGTTTTCCAGTCTTCTTATTCCGAATATAAGCATTTTTAGCGATGGGGTCCCATCGTTATTAAAGATTTCATTGCGTCTGAGAGCCAATAAATCGGACACTCGAAGCAAAGTTGCCTTGCCAACTTGGAAAATCGTGTAGTTTCGGCGACCAAAACGGAAATTATGTAATAAAGTGTCCTCGACTTCGTGTAGGATATTGGTGTCTTTGATTGGTAATACAAGTTGTTTTATTGATTTGACCCTCTAAATATTTCAAATTATAATAACTATAGAAAGAAAAGCCTGCAGATGTTACGATTACGTCTGCATTATAAAAAGGTCAGCTACGAACTTCCACATACGTAGCTGGCCTTTTATTTACTAGTGGTGACTGTTACGATTACGTTGATCAAAAAGCCTGCAAAATCACCACGCCCCCTTTCTATCAGGAGCAGTAACAAGAATCAGGGACTATTAAAGTAGTCCTTGTATATGATATCAAACTTGATTAAATAGTATTAGAATTAATATAAGTTTTGCTAAGGCGCTCATGAGCGCCGAATAGGATTTGTGAAAAGAAAGAAATCCTAGGAGGTACTCATAATGTTAAAGAATAACAACGAAATCATTGCTGAAACCGATGAAGACTTACAATTACAAGCTGGAATGCAGCTTGGTGACGATGAACGGCAATATTTGTTAAATACTGGTATGTTGTTTTTCAATACTCAACGAATTAAGCCTTATTTAGCTGCCATTCGGCAATATTTACAAAATACTCAGCCTAATGAACGAGTTTGGACCTTGTTTAAGGTGCAAGATATTGCCAATAATCAGTTGGCAAATTACATCTTGTCAGTGGCCATTAACCCGCAAAATTAGGGTGAATAACCTTATATAATAAAATGATAACCTCCTAACTAGGCTGACCGTCTAGCTAGGGGGTTATTTTTTTTTGGAGGGGTAATGCACATCAGAGTATAAGGAAAGGACAATTTTACTTTGTAGTAGTGTTTAGCAACCAATCTAAAACATAGACCACATTTACTCCTTCAATATTGCCGGTATCTAATTTGTTCAATGTAAGAACGGTTTTCTGATATGCATCTGGTAGATAAAGAAGGTTGTGCGTCTCACGATTACTATTTTGGGGTAGCTGTTGAGTAATCTGATAATATTCAATTGTTTCTCCCCTTCGAGCTACAAAGTCAATTTCTTTATCGTTAAATTTACCAACGTCAACAGAATAACCACGACGTAATAATTCGATAAAGACGATATTTTCTAATTGATGTCCGAGATTATCATAAGGAGAACGATGAAGATGAGTATTACGAAGGCCGATATCTGCAACATAATACTTACTTTGAGAATTAAGCCATTTTTTTCCACGTAAATCATAACGATTAGCTTTATAGAATAAGAATGACTGTTCTAAAAGCTGTAAATAATTAATAACAGTGGCAGTAGAAATTTTCTGTCCGCTGGAGCGTAATGTGTTGGCAATCTTGTTAGCAGATAATAGGTTACCGACTTCACTCATCATGTAATTCGCAATACTAAGAATAGCGGCATTGTTTCGCCCAGATGTTCGTAGGGCAATGTCGCTTAAGAGAATTGAATCATAGATACCATTTTTAAGAGCAGTCTTCAAATTATCACTCGATTCAATATCAACTGCTGGAAAGCCGCCATCAATTAAATAATCTTGAAATAGTTGATAGGCTGTTTCAGGTGTACCCCCTTTAAAGTCGTAGAATTCCTTAAATGATAAGGGGTATACTTTAAGTTCAACATAACGACCGGTAAGCAGGGTAGCTAATTCACCGGATAATAGTTGACTATTGGAGCCAGTAATATAAATATCCGCATCCATATCAATCCGAAAGCTGTTAACGGCTTTTTCCCAATCTTTGACATGTTGAATTTCATCAAGGAATAAGTAATTTCTCTTCTGGTTGTTTTGATGTTTATGGATGTATTCATATAAGGCTTTAGCTGTTGTAATATCAGAAAAGGAAAAGTCTTCAAAGTTAATGTGAATGATTTGATCATCATCAACACCATTATTTAAAAGATCATCGATAAACATTTGCATTAGGAATGTTTTTCCGGATCGGCGAATACCGGTGAGAACTTTAATTGTATCAGTGACATCTTTAAACTCTTTGAGAAACTGCATGTACTTGGGACGTTTAATAGTGACCATGAGTAATCCTCCATTGGTTTTTGTTTTGTATACAAAAAATTATATCATTTTTATCGATTTCGTTCTGCATATCTAATAAAAATCTAAAAATAATATTTTTGTTTTACATATAGAACAAAAAAGGAAGAAACCATATTTTGTCTTGAATATAAAATAAAAGTATGTGATGCTTTGGCTTCTAAAATAGGAATGATAATTTATAATATTGAAAAGAATAACCCCAAACTAGGCTGACCGTCTAGCTAGGGGGTTATTTTTCGGCATTGCTTAGGGGGATTTATTAAAAATAGACCCTAGTTAATCTGTATTACAATTTTACCATGAGTATTATGCTGATCTAAGTCTTTCATTGCTGTTACAAGGTTATCAAGTGAATAAATTTTTGCTATATTAATTTTCAGCTCTTGTTTTTCTAATAATGTTGCAATTTTAGATAATTCTTGTCCATTGGCTTGGACAAAAAGGAAGTTGAAGTTAACATGTGTTTTCTTAGCTAAATGTTTTTCTCTGAAAGCAGCTATATTAAGAAGAAATTTTTTAATTCCCGTAATCTTTAATTGATCGATGGTTTTTTGAGTAGGGATACCATTCAAAGTTACTAAATTTCCATTGGGGCGTAATATTTTGAATGCTTTTTCTAAATCTTCTTTTTTTGAAATTAGGGCAGCATCATAGTTATGTAATAAAGTGGAAAAATCTTCTTTGTGATAGTCAATAATTTTATCAGCACCGAGTTTCTTTACAAATTCACTTCCATTTCCTGCGGTAGTAGCTACAT
The DNA here is from genome assembly GCF_014145455.1 of Limosilactobacillus rudii. Taxonomy (GTDB): domain Bacteria; phylum Bacillota; class Bacilli; order Lactobacillales; family Lactobacillaceae; genus Limosilactobacillus; species Limosilactobacillus rudii. The sequence goes on along the minus strand of NZ_JACIVB010000054.1, from coordinate 176,442 downwards.
ATGCGCCAAATCGTTTGGCAAGAATGATTGCAACGGAACCGACACCACCAGCTCCTGCCTCAATGAAGATTTTTTGACCTTTCTTTAATTTCATGAGATCATGCAGAGCCTGGTAGGCAGTTAAAGATACAAGAGGAGTAATTGCTGCTTCCTGATATGAAATGTTGTCAGGAATTAATGCAATGTCTTTCTCGTCCACTGCAATAAACTCAGCAAATGTGCCGATATTTTGATAATTTACTAAACCAAATACGCGTTGACCTTTTTTAAATTTTGAATTTGGATTTGTAGCAACTATTTCACCAGCAAAATCATTTCCTAGGATATGGGGAAGATGATAATTGAGCAAAAATCTAACTGAGGGATCAGTTGCTGTTCGACTATCCAAGGGATTTAAACCAGAATAATAAACTCTAACTAGAACTTGATTGTTTTTAATTTTAGGCTTAGCAACTTCTTCAATTTGAATATGATAGTTACCGTACTTTTTTAAGTGACTTTTGAGGTAGTTGAGCTTGGCTATGTGTAGTTAAATCTAATTGCTGAGCTTGATCAGCTAACCTATTAGCTGTGGCAATTTGTTCATCTTTAATGGTTAATTGTTGTTTAAGTAATTCAATTGTTGCTGCTTGTTCTTTGATTTGAGTAAAAATCGTTATTATAAATTTCTTCCCTACTTGGTAATTTTATATTTATAAGTAGACTAGAAGCTGTCTTGTTAAATCTTATATGATAGTACTCATTTTCCCCATTGTTACCGTCACTATTCATAATGTCAGTAATCTTGTTTTTATAAGTATGTGCATCGTTAGCTTGAATTGATTGATTAAACCCAAGGAATATAAAGATTAGTAAAGTAAACATACCTAGCATTATTTTTAGTCCACAATTATTTTTCAATTTAATAAACCTCACACGGATATTTGAATAGTACTTTTCGACCGTAGTTGCATTTTCAAATAATATTCGCTATCATAATTGGTGAAAATAACTATCTGGGGTGCCATTTGGCTGAGATAATACCCATTGAACCTGCTCTGGTTAATACCAGCGAAGGGAGATTCAGTGATATTAACTTAATTAAACTTTTGACTCCATGATGTTTTGTCATGGAGTTTTTTTGCCCTTATAGTAATTAAGGAGTTTTATTATGGCTAAACATCAACTACACTTACGCGACATTATCCTGCTCGCCTTAATTGGAATTATCTTTGGAATTATTTATTTTGCGGCCGGATTTATCTACAATGGACTAACGATTTTGCTGACCCCTATTGGGTATGGTCCGATGGCAAATGACCTCACCATGGGAATTTGGTGCATGGCCGGCCCCCTTGCCGGATTTCTTCTTCGGATGCCTGGGGCGGCTTTCCTTGGTGAATTCTTCGGGGCAGTTGTTGAAATGCTTCTTGGAGACCAATGGGGCGCCGTTAACCTCATTTCCGGGGCTGTTCAAGGCATCGGGGCTGAACTTGGCTTTACGTTTACACTCTATAAGATTTATAACTGGCTTACCTTACTAATCTCATCCCTTACCCTAACCATTGTTACCTTTGGTTGGGACTGGTTCAGAAATGGTTACAGTCATTTTAGTGGGCAAATGCTAATAATCATGCTGATCGCCAGATTTATTTCAATATTTGTTTTTTCAGGCATCATTGTCAGGTTAATTGTCAATATGCTCCAACGTGCCCACTTAATTAAGAGATAAGCCTATGGAAAAAATATTATTTGATGATCTTTCATTTGTATTCGATAAACAACTAATTTTACGGCATGTTAACGCAACATTTAAGGCCGGAGAAATCCACCTTCTAACCGGGATCTCGGGAAGCGGTAAATCAACCCTCCTAAAATTAATTGCCGGTCTACTACCAAAATATGGCGGAGAAATAACCACCGGAACAGTATCAGTTTCCACCGCGGGACAAATTGGCATGTTATTTCAAGATCCGGCCATGCAATTTGCCCTCGATACGCCCCGTCATGAACTCGAATTTACTCTTGAGAACTGCCAGGTTCCTACTGCCAAGATTAATTCACGTGTCATAAGCGCATTGCGTTTTGGTAAAGTCGAAGCATTAGCCAACCAGTCAATTTCAACACTATCTGGAGGGCAGCAACAGCGAGTGGCGTTATCGGTCGTAATGGCAATGCGACCATCAATTCTCTTATTAGATGAACCCTTTGCCAACGTTGATGAAGAAAACCGCCAATTACTACTTGCCCAATTATTGAAAATCAACCATGATTATCGCACTACCATAATCATTACTGACCACGATTTTCACGGCTATCAAAGGCTCAATCCTTTCGTCTGGCAATTACGAGACGGCAAACTCATAAAGCTATTAAATAACCAAAAGCACGGACTTTTACAAGATGACCGTCAATATATTAAAGCGTCCCTCCCACCAGTAAAAGCATCACCGATTATTAGTGCCGCTAACCTATCAATTAAACGAGGAAATAAAACATTACTAACACCAGCTACATTCTCTCTCATAAAAAATAAAACTACACTTCTAACCGGTCCTAATGGTATTGGTAAATCAACCCTCCTAAAAGCAATTGCTAAATTAGTTAAATATCAAGGAACCATAACGTTCGATTCCCAAAACATTCAAAAAATATCACCCGGGAAATATTATCAGCGGCTTGGGTTAATTTTCCAACATGCTAATGATCAATTTTTGAATGTTACCGTTGGTGAGGAGTTAAATCTTAGTCTTAAAAACGGACAAAACTCCTATTTTACTAGCCAACAGGTTCAACGCTCTTTAAGTGAACTCGGCTTGGCAGGACGTGAAGAGCAAGTAATCTATTCGCTTAGCGGTGGGCAAAAAAAGAAACTCCAGATATTGCTAATGTTAATGATGGGACAAGAAGTACTATTATTCGATGAGCCCTTTACCGGATTGGATAAGGAATCACTTAAAAAGGTCCTAAACCTAATTACTGCTAGCCGTGAAAAATACCCACAAACACTCTTAATTGTCAGTCACCAATTAAACGGTCTGGATGGCTTCATTGACTATCACTTGGAATTTAATCATCAGCAGCTTAAATATTGCGGAGGTAATTCATGAATCCTAGTTTAAAATTATTCACGGTTTTATTTATTTCCCTCGAATTAACCTTTACCAGCAAACTGTGGGCAAATATCATTATAATCATTGGATGTTTAATCCTATTAATTCACGCTGGATTTCGCTGGCAGCAATTTTGCTGGCTAGTTCTTGTTCCGCTTTTTCCGGCAATAGCGATTTTTATCACCATCGTCCTATTCAGCCCCAGCCATAGTTTATTTTATGGCTTGGTTTTGTTCAGTCGGTTATATATGTATGTTAGTCTTGGAACAGTCTTCACCTTCACCACTAATCCGCTAGCATTGGCAAGATCACTGGAGCAAAATTGTCACCTTCCTAGCAAATACGCTTACGGCGTCCTAGCAGCCCTTAATTTAATGACCAAAATGAAGCAAGCAGTCATAACAATTCGTGCGGCTGGTCAGATGCGCGGTGTCGTTCTCCATTGGTGGTCGCCAACCTTATACTTCAAGGCCATTTTAGTTGCCCTTCAATGGTCAGATCAATTAGCGCAAGCCATGGAATCCCACGGTTTTGTTGAAGGACAAGCACGGACTAGTACTATCAATATTCCCCTTACCGTTTATGACTGGCTAATTACAATCACGTTAATTGTTGTTATTCAAATAATTATAATTGCACTCCCCTAATGGAACATGCGATAATAGACAAAAAGAAAGGACTGATATATTGAACGATAATAACTTAACCGACCGGATTGTTAATGCTTTATCATACCTAAGTATCATTTTCTTACCGGTTATTTTCCCTTTAATCGTCTGGATTATAGCTAAAAGTAGCGACCGGCCAAATATCGTTAAGAACGCCCGTTACGCTTTTTGGAGTCAAATTTTCCCTCTTTTATACGTAATTGCGGCAATCTTAATCTTTAGTGTATTTTCGTTTAATCCCGCTAATTTTCATGGTGGTGCATTATTCGGTATCTTATTAACATTTGCTCTTTTATTAGCCCTTTTACTATTCATTTACAATATCGCAATGGCTGTTAAGATGCTCATTGGAAGAGAATAAATTTAACAGTATATTTCAAAGGTCAGTACTAGACTGGCTCCCTTAGGCTTTTTCATGTTATAGCATTGTAGCCAACGGGTTGGTAAGCTCACCCCTTTACCAATCTGGCTATCCTAACGAGAGTGGGATGATAAACTAGCAAAATAGTTTTCGCCCACTCTTTTTTTGTAAAATTTCAAGCGAGGTGATTATTTAATGGGGATGATTTTAGGTACAATCCTGCTTTTAACCGCCGTGGTGACTGCCAACGTCGTCCACTTAGTTTATCCTAAAATTCCACTATCAATTTATCAAATTATTGCCGGAATTCTTTTAGCATCATTACCAACAGAAGCGACAAACTTTACGATGCATCCAGAATTATTCATGATGGTTATTATCGCACCATTAATGTTTAACGATGGACAAAACCAATCTTTTCGTTACTTATCCAGTAATTACAAATCAATTCTATCCATGACCGTAGCGCTCGCTTTAGTAACTGTTTTAATTACGGGTGGTTTTCTTCACGCTGCCCTTCCTAAAACCTTTCCTCTTGCTCTCGCCTTTATGCTAGCTGCAATCGTAACTCCTACTGATGCAGTTGCAGTTAAGTCAATTACGACTAATATGAAGGTTCCGGAAAACGTCAATGGTGCGCTCGAGTATGAATCACTTTTCAATGATGCATCAGGAATTGTCCTTTTAGATTTAGCACTTGAAACATATAAATCAGGACAATTTTCACTAGGTCACGGAATTTGGATTTTCGTCTATGTCTTTTTCGGTGGTATCATTTTTGGGGCAATTCTAGGAAGCTTATTAATTAGTTTAAGAATCAGCTTAATGCGAAAACATGTTGATATTGGTTCAATTGTTATCCCAATCAATGTTATGACACCGATTGTTATCTATTGGCTTGCCGAAGAATTTCATTTTTCTGGAATCTTAGCTGTTGTGGCTGCCGGAGTCATCCATAGTATTCTTTATGATCGGATGCGCCTTACTTCAACAAAGGTTCAAATGGCTACAACTACTATTTGGACAATTATCAGCGACGCGCTAAATGGATTAGTCTTTGTTTTATTAGGAGTATTATTGCCACAAGTTTTAGGCCGGACTTCATGGCAAAATCTCGGCACAATTGTTGCCCTTGCCTTCGTTATTTACCTAATAACCACTGTCTTACGTTTTTTATGGGTTCGATTCAAATTAGTAAATATTCATTCATCTAATATTACTCGGGATAGCTTACTAATGGCCCTTGGTGGTATCCACGGAACGATTACATTAGCATTAGCATTCTCTTTGCCAGTATTAATTAATAACCGGCAATTTAATTTTCGTAATTCCATGATCTTAATTGCAGCAATCGTTATTCTTATTAGTATTGCTGTTGGTGCTATTGGCTATCCGCTTTTACTACCGCCAAAAGCAAAAAGCTACTCTAAAACTGAATTTCAAAAAGAACTGGTCAAGACAGTCCAGTATGCGATTAATGAATTGCGCTCATCTAAAAAATACTCACCAGAAAAAGCACTTGTTATCGACCAACTAAGCAGTCAAATGACTCAGTATCATGAATTCAACCGTAATGTCTATACGCAATTAATGCACAAAGCACAGCAAGTTGAGTTAGCAACGCTTGACCGGCTTAACGAGGAAGATAAAATTTCCAACCGTGAAGCAAAAATCTTGGTCGGTTTTGTTACACGCTCGGCTTTCCGGATGAATAAACACGGTTTTCTTGAATTCTGGGTAATACTATGGCATCGGATTAAATGGCGTTTTATGCGCCAACGTCTTTTGAACAAAAGAAGGCATGATCACGATAACCCGCCAGCACATTTCCAATTAACTGAAGGCCAGCGTACTCATCTCGCAAGTATTCTGACGATTATTAATCGGGATATTGATAAATTTCTCCATTCAGTTGAAACGCCGCAAAATGCGAATGAAGTTGCAATGGTTAGGCGATCTTATTTCCAACGGAAGCGAATGTTTTCTCATGAAGTATCACTGGACACTGATTTAGCCACTTCACTATTTATCGAAGCATTTCAATTAGAACACAGTTATGTTCAAATGCAACTATCAGACAACCAATTCTCACAAGAGTTGGCAAATGCCTTAAACGAACAGATTTCGACGGATGAGTTAGTTTTTGCTCAATCATTAGACTAAAAAGACACCTCTAATCCGGGGTACCTAAATGGCTCCCTGGTTAGAGATGTCTTTTTTAATTAAAAAATTGTTAGTAAGAACGCAATTAATGCCGGCAAAAATTGAATGAAGATAATCTTCTTTGTTGCCGTCAATGCGCCAAATAGAGCAACTACCATAATGAAAACAAGCAACAATTGCCATACTAATATTAGCGTTGCGCCACTAAATAAAATCCACCCGGCGATTAATGACACACCTAAAGCACCATTATAAATTCCCTGGTTAGCAAACGACACTCGCGCCTCATGTTGTTCTGTAAATTTAAGCGGTAAGTCAAATGCTTTTGCTTGTTGGGCTGGTGTACCAAAAATCTCAAGTACCATAATTCCGATATGTTCAATTGCAACAAACATTGTAACGACAATTGCAAGCATTCTTTTTCCTCCAATTATTTAATATACTGATTTAGGAAATTTGCCAAATGTCGCTGATATTGAACAGGATGAGTTGCGTAAGATTTCGCATGTGCAGCTCCTGGAACTACCCACAATTCTTTTTTTCCGTTAGTTGCTTGGTAGTTGCGATAAACCATCTTTGTCGGCACAAAATTATCATTAGCGCCGTGGATAAATAACATTGGCCGATGATTATGCTGCAACATATCAATTGAACTCGCATTTCGAATAAAAAAGCCATTTTGAACACGGTTAATTAGACTCATTGTACTAATCAACGGTACGCGCAAGAATTTTGGAATGTGATATAAATTACCAGCCTCATAATTTAGTTCATCATTAAGACTCGTATATCCGCAATCTTCGACAAATGCTTTTACTTGTGAAGGGAGCTTAATTCCGCTTGTCATCATGGTAGTAGCACCACCCATACTTACACCAAAAATAACAATCTGACTATCTTTCCCATTATGCTGAATCAATTTATTAGTCCATTTTCGAATATCGTAACGCTCAGGCCAGCCGTAGCCAATATATTTTCCTTGGCTTTGACCATGAGCTCGCGCATCCGGCATTAAAACATTATAACCCATTTGGTGAAAAAGAGCTGCATACTCGCCCATCTTTTCCTTATTTCCCATAAAGCCATGAGCAATTACGACATTTTTAGTTGTGGAATGGGCAGCAGGAATATAATCAGCGACTAATCGGTAATTATCAGTTGCTGATTGCATCGTCCACTGCTGCTTTTTAGCCCGCTTAAACCACATTTTTTGATCGTAAAGCGGATCGCTCTTCGTTATTTTTGTCGAATTATTAATAAAGTTTTTATGCCCCGGCACCATTGCGACAGAGAAAAAGTAACAACTTGCTGCAAAAATTGCAATAACTAATACTGCTACAACGCCTGTTAGCCATCGCCAAGGATGCCAACTTTTCTTTTTATCTTTAACCTTCAAATTGATTAACCCCATGTCATATTTTTTAGTCAATGCGGATAGTGTAGCACACTTTCTGTTACTTTGCATATTCTTTTTATTCAAAAGTTACCTGCTAATGTTAAAATAGAAAGTAATATATCCATATTAAGGAGGTAGTGAGTTAATGTTTCCAGAACGCCTGCGAGCTCTTCGAAAGGGACAAAAAATTACCCTTAAAGAATTAGCAAAACACCTAAATGAAAATCTTGGCCCAAATGAAAAACCAAATACTGCTTCACAAATCGGTAACTGGGAACGCGGCATCCGAACCCCGTCATATGTCGAGGCGCGAAAGTTAGCAGAATTCTTCGATGTTAGCCTTGACTATTTAACCGGAAAAACGGACCGCAACGATTTTGACCTCGCTAAACTATTCTTTTCTAGTAAAAATCTATCATTTAATCAAACTATTCTCTCCAGCGATGATCGTTATGAAATTTTCCAATTGATTGATGGTTACCTAAAAGGACGACATAATCGTCGTGATACTGATACTTTCTATGGAAAACAAGAACAATTAAACCTAAAATTAAAATAAGGAGCTTCTAAATGAATCCTAAAAAGTTAAAGCAATTAAAAAAACGGGTGAAAAAGACTCATCAGGCTGTAAAAGAGCCGATTTATATTCAAGAATTAACCCACTATCGGGACCTCTTTGAAAAATTTCCTCCGATAAAATATCTTATTAATAATGCACTTGAGAGTGACCGTTTACTAAAAAATGGTCTTTTGCCACAACCACTTCCACAATTACTATTACCCGACAATATCCAAGACACAATTTTCCAACAAGTTAATAACGAATTTCCCCAAGGCGACCCTCGTGGAGATAAATTGTGGAATAAATATAACGAAGCGTTACCTAAGCTTGATAAGGCTTTACGTAATTTCCGTGATTACCTCGAAGATACATATGGTATGTGGTCATATGTCAATGCTCCATTTGCTAAGGCCTTATCCGACTACCTCGCGGGAGCACCAACGCTTGAAATTATGGCCGGTAATGGCTATATTTCAAAGGGACTTCGGAATAATAATTCTTCTCAAGAGATTTATACTACTGATAGTCAGGAATGGGTAAACGAAAATGAAACCGGCAAACATCCCGTGACAACAATTGAAAAGCTGGATGCTTTATCGGCAATCGACAAGTACGGCCAGAAGGTAAAATACGTAATTATGTCATGGGCTCCGGACAAGGGAGAAGCAGATTGGGAAGTCCTTCAATTGATGCGCCAGAAGTACCCTAATGTTCAATTCTTAGTAATTGGGGAAAAAGACGGTGCCACCAACTCAAAGAAATTCTGGCAAGAAGCGCAACTTAGCCAAGATGAAGCTCTGCAGAAAGTTAATGCCAATCTACACTCATTTGATTTAATTGATGAGCAAATTTACTTAGTGAAATAAAGATATTTTCCATAATAAAAAAGGATTCTTCTTCGAGAATCCTTTTTTATTATGCTGGTTTAATTAATTTTCACTACAACCTTACCAACGACTTGATGCATCTTAACCATCTTTAATCCCTCGATAATTTGAGTAAATGGTAAGATTTTGATACTTAAAGGTTTAATCTCTTTATTAGCAACAAGTTGAAGCATTTCCGCATTCATTTGTCCTAAATCCCTTTGTTGATGAGGATTACCACTCAAATGCGCTCCACCAAGATTAACAACATCCATCCCCAGCCCACGGGCAAACATCGGTACATTATTAATTGACGGCACGTCCACGATTGTCACTAGCCGACCATTATAAGCTAGTCGCTCCAAATCCTTTTCTGCTTCTTGTTTGCCAACTGTGTTAACAATCAAATCAACACCTAAACCATTAGTTAATTCATTCAATCTTTGGGTAACATTTTCTATGCGATAGTCAATAATTGCATCAGGCGCTAATTGTTCAACATAATCCTTTTTGCTTGAGGAAACTGTGGTAAACACCTTACAACCATGTCTTTTAGCTAATTGAATTGCGATACTGCCGACACCACCAGCGCCTGCATGGACAAGTACACTTTGTACAGCTGTTAAATTGGCTTTCCGTTCAATTGCCTGGTAAGCTGTCAATGCGCCACAAAGGAAGCTTGCTGCAGTTGTATAAGTAACTGTTGCAGGAATTTTAGCCAACTCATAAGCTGGAACTGCTACATATTCAGCAAAACAACCATTTTTCGTTAGGTCACCGTGACCTGATACCCGATCACCTATCTGCCATTTGGTCACATTCTTACCGACACCGACAATTTCACCGGCAACATCTAATCCTAAAATATGGGGATAGGTCCATGATTCTACCCCATTTTCAACGATTTTATAATCAACTGGATTAATTCCTGCCGCATGAACTTTAATTAATACTTCATTCTCATTAGGTTGTGGAACTGGAACATCGCTAATTTTCAATTTATCAAGGGAATGATCTGTCCCCGAAGCTAAAACTAATGCTTTCATAAAATGCTACCTCGTTTATTTTTTATAAGTATAATTATAGCATTTTCCTATGCATTCTTAGCTGCCATCTTATTAAGATACCGCCAAATCTGTGGACGATATTTACGTAAACCAAATAGCAAAACGAGGTAAATAATAATTGCTAGGGTAATCCACAGTGGATTTTCTGAGATAAAAGCAGCAAATACCAAGGCGTTTAGTGGTCGAGCAACCAAATTAAAGCTTGTGACCATTACAACCCCAGTAGGAATTGCAACTCCATAATGAGTAACAGCTCCAGTATAAATCGGTCCCAGCCAGCTGGCAGCATATAAGCCTAGGCTAAACCATACAACTCCAGTCGCAATAACCTTAAGAATATTTCCCTTGGTAATCGCAACGATAGACTCCACCATATATGGAATTGCAATTAAATCAACAACCGGCAATGTTTTATTTCCAGGCAAGATAAATGCCATCAGTACCATGATTGGAATAAGAATAATCCCAGAAATTAATGTTGCAGATTCACCATACCCAACACCGTCATCAACTGCTAAAAACCATCGCTTTTTATCGTAACGGTCTTTTTGTTTGGCATGCGTCTTTTTCTTCTGCTGTTCATCAATTGCCGCGGATAACGGTGTAAATGCTTGTGCAAAGACTTTGGTAATTAACGGGAAAATTGCCATAACAGCGGCTAATTGAACTGCCACTTTAGTAATTTGACCCCAAGCTTTCATTGTTCCTAACGAAGATAAGTTCCCAAGGATACCTAAAATCAGACCTAAGATCATCCCCATCGTAATTGGCTCGCCAAAAACACCGAGTTTCTTTTTGAAGTCTTTTGGCGTCATTTTAACCTTATTAAAGCCAAGCAGGTTCCAAAGCGGGTCTAGTAAAATTGCGGGGACAACCTGCTCAATATTATGAAGCGCATCAACAGTTGTATTTTCAATTCCATAGTAACTAGACCATCGATCAGCTTGAATCTCAGCCAATATCAATGAATATAACAACATAAAAAATTCAAGACCTAATGATAACCAATAGTTATGGGTAGCATAAAAGGCTAACGTTCCCCAAATCATATAACCAAAATTATTCCAAATATTCGATGGCAGGAAGATCTTAGTTACGCCAAAAATAAACAGCAATAACTCAACCAATAATCCGAACACAAAGAAGGTCAAGCCAACAGTCGAGCCAAAGGCAGCTAAAGATCCTGCTTCCCACCCAATATCGACAACAGGCAATTTAATCCCCGTATTATTGACCATTTGACGAACAACCTTAGTAATTACTGGTGTAAATTCTGAAATGATCCACGTAAAACCGGTCAGACCAACGCCGGCATAAAATGCGCTCATCATTGCCTTACGTGGTTTCACCCGTAATAATAGGGCAATTATAAAAATAATTATTGGAACAACTACACTTGCCCCAAAAGTTCGAAATATTTCATTAACACTATTAAGCAATGCCATCGCACTCCTTTCAATGTACACTATCATTTATATTCTCGCTAAAGTAAGCGTTTTAAGCAAGTCAAACGTTCTATTGCTTCACCCTCGGAAATTGATTACAATATAACGAGCTTAAATTTTATAACATAATTAAGGAGGGTTTATTTTTTATGAAGTATCGTTTACAAGCAATTCTTTTTGTATTCGTCGCTTTTATGCTCGGTTGTAATGAATACATGATTGTCGGAGTCCTACCAGATATTGCTCATGAATACCATGATTCATTAGGGCGTTTAGGGCTGCTTGTTACCGTTTTTGCTTTAGTTTATGCAATTTTCACGCCACTTATAACTTCAATGGCAAGTCGGTGGCGACGTCATCATGTCTTATTGGTCCTCATGATTATCTTCTTTATCGGTAATACATGGACTGCAATGGCGTCTAACTTTATTTCGATGCTCCTTTCTCGAATCTTAACTGCCAGTGTTGCCGGTGCAATTATTTCAATGGTTCTCGTAATGGCTAGTTATGTTGCCCCGCGAGAAAAAAGAGCTAGCCTAGTATCATGGGTTTTTGCTGGTTTTAGTATTGCTTCAGTTATTGGGATTCCTATTGGAACTGTCATTAGTACCACCATGTCTTGGCATGATAGTTTCTGGATGATTTCAGCAATTACAATTATTGTCTTTATTGCCTTACTCTGGTTAGTTCCTCGTAATACCCCTCAGTTTAAGAGTACCCTCAGCAAACAATTTGTCCTCTTTAAGGATTCACGTGTTATTCTTGGTGTATGTTTTATCGTTGCCATCTGTGCGGCTGATTATACCGTCTACACTTATATTCGTCCCCTAATTACCAATGAGATGGGTTTTGATAATACATGGTTAAATTGGCTTCTCTTTGGAATGGGAATTTTCTTTATCATTGGTAATAAATTTGGTGGCTACCTTGCTGACCACGGAGGCGTGCATCGGCTTAGTGGAATATATGCTGCGATGACTGTTTTATTCCTAATCTTTGGTCCAGCGCTTCCATTTAAATGGGGTGCAATTATTATTGTGGCTGTCCTATGCGTTGCTTTCTCGTGTTACGGTTCTTCCACCCAGTTAATGTTTCTTGATATTGCTGAAAAGCAGTATCCACAATCACTTGATCTTGCGTCTTCACTAAATTCAATTTTCGCCAACATCGGTATTTCACTTGGTTCATTTACTGCTTCCCAAGCAGTCACTTTTACTGCTATGAGTAACTTAGGATATGTTGGTGCTATTTATGGACTTCTTGCAACAATCCTTGTAATTATCCTCAGCCGTCGTTATACCGGGATGCGCAATTATTAAAAATAACCTACTAATTTAAAACAAGCTCAAAGGATCTGTTCTACCTTGAGCTTGTTTTACTTATAAATGCTGGTTACATTTCCCAGGAAATATTCTCACAACGAGCAATAGTAAGTTATGTATCCACATTAACCGTGTTCGTAATAATTTTCTTCATTACTATCTATGCCGGAACGGATTATAAGATAAAAAATAAAGGACGAGAATTATGACATATAAAAGTCATAACACTCGTCCCTTTGTGTATTGATATAATCTCAGGTCAATCACGATGTCCACTTCGCAAATCAACCGAGCACCTCACAATCCGGTGAGTTAATGTGCTCCACTGTCAAAATGTCAATGGTAGCTCTTAGGGTCGCTACCAGACCTCTCGACTCATCGCAGAGTATAATTTACCATACTCAACTGCCTAATGCAAATATTACGCACGTGCTTCTACAATATCTGCAAGATGTTCTGCTACCCATTCTTGAGCTTTGGTAACTAATTCGGTAACTTTACCACCTTGGTCCGTTTCGTTTGCGAGCTCATCAATCCGCAATCCCGACTTATTAATATCTTCACTTTCCATTACCAAGTAAAGGTTTACTGGATAATCCAATTCTTTATCTAGTAGTTTAACATCAAGTCGTTCCGCTTCTGCCATTGGGACATTAATTAAATTTGTTTCTAATTGAAACTTAACCGGGTCCCCCTTCTTCATTTTAATCATCATTTTGTACTGGCCTAGATGCCCGGTATCTAATTGTTCAATCATAAATTTTATGGCAGTGGTTAAAACTGTCTTTTGTTGTGCTTGTGCAGCTGTTTTTTCAACCTCTTCTATCACAACCTGATCACTCGTCAATTGTGATAAATAATCAGCTACTGACATTTTCATTTTTTCAATTGCTCCTTCATCTTCTCAATTTTGGCTTTAGTATAATCGGCTCGTTGTTTTGCACCATAGTAAACACCAGCTGCGCCAACGAGGATTCCCACAATACTCAATGCTTGAATAAATAACCCATATGCGCTCATCCGCGGACTAACCATTTGAAACGCCGCAAAACCAGCAATTGCATAATAAAGGTTAACCAAGATTGTTGCATAACCACAAAAACGCATCTTCAAAAGTGCCAATCCACTAACCACGACCGCTAAAACAATAAAAAGCACTAATCGTGGCCAAACCATTGGAGAAGCTAAATTTTGTCCATGCTGAACAAACATAACCGCATCAAGAATCAACGCTATTACTGCTGCTACTGATGTTACAATAATAACTTTTTCACTATTTTTCATTAACTGTGCCAACTTTCTTATTTAGTCGCCCTAACAGCATCTTATCACATCCATTAAACAAAAAGGAATGTGACACTAATCACACTCCTAATTCTACTAAATTCCGTTTAAAAGCTCAATTATGCTAATAAGTCTGCTATTTCTTCAGTTGAAATTCCCGTTATATACTGTTGCGTGCCAACCTTTTTTAGAACTTCTTCAATAGCATCATGTTCGTATTTTACGCCTTGGAGCTTTTGAGCTAAATCATTGATATCTTGTGGTCCAAAGAAGTCGCCATAAAACTTCACATTTTTAATAACCCCATCTTTAACATCAAACCGCGCGTCAATCGTCCCCATATCAAAATGTTTGCGGCGTTTAACCGTAAATTCAGGGGACTTACCATAAACCCAATCCCAATTGTTATAGTATTGTTCATAAATCTTATCAATTGCCTTTTGGTCTTCTGGGGTAACTACGTATTCCTTATCCTTAATCTCATCCAAATCATCCACGTGAAAAAGGCCCTTGATTAATTCATCACGGAAAGTTGGCACATCAATATTTTGGTATTTTTCATCCAAATATGGGCGAAGATTGGTAACTCGCGACCGTACCGACTTAATTCCCTTGGATTCAATCTTATCTTTTGCAACATGAAGTACATCTGCCACAACGCTAAGATCAACATCGAGCATTAACGTACCATGAGAGAATGTCTTGCCATTGCGGGAATACATCGCATTACCCGAGAATTTCTTACCATCAACTAAAATATCATTTCGGCCACTAACTTCAGCGGTTGTTGCGCCCATCTGATGCAAAACATCTACAATTGGCTGAGTAAATGACTTAAAGTCGCCAAATTCTTCACTATCACTTGGAACTACAAAACTAAAACAAAGATTCCCTAGGTCTTGGTAAACAGCTCCACCACCAGATAAGCGACGTGTTACTCGAATATTGTGTTCTTTAACATAGTCGTGGTTAATTTCCTCTAGTGTATTTTGGTTTCGGCCAACAATAATACATGGTTCTTCATAATAAAATAAAACTAACGGTTCGTTACCAAAATCCTTGTCGTTCATTAAATACTGTTCTGTCGCTAAGTTCATTCCAATATTATGGGAAGTCATCGAAACATAACGCATTGTACCGCCCCTCTCTTGTGTAAACATCAACAATAATAGACTAAAAATGATAATTTGTCATTTATGCATCCAAATGTAGTTTACATCTTTTGGTAAGCGTTTGCAAAATTTTGTTGTTAAAGTAAAATACTTTCTTTTTTACAGCATATTATAAAGAAAACACTTTATAATATAAGTATAAACTTTTGGAGGTGTCATACCATGACAGAAGATTATCCATATAAGCATATCCTAGTTGCCGTTGATGGCTCAAAAATTACAAGCAACGTTTTAGAAAGTGCAATCGATTCCGCACTACGTAATCACGCTAGCCTAGATATTCTCCGGATTGTCCAAGTTACACAACTAACTGATGGTTACAGCAATGCCGCATTGAGCAATGAAGAAACTTATAACATCGTCAAAACAACTAAAGAACGATTAGACGACCTTAAAAAGCGGGCTGTTGACGCTGGAGTTGACAACGTTAATGTTCATATTCGTTTTGGTAATCCTAAGCGCGTTATCGCCCATGAATTTCCATCAGATCATAATACGGACTTGATTGTTCTTGGCGCAACTGGTGTCTCTGGTTTAGAAAGATTTGTGCTTGGTTCTGTTACCCACTACGTCAGTCGGATGGCCCATTGTGACGTTCTGGTCGTTCGAAAAAATGATCACGCTAACTAGGTGACGCCAGTGAAGCACATTGTTACTGGGATCATTGCCCATGTAGATGCTGGGAAAACGACCCTCACCGAAGCGCTAATGTATCAAACAGGGAACCTTCGTAAGCTGGGCCGTGTTGATAATGGTGATTCTTTTCTCGATCCAAACACCTTAGAAAAGCAACGAGGCATTACTATTTTCACGCACCAAGCCGAATTAACTTACAATAGTCTCGCCCTAACACTGTTAGATACTCCCGGACACGTCGATTTTGCAAGTCAAACAGAACAAGTACTGCCAGTGTTAGATTATGCCATTCTAGTTATTTCTGCGACTGACGGAATCCAGGGATATACACGAACATTATGGCAACTGCTAAAGCGTTATAATGTTCCAACATTTATCTTTATCAACAAGGGTGATATCATCGGCGCTAATCCACAGATGGTTATCAAACAATTACAGGATGAATTTTCAGCCGGTTGTATTGAATTTACTGACAATTTACCTGCGGAAACAATCGAAAATATTGCTATGCAAGATGATTCTGTCTTAGAAAAATATCTTAATACCGGTACAATCGATGAACCTACAATTCGATCTTTAATAAAACAACGAAAAGTGTTCCCTTGTTTTATCGGGGCAGCTCTTAAATTAACGGGGGTGGATAATTTACTTACTGGTCTCGAAAAATGGACAACCACTCCCTCTTTTTCACCTCAATTTGGTGCCCGCGTATTTAAAATTTCACATGATAAAAAAGGAAATCGCTTAAGTTGGCTACGTGTAACTGGAGGTTCACTACCGGCAAAGGCAGAAGTAGCAGACCAAGAAAAAGTAAACCAAATTCGAGTCTATAATGGTGCTAAATTCACAACTATTCAGGCTTTAACTGCCGGACAAGTTGGGGCCGTTACCGGACTCATATCGACCTACCCCGGCCAAGGATTAGGAATAAATAAAGCCCTTCCTTCCCCATTAATTAGACCAGTCTTAAGCTATGCAGTTAAGGTTGCTGATACTGATCTCCATGCTTGTCTTAGTGCGCTAAAGAAGTTAGAAGATGAAGATCCTCAACTACAGGTTTCCTGGCATCCTCACATCCAGGAAATTCATGTTCAAATAATGGGTGAAGTTCAACTCCAGATCCTTCAACAACTACTAAAAGAACGCTATGGTATTCAAGTCAGTTTCGATGAAGGAACAATCCTTTATCAAGAAACCATTACCAGCTCGGTTGAGGGTGTCGGCCACTTTGAGCCACTTCGCCACTATGCTGAAGTACATTTATTATTAGAGCCTGGTAAACCTGGATCAGGTATCACACTCGCTAGTGATTGTAGTCTTGATATTCTTGATCGAAATTGGCAACATCAAATTTTAACAAGTATTCAATCAAAGGAACATCGTGGTGTTCTAACCGGTGCACCGCTAACCGACATAAAAATCACACTGATTGGCGGACGTGGTCATATCAAACACACAGAGGGTGGCGACTTCAGGCAAGCTAGCTGGCGAGCAATTCGCCAAGGACTAATGGAACTAAAACAAAAGAATGGCTGCCTACTGCTTGAACCATGGTACTCATTTCATCTCACTATTCCAAATAACCAGGTTGGACGAGCAATCAATGATATTCAACAAATGCATGGCACATTTAAGCTCGAAGAATCTGATAATAGTCTAATGACAACGATTATTGGCAAGGCGCCTGTCGCATTAATGATAGATTATGCAAAGGATGTCCGAGAATATAGTCATGGACAGGGACAACTTGACTTAGTTTTTAATGGCTATCAACCATGTCATAATGCTCAAGAAGTCATTTCTAATGCTAATTATGATCCCGTTGCTGATTTGCCTAACACTCCCAATTCAGTATTTTGCGCCCATGGAGCTGGCTTTCCTGTTTCTTGGGATAAAGTTCCCACAATGGCCCATTTCCCATACAGAAAATAAAATCGCACTTCTCGTGGTTAAATTTACCATTAGAACTGCGATTTTTTCTATTCAATTTTTAGTAATAGTCCGTATAATGCTCCTAGTAAATTAGCTTCATTCCCAAACTTAGCTGCCATTATTTCTGGCATAGTAACATCATCATGAAGACGATAATCACCCGCTTGTAAAAGCATAAACTGATGCTTAATCTCTTCAATTAATATCTCTTGGGCACTAATACCACCACCAATAAGGACTCGCTCTAAATCAACGACCGTTTGCATATTAAGAATCAAAACAGCAATCCGATGGCAAAAGCTTTCAAATAAAGACCAAGCTACCGGATTACGTTGGGTTATTTCTTTAAAAACTCGTCGTCCATCTGTCTTATTTGCTAAGTCACAAGTGTCAGCAATCGTTTCGATCATTTTTACCGCCGAAGTTGTCGCGCCCATCGTAGAATAGTGAAGCTTAGGAGCATCATGATCAATTATCATCGCACTAAGTTCCCCTGCTTGAAAGTGTGGTCCGTGAATTAATTGATCATTAATTACAATTCCCCCACCAATTGAGGTACCCAAAGTAATTACCGCCCCATTATGGATATCATCAAGATTTCCTAGCCACATCTCAGCAAGCGTTGCACAGTTTGCATCATTACCAACATACACCGGACATGAAATACGACTTTCAATGTATGCGGCTAAGTTAATATGTCCCATAAACCCAAGGGCACCAGTAAACTCAACATTGCCAATTGCCGGATTGACAATACCCGGAACACTTATACAAACTGCAGTAATCTTATCTACTACTTCATCAATCGTTGCAAATAATAATCCTAAAAAGTCCTCTTTTTGACGTGGGGTTGGCATATGCTTTTTCTTAAAGATATTACCAGAGTGGTCGATCAACGCACTCTTTATCTCCGTTCCTCCAATATCAATGCTTAAATATTGTCGTTGCATATTCCCCCACCTCATTTCTTTTATAACTAATATTATACACAACTACGGTGCAACGGGTACCAAATACAAACACTAATAATAAGA
Source organism: Limosilactobacillus rudii (assembly GCF_014145455.1). Taxonomy (GTDB): domain Bacteria; phylum Bacillota; class Bacilli; order Lactobacillales; family Lactobacillaceae; genus Limosilactobacillus; species Limosilactobacillus rudii. The sequence continues at coordinate 157,442 of NZ_JACIVB010000054.1, read as the reverse complement.
CCCGCAATTGTAAAGACTACCCAACTAAACCCAAGCTGATACAATGGAAAGTATTTGTCAGCAAACTGAATCAATGATGTACTTATCGTCGTATTGCGGAGAACCGGCGGAAAGGCATTTACCATGTCAAATAAAGCAGGAATCATTGTTATACCAGTTGTAATCCGATAGATTAAAGACGCCCCTTTAAACAATGGTGAAAAGATTCCTAACAAAATTAAAACAATTGCTAATGGATATAAAAACATCAGCACTGGCTTAGACCATGCAACAATCTGGTCTAACCCCATATTAGCAACTAAAAAGGATAGTAAGCAATTTCCACGCAAAAAAGCCTTATAAGAGATCTTAGGGAAGCGATAATGAAAATCCTGAGCAAACGCTACAACTAACCCCATCGCAGTCGTCATACATGTAATTGTTGCAAGAGTTAGCAGTAAAATATTACCAAAATCCCCCAGATAATAATGGGCAATTTGATTAAGGGTCGTACCACCATTAGCCGCTATCGCAAATTGATGCCGACTAGTAGTCCCCAAATAAATAAGCCCAATGTAAAGAACTCCAATGCCAAGGATACCAATTAGTCCTCCCTTTATCGTCGCAAGGGAAACTGATTGCTGGCTTTTAAAACCGAGCTGCCGAACAGCGGTAATAATTGTTACCCCAAAGACTAAGGCGGCTAATGCATCTATTGTGTTATAGCCCTGAATAAAGCCATTGCTAAATGCATGTGTTACATAACCGTTCGTTGGTCGTGGTGTAACTGTACTCCCCATTGGATGAATAAAGGCTAACAGGAATATTACAAATAACATTATTAAAAAAATGGGATTTAAGATTTTACCAATAATTTCAGTAATTTTTCCTTCACGTACTGCAAAGAAATACACAATTAGGAAAAACGCACCGGTATACGCTAGCAATCCCCAGCCCTGCATCGCATGGTTTAAGTAAGGCGCTATTCCAATCGTATAAGGAACTGTCGCTGTTCGAGGAGTAGCACACAATGGTCCAATAACGATCTGCACTAAAATCAAAAAAATTAAAGCAAACTTTTTTCCATTGGGTAATGCTAACTCATACAGACCATTAGCGTGAGTAATACTAATCGCCAATAACGCAAATAGTGGTAAAAACACTCCTGACAGGAGAAAGCCTATCGTTGCCAAATGCCATTGGCTACCAGCTAATTGGCCTAAATGCACAGGAAAAATTAAATTTCCTGCCCCAAATAACATTCCAAAAATTAGCGACCCAATTACCAAGTAGGTTTTACCCGCTGTTTTAATTGAGTTCATCGTTAATCACTCGCTCCTTTATTTAAATTTTGCATTCAATCTGACGCTAAATTATACCATAGATAACAAAATAGCAGCGACCGAAATTTTTCAGTGACTGCCATTTTATTATGATTATTTCTTTAAGAAACTAGCAACTAACTTGAGAACTTCATCACGATGAGATCCAGCAAACTTATGTCCTTCATCTGGAATCAGGTGAAGCTCACTATTCGGCATAATAACGTTATACTTTTGCGACGCTGCTGGTGAAACTACTTGATCACTTTCACCATGAATCAATAAAGTTGGACCGTCATAATGCTGTGCAGTTTCGTATATTGGCATTAATTGTGCAGTTCGAAAGTAATCGCCACCAACAGTAAATCCGTGAACATCAACTGTTAAGGGAATATGATTAGGGTCATAGTGACTACCTTGGCAAACACCTTGTAAGGCATCGTCTTTTAGCGTCGCTGCTGGTGCTAACAAAACCAGCTTAGAAATAACATCTCGATAGTATCCGGCTAACATTGATGCTACAACGCCGCCTTGCGAATGACCAATTAAATAAATATTTTTAGCCTGAACTGTATTTCGAGCATAATCAATAATTTTCATTCCATCAAGGATTTCGCTAAAAACTGTCATATCTTTAAAATCACCATCACTGTTACCAGAACCAGCAAAGTCAAAGCGCAGTGTTGGGATTCCCTGTTGATTTAGATAATGTGATAACGCATAAAGAATCGCTGAATCGTCATACCCGAGATTTCCTTTAAACCCGTGCATGAGGATTGCTACTGTATCGTTTTTTACCGTTGTCGTACCTTCGAGCAACCCATATAGCTTTAAGCCATCACGTTTAATTGTAATTTCCATTAAATCACCTCTTACCCAATTATAAAGGTATTCGCGTAATTTACTATTTTTGTTTTAATTTTTCTAATTTAGCATGGTGGCGAGCCTCATGCTCCTCATCCTCTTTAATAAAGAAGTACGTTACTGCAGCTAATACTGCTACAACTACCCCAACCGCAATTGTCTTGATTGTAAAGTTGGTTACCATATAACAAGAAATCAGTAATGCTAAAGCTGGAATAATATACTTGCCTGGTAGTTTAAAGCCATGATTAGGAAACTCTTCAGTATGTTTAAACTTAATTACCGCGAGAATTGACGGTACATATTGAACAAATGAAGCAAGCACAATACAGGAAACTAAGAAAAGATATGACTGCGTTACTAGTAGCAATGAGACAATCGCTGTCAGAATAATCGCAACCCATGGCGCATCATGAGTATTCTTTTTACCAACCCACTTTGGCAGCATTGCATGCTCGCTGGCCAATGATGCAATAAGAGATGGCGTGTTAAAGGAAGCGGTGAAAGCCACTCCAAAAATACTAATAAGCATTCCGGCAATAACTAGAATATATCCCCAACGACCAACACCACTATAAAAGGCATTAGCAATCGGTGTACTATACTTAACCATGTTTGTCCCCAGAATACCTATTGCAACAATCATCATTAATGAATAGAGGATTGTAACACTAATCATTACTGCAATTAGAACTCGGGGAATATTCTTTTCCGGATTATTCATTTGTTTTGCAGCAATCGGAATAAAGGAAAAACCAGTAAACATATAAAAGACAACACTAAAAGCGGCCCCAAAATGTTTAGCTAACGGCATTGCCCCTGTCATTGCTGCATGAGGAATAACCGGCGAGAAATTAGTTAAATGGATACAAAATGCACCAACGGCAATAAAGATGATGATAGTAATCATCTTAGCCGCTGACGAGAGATTATCAACAAGCTTAACAATTGTTCGACCAAAGAAATTGATAATTGAAAATAATAATATCAAGCCAAATACAGAAGCATAATATACCCAATGATTGCTAAAAATTGGCAAAAAGCTCTTAAGGGTCGTCAATAATGCCACTACTTCCGCCGAAAGAGTACAACAACCAAGGAACCAAGTAAAGATTCCTAGTTCATATCCCCAGAAACGACCAAATGCATTATATGAATACAGCCATGCAGCTCCCGACCCGGTGAATCGACTAGAAAGATCCGCATAACACAGTGCAACCATACTAACCGTAATCGCAGCACAAAGTAATACCAACACACTTGATAAGTCCATGTCCTTATAAATGACCTGTGGAAGTAAGAACGCTCCTGAACCAATAACTCCATTAATGCCTAAAAAGTAGATTGAAATAAAAGACAACTTTTTGGGACTTGTTACATTTTTACTAATAATCTTCACCCTCAATCTTTTATAACAAAAATAATACCTTCCATTTAAATTTTATCCTTATATGAATCAGTTTACAAATAATAAGAATTGAAATATTAATTAGTAATAAATTATAAAGGTATCAAAAAAAGAGACCAAGTTAACCTTGATCTCTTAATATTTATTAAGTGTTTAATTAGCAACCAGTAGCTGATTACTTAAGACCCTTCCAAGTCCAGTTAGTAACTTCTGGTAAGTCCTTACCTTCTGAACGGATGTAGTGGTTGTGCTTGTTAATCATGTTGTCCATCTTGGCAACAAATGCAGCACTCTTTTGTTCGTAGCCAGGAACGTTTTGAATAGCGTCCTTAGCTAAGTGGAACCGGTCAAGTTCGTTTAATACACGCATATCGAATGGAGTGGTAATGTCACCATTTTCTTCGTATGAGTGAATGTGAACGTTGCGGTTTGCACGATCGAAGAATAATGCTTGGATCATGTCACGGAATCCGTGCCATGCAAAGATAACCGGCTTATCAGTAGTGAAGTAACGGTTAAATTCTGCGTCAGTCAAACCTTCAGGGTTCTTGTCAGTGTTCATCAACCGCATAATTTCGATGATGTTGATGTAACGAATCTTCAATTCTGGGAAGTTGTCATGAAGAATGTCAATAGCGGCAAGAGCTTCTTCTGTTGGTTCAGTACCTGCTGATGCAAATACAACATCTGGTTCACTACCTTGGTCAGTAGATGCCCAGTTGATGTAACCAAGACCATTGTCAACTAATTCAGTAGCTTCATCAATGGAGAACCATTGTGCACGTGGGTGCTTTGAAGTTACAAAGAGGTTGATACATTCTTGGTTACGGAATGCCTTGTTAGATACAGCCATAAGTGAGTTAGTATCTGCAGGTAAGTATTCCTTAACAAGGTCTGGACGTTCTTTTTCGAACATGTGAGTTAATAGACCTGGATCTTGGTGAGTGTAACCATTGTGATCTTGTTGGAATACAGTTGAAGTATCAACAAAGTTCAATGCTGGGTATTGGTGACGCCAGTAAAGATCCTTAGCCTTACGTAACCACTTCATGTGTTGAGTAAGCATTGAATCAACAACACGACCGAATGCTTCGTATGTTGCGAAGAATCCATGACGACCAGTTAATGTGTAACCTTCAAGGAATCCTTCAGCTTGGTGTTCTGATAATTGAGAATCAATCATCCGACCTTCTGGAGCAACATTTTCATCGTTTGGTTCGTGGATACCTTCCATCCATTGACGCTTTTGGTTGTCAAGGAATGCGTAAAGACGGTTTGACTTAGATTCGTCAGGACCAAATCCACGGAAGTTAGTTGGGTTCAATTCAGCCATCTTGCTGAGGTACTTACCCCATTCAAGCATATCTTGCTTTACAACAGAACCTGGTGTTTGAACGTCAACTGCAAAGTCACGGTAGTTAGGCAATACAAGTGGCTTAGGATCGATACCACCATTAGTGATAGGGTTCATAGCCATCCGGCGGTTACCTTCAGGTGTGTTTTCTTCAACAAGGGCAACAGGGTGACCGTTTTCGTCAAACAATTCTTCTGGCTTGTATGACTTCATCCAGTCAATAAGCATGTCCTTGTGTTCCATGTCATCTTGTGATACCGGAATAGGAATCTGGTGAGCACGGAATGAGTTTTCAATTGGGTTACCATCAAGATCCTTAGTAGGACCAGTCCAACCCTTAGGTGCACGGAAGATGATTAATGGCCATTGTGGTAATGAATCATCGTTGTTTTCACGAGCGTTCTTTTGGATAGCCTTGATTTCTTCAATAGCCTTGTCCATCGTCTTAGCCATTTGTTCGTGAACTTCCATGTGAGGCTTGTAGCCATCGAATTCACCGTCACGGTCAGCTTCCTTGTATGCTGAAACAAAGTATGGCTTCCAGCCCATACCTTCGAAGTACTTAGTAAGTTCTTCGTCACTCATCCGTGAAAGGATAGTAGGGTTAGAAATCTTGAATCCGTTAACTTGGATGATAGGTAATACCGCACCATCCTTGATTGGGTTGATGAACTTGTCTGAGAACCATGATGCCATTAATGGACCAGTTTCAGCTTCACCATCACCAATTTCAACAGCAGCGATAACATCTGGGTTATCTAAGATAGCACCAACACCGTGTGAAAGTGAGTAACCAAGTTCCCCACCTTCGTGGATTGAACCTGGAGTTTCAGGTGCGGCGTGTGATGCAGTACCGCCTGGGAATGAGAAGTGCTTGAATAACTTAGCCATTCCCTTAGTGTCTTGAGTATATTCTGGATAAATTTCAGTGTATGATCCATCCAAGTATGAGTTGTTAACCATAACTTGGCCACCGTGACCTGAACCTTCAATGTAGAACATGTCAAGGTCGTACTTCTTAATTACACGGTTTAAGTGTGCATAAATGAAGTTTTGAGGAACAATAGTACCCCAGTGACCAATTGGCTTAGGCTTAACGTCTTCTGCCTTAAGTGGTTCACGTAATAATGGGTCACCCATTAAGAACAATGTACCAACTGAAAGGTAGTTAGCTGCACGCCAGTAAGCATCAACACTTTCCAAGTATTTCTTGGAATCGTAATCTACTGCCATTCTAATAAACACTCCTTCTATATAAATCAATACGTCCTGTGCTTTCTAACAACATAACGTAAATCATTAAATTTACACTGTTAATGATAAACCGTTTTTTTGAAAAGTCAACCTTTTTACAAATTGATACGGTCCAATTATAAAAATTTAATACTTTTAAGCCGTTCTTTAACTTCTCACCATCAAAACAAGCACTGATAAACTGCCTATTTAATAATACTTACCTTTATTTAAGACTAATCGATGTATACTTAAAAAAGTTAGAAAAATTTAAAAGGGGGGAAGAGTACTTTGCATTCTGATAATAAAATAGACAATGCAGATATTGGAGATTTTGCTAAAATGATGGCTGTTTTTGCAGTTATTACACAATCTGTTATTAGCTTTTTTATGAATACAAAATTAGCGCTCGGTCAACAATTCTTCTTAGGAGGAATATATGAAGCTGTAAAATATAGTGCACCCGCGTTCATCTTTGGCATTCTATTTTCAACAACTAGGACCCATCCCCACGCAACGTTAAGAAATTATCCGTCTTTTATGTTAAATCGTTGGCATATTCTATTCATTCCGACAATCTGGTGGACACTTATCTATTTAATTTTCCTCCCACAACTACAGCAACATCTTCATTACCATAGTTGTTTAACTTTTTGCTGGCAATTTATAAGTGGAAATGCCGCTCCACATCTTTGGTACAATACCATGATGCTGCAATTCATTATCCTCATGCCGTTCTTCTGGTGGTTAGCACGACTAGTCGCAAATCATCCTTTTTGCGGCATAATTATCTTTTGCTGTACATTATTGATTGAACTCGGTTGGTACTATGGATATAAACTTCAAGTATTTCATGGTCCCCATAGAGACAACTGGTACCTAGTTGATCGCTTTTTCCTCAGCTTTCTAATTTATGCTATTGCCGGGGTATTATTGTGGCAATTTCATTCGAAGGTATTGCCCTTTTTAGCTGGTCACTGGTTAGCACAAATTATTAGTTGGCTAGCCTTTTTTTACTTCATCGTCATTAATTTCTTTAACTACGGAGCACCCGTAAGACTAGCAAATGCTCCTTATTATCTTCCCTCAATGATCTTTTATAACTTAAGTACCATCAGTCTAATTAGCACGGAAATGACCTTCTTACAAAAAAGGCGCAATCAATGGCTGCCGTTTATTCATTGGATCGCCCTGTATGCCTATCGCGCCTACCTAAGTCATGTTTTCTGGCTTTACTGGAGCTGGAAAGTATACACCCGATTACCTTTTACATGCAGTCTTACTATTGCTTTTCCACTGCTCACCCTGATAACCATTTTTCTTTCGTTCCTATCAGCGTATGGACTTCATTTTATTTGGATTAATTTAAAAGAACTAACTAACGCTAATAAAATAATTAATGGATAATCATTCCTAAAGTTAATCATTTTTGGCGGACATCCTTCTTGTTAGCCTTCTTGGTCAAGATTGACAAAAGTACTATACTTCATGTACTTATAATGAATTCGCATATTTGATACCTCAAATGGGGTTCCATCATCTAAGAAGAAAATCCCTTCAATCGTCCCCACTGGTTCAGTGGCAGTTAGTTCTAGTAATTTTTGATCTTCATTAGCTGATGGTGAGACACCAATGGTCATAAAAGATTTGGTAACCCGTTTTCCCATTGCATCCTCTAAGTAATTAAAGATTGAACTATTGACAATTTCTGGTGATAATGTTGGCGTGATTTTAATCGGGATAAAACCAGTCTCAATCATAAAAGGCTGATCATCAATTAACCGCAATCGCTTGATTTGATAAACAAAATCATTGTCATTAAGGAATAGTTCTTCTTGGACATCCTTATTAGCCGGAACTACCTGGTAATCCAGCAGTTGTATCCCTTGCTTTTTGCCATCAACTTGGAAACTGTCCGTGACTCCCAAATTACTCCCCTCATAGCGGAATAATGATTGATTTTTTAAGTAAAGCGGGTTAATGAATGTTCCAGCCCCACGCTTTTTAAAAATTATCCCTTGTTGGGCAAGAATCCCTAATGCCCGTTTAATTGAGCTGCGGCTTACTTGATAAATATCACTTAAGCTCCGTTCATCAGGAAGGCGCATTCCTGGATATTGATTATCTAAAATTTTATGTTTTATATCACGCATTACCGAGCGATATACTAAGTCTGCCATCTAATTAACTCCTCGGATTTAACTAATTCGAATTTCTAAGATACACTTTAAGTATAGCAGACCTATTTTAAATTGGGATCTTTTTATAAAATATTGGTGCGTCCCAGATATTTTTTTGGAGGAAATTATGAGTAAAAAGAATAAAAAAAGTAAATTCAAAAAGACACAAGTCGAACAAATTCTTGATAAAAATAAGGTGCCATATGAACAAGCAGAATTTCCAACCCACCAAGACGGTGATGTTCGGTCATTAACTGTTGACCATGACGGCATCAATGATCACATTATTTATAAGACACTCGTCCTAACCGGCAATGTCACTGGTCCATTAGTTGGGGTTGTCCCTGTTGATACGCACTTAGATGAAAAGAAGCTAGCAAAAGTATCAGGAAATAAAAAAGTAAATATGGTTCCCCTCAAGAACTTATTGAAAACCACTGGCTACGTCCATGGCGCTAATACCCCTGTCGGCATCTATGAAAAATTTAAGTATCCGATTTTCATTGATAATGAGGCTAAAGAACAAGGTGATATTTACATTTCATCAGGTAAAATTGGTCGATCAGTTAAATTAAACGCCGAAGATTTAGCCACTTTAGTACACGCAACTTTCGCCGATTTAGAGCAAAAGTAATTTTGTGACGATTGACCCTTCTTAGCTTGAAGACTAAACTATTATTGTAGTTTATATTAAAGTAAGTGGAAATTAGCTTCCTTATTAGTTTAATAATTAACAAGGGACTGGTGAGATATCAAATTCTCCCAACTCCATATTAAAGGTCACAAAGAAAGGTCCTGAAAAGATGAAGAAAAATTTATCTGCTTGTACGACTGTCCTTGTTGGACGCAATGCCACTATTGATGGTTCAACAATGGCTGCCCGTAATGATGATACATTCGGTCCATTAACACCTCAACGTTTCGTTACTTATCCGGCTTACCATAACCACCCTAACCAGGTAAAGGCTTACCTAAATAAGTGTGTTGTTGATCGGCCAGCAGACGGTTACCGCTATCAAGGAACTCCTAATGTCGATTACAAAACAGAAGGAGTTTTTGATGAAAGTGGTTTTAATGAAAAAAATGTTGGAATGAGTGCTACCGAAAGTGTATACGCTAATGAACGAGTCCTTGCCTGCGATCCGCTCAATACGGAGACAGGAATTAATGAAGACCTCGTCGTTGCAGCTACTCTTCCTTTTATTGATAGTGCTCGCGATGGCGTAAAATACCTTGGCAAATTGATTGCTAAGTATGGTTCTGCAGAGGGCAACGGCATTATCTTTAGCGATAAAAATGATGTTTGGTACATGGAAATCGTTACTGGTCATCACTGGGTTGCCCAGCGTATTCCAGACGACGCATATGCTGTGACTGGAAACCGGGTTGCTATTCAACAGGTTGACTTTAATGATCCAGATAACTTTATGTGGTCTGATGGCATCCAAGAATTTGTAGCTAAAAACCACCTCAATCCTGACAAATACGGCTGGGACTTCCGTCATATCTTCGGAACTGCTGATGTCTTTGACCAACATTACAACACACCACGGCAATGGTATGGTCATAAGGTTTTAAATCCTAGTGTTGACTTTGATCCACTTGACTTTGATATTCCATTTATCATGCAAACCAATCACCGGATAACCCTTGAAGATGTTGAAAAGATTCTTAGTAGTCACTATCAAGGAACGCCATACGATCCACTAGGTCATGAAGGAACAGAACAAGAGAAGCAACTATTCCGCCCAATCTCACTAAACCGGACGCAAAATTCACATATCTTACAAGTCCGAAATGACCTTCCTGAAGCTGCTTCAACTATTATGTGGATGAGTTTCGGCGTGCCAACTTTCACGCCATATGTTCCCTTCTTTGGTAATGCTGAGGACATTGATATCAGCTACCGCGAAACACCAGAAAAGCTCAACATGAACCTCAAGAGCGCCTACTGGATGTACCGTGCACTTTCAATGATTGTTGAATCACACCACGCTGAGTTTTCTAAAGAAGATTTGGACTATTTAAAGGATGCTCGTGAATACCTTTACCGCTGGGTTAATCAAGTTGCCCCTCAGGTTGAAGGAATGTCTGCTGCTGAAGTTAGTGATTTTTTGAGTGCCAAAACTCATGAAATGGTCGCTGAAATGGCTACCCGTACCAAGGACCTAATGGCTGAACTGGTTATGCATGGTCTGGAACTTTCTAAGTTGACCTTTAAGATTGATAAAAACTTATAATTAAATTGTAAAAAGGAGTACAAACGAAGTCGTTAATGATTTCGCCTTGTACCCCTTTTTTGTTAGTTGCTACTAGCAAACTGGCTATTATAAAGGGCAGCATAGAAGCCCTTTTGACCCATCAATGATTCATGGTTACCAGTTTCAATGATTCTACCGTGATTAACAACTATAATTTGATCTGCTTTACGAATAGTTGATAATCGGTGGGCGACAACAAAACTCGTACGTTCTCGCTGCAATGCATTCATTGCTTCTTGAATTAATACTTCAGTTCGCGTATCAACAGAACTAGTCGCTTCATCCAGAATTAAGATTTCTGGATCTGCTAAAAATGCGCGGGCAATCGTTAATAGCTGACGTTGCCCTTGTGAAATATTAGATGCTGATTCATCCAGTATTGTCTGATACCCATCCGGTAGTTCACGAATAAAGGCATCCGCCCGGGCCATCTTAGCAGCATGATAAACCTCATCATCTGAAGCCTTCTCATTTCCATATTTAATATTTTCAAAAATAGTCCCGGTAAACAACCATGTATCTTGCAGAACAATTGCAATATGCTTTCGCAAAGCTTCACGAGTCATTGACCGCGTATCCTTACCATCTAGGTAAATGTGACCGCCTTGGGGATCATAAAAACGTTCTAGTAAGTTAATAATGGTCGTCTTCCCCGCTCCGGTTGGTCCAACAATTGCAACCATTTTATTGCGTGGCGCTTTTAAATTGAAATCCTGGATAAGCGGTTCGTCTGTATAGCTAAACTTAATATCTTTAAATTCAACTTTTGGCAAATCTTTACCAGATAATGCTGGTGTTTCTATAAGGCCAGTGCTCATTTCTGGTTCATCTAGCACCGCAAAAATCCGTTCAGCTGAAGCAATTGTTTGTTGGATTGTATTACTTAGGTTCGCAATTTGAGCAATCGGTTGGGAAAATTGATTGGTATATTGCAAAAATGCCTGGACGTTACCAAGAGTAATCTGCCCATGGATAACCTGAATTGCCCCCACTACGGCAACCACTAAGTAACCCACATTACGGATAAATACCATCATCGGCATCATTAGACTAGAAAAGAACTGTGCTTTCCATGCTGATTGGTAGTAACGGTGATTACGTTTATTAAACTCTTTTTCTTCATCTTGTTCTTTATTGAAGGTTCGAACAATTGTATGAGCCGCATAAGTTTCTTCTACTTGATCGTTAATTTTACCAAGTGCTGCTTGCTGCCGGCCAAATAAACGTTGGGAAGTTGGGGCAACGAATGCAACAACTAAAATGCTTAGAGGAATTGTAATTAGCGCAATAATTGTCAACTTCCAACTAATCGTCAACATCAAGATGAAAACACCGACAAGCGTCAACACGCTGGTAATAATTTGAATAAGGCTCTGCTGAAGCGTTCCCGCAATGTTATCCATATCATTAACCATTCGGCTCATAATATCGCCATTGTTATGCGTATCATAATATTTAATTGGTACACGCCGCATTTTTTCTTCAAAATCTTGTCGCAAATTATAGACTACCCGTTGTGATACCCGGGTCATTATCTGTAGTTGTAAGAAACTAAACAATCCTGAAAAAAGGTATAAAAGAATAACGGTAATTCCAATTTGCCAAATACGGTCAAAATTGATTGGTAACGTTGTTAAATGAGTACCAGCTTTCATTTCAGCATAGCCTTTTAGCATTCCATCATAAATAATCGTGGTAGCTTCCCCCAGAATTTTAGGCGCCATAATAGAAAGAATAACAGAGACTATTGCCAAAATAATAGAAATAATTACCCCAACGCGCCATGGTCGCAAATAGGCAATCAAACGTTTAGTCGTTGGCCAGAAATGTTGGGCCTGCTCTGGCACACGTGGTCCTCTACGCACGTTCAACATCTCCTTTCTCAACTTGTGAACGAATTATTTGCTGGTAAGTCTTATTATTAGCCTTTAGTTCTTGATGGGTCCCTTGACCTACAACACGCCCTTCATCTAAGACAATAATCTGATCAGCATCGACCACCGTTGAAATTCGTTGAGCAACAATTACCGTGACTGCCTGTTGAATTTGTGGATCCTGTGCCAAAGCAGCTCGGAGCTTTGCATCAGTTTCAAAATCCAAAGCTGAAAATGAGTCATCAAAGATATAGATTGATGCTGGTTTAATAATTGTTCGCGCAATTGCTAAACGTTGTCGTTGACCACCAGAAAAATTACTCCCGTTCTGTTCTACAACTGTGTCTAATCCACCAGCTTCACGAACAAAATCGGCTGCTTGTGCAATTTCAAGAGCGTGCCACATTTGATCATCAGTTGCCTGATCATAGCCAAATTGTAAGTTAGAACGAATCGTCCCACTAAAAAGGACCGCTTGTTGCTGGGTTATCGATATTACTTCATGCAAGTCGTGTTGACTTAGCTTTTTAATCGCAACACCATCGACTTTGATTTCACCACGCTCAACGTCAAACAATCGCGGAATTAAGTTAACCAACGCAGATTTACCGGCACCGGTTCCCCCAATAATTGCTAATGTTTGCCCAGCTTTAACCTTAAAATTCAAATCTTTTAATGCAAGTCGCTCAGCACCATTAAAACGGAAATCGACATCTTTAAACTCAAGAGACGCCGGTTCATCGACATTAATTTTTTCTTGGTCATTTTCTGGAGCATTGCGAATACTAATCGGTTGGTCTAAGACTGCATTAACCCGGGCTGCAGATGCAGAAGCGCGGGGTACAAAAACAAAAATCATCGAAAGCATCATGAAGCTAATCATAATTTGCGTAGCATAAGTCATAAATGCAATCAAGTCCCCCACCTGCATACTCATATTAGCGACTAAGTGCCCACCAAGAAGAATAATGGCAACATTAGTCATCCCTAAAATCAGGGTTACAACAGGAAAAAGAGTTGAAACAATTGTAAAAGCTTTAATCCCAGTTTGGGTATAGTCCTCATTAGCCTTTTTGAAGCGTGTCTGTTCACGATCATCTTGACGAAAAGCGCGAATAACGCGGACTCCAGTTAACCCTTCCCGAAAAATTAGATTGATTCGATCCGTTTTTTTCTGAATACTTTTGAATAACGGTACCGCAAAATACATTACCGCCATCACAATTATTGCTAAAACCGGTAAACTAATGAAGAAAATCTTAGTCAACTTGGGCTCGCGCGTATATGCTAAAACACAAGCCGCTATCAGCATTACAGGTGATTGCAACATCATTCGTAACATTTGTACCATTACGTTTTGAATCTGAACAATATCATTAGTCGACCGAGTAATTAACGAGGAATCACCAAATTCATCCACTTCTCGGTTAGAAAACCGTAGAACCTTATGATAAATCTGGCTTCGTAGTTTTTCACCAACCTTCATTGACTGGGTAGCAGCAAAATAAACGTTAAGTCCTGCTGCAACTAAACCAATAGCAGCAACAATTAACATCTTAATACCCCTATTCCAGATTACCCCCATATCTTTTTGCACAATTCCTTGATTAACAAGATCAGCAGTAACAGTGGGAAGGTATAAATCACATGAAACTTGAATCAGTAAAAAGAAAACTGCTCCGAGAGTTGCCCAGAGAGCTAAATTTCTTCGTGCTATTCGGATCACCTTTTTCCCATCTCCTTTTGTTTAATATATTCGTCGAATCGACCACGCAGTATTGTGAGCGTCTTTATAAACTGCTCAATATCAGTAGACGATAATGGTGCCGTTATAAACTTCTGAAAATCACGATGGTATTCTTTGTTTTTTTCTAATTGTCTTCGTCCTGCTGAGCTCAGTTTAACGTATATTAAACGCCGATCATTCTTATCGCGTTCACGAATAATCAGCTCTTCTCGTTCCATCTTTTCAAGGATTTGCGTCAAAGAGCCTGGCTTGATTTTGGCCAGCTTAGCAAGTTGATTTTGATAAATATATTCGTTTTTTGCTAACAAGCACAAAATTTTCCCACGCCCTATAAAAGAGCTATGCGCCTGATGAGCTTGCACAGTCTTCTGATGAAGTTCATTAGAAAAGGAAAATAATTCCCTTATTAGTCGTTCACTGTCCATCATTTTAGATTTCCTTTCCAGAATTCGTTTGGTACCTAACTTTATCTATCTTACTCAATTTAAAAGAAATTGCAAACAGATAAAAATATACTTTGATGGCTTGAAGAAACCAGCAATTAAGATTCCAAGCTTAACAGGACCCTTGTAAGTTATGCTCAAAGATTGTAATGCTTCCCAATAAGCAGCAACTACAATGCACTACTAAATAATTAAAGCTAAACAGCATTAAATTTATTAAGTCAGCAGTATTGTTGCTGTAAATTATACGTAAAGTCTTGTACAATATAACTGAGGTGATTAGCATGATGAAAATGTCAATTAAGCCGGTTTCCGCTTTACGTGATTACAATAAGCTCTTAAAAGAAGTCGATCCAGATAATCCAGTTTTTTTAACTAAGAATGGTTATGGAAAATATGCAATCGTGGATATTGAAGAATATGAACGTTTTGTAAATGGTATGAAGTTATTAAAAGATTTACAAAATGCTTCAACAGAAGATGGCCTTTATACAATGGACGAAGTGTTTGGAGAGACAGATAAGTGAAAGATTATCAAATCCGTTTTAGAAACGCGGCTAAAAGAGAAATAACAACTCTGAGACGATACTTAGAACGTAATTTTGGTGAAGATAAAGCAAAAGTAATCTTGAAGTCATTACAAGCATCAATCGCTAAGTTAGGGGCAATGCCAAAGTTAGGGCGTGATGCAACTGAACTATCACCGTTATTAATTGGTTATCGTTTCTTACATTTATCAAAGAACACTGTTTTTTATAAGGTTCATGACGATAAAAAATTAGTAGAAATTTTACATGTCTATGATAATCGAATGGATGTTTTGGCACATTTATTGCGATAAGTGCTTATTAAAGCTATCGTAGGATTTTCATTGGTTAGATGAATAAAACAGCTGCCGATGAAAATCTTTTTTTGTAGACCAATTTTACTTATTTATAAAAAGAAAAGATCGGTAACCTTTAGTGTATTCAACATTAAGCCAAGGCCGATCTTTTCTCATAAATATTTTAAATTAGTCGTAATTTGATAAAGGCAGCTATTTGAAGCAAAAATTATTTT
This sequence comes from Limosilactobacillus rudii, assembly GCF_014145455.1. Classification (GTDB taxonomy): domain Bacteria; phylum Bacillota; class Bacilli; order Lactobacillales; family Lactobacillaceae; genus Limosilactobacillus; species Limosilactobacillus rudii. The sequence goes on along the minus strand of NZ_JACIVB010000054.1, from coordinate 141,718 downwards.
AAAAGGAGTGCTGGAATTAGGCAAAGTAATCATGAAAATTTAGATCAAAGCCTCAAGTTACAGGCTCCTGCTATCAAATTATCAATAAAAAGCAACAACTTAAAATTAATTTAAGTAAGCTGTAATCTCTTGCTCAGTTAAATTATACTGTTCTTTTAATTCTTGACGAATAACGGTTGGATCCACATTTAGCTTTTGAAGTGAACTAATAAGATGCTTAATTCCCTTCGTGCGTTCTTCCAGTCGACCGCTATTTTTACCATCCTTAAAGCCTTCTTCACGTCCCTTTTCACGCGCTTTACGCTGTGCATCCATCATTAGCATCTCGTATTTCATAAAGCCCTGTCTCCTTTCAGGATCACGTTTGACCTTATCAATTTCTGCTTGAATTTGTTCAATAAATCTATCCTTATTGTCTCCTTGATTGCGCATTAAAGCAAGAAAATTCTTAATTGGTTTATCATCATCAATAAACTCCTTGGCTAAGGCGTTAAATACGACAATTGTCCGCTGATCGCCAAATTTCAAATTATGATCACGCGTACAATTTAACTCAAATTCATAGCGGGCCCAGCCACGACCAAAATAATCAAAGTCGCAAAACATAATGACATAGGTTGGGTACTTAGCCAGCACCCGGTAATCATCACTAGGACGTAACAATCCATGATCAATTTGTTCTTGATAATAGCGAAGCCGACTGGGAAGATTCTGCTGATCAGTAATCTGCATTTCAATCACTATAATGTTATTATGCTCGTCACGAACATATACATCAAACCGAACTCGATGGGCCCCAACCGCATTAACATCTTTCTGCGTAACCAGGTGAATAATTTTTTGAGCCTTTAATTTTGGCAACGCACGGTTAATTAACTCTAAGCAAATCTCTTTATTTTCCATTACCATGCCAAACATAGGGTCACTAGTAATCGTCATGCTTTGCCACTTTTTCCATACCTTAGCGAACTGGTTTGTTCGATCAACTTCCATTCAGAGAGCCACCTTTCATATTTTTAGAATAAATTTTCCCTCTAAAAATATATATACGTAAAAAAGTAGTTTTGCATTTTTTAATTATGATGCTATTCGGGCTAAGTGGTGTAGAAAGGCATTATTTCGTAATAGTATTAATCCTAACCTATAGAATAATATATTTTAATCAATAAAAAGATAATTAACAAGAAGACTACTTCTCATTAATTATCTTTTAAAATACTTTTCTAATCATAAAACGAGGCCTAACTTCTTTTACTGGTCTCGGTGAATTGGATAAATTCATTTACCAGATTATTTAATCTCTTAGCAATTTTTTTATCAGTCAAGTTATTATCATCAAATATACCTTGAACGTTTCCAATTGTCACAAATTTATTCATCACATTCATTCCAATATATCGTAATAGCTGCTGAATATGGGCATTAGCATTTGCTCCCCCTCGTGCGCCTGATGAGTCGGTAATTACTAATGCCGGTTTTTGATAAATATGTGGTTGCGGAGATGGTACTGATAAAACATCTATCGCATTCTTTAAGCCACCAGGTATCGAAAAATTATATTCTTGAGTAACGATTAATAATGCATCCATCTTATCCACCACACTGCGAATGACCTGCCATTCTAATGGAGGATTTTTTTCTAAATCTGGATTATAGAGAGGTAAAATATCATAATTTATCTGGAAAAATTTAGCAATCTTGTTCTTATTCATTAAATAGCTAGCTATTTTTTGACTATATGAATTCTGACTAAGACTACCAACAAATACTCCAATATTAATCACTAAAGAAGCCCCCTTTTCAACATAAATATTTTTTCTTAAGCTTCTCCCTTAAACACTGATCTATTCCTAATTGGTTATAAAAATATGATTCAAGCCCATTATACCTTTTAGTAATAATGGATTGAGCCTGTTCATAGTAATAATAATTTACTGTCGATAGATTAAATATTGCCTTTAATTTTTCAAAGCTAGCTCCTTTTTCCTTAAACTCATTCATCCGATTATTAATACGTAATGATGAAACCTCATTAGTCATTAAGTAGTCAGTTAAAATATCCCCATCATTAACTCCTAGTACTTTAAGAAATAAGATTATAACTATACCTGTTCGATCCTTACCAGCGGAACAATGGATTAATGTACAATTATTGTTCTCTGCAAGTAATTCCATAATTTTATGGTAAGCTTCCTGTGCTTGCTTATCTGTAATCATCAAACTATATACTTGCAGCATATGTTGAAAACTAGATTTATAATCTAATTTATTCATATTTCTTGTCATATTCTGAGTTAAATCACTATCTAAGATAGGAACATTTATATAATTAATTGCCGAATTATACTTATCCGGATATTGACTTACTTCTTTAACAGTTCGTAAGTCAATTATATTCCTAATACCATATCTAAACAGAACCTGTTGATCAAATTGTGACAACTCTGATAAATAACTCGAGCGAACTATTTTATGCCACTTTGTTTCTAAACCTTCGTAAGTTTTATATCCACCAATATCACGAAAGTTAAAGCCATTTAATAATTTAATCTCACGCATTTTCTTATACTAACTATCAAAACGGTCGATTATTCCAACAATCGAGCAATCACTCACACTTTTCTTATTAGTATTTTCACCACTATCTGCAATTCGAGCACCGGCTCCTCTTGCAATTAATACGTATTCACCAATACCTGCACCTACTGTATCAATTGCAACCTCTTCATATCGGATATTTTCCTTATTAATATCGACAGGCTGAACAATCATTAATTTTTTACCAATTAATGCATTATCCTTTTGGGTAGATACTATCGTCCCCACTACTTTTGCCATATACACATCTGTTCATCTCCTTGCACGCTTAAGCATTTAAAATTTCTTTTATCTGTTCTATTCCTTCATTTTCCTTAGCCGAGACAAATATCACTTTTTTTGCACCGGCTAAAGTTAATTGCTCTTTTGCATACTTTAGCTCACTAGAATCTTGGCTTAAATCTATCTTTGTCACTATTCCGTATATAGGCTTAGAAAACATACTTCCAAACCCTGGAGCGAACGTTTGGCGTTTTTCTGTAACACTTTGTAGTAAAAATATCAAATCAACATCACTTGCCGATACTGAAAGAGCGCTATATAGCCTCCGATTATCAGTAAATTCACCTGGCGTATCAATTAGTGAGTTTTGAGCATAAAATTGAACGGCCTGCGTTTTTTCATATTCTAAATTTTTATTTAATATCCGTTGACATAACGTAGTCTTCCCGCACCCTACAGAACCTATAAATATTGCTTTAAGCATATATTAATCATCCTCATCATACATCGCTATTCCTAAAGGTGTAACAAACTGAGGATACATTGGCTTTATTACATTAGTTTGCAAAATTTTTGAAAAAGTTGTCTCAAACTCATCAAAATTTGTAGAACCGCCAACAACATAAATCGGTAATATTTTTTCCTTGTTCTTGAATGCACCAATAGTAATAGTTGCCATTTTCTCCACAACTGGCTTTATTACTGGATATACTTCTTTTTCTTTCGTTTTATCTCGTTTTAGCTTTTCAGCTTCATCATAACTAATTCGATAGTATCCTGATAATACCAATGTCATATGAGTACCACCTGTTGGTTCATCAATAGACTTTATCAAGTTATCATTTTTAAAAACGCTGATCCCAGTGGTTCCCCCACCAACATCAACAACCGTTCCATCCGCAACGTGAAGAAATTTCCCTGCTGCAGTCGGTTCATCTACTATATGCGTACACTTAAATTCAGCCGCTTCGATTACGTTTGATACTATTTTTGCGCTACTATTTCCTGTTTCTGGTGGAATAGCCCCGCACGCAGTAACTAAATTTCTTTGTAAAACCGCTTCTGCTCGTTGCTTTAGTCTCTGCAAAATTTTTACAGTTTCCAAATAATTAACTACAATACCATCTTGAACCGCATTAGCATACTCATAGGCACCATAAATAGGCTTATTATCTTTATCGAGCACCGTTAAAACAATCGATGATGTACCTAAATCAACACCAACCTTTATTTTTTCACTAGCAAGTAATTTTCTAACTGAATGCTCCGAATTAACTACTTGAGCAAAATCAACTAAATTTGCATTAGCTTTCTTTATATTAATATCCATCTACCTAGCTCCAAATTATTTACGTCCTAGTAATAGAAGGTACTGAAAAGTGCAGTACAGATTTTAACTGATCGGTAACCTCCTTCAAAGCTTCTTCAACATCAGATACCTCACCACAAATAACCACTGAACCACTAAACCTGTCCAAAAAGCCTAACGAAACATCACTAGCTTTAGTTGCAATATCACTAGCAATAATAGATGCCTCACTTGGAGTAATTGTTAAAATTCCAAGTGCATTATTACTATCATCTATACCTAATTTGCGAAAAATTTCCTTTTCAGGATTTGCAATTATATGTGCTAATGTAACTTGTTTACCAGGGACATATTCTTGGATCATTCGTTCTGGTAAATTATTTTTAGAAGTTTCCACAATCACACCATCTTTTATTTTTGATTTTCCCAATCAGCAGGATAAGTTATATAAATAAACCTTGCATAGTTCGGAGCAGAAAATTTAATCTTGCTTCCTTTAGGGATAAGAATTATTTGACCTTTATCAGCTTTGGCAGTTCCATTTTTTCCAACTACTTCAAGATGCCCATCAATAACATAATCAATTTCATCATAATTTAATGTCCAGTCAAAAGTACTTTGCTTCATAACCATCAGTCCTGCACCTAGTCGCTTACTTTCATCTAGGCTAAAAAAGTCTTTAGTATAGACTTCATCATTCGGATTTCCAGTGTCCATCTTATCTTTTTCTGACACATTCCATGACGGTATATCTACTGAAATTAGGCCATCCTGCGTTTTATTCTTATCGGTGATGTTTAATGATTTTAATTGCTCTAAAATAATATTTCTGATTAGGCTTTTTAATTCTTCTTGATCCATTTGCATTATGTTCATCCCCACTTATTATTTTGTCTTTTTCAACATTTTATCTGCAATAAACATTGCAACCATAATCGCTGTAATACCAGCAACTAATTTTCCAACTATCATAGGAAAAATCATTGTTTTAGCAACACCAGCAACAAATCCTAGGTGATCTCCAAAAACAAAGGCAGCAGATACTGCGAATGCAACATTAATTACTTTTCCGCGATCGTCCATATCTTTCATCATTTCAAACATTGGAATATTGTTTGCTAATGAAGCAATTAATCCAGCTGCAGCAACATCATTCATCCCTAATAATTTTCCTAATTTCATTAACGGCTTCTTAAAAACCTTTGTAATTACATATACAAGGGTGAAAGCACCTGACAATGTTAAGGCAATTCCACCAACTGTTTGAATTGCTGGCTGTACATTATCCATACCTGGCAATAATTTTTTACCAATCATTGATTGAACAGCACCTAATGCTAATCCAACTGTTCCAACCCAAACAATAAACTTACCAAAGCCGGCAAAGCCTTTAATCATCTGTTCAGGAATTTTCCATAGACCCAACGCAATTAACAATGCAAATAAAATAATCGGTACTAAGTTCTTCAATATCATCATTAATGGCAGCTTCATAACTAAACCACCAACAAAACAACCAATTGGGATCGTAATCATCCCTGCCAATACTCCCATAGCAAGGAAGCGGTGATCTTCTTTTCTAATAAGTCCTAGTGCAACCGGAATAGTAAATACAATAGTTGGTCCCATCATTGAACCAAGAATAACAGCCGCAAACATTCCTGCCTGAGTATTTAACGCCATTTGCTGTGCAAGCTGATAACCACCCATATCAATAGCAATTAAACTTGTTGCAAACATTGATGGATCTGCCCCAAGAGCCTTATACACTGGAACAACAATTGGCGAGAGTAATTTAGCAATAATAGGAGCTAAAATCATGATTCCAACCATTGATAAAGCCAAATCCCCCATTGCATTTATTCCTTCTTCAAATTTCGCACCTAAACCAAATTTATTATCAAAGCATCTATCTAAAGCACCTAAAGCCATAAAAATTACCATTATATACATAATAATTTCATTTATACTCATGCTTTTTCACCTCTTTCATTTATCCATTCTTTTGCTAAATCAGTTGGCACTTCATTTATATTTAGCAGATGTTCTCCTTTATAACTTCTTCTTTGAACTTCTTCCAAAGTTATAAAATGTTTAGGAACCCTAATTGAATATTTCTTTTTAAGAATAGAAATATTGTTATTTAATTCTTTTTCTGTATGAATAAATAAAATACCGTACTTTTCTAATTTATTGAGCGCTTCACTTATATTCTTACGAACTGCATATCTCTGATTATTAGTTATATAATTTTGTTTATTAGAAATAATCCAAACTGGTAATCCTTTATATAAATAATCAAGTACCCTTTTTGATGTATCATCAATTCCGATTAAGTTTGAAATAGCTAATACATCTGTTAACGTTAGCTTAGATAAACAAAGCAGGATAGCGGTGCTATCCTGCTTTGCATTCAGTTGACATTTAAAGTTTGACGATATTTTATCAATAACCCATTTAGGATATGATTCCCGTTTCGCATTAAATTCAACACTCTGTTCTTTCAAATCTAACTCTGCTAGTACTTGATCTGTAATTTTTTGAATAAATTCCTCTAATTCAACAGATCTCATATTCTCAGCCTTTTCTTAATTAAACCAGTTAAAACTGCTTATTTACCAGAAACCTTTAATTATTATCTATACTTAACACATCTGAAATCCATTTCTGAACTTCTTCTTGCCAACTTACTATATCCTTATAACTATCGAGACTATTAAGATCAGGATAGAAAGTTTTAATAGCTCTCAAGGATATTGCAATATCGACAATTAATACTTGTAACTGGTTAAGTAAACACATAATCTCATCAGTTAAAACATTAAGTTTAATGCTTGATATTTTTATTTTCTCTAAAGATTTATTAGTATCATATCTATAAAAATCTCCAACTAAAATACCATTTATAAACTCAATAATAGATTGAATAACTTTTGGCTTTTCATCATAGTTTTCAGATAAACTAATTATTTTAATCAAAGTAATTGTTTGTTCCTTTAACCTATTTTTTAGTTCTAGCATCGGAACTTGTAATGACTCCAAATTTTCAAAATCAATATTAGGTGTAGCTAAACTACTTGTAAAAGTACGTTGCCTATTAATAACAACTTTATTCCCATTTAATTTTGAATTACCTTTATTAATTTTTACCTGATGATCAATTAAAAAGCCTCTAGCAGATGGTGTTAGAATAGTACCCCTTGGCAAGAAAAACACTTGATGTTTGCTAATCTTTCCATCTTTAACTAATTTTCTAACATCACTTTCTGTTATTAGTTTTCCCAAGAGGCACCTCCTTTCACATTAACTGAGCCAGTACCTCCAAAAAAATTATTCGTTATTACTTGAACTATTTAATTGAGGTAAGATTGCGTTTACTTCACTATGTGGACGTGGGATTACCCATACAGATACTAGTTCCCCGGCTTTTTCACATGCTGAAGCACCAGCATCTGTAGCAGCTTTTACAGCACCAACATCACCGCGAACCATAACTGTTACTAATCCTGCACCAATCTTTTCTTGACCAATTAGGGTTACGTTTGCTGCCTTTACCATTGCATCTGCAGCTTCAATTGCTCCAACTAGACCTTTACTTTCTACCATACCTAAAGCATTTGTATTTGACATAATAAATCCTCCTTAAAAATTAATAACCTAATTCCTTTAGTACTTGTGTTACTACATTTCGTACAAGTACTTCATCACTAACCGTTGTTTCTTCTTTGAACTGATGAAATTCTTTCTTTATTTCATCTAAATCTCGAACTCCAAATGCTTCTCTTCTTATATTTATTAAGTTAAGAGGAGAAACATTGTCAGACGTTGAACTTCCTCCTATTGCACCACATCCTAACGTTAAAGCTGGATTCAGGTTAACAGTCGCACCGATACCTCCTAAAGAACCAGGCGAATTAACCAAAATCCTTGAAGCAAGAACTTTCTCGCCGTATTTTGTGATTATCGATTTATTTTCTGAATGAATCATTGCAGTGTGGCCTGCTCCCTCAACTTTTAAAAGTTGATTTGCTATGTTAATTGCTTGAGTAGAGTTCTCAATAACGTAATAGGTTAAAATTGGAGCCAGCTTTTCTCTTGCATAAGGATTTTTAATATTAATATTATCGATTTTTCCTGTTGCAATTAGTATTTTTGCGTATGGTGGTATTTTTATACCTGCTAAAATAGCTATTTGCTGGGCAGTTTTACCAACAATTTGCGGATTCATTGTCCCGTTACTACGCATAATATATTTTGAAACCTTTTTAGTTTCTTCATTATCCATAAAGTAACCGTTAAACTTTTGAAAGTTTTGTCTTACTAATTCATCTATTGTTCTATCAACCAATACTGATTGTTCTGATGCACAAATAGTTCCGTTATCAAAGGTTTTCGATTCAATAATTCTTTTAACCGCTTGAGCTATATTAGCACTTTTTTCAATATACGCTGGCCCATTGCCTGGCCCCACTCCTAATGCAGGCGTTCCTGATGAGTAAGCTGCACGAACCATTTTAGTTCCTCCAGTTGCAAGAATTAATTTTGTATCTTGATTACGCATCAATTCATTTGTTGCATCAAGAGTTAAATCATGGATGCTTGATACTAAGTTAACCGGAACATTTAGTCTTTTTAGTTCTTCTCTAATAAGCCTTACAGCTTCCAAAATACATTTTTTTGCATTTGGATGTGGTGAAAAAATAATTGCATTACCTGCTTTTAAGGAAACTATAGTTTTATAAAAAACAGACGATGTTGGATTAGTTGAAGGAATAAGGCCAGCAATCACACCAACCGGTTCTCCAATATCTACTATCTTTGTTTTATAGTCACTATTGATAATGCCAATTGTTTTTGTATCTCTATATCGCTCATTTACAACTTTCGATGCAAAAATATTTTTTATAACCTTATCTTCAACATTTCCAAATCCAGTTTCTTTGTTTGCAGCAATTGCTAATTGCCTACTATTCGAGACACCAATATCTGCTATTGCTTGACATACTTCATCTATCTTTTTCTGCGTATAGTTTTTATAAATAGCCTGAGCTTCTTTAGCAGCACTTATCAAGTTGCGAACTTTTTGAATCGAAACTAAATCATGGTCTTGTAATTCCATTAGCGGTTTCTCCTCTCAATATCGCTTAAGATTGCTGTTATCAATCTTTCCTTATTGCTCATCTTAATTTGTGCCTTACTCATTGTTGCTAAGTTCATTTGGTATGCCTGATGACGTAATTCAGTTACTTTCATTTTTTCTAGTTGTTCCTTGCTAGTAGCCCAGCTAGAATCCAGCTTTTTGCTTGGCTTATCAGATTTTACTTCTACTTTTTCAGTAGCTTTAGAATAAGAAGTAAATTTTTTCTTTGGAGAAGTCAAACCATTAACTTGCATATCTAAGCGAGATATTACACGTTGTGATACTAGGCAATTTAATTCACCAATACTTGCAACCCCCGCATCAACACTTGCGTTAACAGCAGAAACGTCTCCTCGCAAAAGAACTGTTACTAATCCACCAGAAATAATTTGTACATTTTGCAATTCTACATCTGCAGCTTTTAATGCCGCATCAGCAGCAACAACAGCTCCTAAATAGCCACGAACTTCGATCATTCCCAAACTTTCCACTGACATCTATATCACACACCCTTTTAAATTAATGGTGTTTCAGCAATCTGCTTTACTGCTGTTGCAAATGCATCACATGCTGCATTACATGCTGATTGAGATCCAATTAATAAGCCACCACCAAAGTTAGTTTCCGAAGGCGGAGCGTATAAAGTCCCCATTTGTACATCTGCAGCTTTTAATGCCGCATCCATTGCATATATTGATTCTAGAGGTGGAGCGATAAGATATGCGATTGCATTTCCTTCTGGACAACCTGCAATCTTAGATAAATAACTCCCAGTTCTTGAAACCGTATGAGCAAAGTAGACAATGCTATCATCATCATTAGCACTGATAAAGTGGGCTTCGTTTTCAATTACTTGAACACATCGACCCAATCCGCTTTTTACCTCCGCAGGATTTGGTCCACCTAAAATCCCAATCACTTCTCCTGCTAACTTGGTATTTGCATTATCTGCTCCAGCATACATGCTCTTTCCATATACAACTTGAACATCAGCAGCCTTAGTTGCTTCATCTAACGCAACATAAGTAACATCGTCACAATCAGCTGTAATTAAGCCTAAACTTTTAATGTCAGAAGATAAGTTCAAGGATTTTGCTAATTCTTCGTCAACATTAGGAATTAGTCTTGTACTTAACACATTTGATTGAATTTGATCATTCTTCATGTTTTAAGATCCTTTCCTAATTGCCTTGCGCGTTTTCAATTTCCTTTAGCTCAATTCCTGACTTCTTATTCTTTAAGATCTTATCAATCATTTCAGCAATATATGCCCCTGCTTCAACTGCTGGCATTCCACCGTTATGAATGTTAGAGATAACAGTTCGATTAGCTTCAGGCATATCAATGGTTGGCTTATAAGCAATATATGCACTCATTGACTTGGCAGTTACTAGCCCTGGACGTTCTCCAACTAGCATACATACAACATCAGCATCCGTAATTTCGCCAATCTGATCTTCAATACCGACACGAGCATACTTAACAAAAATAACATCTTTGTTCTTAAAGCCCAGTCCATAGGATTCAAGCCCTTTTTCAATGGCTGGAAGAATATCAGGAATATTTGCTTCAATCGCTGTCGAACTCAAACCATCCCCAACAACCATCTGCACTTTGGGATGCATAGTGACATTTTCTTTAATCTTTTCAACCATTTCAGAGCTAAATTTGCGTCCATGGTCTGGTCGAGTTAAATAATCTTGTTTTGAAGTACATTCAGTTTGGGTTTCTAAAAATCCCATTTTCTTCGGTAATTCTGGATTTACATTGTTAAAAACGGCATCTTGTGCTGCAGCGTGATCAGCTTGAAAGCGTAATACTGAAGCTGTCTTGTACCTTACACCAGTACGCCACATACCAAGTCGTGCAGGCGTATAAGACTTCAACTTTAGATATCCTTTTTTATCATGAGGATTGGGAACTAAAAACTGTTTCTTTATATCTATTTTGGTAATGTCTGGTAAAACTTTCCCATGTTCAACTTCAGAACTCGTTGATACAGTTTCTTGATTATCGTTTATTTCATTATCATAATTACTAGATTGTGACCCGTCTGTCATATTTTCTAGAATATTTTGGATCATACTTTTAATTTGTTGCTCATCCATTTTTCCACCCTCTTTTCACTAATCCAAAAAGATTGATGCATCACCGTAACGAGATGTAAAGTTTCCTTTATCATCGATTAAGTCCATCTTCTTCATCCAATCTTCGAATTCTTTAATTGGGTGGTAACCAAAGATACGACGAACAGTTGCAGTTTCTTGCCAACCAGTACATTGATAATTCAGCATTACATCATCGGCATGAGGAACACCCATAATATAATTACATCCGGCTGCGCCAAGTAACATGGTAAGATTTTCCGCATCATTTTGGTCTGCACGCATATGATTTGTGTAACATGCATCACAACCCATTGAAATTCCTTGAAGTTTACCCATAAAGTGGTCTTCTAGTCCTGCACGGATAACTTGCTTTGAATCGAATAAGTATTCTGGTCCGATAAATCCAACAACAGTATTTACGATATAAGGATCAAATTTCTTAGCAAACCCATAACAACGTGATTCCATCGTTAATTCATCTGCACCAAAGTTTGCATTTGATGATAGCTCCGAACCTTCACCAGTTTCAAAATACATACAATTAGGACCTGGAGTTTGTCCTTGGTGTAGTCCTAAATCACGAGCCTCACTTAACATATCAGCAGTGACACCAAATGCTTTATTTCCTTTTTCAGATCCAGCAATAGATTGAAAAATTAATCCAGCTGGTGCTCCACGGCGTACTGCTTCCATTTGAGTTGTAACATGAGCAAGAACAGCACATTGAGTTGGAATTTCCCATTTTGATCGAAATTCCTCAAATTTATTTAAAATTTTAGAAACACTTTCTACTGAATCGTCATTTGGATTTAATCCAATAACCGCATCCCCAATTCCCATACTAAGGCCTTCCATTGTGGTTGCCATAATACCATCAATATCGTCAGTAGGGTGATTAGGCTGTAAACGCGATGAGAATGTGCCAGGACGACCAATTGTTGTATTGGCGGTCTTTTCAACAATTATCTTACGAGCACCAACTACTAGGTCCATATTAGTCATTAACTTGGCAACTGCTGCAGCCATTTCCGAAGTTAATCCACGCCGAATTCTCTTAATGTCATTATTTGTTGTTTTGTCACTTAGAATCCATTCTCGTAAATCAGCAACTGTCCAATTCTTAATTTCATTAAAAATCCGTTTATTTACCCCATCAATAATTATTCGAGTAACTTCATCTTCATCATATGGAACTACTGGATTATTATAGATATCATTTAATGTTAAATGGCTAAGAACTTCACGAGCTGCAACTCGTTCTTTTGCATCTTTAGCAGCCACACCAGCTAAGACATCCCCAGACTTAGGCTCATTTGCCTTCGCAAGGACTTCTTTTACTGAACTAAAGTCGTATTGTTTATCAAACAACTTTACGCTTAATATCATTTCATTACCTCCCTTAAACTACTAACCGAATACTAATGTTTTCACTATTACCGGTAAAACTTCTCCATTAGCAACAGGTTCGCCCAAATCAATATAGTCGCCATTTTCCACCTTTACACTATCAATGCAGATAAACGGATAGCCTTTAGGTAGCTTAGAATAAATATTATGCCCTAATGCTTTTGCCATATCCGTATTAACGATAACGATCAACGGCTTCTTTTCTAAAATCAGCTCATTTGCACCACTGATAATAGCTTCTGAATAATCTATAATATCCGTGTATCTTGGATCAGCTAAACCTTCTACTGCTAGTGCAACATTATTCAACTCATTATTTGTCTTGTACCATTCAATACGCCGCCTAATACTTTCAGCTAAAGAATCTTTTCCATTAAATTCTTCATTCCTCGAAACTTTTAAAATTGGTAAATTTTTCAGTGGCAAAAGGCCTCTTGAATATTCAATGGTACTTCCTGTTACATCTGTAGTATGTGAACCTGCACCAACAACAGTGGCTCTAATAGTTTCCGCTGAAGGATAAACTTTCTTTTCTGTAAATATCAATGACTTCTTTAAAGCTCGCCCTAATAAGACACCGATATCGCCAAACTCAAACGTATCGGAATGATCTTTATAAATGCAATCAGCTACTCCGCCAGAAAATGTTATTCCATCTATTTTGTCAGTACCTTTTAATGTATGATTTGTTATAAACAGGTCATAATACTTGCTTTTTTTACCAAGACCAACTGCATTATTAATTATCAAACATAGTTCATTAACTAGTGGAGATAATTCTTGTTCACTTACAATATTTCCAACTTTAATATTCAGATTCATATCATCTATAATTTTTTGAGCTTTTTCAGAAATATAAGTTACTCTTTTATCATCATTTACTTTTACAATTCGTCCACCAACATCAAAACAAGCCGTATCTATAACATCATCGTCGTCAAACAATCCTAGATTGCTAGTTCCACCACCAACGTCTATATTTACAATATTTTCTAAATATTTTTTAGCTAACCTATTTGTTCCTGCACCCTTACCTGCTATAACACTTTCTAAATCAGGCCCTGCTGTTGCTACAACAAAATCACCAGCATAATCACTAAGAGCTTTAGTAACAGCACTAGAATTCCTTTTTCTAGCAGTTTCTCCGGTAATGATTACCGCTCCCATTTGAATATCATCTTTATTTATTCCAGCTTTATGATACTCATCAGCAACAAATTGCTTAATTTTAGAAGCGTCTATAATATCCTGAGAAATCAATGGCGTAAAAATTATCTTACTTCGATAGATTATTTCTTTTTTTGAAATGTTAATCCGTGGAACTGAAAACGCAGAAGCAAAATTCTTTATTGTAAGCTTGGCAAGTACTAATTGTGTAGTTGAAGTTCCTAAATCGATTCCCACACTTAAAATATGTGTATCATCCATAGTATTACCTTCTAAAAGCTACTATTCATAATGCTTAACATATCTTTAGCTTCTGCCTTAATCGGATTAGCTTGAGTATCAGCATCTTGAACTGCTGCCTTCGCGATACTTTCCTTTTCTTTATTAAATTCATCTTTACTAATACCATATTCACTAAATGAAGCTGGCATTTTTAGATCTTTACGTAATTTAATAATTGCTTTAATTAAGTTACGCACGGCAATATTGGGATTTACCGCATTGATTCCCACAAGGCGAGCTAAATTAGCATACTTCTTGGCAGCTCTATTTGGAGTCGCCATGACTCCCTTAGATAACTCTGCATTATATTCAATTACATTTGGCATAATAATTGTATTTAATCGACCATGAGGAATGTGGAATTTTGCACCAGCCGCGTGAGCTATACTATGATTAATACCCAAGCCTGCTAAATTAAATGCTAGTCCAGCAATGCAAGAAGCATCATGCATTTTTTGACGTGCTTCCATATCGTTACCATTCTCACTAACCTTTTTTATATTATTAAAGACGATTTGAAATGCCTTTTCAGCGAAAGCATCCGAAAAAGCATTGGCGCCCTTTGATACATAACTTTCTAGGCAATGTGTTAATACGTCCATTCCTGTATCCACAGTAATAGGTTGAGGTGCAGTTTTAACTAAATTAGCATCTAGCAAAGCTATTGATGGTAGAACATCATCTGTAACAAGCGGATACTTAACTCCCTTATCAGCATCAGTAATAACCGCAAAGTTTGTAACTTCAGAACCTGTACCACTTGTCGTCGGAATTGCAATCAGTTTTAATTCTTTACCATCGTGAGTTTTTTGCCAGAAGAATTTCATTCCCTTGGTAGCATCAATTGCAGATCCTCCACCTACAGCAATTAATAAATCAGCATTAAAGTCATTTATTTGTTCAATTCCTTTTACAATTTGATCGATTGGTGGATCAGGCTGAATATCAGAAAATACTTTTACATCATTATTTTTATTAATCTTCTCTTCAATTTGACTTATAGCACCTGATTTAACCATAAATGGATCTGTAACTAAAAATATCTTGTGTCCCTTAATGTCTTCTAAGCCATCTAAAGCATTAGAACCTGTCCATATTTGGGGCTTAAATTGAATTTTTTCCAAAATCTAATACCTCCTTAAAAATTTCCTATTACTGATTTTCTTCATTACCACACCACCTTCATAAAAATCGTTAATCACCAAAGACGTATTAGTCAATTTTGCTTTGTACGCCAATTATGCTATCGCTTTCATTTTTATGTAACAAGTATTATTTTTCACAATTATTTAATTGTGCATTTTATTCTCATCAAAATATTGTTAACGCTTTCATGAAAAATATGATAAAATATAACTGCTTTGACGTTATTAGTTATTTTGCTGTACTAATAATGTCTTTTTCTTTTTGGAGGTGTATTTAATGAAGCTTTACACGGGTGTCGGCGATAAGGGAATGACCAAATTAATTGGTGGTACTTACGTAAGCAAAGACTCTGATCGTGTTAAAACATATGGCACAATAGACGAGTTAAATACCTATATTGGTCTTGTTATTGCAAAATTAAGCGATAACGATAAGTTTAAAGATCTAAAGAGAGATTTGCTACATATCCAAAATTGCCTTTTTGATCTCGGAACGGACATTGCAAATCCTCAAATAGATAATGATAATTTACGCTTTAACAAGGAAAATATTAAATGGTTAGAAACTAGAATTGATAATTTTCAAAATGAGCCACCTGCTATTAAACGTTTTATTTTACCTGGCGGTTCAGAATTAAGTGCTCTATTACAAATATGTAGGACAACTACTAGAAAAGCTGAACGGTATCTCGTTACTCTATCCTGGGAATGTACTATTCCTAATGATATAGAGGTATTTATAAACAGACTGTCTGACTATTTCTATGCTATTGCACGAGTAGCTAATTATCGTCTTAACGTAGAGGAAAACTTCTATAAAAACGGAAACGAAGTATTTCACTAAATTAAACCCTAATTGTCTTATTTTTACATAGGTTTTATAATAGTTGTGAAACTATAAACTATGTATTAGTAACGAAAAGATATATTAGGGATTTATCATGAATACTTACTTTATTAAATTAATTAACTCTTTACAAAAATTAGTTACTTTCAATCTTTCACTTATAACATCTAATTATCATTTTATTGGCGATAATAATATTTATAATGTAATCGCTAACATGCAGCCGGAAAATTGGGGGGGGGAGAGAGGTAGTGTTTTTCCCGCTAATAATAGATAACGCTATTTCAGGGACTATTGTTATTTCTTTTGATGAAATTCTTTCAAAAGAACAAACTAATTTAATAAGATTAATACTAGAAAATACTTCTAATGAAATTGTTAAAAATAGTAATCATAAAATTCAAATTCTTTCTTCTCTTAGCATGGATGAAACAAAGAATTACTTATCGATTTTAAAAAAATATTCTAGTTTCACTTCCTTTAATGGTAAAAATAATAACTATAAGTTCCCTGCTAAATCAATTACTAATATTGAAAAGGCATTATCTTATATAAATTCAAATATTACTAAGCCATTAAATTTAGATGTTGTTTCAAAAGCAATCTATATATCTCCAACCTACCTAAGTCGCTTATTCAAGAGTGATCTAAATATTAATTTTATTGACTATGTTAATATTTTGAAAATGAACTTAGCTCAAGAGAAACTTATATCAACTAAAGTTTCTATAATCGATTTAGCAAATGATTTAGGCTTTGCGCAGGCTAGTTACTTTACAAAAATATTCAAACGCTGGACAGGAACAACTCCATCAGAATATCGACAAAAAAATACGAATGTAAAGCAAATTTATACAATATTTAGAACACCAAACTGGACAAATTCAATGAGTGTTCTTGACGCGACTAAGCAATATTTATCAAATTATGATCTTCCAGTAAAAACACGAAAGATTGACTCTAATGAGTACATTTACTCTATTGATAACTTAGAAAACAAGGATAATCATAATAATGGCTGGATTTATACTGTTGATTGCTCGCAACCAGCAAATCTCTCTAATAAAGTTAGCGTTTGTAACAAATCAGTAATCCAATGGATGTATATAAATAGTAGTTTTTAAACACTATTTAGCATATTTTTGTCTTTACTTTAATCATTTTTGGCAACGCTTTACTTCATAATTTATTATGATATACAATGTGAAATATAAACTTATAATTTGACTAAAGAACAAAGCGAGGTAAAAAACTATGGCTGATATTGATGTAAATCCAGAATTAGTTAAAAAGATTGTTAAACAAGTATTAACTCAATCTGCTAACAGCTCTTCAAATGGCAATAAAAAGATTTTTGCCTTTAGTATTCGTAAAGATGAAGAACCATATGTTAAGGAATGGTCTGATGAGCATCCAAATGTAGAAGTTGAATATACCAGCGAATTACTTACACCGGAAACCGCTAAGAAGGCTAAGGGCGCAGATGGAGTAGTAGTTTACCAACAACTTGACTACACTGCTGATACTCTTCAAGCACTTGCAGATGAAGGGATTACAAAGATGTCCCTTCGAAATGTCGGTGTCGATAACATCGATATGACAAAGGCAAAAGAATTAGGATTTGAAATTACAAATGTTCCTGTTTACTCTCCAAACGCAATTGCTGAACACGCTGCAATTCAAACTGCCCGGATTTTACGACAAACAAAAGTATTAGACGAAAAGATTGCTAATGGCGATCTTCGGTGGGCACCAACCATTGGCCGAGAAGTTCGTGACCAAACCGTTGGTGTTATCGGTACTGGCCATATTGGTCAAGTCTACATGCAAATTATGGAAGGCTTCGGGGCAAAAGTAATTGCCTATGATCCATTCGAAAATCCCGAGCTGAAGAAGCAAGGATACTATGTTGATAGTCTTGACGATCTTTATGCGCAAGCTGATGTAATTTCCCTTCACGTTCCGGCAACAAAAGAGAATTTCCACATGATTAATCGTGAATCAATTGCGAAAATGAAAGATAATGTTGTTATTGTTAACTGTTCCCGAGGAGCATTAGTTGATACAGATGCGGTTATTGAAGGTCTTGACAGTGGAAAAATCTTTGGCTTCGTCATGGATACCTATGAAGATGAAGTTGGAATCTTTAATGAAGATTGGCGTGGCAAGGAATTCCCTGACAAGCGTTTGAAGGACTTAATTGATCGTTCAAATGTATTGGTAACACCACATACCGCTTTCTACACTACCCATGCTGTTCGTAACATGGTCCTTAAAGCGTTTGATAACAATTGCAAGTTAATTAATGGTCAAAAAGCTGATACCCCTGTTAAGGTTGGGTAATTATTACATTGATAATAATTAGTAAAAGCCAAAGTAACGTTTTTATTTCGCTACTTTGGCTTTTAAAATACTTATATTTATACTTTCTATAGCAACGGATCATAACGAATCGAATTAGGATCCTGCGTATTGTCTAGATATTCCTTAAATAATGGCAATTTGAATCGAACACGACCATTACCAGCCGTATGATTAAATCTTGCTGAATCATTCGTCGACGATACTGATTAACATAATTTTGTTGTTGCTTTGCTGTTCGATCATAATTCATTAACAACGCAATCTGCGAAGTGGATAAATTATTTGCAGTTCCAATAAGGTATTTCCGATCATTTTCTGAAAGGTTGTCAAAGATAATATCATAGCTTTGTGTAAACAAATCTTGTATATACAACTGCTTAACCATCTCAAAGGTCTGTTGATTAGGTAACTGCTGACTAATGTTAATTGCATTCCAAAATTTATAGCCAAGCAATTGAAATCCAAATGAATAACCACCTGTTAATTGTGCCATTTGGTGGGTTAGCAATGGCGAAAATTTAAGATACTTTTGGTATTCATTCTCAATTAAATTAACGTTTAGCATAGTTGTTTGGATATGACGCGCCCGTTTAAGAAAGTTTAATGTTTGATCATGCTCAATCTCATAAATCATCTGCGGTAATCCGTCAGCAACTAAGTAAAAGTTTAAATTATGTCGTTTGAGATTTTGGAGTAACCGAATAAACTCTCGTGTATTTTCCTTATGATTAAACTCATCAATAAAGATAACTACTTTTTTATTAAGTTTTGTCAGCATTACCATAAAGTTCTCAATATCTTGAGTAGTGTATCCTTCATTATTTTTACTAAAGCTTAATTCAAAGCCCATAATCGAAATTGCTGAAATGTGATCGAGCAGTGAATAAAACCTAAAAATATTTTTTAATCCCTGAGCAAACGTTTGAACCATATGTTGGTTATTATCAATCTCTAAGATATAAGTATCTTTAAGTTCTTTGACCTGCTGTTCAATTTTGGTTAATAGCGCCGTTTTTCCTGAACCTCGTAACCCGGTAATAAAAATTACCCGATTAGGATCACCATAATTAATTGCCTCAGCAACTGCTTGAGGACTCTCAAAATCGCTTTGATAATTTGGCAGCATTATATTCGGCGGAGTTCCAAAGCTAGGATCAAAAGGGTTCTTCTGCAAATTAGTCATAGCTTTTATCTCCTTTTTACAGTCTTTTACATTTCCAATCAAATCATCAATATGATGCTAAACATAAAGTAAAAGACCACAGTAATGTTAATCCCACTACTCTGGTCTTTTACTATCTAAGCCTCTTGTAAATAATGTCTAAATGCAACTGTCAGCGGTTTATATAAAATGAAATAACAACCAAAATTGCCAACTGCATGGTAGAAATCAAATAGCAATCCACTAAGCCAATAAGCTAAAAATGCAGCCCAGCCACCGTAAATTGACATCCCCAGACTAACAAAAAAGCCATATTCAAATCCGAGAAATGTCGCTAATATTACTTGCAACGTAAAATGTTTCTTCAACGGTGTTACCTTTGCAAGGCCTGCCACCGTCAGCACACAAACTGCATATGCAAGAATTTGCGGAACCGTCCATATTCCAAATCCTAATAACAAATTCGATAAAATCATTATCATCATTGCTAATGATATTCCAAAACCAATTCCAAGCATTAAGGTCGCAATCATGATTAAATCAGTAACTGGCTGAACATTAGGAATGGGGATTATCTTAAAGACTCGTAAAACGGTCCCTAATGCTGCAAGCATTGCAATTAACGTCATCCGTTTAACCTGCATATGCCTACTTAATGAATGAACCCGCGCTTTCATTTACTTCATTTCCGCCTTATCTAACGTAAATTGAACCTTATCCTTGTTCTTCAGTGTTTGCTGATTAGCTAGCTTATTAACCTGCTTTCCATTAATCGTATATGTCCAGTAAATTCCCTTCTTTTGATTTTCCTTCATGCCATCAATCGAAGTAACGAATCCTTTTGCTTCTTCAACTTTCCAGTTTTTCTTTAGGCCCGTGATCACTTTGGCATTCTTGTTTACCGTTGCCTTTTTAGTTGCTACAACTTTCTTTCCCTGTTTAAGAGTATAAGTAACATTAATTTTATTAGTACTCTTCTGACTGTTATTCTTATATCCAGTTAGAATAAAAAAGGCTAAAAACATTACTAATAAACTACCTAACACTTTAAACTTTTTCATGAATTATTCCTCCTCAAGCCCTCTAATGAAAGCGGTACAAATCTATACTTACCCTACAATTACTTTTAAGGAACTTCAATACTTTAATAAATATATGACAATTTAATATTCTTTTCTTATATAATTAATTCAAAAAAAAGATAATTTGGACTAGAACTACTTCTAAAAAATAACAAATTTAGTAGTAATTCTTCACTTTTTTGTTGTCATTCCTACTTTAATAGCAAAATTATATTCTTTTATAGAAGGAATATTTTATTTTTTCTTGTTAAAATAGCACTTTTTTTCATTAGAATTTACGGAATAAAGTTAAAATCCATTTCTTGCAACGTATTCATATTATCTAATACTGACTTTATCCCATCTAGCCACGGTAAAATCATCATCGCACCACTGCCTTCACCTACGCACATATCAATATCAATATATGGATATAATTTGAGCGCTCCCAATGCAATCTGTGAGCCATGTTCCTTTGATTTATGGGTAGGAATCATGTAATCAGTTATTCCAGGGACCATCAAATTAGCAAGCAAAGCAGCAGAGTAAGAAAGAAATCCATCCAATAGGACTGGCTTATGCATTGCCCCTGCAGCTAAAATTGCCCCCGCCATCGCTCCTAATTCATACGCTCCCACCTCGCTAAGAATTTTGAGTGCATCATCAATTTTTTGATTCGTAAAACCGGCACGGGCCAAACTCCTATTAATCACATCGACCTTGTGCTTTAACCGTTCATCCGAAATATTAGATCCTCTTCCAGCTACTTCTTCACCAGTTTTACCAAGTACTGCCGCCACAATTGCTGAAGCTGCCGTAGTGTTACCCATCCCCAGTTCACCAATTGCTATTACTTCATTTCCTTCTTTAAATGCCTTAATCCCCATAGCAAAGCCAAATTGTAAAGCCTGCGCTGCTTCTTGACGTGTCATGGCCGGCTCAATAAGCATATCTTTAGTAGAATAACTAATTTTATGTTCTTTAACTAACGGTGAATGCAGGTCGGCGTTTATTCCCAAATCATAAACTTGGACATCACATTCATATGCTTTTGCTAGTGCAGCTACTGCTGTGTGTCCTTTCATCATATTTACCGCCTGAATTGCTGTGATTTTTTGTGGACTAGCTGAGACTCCTTCTTTAACTACACCATTATCTGCTGCAAAAACTAAACATTTCCGTGGTTTAACATTAAATGTAGTTGTGCCATAAATTCCTGCCAAATGATCAGCAAGTTCTTCTAGCCTGCCAAGTCCTTTAACTGGTTTGGCAAGATTATCCAGCTTCAGTTGCATTTGCTTCATTGCATCATATGCTAACGGTTGAATTTTTGTATCGTTATAATTCATATTACCTATCCTTTTCTGCTTGCCAAATGTTACTTAGCGTTTTTTCAAGAACCTCTGATTTTTTCTCAGGAACGGTTACCATCAGCCCTTTACTTTTCAAATAGTCTCCTGTGCTTTTTCCAAGGGTAAAATAACTAATTCGCTTATACTCATTACTGTCCACTTTTGTCATTATTTCATACATCCTGTCAAAATTAGATGCACTTGTTACTAGCGCCATCGTAATTTTTCGCTTTAAAAATATTTTTAATCCTTTATTTTCATGTAGTTGGTCCCACGTATTACGATAAATCACTATCTTTTTACCGATAAAATCCTCATAATACTTTTGCGCCTTATCACCTATCAACCAGCATATTTTTTGCGTCTTATTTTCTTGCAAGGTTGCCAACAGCGTTTCACGATTTTCTGCTGGTGAAATAACAACCTGATTAGTTACTTTACTTTCTAACAGTCTTGCAATTTTCTTACTAAGAACATAAATTGGTGCAGACGTATTTAACGAGTTTAATCCATCAATAAATGTTTGTGCCCCGTATAAACTAGTAATAACAAGGGCCTTACTCGCAATAATCCTTCTCTTTTCTTCTTCTAACAGATCAACCGGTGTTAATACTCGAAATGGGAAATAAATAACATCCGTCAATTGCTCTAAACGTCTTCGCCAATAAACCGGAACCTTACGTTTAGGATATGTTATTAAAATTGCCATGATTTTCCCTCCTCTTATATATTTATTTTCCAGCGATAAGCATTGTGATTTTTTAAATCAACGATGCTATAACAAGATGCTTTAAAATCAAGTGAGTAAAAATCTGCTTTCGAATCAACTAATTCTTGATATATCAAACGAAGGGATCCAAGATGAGCCACCACAAAAGCAACGTCACTTTCCGTTGTGTGGTTTAATAACCACTGCAATCCACGATGAACACGTTGCTTAAAGTGGCTAAATGACTCGACTGTCGATGGGGTATAGGTTAGTGGTGCTTTTAGCCATCTTTCCCAATCCTTTGGGTAACGAGCCTCAATTTCATTTGCATCTAGCCCTTCCCAATTACCAAATCCTTTTTCAGCTAGGTCTGGAACTATTATCGTTGGTACTGTTGGCAATATTTTTTTAATTGGATTAATCGTTTGCCCTGTTCGCTGAAGATTAGTACGCACAAACAGTGTCGGATGTAATCCTTTAACTTTTTCAGCTAGTACCTGCGCCTGCCCATTTCCTTTCTCATCGAGGCTAACATCAGCTGTTCCATAGAATTTTTTCAAACGATTATAATTAGTTTCCCCATGTCGTGCTAAAATCAATTTCATAATCCCAACCTCAATAAAATAGTAAGCGATAACAAAAAGATCAGTGGTGAAAGGCTGGCAAAAGCTCCCAACGTATCCCCAGGCGTGCCACCTAATACTTTTGTTACTTTTTGCCGGTAAAAAAATGCTACTAACGGAATCATCATGTAACTCACTAAACCTTGCCACGAAAAACTTAACCCGACAACAATAATTGCAAACAACTGTGCAATCACAATTCGCCACAGTTTAATTCCTAGCCAAATATTTGAAAGGCCTTTTTTATTACCGGGATAAACCATTTTATAAAAGAGAAGCGATAACCCCGCTTTTGTCAGCATCGTTAAACAAACTACCAATAGTACCATATGAACTAAATTTAAATAAGAACTAATCACTATTCCCAGGCTAACTACTAGCGCATAATAATAGATTAATGCAAGGCTCCCCATTGTACCTAAACGACTATCTTTCATAATTGCAAAAATCTTATCAGATGTTCGTGATGAAAAGAATCCATCAGCCGTATCAGCAAGTGCATCTAAATGAAAGCCACCTGTTAGCAATCCATCTGTAATCCAATATAATATCCACGCAACCCACAATGGGAAAAGATAAGTAAAGCCCCAAAAGATTAATCCTTCTAGGCATCCTAGTAAAAAACTAAATAAAGTAATATATTGAATGCTTGTCTTAAATTTATTTGTCGCATCATCAATAGGAATAGGGATATTTAGCTTAGTAAAAAACTGGCCAAATAAAATTAATGCATCCTTCATTTCATCACCTACTTTATCTTCTGAACTAGCCCGCTAATAACAAAGTAAACATCGTCCGCTTTTTTAGCGATCATTTGATTTACCTCGCCATATAAATCTCGCAAAATCCGTGTTTGCTTAGTCGCTGGCACTACTCCTAGACCGACCTCATCACTAACAATTACCATTGATTGATGCTTTTTCTTTTGCGCTGTTAATATTTTTCGCCATTCTTCAAGAATTACTTGCCGAATTTCTGCAATTTCTGTTGAAGATGCAGCTTCTAAATAGTCATCGATTCTCTCTGGAATTGTTTTAGTTAATACAAAATCATAAAACAGATTCGTAATTAGCATTGTCGCGTCATCAAGTAGATAACCATCTAATGCTTCATTCTCAATTACTTTATCGATTTTTCGATATTGTTCTCGGGTTGTCCATTTAGCAGAGCGACGTTCTTGATGACGTTTTATTCGTAACTGCATTTCACCATCGGGATTTTTCACCACGCCAGTCGCAATGTAACAAACCCTTTCTTGACGTGAATATAAGCTTTCAGCAAACTCTGACTTACCGCTTTTGGCTCCCCCTAATACAAAGGTTAAATTTTGCTTCCCCATTTTTTCACTCTTTTCAAAAAGGCCGTGACAATTTCTTGCCACAGCCTTTTAATATTTTATTTACTTGGTTGCCGCATTAAATGCTGCATCGAATGCTGCAATTGTCTTTTCAATGTCCTCATCAGTGTGCTTAGTAGAAATAAAGTTAGTTTCAAACTGTGATGGTGCTACATAAACACCATGCGCTAATAATTCCCAGAAACACTTCTTGAACAATTCTTGATCACATGCTTTGACATCATCAAAGTTATTAATTGAATTACTATTATAGAAATAACTCCACATCGTTCCAACGTGGTGAACAGTCATCGGTACTCCATATTTATCTGCTGCTTGCTTAATTCCATCGGTCAATGCCGTAACCTTCTTATCCATCTCAACATAATTTTCAGGAGTTAGTTGCTTCAATGTACTGATTCCACCAGTCATTGCCAACGGATTTCCAGAAAGCGTTCCTGCATGGTAAATGTTTCCTGCTGGCGTAATTTGTTCCATAATTTCACGGCGACCACCAAATGCACCAACCGGAAGCCCCCCACCAATAACCTTGCCAAGAGTCGTCAAGTCAGGTGTAATGTTCACTAAGCTTTGAACGCCATGATAAGCTGCACGAAAGCCAGACATTACTTCATCAAAAATAAGAAGCGCACCATGCTCTTTAGTAACCTCACGAAGAGTCTGCAAGAATTCTTTTGTACCAGGAATAACTCCCATATTGCCAGCTACTGGTTCAACAATCGCACATGCAATCTCATCCCCGTGCTCTGCAAAAAGTTTTTTAACCCCTGCAACATCGTTATATGCCACCGTTAGCGTATCGTAAGCAAGGTCATCCGGAACACCAGGTGATGTATTAATACCAAATGTTGCCAAACCTGATCCAGCATCAACTAACAGTGAATCACTATGTCCATGATAGTTACCAACAAATTTAACGATCTTTTCACGCTGCGTATATCCCCGCGCTAAACGAATAGCACTCATCGTCGCCTCAGTTCCTGAAGATACCATCCGAATCATTTCAATTGAAGGCATAATCTTGTTAACAATTTTTGCCAGTTCAGTTTCCTGTAAAGTAGGTGCACCATAGCTTGTTCCCTTTGCAACAGCCTTATCTAATTCCGCGACGACATTATCATCTGCGTGTCCAAGGATTAGTGGTCCCCATGATAGAACATAGTCAATATACTTGTTCCCATCAATGTCATAAATATATTCATTCTTACCATGATCAATAAATAATGGATCACCACCAACATTCTTGAATGCTCGTACTGGACTATTTACTCCACCCGGCATATATTGTTGCGCTTCTTTAAACGCAGCTTGCGATTTTGTTGTATCTAATTTAGTCAAAATAAAACCACCTAACAATTTAATTTAAAGTTTCTTTGCGACGTCCTTTGCAAAGTAGGTAATAATCAAGTCAGCCCCTGCGCGCTTCATTCCTACCAAACTTTCATATACAATCTGTTCTTCATTAATCCAGCCATTAGCTGCTGCAGCTTTGACCATGGCGTATTCACCAGAAACATTATACGCAACAAGTGGCAATAGGGTGTGATTTCGTACTTCACGCATTACATCCAAGAATGCCATTGCTGGTTTAACCATTACAAAATCAGCACCTTCTTTTTCATCACTAGCCACTTCGCGTAAAGCTTCTAAACGATTAGCCGGATCCATTTGGTATGTTTTGCGATCTTTTGGCCCCTCTTTAGGAGAACCGTCAGCAGCATCACGGAATGGGCCATAGAATGAAGATGCAAATTTAACTGCATAAGACATAATTGGTGTATTCTCATAGCCTGCTTTATCTAGTCCCTGCCGAATAGCAGCTACATAACCATCCATTGCATTGGAAGGAGCAATGATATCGGCTCCTGCTGCTACTTGGCTAACGGCAGTCTTTGTAAGGTACTCTAATGATTCATCATTTAACACTACCCCATCTTTAAGAATTCCACAGTGACCTGTACTGGTATACTCGCAAAGACATGTATCAGCAATCACAATTAGTTCGGGATAGTTCTTCTTAATTAGCCGAATTGCCTGTTGAACAATTCCGTTGTCTTCCCAAGCGCCAGTACCAACTTCATCTTTCTTTTCTGGGACCCCAAAAATAATAATTGACTTGATACCTAGGCTCACAATTTCTTTAATTTCATCAAGAATTGAACCTAAACTATAACGATAAATCCCCGGCATTGATGAGATTTCTTCTCGGCCACTAATTGTTGCATCAACAAATACCGGCATGATTAAATCATCCTTATTTAGGTGCGTTTCTCTTACTAAATCACGCATAGCAGCACTAGTACGTAAACGACGATGACGATCAAATTCCAACATGATCACTACTCTCCTTCAATAATTCCAAATTTATCCTTAGCCAATAATTGATCGGCAACCATTTTACCGACTCCATACTTATTGGCAGGCACTCTCAATTCTTTAATAACATGCTCACCATTGGGGGAAGCAATTAACCCATCAAAGAGAATTTGCGAACCCTTTTGGTAAGCATGTCCTCCAATTGGAAAATTGCAACTTCCACCCAACTCGCGCATAAATTCACGTTCTATCTTTACACAATATGCAGATGTTTCATCATTTATTTGATCAAGCATCTGGCGAATCGCTGTATCGTTTTTTCGACATTCAATTGCTAAGCATCCTTGTCCAACCGCAGGAATAACATCATCTTTTAGCGACATTATATGATACCCATTCAAATTAGCATTTAAACGGGCTAATCCAGCCTCCGCTAATACAATCCCGACAAGATTCTCTGTGTCTATTTTCCGCAATCTGGTATCGATGTTACCTCTAATAGGCACAATTTCTAAATCCGGACGCACACTTAATAATTGACCTTGACGACGCAAACTATTAGTCCCAATTCGCGCACCATGAGGTAGGTCCTCAACACTTGCAAATTTCTGCCGGCTGACCAAGCAATCAAATGGTGATACGCGTTTAGGAAATGCGCCTAAGATTAATTCATCAGGAAGTGCAGGCATCACATCTTTTAGACTATGGACCGCAAAATCGATTGTGCTATTTTTTAATTTTTCCTCAATTTCTTTTACAAAAACACCCTTGCCACCGATCTTAGCTAGACTAGCCTGTTGCTTACGGTCACCTTCTGTAATAACGTTTTTTATTTCAAATTCTGTTGCTGGAAAAAGCTTTTGTAATGCAGCAATAACTAACTTTGTTTGTGCCATTGCTAACTTACTTTTACGGCTACCAACAATTACTTTATTTGCCATTTTCTTGATTCTCCACCTTTAAATTCTCCATTCCAAAGATTTTACAGAAAAAGTCAATATCCGCTGTTGCCCCCGGTGTTATCGACAATTCTTTAATCTCTTTGATTGGTCCCTTAATCATCTGGTTAATAATACTCTTCATATGTTTGCTAATTACCTTCCGTTCATGCGCATTTAACTCTGGCAATTTCCGAAGTAGGCTATCGTAAGCCTCTCCTTCAATTTTTAATGAGTGTTCCCGAAGTCCTCGGATTACAGGCACAATATGCAATTGTTTTTCCCAGACAGAAAAATCAGCAACTTCATTAGGAACTTCTGCAGCAATTCTAGCTAACATCTGCTTTTTCTTTACATCATTTGTCGTTAAAATTGAACGTAAATTATCAATATCATAATAGTTAATACTTTCGCTACTGTATATTACATTTCGTGGAACTCCTAAATCAATAATAATTTGGCGACTTTTCCCTGCCGCTTTATATAACGGTCTCTTTACCGCAGCAGCAAAAATAGCAGCATCAACTTCTGCCATTATTGTGTCTAATTGGTTAAATGGCCGTGCTTCTACTACTCCCTGTAATGCATCAGCAATCTCTTCTGCCTTTTGGTCTGTACGATTTAATAGCAGAACCTTACTAAAGCCCATGTTGCTAGCATTATAAGCCGTGTGCTTCCCAATATGTCCCATTCCAATTACCGCTAGGCTTTTTCCTTCTAGTGAGCCAAAGCTGCTCTTAATTTGGTGTAACCCTGCTTGACCAGACGACTGGGCCAATTCACTTACACGATACTTGGTATGCATCCGTTTTGAAAAAGTGATTGCCTGCCGAAAGAGATGATTTAGAATTACCCCGGTCGTTTCTTGATTGGTTGCTATTTGAAATGCTCTTTTCATTTGACCAAGGATTTGTGGCTCACCCTTAATTAAAGAATCCAGACCGACAATTACCCGAAAAAGGTGTTCCACCGTATCTTCTTTAGAACTAATTGAAACATATTGATTAAAATCATCTACCGTATAATGAAACCACTCGGCTAAAAATCTTTTAATATAATAACGACCAGTATGAATCTGATCAACAACTGCATAGATTTCTGTTCGATTGCATGTCGAAATCAATAAATTTTCTAAGATACTTTTTTCAGCATTAAGCAATTTATCAGCTTTAGGAATTTCATCTGCTGAAAAAGAAAACTTTTCTCGTAGTTCAATCGGTAGTTGATGATAATTTAAACTTACACACATCAAATACATCCTTATTCAAACTCCTTATGAAATCTTTTACTGATCCACTCTTTAATTTCATTCTTTATTTTTTTCGCCATTCGCGGTGACTTGCCCATTGTCGAAATGCTTATAAACAGATCGTCAGAACTAAGCGTGGCTAAATTATAGAAATCAGAATTAGTTTTATCGCTAGTATTGTTAACTAGTTGAAAATGTGTTGCCTCAGCCTTAACCTGATTATTAACTTTATGATCACTCGTACAAGCAAAAATAATGTCCATTTCTTCAACATACTTACGATGATAGGTGTCTTGTATCCAGTTAATCTTTGTTTTATCAATATTCTTAGCTAACTGTGGACTTATCACAGTCGGTATTACCCCTGCTAATAACAACTTCTCTATTTTACGGTGGGCAACTTTACCACCGCCAATTATCGCTACACTTTTTTCGGCTAAGTTCAAAGTAATCGGATATGGTGCTTCCATCATTCTTATCATCCCTTGCTTTTTGTTGAATCACGTAATACCTGAGTAAATTTTTCCATATCAACATTTTCTTCAAATAGTCGAGCAAGTTTTTCATATTGTTGATCCTTATAATCGCTAATTGAAACATTAGTATCAACAAGCGGTGCTAATCCTTTAGCCATTCGAACCTTATTTAATAAATGCCTCGTCCAATAAGGATTATCAAAAATACCATGAAGATATGTTCCCATTACGGTTTCATCACTATTAACTGCCCCATCTTCACGTTGTTCTGCTTTTCCATTAGTCATACAAATGGTAGAAAATGGTGTTGCATTTATGCCTAAGTTAGTAGTTCCCATGTGGATCTCGTAACCCTTTAATGTAAAGTTTCTTCGCTTTGCGACCGCCTGCGTAGTTGTTTTTTCTTCGTTAAAAGTTGTCGCAACATCAAGCAAGCCCAATCCTGCCTGCTCCTTAATGGATGATTCAATTTTTTCAGGATCATAAAGCATTCGCCCAAGAATTTGATAGCCACCACAGATTCCAATAACCACACTACCATCTTGGTGTGCCCGTAATATTGCGTTAAAAAGGCCATTCTTTTTAAGCGCAGCAAGGTCTTCATTGGTATTTTTACTTCCAGGAAGAATTAATAAATCAGGATTACCTAATTCTTCTGCCTTTACAACATAGCGAACCGACACATCTGGTTGAATTTCAAGGCTGTGAATATCGGTAAAATTAGAAATTTTCGCAAGGTCAATTACAGCAACGTCTAATGCCTTCCCTGTTTCTTTTTGCCGCGGTTTCCGCGCTAATGAAACGCTATCTTCTTCATCAATGTCAATATTGCTCATTGGCAATACCCCAATAACTGGGATGCCAGTCAACTTTTCAATCATTTTATTTCCAGACTCAAGCAGTGCCTTATCCCCACGGAACTTATTGATAATAATTCCCTTAATACGTTGTTGATCTTTTGGCGACATTAGTTTAATAGTTCCATAGATAGAGGCAAATACACCGCCTTTATCAATATCAGCAACAAGAATTACCGGTGAATTTGCAAGCCGTGCCATTCCCATATTAACAATATCGTTATCGTTTAAATTAATTTCAGCAGGACTACCAGCACCTTCAAGGATCACAACGTCATTTTCATTTGCAAGGCCGTTATATGCTTCCATTATTTGCGGAATTAACTGCGGTTTAAATTTGTAGTAAGTTGCCGCATCCATATTCTTTAAGACTTTCCCCATTACAATTACTTGTGAATCCTTATCAGTCGATGGTTTTAACAGGATGGGGTTCATCCTAACATCAGGTTTTACCCGCGCAGCCTCTGCTTGGTATACTTGCGCTCGTCCCATTTCATCACCAGTATCCGTAATAAAAGAATTTAATGCCATATTTTGTGACTTAAATGGAGCAACTTTTTTACCCTGATTTGTCAAGATCCGACAGACAGCCGCGGCCAACCAACTTTTCCCGGCATCCGAAGCCGTTCCCTGAAACATTACAGATTGTACTGACATAACCATTCCCTCCAAAACTTTAACAGCATGTATTAAAGAAGCTAGTAATTTCAAATTTCCACCGAAATTTCTTTACAACACCACTAATTATGTTGTCCATCATTAGCAAACAATTCTTGTTCGTTATCATATAATGGCAACCCTAGCTTCTGATGGATTTTCACTAACCACGGTTGATCCAGCTTGTTTTCTTTCAACAGTTGTTCATTATTAAAAACTTCCTGCTTATTTCCCTGTTCTAAGATTTTTCCCTTTCCTAACAAATAGAAGTAGTCACAGGTTTCATACATAAAATCCATATCATGACTAGAAAGAATTATGTGCTGACCATTGTCAACCAATTTTTGTATTAACTTTTTCATTCTTGCACGACCATCTGGATCAAGCCCTGATGTTGGTTCATCAAGCAGGATCCACTCAGAACCAATCACCATTATTCCAGCAATTGCTACCCGTTTTTTCTGTCCACCGCTTAAATACTGAATTGGTCGATCTTTTAACGGTAAAATATCAAGTTCGCTCAGCACCTTCTCTACCCGCCTGTTTATTTCTGCTGGAGGAAGCTTTAAGTTATGAAGGGCAAAAGCTACATCATCCTTCACAATCGAATAAAAAATTTGCTGGTCGGAATTTTGAAAAACAATTCCTATTTTTCGTCTTAACTGTCGCAATCCCTTTTTGGAATACACTACTGGCTTTCCATCAATCAAAATTTCACCATCAGTTGGTTTTAATTCACCTACTAAATTGAGAAAAAATGTCGATTTCCCGGCACCATTATGACCCATGAAACCAATCACTTTATGATCATCTGCACCAATTTTCAATGAGATTCCATTGAGGATTTTAGTTTTGTCATCATAACTAAAACTAAGATTTTTCAATTCAATCATTTTATCCTCCTAAATGTAAAAATCACCATCATACAATTTAGCATCTAGTGCCTTTGTCATCATTTCATAGTTAATAATGACCTGTTCAAAAAGCATCTTTGCTAAAATGCCAGATGAACGAATCATTAAGCTCAATGAGTCATAACCAAATCGTAATTTTTGTGCCTGACGAATTTGTTCAAATGCATCAATAAAAATGAATATAAATCGATACATCAACATCGTGACTTCAATCATTACCCGTGGAAACCTAGCTGCTTTTAATACCTGCAAAATCTGAATAAACGGCGTCGTTAACGCAAACCAATAGGTACAAACAATTGCCGTCATACACTGAAGTACCATTCGGCCGGCCTTAGGCATCATTACTTTTGCCATCCCAATATAAACGCTGCCAACCTTAACAGGCCAAATCAACGATGTTTTATGTACAGAAGCTGTTACAACAATTCCAACAATACTCAAAATCACAAACGGAATAATTGGATAAAACCAGCTGAAGTAGCGCTTAACTGATACTTTTGTTAGGTAAATTGTAATAGCGACAACAGCCACCAAGACGATAACTTTTAACCATTGAATTGGCTGAAATGCAAGCATGATTCCTACTAGCCATAGCAAGGCTTTAAATTTTGGTGACCAGTTTACAATTCGATTTTCATAAGCATATTTATCAATACTCAACATGAAATAGTCACCACTTTTTCAATTACTTATTTATAACTTGATCTTTCTTACTTTCTGTACTGCTGTGAGCTTTTTTCTTACCATGAGCAACACCAATAAAATAGCAAATAAGCCCAGTTCCCAAAGAACCTTGAACAGTAAAAAGTAGGCTTTCTATTTCACCCGATGGCGGTGTCCATACCGGATGAGCCCATACTTTATAGCCCGGATCATATTTTTTTATTTGCTCTGTTCCTTGATCATCACTACCGCCATATTCACCTTTAACAAAGATGAAAGGACTTAAAACCAATAAAATAACGCAGATCAGTAAAATAATATTAGTTCTCGTTCGCTTTTTCATTGTAATGCCGACTCCTTCCATAAATCATTGCTGATTACGAGGTTGTAAACAATAACCGTTAATAATCCTTCAGCAATTGCCAATGGGATTTGAGTTACAGCATAAATTCCAAGGAACTTTATAAGAGCGGCGCCAACGCCACCGTTCGGGTCAGGAAAGACAATTGCTAACTGAAAGGCAGTTGTGACATAGGTTGACCAATCAGCAAACATCGCACAAAGAAATAAAGATACAGACCGATTAACCTTCATCGCCCGACATAATTTCCAAACAGCGTAACCAACAATTGGGCCGACAATCGTCATTGAGAATTCGTTAGCTCCAAGGGTAGTTAATCCACCATGAGCCAATAATAAAGCTTGAAATAATAGCACAATAACTCCAAGAACAGACATGACCCCTGGGCCAAACATAACCGTTCCTAACCCAACACCTGTCGGATGTGAACATGAGCCAGTGACTGATGGCAATTTTAATGATGAAAGGACAAACACGAATGCCCCACAAAGTGCCAGCATAACCTTTGCATTCGGCACATCTGAATTAACTATCTTATGCATCCGATATAATCCATAAATAAAGAATGGCGCAGATACAACGAACCAGAAAATACACCACTTAGGCGGTAACATCCCTTCCATAATATGCATCGCATGCGCAGTCATTGGATAAGCAAGAGTATAAACAAAACCAACAGTAAGAAACAAGATAAATTTACGATATTTTTTTAATACTCCCATAATTAGCCCTCTTTTTTCTTTAGTAGTGCCGTTGTAAAGTAAGGTAAATTATCCCCAAGCGAATAATCAGCTAATCGTCGTACTTTTTGTGTTGCCATTGATGCATTTTCAACAACAATTGTCTTTTCTAATAACCCTCTTTCCTGTAAAAGCTGATAAACTTGCTTGAAATTAGTAGCAATTTTCATAATAATAACGTTATCGTTTAACTCAATTACTTTAGTTAATTTATCTTCATCTGCTGTTGCCGGAACAATTTCTAACGATTCTTCATCTAGCATTAATGGAATTGATAAACTTGCCGCAATCTGACTAAAGGACGAGATCCCAGCAATCGTTTGTACATCAATATCTTGCTTTAACATATCGGCAATATAACTAAATGTACTATATACAGATGGATCACCTAATGTTAGAAAGCCAACGTTTTGGCTATTTCGAACGTCATCTTTAATTTCATCCGCAATCTTACGCCAACTTTCTATTTTGATATTCCAATCTTTAACCATTGGAAAGTGGCGTTTTTTTATTATCAAAGTGTTTGGTAAGTATGGTGCTGCGATCTTTTCCGCCACACTCTTACCACCCTTATGCGCTTGTGGCACATACAATACGTCTAATTTTTTAATTACGTTAACTGCTTTTATAGTAAGCAATTCACTATCTCCAGGACCAACGCCTATGCCAAAAAAGCTTGCCATTTAGTTTTCCCTCCTTTCAATAGTCTTACTTAACTTATCAATAAACATCTCTTGAATTTCTTTATATTCACCCAGTCCCTTTAAGACAGGATGACCATTTATCCCATTTCTATTCAAAATTGTCTTCCAAGAATCCGGTTGTTCCGAGGCCATATCATTGTGAGCATGATTACCCGCTACCATCATTAGTGGCTGCATATAAACTTTTTCAATTTGTGCATGCTTTAAGCGTTTAATCTCATCATTAATGCCTGGATAGCTTTCAACCGCACCAACATAGCTTTTTGTTCCTGCAAGCATATGGTCTAAACATGCATACGTTGTAAAGGCACTATGAGCAGTCCCATGGCCCATCCATAGAACCGCTTGACCAGATGGTAAATCGGTACTTTGTTTCTTTAAGAACGATACCATCCGCTCAAAATCTTCAAATTTCTCAAGAAGTGGTGGGGTCGCAACCAGTTGTTTAAATTGTTTAGAATAATTTTTTACTGCATCTTGAACTAACTGATACTCAATTCCTGGAATAATATGAAGAGATTGAAGATAAACTTCTTCATACCCGTGCATCTTTAATCTTTCTAGCGCTTCACCAATACTATCAACCGTGGTTCCTTCTTTTTCATGAATCCTTTTTCGGACAATTTTTGATGTAAATGCTCGATAAACATCATAAGCAGGAAAAGTTTCTTTTATTGTCTCTTCAGTAGCACCGATTGTCTTTTCTCGGGTTTCCGGAAATGTTGTCCCAAAGCTTACTGCCAATATTGCTGCTTTAGTCACCAGCGAATTCCTCCTTCACCTGTTCGATTGTCGCGTTAATATTCGGTCGGCAATTAATTACTTTTTTAAAGTTCATTCTTTTTGCAATATCCCCGATTGACTTCCCCATGGCAAAAGCAATTATATTTTTTAATTGCCCAACTTGTTTATGATTTAATGCTGACTTAAAATCCATTAAACTGACCGTACTTGGAAAAATAACAGCATTAAATTCTGTAAGGTCAAACAGCAGCGATTTTACTTGTTGGCGATGATAAAGACTCAAAAACTCAGTATCTTCATACATTGGATATTGACCACCAATTTCCAGTAAATGACCCGTTGACTTCTTATCGGTAATAACTTCGTCAACTAACAAGCCTTGATTATGTAGTTGCTTAGCGATACTATCATTTCCTACCAAAATCTTTTTTCCCACTAAAGCTCGTAAATCTTGTCCACAATCAAGTAATAATTGGACAAACTTTTTATATGCTATAAAATCATCAAATAAAATTGCAGAATAAGAATCCAGATTTGGTAATTTCACAGGTATTGATTTAACTGTTGTTCGTTGATAAAAATCAGCTGTTGCTCCTAAATCTCCAAGCATATTAAATAGCCGTTGACGTTGACTATAAGGTACCAGTACATGAACTTTCTTCAATGGTCTCGTTACATTTAGCTGTTCGCTCAATCTAACAACATTTCCTACAACAATTAACGCTGGCGACGATAATCCTTTTTTGTTAACTAACTCTACAATATTGGATAAGTCACCAATCACCATCTTTTGTCGCCATTGTGTTGCCCACTGAATAATTGCAACTGGCGTTTTTTTATCTTTTCCGTATTTAATTAACTGCTGACATATATTAGAAAGCTGCGCCATCCCCATCAAAAAGACTAACGTTCCTTCCTGACTAGCAATATTATTCCAATCAAGTTGTTGTCCATCTTTTTTATGATGGCCAGTTATGACATGAAAGCTTGATGCAAAATCACGATGAGTAATTGGGATTCCTGCTGCTGCTAAACCGGCAATCGCACTAGTAATCCCGGGAATAATTTCAAAATCAATTCCCTCTTTTTTTAGAATTTGTGCTTCTTCGCCACCACGACCAAAAACATACGGATCACCAGCTTTTAAACGAACAACCTTTTTTTCTGACCGGGCATAACTCACTAGCATTTCATTAATCTTTGATTGCTTAACCTTGTGATGTAAAGGCATCTTTCCTACATCAATTAAGGTTGCTTTTTCATTTGTAAATGCCAACAATGATGGGTCAATTAGCCGATCATATAACACTACATCAGCTTCATTTAATCGCCGTTTTCCAATTAATGTTAATAATTCCGGATTTCCGGGACCTGCTCCAAGGAGACTTACTCTACCATTCATCGTTTTCCTCCAAGTAACTTACTAATTCATCTAAGTTACCAACTACTGCTGGATAATTGATTTGTGGGCGTCGAATGATAACACATGGAATCCTTAATTGTTCACACGCAGTTATTTTCTCTTGAATTCCACCTTGACGGCCACTTTCCTTTGTCACCACTGCTTTTGCATGAGCTCGTTTAAATAGTTCATAATTCAAGGGCGTCGAAAAAGGTCCTTGAATTGCATCGATTTGTGAAGCAATAAAGCCTACAGTTGTTAGCTTATCCATTACTTTAGTTGTTGGTAATACCCGTATATGCAGCCGTTTCACACCTAAATTTTCGGCATAGTCTGGAGCTGTCTTACTCCCTGTTGATAAATAAACGACTCCTTCAAGTGTTTTTAAGTATTCACATGCTTCATTTAGCGAATCAACTATTTTTAATACGGCGTTCTTATCA
Source organism: Limosilactobacillus rudii (assembly GCF_014145455.1). Classification (GTDB taxonomy): domain Bacteria; phylum Bacillota; class Bacilli; order Lactobacillales; family Lactobacillaceae; genus Limosilactobacillus; species Limosilactobacillus rudii. The sequence goes on along the minus strand of NZ_JACIVB010000054.1, from coordinate 104,398 downwards.
TAAATATTCTGACGCTCATAACGTAAATAAGGAATCTGAAGTTTTTCAGCTTCTTTAATTGCTAATTGTGATATAACTCGTGCAAATGGATGAGTAGCATCAAGAATAAAACTAATTTGATTATCATGGCAAAAACAAGCAAAGCTTTCTTCGCTAAAAGTTGTCTCAATGACATTTTTTGAATGCTGATGGGCTAGCTCTGCACCATAATCGCTAATAACTGACAATATAAAAGGCTTTTTTTGCGCAGTTAATCTATCTGCAACTTCTAGGCTTTCTGTTGTTCCACCTAGTAAAAGAATCATAACGTGTAACCTCGTGGCGTAATCATCCGTCCATCTTCAACATAAGTATTCTTATTGCCAACAATCACAATTGACGTCATGTTAATCTCAGTTTCATCAAGGTCTTTAATTGTTGTAACCTTATCAATCTCTTTTGGACGCGCAACATCTTTTCCAATCCCGACAACAGTATCTGGAGACTTATATTTCAAAATGATGTCTAATGCCTTACGAAGGTGGTGGGGACGCCCTTTACTCCGCGGGTTATAAAGACATATTACAAAATCTGCCTTAGCTGCTGCATCAACCCGCTTTGTAATCACATCCCACGGCGTCATAAGATCACTTAGACTAATATGACAAAAATCATTCATTAATGGCGCACCTAAATGGGCTGCGGCTGCAATGCTAGCAGTTACTCCAGGAATTACTTTAACGTCAATATGAGTATCCATCTTACCAGCTAATTCAAGGACTAACCCTGCCATTCCATAAATTCCAGCATCCCCACTGGAAATAATCGCAACATCCTTTCCGGTTGCAGCAATATCAAGTGCTTTTTTGCACCGTTCAATTTCACCACGCATACCGGTAACCACTAATTCTTTGCCCTCAAGCATGTCTTCAATTAGTCGTACATAGGTCGCATAGCCAACAATTGTATGAGTATTTTCAATTACTTGTCGTGCTTCCTCTGTCATTAATTCCTTTGATCCTGGTCCTAATCCAACTACATATAGCATCTTATTTCCTCCTAAATTTCGTGTAACCGACTAAGTGCCATTGTTATTTCGTGATTAGCATATCTTCTTGTCACATTTTGTTCACCACTTGCATAATCCGCTGCCGCGCAGGCTACATTGCCAACACCAACAGTCTTTAACACAAATGCTGATGCAGGATAATTGGTGCTGACTTGTCGTAACTCTGAAGCCGAATAAAATTCAGCAGTTATATTAAACGTTTGTGCTAAATATTGAATTGCCGGCTCATGTTTTTTCACATCAATTGACGCTAACTTTGCGAACGATTGCCATAACAATTGATGCTCTGTACAAAATTCAGCAAATGTTTGTTGCATCATTTCATAAGTTACATTTTTACGGCAACCGATTCCTAATACGTTCACCTGTGGAATAACATGGATAACATCGTTACTTTTCATAAATCCAGAACGATCAGAAACAATAATCAGTGGTATGCCTTCTTGATGTTCTTTTATTCCGGATAATATTTCAAAACCATTAAGCCGCTTTAAATAACGTCGTAAATAGGGTTCCAAATATAGCTCAACTTTTTTACCCTCAGCTAACAAGCAATTTATTTTTTTAGTATTTTCCTTAAAGTTTGGATACCATCCGTTAACTCGTTTAGCTAAGATATCAAGTGCCTGAACATTTTCTGTATCCGTTGCTGTGGTGATAACTGGTGTTGCTCCAGTTAATTTTGCTATCAGTCTCGTCCACTCGTTTGCACCACCAACATGACCCGATAGTAGGCTAATTACATTAGTAGCCTTCTCGTCCATAACAATGACTGCTGGATCTACCGTTTTATCCACAATTACACTGGCTAATGATCGTACAACAATCCCAGTTGCCATTATGCAAATCACGCAATCATATTCTTTAAACAAGCGGTGAATTGTCCGCGTAAACTCCCCCTTAAGATAATAATTTTCATCATCTTGGGCCAATCGCTGCGACAAAACTACATCAGCATGGCATTCCTGTTCTTGTAAACGTTTCTTTAAATAACGAGCAACCTTAGCGCCACCTACTGTCAACGCGATAATCACAAACCTTTTCATTACTATTTACTCTTTTTACGGAACATCGTGCTGAATCCAGCATCATAAAGGTGCGAATAGTTATATTCATCGCCTAAGAATTTACCAACCATAATCAACGCCGTTCGCCGAATATCTGCTTTGTGAACTTTTTCGGCAATATCTTTTAAGGTTCCGCGAACTACTTTTTCATCTGGCCATGTTGCCTTATAAATAACCGCTACTGGTGTGTCTTCTGGATAGCCGCCTTCTTCAAGTTGGCTTACCACTTTCTTTATTCCTTGAACAGAAAGAAAAATAACCATTGATGTTTGGTGTTGTGCTAATGATTTGAGTGATTCACCTTCAGGTACCGGTGTCCGCCCTGCCATTCTTGTAATAATGACGCTTTGCGCAACTTCTGGCACAGTATATTCCACCCCCATACTTGAAGCGGCCCCAAGGAATGAACTAACTCCTGGAACACATTGGTATTCAATTCCACGTTTCTTCATTTCCTCAATTTGTTCACGAATAGAACCATAAATTGAAAAATCACCTGTCTGTAAACGAACAACCGATTTATCATTTTTTACTGATTGTTCCATTCGATCAACGATGTCATCTAAAGTCATCTTAGCGCTATCATATTTTTCAGCATCGGCTTTACAATAATCCAATAACTCCTTGTTGATTAATGATCCTGCGTAAATTACCACATCCGCATCCGACAATAATTTATAACCCTTCAAGGTAATTAAATCTGTTTCACCAGGACCTGCTCCTACAAAACTCACAATTGCCATTTCAATCATCCTTTCTATTTACGCGCACTAACGATAATGGTTGGATTATTAGGCTTAAAGAAATGCCCCTTGCCTAATTTATGCCAACGCAAAACACCAACTTCGATCATTTCAATATTCTTAAAATCGTTTTCTTGCAATAATTGCTCTACTTGCATTGCGTTTTCAAACAAAATAAAATTCAATACAATCGTGCCATTCGCATTTAAATGGTCACTTGCAAAATTAATAATTTCATCTAAATGTGATCCACTACCACCAACAAAAATTGCATCGTATTTTTGTTCAGGAATATCTTCTGGTGCAGTGCCTTTAATTAACCGAATATTCTTTAAAGCAAACTTATTAATATTTTGGTTGATAATATCAATTCCGTCTGGATTCATTTCAATTGCGGTTACTGTTAAGCCGTTAAACTCATGTGCAGCTTGGATACTAACGCTTCCGGTTCCAGCTCCTACATCTAACATTGACTTTTTACCAATTAAATTAAGCTTATCAATGCTAATCGCCCGAACTTCTGACTTTGTCATTGGTACCTTATTTCTTAAAAATTCATCATCACGCATCAGTAATAATCACCACGTTCATTTCATAATCTCTATTTTCGATTGTTTGTTCATCGTACTTGGTTATCTTTTCATCTGGATAGCTAAGTTTTTCCCCAACATAAATATTTCGTTGAAGTCCTCTTCTTTTGATTTCTTGACCAATTTCATAGGGACCAAGTGTTTTATCCGTAACCATGCCGACCTTTGAATGTTGAAGTAAAAAGTCAAAATCTGGTTTTCGACCGTGACTACTAGTTAAATAGCAGTCATTCATTGATAACTGCAGTTGATGAAACATATACTGGATTGAACTAATTCCTGGAACTATTTTTATCTTTTGCTCATCAATTTGATCTGTTATCCATGTTCCAATGCCGTATAAAAGTGGATCACCCGAGGCAAGCAACACAATGTTCTTTTGCAAATTTGCTTGTAAATATTGCTTTAACTCAGATAAATGCGGCAGCTCCATTTGTTTGCTTTCAACCTCTGGAAAAATTGTTAACTGGCGCTTTGACCCAATTACAACATCCGCCTGCTCAAGATATTCATGTGTCCCTTGAAGCTGGTACCTTGAATCACCCGGACCAATTCCTAATACTGTAATCATTGCCACTCACCTTTAATTTCTTGTAGTGGTTTACTTGCAGCTAAGAAGCCGCTTTCGTGGGAAAAGATAACTGCATCAATCTCTACATGTAGTTTACGGTGAGCTAATAATTTTTCAGCCCGTTGTTTGATCTTATTAGCAATCATTTGATACACCGCTTGATAGCCGGCCTCATTAATTAACTTAATCATTGAAATTGTTGTGAGGCATTGATTTATTTTGCGTAAAAAGTCGGTTGAAACGCCGCCCATCAGCGCAAGGTTAGCAACCATTATTTCAGCTCGGGCATCCGCATCTTTACTATGGGTAGAAAAAATGCCACCAGCAACTTTAATCATCTTACCTAGGTCACCAACAATTAGAACCTTGGTAAATCCTAAGCGCTGGGTTTCATGGAGAACATAACCAACAAAATTGCTCATTTGAACGATTTTTGCATTTGGTATCCCAAGTTTCTCTTTAGCAAAGTCCTCCCCGTAATTTCCGGGAACAAGGACAAGGGTGTTATCCCCACGCTTTCGATGAATATTCATCTCAATTGAAATCGAATGCTTCCAGCTTGATTCCGACATTGGCGTAACAACACCACTTGTCCCTAGGATCGATATTCCACCGACGATCCCTAACCGCGGATTATAAGTCAGCTTAGCAATTCGCTCACCTTCTGGAACCGAGATAACAATATTAACTCCTCGTTTCTCTCCTAATTCATCTCGGGCTGCTTCTGTAATTACCCGTCGTGGGGTTGGATTAATTGCCGCCATTCCCGGTTTATTAGCAAGTCCCTCTTTAGTGACTCTACCAACACCCTTACCACCATCAAGATGAATTTCATTATCATCCCGCATTTTTACAGTTGCAAAAATCAATGCCCCATCCGTTGCATCTTGATCATCACCACCATCTTTTTTTATCGCACAACTAGCTTGACGAGTATCAAAATCGGTTTGCTCAACATCAAATATTGCTGTCTTACCATTAGCCGCATGAACTGTTACCGTTTCTTGTGTTTCTTGGTTTAATAACGTTCTTATTGCTGCAACAGTTGCGGCGGTCGCAGTTGTTCCCGTAGTAAAACCCTTGCGTAACTTTCGACCATTGTAATAGACAAAATTATCTTCAGAGTTATTGTTTGGTGTGACGGCCATATTCATCACCTAACTTTTTAATATCCATGTTATACATCACTGCATTGATCAAGGCTGCCGCCAGGTTACTGCCACCTTTCCGACCAAGAGCAGCAATTGCGGGAATATCTGATTCATATAACGCTTGCTTACTTTCTGCAGCCTCTACAAAGCCAACTGGAACACCTATAACTGCTGCAGTTTGTAATTGATTATCATTTACCATCTCAATAATTTTGCAAAGGGCAGTTGGTGCATTACCGATAATAAAAATTTTCTGGCGAGAATCCTTAGCAGCAACTTCAACCGCTGCCATTGAGCGCGTAATCCCCTTTTTTTGTGCCATTTCAATAACTTGCGGATCACGAATTAAACAATGATAATCAACGCCAAGTTTATTTAGTCGCCGCTTATTTATCCCCGATAATGCCATCGTAGTGTCAGTATAAATAACGCCATGATTCATTAGGACATCCTTCATTTTTTCCAATACATTATGGGTAAATTTTAGATTTTGTAAGTAGTCAAAATCAGCTGTCGTATGAATTGCACGTTTAATCACTGCCTCTTGTAACGGATTTTCAAATTTATAGTTAGGAGCGATCTTCCCAATCTCTTCTTGAATAATTTGAAAACTCTTATCCGTTATTTGGTGTGGAATTGTTATATAGTTTTCTTTTTCCATCCTACTCACTTCCAAACAATTAATAATCTAATGAATTCAAAACATCCGAAGCTAAGTGCCGATGCCATATATAGCATTGTGATTGTTCGCTTTAAATGCCAGTTAGCCGCAATTACTAAACGATCATTACCAATATATGGTTTTTGCACTAATTCACCAAAATAATAATGGGGCCCACCTAATTGGAGATGGAGCGCTCCAGCAACCACTGCTTCACTAAATGCACTATTAGGGCTTAAATGCTTTTTACAATCTCTCCTACCAACTGCAATGGCCTCCCTAGTATCATCACGTAACAGCCAACTGCTAATGATTAAAAACAACCATGTTAACCGAGCAGGAATATAATTAGCAACATCATCAACTCTAGCGGAAAATTCACCAAAAGCTCGATACTTTTCATTTCGATATCCAATCATTGAATCCAGTGTATTAACTGCCTTATACATCAATCCAAGAACCGGTCCACCAATAACTAGAAATAATAACGGTGCAACAACACCATCACTTGTATTTTCTGCAACAGTTTCTATGGTTGCCTTAGTTACCTCTTCAGCACTCAAATTGTCTGTATCCCGGCCAACAATCATCCCCACTTGATAGCGCGCTTTTTTGAGATTATTTTGTTTAAGACTTTTCATTATCTTTTCAGCTTCAATCGCTAATTGCCGCGCTGATAAACAGGTATAACTTAAATAAGTTCCAACAGCCATATAAAGATAGTAATTAATCATTGCTACTCGCATTACTATGTACGTAATTAAACCTGTCCCGCCGACTGTGATTAGCCATGTCAGTATTCCCAAATACTTCCGTTTACTATTAGCGTAGCTTGATTTATTAAATTGTTTGGTTAGAAATGCTATCAACTTACCTATTATCTTTATTGGATGAGGCCAAGAATGTGGGTCTCCAAGTAAAAGATCAAGGATAAAGGCAAACATTACCATTATTACGATATTCATTGCATATCAGCTCCTAAATTCTTTAAGAACCGGGTAAACAATGATTTGCTTTGATAAAAGTGGACATGAAGATAGCTAGCAAATGTTTTTTGTTTTTGATAGCCCCCATTCCATGTATCAACCACTTCATTGTCACGAATCTTTTTCATTTTTAGAACTGGCTTTAGCTGTTCATTTAGTGGGGTAAATACTGAGTGGTGAAATTCATGACCAATAATTTTTTGCTTTGTTGCTCCTAATAGACAATTCTCTTGTGGATATGCAACACAGTAACCAAACTTTTTTAATTGTGGCGTCATTTGACTCCTCCCATCAAAAATTCCTACCATTGGATAAGAAGTCCCCTTCTCTTCCAATGTTTTACCCAAATACATTAATCCCCCACACTCTGCATAAATTGGCTTACCAGCTTGTGAAAATTTCTGAATTGCTTTCTTCATTAATGTATTAGCAGCTAACTGGGATGCAAATTCCTCTGGATAACCGCCTCCAATATATAAAGCATCAACATCGGGCAATTTCTGATCCACAAGCGGGCTAAATGGAACTAGCTCAACTCCTATTTTCTCTAGTAAATTCAGATTATCTGCATAGTAAAAACTAAACGCTTTATCTTTAGCTATTCCTAATTTCAGTCTGACCTGCAAACCAGAAAAAGGATCTTTTACTGTTTTAATAACCGGACTAGCGATTTTCACAAATTGCTGCAGGTCAACGTGTTGCTTAACTTCTTTTGCTATTAGTGCAATCTTTTTGTCAATATTTGGTAGTTCATCATCTGGTACTAACCCTAATTGTCGCGAGGGTAAACTCACGGTTGAATCATGTGGCAGATAGCCAAGAACCGGCAGTTTTAAGTACCGACGAATAGCACCTGCAATCAATTCATAATGATTTTGACTCATTACGTTATTAATAATGACTCCTTTTATCTGAACACCAGGATCAAAATCAATAAACCCTTTTAAAATTGCTGCCGCAGACGTCGATGTTGCCCGAGCATTAATTACTAGCACTACCGGAATATTTAACTGCTTAGCAACGCTTGCTGTTGAATAGGCATCTTTGTCCGTTCCAAGGCCGTCATACAATCCCATTACTCCCTCAACAATTCCTAAATCAATTTCATCCGTATCCTTGGTAAATAAATATTTTAAGGTTGCTGAGTCAGGCACTAGATAGTTATCAAGGTTTCTTGCAGGTCGTTTGGTTATCCTCGTATGAAATTTAGTATCAACGTAATCTGGACCAACTTTATATGACTGAATCCTATATTGTTCATTAAGCGCTTTTAAGATTCCAAGAGTAACAGTCGTTTTCCCTGAACCACTCGTTACACCTGCAATCAAAATCTTCTTCATTGTCTATCACACCTTAGAACCTTTTTCAGTGTATTTACTAACAAAACGTTATCTTGTGGACCTTTAACCGCAATTCGGTAGTATTGAGGACCCAACCCCTCGTAATCATCACATTGACGAATCAATATGTGTTGTTTTATCAACTTAGCCCGCAAATCAGGATCAGAACTTCTGAATAGGAAGAAATTAGTAACACTAGGAAAAACTGTAATTGCTGAAATATTTTTCAATGCCGTATATAAAGCGGGTTGTTGAACATCAAGCCACTGCTGAGTTAATTTAATATATTTTTTGGCGCTAAACATATTTTGACCAAATACATCGGCAATTCCGTTAACCGACCATGTATTTTCTTGAGTTTTTAATAACGTTTTAAGCTTGTCATTTTTGGTAATGCCATACCCTAATCTCAAACCGGGAATTGCAAAAAATTTGGTGGCTGCTCGAACAACGTAAACTCGATCTTTGTTAGTTAATTCACTAATAAAACTAGGCTGGTTACCCACTGTCAAATCAATAAACGATTCATCTAGTATTAATAACCGATGATGCTGATTACAAAAGTCAGTGAGTTTTCGTAAATCCTTTAGAGGAATTAGTTGTCCTGTTGGATTATTGGGAGTGGTTAAGCAAATAATGGTTATCTCATGATGTTGCTTTAATAGATTCACCATGCCATCAATATCCACTGCAAAATTTGCTGCTTCTTGCAAATAATAATGATGAATATTTACCCCAATTCTTTTAAGCAACCGCTCGTATTCACCAAATGTTGGCGCTAAAATCAGTGCATCCGTTGCCTTCTCTGCCCTAATTGTTTCATCTAAAATTTCCGTCGCACCATTACCAACAAATACATCATTCGAATCTACATTAAGGTGCGCTGCAATAGCTTTTTTCAGTTCAGGATAATTGGGATTAGGATATACCTCAATATTGGCAAACGACTGCACTAATACGTTCCACAAGTCAGAAGGAAAACCTAGTGGATTTATATTTGCACTAAAATCCTTTACATCCTCAACTGGTATCCCCAGGGTTTCTGCAATCTCTTCAACATTTCCGCCATGATGAATTTTACTCACGATACCACCGCCGATCTCTTAAAGTAAGCGTTTCCTTAACTTTCGCCTATTAGATTACGATGTTCACCATTCAAGTTCAATACTTAACAACACATATGACAAATAAAGATTATTCATAATTGAACAAGTTAAGAAAAAATAAATATAAGTTTTTTGTAGTTCTGTTTTTTGTCTTTTCTTGCAAAATTATTAGTATGTTTTTGCAATTAAAAATAATTACGTTAGTTTTTGTAACTAATAGCATTACTTTTTTGATTGATTTAATTTGTTTTAGCACTATTTAGTGGCATATATTAAAAGCGCTTACAAAAATAACAGTAAATAGTAAAATGAGAACAAAATAATGAAAGGAATGTAATCTATGAAAATCTATACAAAGACCGGTGATAAAGGGCAAACACGAATTGTCGGTAAACAAATCCTATACAAAAGCGCCCCACGTGTTGAAGCCTATGGGGAAGTTGACGAACTTAATTCATGGGTTGGCTACGTAAGATCATTGTTATCTCCGCAAACAAAAGACCTTTCTCCCGAATTAGAAGAAATTCAACAATTACTTTTTGACTGCGGTCACGACTTAGCAACCCCCAAAGATGAAGAGCGACATTCATTTATATTTAATCAAGAAAAACCAACTAACTGGCTCGAAAAAAAGATTGATGATTATACAGCAAAAGTCCCTACGGTTAAGAAGTTCATCCTTCCCGGTGGTAGTCCGGTTGCATCTGCTCTTCATGTTGCGCGCTCAATTACCCGTCGTACTGAACGTCGAATTGTCCTCCTGATGCAGGAAGAAGAAATCAATCAAGACGTCCTAACATTTATTAATCGCCTATCCGATTATTTCTTTGCCACCGCACGCTATGCCAATTACTTAGAAAATAATGAGGATGTTCTTTACCGCAATAGTAAAGATGTTTTTCGCTAGAAGTATACAAAAAGAGAAATTACACTCAGAAAAAATCTGAAGCGTAATTTCTCTTTTAATTTAGAAAAATATTTTGAAACTGTGGATGTGCCTTTAAATAGCTTTTTGCAAACGGACAATTGGCCTTTACCTGCCGATCAGCCCCTTCGACAAGCCACATCAGAGTTGTCATTATTTTGTTAGCTAATCCCTGACCCCGATAATTTTGATTAACCTTAACTTCTTCTATGACTACTGTCTTTTCATCGACATTATTTAGAATAATCTTAGCAATTTTATCACCATTATCATCCAGCAACGCTAACTCATTAGGAGAATAACTAAATTCATGTCCCATATCGATACAGGCTTGATGTGGAAGCTGACTTTCGTTAATAAAACTCTCAAAGTCTTTTACGTCTTGAATTAAACGTTTTGCCAAATTTGCATCATGGTTTTCGCCATTTTTGAAGACAGATTGTACATTACCAATCGCAATTGTACAATTCATTACCCGCATCCCCAAATAACGTAATACTTGATGAATATGCGCATTAGCAATTATTCCACCTTTTTCACCGGCAGAATCTGTTATTGCCAACACTGGTTTCCCCATCAGATGCTGATTAGGTGATGGCACAGATAAAACATCTAACGCATTTTTCAACCCACCAGGAATTGAATAGTTATACTCTTGCGTCACAATTAACAGTGCATCAACACTATCAGTTGCCTTTCTAAAAGCCTGCCATTCAATTGGTGGATTATTCTTTTCTAAGTCTGGATTATAAAATGGCAATATCGTATAATTCAGTTCCACAAATTCAAGATTACTTGGCAGATTCGTAAAATAATCAGCTACTTTTCTACTATATGAATTCTTACTTAAGCTACCAATTAATACACCAACTTTTGCCATTGCGATCATCCTTTCAAACTTCTTACTTAGAAGCTGTTTCTACTAATCCTTTCGCAAACTCATTTAAGTGCTCTATATCTTCTTCATAGGGTTCCAAATCAATTTTTACTTTAGCAGCGCCAGTAGTCGCACCTGCCTTTTTAAACGCCTCGTCAAAACGGTCCACTGTTACATTAAAGTACTCGCCATAAAACCTGTCACCAGAGCCCGCTACCCCATAGACTTTTCCAGTTAAGTCCATTTCCTGAAGATCGTCATAAAAGTCAAGGCCTTCTTCTGGCATGGCACCTTCATCATAAGTGTATGCACATACCACTAGAATATCCGCCTTAGCAAATTCGGTAACATCTGTCTGTGAAATTTCTGACTCAGTCACCTTTACATTCAAATTTGTCAAACTATCACAAACAATATTGGCAACTTCTTCATTATTGCCAGTCATTGTGGCATAAACTACGTGTGCTGTTAACATTTTAATTCCTCGCTTAAATTATTTAATACCCATGGTCATGTGTAACCGCTTTTATTATAATACAAGTAAATAGTACAATTTTGTAAAATTCGGAGGCAGTAATCATGAAAAGAACTATGTTTATCGGTGCGATCGCTTGCGGAAAGACAACCCTTACTCAGCGTCTAGAACACCAGCAGATTAAATACAATAAGACACAAGCAATTGAATTTTCATCAAACATTATCGATACACCTGGTGAATATATGGAACACCATAATATGATGAGCACGCTCCGGGTAACCTCAATGGACGCCGATATTGTAGTCTTATTACAAAGTGCCATTGATAAACGACTTGTATTTCCAGCTGGATTTTGCTCAATGTTTACTAAACCCACTATTGGTGTCATCACTAAAATTGATTTGGTAGATGACCCTGCCGACATCGAGTATTCAAAAAAGTTATTACTAAGTGCTGGTGTTAAAAAAGTTATTCCAATCTCTGCTGTCAAAAACATTAATATTGACAAACTGCTTACTGAACTCAGTTAAACAATGCCCATAAGTGGTTTATTAAATGACTGCTCCATATTATATATAATCCAGCCAAAACATATACAACTTTACTACCATAATTGCCATATTTTTCTAGTAATTTTGCTATTGGGCTGACTGATATTATTCCCTTCCCTAATAAAATAAGGACAACCGAACAGGCAACAAAAATAATACCAATATAGACTATTTCAAGCCATGTTAAATTTACTACCCATGGAATATAAACGGCTAAGTTGTCACCTCCAAGGCTTAAGCAAAATAAAAAGAGCGACATAAAGTTAGTATTAACACTTTTGTTATCATCATTCTGACCAAATATTGCTAAGAAAATCAATATAATTCCCATAAATCCCGTAATCCAATTAGGAAAAAGCAATGCTAAACTCTTTCCTAAAATGACTCCTAAAATCCACAGTACGATTGTTGACATTCCAAAAGCGATAATAGGTAACCGATAATTATAGTTTCTAAGAATAAATAACAACGCAATAAAAGTATCAATATTTAACCCGATAAAAATCATTAGAATGGCTACTAAATTCATAATTTACCAATTCCCTTAATTGGACGGTTATAATAGCATACTCGTTGTTTTCCTGTGATTGAATCAACTTGAACTTTACTAATGCTCAAATTTTGTGGATTTTTAAAAGCAGTGCCGTCCGCAGTTTTTAAACATAAAGCAATAATATTTTTTATCACCCAGCCATGGGTAACAATTAAAATTGTTTGGTTGGGGTATTTTTTTGAAATTTCAGTAACAAATGCCCATACTCTTTTTCGTGCATGATCAAAATTTTCACCCTGGTTTATTTCAATTGAATGGGGATAGACATCATTAGTTTCCGAATCAAAATATGTTGCATATTGACTCTTTAATTCATTAATTGCAGTTCCATTCCATTTTCCATATGAAATTTCCCTTAAACGTGAGTCTATTCGTACTTGGATATTACTATTCTTACAAATAATCTTACTCGTTACTAATGCCCTTTTCAGTGGACTCGTGTAAACAAGGTCAATCTGGGCATCCTTCAAAAGTTTTTGATAATTCTTTGCCTCCATAATTCCAAGTTCTGTTAAAGTTGCAAGCTGATCATTTAATGTTCCCTGAATATAATTCAACCGGTTCGCGTAGGTCTCACCATGACGGATTAAAAGAAGAGTTGTCATCACTATCACCTAAAATTAATTATGTATAAGTAAAGCTAGGAATAATTGTTACCGCTTTACTTATTTTAATAATATCGTAAGATGGGCAAAAGCTTAACCATAAAATCAAGCTTTTGCCCACCCTAATCAAATATCTAAACAGCTCCAACTATTTTTCCAAATATAAGTACTTTAGTTGTTCAATCATTGAATCACTAATTTGCAGTACATTTCTGATGTAGTTCTGCATTCCACCATATTTATCATCAATAATAGAATGCACCTGGTTGTAGTAACACTGGTTTGCCGTTGATAAATCATAGATTGACCGTAAATAATTCTCTCCTAAATTATTTTTCACAGCATACTGAAGACGCTCTTTTACTCGCTTGACGGATGCTTGATTTGTCAGCATATAATCTTGATAAATAACATTTTCCGGCACCTGTAAGGCATTTAAAAGATAAATCGCCGCTAGCCCAGTACGATCTTTACCAGCTGAGCAATGAAATAGAACTCCTCCTTGTGCAGAATGAAGGCATAACTTTTTTATAAAAGTATGAAACGCTTCTTGTGCCTGTTCATCCGTGACAAATTGGTGATACACCTTCATCATTCGATTAAATCCTGCTTGTGGATCTTGAGAAAAGTTTTTTCGTGCCTCATTAATACTAATATTACTTTCAGTAAGATCATTATCAAACACTGGTATCCGAATATAATTCATTAGCGATGTTAATTGGTCTGGATATAAGGCAACCTCGGATGTTGACCTGAAGTCAATGACTGTTCTAATACCATATCCGTAAAGTTTTCGCTGTTCAGTTTGATTAAAATAGGAGAGATGTGCAGAGCGAAGGATGTTATTCCACTTTAACTTATGACCTTCATTAGTTTCATATCCACCAAGGTCTCGAAAATTAAAGCCATGTTCAAATGATAATATTCGCTGATGGTTCGCCATAGTACATGCCCCTCCTTTCTAAAGAAGTGCACCCATTCATGTTAACTTACAGAATGAATGCACTTCTAAATTATGTTCGTGTAATTTCAGGAACATCAAATCCTAGTAATGCATGTAATTTATCGACAACGTGGCGAAGCGCTGACTCGACTTCAGAAACTTCTCCCACAATTACAACCGATCCGCTAAATCGATCAATAAATCCTAAAGTTACATTGCTCGATTTAGTAGCGATATCTCCAGCAATAATTGAGGCTTCACTTGGCGTTATTGTCAAAATACCAAGTGCATTTTTAGGCGTTTGTATTCCTAATTTTTCATAAATATCTGGCGTAGGATTAGCAACAATATGCGCTAATGTTACCTGTTTACCTGGAACATACTCTTGAATCGTTCGCTGGATATCTTGTCTAGCCATAACACCATCCCCACTTTACTGTTGAGTTACCTTCATCACATCACGAGCGATAATGATTTCTTCGTTCGTTGGTATAACGGCTACTTTTACCTTGCTATCTGGCGCTTCGATGCTGAGTTCATTATTCTTATTCTTCTCTTCATCAATCTTGACTCCTAAATAATCAAGATTCTTACAGATTTGACTTCGAATATAAGCAGCATGTTCACCAATACCCGCTGTAAATACTAAGGTATCTAACCCATCCAAGTCGGTTGTGTAAGCGCCGATATATTGTTGGATTGAGTGAACAAACACATCTAACGCTAATTGAGCACGCTCATTACCATTTTTAGCTGCACTTTCAATTTCCCGTTCATCATTTGAAATACCAGACAAACCTTTAAGTCCAGAATCTTCATTCATTATCCGCCGTATTTCATGCGAATCGATATTAAGCTTTTCTTCTAAGAATGGAATTATTTCTGGGTCAATATCCCCACAACGGGTTCCCATTACAACACCTGCTAACGGGGTAAAGCCCATTGAAGAATTAACTGACTTTCCGTCTAAGATTGCAGAAATGCTGGATCCATTTCCTAAGTGGCACGTAATCATGCGACGAGTCTTTTCCTTACCAAATAATTCACGTGCTTTTTCAGAAACGTATTGATGAGAGGGAGCATGAAATCCGTAGCGCCGAATTTGATATTTTTCATAAAACTCATATGGCAAAGCATACATATAAGCCTTTTTCGGGATAGTGTGGTGGAACGAATTATCAAACGTAACAACTTCCTTTGCATCTGGAAGGAACTTTTCAAAAGCCTTTATTCCTGCTAACCCGTTTGGATTATGCAGAGGTGACAAAACTTTTAATTCGTCAATTCGCTTTTCTACTTCTGGAGTGACAGCTACCGCGTGGGTATAGTAACTTCCACCATGAGAAATTCGGTGGCCAACACCATAAATTTCAGACTTATCTTGAACAACCCCACTTGACATTAAAATATCAATAATATGATCAATTGCTTCTGAATGATTCTTTAAGGGAAGTTGTCTAGTTTCTCCTGTTTTATCAGTCTTATATGATAATTGACTTGTTGAGGAACCAAGATTCTCTGCAGAGCCACTAATTAATAGTTTTTCTTCTGGCATTAAGTAAAGCTTAAACTTTATTGATGAACTACCAGAATTAATCGCAAGTATTTTTTTAGACATCTAATCACTCCAAATAAACTAAATTAACGAATTATTGCTTCGTAAACCATCTTCAAATCATCGTCTGAAGGAACAACCGGATTACCAGGGAATGTAGCATCCTTTTTGGCATTAGCAACTACTGTATCAACAGCAGCTTCCGCCTTAGCAGGATCAACGCCAAATGCTTGAAGTGTCATTGGACAATTCATTTGGCGTGCCATTTCACGAATTTTTGCAATCAAACGCTTAACAGCTAATCTATCACCGACACCAGGAGCGGCAATTCCTGCCTTCTTTGCAGCAACTGCAAATTTATGCAAAGCTTCTTCACAATGTTCAGCATTATATGCAACAACATATGGTAATAGCATCGTATTGGCCAAACCATGAGGAACGTGGAAATTAGCACCTAATTGGTGAGCAATTGAGTGGCAAATTCCAAGGCCAGCAATGTTGAAGGCTGTTCCAGCAATGTTTGATGCTTCGTGAACAATCTTTCGGGCATCAACATTATCACCATGGCGATAACATTCAACTAGGTACTTAGTTACTGCATCGATAGCTTCTTCAGACAAAGCAACTGTAAATAGGTTAGCATCCTTTGCAACTAAGGATTCAAGAGCATGGGTCAAAACGTCCATTCCTGAATAAGCTGTAACACTCTTTGGTGCTGTCATGACCAACTTAGGGTCAAGTAATGCACAGTCTGGTGTTAGGTAATCTTCAAGGATTGGAATCTTGCGGTGTTCCTTTGTATCAGAGATAACTGCAGTATTCGTAACTTCTGACCCAGTACCACTCGTGGTTGGAATAGCAATATATTCATTAATCTTGCATTTGCCGAGCTTTTCACCAAAGAAACGAATTCCCTTACCAGTATCCATTGCAGAACCGCCACCAATACCGATTACAATTGTTGGCTTCAACTTTAAGAATTGTTGGACACCTTCCATAATCTTGTCTAGAGGTGGATCAGGGACAACATCAGAAAAAATCTCGCATTTATTGCTATCATTAATATGGCTTTCAATTTCCTTTAATGTGTCACTGCCTGGCAAGAATGAGTCACAAACTAGTAAAATTCGCTCATTATGAAGAGTTTCTAGTTCCTTCAAACTATCTGTTCCCGAATAAATTCGGGTTGGCATACTAAATTTTTCCATCGGCGTTATGCCTCCCATTAGTACCAATTTCGTACTGAGAATCCTTGCGGTGAATTCAAACGAACTCGACGAGTAAAGGTTCTTGCAGTACATGTTCCTTCACCAGTTGGCGTAGCAATTGTTAATGCTGAAGCACCTGAATGAGCTCCGTTATCAGCAACCCCTGTTCCAACATAGGATGGACCATTAACAACAAAGATTGAACATTGCATTCTGTGAGCAGCATTATTAATATGCTTCAAATTATTAGAATGGATAGTAGCAGTATGGTGGTTTCCTTGTTCTACTTCAACAGCAGTCTTCAAAACATCATCAAATGTTGGGCAGGAGACAACTGGAAGAATTGGCATTAACATTTCAGTCATTACCAATGGGTGATCCTTAGGTAATTCACAAATAATCTCAACAGGGTGACCAGTGTATGGAATGTTAGCTTGATCCATAATATAAGTTGCATCTTTACCAACAAACTTACGATCAGGAGTCCCATTCTCTTGAATACACATGTCAGCTAACTTATCAGCTTGTTCACGTGTTACAACAAAGGCCCCTTCATCTTGCATCTTTCGGATTAATTCATCTTTAATGCTACTTTCTGCAACAACTTCCTTTTCAGCGGTACATAAAATATCATTATCAAATGATGCAGATGCAATAATATTATGAGCAGCAAGATCAATATCAGCAGTTGCGTCAACCATTGCAGGTGGGTTACCAGGACCAGCACCAACGGCTTTCTTTCCACTAGTCATTGCTTGGTGAACAACAGCCGGGCCACCAGTTACGGCGAGCATTGCAATGTCTGGGTGCTTCATCATCTGTTGAACAGATTCGATTGTTGGCGTTTCAATGCTTACTACTAGGTTATGAAGGCCTGTAGCATCAGCAATGAAATCATTCATCTTTTCGATTGTCCAACGAGTAATATTCTTAGCACCAGGGTGGGCACCAAAGTAAAGAGTGTTTCCACCGGCAAGCATCATAATCGCATTAGCAATTACCGTTTCAGATGGGTTAGTACTTGGACCAACCGCACCGATAACACCATATGGTAAACGTTCATACATTACCATTCCGCCATCGCCGTTTTCAACAACTGGTTCAAGAATTTCAGGACCGGGAGTGTTATACAAAGCATTGTGTAATTTAGCAATCTTTGCTTCCACTGTTCCCATTCCAGTTTCTTCTTTAATATCTTTAGCCATCTTTTCGATGTACGGACGGAATCCTTCCTTAATTGCATCGATTACTTGTTGACGAACTGCAATTGGCTTATCCCGGTATACTTCTTGAGCAGCCTTTGCGGCAGCAATCGCATCATTAACATTTGTAAAAATACCGCGATGACCATCATCTTTAGTAACTGCCGCACTAGCAGAAGAAGAGTTAGCATTATCTAGTTCTTCTGCAAGAATCTTACGAACAGCACTTTCAATATCATTAATCTGCATATCTACTTACTCTCCTTCAAGAATTCTGCAACGGCTGCTTCACAGATTGATTGATCTTCTTCAACCAATCCACCACTAACACCAATTGAACCGATAATTTCGCCATTAATCTTCAATGGAATACCACCGGCAAATGATGCCAAACGACCGTCAAGCATTGTTTCCATTTGGTATAATCCAGCACCTGGTTGAATATCTTTACTAATATCCTTTGTTGGTTCCTTCATTGCAAGTGCAGACCATGCTTTCTTTGGTGCAAGAGTACAACTTACTAAGTTAGCATTTGGCATATGGTAGCTCATTTGAAGTACTTGATCAGCCTTCATAATTGCAATTGTTACACCAACACCAAGCTCATTAGCACGAGCAACAGCTGCATCAATTACCTTTTCCATCTTATGACGATCAAATAGGTTCTTAGAATTATTGCTGTTGATTACGCTTTCAACAATCTTACTAATTTGCTCCTCATTCATTTTTAACGCACGCCCTTCTTTTCCTGGTAACGTTGATAGATTTTAATCACATCATCAGTAACAGTATTTAATAAATCTTCGTAGTCCTCATCACGAGCCACAATATAGAGAAAATCAGATAACCGATTTACATATCGCTCTAGCTCTGGACGAAACTTAACATCTTTTGATAATCTGACAAATAGTCTTTCTGCCCGACGACAAATTGTCCGGCAAACATGGAGTTGTGCACCAGCAGTACTCGACCCCGGTAAGATAAAGCTATGAACTGGTGGCAACTTAGCTGTATACTCATCAATCACTTTTTCTAATCGACGGGTATCCTCATCCGTGATAATTTTACTTTTGTCAGTAAAATATTGTCTCTTCTCGGTAGCTATCTCACCTTGAAGGAAAAACATCTTATATTCAACTTCTTGTAAAAGTTTTTTATTACGATTACTTTCACAAAATTTATCCGCCAAACTAATATTGGCGTTTAATTCGTCAAAAGTACCATAAGTTTCAACCCTTAAAGAATCTTTAGGTACCCGTGTACCATCAAATAAGCTTGTTTCTCCCTTGTCACCACCTTTTGTGTAAATAGCCATTTCAATTCCTCCAATGCATTCTACTTATCAAAACGATCAATTATTCCGACAATCGTACAATCATTTACATCCCTAGTCTGGTTCTCATCACGTTCTTTATCCGCACGCCTTGCACCAGCTCCTCGTACAATCAACACATTGTCACCGATACCGGCATTCACTGTATCTGCCGCAACCTGTTCAAACCTAATTGGCTGCTGATCTGAATTAATTTGTTGAACAATCATTAGCTTTTTTCCAACTAATGATGGATCTTTTTGGGTCGCAACAACACTGCCTACTACTCTCGCCATATACAATTTTCTTCAGTCCTAATCTTAATTTTTATTTTTTTATAGTTACAAATATCAACCGCTTCATCAGTAATGAACTGCTTTTGATATCTGACAAGAATTGACTTATCTGGTTTAGCAGCTATTTCTCCTCTTGTAATAATTCGATTATGACTGGCAATCACTGGCGATTCGTTATTAACAACAAAGAGGATTGGCCAGTCCAAAATCATCATTCGCGGAATAAAATTAACCATCTGCTCATTAATTAAGAAATAAAATTTAACATCATAGCTAATTCCTTCTAATACCCAGTTAACCCAGGCATTAGTCTTATCCATTGAATACAAATCCTTTACTAGGCTAATTGAAATATTTCTAAGAATAACCTTACCGTTTCGTAAGAAAATCTGTTCACTAGGTGGGGCAACTTGCTGATTAAAGGAAACTTCTGTCCTCGTATGCTTCCGTTCCTCTAATCGTTGCATAACCTGTTGTAATAGGCTATCCATTTATTCACCCCCTCATATCTTCTAAAAAGTTAATTTTTCTTTTTAATAATAACTTTTCCGTAAGAATTATTACCTAGTCCAACGTTAGCCGCATTGGCTTCATCAGTATCAATATGCATTTCAAGAACAAAGTCTTCACGTGGCCGCGCAACAACATCATCAAAGATTGTTTTACGTCCGCCATCACCATCAACTTCAACCTGCATTGAATCACCAAGCTTAACACCAAATCGTTTAGCATCCTCAAGGCTCATGTGAATATGCCGCTTGGCAACAATTACTCCTTGGATTTCAATTTCCGCATATGGGGAACGTACTTTAATTGAAGGAGTACCATCAAGGTCGCCAGACATTCTAATAGGGGCATTAATTCCAAGAGTAAAGTTCTCAGAACGTGCAATTTCTACTTGAGAGTGTGAACGATATGGTCCCATCAACCGGACATTCTTAATCGTTCCCTTAGGTCCAATTAGGTCTACCGTTTGTTTTGCAGCAAAGTCGGCATGTTGCCGTAACTTTTTAAGCATCTCAATCTTTTGACCAGGGAATAACTTTTGAAAGTCTTCTTCCGTTAAGTGAACATGGTGATTTGAAACACCAATTGGAACTAGGTTTGGATTAAGAGTTTCCTTAATGATAGTTCGAATAAGCGTTCTTAAATGTTCTTCATCCATAAACTATCTTCCTCTTTTAATAATTATTCAGCATCACTGTTTGAACTAACTGGTAAAATCTTTTCAACTTCTTCATGTGGACGTGGAATTACGTAAGATGATACAACCTCGCCAACACCTTCAGCAGCTTGAACACCTGCATCAACAGCTGCCTTTACAGCACCAACATCACCACGGATCATAACAGTTACTAATCCGCTACCAATTTTTTCTTGACCAGTTAGTGTTACATTAGCTGCTTTTACCATTTGATCTGCTGCTTCAATCGATGCAACTAAACCCTTAGTTTCAATCATTCCTAAAGCGTTATTCATAATAGATTCCTCCTATTTTTTCTTTAATTCATTGTAATGAATGCACTTCTTATGTGGTTCTCCTAGTTTGCGTGGGCACTTTGGATCTCCACACATGTTGCATGTGACCTTTTCATTAGAACTTACATTCTGTTGTTCCTTATCAGAATCGTCTACTTTTTGCGAATTATCAGATAACGGCTTAATGTTTTGGCTTGAAGTCTCATCAGTCTGCTTATCTACTTTTTCATCAATGCTATTTTCTACCGGCTTCGGCTCAATAACGACTGTTTTTTCTGCTGGCTTTGCGGGTTCTTTTTCCGCTGAATTTTGACTCAGTAAGTCCGTTTTGCCTAAAGAACTCAATCCTGAAGCAGGACGCCCAATTACCGTCGATGTTACATACACATCTGGCAAATAGTCTTTAACTGCCTCCACAGCAACGGTTACAGCAGATAGTTCACCACTAACCTGTAATGTAACCCAGCCGTTTCCCTTTGTATTTTGAATACTACTAAGGTCAACATCCGCAGTCTTTAGCATTCGATCAGCAGCAACAATAGCACCAGATAATCCATTACATTCTACATAGCCCAAAGACTTCATAATTAAATCACCTGTTTACCATTTCTTTAAAGGGAATTCCCTTTACTAGTCGCGCTGCATTTGCCCCTAATATCCGTAATTGTTTTGGATTATCAATTGTTTCATCAAATAAGGGGTGTGTTTCTTTAAGATTTTTATAGTGAACAATAAATCGATCACCGTCAAAAGCAATTCCTACCGACAATCGTGATGCAAGTGCTGACTGATATGCCCGGCTCACAACATTATCTATATCAATTTCTTTGACTACTACCGGTATTTGTTCTTCTTCAATTCCGTTAAATAACGGTGTGGCGTTTTGTGGAATGGTAGTTTCATTTTCCACGCCTACAATGATTGAAGGACGCTCTGAATCATTGTTCATATTGCTTCCTTCTTTCTTCGCCATAACGGAGAATTAATCCTGTTGCAACCGCATTTCTTGGTCCTTCAATTCCACGAACATTTCCGCGCCCAGCAACTAAGTTAAAGTGCGCTAACTCGTCTGTTACTAGCTGTGGAATTTCAAAATCAAGCGCAGAACCACCAACAATTACAACAAATGGAATGTCTCGAATATTTCCTGTCGGACTTACGTATCTAAGAGCACGGAGCGCATTCGTAACAAATACCCGTTTCTTAGCACTTTGCCGAACAAGCTTAATTTTCTCAATACTTGGATTCCCCGTAACAGGTTCATATCCATCTGGCTTAATGACAACTACTCGGGCAAACAATGATGATGGAAGTGGATCTTCAAAGAATTGTACTGAACCATCTTCGTGACGAATTTGGAATAGGTTTTCAACTTTAGCCAAAGGATACCGTTTAATATCTTCAGCCAAGTGAATATCATCTAATCCCAATTCAGAATTAATAATCATCGTAACCATATCACCAGCACCAGCTAAGTGAATCGCTACAGTTTGATTTTCCTTATTAATGATTGAGGCATCAGTTGAACCGGCACCTAAATCAAGGATTGCGATTGGTTTATCCGTTCCCGGTGTAGTTAAGGCACCACGAATAGCTGATTCAACTTCAGCACCACCAATTTCAACCTTTGTATGGAATTCTTCTTCAATTAACTTAGCAATTACTTCCATTTGTAAGTGATCTGATTTAACCATTGCCGCAATACCAACTGCTGATTCATTCGAGAACTCACCAGCTAAACCACCACGGACTTCAACAGGAACTTGCGTATCAACGGCAAGTAAGTCTTGAATAGCAATTTCACTATTTTTCTTTCCTGTTAAATCGGCCATCGTTTGACGGACATTTTCAAGCATTCCACCAACGTTAGTTCCGGATTCACCGGTAATATCATTGATATGCCGGAAACTTGAAACCTTCTTCATAATGGCGTTAGCGCCTTCTGAAACGCCGACTTCTTCTTTTCCTGTATCACCATCAATAATGATATTTCCTGCTGGGATTACCCGCGCTTTGACATCTCCTGCTGGCGTCTTAATAACAACGGCGGAACGGTTGCCGATAAGTGCTCGAGATACTGGAACAATATTCTTAGTTTCTTCAGGATTCAATCCAAATAAAGTGGCAATACCATAAGGATTTGAAAGCTGTGAGATAACTTGTCCCGGGCCAGCAACTTCGACAGCTGCTAGCATATTTAATGGAACCTTATCAATCATGGCAACTTCATCAACAATCGGAATTGGCTTATTCAATCGATTATCAACCAATACACCATCATCATTTTTCAATATTGCAGCTGTAATCTTATAGCCTGATGCGACATAAGCATTAATAAGTTTAGCGACATCCTCAAAATCGATGTCTTTAGGAACAACAACAATATAATTCTTACTTTTATCGGTCTTTTTCAGAAGGTCTAGCAATCTAACTGTTATTCCTGCACCAGTTCCAATGCCACCTGGAGTATCAGGATTATGACCAATCATAGTTGATTCAGTCACAACCGTTTCCGTAATTGTTTCCATTGCGACATCACCGATAACTGGTGTTGCTTCATTAATTCGAATAAGATCAATATCATCAATTGTCAAATTTGCTTTATTTAAGACTTGATTTATTGAGTCTCTAATTCCAACTAGGTTTTGCTTTGTACCCTTGATACCAGTAGTAGGAGCTATTCCAGAGCCAATAAAGTTAATTGCTCCATTATCAGCAACATCAGCTAATGCTACTTCAGTGGAAGAATTACCAATATCAACACCAATTACTTTTTCAGTTGCCATATAAAAAACTCCCTACTCTATCAACTGCTAGTTATCACCTTTTAGCTTCTTCCTGCTTTCATAGTAGTCGGCCGCTTCTTCAAACCAAGCAGCACAAACTTCTGCGTGATATTTGTCACGAAGTTCTTTAGCGATATCCAACAACTCTTGTTTAGTGGAACGGAATGGCCGCAATGCATCATACATTTGAAGAACTCGTTCATCAGGAACACGTGTTAATTCAGCAGCCCGTTGAAGGTTCTTTTGAATTGCTGGTCGACCCGCGTTTGCAGCAATTTCACCCTGTAACTTCAAAGCTTCTGGAGTAATTCGTAATTCTTTTGGATCAACTTGATCATTTACAACATTTTGTAAAGTAATATCGTCAAGTTTCTTGCCTGATGGCGTCTTTACTAAATCACGGTGTTTTTGGTAAAGCGGATAGTCATCTGCTGTCATTTCCTTACCATTATTTGTTGAAGTAGCACTTGCTGAGCTGTCAGAAGATGAGCTATTTCCCATCTGTGCCATGATCTTTGCTACTAAATCATCAACTTCACTCATCTGTTATGCCTCCCTTAATCGAACGTAACTTTAATTTCTTCTTCAGGCTTTCCAACAACAACTTGGTGAGTTTCACGGATATGCATAATTGCTGAAATAGCTTGGTAGTGAATACGAGCAAGTTGATCGTTCTTAGCTGGAACAGGTTCTGGAGATTCACCCTTGGCATACATTGCTGCATTTTTACCAATAGCCCGGAATGTTTCCGGTGTAAGAACAGGTGCTTGTGGGAATAACTCAAGGTTACCCAATGGGTCTTGATCCTTTTGGTGAATAACAGTTGTTCCTTTAGATTGAATACCAATTGCAATTCCTGAACCAGATAAGTGATCACCTTGAACAGCACAAAAGGCTACATCTGATGTCCGGTATACCTTGATTACCCGTGCTTTGAGTCCTTCTTCTTCAATCCCGGCAATTAATTGCCGAAGAACTTCTTTATGTGGAATTCCAGTTTCAGTTTTATCAAGAACTGTTGCAAATGCAGGAGCAACCGCAATTACAACTTCATCCTTTGAGTAACCTGGTTTAGCTTCCCCAACTGGTTGGAACCAATCAAGTTTCTTTTCTGGAACAGCCTTGCTATTTGGTTGTTGAACTTCTTTTGTCGCTGTTGCAGTAGAACTACCCTTATCAAAATCGATCTTAGTATCAATTTGGTTAGTTTCATTTAAAACTTCTTTAACAATCTTGCGAAGTAAATTTTCATCGATATCAGCCATAAGAGATTACCTCCTCTCTACAGTTCCAAGTGTTCTGGATCAAGGGCAAATGGAAGATCCTTAATCCGATCCCATTCTTCCTTGTCTTCATATAGACGATACCCAGTACCTGGACCTTGGTAATCATTTCCGTCATTTACGGCAGAAGTGATGTTCCAATTCTTATCAAAGATTGATGAAGTTTGCAGGTAATCACCAACAACCTTTTGCTTTTGAAGATTTAAGATAGCTTCAGCAACATCCTTAAATCCGTGATTATACAATGCCTTAATAATATCAACAGCAGTAATACCACGATCCATCATATCTTGAGCAGCCTTCATATCTGCAACCATATCACGCTTTGGCATGTCATCATGAGTATTTGCATATGTTGCTGCTTCAACTTCTTCATCAGTAATCTTAGGAAGTCCAAGATCTTCAAATACAGCTTGTAAAGCCTTAGCAGCTTTGTTACGAGCCTTGATAATGGTTTCTTCTTGAACTGGGTGAATACCGTAATACTGACCTAAGTCACGTTCCATAACATACATATCGTCGTAGTCCATAGCATCAGTGTTTGAACCAGCAAACGTATTATCATAGTTAGGAGTTGATGAGTAACCTGAGTTAATGTAGTCGGTACCGGCAATAAATTGACCAATAAACCGTTCCGTCCGTCGCATATCTGAGTGTGAGTATGCCTGGTCACAACCAGAAGCACATTCGATATCACACATCATACATAAGAGGTTTTCACCGAGAACTTCACGAATACCATTTGGAACAGCACCTGGAATTTCGATACAACTTACGGCACCATTTTGAAGGCCTTGTACACCGGAAGCCTTTGTAAGTAAAATACAACGTGCTTCAAGGTATAACATTGACTTTCCTTCTGGGTAACCCATCAGAACTTCTGAACCGGCACCTGAAGTAAACCGCATCTTCAAACCACGTGATGCATAACATGATGCTAAGAAACCTTTTGACCATGGTGTGTCGTCACCATCAGTAAATACCCGGTCAGTACCATAAACTGAAATAGTTTCAGCATAAGCAGTAAAACCACGCATACCTAATTGCAATTCAGTTGCTTCTTCAACAGAACATTGTGTTAATACACCTGGACGACCAGTTTGTGCACCGATTAAGATTGAGATGGCATTAAACGGTGCATAACGAGCAACAGCAGTAGTAGTTTCTTGTTCTGGGAAACCACGAAGCGCAGCATCTGCAGCATCCGCAGCGATCTGAACTGGATTATCAACAGTGTTAGTAACGTGACATTGGTTATCAGGCTTACGACGTGGACGCATTTTCTTAATTGCCATAATCATTTCACCAAAATCAAGCTTACTAATAATTTCTTCAGCCTTAGCTGGTGTCAATGCTGAGGTAATTTTAATGATATCTTCACGCGAAACATTTGGATCAACTAACATCCGAGCAATCTTAGTTGAGTCCATGTTCATTACCTTTTCAACGTTATCAATATTAATTCCATACTTAGCAATGTAGAGGTCAATTAGGTCAAAGTCTTCTAACTTTTTACCATCCATTTCGACAATCTTGCCGTTTTCGACTTTTACACTTGGCTTCGGGTCATTAGGACCCATCATTGCAACGAAACCTTCTTCGGGCCATTCTTTAACAAATGTATCTTGATGAATTGGCCGCTTTTCTAGTTCTTCAAAACGTTTTTGACGTTTCATAATAAAGTAGTCCTCCTTCCAGATCTACTTAATGTATGATGGGAAATCATTAACTGGTTCTTCACCAAACTGTGACAACAACTTTAGTCCAACTTCTCGTCCAGCCATAACCGCTTGCCGAACAGCACCTGAATCACCGGTAATAGTTAAGCATCCCTCATTTGAGAAGCTTGTTCCATGACTAGGAGAAGTGAAGTTCAATGGTTCAACACCAGCAGTCTTCAAAGCTTTATCTCCCATAACAACACCAATTCCTGAAGGACAACCACAGATTAATCCAAAGGCTTTTCCTTCAACAGCGCCTAAGCCAAGGTGAGCAGCACCTGCCGCCCGAGCTGTAAATTGAAGTTCAAGGTGTCCTGCTTTAGCATTGTAAACATCACCAAAGGTCCGGTGAAGATTGTCAAGAGCAACACGAATTGCCTGGCGTGCATCAGCTGGATCGTCACCACCGATGATAATAAGACATCCGTGACCACCGCCGCCTTTAGTATCACGTGGCCATTCAACGTCAATACATTCCATATTGGTT
Organism: Limosilactobacillus rudii; assembly: GCF_014145455.1. Taxonomy (GTDB): domain Bacteria; phylum Bacillota; class Bacilli; order Lactobacillales; family Lactobacillaceae; genus Limosilactobacillus; species Limosilactobacillus rudii. Next base: position 76,874 of record NZ_JACIVB010000054.1, on the reverse strand, counting down.
GCCTTAATTCCTTCGTCCATTGCCATAATTTGTGGACCAGCACCAGTACGGTCACTTAGAATTCCTAAAGTCTTATATTGCTTTTCTACATGTAATTTATCCAATAATTGTTGGTCAACACGAGGAATAACCATTCCAATAGTGTCACCAATTTCACTAGCACCAACAAATTCGGGAACTGTACTAGTAGAATTTAGAAAGTCATTCATTATTTTTGCCTCCTGCTTGTAAAAGCTCCTAATAATAAAGCTCTTATTACAGATATTTGTACCTTTCCGTCTGTATAAGGGCTTTAACATCTAAAAACTATTCTTTATTTGGTAAGAGCTTTTCAACTTCAGATTGAGGACGTGGAATTACGTAGTTAGAAACAACTTCACCAATATTTTCAGCAGCTTGAACACCAGCGTCTACTGATGCTTTAACAGCACCAACATCCCCACGAACCATAACAGTTACTAAACCATGACCAATCTTTTCTTGACCAATCAATTTAACATTAGCCGCCTTAACCATTGCATCTGCAGCTTCAATTGATGCTACAAGTCCTTCGGTTTCAATTAAACCAAGTGCTTCTTGTCCCATAAAAATTGCCTCCTAAGTATGAATACAAACAGCGATCCGAGAAATCGCTTACAATTTGGTACATGTTCATTCTATAACATGGTGTTTGTGATATATTATCTTAAAAATACATATATTAGAGAAAAAGACAAAAAATAACAATTATATGATATTAAATTGACAAAAGAGCGCTTACTTTAGATAAATTTATGCTAGTATTATAGTGATATAGTTGATATTAACTTCTAAACAAGGTAAGTTAGGTGGATTTTTTATGTACGAATATTCATCAAAATTTCTAAATGATATTCAAAAAGTCACAAAAATTTTTCAAGATATCACCAAAAATAATATTGTTTTCACAAGCATGACTGGTGCTGTAGTAGACTGTAATACTCTTCTTTTTGATTCAAATGTTTCTTTAGACTATTTGAAAAAACTAGGATTTAAAAGTTACTCGTTATTTCCTCTCTCTATTAATTCCTCATTAAGCGGCTTCTTCATCTTAGATACCTCACACATCGAAACGGATTTTATTAAGCTATGTGGGAAATATATCGAAATATCCCTCAAGCAAACAATTGACGATTCTTCAAATCAGATCATAATTCTTAACCCTATCGAATCTTCAAAAATTAGTTCTCTAGCTAAGTCCCTCAACGGGATTCTAAGCATTGCCGGTAATTCAAACATGCTCGGCATTATCCCACCACAAAGCTTCACTATCAATGGCGGTAATTCTGGAGATTTCTCGCCGTCAGATATCGAAAAAAACATCATAATGGCACTCAAATACATCAATGCTAATCTTGAAAAGTCGCTAACTTTAGAAAACGTTTCGCAAAAAATTTATCTGTCTCCATCTTACTTAAGTCGTATTTTTAAAAATTACTTTAATGATAACTTCATCAATTATATTAATCTGCAAAAGATAGCACTTGCCCAAGAAAAATTAGTCTTCACAAATACACCGATTAATAAGCTGGCCCATTCTGTCGGTTTTTCGCAAACAAGTTATTTCACTAAAATATTCAAGCAAAAGGTTGGTATGACGCCATCAAAATACCGCAAATATAACTCCGCAATTAAAAAGATTTATACCATTCCACGTAGTCTTGATTGGCGATCAAATAAGTCAGTATACGAAATTTCAAAGGAATTTTTTGATAAAAATGAAATTTCGTTTAAAGCTCGTGATTTAAATGGCTATCCTTACATTTATTCAATCAACGATTTAAGTGATATCCGTAATAAAGCAGGTTGGGTTTATACAGTTGACTGTTCACAGCCCATCATCCCTGCAAGTGAAATTAATGTCCTTGATCGTTCAGTAATCCAATGGATCTATACCGAAAAAATTATTTAAAAAAAGTGTGTTAAACATCTGATTTTCTAAGACGTCTAACACACTTTTATTTATTCATCAAACATTGCTATTCCTAGCGGAGTCACAAATTGCGGATACAGTGGCTTATATACCTTTCGCTTCAACACCTTACTAAAGGTTGTCGTAAATTCGGTAAAGTTAGTTGCCCCGCCAACCACAATAACGGGATCATTAATCTCTGCTCCCATATTTTGGACAATCGCCGCCATTTTCTCAACAACAGGTTTAATTACCGAATACACTTCTTGTTCCTTCTCCTTGTTGCGTTTTAACTTTTCTGCCTCATCATTTTTAATCTTATAGCGTCCACCTAATACCAATGTCATATGAAAACCACCTGTTGCTTCATCAATTACGTGGATAAGTTTATTATTTTGAAAAATACTAATCCCGGTTGTTCCGCCCCCGATATCAACAACGGTTCCGTTAGATAGGCGAAGAAATTTTGCAGCTGCGGTAGGTTCATCTTCTATTCCGGTACACATCATCCCGGTTTCTTCTATTACATTAGCAACAACCTTTGCACTTTTCTCACCTGTTTTAGGTGGAATTGCCCCACATGCTGTTGTCAACTCACGTCCTAACACTTTTTCTGCTTTTGCCTTCAGACGTCGTAAAATATTAACAGATTCCATAAAATTTACAACAATACCGTCTTGAACTGCATGATCGTATTCATAAGCTCCGTAAACAATCTGATTCTTACTATCTAATACTGTTAAAACAATTGATGACGTTCCCAGATCTACACCAACTTTTATCTTTTCTTCAGGAGTAACTTTCTTTAGAGGGTGGTCACCATTAACTATTCCCGCAAATTTTTCTAACTGATCATTGCTGCTTAATAAAAAGTCTTTTTTCATTACTTTCACTTCCCAAATTTAAACTAATAAAGAGGCCGCTCTCGACCCCCTAACTATTTATTAAAATTAAACAAGTGCTGTTTGGAGTGCACAAGCTAAAATTCCACCAACAATTGGCCCACACATTGGAACCCAAGCATACCACCATTCAGCAACTCCTTTATTAGGAACTGGAAGAATCGTGTATGCGAAACGTGGGGCCCAATCACGAGCTGGATTCAACGCAAATCCAGTTGTTGTACCAAGACAGGTACCAACAACCGCAATTACTAATCCAACAATAAATGGCTTTAATCCCTGGGTAAAGTTACCAAGATTTAACAAAACAAAAATAAATGCAAAGGTTGCAATCACCTCTGAGAAGAAATTAAAAATAGGACTATTAACTGCTGGGCGGGTAGCAAAAATACCAACGTTATTTCCTTCTTCTTCATTTGGGGTTGCCTTAAATTGCGGATAAAATTGAATAATAACTAATACTGCCCCAACGAATGCTCCTAAAAATTGCCCAAGTAGGTACGGCACAACATTACTCCACGGGAATAAGCCAAAAATAGCAAATGGAATAGTAACAGCAGGGTTCAAATGACCTAGAGAACCAAGAAATCCAGCCACGTAGACTCCCATTGTGACTGCAAGCCCCCATGAAATACATACAAACCACCAGCCACTTTGTTTACCATATGTCTTATTTAAACTATTACCGGCACAACAACCTGCCCCAAGTAATATCAGAACCATTGTTCCAAAAAATTCACCAATAAATCCATGCATATCAAACACCGACCCTTTTATTATATTTCCCAAATTGTATGCGCTTTCTATACACGTTTATGTTAACACATTCACTATATACTTTATTGTCGTTATCTTATTATTTGTCCATCAACAACAATATTTTACTAATTACTCAACAAGAAAATGGTGTTATTTCCAACTACTGTCATTTTGTAAAATAATAATTCACTACAAGCAAAGATAGCATTAACATCCCACCAAGAAGAATATACCTTTGGGGGTGACCGTTAACATGTCCATAGCGGTAATCATTTTCATACCGTTGCATCGCCCCTATTATCAATCCAGTTATTCCATAAGCAATTAAACCTGCAACAAAGCAATATGAACTTATAATAAAAGTTAAACTACCTTGATGATACAAAATAATAGAACAACATCCACAAATAACCGCTAAAACTACTGAAACCAAATGAATTCCAATAAACATTTCATAGATAACACTATTAGTAGCAAGTGCTTTACTAAATATTCCTTTTAAGTTTTGCCAGCTCATGAACGCAAAACAAGTAAGCAAAATAAAGCCAATAATTAATAACGATGTAGACCAACTATTATACAAGGTCAAATACAGTGGTATATATATTCCGGCAATTCCTAGTACTACGGTGGGAAAATATAGTGACGCTAACTTACGCCTAGTCTTGGGACGTTCTAATAACGTAAAAAACTCACCAAGAAGTGCCTGTATAAAGTTTAGTGCAATAAATACTGCTACCCATCGAGTCAGGCGGTTTGGTATTAAGACCACTTGTGGTTGTCCCCATGCTAAAACTATTGATACGATTAAAATAATTGCAAGTAACATAGCACGGGGCCCATACGTTGGAAGATTCCGGTACTTATCCGTTCGTTGATATATCAAAATCAAATTATAGATATTAACAAGCAATACTAATGCCGATACCAATAAAACAGAATCTTGTAATTGTGATGGTTGAGGATATCGAATCCCCATAAGGAATCGAGCAGACACTATACAAAGCCAACTTACGGTCCATACTAACGGAATGACTGGTGCTAAAATTAATGGTCGCCGAGGTAACCATTGTTCCATGTGAAACACCTCCCCTAATATGGTATCTTACCACGACGGTATTATCAAAATCTGTTAAGATATAAATAGTGCTTTATTTAGGAGGTTAGTTCATGTTTCAACCACAATTAGGGTTAAAAGGAAGCAGCCACCAAGATCAGCTTGATGATCGGCTAATTCACCATCCTTATACTTACGAATTTTTTACCGCTAATACTGACTTTTCTGAAGATGGTTACCAACGTTTATATGATGCTATCCAATACGTTCAATCTACTGGAGTGACTCATATCGTTCTCCACCATCCGATGAAATATCACGAATATCATTCGGAAGTGGTTGCTCCTGAACAGGCATATCCAGAGCTTTACCGTTTTATTGAGGTAACTACTGAAAAACTGCTCCGCTTGGCTAGCGATCTCGATGCCCAAGTCTTAATCCATGGTGGGTATTCTGGCCCCAAAGTTCAACATATGGTTTCATTATATCCAAGCGTAACTGCTGCCCGTGAGTTTGTGTACCGTCGCTTAGATCGTTTTGCAGCAGATGGCGGTAATCATATTATGTTTGAGAATTCGATTGCACCAGTCTTTGCATATGGTGATCCAATTCAACGCGAAGAAATCTTATCTCATAATTATCGACTAGCTTTCGATACTTCTCATTGTTTCATTGACCTTCACGGTGACAATTCAGGTTTACAGTCAGCGCTAAAACAACTTCGCAATAATGTTGTCCATTACCACTTAGTCGACTCGATGGGCCAAACACACGATAGTCTTACCCTTGGTACCGGCAAAATTGACTGGGATAGAGTATTGCCTCTTCTTAATGAAAAAGCAACAAGTATTTATGAAATCAACCTTAAGGACCAAACTAACTGTTACGAACAACTAGTCAGTCATGACTACTTAACGAAGGTCTATCAAAAGCTCAACAACTAAGGAGTCGCGCTTTGAAACAATTAATAAATCAACGACATTTTTCCTTGCTTTTAACCTTATTTATCCTTTATTTGGGAATTACTTACTGGAATATTATTGCCAAATTTATTCAAACCGTTTTTTCGGCAACTATTCCTCTGTTGATTGGCTGCTTAATTGCCTACATCGTAAATTTATTATTACGTCAATACGAAAAACTATATTCCAGTATCTTTAGAAAAGCCACTGGTAAAAAAGGAAAACGGCTTTTTGGCATTGTCATGGCATATCTGACGATTATCGTGATTATCACAGTCGTATTTGCACTCGTTATTCCTGAATTAGTTTCATGTATTAAATTATTAGTTGCAAATCATAGCCATGTAATCAACCACTTTATCGATTACTTTCAACACAATAATGATTTTAAAAACTTAATCACCAGTTTTGATACAAGTAAAATTCAATGGGATAAAGTCGGTAAATACTTAACAAGCGGTGTCGGTGGAACATTTAGAACTGTCGTTTCTACTGCCTCATCTATTTTTTCAACTGCAACAACGGTAATTATTGCTTTCTTCTTCTCAATCTACCTATTGATTTATAAGGAGATGCTCCACCGACAATTTACTAAAATTCTAAATACCTACTTCAAAAAGTACAATTCCCAGATTATTAAGGTTCTGAGAGTATTTGATGAAAGCTATAGTAATTACATTGCCGGTCAGTGTAAAGATGCTGCTATTCTCGGAATATCATGTTTTATTGGGATGACGATCCTACGAATGCCTTATGCTTCGATGATTGGGGTCGTTACTGCTTTTGGTGCGTTGATTCCAATTATCGGTGCAATTTTAGGCGCAAGTATTGGTGTAATCATTATTTTTGCGATTTCACCTTTACAAGCGGGAATCTTCCTAATATTTATTATTTTATTACAGCAGTTAGATAATCGAATCACCTATCCTCTCGTGGTCGGAAAATCAATCGGTCTTCCCAGTGTATGGGTCTTCGCTGCCGTAATCATTGGTGGGGGGATCTCTGGAATTCTTGGAATGATGTTTACGGTCCCATTCTTTGCTGCAATATATAAACTAATTAAAGCTGATACCGCCAAACGTAACACGACTAGCAAATAATTTGTTTTAAAAAATGAACCCACATAGTTGGATAAAAATCTAACTATGTGGGTTCATATCTTTTTACTGTAATTCTGCTGGTACTTCTGCACTCGGATTGTCTTTAGTTAAATGGTAAATAGTAGAAGCATTTACACCAAAGTAATGATTAATAAGCTTGCTTAATTCTTCCATTGCTTCGTTTGCACGTTCAATTTGTTCTGGATTAACTGCTTCCATAACTGCAACGACATTTTCGGAATCTTCAGTAAGCATTGTCCGCTGGGCTTCACGCCAATTTAAGCATCGACATACTGCGCCGTCGTTATCGTAATAAATAACTTCACCTGATAATGCTGGTTCATCATCATCGGCTCCTACTGGACGGAAGCTCTCGCCACCTTTAGCAACTCCAAGGTGAAGGTCACCGGTAATTTTATTACGATCTTCAATCCCGACCGGAACCCCATAACTTAACGAAATACTATTATATACATCAACAAGTGGTTCAATTGGTTCAAAACTACGACCTTGATTAGCTCGCTTTAATAACGCTTCAATAGATGAACGGGCACCCTTTTTCTTTTTAAATTGTTGAAAAGCTTTTCGCCATTGATCTACCACTGGATTTAACCGAAAAGTTTCATTGGTCAAAAACTTGTCAGCTTCGTGTGTTGCATCTGCGAGTAGTTTCTTTCGTTCATCATAATTTTCACTGTTATCATGGTTGTTAATTCCATTCGCAAATAATATGTTAATTTGCGCATCTGGAAAAAGTTCCCAAAAACTTGGATCAATTGTTACTTGCTTCATAAAACTAGTCTCCTTCATTTAATATTGGCGTTTGCCCCCACGCTTAACGGTTTCCCAATCACCATCAATATTTTGGCGAATACGAACTAAATAATCATGAACCTGTTGGGCTTCTTCTGCCGAAAAGCCCTTCAATGCCTCATTGTTCGAATAACGGTTTTCACGAATGATAAACGGGTATATTGACTTACCCTTTTCAGTAACGTATAACCGTTTAATTTTTTTGTTTTCAGGATCATTTTTTCTTTCAATGAAACCATTTTTCTCAAGTTTCTTTACGGCGCGGGCAATCGTTGTCCGATCAACTTTTATCAAATTTGATAGTTGTTCTGAAATAATCCCAGGATGTTCATAAATACGTACAACATAAAGGTATTGTCCGCGGGCTAAATCAACCTGTTTAAACTCAATATTGGCAATTGAGTCCAGTGCCCGGTCAATCATCCCTATTTCTCGTAAAATATCAATCATTGATAAAAATCTCCTTAACCAATAATAATCTCTTTTTGTTGCAAATGCAACAAAAAGAGAGAGGAAAACTATTTTTTCTCCAGTGGTGCCGGTTGTGCTATTTTCTGCATTGACGCTAATAACTGAGTAGCGTGCATCCGTGATAAAACAGATTTTAATGCTAACGTCATTAAACGATCATTTTGCGGATTAATTACATTATCACTAGGAATCTCCTGACCGGCTAATAAAGCATTCAAAATCTCCACAAAGCGATCATATGCTGCCTGCGGGTATGAATTTATTGTGACTTGCGCAATTCCTGCTCGAATATCGTCTAAAGAGAAATTTGATTTTAGTAACCCAATAAGCAACAAGTCAACAAGCTGATTAACTGCATACTTCTTTTTTATCGGCGCTTGGATAACTTTCTTCTTAACATAATTATTCACCATTGATTTTGTGAGTGGTTCAATTCCTAAATGACTAAGTTGTTCATTTACAATAGCTACTACCTGGTCAACATAAAGACCAAGCGTTGGCAGTTCTTTCCATCGTGGAAAACGCACTCGTGCTAAATTATTCTGCCATTGTTGGTACTCTTTTAGTTTATCCATATTATTACTCACTTTCTAACGGTGCAATCCCAATCGATTGATTTCGAAAATCATCGGTTGTCACTGCTCGTTTAATCACTTGCGCAACTTGCTCAATTCCAATCCCTTCACCGGTTAATAAACTTCCTTCATTTACAATTTTAACATTCGTATCATTATCAATAATCGGTAATGTTCTAATAATTGTATATGGCAGCTCAAACTCATCAATCATTTTTACTGCGTATTGGTGGGCAAATACTGCTTGAACTGCTTGTTTACCATACCATGCTTGAAGCTGCTCATCAGTCGCATCATCTGCGGTTCCTGCAATGGATAGCATAACAATTTTAGCTGGCGGAAATAATGAATTGTCGATTAATTTTGCTAATTCTTGTACTTCGTCATCAACATCTTCTGTAACTGTTGGCAGCCAGCATAACACATCCCCACTTTGTAAAATGATTTTAAAGTTAGTGGTTGCAACTGCAGCAGAAACACTTTCCATCAACAAGGATACCAATTTATCATGACGGCGACTAACAAAAACTACACGACTCATTTTTCCCTCCATATTAACTAATATGCCATTAATTCATCTTCAATTGTTGCGTCTTCAATTCGCACATCCGTAATAGTACTCTGCTCTAATAACGGCAAAAGCGCTTGAATATTCCCCGTAAACAAGAAACGCGTTTCATCAGTTGCCTCTTCTAACATATGTGCACCCATTTTCACTGCTACGTCAATCGGTAATCCCGTTCCCATAACGGTAACCGTACAGTCAACACCCTCATTCATTGACAAATCACGAGCCGATGTCAAGTGACTACCATTAAAGTAATATAACGTATCAGCATAACGCATCAAGGTTGATATATCACTACTTGTAAATAATACAAGAGCATCAACTTTTTGCGCATAGTCTTTAATAAGACTACCGAGTAATTGTCGTTGTTCGACATTTAGTCCATCAAGTGCATTGCTTAGTATAACAATTGGACACTGCCATGCTAACAAGATTGCTACCCGTAATTCTAATTGCTGATTATCATTTAATTCAGCAATAGCCTGATCAGCTGTTATTTTTAGCGACTTAATCATTTGCAGGGTTTGTTCTGGCGAAAGGGCGTTTTCACGATGCCGCAACATCCGTTTAACCGCCTTCTCGACTGTTTTCCCCTTTAAAGTTACGTCATCGATTCGGCCAATATCAGTTTTACTCTGGCGCTTATACTTTTTAAACGGCACCCCATTGATCGTTACATCGCCGCTCAAAATATTGCCACGAACAGCTAACAACTCTTCCAACGCATTAGCAGCCCCGGTATCATTACTACAGATTCCTACTAGTTGTGGCGACTTAAGCTCTAATGAAACATTATCTAATTGATCTCCCGATTTAGCATCAAATGTTAGATCATTAATTGTAATATTACTCAATATTTAACCTCTTTTCATAAGTTATTTTATCTGTATTAATCTTATCATTTTTTAGTTAATGAACGAAATAATCCAGTATTTCTTTTTTGTTTACTTAAGTTGGTAAGCTTTTAGGACAATGGTAAAATAATAATCAAGAATTATACCTAATTTAAAGAAACGAGGAATGTTATTTTGAATAACGGCCAGTTGCTAACTAACTTTGTAATTATCATAATTACTTTTATTTTTGCAGCATTTTTCGTGGCTGCAGAATTTGCCCTTGTTCAAGCACGAGTGACTGCGCTAGAAGAATTGCAGCAAAAGCGTGATAAGCCTTCTGCTAAAATCAACCGTGCTATTAAAATGGTTACAAATTTAACAGAGTACCTTTCAACTACCCAAGTTGGTGTTTCAATCTGTGGAATTATTCTTGGGTGGGTTGGTGAAGATACGATTGAATCTTTACTTTCTAGCGCCTTAGCGATTCCAAATTGGCCATTAAATAATAGTGCCATTCATGTAATCAGCGCCGTCATTGGTGTTTTGCTTTTGACTTATTTTGAGGTTGTCCTTACAGAGATTGTGCCTAAAAATATTAGTATTGACCTACCGATAAAAACACTGCTGTTCGTTGCAACGCCACTACACTACTTCCATATCACATTTTATCCTTTCGTATGGCTTCTTAATAATTCCGCAAATGGAATTGTTAAGATGTTAGGGATGAAGCCTGCCGATGAGAGTCAAGACGTTCTTTCTCAAAGCGAGATCATTAGTTTGTCACGTAACGCCGTCAAGGGTGGTGAACTTGAACACAATGATTTGCTATATATGGAACGGGCATTTGACTTCAATGATAAAGTCGCTAAGGATATCATGATTGACCGTACCCAATTAACAGTGATTGATATAAATAAAACGGTTAACGATGCGATTAAGTTATACCTAAAGACAAAGTATAGCCGTTTACCCGTCGTAGCAGACAACGACAAAGATAAGATTCTCGGTTATGTGTTTAATTATGACTTAATTCGTCAAAAACAAATTAACGGGAATGTTTCGCTAGCAAAGGTTCTCCGTCACATGCCCACTACCCCAGAAAGCACTCCGATTACTGAAGTACTAAAGTTAATGATTAGGACAAGGGTACCAATGGTCGTAGTTGTTGACGAGTATGGTGGTACAAGTGGAATTATCACCGATAAGGATATTTATGAAGAATTGTTTGGTACCGTTCGTGATGAGATCGATAATGTCTCTGACAATATGATTGCTAAAATTGGCGAGGACAAATATCGCGTTGATGGTAAGACTACGATTTATGATTTTGAGCGATTCTTCCATATTGAATTGAAGGATAGCGACGATAGTGATGTTGTTACCCTCTCTGGATATATTCTTGATAACTATCATAATGTACACGAAGGTGAAACGATTCAGCTAGCTAACCTTAGTCTCAAAGTCGGCGATTACCATAATTCATATATCGACAGCTTTATCGTTAGCCACCAGCCGAAGTAAAATTTTACATTTTTGCAACAATAGACTCATTATTCTTTTAATTATGCCTGTTTCTGCTAAAATAGTTTTGTAATCTTTTTAAACTAAATCTAAATTAGAAGGAAGAAAATCACATGGCACCAATGAATATTATTTATATTTCGTTAGAGGGAAATACCCGTTCTTTCTTAACACGGATGCAAGGTTATGCTAAGCAACAACACAGTCTCAGCGCAGACAGACCACTTATCGAACTAAAAGAAGTTAGCGATCAGACCCTTCCAGCTGACGAGACAGAACCTTTTTTTGCCTTTGTTCCAACATACTTAAACGGTGGAAATGGTATTGATTCTGGCTTTACTGAAATCATGACAAATGCTTTAGGGGAGTACATTGCTCATGGTGATAATGCAAAGCAGTGCATCGGTGTTGTCGGCAGTGGTAATAAAAACTTTAACGAACAATATTGTTTAACCGCACGTAAGTATTCGCGAGACTTCAATGCACCATTTCTCGCAGATTACGAACTACGGGGTACTTCACAAGATATTGAACGAATTTATTCCATTCTTTCTAAACGATGGAATGAAGTTAACGCTTAAGCAAAAGGAGCAATGAGAAAGTTATGCTTTCCCACTGCTCCTTTTTATATGCTATTCATTTTATTCCTGCTTACTTGCACTTATTAGCCACGTGACCCCGTACTTATCTACTATCTGACCCATCAAATTGTTTAATACCCAATCTCCAAACGGCACCGTCACCCGTTGATTCTCTGACTTTGCTAAACGATTAAACAAATTACGCGCAGCTTCATCATCATTTTTAAAATCAAGCATTATGGAAATTAAGGTTGACGTCTGAGGATGACCCATTGTTGCATCTGAACAAATAATTTTTTGCCCTGCAATCATAAACTCCCCTCGCATTGTTGTCTGGTTTAACTGGTCAATTGGTAAGCCAAGGTTTTCTGCTTGTTCTTTTGATAAGGGCTTATGATACGTAATCTCTGCGCCAAAATCTTGTTCATAGTAAGCCATGGCTTCCTTCGCATTTTCAAATGTTAGGTACGGGTATATTGCCGTCATAGTATTCCTCCGAAAAAATATTCACTGTTGATTATATGTTTTGAAACACATTCCGTCAAACTAACTTCAAATTGGATTAGCTACTTCTAACCGTATATTAATCATAACTAAGGGCGCATTATGATATAATTGTCTAGTCTATTATCAGGCCGATACCAAAATATACAGAAGAAGAAAGGATGAATTTTTTGGAAAAAATCAAAAAACATAGTCCGCTATTAATCCTCGGGTTATTGCTTTTAGGGGTTTGCATGCGGATGCCTATTACAGCTATTCCATCTGTTATCAAAGATATTGCAAATACATTCAATGTTGAGACTACCAGTTTAGGAATTTTAACTACTATCCCCTTGCTTTGCTTCGGGCTGCTATCATCGGTCGTTTCTGCCCTCGCACAACGGATTGGAAACGAATTAACAATCGAATTAGCAATGATTCTCATGTTTATCGGTTCATATCTGCGAATATTGAACTTTTCTTCCTTAATGGTTGGTACTATCCTAGTCGGAGCTGCTATTACTTGTATTAATGTTCTTTTACCAGCAATTATTTCTGACAAACTCCCTAATCGTATCGGCAGTGTAACGGGAATGTATAATGTTGCCATGACATTATTCGCCGCAATAGGTGCATATGTCATCACCCCGATCACCCATGCGACTAGTTGGGAGACTGCCGTAATTATTATTAGTGCTATCGCCTTAATTGCAGCAATTATTTGGGTACCAAATTTGCGTTACAATCAGCGAGCAGCCAATAGCAGTGAACCAGCTGATCGTGGTACAAACATGTGGAAAAATTCTAACGCATGGTGGCTACTGCTTTTCTTCGGTGGACAATGCTTTGTATTTTATAGCATTGTAGCCTGGTTACCAACAATTGCAATGGATGCCGGCTTAACTAGTGATCAAGCAAGTCTTGTTGCTGGTTTGTTGCAGCTTTTCTCCATGCCTTTTGCCTTCCTTGTTCCTGTTATTGCTACAAAAATGCAAAACCGACAACCAATTATGCTATTTGCCGGAATTGTTTCCCTAATTGGAACGGGTATGATGTTTTTCCCAGTTAACTCATTTGTTTATTACGCTTTTGTTGCCCTCTTCCTTGGTATGGGGACGACAACAACTTTTGTCCTTGCAATGACCCTCTTCGGTCTCAAGACAAAAAGTGCTGCTGATACACGAAACCTTTCGGGGATGGTTCAATCAGTCGGTTACTTAATTGCAGCGTTAGGCCCAATCGTTGTTGGGAATCTCTATTCACAAACACATAACTGGGTTGCGAGCCTTATCGTTATCGCCATTGCGGCTATCTTCTTTACCGTATGTGGCGTTATCGCAGAACGAAAACAGTTTGTATAAGAGTTAGGGAACGAAATTGCTGACTTCGTTTTCACACTCCACGAGCATAAAAAACTCCAGAGTTCGGTTTTACCGATACTGGAGTTTTTTTGTGCCATGTTATTCACATAACTTAAGTACTTATATATATTATATATGGTCCATTTCTGGCACATTAGTCTAACTAATCACAATTAATTTTAAAATTTTTTTGCTCTAGACCATTAATTATCAAACGCTTAACAAACGCAAGCTAACAAGGCGTTTTACTTCAATGGTCCATTTGCATTTTCTTAAAAATCATCTTAGAAAACGTTTACTTTGATAGTGCAGATTGCGCTTTAAGAGTATATAATTGTCACGGTATAAGAATTTTCTGAAATTTCAGAAGGAGTGAACATTTTGGCTACAGAAAACAAGGCTGTAATTACATTATTCGGTGCTACCGGTGACCTTGCAAAGCGAAAACTTTATACTGCTTTATTTAAGCTTTATCAAAAGGGTTATCTCGCTGATCACTTTGCATTGTTAGGTACATCTCGTCGCCCATTATCAGATGAAGAATTTCAAAAAATTGTTTTGGATTCAATCAGTAACATTCCAGAAACTGAGAATGGTCAAGCTGAAGCATTCTCAAAGCACTTTTTCTACAAGTCACATGATGTTACCAAGCCAGAACACTATGAAATTCTTAAGCAACGTCTTGCTGAATTAGACGAACAATTTGGAACTGAAGGTAACCGCCTCTTCTACATGTCAATGGCCCCACAATTCTTTGGTACCATTGCATTAAATTTGAAGAAGCAAGGATTATTAACTGATAACGGCTTTAATCGGTTAGTTATTGAAAAACCATTCGGTCGCGATTTTGAATCTGCTAAAAAGCTTAATGACGAATTATCACAAACATTTAGCGAAAATCAAATTTTCCGGATTGATCACTACCTTGGTAAGGAAATGGTTCAAAATATCCAAGCTTTACGTTTTGGTAACACAATGATTGAATCGCTCTGGAACAATCGTTATATCGACAACATTCAAGTTACATTAAGTGAAAAGCTTGGTGTTGAAGAGCGTGCTGGTTACTATGACCAATCAGGAGCATTACGTGACATGGTCCAAAACCACATCATGCAAATTGTTGCTCAACTTGCAATGGAACAACCAGTTGCATTTACTGATGCCGATGTTCGGGTTGAAAAGATTAAGGCTCTTCGTAGTCTCCGTCTATATACTCCATCCGAAGCAGCTGGTAATTTTGTTCGTGGTCAATATGACGCTGGTGACGGCACTAATGCTTACCGTCATGAAGATGGCGTAGATCCAGAATCAGGAACTGAAACTTTCGTAGCTGCTAAATTAATGTTTGATAACTATCGTTGGTCTGGAGTACCATTCTATGTTCGGACTGGTAAAAAGCTTGCTGACAAGTTTACCCGCATTGACGTTGTCTTCAAGAAACCATTAATTGATATTTTTGCTAACCCACGTTCCGAAAGTGACCAATCACTTAATTCTAATGTTTTGACGATTTTTGTTGAACCTAAGTCTGGTTTTGCAATTCAATTAAATGCAAAACGTGCTGGCCAAGGATTCACTACTGAACCAGTCGACCTTAGCTACTTGCAAAGTGACTCTGACAAGAAGGAATCACCAGAACCATACGAACGTCTCTTCCATGATGCTCTTGAAGGAAACCACACCAACTTTGCTTCATGGGCAGAAATTGCATACGCATGGAAGTTTGTTGACGTTATTCGGAAACTCTGGGATATTGAAAAGCCTCAATTCCCTAACTACACACCAGGTTCAATGGGCCCAGCAGCTTCAGATGAATTGCTAGCTCGTGATGGTCGTAAGTGGGTTTATCGTTTAAATCATTAATTTACTGTAAGCGATTTATAGTTATTTAACTATAAATTGCTTTTTTTATTATAAAATTTGATGTTTAGCGTTTGCACTATCACCAAATTTTGTTATAATCAAGGTTGTGAAATATATTACATAAGTATTGAGGAGAGTGACTTTAATGTCTGATCAAAAAGCACAAATTGGTGTTGTTGGTTTAGCTGTTATGGGTAAGAACCTTGCACTGAACATCGAAAGCCGTGGCTTCACGGTTGGTGTATACAACCGTCACCGCAACCGTACTGACGACATGATGCGTGACCACAGTGATAAGAAGTTAGTACCTAGCTACACTATTAAGGAATTCGTTGACTCACTAGAAAAGCCTCGTCGTATCCTTATGATGGTTAAAGCAGGTAAGCCAACAGATGCTCTTATCGATGAATTATTACCATTACTTGACAAGGGTGATGTTTTAATCGATGGTGGTAACACTAACTTCCACGATACTATGGCTCGTAACGCTAAGTTAGACAAGTCTGGTATCAACTTCATCGGAATGGGTGTTTCCGGTGGTGAATTAGGTGCTCTTCACGGTCCATCACTTATGCCTGGTGGTCAAAAAGAAGCTTACGACTTAGTTGCTCCAATCCTTACTAAGATTGCTGCTAAGGCTGAAGAAGACGGCAAGCCATGTGTTGCTTACATTGGACCAAACGGTGCTGGTCACTATGTTAAGATGGTTCACAACGGTATCGAATACGGTGATGAAGAATTAATCGACGAAAGTTACAACATCATGCGTAATGTTTTGAAGATGCCTGTTGATGACATTGCTAAGACATTTGCAGAATGGAACAAGGGTGAATTAAGCAGTTACCTTGTTGACATTACTGCTGACATTCTTACTCGTAAGGATGACCTTGGTGATGACAAGAACAAGCCAATTGTTGACATGATTCTTGACCGTGGTGCTAACAAGGGTACTGGTAAGTGGAGTTCAATGACTGCTCTTGATGGTGGTGCTCCTCAATCTGTTATTACCGAAGCTGTTTACGCCCGTTACATCTCAATGATGAAGGACGAACGTGTTCAAGCAAGCAAGGAATTGCCTGTTGACACTGAAGCTATCTCAATCGATGATAAGACTGAAATGATTGAAAAGGTACGTCAAGCCCTCTACTTTGGTAAGCTTATGAGTTACGCTCAAGGATTCGAACAAATGCGGATCGACTCCGAACGTTACAACTGGAACCTTAAGTATGGTGAATTAGCTCAAATCTGGCGTGCAGGATGCATTATCCGTGCACAATTCTTACAAAACATCACTGATGCCTTCACTAAGAACCCAGACTTGAAGAACTTACTTCTTGATGACTACTTCAAGGACATTGCTAAGAAGTACCAAAAGGCTATTCGTGACGTTGTTGCTCTTGCTGTTAAGGCTGGTATTCCTGTACCTTCACTTAGCGCTGCTATTAGTTACTACGATTCATACCGTTCAGAAGTGCTTCCTGCAAACTTGCTTCAAGCTCAACGTGACTACTTCGGTGCTCACACTTACGAACGTACTGACCGTCCAGGTAACTTCCACTACAGCTGGTACGAAGAACAATAATCAAATAATAATTGATTTAAAAAGGACCGAGATTTCGGTTCTTTTTTTATTTTCTTCACAATTTAAGTAAAACATGTTTTGATTAACCTAGAGGTGATTAAAATGAATAAAGTGTTTATGACTGGTTATTACCAAGGAGTAGTTGAAACTGCCCCTGCTACCCTTTCAGCAGCTAAGGTCACACAATTGGCGGTTGCCATGACCATTTTACATTTACGACACGCTAATACTAACATTACATCCATCCACGACTTCTTAGTAACTGATCTTCATGTAGACAAGCGACTTGTAAATAAATATATTAATTTAAACGCTGACCAATTAGAAACTGCTCAGGCAGAAGTACTTGCACTAGCCTTTAAAAAATAAAATTATTCATACTCTTCTCTTTTTCGTAAAACTTTACTAAAATCAGATTGACTTTTTCTATGAAAACGCTTACTATTATGACTGTAAGATATTTTATGTTGTTGTAGAAAAGGAGAGTTAACATGGATGCGAAAATTGAGAATTCAAAGAAAGAATCTCATGTTGTTCGTTCCCGCTTGGCATATTCGCTAGGTGCGTTTGGACATGATGCTTTCTTTGCATTACTTTCTACCTACTTTATGATGTACGTCACTGGTCACTTATTTACTACTAGTGACAAGGCTTTTGATAATCGGATGGTTGGATATGTTGGTGCCATCATCATGATTTTGCGGATTGTTGAATTGCTAATTGACCCATTGATTGGGAACGCAATCGACCGGACCAACACTAGATGGGGTAAATTCAAGCCATGGGTTGTTGGCGGTGGTGTTATTTCTGCCGTTCTCTTGGCTGCCCTCTTCACGCCATTAGGTGGTTTAAACGTAAGTAATCCATTTCTTTACTTAGTTGTATTTGCTATTATTTATATCATTATGGATGTGTTTTACTCGTTTAATGATGTTGGTTTCTGGTCAATGGTTCCTGCTATGTCATTCGACTCACATGAACGTGACAAGATAGCTACCTTTGCCCGGGTTGGTTCCACAATTGGTGGACAGATCATTGGGTTTGTCATCATGCCAATGGTACTGTTCTTCTCCATTAACCAAAATGGCGGTACTGGTGATGACCGTGGTTGGTTCATCTTTGCCGCAATCGTTGCTGCTATCTCAGCTATCACTTCAATTGGGGTTGGGATGTTTACTCACGAACAAAAGTCATTGCTTCGTGAAAATAAGGAACAAACTAAACTTAAAGACATTCTTCATATCCTAATCAAGAATGATCAACTTCTTGCAATTGCAATGTCTTACTTATTCTTTACTACTGGTCAAACTCTACTAAACAGTTTTGAACTTTACTACTTCACTTACATTTTAGGTAATGCCAAGGCCTTCTCAATCCTTGGTGGTTTGAACACAATTGTTGGTGTTATCTCCGTCTTTGCCTTCCCATTATTCTCAGGCAAGATCGGTCGTCACAAACTTTTCTACGGGGCTGCTTCAATCGAAGTTGTTGGTGCTTTGATCTTCGCCTTCGCTGGCAAGTCATTAGCCCTTGTTTTACTCGGTGCTGAATTATTCTTTATTCCGCAACCAATTATCTTCTTAGTTGTCCTCATGACCATTACCGATTCAGTTGAATATGGTCAATTAAAGTTAGGACACCGTGACGAATCACTTACTCTTTCTATCCGTCCACTTCTTGATAAGTTCGGTGGTGCCGTTGCTAACGGGGTTGTTGTTATGGCGACTGTTGCCGCTGGTATGACCGGTGGTGCTACTGCTGCTACTGTTACTGCTCATGGTGTTAGTGTATTTAAGATTTACATGTTCTTAATTCCAATTGCTTTAATTATCGTTGGTATTATTATCTTCGTCCTTAAGGTTAAATTGGATGAAAAATCACATGCGAAGATTGTTGCTAAACTAGAACAGACTTGGGGAAATCAGTTTAACAAGGACAATGATGATACTGAATCTACCCCTACTCCACAACCTGGTGTTACCCAGATTACTTCTCCAGTTGCCGGTACCCTCGTTGACCTAAAGGATGTTAGTGATGAAAACTTCGCTGCTGGTAATATGGGAAAGGGATTTGCTATTACCCCTTCTGATGGTAAAGTTATTGCCCCATTCAGTGGTACAGTGCGTGCAACATTCTCTACTCGCCATGCGGTCGGTCTCGAATCCGATAATGGTATCATGCTATTAATCCACGTTGGTATTGATACGGTCAAACTTCGCGGTACTGGATTCATTAGTTACTTCGATAAAGACCAACACTTTAATAAGGGTGACGAATTAATGGAATTCTGGGATCCAGCAATTAAGAAAGCTGGCTTGGATGATACTGTAATGGTAACTGTCACTAACAGTAAAGATTTCGATATTAAGCTATTGAAGAATGCTGGCGATAAGGTAACCTCTAAAGATGTTGTTATGGAAGTTACTAAAAAGTAAATTAAATATTGTTCTCTAACGAACCTAAAAAGGAGTTGAGCGAAAATGATTTCACTCAGCTCTTTTTTCTATTACATGAATACTATTAAAAACAACAAAAAAGGAGCCAACTCAATAGCTCCCCTTATCTCAGTTATTTAACTACATCAACATCTGTCCGAACAACTAAAACATCAACAGGAGCATTACGCTTTACATATGACGTAACAGAACCCATCACTGCTCGTTGCATCCGTGATAAACCACTAGCACCAATAATAATCATATCGTTATGGTGGTCCCGAGGAAAGTCAAAGGAAATGATTGTCTTTGGATTTCCTAGACGAATATGGATGTCAAGGTTATCAAAATCATCCTTGTCTTTTGCATCCTTTAACAATTCATCAAGGTACTGCTTTGACTTGTCAACCAATTGATATGCGATACTTCCATCTGACATACCTGCAAAATTGTAGGCCATTGCCCGCGTATCGATAACATTTAAGATATCGACATGTGCGCCATTACGCTTTGCAATTGCAATAGCACGGTGTAGTGCGTATTCTGATTCTTTGGAACCATCGACAGGTACTAAGATATTTTGATATTCTTGATCCATAAGTTTGAACCTCCATTCAAACAGCAAGTATATATTTACTTAAATTATACCATTTTTTTATAGTAGGAAGTAAGCGAAACTATAATATTACACACTTTCACCAAGTTTTCATTAAATTGATGATTTTACAAAATTTATACTATACATTAATCTTTAATTAGAGTACCCTTAATATATCAAATATATCTTTAATTTTTGAAAGTGAGGCCGCATCATATGGATAAAATCGACCGGAAGATTATCAATCTTCTCCAAAAAAACGCTCGTGCTTCTTTAAAAGAACTATCTAAAGAATGCTTTATTTCGTCTCCAGCAATTGCGGCGCGAATTAACAAGCTCGAACGAAGCGGAATTATTACTGGCTACCATACAAGTGTTAATATGGAAAAAATCGACTTTCACGTTAAGGCTTTTATTCAGGTTCAGCTTGAACCACGGCAAAAGCAAGAGTTTTATCCTTACATCCAACAAATTCCAAATGTAATTGAGTGTAACTGTGTAACCGGTGATTATTCTGAAATTATGGAAGTTGTCTTTCCATCTACTACTGACTTAGATGACTTCATCAACATAATTCAACAGCGTTTCGGCAAAACTAGTACGCAAATTGTTTTTAGTACAAGCGTTGATCATCGCGGTGTCAAATTAGCTGCAGCTCAGGAAATAAGCAAACCATCAAAACAAAATAATTAAAAAAGAAGCTGAGACAAAGATCAACCTTACAAATTATTTGGCGAAATCTTTCTTAGCTTCTTTTTCTTTTATTCTGCTTCTGGCTTTGTACCAGGCGTTGTTGATGAATCATTTGTTTTACCATAGTTATCTAAGTATGCGTTGTATTTGTCACGGTCAAGTGCTCCCTCTGATTCACCAATAACAAGGGTCGCAATGGAGTTACCGACCACGTTTACAGCCGTTCGTCCCATATCGACAAACCGATCAATCCCCGCAATAAAGGTTAGCCCTGCCATTGGAACACCAATTGTAGAAACACTGGCTAGTAAAACCACAAATGAAGCTCCCGGAACACCAGCCATCCCCTTACTCGTAATCATCAATACAATTAGCAAGGTAATCTGATGGGCAATACTAAGATGTAGACCGTATGCCTGTGCTAAGAAGATAGCAGCTAATGATTGATAAATGGCTGATCCATCAAGGTTAAAGGTATAACCGGTCGGAATAACAAACGCAGTAATTCCCTTTTCTACACCCATATCATGAGTTTTCTTCATCAGCCGTGGCAAAGTAACCTCAGAACTAGCTGTCGTAAATGCTAGCATAATTTCATCAAGAATAGCCCGCATTGTCTTCCAATAACGTAAATGAAAAAGATGGGCCGTTATTCCTAAAACAACAATAATAAAAATAAGCATCGTTACATAAGCAATTAAGATAAATAATCCTAACGGTAATAAAGCACTGATTCCCATTTCAGCAATCGTCATTCCGATCAAGCCAAATACGCCAATTGGCGCAAACTTCATTACCCAGTTAGTAACCTTAAACATTACCTCTGAAACAGCATTTAAGACATCAATTAAAATCTTAGCTTTTTCACCAACAGCGGCAATACCTAGCCCAAATAGAACTGAGAATAGGATAACCGGCATCATATCGCCATCTGCCATTGACTTAAAAATATTTGTCGGAATAATTGATAAAATCAATGGCCAAAAGCCACTATCATGCTGTGCAGTCTTGGCGGTTGACATATATTGTGAAATATCTGTTGCATGTAATTTATGAATATCAATGAATGAACCTGGGTGGGTTACATTAGCCATTACAATTCCTAAAATTAGCGCAATGGTCGTCAACACCTCAAAGTAAATCAAGGTCTTTCCACCAATCCGACCAAGCTTTCGAATATCCCCAATATTGGCAATTCCAACAGTCAAACAAGAAACAACGATTGGCATTACGATCATCTGGATCAACCGAATAAAGATTGTCCCTAAGCTCTGCATAACTGTGATGGCGCTATTATTTTTGTAAAAAAGCATTCCGCAAATAATACCAAGAGCTAGTCCAATCATAATTTGCCAGCCCATGCTTAGGCGGCCAAAACGATATCGCTTCACTTCATATCAATCTCCCTTATGTAGTCTTATTATACTTTAGCACATTTTTAATCATTTTTTAGCAAATTTTAAGATTTTATTCAAGCAAAGCCGAACACTTTAGCCAGCAAGCGGTTATTTCATTCACTCTACTTTTGTAATTTTAACTAAAGAAAAAAGCGATTATCCCTACTGTCGATCCTAATATGATATCTTTAGTAAAGACTATTTTATTGAACAGGAGTAATATATGAACGCTTGGATAACAGATTTTATTAACCAATTTGGTTACCTTGCGATTGCATTTTTAATCGCCCTTGAAAATGTTTTTCCGCCACTGCCATCTGAAATTATCTTGACAATGAGCGGGTTTATGACAACAACAACCTCCCTTTCACTAATCGGCGTCATCATTGCTGCAACGATTGGTTCCCTAATCGGAGCCCTAATCTTATATGTAATCGGGCGACAATTAACTATCTCGCGACTAGAACGCCTACTTAGTCATCGGTTATTTAAGACGCTCGGCTTTCACCAAAGTGACGCCCAACATGCCGTAAATTGGTTTAACCGCCACGGGACAGGAGGAATTTTATATGGTCGTTGTATCCCCGTCATTCGGAGTTTAATTTCGATTCCCGCTGGAATTGCCCAAACGCCATTAGGGAAGTTTTGCCTCCTTACGACCATCGGAAGCGCCATCTGGAATACAATTTTAGTAATTCTAGGATCTATAGTTGGTAAGTCATGGAATAAGATTGTGATTATCTTTGACGAATACACGACTGTGGCGATTGTTATTATGGCAATTGCCTTCCTTTACCTAGCTTATCGTTGGTACCAAAAAAGAATCAAAAAATAAGAGAAGCATTCCAACTTGGTTTGTCATAAACCAGTGAAATGCTTCTCTTATTTTAACGCGTTGTTTGGCGCTTAATTAAGTGCGTTCCAACAACTGTTTTACAAGGGTCATTATTAGGATTTTGTAGTCGCTTAATCATCATATCAACCGCTGCATGAGCCATTTCATCTGTGGCAACATGGACCGCTGACATACTAGGATAGACGTACTTGACTATGGCCGTATCATTAAAACTAATTAATGCCACGCGGTGCGGCACACTAATTTTAGCTTCCTGAATTGCTTTCAATGCGCCTACCGCCATTGGATCATTAGCAATAAAGATGCCATGCGGTAAACGGTCCCCTAACGTCTCAATCGCCTTTTTCATTGCCGTATATCCCGACATCGAGGTGTAGTTGCCAGCGAATATAAACTCTGAATGATAAAGGTTTTGTTGACGTAAGGTACTCTCAAAATAAAAGCGGCGCAAATCAGGGACAATTTGTTGATCAGTCGTCTTCTCTGTTCCTGCAAGCATTCCGATATCATCAATTCCCTCATTCAAAAACTCAGAAATAACAGAACGAACTGCATTTTCAAAATCTGGAACCAAACAATCATATCCGGCCGCTAAACTATCATAGTCGACAAATACAATATTAGACGTTACTAGCTTTAAGGCTTGCACTTGGGAGTTGCTAAATTTCCCAATCGCGATGATCCCCGTAACATCACGGGGAATCTCCTCCATATTATTTTGATATATCGGAACCGTCTGAAGGCCACGTTGTTGAGCTGCACGCTCTATTCCCATCCGGATTGCCATGTAGTATAAATCGTCCAATTCTTGTGTAAGAGAATACCATTGAACGACTGCTACCCGTTGTACTTGATTGTTACGTGCCCGCTTATGCTTAGTATAGTTGAACTCTTCAGCAGTAGCCAGCACCCGTTGACGTGTCTTTTCATTTACAGAGAGCGTCACGTCATTATTTAAAATTCGCGATACAGTCGCAATCGAGACACCTGCTTTATCCGCGATATCATGTAATGTTACTGCCATCCTGCCTCCGCGCTCCTTTCTCGTTAAATCACGATAAACCTATTTTAAAGCATCAACAAACCGTTGCCAACCCTCATTTCCGGCGGCATCATCCTTAAATACTCCCGCATTTTCTAAAACGTTTGCAAATATATTAGCAACTTCTTGTTCTAATACTTCATCAACATTTTCTTCGGTAATATTCAATCTTGCTTGAACTTCTTTTGCCCACGGAAGATGACTATCAGCAATTTTATTTTCTTTTCCAAGCCAGAACTTCTTAACTTCATTTAGTTCATCCTTAAGGCGAGCTGGTAATATAGCTCGACCCATTACTTCAATCAAACCAATATTTTCCTTCTTGATGTGCCACAACTTTTCATGTGGGTGGAAAATGCCAAGTGGATATTTATCACTAGTATTATTATCTCGTAATACCAGATCAAGGACAAACTTGTCACCGTCACGATGCATAATCGGCGTAACAGTATGGTGCCGAGTATCACCGTCAAACGCTTTGATGTTTAGACTTTCATCGCTATATTGATCCCAAACCTTAATAATGTGGGTACCAAGATCAATTAGTTGGTCAGTATCTGTACTAGTTAGTCGAATATCACTCATTGGCCAATTTACTATTCCTGCTTCAACTGCTGGATAGGCAGAAAACGTAAGGGGTTCTTTAATTGAAGCTTTCATCATTGGGAAAATGTGTTTTCCACCTTGATAGTGTTCATGAGCCAGCATTGATCCACCAACAATCGGTAAATCAGCATTACTACCAACAAAATAAGCTGGTAGTTGTTTTTCAATTTCAACTAAATTAACCAAAGTCTGACGATTAATCTTCATTGGTTCATGCTTGCTATCAAGGAAAATGCAGTGTTCATGAAAATATGCGTATGGCGAATACTGGAATCCCCATTGCTGGCCGCCAACCGTCATCCGAATAATCCGGTGATTGCTTCGTGCTGCTTGACCTAAACGTCCCTTATATCCTTCATTTTCCATACATAAAGCACATTGTGGATATTTCTTTGCTGTATCATGGGCAGCTGCTGCAATTGCCTTTGGATCCTTTTCCGGCTTTGAAAGGTTAATTGTGATTTCAAGATTGCCGTATTTAGTTGGCTTATCAAAGACAACATTTTTCTTAATTGCTGCTACCTTGACATAGTCATTACTGGTACAAAGGTTGTAGAACCAATCTGTTGCACTTGCTGGCGATTGTTGATATTTTTCCCAGAACCGATGATTAACAACTGATGGCGTTGGTGTCATTAAATCATACAATTGGTCATTTAAGATTTCCCGCGCCGTCTGACCATCTTCAATCTTACCTCGTTTAACAGCAAGATCGACTAATTGGCTAACAACTGGTTCATCATCCTTAGCGATAACATCTTCATCACCAACGAAAGCACGGATTTTGTTTAAGACATAAATTCGGTCTAGTGGCTCATACGTACCGCTAGCAATTACTTGGTCAGCAAATTTCTCCATTAACTTCATTTTCTCATTCCCCCACTAACTTCAAATTAATGTTAGCTCGTCTGTTTATAGCTTATGTGGTCCGTCAACAACTTCGGCATCATAGAAGCTAGCATCATAGCCAATTTCATCACGGTAAATTTTACCA
Source organism: Limosilactobacillus rudii (assembly GCF_014145455.1). GTDB lineage: Bacteria > Bacillota > Bacilli > Lactobacillales > Lactobacillaceae > Limosilactobacillus > Limosilactobacillus rudii. The sequence continues at coordinate 50,889 of NZ_JACIVB010000054.1, read as the reverse complement.
ACATTCTTCTTAAATTCATCAGCAGCAGACTTCTTAACAATGGCAATTGCACTACCGGCAAAACCGCCACCAACCATCCGCGCACCGAGGCATCCTGGCTGGGTCCAAGCATTTTCTGCTAAGGTGTCAAGCTCTTTACCAGTAACTTCATAATCATACTTAAGTGATACGTGAGAAGCATTGATTAGTCGGCCCAATTCTTCTAGGTCACCCTTTTCCATCGCATCGATAGCCTTCTTTGTCCGTTCATTTTCACTTACCGCATGACGAGCACGGCGAATCAAAGTATCATCGTTAATAAGGTAAGTATATTGATCAAATGTATCAAGGTCTAATTCGCCAAGCTTATTGATATTGAGCTTCTGATTCAAACGTTTAACGGCTTCTTCACATTCTTGAACCCGCTCATTATATTTTGAACCTGCTAAAGAATGGTTCTTATTAGTACTCATAATCACGATTTCGTAATCGCCAAGTTCTAGTGGCAAGTACTTGTAATCTAAAGTATTGCAGTCAAGGTAAATTGCATTATTTTCTTTACCCATGCCGACCGCAAACTGGTCCATAATTCCTGAATTTAAGCCTACAAAGTCATTTTCAGTCTTTTGGCCGAGCTTAACTAATTCAATCTCATCAATATCAAGGTTAAACTCATCTTTTAATAGATTTCCCATTAACATTTCAATTGATGCCGATGATGAAAGTCCTGAACCATATGGAAGGAATCCGTGAATATAGAGGTTAAAACCATGGTCAATCTTAAAACCGCGTTGCTTTAAATAAACCAGCATCCCCTTGAAATAATTAACCCATTTTTCATCTTTTGCGCTTTGTGGTTCCTTATCGTTGATATCAAAGGTGATAATCTTACTGTCTTCTTCCTTAGCTGAATTAGCAGAATAGATTGCGACTGTGGTATCTTCGCGTGGACCATATACTCCATAAGTACCGATACTAATAGCACACGGGAATACATGCCCACCATTATAGTCAGTATGTTCACCAATTACGTTAATTCGACCAGGTGAGAAAAAGACATCTTTCCCCGGTTCTTTAAAAACATCTTGATATTCAGCTAAAAATTGTTGCTTATCCATCAGAATAACCTCCATACATCAAACAAACATTAGTAAACTTTTACTAAATATAATTTACTACTATTTATCTCATTCGTCAATAAGCGCTTACAAATTAATTACCACAGTAAAGAAAGCGTTTTCTAAAAATGCGGACTTAAAACAACTTAGTGATACACTATTTTATAAGAATTGGAGGCGTAAAATGAAACAGTATTTACCTAATGAATTAATCACGTTTGCTACACGGACTGGTCGCTGGAGAATTAAAGAAATTAACAACAGCGCTACTCTGTATACTACCAATCTAGGAAGTTATCTCCGTTTCCAAACTAATGAAACAACGCAATTAAATATTCATATGCTTGTAAATCATAATTTCCTATCACCTAGTCACGTGTTGGCAATAAGAATTGATAACCACCCCTGGCATCGTTACCCAGTCAGCAATAAATCAATTCAAGTTTCCCTAACCCCTTCATCACATATCGTTGAGATCATGGCCGCTGGTAACGCTGATACAGATCAAGTCTGGACAAGTAATGAAGGCTTCGCAATTACCGAAATTGATGTTGACAAGGGAAACTTAAAAAAGGCGACGAAGAGACCATTAATAAACTTTATCGGCGATTCTATTACCGCTGGCTGTTGGGTTGCTGGCAATACCCCGTCTTTTGATTATCGTCCTGAGGCCAATTATGCTGCTGTTTGCGCAGATATTTTAGGAGTCGATAGTGTCCGTATTGCCTATTCTGCTGGTGGCGTCCTGCGGTTAGCAACCGGCGGCGTCCCTACTGCTGATAAATTTTTGTCCCACATCGATGCTACAACAGACTGGTTACCTAACAGCCCTGACCTAGTAGTCATTAATCTGGGAGTCAATGATCGGCACTTTCCCACCAGCCAATTTATTGCAGCTTATGATTTATTTATCCAACAAGTCCAACTAACTTTTGCCAATACCCCGATTGCAATAATGATCCCGTTTAGTCAAACATTTGCTCCTGAGATTCGGCAAATTGCTAAGGAACGTGGTTGTTACCTAATTGAAACTGACGGATGGTGTCAAAGTTTTACTGATGGTCTGCACCCGGACCAAAACGGGGCTACCACAAGCGGGCACAAACTTGCTAAAGTTTTACGAACGCTTTTACCTCAATCCAGTGTACAATAAGATTAAAAGTAACGTGAGGAGGAGTCGTTATGGCTAACCAACGATTATTACCGATAAAAAACGGATATAATTTCCGTGACCTAGGTGGCTATCCAACAATAGATGGCCGCACGATAAAGTGGCGGCGAATTATTCGCACAGGGTCACTAGCACGACTGGATAAACACGACTTACAAGTTTTGACATCAATTCCGGTTACAATTGACGTTGACTTACGAGCACCGGATGAAATTAAAAAAGCCCCTGACCTCGTTCCAGCAAGCGCTACATACTATCACTTACCGGTCCTAGCATCAGATGAAACTGACGCCTCGCATAGTGACGAAGAGATTGCAGCGCAAATGCAACAGCCAAATAATGGTTACCACCACATGCTCAACGTATATCATCGAATGACAACTGTCGATTCTGCTAAACAGGCTTATCAAAAGTTATTCAAACTTCTTTTAAGTAATAATGATGGGGCATTACTATTTCACTGTACAGCTGGCAAAGATCGGACAGGAATGGCATCTTACCTAATTCTCAGTGCATTAGGGGTAAAAGAAAATATCATTATGGAAGACTACTTATTGACTAATATCGTTACCCAAGAATTTCGTAATCAGTGGTTGCAAGAGATGCGTAATAATGGTGCAAGTGAGGAACTAGTAAATAATCGTGCCGCCCTTGCTTCTGTTTCTCCTGACTATCTCAATACCGCTATTACTAATATCAAGAAAAATTACGGTAATATTAATCGTTACCTTACTGACTATCTTGAAATTACTCCAGCTGAAATTAAAAAGTTACAAGAATTGTATTTAGACTGAGCTAGATTATAATTGGTTTAAGAGGAGGGATTCTTATGCAAATCTCAGTACCATTAGTGGATGGAATGTTAGCAGATGAATATGGTAAATATGCGCCAGCATCAGATATGCTTGCCGACCACCCGATCAAATCATTCCCAATTAAAATTACAGACGCACCTGCCGAAACTAAAAGTTTTGCGCTTGTCTTTATTGACTATGATTCAACTCCCGTCTGTGGTTTCACATGGATCCATTGGCTGGCGGCAAATATTCCAGCATCATTAACTGATATTCCAGCAAATGCTAGCCGGCAATTGGCGGACAAATTTATTCAAGGTAACAATAGTAATGCCGGATCGCTGGTTAATGGTAATCCCCAAATCACTAGTGGTTATGTTGGTCCGCAACCACCTGATAAAACTCATGACTATACTTTGATGGTCTTTGCATTAGACACTTTGCTACCCTTAGAAAACGGGTATTGGCTCAATGATTTTATTCATGCTGCAAAGGGACATATTTTAGCTAAGGCACAGGTTAACTTACCCAGCCGAGCATAAGGAGAGTGTTAGATATGGAAACAAGAATTTTCTTTAATCCTGGCGATTCAGTTGCCAACATTCACGACTACAATGAAGCAGTACGAAAAGGGCAAATTTTTAAGCGTGCACGGCACAATGACGACCTTGTAATTGCAAAAGATCCAAATGATAAAGAATATGCCATCTTCTATGCTAAGGATGCTTTACCAGCCGAACATGCAAAATCAAAGCCCTATGAAGTTAAAAATCGCCTTTAAACTAAAAAAGATGAGGTTTCAGGAAATCATCCTGCCTCATCTTTTTTTAACGTCCACCAACAATTGCAGTCGTCTTATCCTCTAACCGCTCAATTAATGAATCAGCGTCAGTCTTGAAGTCATCAATAAATGTGTCTGATTGCGGGTGAATGCGTCCAACTTCTTTTCCCATAAAGTCAGTAATAACTAGGTCGTCTCCATCCCAATTAACATCATCATAATGGCCCTCAAGAGCTTCATCAAAGAATGATTGAAGAATATCGCGAACAGCATTTTGAATAATAGCCGTTTCATCGGTCTGTTCACCACGAACTTGATGCTGAGCAAGCTGCATTGCTACTTCTTCCATATTTTCTGGAATTTCAATACTCATTCATGGATTCCTCACTTTCAAATATTAGCGGTGACGAATTCTCCGCCGCGCCTTTTTACTAAATTTAATCCCTTGAAGTGACTTCTTCTTACGCTTTAGCTGCGGATCCATCTGGGGATGATTAGCCAACTGTTGTCTTTGCTGCATTTCGCGTTGACGCTTCAGCAACCGCTTCCGTTCATACTCACCCCACGGATTTAATAATCCCCGCATAAAATCTGCTACTTCTTGCTTGTGTTCACCCATCCATGCTTCAGCAACATCAGCATCATCAGTATCAATTCCATTGCTATTAATGAAAGATAGTACTAGCTGTGTTTCCCGTTCATCACGGTTTAATGATGCTAGCATATCCTCTGACGGCTGCATATTAGCAATTGCTTTCAAGCCCATCTTATATTGTTCCATATCAATATAATTATTTTGCTTCATATACTCAAATAGGGCTTGCGCACTTGGTACAATGTTATGAATCTGCTTGATCGAAATATGTGGATCTAATGGCATCATCATCCCTAGAACACGCTGCAAATTACTAAAAGTCCAGTGGCCAGGATATTCGCCACACTCTTGAACCATTAATTCTAAAAATTCTTGTAATACATACTGTAATTCAACATTATCTAGTTCTAAATTATTAAATTGTGGTGCATCTACAATTGCCTTTTGAATATTTGCCAATAAATCTTTGAATTTATCAGGATTCCAGTCGGCAACGACCTTTTTAGGTGTCGGCTTTTCTGCTGGCTTAACCGGTGCTGAATTCTTTGCTTCTTCTTCACCATGCAATTGTGCCCAGGTCTTGTGTGCCTTGCGACATTCATTCATGGTTGTCCGTTGTGCTTCCATTGCTTTGACAATTTCTGTTAAATTGTCAACTTTCAAAAACTCCTGGTAGGCACGTAAAACTGGCACTACCGCAATCCCAAATTGATTTGTCAATGCTGGATCAGCGATAAACTCCCCGACCATGACCGCTTTTACTGCTTCTGGCGTCCAAGTAGTATCGGTCAAATGCTGATCATTTGCCATCTGTTTGTTAAAACGAGTCAAAATATCTTGTGCATGTTTTTGCTGATTAGCAGATAACTGATGATAGTTGGACGAAGTGAGGAACTGGTCAATATGCTGTTCTTGTTCGTTCATTATCTATATATCCTCCGTCTCAAATTGAATTTTCTCTTCTATCATATCATAATTATCTCTAGTAATTATAACTAGATTGTTAATTGTTAATCTACGAGGAGCGATAATACAAATGCAACGGAAAAAGATCCAAGAAGCAATGAAAAATGTTTACTTTCAAAAAATGACTGCTAATGGCTATCACGAGATTGAGCAAGAGATTGCCGAATTACAAAAGCAACGTCCTGCAAAGATTGAACAACTAAAGGCAGCTCGTGCACTCGGTGACTTATCAGAAAACACAGAGTATAGCACTGCCAAACGTGAACTTCGGCATCTTGAGAGCCGACTACGCTATCTTAATAAGCAACTTCAGTATGCCCAAATCGTAACACCTAGCAGTGACAATACAGTTAGCCTCGGAACTACTGTTACCCTAAAATTTGAAGATGACAATGAGCAGGAAGTTTATCACATTGTTGGAAAGCAAGAGGCCGATCTGGCAAAACAAAAGATTTCTTTTGATTCGCCCCTTGGAAAAGCTCTTCTCCATCAGACTGTCGGTAGTATTGTTACGGTTAACGCGCCACAATCTTCGTATAAAGTTAAAATAATCAAAATAGAGTTGTGATTAATAAAATCAATAATCTTGATATTATAATTTAAATTTTTAGATTTATTATATTTAGTCCTAATGCTGTTTCTTTGCGAATCATTATCCCTAATCAGGCGATTAAGAACAAAATTAAGTATTGCATCCCTATATTCGAATCGCTATACTAATAAACGTTGCTTTTTCGTATCCACAACATATTGTGCTAGCTAGCTTGATAATTATTACCAGGATACAATATATAGTATAGGGAGATTTATTAATGATTAGCAATTATCTAAAGTTCCTCGCCCATCAATTAAAGGGCTGGCCTCAACAAAATTATTACTTATTTTTCTTCAGTCTTGGTTGCCAAGTAATGACATTAGTTAGTACCCCAATTACGTGGGTGACTGTTATTACCTTTATTGGGACTACCCTTGGTGTATTGTGCGTTCTGGCTATTAATGCCGCTAAGTCAGTTAATGGTTTTCTTGGCATTCTGTCGGCAATTTGTTTTATCATTGCCGGTTTCAGTGCTAAAAACTATTTAAGTATTGCTGAGCAGATTGCTTATGTAATTACTCTTGACTTACCAGTGCTTTTATCTGCTAACTGGAACGTTAACATGGCATCTAAAATCAGGAAGTTTAATGCTCGTTCGTGGTCGGTTGCTATCATTGCAACTATTCTTGTCTACTTTATTTCGGGCTATTTAATTGGAACATTAACAGACGACCCACGTCCATGGATTGACGCAATTAGCTTCTCAATCAGTTTAACCGCCGGTGTTATCTGCTTCCTGCGCTTTAACAACCAATACTTCTGGTGGCTTGCTTCTGGACTTGCCCAAATAGTATTATGGTTTGTTTCTTACCGCCAAGGTTCTGCAACACTTGCCATGGCTGTTAATAGTTCCATTTACTTAATTAATGATGTACTCGCCTTTACTATTTCACCATGGTACAACGAACGGGAACGTCAACGTCTTAGCAAGGAAGAATCTGCATACGCTAAAGAAATGGGCTTGGAATAAAAAATGCAGACAGGTAAATTTATCTGCTTTTCTGGGCAATTCAAAATTAATGATAGCATAACGAGGGCAAGGGAAACATTTACCCCTACCCTCGTTTTTATTTTAGCTTTAATTCATGTATTATGTGGTTAAACTAATTTTCGAGGAATTTTTATGGCAAAAGTATTTATCGTTGAAGACAATCCAGAAATTATTAAATCAATAAAAAGTGAATTAACAAAGTGGCAATATGAAATTGTAACAATCAATGATTGGCAAAATGTTGCCGGCGAAATATCCGCAACTCAACCAGACATTATCTTATTCGATATTACCCTCCCTAGTTTTGACGGGTTTTATTGGATTCAGGAAGTTCGCAAACACAATAAGGTACCGATCATCGTTATCTCAGCTGCAGACATTGATACTAATGTAATGCATGCAGTAGCTGCTGGTGCAGATGACTATCTAATGAAGCCTTTTTCAATGACCGTTATGTTGGCAAAAGTCCAGGCTCTTTTACGACGTAGTAAGCCCACTACCCAAAGTAACGAGATAAAGTGGAATGGGTGCGTTTTTAACTCATTGACAAATACGCTCACCAATAAAAACGGGACTACCCAATTAACGCCAACAGAGGGCGCCATGTTCCAAGTATTGCTTACCAATCACTCCCAAACAGTTACTAAGGAGAAATTGCTCGAGTGGCTGTGGCAAGGTGGTAAATACTTAAACGAAAACACCCTTAATGTTAACATTAGTCGTCTACGCACAAAGCTTGCTACTATCGGGTTAGAAAATTGTATTGTTACTGAACGAGGAATTGGCTATCGGTTGGTGAGTGAAAATGAATAAAAAACATTTTTATCTATTATTACGCTCCTCCCTACCAGTTATTGGTTGCTATTTAATTTTGTGTGGATTAGTTGATTTACTTATTGTGCTGTATAATCTTCCATCCATCCTCCTCGGTGACCTTTTTCGCTTTTCCTTGCCACTTTTAATTGTTTATTTAATCGCCAGTTGGAGCTTTTCAAGCTATAAAAGCTCGCGACTCAACTTAAACCGCATTGAAGACTTCACCCCTACAAATACGACAGAAGCAAAATTAAGTACACTATTGAAAGACAACCAACGCGATACTAACACCACTATTCACCAACTCCGACTTACCCAACAAAATCAATTTGACCATCTTGAATTGTTAGTTCACGAAATTAAAAATTATCTTACTAGTCTTAATGCAGCTGCTGAAAATGGTTCAACTGTTTCCAGCAAAGAAGTTAAAGCTAATGTCCATCAAGCCAATTATTATCTCAATTTATTACTATCAGACGAACGGTTGGCAATGGATAATAACGATTTTGCATTTCAATGGGTTAATCTAGAGCAACTAGTCAATGAGGTTATCCAGCAAAACTCCGCTATCTTTATTAACAAACAGCTTACGCCTATCCTTCATAATCTTAAAAATATTACGGTATTAACTGATCGTAAATGGTTACGATTTTGCATTGAACAACTACTTTCCAATGCGATAAAGTATTCTGCTACAAGTACAATCGATATTTCCTGGGAAATTAATTCGCTAAAAATTAAAGATTATGGAATTGGAATCTTAACTGATGATTTACCCCGAATCTTTGAGAATGGCTTTACTGGTCATAATGGTCACCAAACAACTCTTTCAACGGGAATGGGATTATACCTGGTCAAAAAAGTTACTGACCAATTAAACTTTACCATCAATGTCACATCAACAATTGGTGAAGGAACTACCGCTAGCTTGACCTTTAATTCTGATAACTATAAAGTTTAATATCTTACAAAATCGTAAGGTTCTACACACTTCTGTAAGTAGGAAGATGGGTAGAACCTTTTTATAATAAATACATAAATTAATTTAACAGCTAGCTCGAAAGGAATTTATTATGACATTATTAAAACTTCAGCACGTTCAGCGTGTATTTAATCAAAACTCAGCTAATCCTGTAATAGCCTTAAAAGATATTAATTTCAGCGTTGAGAAAGGAGAATACGTTGCAATTATGGGGGAATCTGGTGCGGGAAAAAGTACTCTCTTAAATATAATTGCTACTCTTGACCAGGCTACCAGTGGTCAGGCAGTTCTAAACGGTCAAAGCCTCAATAACTTGTCAAAAGATGATGCCGCTCGTTATCGCCGCCAACATCTTGGCTTTGTTTTTCAGCATTTTAATTTACTAGATAGTCTTTCAAATCGGGATAATATTTATCTCCCACTTGTTCTTGCAAAAACACCCGTTGACGTGATGGATAAGCGAATCAAACCACTCGTTAACCGGCTACGTATCGAAAAAATCATTAACCGTTTCCCAGGTGAAATCTCCGGTGGTCAACAACAACGAATCGCCATTGCTCGGGCATTGATTACTAATCCAGATCTTTTACTTGCTGATGAGCCAACCGGTGCGTTGGATTCTAACACTAGTAATGAAATCCTTGAACTTTTTGACGATGTTAATGCTAATGGGCAAACAATCATCATGGTTACTCACAGTGCCGCTGCTGCTAGCCATGCTAAGCGAACATTATTTATCAAGGATGGCCGAATCTACCACGAACTTTACCGTGGTGATTTACCACTAAAAGAATACCAGCAACAAATTAGTCAAGTAATGATGACTCTCACGAATGGTGGTGAATAATTAATGCTCTTTTTCAAATTAATTAATTCTAGTTTTAGGCGTAATTTAAGGATATATATCCCCTATCTCGTTTCTATGTCAATGTTAGTTGCCATTAATTATATTTTTAAAGCAGTCGCTATTAATGGCAGCATAAAAAAATTACCCAGTGCCGCTGTTACAAAGGTCTTAATGGAAACCGGATCAACGTTTATTATCCTCGTCACCCTTGCCTTTATGGTCTACGTTAATCGGTTCCTCTGGCAACAACGACAACAAGAAATGGGCCTATATAGTATGCTCGGAATGACTAGTCATAACCTGCAAATCTTGACAATTATTGAAAAATGTTACTTATTAGTAATCAGTTTAATCGTCGGTCTCTTCTTTGGTGTTATCTTTGACCGCCTTGCCTTCTTAGGTTTTGCTCGCCTACTAAAAATCGATCAACTATCACAGTCGTGGATCGAGTGGCCTGCTATTACATCGACAGTCTTTATCATCGGTAGTTTCTTTGTCCTATTAATAATCATTGATCTAATTAAATTACAAAAGATGAAGCCGACAGAACTATGGCATCCCCAAATTAGCAAAATTGCCCAGCATGGAAAATTCTTTACATTTGCCGGCATTCTCGGCGTAGGACTACTTGCATGGGCTTATTATCTAACCATTACTGTAAAGCCCAAAATATCAGCTCTTTCAACCTTCATGCTTGCCGTAATTCTTGTCGTTATCGGTACCTACCTTGTCTTTATCGCTGGAAGTATCATTGTGCTTAAACTTCTCCAGCGTAATAAGCACTTCTACTACCAGCCACGACATTTTATTGCTACTTCTGGCATGTTACAACGAATGGAACAAAATGGGGCTAGCCTTGCCACAATTTGTTTGCTTTGTAGTTCTATTTTAGTAACCCTCTTTACAGCACTAACCCTCTATGCCGGCATCAACGACACAGTAAATTCTTTTGCCCCGAAAGACATCAACATTATTACCAGCCAACCATTATCTAAAGCACAGAAAGCAACTATCTCAACAGTTGCTAAACAATATCATGCCCATTTAGCTAAACCAACATCATTTACTACTAGTGCTCCGCAATATGGTTACTGGAAAAATAACCGTTTTGTTAATGAAGGATCGCTTAACAATATGTCGAATAAGACTACTAGCTCCGTTATCACAATGACAACCAGTAATTATAATCGTCTCACTAATAACCATGTAAAACTAGCTAGTAATGAAGCCCTCGTCTATTCACCAGCTAAAAAGCGTAGCGGCAACCTTCAAATTGGTGCCCAAAAATATCACGCTAAAAGGCTAGCTCACTTTGATTATTACTTTAACCCTAGCCACTCAATCTACTCACCAATTTTTATAATAACTAATAAGCTCCCTAACAATAGCAGTACAATCAACATTACTGGGATTAACTACCAATTAAATGGCAATAAAAAAACACATATCAACTTTGAAAATACTCTTCAAGCTCGGCTAGGACTACAAAACTCTAATTACTCTTCACGGATAAATATCCAAAGCCTCCTTACCAGCTTATACGGCGGAATCGTCTTCCTCGGCATTCTAATTAGCTTAGCACTAGGAATTACAACAACTGTAGTAATCTACTTTAAGCAAATCACTGAAGGCTACGAAGATAAAAAACGTTTCCAGACAATGCAACAAGTTGGCTTAAGCGAACAGGAAACAACTAAAAGTATCCACAGTCAGGTATTAATGGTCTTTATGTTACCGGTTGGCGGTGCGATTATTAACCTTTGCTTTGCTATTCCTGCCATTCGCCAAATTCTGATTCAATTTAATTTTTATAACTTACACCTAATGGTCATTATCGCATTGACGATCACCCTCATTCTTCTTTGCCTTTACTTTATCATTTACGGGTTAACCACTAAAATGTACCGTAAAATTGTTAACCAAGCATAAGTATGACTAATAGATTGACATTTTCTACTTAACCGGTTACAATTTAGTTACTATTTATAAGTACGACCGAATTAAGAGGAGATGTCGTTCATGAATCTAAACCAATTTAATAACTACCAATTGCAAGAAAGCTGTTGTTAAGCATCTTTAAGGCGGGTCCTAGCCCGTCTGTTTCAGTGTGGGAAAATTCCCAGACAAAGTGCTTAATAACAGTTTTTTTAGTTATATCTAATCGAGGTGATTTCAATGAACTCTACCCCTTTAAACATCGGTATTCTCAATCTAATGCACGATAAGGTCGATACCCAGCGGCGCTTTTCTACGGTCCTTAAAGCTGGTTCTTTTAATGTAAATATCCAATACCTATATCCGCAAACCCATTACTCAACTCGACCAGTCCCTGAACTTGTTCAACAAATTTCTGCGCCCCTTAATCTTAGGAAAGTCCAAGATTTTGATGCATTTATCATAACCGGCGCCCCTGTTGAACAAATTCCATTTACCGAAATAACTTATATCAATGAAGTCCACCAATTAATTGATAAGCTAGTTAAGCTGGACATCCCCCAACTCTATATCTGCTGGGGAGCAATGGCTGCTGCGAATTACCTGTATGATATTCCAAAACACCAGTTATCAGAAAAAATCTTTGGTGTTTTCCATAATTATTTTGAACACAACGATCCGTTACTAGCAGGTTTACCCAATGGGTTTTTAGCACCACACGCACGCTATGCTGAACTCGACCTAGCAAAAATTACTAATGATCACCGGCTAATTGTTAATGCAGTTACAGAATCAAATCATTTATTTTCATTCCGTACTCGGGACGCAAAACAATATTTCTTATTCTCCCACCTCGAATATGGTCGTGATGCGCTATTAAAAGAATACCTTCGTGAACGGAATGCTCATCCAGGTGTTGAATATTTAAAACCGCAAAACTACTTTCGTGATCCGCTTCATATGAAAGATCCGAAATTCAGCTGGGAAGCTACCCAACGGATTTTCTTTGATAACTGGCTCCATACCGTTGCCAAAGATGTAGAAGAAAAACAATTGATAAAGGAGTAGATACTATGACAGAAATCACTAATTCAATCACAAATTTAATCGGTAATACCCCCATCGTAAAATTAAACCGGGTTGTTCCTGAAGACGCTGCCGATGTTTATGTCAAACTAGAATTCTTTAACCCAGCTGGTTCAATCAAAGACCGAATCGCCCTTGCAATGGTGGAGGCTGCGGAGAAAGCTGGCAAGCTTCAAGCTGGTGGCACAATCGTTGAACCAACCTCTGGAAACACCGGTGTTGGTCTTGCGATGGTGGCTGCTGCTAAAGGGTACCACCTTGTAATTACCATGCCTGAAACAATGAGTGTTGAGCGGCGCAAACTTATGCAGGGCTATGGTGCTGAATTAGTTCTGACACCCGGTGCTGATGGAATGAAGGGATCAATTGCTAAAGCAGAAGAACTAGTAAAGGAGAAGGGGTATTTCATGCCAATGCAATTTAATAACCCTGCTAACCCTGATATCCATGAAAAAACAACTGGAAAGGAAATTCTCGAAGCTTTTGGCAATGAAGTTCCAGATGCTTTCGTTGCCGGTGTCGGTACTGGTGGTACATTGACTGGTGTCGGTCGTGCATTGAAAAATGCCAATAGCGATGTTCAAGTATACGCCCTTGAGCCCGCAGAATCGCCAGTATTAAAAGAAGGCAAAGGCGGCAAGCACAAGATTCAAGGAATCAGTGCTGGTTTCGTACCCAAAGTATTAGACACTGATATTTATGACGGTATCCTCGAAGTTAAAAGTGATGATGCAATTGCCATGGCTCGCGAAGTCGGTCATAAAGAAGGTATCCTTGTAGGTATTTCTGCTGGTGCCAATATCAAAGGCGCAATTGAAATTGCTAAGAAGCTTGGCAAAGGTAAAAAAGTAATTACCGTTGCCCCTGATGGCGGTGACCGTTACCTTTCAACTGAATTATTTGACTATTAAATTTTTAGGCATGTAACGAAAAAATTTCTTTGTTACATGTCATTTTTATATTGACCGCTACCTTACGTTACCATTTACACTAAGATCAAAGGAGTGATGATAATGTATACCAGTGGTCAATTAGCAAAAAAAGCAAATGTTTCTATTAGAACAATCCAATATTATGACCGTCGTGGGCTTTTACACGCCCAACGTACTACAAACGGGCTTCGTAATTATAGCAACCAAGATCTTAGACAACTGCAAAAAATATTGATCTATAAAAAGCTAGGATTTACCCTTAATGATATTCAGAAGATTATTAATGATAACGATAACAATACCCTAAAATCATTAATTGCTCAACGGCAAAATGCTATTAGTTACCAAATTAAGGACTTATCAAACCAGCTTAAAGGCCTTAATTATCTCGAAAAGCATTTAGTAAAATTTGATGATTTCCCGGGGAATTTTAATCAAGATATTCTCAGTAAGGTGCGTCAGGTTAAAAAATTAAGGACCTTGCGAATTTTACTAATATTAGTTGGAATATTAATTGATTTGCTTATATTAGTAAGTATTTTTTACTTTTTCTTACGTCTAAGTAATAGCCTATTATTTATTATTGGTATAGTGATTTGTTTGATTTTGAGTTGGAGCATAACCTTGTTTTATTATCAACATACTCAATACTTGTGTCCTCAGTGTCACCATGAATTTACAGTGCCATTTAAGGAATGGTTCTTTGCTAAACACACACCCAGTACCCGTTATCTTTTTTGTGGCAATTGCCATAAGAAAAGTTATTGTATTGAAGAATATAGATAAAAAAGCTTTACTAGAGAGTACCCCGTAAAGCTTTTTGATGTTCTCTTATAGAATTGGTGATAACAATCGTGAGAAGTACTGCTTGAATTTGCGCCAATTTGATTGGTTGGCAAAATATTCAGGCGTCAATAACGTACTCTTCTTCATATCTTCTTCAAAAATTCTCTTCAATTCAGCAGTTAATTCTTTGTTATAAGCAAATGAATTAACCTCAAAATTCAACCGAAAACTACGATAATCCATATTAGCCGACCCAACTGAAGCAATATTACTCCCGCTTACCATCGTTTTAGAATGGATAAATCCATTGTCGTATTTATAAACCTTTACGCCATTATTTACTAGGTACTTAGCGTAATACTCCGTTGCTCGATAGACAAACGGATGATCAGGCATACAAGGAATCATAATTCGCACATCAATACCACTCCGCGCCGCAATCACAAGCGCCTCTAAAACAGAGTCTTCTGGAATTAGATACGGCGATTGAATATATACATATTTATGAGCAGAACTAATAATTGACTCATATCCCCGACGAATTGAATAATTTTCGTTATCTGGTCCTGATGAAACAATTTGCATCGGAACTTCCTCAGGATCATCCGTTGGCGCTGCTAATTCAAAGTGCTTAAATTCATTTTCAAGATCAATCTTGTTTTTATGAGTTTTACGACAAGTCGTATTCCAATCCATTGCAAAGCGGACCGTCATCATCATCGTTGCTTGCCCCACAACCCGCAGATGCGTATCTCGCCAGTAACCAAACTTAGGATCTTCACCCAAATACTGGTCACCAATATTAAAGCCACCAATATAACCAATTTTCCCATCAATAATCGCCAATTTCCGGTGTAAATGGTAATTTAATCGTGGTGTCTGAAAATGTGCTTTAGCAGCCGCGATAAATGCTTGCGCTTCGCCACCCAATTCTTCTAAATGTTCAAAAAACTTATAGGTTGTGCCATGTGATCCGCTCAAATCATAAAGGACCCGCACTGTTACGCCACGTTGTGCTGCCGCCTCTAGCGCTGCTAAGATCCGTTTACCTAAATTATCTGCATAAAAGGAATAATATTCAATATATACATGATCTTTAGCCTGGTTAATATCATCAATTAACTTATCAAACTTCTTCTTCCCATCGATATAGACATGGACCTTATTATTAAATGTCACAACAGAATCATTTAAACTCAAAAACAAATTAACTAATTGCCGGTCCCGCGATAGGCGACTCCCCTTAGGCAATAATTCATGCTCTTCGCTAAGTTCTTTCTGTTTTTCAAGGTATTTCGTTCGCAACTGCTTTTGTTCGTCTTGAATGCTGAAAATTTCATCATGCGAAAGCTGGCGGCCAACAAACAGATATAATAAAAAGCCAACAACTGGAAATACTGATAACACAAGCAACCATGCCCATGTTGATGCAATATCGCGCCGGCTCCGGAACACTGTCCAGATTGCAAAGGCAATATTGATCAGCCAAAGAACTTCAATAATACGACGGATAACGTCCCATGTCCATACGATATTCATAAGCTTTTAATCTCCCTATTAATACTACTGCACTATTATAGCCGTTATCGCTTTACATTTCAGCTCTATTTTACATAAAGACGCCGCAAAACAAAGGCTAATATAATTGCTAATCCCCCATAAATAGCTCCTACATATCCAAGGGTTGTAAGACTAGCAAATCCGACAGTGGTTGAAGCAGTAAACGAGCCTAATGAAATTCCGACATTTGCAAAGATGGACACAAGTGAAGTTGCTAGCGCTAATGATTGAGGATATTCCTGTTCAGCTACATTAATAAAAACTAGTTGAATCGTTGTTCCATAAATAATTACAACAACACATAATGCCGCCAAAGTTAACATTCCCGTTATCTTATTTCCTAACGCAACGCCTAAGATTAAACTAAGGACCGTCATAATGATAAAAACAACTGGTAATTTATTAACTCCCTGATGACTAGCAACTAAACCAGCAATTTCATTACCAATAATGCTCATCACGCCAAGAATAAGCAGCAGCCAATTCAAACTTGTCAAACTAAAGCCCATAACATTCGTAATTAACGGCCGGACGTAAGTATAGAATGTATACTGTAAGCTTAGTACAGCAACCGTGATACCTATTCCTAATAGTACTCGTCGATCTTTTAACAGTGCTAACTGCTCAATAATACTCCCTTTGACTTGTGGCGTCTTTCGCGGAGTTAGCCAAGCGAGAAGCGCAAAAACAACTAACGTTAAACCAGATATAATCCAAAAACTATCATGCCATGACAGCAAGGTCGCAATAGTTGTCCCCAGTGGCACCCCAATGACTGAAGCAATGCTAAAACCAGCACCAACCCATGCTAAGACCATTGGCCGCCTATCCATTGGCGTGATCAGACTGACGAGTAAATTAATCAGTGAAATAATCGTTCCGGCAACCGCAGCCGTAATTATCCGGGCAAATAAAAGCCAACCGAGCGATGGTGCAAGTGCCGTCAAAGTATTCCCAATAAAAAACACGGTCATTAAAGTCATTAGTAACTTATAGCGATTCCAATTGCTTGTTAGGGTCGTAATGATTGGCGTACTAATTGCATAAACACCCGCAAATGCTGTCACTAAGAATCCAACTGTTGATAGCGGAACATGGTAACTGCGAGCAATATCAGATAGTACACCAACGACCATAAACTCATTACACCCAAGCATAAAAGCAACAAGAATAAAGGTAAACGAACGTAACTTTTCGTGTTTCAAAGTTAATGCCTCCTTTAGTTTTAAAATAAAAAATTCTGGACGAAAAAGTCAATCCAGAAAATTATAAACGTTTAGCAATTTATTTCCAATAGTTTAGACCTATTTATTAATAAATTTGCTGCTGATAGGCCGCAAATGTTTTTTCATCAAAGCAAACCATCGTCACTTCATTAACTATCTGAGCTGTTAGAAGAAACTTCTTTATTGTTTTTATCGCGATTTCTGCTGCCCGCTCCAGCGGAAATGCATAAACACCCGTACTAATCGATGGAAAAGCAACAGTCTCACATAGGTGCTGGTCGGCAAGTGTCAGGCTATTGTGGTATGAATTAGCAAGCAACTGATCTTCATTACTATTTCCACCATGCCAAACCGGTCCCGGAGTATGAATGATAAATTTTGCTGGCAAATTAAAGCCACCCGTTATTCGCGCCTCACCTGTCGGACAACCATGAAATTTCTCACAAGCACCGTATAACGCAGGTCCAGCCGCCCGGTGAATTGCGCCATCAACACCGCCACCGCCCATTAAAGTCGTATTAGCAGCGTTAACAATTGCATCGGCCTTTACTTTCGTAATATCACCTTTAATTACTTTGATTTGTCCCACTAATAATTACTCCTTTCTTACTTTTTTAAATTGTGGATATAGCCAAATCAATTCTACAAATGCAATACTCTTGATTGAAGTTGCAAAACCAATTCCAAAATCACGTCCGTTATTGTAGCTATTTGAAATATCAAAGCGGTAATCATTTAGCTTCATTAGCAGAACGGTAATGACAATAATCGTTATTAATATGCCTACCTTCTCTGAACCACTAAATCTTTTCCAATTGCACTTTGATAATAAGTAGCAAGCATTTAAAAATCCAATTCCAACGATAACTCCTAAAATTAATCGCCACGTTGAACTAAGAGAAGCAACGCTCATCAAGCCAACCGTCTGAAATAAGAAATAAATACAAGTAACTACATTAATAAGATACGAGGTACTAAAAGCGTGATCTTTCTTAGTATTTAGCGCATGTTCTTCTTTATAATTGTTAATCATCTCATGATCCTCCCGTAATAAGTCGTCTAAACTAACATGGTAGAGATCACTTATTTGCACTAGCATAAAAATATCAGGATAACTACGTCCATTTTCCCAACTTGAGATCGTTTTACGTGAAATCATTAACTGATCAGCAACCGCCTGCTGGGTCAAATTATACTGGTGACGATAACTCTTAATTTTGTCAGCAAATTTCAATAAGTTCTCCTACCTTCATTTAAATTTTATTTCCCGGGAAATCAAACCTTGCTAACACTTTACAAGATGAGCCTTATTTTGTCACGCTAAGAACTACAGACGTAAGAAAAATGCGGGAACATAAGCCTTATTACTAAAAAAGCGGCGTCTAAAATCCAGTAAAGTCGAACTTAGATGCCGTTTTGTATTTGCTGATACGTAAAAATGTGGCAAGAAATTAATTCAATCTCACCACTATTTTAGAGAAGTAATAATACAGCGTTCTCTTAAACTACCAAATATGAACACGCTCTTCTGGTGCCCGGTACATCTTATCGCCAGGTTTTATCTCAAAGGCCGTATAAAAGTCATCGAGATTTTCTGCTTGAATATTTGCCCGTAATTTTTGTGGAGCATGAACATCGATTGAGAGCAGTAATTGCATATACTGTTCCGTAGCTTTCATCCGCCAAATTGTTGCCCAGTTAATAAAGAATTCTTGTGCATTGAAGTCAGCCTCAGTTTTTGCAGCTTCTAGTGCACAACTTAGTCCACCAGCATCAGCAATATTCTCTGAAACCGTGAGCTTACCATTTACCTTTTGCCCAGCAAATGGAATACCATCAAATTCTTTAATCATCTTTTGGGCCAATTGCTTAAAGTGTGCTGAATCTTCATCAGTCCACCAATTATTAAGGTTACCGAATTCATCGAAAAGTGAACCATTATTGTCAAAAGCATGTGAGATTTCGTGAGCAATAACTGCGCCAATTCCGCCATAATTCTGGCTACTACTTTGTTTCAATGAATAAAATGGCGCTTGCAAGATCGCTGCTGGGAAAACAATAATATTCTTAAATGGATGGTAGTAAGCATTGACTGTTGCCGCACTCATTTCCCACCGCATCCGATCAACAGGCTTATTCCAGCGACTAAATAGTTCTTTGTTAGCAATTACTGTTAGTTGATTTAAATTAGCAATTAGGGATTCTTCCTCATCAACTTTAAATTGATCATAAAGTGCAGGAATTTTATCAGGGTACCCAACTTGGATTCCTAATTTATCAAGCTTTAGGATCGCTTTATCACGAGTTGCCTTGCTCAGCCATGTGTTATTCGTTAGCCGACCCTTGTAGACCTTTATCATTTGTTCAACCATATAATGAACATCAGCTTTTGCTTGCGGCCCAAAGTATTTCTTACCATAGTAGTCCCCAGCAACTTGACTAAACATATCACGAGCAAGATAATAAGCAAATTTACGTTGACTAACTGGCTTCTTACTTCCAGATAAAGCCCGGTTGTACCGACCGTTAATTTCTCGCATCTCGTCATCAAGATAACTAGCATTTTCACGAACAACCCGAATTAATGCCCAACTCTTAAATAGTGCAAAATTATCTTTTAAAATGTCATTAAGTGCCTTAAAATACTCTGGCTCCATAACAATTACTTTTTCGGGTTCTTCACCAACTAATTGTTTAATAACAGCCGCAATATCCAGTTGATCAGTTGATCCAGCTAATTCAGCAACGCTTTGTGGATTATACATTTTGCTATAATCTGCCGCTTCTTCCGCACTCTTAACATGTGGTGCAAGTAAAGCATCAAACTTTTTAGCATCATCAATGAGCTTAGCAGCCTCTGTCTTACTGTAGCCCAGCTTATCCAATAAGGTTGCAACCATTGATGACCATAATTGGAGTAGTTGGTCGTGTTGCGCCTTTTTCCCTTCTGCATAATAACTCTTATCTGGAAGAATTAATGATGGTGATGATGCAAATAATGCATAGACAGTCGCGTTTTTCATATCAGCATCAATATCAAAACTAATCGGTGATGGCATCCCCGATAGTATCCAGTTTTTCCATTGTGTCTGATAGTCCGCATATGATTCTAGTTTTTCAACACTGGCAAGCATTCGCTTTAACGGCTGGGGACCAACTTTTTTACGCCAGTCGAATTTCTTAGCTATACGATAAAGCTTAATCATTTCATTAAAGCGTGAATCATCAGCTTTTTCTCGACCATCTGCATAAGTATCAAAATCATCCATTAACTGCTTATCAATCTCATCAACAAGGTCATTAAAGCCCCCCGTTGCCGGTTTATCATCAGGAATTTTGGCCGTCTTTAACCATTCACCATTTACTGCTTCATATAAGTCATCTTTTATTAATTCGTTATTTACTGCCATTTGCAGCACCTCCTTAAAAGGTTACATAACTATTATACTATGCTCAATCTACTTTCACGAAAATTTACTCTAATCCATAAATGGTGCTAGTAACGTTTTTCTAGCACTCTCGGAAAACCATGAATCATGCTGCATCAATAATTGATTAACTGCCTGATAGTTAGCAAGATCAACTTTCCCTTTAACTAATCCTGCTATTTGAAGCTGACGGGCAAATTGGACATCCGCGGACTGTAAGATATTACGGAAAACTGGCTGTTCATCTGGATCCCAGCGTTTATTAAGCAAACCAACTGCTCGTTGATATTCTTTGCTATGAGTAAGTACTTTTTGCATTGCTTGCGGATTAAGAATCGTTGTCATCATTTTATCCTTTCATTTCTAGTACTCTACCTGGCGGATTTTCTACTGATAGTTGACCAACCTTCGTCATCATTAACCAGTAAACATTTCGATAGTGGTAAGTATCTACTTTTTTCTCTCCCCACCCATCTGTAATGATGATTACGATATGTCCCTGCCGCGCAACTTGATGCTGCTGAAGATAGTCAAAGACACATTGAAAACTAGTCCCGCCACCACCATGACGGATCAGTTCAATCTTTTTGCCTGGTCGAATATATTCCTTAGAAGTTACCTTAGCATCAAAAGAATAAACTGTTGCTGCCAAATGTGACTGCTTAAGCATCTTCTGAATTATCACTAGTGTCTGGCCTAATTCTTCATCTCTTACCGATCCTGAATTATCAATAAAGATATCAACTGCTGGCGTTAATCTTGCTACCGTTCCTGGCAAATCCATCCGTAACGGTTGGCGACGATTAAATCGTGCATGTGAAGGCTGCTGTCCGCGTACAATCATTCCAAATTGCTGCCGTAAAATTTGCTGCCATTTAACAGTTTTAGTTACCGTAATAGCATCTAACTTCTCTTTGATACCTCCTGGCAAGAGGCCACGATCCCTTTGTGGAGTATGCTGATACGCCTGTTGTAAGATCTTCTTAATATTAGCTAGTCGTATTGTCTGATTATTTAATTGATGAGCGTTAGAATTGGTATTTTTCCAGCCAGCATGACTATCTAATGCAGGCCTTATTTCTCCAATAGCGTGGCCCTGCTGACCTGCTTTTAACTTTATGCCTTCTTGACGCAGTTTTTCTTGTTGTTCGACTGGCAGATTCTCTAATAAAGTGAGATAGTTCTGAGAATCTTGTTTTGGCATGATTCTACGGCGCAGAAGTCGTTGCAACTGTCCGAGCGTCATTGTTCCTTGTGGCGGTTCTGATAAAAATTGATTAACAGCGACATCTGTTGCAATTTGAACCAACCCCGGATGAGGAGGATTAGCATACCGCAACGGATGTTCCCAAATAATATGTAATGCTTCATGTTCAAGCAATTCTTTTAATTCATCACTCCGCAAGTGGACTAACCGTGAAGGATTAAACGCCAAAACCAATCTATCATTGTGCCACTCTAACCCCATAACTGCAGGTAGCTGTGACTTTTCCTCACGTGGTAATTGTAATAAGACTTCACCACTCATCCGATGATCTTGCAATACACTAACGATTGCTGCCGTGATTAATTGATCAGCATTATTATTTGTTTCTCGGTGGCGGAAGCGGTGGAACATTCGTGAAATATTCATCAGTTATCACCGCGCGTAGCAACCTTAGCAAACTCCTTATAAAGATCTGCTACGTTACCATGAGGATGCTTAATTGCTTGTTCATACATCGGCTGGAGAACAGCAGTTAATTGTTCACCAACAGATTGCGCTATTGCGTATTGCCCATCTGGACTAACAAGTTGAAAATATTCGTTAAACAACTGTGCATCTTTTTCCGTTGCTAAGTCTTCGTGCAACCACGACCTTAATAGCCGAATTTTAGTTGCATCATCGCATTCTGCAAATTGTTTTTTTCCATTTTTTGCTTCTTTAAGTACTTTTATCGTTAATTCATGTCCTTGAGCTAGAACAAATTGAGCAAACGAAACCCCAATCTCACTACCAAGATCGCCGCTAAATAGGTCCGCTGCCAATTGTTTTTGAACTTCATAATCTAGTGCCTGTAATTGGTCTAAGTTTTTAGCTACCCGTTCCCAAGCCCGTGGCGTCGGTGCTAAGTCTTCGTTATTAGAATCAATGATTAACAATCGCTCTGGATATTGTGTAAGGTACTTAACTACCAAATCATTTAAATTATTTGACCGTGCCCATTTTAACCATTCAGTAGTCGAATTTGTCATCACTAGGCGGATTGTCCGATCCTTAATCGCTGCGTCACCAATTGCTACGCCATAATCACGATCAGTAAATCCTGCCATCGTTGTATCCGGATTTTCTGCAATGATAATTTTGACCGTTGATGGCAATTTTAACGCGTTAATTTTTCGCTGAAGCACAAGGTTCATAAGTTCACTCTGAACTGCTTGCGTCCCACGGTTAAATTCATCTAAGAACCAAATAATCGGTTGCGATGGGTGATTTTCCGCATGTTTAATAATACTAATTAAGGTTTCCGAATAGCCGAATTGAACATTTGCAAGGCGACCATAATTCTGTGTCTCAACAAATGAATCACTAGTCAAGGGAGGTACTGGAATCGCTAAGTCCCCTTTCTCACTTAAACTAACAACCGTGGTAAACAATTCTGCCCCTAAATTAGTAGCTATTTCTTGGACTAACGCTGACTTCCCGATACCTGCATCCCCAACAATATTTGGAACATTACCGGCATCCAAAACTAGTGGCACCGCAGTTAAGAGTTGCTGATAAGTTAATGCCATTTCTCAGTCCTCCCAACCATGATTTTCGATATCCATATCTCTTTTCTTCATATTCGAAACATAAGGATTGCCCTTTACATAAAATCGTCGTGGACTAAGACCATTGGCTGCCTTTAAGTTAACACCAATCCGCGCAGTTGTTATAATTTCCCGGGGAATTTTAAAATCCTGTAAGTCCACCGTTAACGCACTTGTTTCCATTGGCTGACCATCCAAATCACGAGAATGAATTCCCAGTGCCTGAACCAATTTCCCCGGACCATTAGTAATATTTACCCCTGTCATTTTACGATTAGCCTTCATTTGTTCAATATTAAGCGTAGGTTCCATTCCCCGTAATAAAACTCCCTGCGGCTCTTCTACATCTTGAACAACAATATCAAAACAGTAATGTCCCCTAATTTGGTAAAGATAAATATTACCGGGCATTCCATAAAGTGATTCTGAATATCCGGTTCGGCGACCATTGAATGCATGAGATGCTGTATCGTGTTCTCCTAAGTATGCTTCAGTCTCAACAATATATCCGCCAACGATTCCCTCATCCGTTTTATACTTAACCATTTTGCCTAATAAGCTTTGAGCGATTTCTGTTGTTGGCCGACCAGTAAAAAATTGTTGATATTGCGTTAGCATCTTTATTTTCCTCCTCAAAAGAACTATTCTAAACATAACATACTAAGTATAAAGAGGATAAACACGTATGAAACTTAAGCTAGAACGAATTTACACCAAGCCTGCTGATCTAGATGGTTACCGGATCCTGGTTGACCGAATATGGCCACGAGGGATATCTAAGGTTAACGCTCACCTTAACAAATGGCTCAAAGAAGTTGGACCTAGTAATGATTTACGAAAATGGTATGGTCATGACGTAGCGCGCTATCCAGAGTTTAAGGAACGTTACTTAGCAGAACTAACTGCTAATCCCGTCTACTATAATTCACTAAAAGCGATTGTCCAAGAACAATTGCAATCGCAAAATGTAATCATCTTATATGGTGCCAAAGATGAAAAACATAATCAGGCGGTCATCCTAGTTGAAAAACTAACTCAGGATTTACATCTTAGTATCAAATAAATAGTTCAAATTACGAATTTAGTGTTTTTTAAAGATATTTTGTTATATAATGATAAATGAGAATTTGATTCATAATTCTCTAATACCCTAGAACAATCTATCTCTATAGTTCTATAATTCTTCCTTCGAAGTCATCATATTTACCCAGATGGTTTTTATGAACTACATTGATTTACTTATTCTCATCTTAATTGTGTATTAAGGCGAATGGGTATTAATAACCCCCTAGTTTCATTTTATGAAACAATTATCTGATATGGTGGAAGTCTGTTATTGAAGTGGTTAGCAGACTTCTGCTTTATATTTTTAAACCAACTTAGCAGCCCAACTGCGGCCATCTAGTTCACCCGCTACGTTTGCTAAGCGTTGAGATTGTTTAGTCATTAATTGATCTAATGCCCGATAAAATGCCTGATCTTCATAAGTCGGGCTTTTTTTAATTAAAGCCGCTAATTCTTTATGTGCCCACTGTTGATTTTCATTCATTTAATAATCCTCTTTTTCACGTAACCATTTAACTGACATATATAAATCATCTAATTCGTCTTGCTGATCATTTAATAGCAATAATAATTGCTCTATTTTAGCACGTTGGACTGGGTCATTTTCATTTGCAATCTTTTTCTCTAACCTATCAGCAAACCATTTTACTTCATCCTTAAAATGACATAATTTAGGAATTGCCAAATACTGCTGGTAGCAAATAAAAAGTAATTGTCGCTGTTCATCACTTTGTTGATCAAACTGGTATATCGGAAAGGCAGGAAGATACTGCAGGCCTAAATTATGAGCTAGTGCTTCATACGGGCGTAATAATTCTGCTATCGTATACTGCTGACTTGCGCCGGGCTGAAATGAAGAAGCAGCATGACCAACCGTGACAACGATTCCTAGTTCGCGACCAGTCACTAAATGGTTATTAACGAGATAATTATCCCATACCTTGTCTAACCATTCCTTTAAGATTGCTGGTGCACTATACCAATACATTGGAAACTGAAATATTATCCGGTCAGCAGCACTAAGTAAACTTTGTTCTCTTTTAATATCAAATGGAGTCGCAAGCTGATGCCACGTAACGTTCTCATCAAATGAAGCAGCCGTCTTTAAAAAGGCCTCTGTCGCCGAATTTTCTATTTGCGGATGGGCAACTACTACTAGTGTCTTCATTTACGCTGCTCCTTTAATATCGACATCCCCTGTTGCAATACATCATCTGTTACCTTAACTGTTAGAAAACGCTGCAAGGGTGTTTCACTATGGCGGTCCTTAAATGCCATTGGTTCAGCGGATAAGATAACAACCGTCAAGTTATTTTCCGTAAGCATCAACTGACCAGGAACTTTATATTTACCCTTAGTATGTTTACCTGTTCGCCATGTATGGAGCTTAGTTTTCCCCTGTTGGTCTGTTTTTAGTTGGTATTTACCGCTAGCATCTGGTTCAACTGGAATTCCTGTAAACTTTTGCACCTCATACTTATCCTTTTTCCCCATAAGCATCCCCCTTTATCTTTCCTTTTACAATGTACAATTATGCTGACAAAGGCTGCCAACTTATTCTCCCTTGTTAAAAAGGCTAGTCTTTTAGCAGTCCTGTTTATCACAAACTACTTTTTCCCAAATAACGCTGCCATTTTTGCAGCAACTTCGGGATCAAGATTATCTGCGAGAGTACTTTCAGTAGTTTCTTGTTCCTTCTGCTGGTTAGCAATCGTCTGCTTAAGGTCATCAATTATCGCTTGCTCACCAACTTCAATTGGATTAACTGTTAAGCGACCACCAGCTGCATCTGCATGGCCACCACCATTAAAGTATTTCTCTGCGAATTTAGCAACATCCAACTTGCCATTACTTCGAAGCGAAACACTAACGGGACTAACTACTAATGCGGCGTCGACTTCAGGATGCTGCTCCAATAATTCATGGGCAATTTCAGACTTGTAATCACTCGCATAGACAACCCCAAATTTATGCCCATCAAGTTCATCAACTAACACATCTTTCAAATGGCTTTTAAGATACTTTGCCCGTCGCTCGTTAAGTGTCCGAATTAATAAACGATTAGCATTTTGATATTGTTGCCAACCAGTATTAAAAACGTTTTGAACAAACTCTTCTGAATCTTGTAATGGATAAAACCAGAAAAGTTGGTCAAAGTCGTCAGCGTCAATCCGTTCCTGTTCAGTCATATCTGGATCATTTTGCCAATCCCACGTATCGTACGCCCGAATTAATTCTACAAGATATGCTATCTCTTCTTGGCGTTGTTTTTCGAGCTTTTCAAAATGTGGTTGTGTTTTTAGCCAATCCCAAACTAAGCTTGTTGCACTCGGATTAATTGTCGGATCAGCGGGCAAAATGCTATTGGCAGCGTACTTTTGGCGTAATTCAGCTTCACTCTCATGGTGGTCAAAAACAAGCCAGTGATTAGCGAACCGCTCATTAAGAAGCTTAAAGGAGTAGTCACTATCCGGCGTCATATCCATGATATAAACATCAGTAAAACGGCTTGCTTCCGCCGTCTGCATCCAGTGGCTTAATTCGCCATCGATCCGCCCTGCTCCACAATTAGTCATATCAAACTCAACATCTTCAAACATTACTGGCTGAAGTGTTTTAAGTAATAATGGTGCACCAAAACCATCCAAATCATTATGAGAAAATAATTTTATTAACCGTTGTGCCATTTTTTATCCTCGCAATACATATTTTGCTTTTTATTATACCGTAGAAAAATTGCTAAACTACACTTAATTACTGACACCAAGTTAACTTACTGCTATTATTGAAGCTAGTAACTTATTTTAAGAAAGGAAAATTGTCATGCAAATTTATGATTACCGGCAAGAACTAATCGATCTTTTAAATAATACCTCTGCCGATCCGCAAAGTTTATTGCAAACACAGCGTAGTCTAACAATGATTCTCAATATTCTAAATCATTACCAGGCCAGCACACTAGCTAAGGAACCCACGCCACGGTTTGTGCAACGAAAAGTACAAACACCTCAAAACGGCTTATCTCCTAATGCCCGTAAAGCCTTAAAATCTCTTCTCACCGGACCATCAATTGAAAAGGAAAAAGAGGCGGTACCACATAATACAACTACTGATCGGCCAATCGCCCCTACGCCAAAAGAAATTACAGAAGAAGAACGCCTAGCAGCAGATAATCGTTACATCGTTCATCGTAAGCTAAGCGGAGCAGAGATTAACCATCACTACTATCCAGAAGTACTGCTCCATTCTCTTCCATTCCCAGTTGAAGATGGTGATATTGCACAATTAGATTATGAGCAAAAAGTTCGTGGCTTACCAGCTATTCGTCGAATCACTGGTGACCATCTTCGTGAATATACTCCCGAAAAAATTAATGTAGTCGAATACGGCGAGTTAAAACAGGTTGCTGGTTCTGATGTTCTCCAAATCAGTAATACCATCAAGGGTAACTCAATTGTTGATGAAGCACCAGAAAATACAATTGTTATTGATCCTTTCAAATATCCAGGTCGTGACATTAAAGCAGGAATGGTAATTGACTATGCTTATTATGATCGTGGCAATGGACTCGCTGATGCCAAGAATGGTTCAATTCGCTGGATTCATGAAAAGAAAGATTACGACACGACCAAACAGCCAGCCAAGCCAAAAGTTATTAAAAAGGCTTCTAACCCCCGCCATGATTACGAAAAGAAACTTGATTATGACCTCCACCAGCGAAAGGTGCTGGTCATCACGGGAATCCGTAATAAAGTTAAGGGATTAAAACCAGTAATTGATAAACACCACGGTCTGTTCCGTGGCTTGGATGCTTCCGCGGAAGAAAAAGTCTCCAGTAGCAAATTAAAGCGGGAAATCCGGGATACGGACTTTGTAGTTGTCTGCATTGATGCCATTCACCACCGGATTAGCCAGCTTGCTAACCACCATGCTAAACGGTACGAAAAGCCGCTTGCCATTGCGAACGTGACATCTAATACTGCTGTTGAGCGAGCAATTGCCCGTGCTTTAAATGGTGACCCTGCATATGCCGAAAGTAGTGAAGATTTAAAAAATTATAAATAATTCCTAATTTTACTGTTGACTTTTATTAAAAATCAGTTAGTATTAGGTACAACAATTTAATTATTCGATCGCAATGAGAAAGAAGAGTAAATTAAACGATAGCTTCAGCGAGTCTCGGTTGGTGTGAGGAGACAGTTTTGACTTTAATTGAAAATCACTTTCGAGTCTATAGCTTAAATACCAGTAAGCTATAGTGGTTACACCCATTATCGTGTCAGCGTATCGCCATCAGTGGCCGTACGTGCGAGGTATTGTGAGTAATTGCAATACAAAGATAGGGTGGTACCACGCTCAGCGTCCCTTAGCCGGTTTGGCTAAGGGACTTTTTTGTTGGGATCAGATTAGGAGGAGAAAACATGCAAGATCTAACATCGCGCAAGTTAACTTTTAAGAATTATCTAGTTGTTGCGTCACTACTTTTCGGATTATTCTTCGGAGCTGGAAATTTAATTTTCCCATTACACCTTGGACAATTAGCTGGTAGTCATTGGGGACCAGCTGCTGTCGGTTTTCTAATCACCGGTGTTTTACTACCACTACTATCAGTATTGGCTGTTGCCGTTACTCGAGCAGAAGGGGTCTTCGATATTGGTCGACCACTCGGCGTTAGCTTCGCCCTTGTATTCATGGTCCTTATCCACGCAACCATTGGTCCACTATTTGGAACACCACGGACTGCTACAGTATCATTTACTGTTGGTCTGGCTCCGTTCGTTGACAAACAACACCAATCACTAGTATTGCTATTATTTTCTGCCTTATTTTTTGCGGCCGCATTCTTCTTTTCATACCGTGAAAACGACATCCTTGCTAACATCGGTAAGGTATTAAATCCTGTCTTCTTAGTTCTTTTGTTCCTCGTTTTCGTAGTCGGCTTCGCAAAACCTCTTGGTAACCCCGCAACAGCACCAACTACTAGTGCTTATGTTCACGGAGCATTAACTAATGGTTTCTTAGAAGGATACAATACCATGGATGCGCTTGCTGGGCTTGCATTTGGGGTTACGGTAGTCACTGCTGTTCGCTCAATGGGACAACATACCGAAAAAGCAGTTTCAAAAGTTGTTGCTAAAGCCGGACTACTTTCAATGGGCGCCGTTGCCTTTATCTACCTACTATTAATCCTACTTGGTGCAATGTCTCTTGGACGGTTTAAAGTTTCTCCTGATGGTGGAGTTGCTTTCAATCAATTAGTTAACGCTTATGCTGGTGCCTTTGGTCAAATCGTCCTTGCATTCTTACTAACAGTTACTTGCCTTACTACTGCCGTTGGTTTAGTCGCTGCTTTTGCCCAAGATTTTCACAAACACTTTCCAAAAGTTAGCTACCATGCATGGCTCGCGCTTAGCTGCCTCGCTTCATTTCTTACTGCTAACTTTGGATTAGACCAAATCATCGCTTGGTCAACCCCAATGTTGATGTTCCTCTATCCATTATCAATGGTCCTTATCCTTTTATCAGTTGCCTCGCCACTTTTCAATCGTGATGGTGTTGTTTACTTCTTCGTGGTTCTATTCACCGTTGTACCAGCTCTCGGTGATATGGTCGTTGCCTTTCCTGCTGTTGTAAGCCAAAGTGCATTTGGCCAATCAGTGGCATCACTGCGAAATACTTTACCACTTGCAAGTATGGGACTTTCCTGGCTAGTTCCAGCACTAGTTGGCTTAGTCCTCGGTCTCTTAGTTCATTGGTTTCGTCGCCAACGAGTTACTTCCACCGATGTTCAAAGTGAAGTAGATTAATAAGCGTTTCATGGATTATTAAAGGACGACAAAAATCGACTACTAGGCCGGTTTTTGTCGCCCTTTTTCTATTAATCTTTTTTAGTGAGTTTAATTAGCCGTGCGACATTTTCCGCTACAATTGCAATATCGTCGTTAGCATCGTTAATTGCCTGAGTAAGTGATTTAGCGCCATTTGGTGTTGAAAAAATGGCATCAATAATACCATCCTCATATAAGCTTTCCACTCCTGCGCCAATTTTACCAGTCAATGCGATCACATGTGCAGTCGGCGCAACTCGCTTAGCTACTTTTGCTACACCATAAGGAGTCTTTCCAAATTTAGTTTGAAAATCCATCCCTCCTTCACCGGTAAAAACATAATCACTATCAACTGCCTTCTCTGCAAGATGGCTATATTCAGTGACAATCTCAATTCCCTTACGCATCTCAGCATTCGTAAATGCTAACAAACCAAACCCGAGACCACCAGCTGCACCACCGCCCGCAGTATACTCTAAACTTTCACCAAGGTTACGAGTTACAATCATCGCAAAATGGTGTAGGTTTCGATCCAACTGCGATATCATTTTGTTTGTTGCACCCTTTTGCGGTCCAAAAACTACTGCTGCTCCATCTTTACCGGTCAATGGATTAGTTACATCCGAGGCAATAATTATTTTCGTTCGCTGAAGGCGTGAATCTAGGGCTGTTGTATCAACATGTTTAAGATCCGCAAGACCGCCACCGCCCAGTTGAATCTCCTGCCCATCGGAAGAAAGTAAACGAACTCCTAATGCTTGAGCCATGCCTGCACCGCCATCGATTGTCGCGCTTCCACCTAGGCCGATAATAATTTGATCAACATTTTGGTCTAACGCCGCACGAATTAATTCCCCAGTTCCATAAGTCGACGTAATCATTGGATTCTTCGTCTCTTTATTAAGATACTGGATTCCGCTGGCGGCTGCCATTTCTATTACAGCCGTCCTACTATTACCTAATAGCCCATACTTAGCACGCACTATTTTCCCAAGTGGGTTATGAACATTGGCCGTCATGATTTTACCACCAGTAGCATCAACCAGGGATTGGACAGTTCCTTCGCCACCATCAGCCATTGGGATAATCTCATAATCTGCCTGGGGGAAAATCCGCATTATTCCCATTGCTATTGCGTTCGCAGCTTCTTTAGCCGTTAAGCTTCCTTTAAATGAGTCTGGGGCAATTAAAAATTTCATCGTCTTCTCCTACTTCACCTTATCGTATTGGGCAAGATTAAACTTATGAATAGCATAAATTAATTTGCTAGCATAATCAGGATCAGTTGCATAACCGTTACGTTGCAATTCTAGTGCAGAACGACGGTAATCATTGCCAGTTTGGACACTCCGAAAACGCGTATGGTTATCGGCTGTTCCATTAACAATCAGTAATGTATGCGCCTTAATTGAATCTGCCCAACTATTATACACTGTGAAATATTGTTTTACCTGGACATCCCGGCCACGAATATGTTCAGTTGTGTACATTCGCACTTTTTGATCATCATGATTAGCCTTAATTCCAAACAAATTATTGTATTTATTAGCCAACTTACTTCGTCCCCAATTAGACTCAATTCCAGCTTGGGCAATGGTAATACTTGCTGGAATGTGATACTTTTTCTGTTCCTGTTGAGCGGCAGGAGCTACTTGACTAATAAATTCATTTACCGTGATATCTGTTGGATGAGTTTCCCGCTGTATCTGCGGTGACTGATGAATCACAATAGCGACAATGCCAAACAAAATGATTAAAAATGCCAACACACTAGCACTAATTATTGTTGTTTCCTTTTTCATTATTAAGCTTCCTTTATTCCTGATTTGTCGCTATTATAACCAGTTCACACCAAGAATGCGAGAATTTGGAATTCTGTTTATTTACTCTTAATATCTTTTTTATACTCGTTAAAATACTTACTATCAGTGACTTTCATCTTAGGGAAACTCTTCAACAAACGACGATGGTTCCAGCTTAACTGCTTATTAGCTCCCTCTTGATTTAAGCGATGAGCAAATTGGTGGTGCCAATCATGCAGATGTTGTTTGAGTACCGGACGGTCTTCTGGTACGGCATTTTTAAGCCGCTTTTCCAATTTCTTGCGATATTCCGCTGCCCGTTCATCCCACTGCTGGGTGGTTGTATGGAACTTTTTGACACTAATAATTGTTAAAATCGTATCCGTTCCCATCACTAAAACAATAATTAATGCTAACATTCCATGCGTCAATGATTCTTCCCAGTTAATCACGCGCTGAATAACCGGCTGAATAAATTTAACCAGTAGCACAACTCCAATTCCCCAAAAGAATGAAATTTGTGGAGCTACACGACCTTGAATGTTTCCTTTTAAATGGGAATAATCCCAAAGTTTCATGTGAAAAGCTTTTTCTAGAAACCAACTAGCAACATATTCAAAAACCGATGCAACGATAAGCCCGACTACAAATAGCAGAAAAATATTATGCTGGACCGGCTGGGTAGTAATTAGGATCGTTGTCACCGCAAAACCATATACCGGACAATACGGGCCAAATAAGAAGCCCCGATATGCAAAGTGGTGATCTTTAATCGAACAGTAACAAGTTTCCCATAACCAACCAATAACAGAGTAGGTAAAAAATAAGACAATGATTTCAGAAAGTGAATAGGGCATCGTTATTCCCTCCTTTTGAATTCATTGTCTCATAGATATTTAAAATAGTCTTACTTCAAACTAAGCTTCTCTACATTAAGGATCTTGTCGAGCCAACCTTCAAAAAAGCCTTGTTCATGACTAACCAAAATTAAATTTCCCGGGAAATCTTGAAGAGCTTTCTTCAACCCTTCCTTTGTCTCATCATCTAAGTGGTTAGTCGGTTCATCCATAATCAAGAAATTACATGGCGTTAATTCTAGAATCGCCAATTTAACCTTGGTCTGTTCTCCCCCTGACAAAAGATTCATCTCTTTCATCGTATTAGCAGCATTAATTCCTGCACGAGCTAATTTTGTCCGAATTGTTCGCGGCTGCATTGTTGGAAACATATTTTGGATTGTCTGTAAGGGGGTCAGACTCGGGTCATCCCATTCTAAATCTTGATCAAAATAGTTGATGCGGGCAGAAGGAGAAAATGTTGCTGTTCCGCTAAGTGCTGGGATCTTCTTTAAAATTGACTTAATTAAGGTTGATTTTCCAACCCCGTTAAAGCCAGTAAACAGTAATTTTTCACCCATCGTCATTGAAAAGGTAACTGGTGCTAGTAGTGGACGATTATATCCCACAGATAATTTTTCAACCCGCAAGGCATTTGCAGAGCCAGTATTTTCATACGGAAAATGGAACGTTGCTTTTAAGTTATCTTCTGGCGGATCAATCTTCTTCATCCGCGCAAGCATTTTTTCACGTGATTTAGCCATTGTCGATTTAGAACCCGCTTTATTTTTGCGAATAAAGCGTTGCGCCTTTTCAATGACAATCTGTTGCTTTTCATATTCGCGTTCTTGCGCTTCTTTTCGTTCCTCTTTTTGCCGCATTGCTTGCTGGAAACTTCCCCGGTACTTGGTAATCTTACCGAACGACACATCACAAATTGTATTGGTAACCTGTTCAAGGAAATCATAATCATGCGAAATAATCATCGCAGCACCATCAAAATCATTAAGGTAATCAATTAACCATTCAATATGCGCTGTATCAAGGTAGTTTGTCGGTTCATCCAGTAAGATAACATCTGGATTCTCTAGTAGCATCTTAGCAAGAATAATCTTAGAACGTTGCCCACCACTCATTTGGGAGACAATATGATCTTTGCCAATATCGGTTAGACCTAATCCATTCATTACTCGTTCTACTTGAGTTTCAATTTCATAAAAATTATTAGCATCGAGTTTTTCTTGAATTCGACCAGCCTTGGTAAGCATTTCATCATCCATCTTTTCCGCATAGTCTGAGTATAACTGATTCATCTGGTCATTAAGACGATACAATTCAGAAAATGCAGTGTGGAGGAAGTCAATCAGTGTCATTCCAGCTGGAATATCAACATACTGGTCCAAGTAACCAATTTTGACCCCCTTTTGCCACTTAATACTACCGTCTACCGGCAGCGTTTTACCAATGAGAATCTTGATTAAGGTACTCTTTCCCGCACCATTTTGACCAACAATCCCCATATGTTCATGCTTTTCTAGTTGAAAGCTGGCATCTTCATAGAGCTTTTTATCGGCGTAGCTCATCGTCAGGCCTTCAACATCTAATACTGCCATTTATATTCTCTCCTCTTTTTTCTTACTTATTACGAGCTAAAAACTGCTATCCATACTATCATATTTTGGGGTATAGCTTCAATTTATTGAAAAGATTCCGGCACATCAATTACCTCCCACAACTGCAGATATATCAAGGGCGCAATAAATCTTTGCTAGTTTTATATTGATAAATTTCATATACTTATCCAAAAACATAGGAGCACCATAATGGAATTCGGAAACTATATCAAGGAACAACGTAATAACTTAGGATTTACTCAAGCTGAAATTGCCAAGGAACTACATGTCACCCGGCAAACTATTTCCAACTGGGAACAAGGTAAAAGTTATCCCGACTTAGATACGCTTGTTAAGATTAGCGATATATACAAAGTCTCAATTGACTTCTTACTTAAGGGAGACAAAAATTTAAAAAAGGATTTGGACCAAGGAAAGGCTTATAACGCTTTTAGTATTTTTAGGGGACTATTCTTCATAATGTATGGATTGTTTTTCTTGCTGACAAATTATCTAGTAGATTATAATTCTCCGACCGTTAATTTTTGTATATTTTCTTTTGCGATTATTTTCGGAGTAGCTATCCTTTATGGCGAGCATGTAAAACCGTTCTTTTTAGGAATGAGCAAACAAGCATACAGACAAAAAGGAACCAATTTTTTTAATCAGAAATTTTCTTTAACCGGTAAAATAGTTTTAGGACTTTTATTGACCATTATTGCAATCATGGTAATCATTCGTAATGACGATCTTAACAACTACCTAGAATCTTTATTGTTCATATTGATTGGATTAATGGCTATTTTTCAGAAATATATGGTTAAAAAATAAATAATCTAATGTTTATAGTATACTTTAAGTTTTTCATTAATTATCTGTCATATATAATTGACATAGACCTTAGGCGATGGTAAAGTATCCAATATAAATATCAAATATATATGTCATTAGATGTGATTAATATTTGAACCGGGTTAAACAATTTCGCAAAAAGCAAGGATTATCACAGTTAGAACTAGCTCAGAAAATTAGCGTAGCTCGACAGACTATCAATCTAATTGAGAATGGTAAATATAATCCCTCATTAAATCTTTGCATTAATTTGGCTAAAGCATTAAATACGGACCTTAATTCCCTATTTTGGAAGGAGAACAAGGATGAACGAAACAATTAGCACCAAAATAATTAAATGGTTTTACAGTATTCATAAGCCATTAGATGAATATCGTCATAACGAACTCAATCGACTTGGCAATAATCTTGGGATGACTTTATACGCAATTAACTTACTTTACTTTTCTACATATGCATGATTCTAATGACGATCAATGCAGCTATATTAGTAACTTATACAATCAAAAATCGTTAGAAACTAAGGAGAATCAATCATGCAGTCAGCTCTTTTAGTAATAGATTTACAAAATGGTGTTTGCAAACCAAATCAAACCATCTTTAACTACCCAAACCTGATAGCAAAAACAAATAAACGCATTGATTATTATCGATTTCATAATCTGCCCATCATCTTTATTCAGCATGAAGATAATTCACTTCAAAAAAATTCTAAGGCTTGGAAACTTGTTCCATCCCTAAACTATAAGAAAACAGATATTTTAATTAGTAAAAGCCATCCCAATGCTTTTTACAAAACACCTTTACAAGAAACTTTAACAAATTTAGGTGTCAATAAATTAGAAATTTGCGGGGCTCAAACTGAATATTGTATAGACACCACTATTAAAATGGCTCATGGACTAGGCTATCGGTTAATAATGCAACACTATGCTAGTAGTACTTTTGATAATAAATACATGACAGCTAAAAATACTATTAATTTTTTCGAAAATATCTGGAATAAGAGATTTCTTTCATTTATTTAAATTCCTTCAAATGATTACAGCAACTTAACAATTTTGTAACATTATCTACCTTAAGGGATTTTTCATATCTTCTTCACAATATCATCATATAGTAAAAGAGTGCACAAAATGCATATAACATCAAAAACAAATAAATTCAGGAGTGAATAATTATCGCTAAGAAAAAAATTATGTCAAAAGTTCTTGTTGCTGCTTTAGGTGCTGCTGGTGCATTAGCCGTTGCTAACAATGCAAGTGCTGACACTCAAGTTCAAGTACAATCTGGAGACACTGTTTGGAATTTTGCTCAACAGTACTCAACTACTATTGACTCAATCTCAACAGCTAACCAATTGGCTGACCCAAACGTAATCTACGTTGGTCAACAATTAGTTATCCCAACTTCTGCTATTAGCACCGCTGCAGCTGTTGCTAATGTTGCAACACCAACTGCAGCTGATAACGCTACTGCTAGTCAGGCTGCGGTTCAAACTACCGAAACAACTGGTGCTTCTACTGCTCCCGTTGCTTCAATCACGAATGCAAGTAACATTGCTGACCAAGCACAACCAATGACTGCTGTTTCGGCTACATCTGCTAACAGCACCGTTGCCCAAAGTAATGTTGCTTCTCAAGCACCTGCTCAAGTAAGCACTGCTTCTGCTACTATTAATGTTGCTCAAACCAGTGCAAATGTTGCAAACAATAACAACAGTGTTACTACCGTGGCTGCCAACACTACTGCTACCCCTACGCAAACTACTTATGCTGCGGTTGAAGCTGTTGCAACACCACAAAGCAACACTACTGTTCAAAGTACTGCTGCTGTATCTGCAACCCCTGCTACTCAAGCAGCTGCAGGTCAAGGCAACGGTTCAACTTCATCAGCTGTTGCAACTGCCCAAGCACAACTTGGTACTCCATATGTTTGGGGCGGTAACCAACCTGACGGATTTGACTGCTCTGGTTTAGTACAATACTCATACGGTCTTGGTTCAAACTACCGGACTACTTACCAACAAACTAACCTTGGTACTCACAAGTATGATATTCAAAATGCCCAAAGCGGTGACCTTTACTTCTGGGGACCAGATAGTGCACCTTACCACGTTGCAATTGCTACCGGTAATGGCAGCTACATCCAAGCTCCAGCACCGGGACAAAACGTACAAAATGGTAACATTAACTACTACACTCCTAGTTTCTACATTAGCATGAACTAAGAGTATATGTTTATTCATTGAGTGAAATGGGGAAGTTTTCCCTGTCTCACTCTTTTTTCTTAGCAAATTTTAATAATTATATTGACAGCTTAATATTCATTCGCTATACTTAACAACAATTAATTGTGTAGGGAGTAAGTATAATGAACACATATCAAACTATTAACGTTAATACTCGTTGGCAAAGCCGGTGATTCAGGTTGTTTCGTCATAGATGCGACCTGAAAAGACAGATTGCATCTGTGCCGGCTGAGTTTGATGTTCATTTCAGTCCGCATGGATCCACATGCGGACTTTTATTTTGCCTTAAAAAACGAGGGTCCGTAGAGTGGGCTCTCTTTTTTTATTATTTTGTGAGGTGATATTTTATGAAAAGAATGTACGGTTTAATTGCAATTATTGTCGCCTTTCTTTGTTTTGCATTCTTCAAAGAAAATAATGGAATGGTAAGTAAACAAAAAGTTCCTAAAGTGGGCGTACTAACCTTAATGCACCATCCAGCATTAGATGAAATTTATAAAGGGTATATCGATGAGCTTGCCAATGAAGGTTACCATAATGGAAAAAATATCAAAATCGAATACCAAAATGCTAATGGTGATCAGAGTAATCTAAAGACGATGGCATCCAAATTAGTGAATGATGATTCTACGATTCTTTTCGGAATCACAACGCCAGCTGCCCAAGCACTAGCTAACTCTACATCAAAAACACCAATTGTCTTAGGTGCAGTTACTGATCCTAAAGCAGCAGGACTAGTTAAAAATAATCGCCATCCTGGAGGAAATATTACTGGTGTTTCTGACCAAGCTCCCATTCATGAACAGCTTGACCTAATCAAACAATTCATGCCACAAATGAAGACACTTGGCGTAATTTACACTTCAAGCGATGCCTCAGCTGTCGCCGGCTACCATCAGATCAAGCAAGAATGT
This sequence comes from Limosilactobacillus rudii, assembly GCF_014145455.1. GTDB lineage: Bacteria > Bacillota > Bacilli > Lactobacillales > Lactobacillaceae > Limosilactobacillus > Limosilactobacillus rudii. The sequence goes on along the minus strand of NZ_JACIVB010000054.1, from coordinate 12,347 downwards.
CAAAAGATGCATATTGACTTAAAATCCTATTCTATTGCCAACAGTAACGACTTAAACCAAGTATCAGAACAAATGCTTAGTCAAGTTGATGCAGTGATCGTTCCTACTGATAATACAATTGCTGGAGCGATGCAAACCCTTGTTAAAAACGCTAATGCTGCCAATAAACCTGTCTTCCCCGCTACCGATACTATGGTTAAACAAGGCGGTGTCGCAACTTACAGTATTAACCAACGAGCACTTGGTGTGCAAGGTGCTAAAATGACTGTTGCTATCCTTAAAGGAAAGGATAAGCCCGCTGATACCCCTATTCAATATATGAAACATGGAACTCCCGTCCTTAACATCAAACAAGCAAGAAAGCTGGGTCTCCATATTCCATCGCAATTTGAAAAAGAAGCTGAAACGAAAGGAGAAGTATACAAATGAATTTAATCGTTTCCTCAATTGGTCAAGGACTATTATGGGCACTCCTTGGCCTTGGCCTTTACCTAACTTTTAGAATTCTCGACTTTGCTGATATGACGGTTGAAGGAACCTTTCCTCTTGGAGCTGCAAGTGCCGTTGCTGCGATTTCTCATGGTATTGATCCTTTCTTAGCGACCCTAATTGCCGTTGGCGCAGGGATGGTTGCCGGTTTAATCACCGGACTGCTTTATACAAAAGGAAAAATTCCAAGCTTATTAGCGGGAATTCTAACGATGACCGCTGCTTACTCCGTCAACTTACGAATTATGGGTAAATCGAATGTTTCTTTATTAGGTCAACAGACATTATTTAGTGGCTCCTTCATGCGTAGTCTCCCGCAATACTTCGATGGAATCTTTATCGGAATTGTTACGATTGCAATTGTAACAATTCTGCTCATTTTCTTTCTTGCAACCGACTATGGTCAGGCATTCATTGCAACTGGCGATAACCCAACAATGGCTAAATCGCTAGGTATCCACACTGATACAATGGTTATCATTGGTTTAATGGTTTCAAACGGAATGGTTGGGCTTTGCGGAGCATTAATTGCTCAGAATAATGGTTACGCTGATATTAATATGGGAATTGGAACGATCGTTATCGCCCTTGCCTCAATTATCATTGGCGAAGTTGCCTTTGGCGAATTAACATTGAACCAGCGACTAGTGGCAGTTACCCTCGGTAGTATTATTTACCGCATTATTCTCCTGGCGGTTCTCCAGCTTGGCTTCTCAGCTAACGACCTTAACCTCATCTCGTCAGTTGTCCTGGCAATCTGCATGATGCTACCACAATTAGAAGAACGTATTCATCTCAAAAAGCCAATTTTGAAGGGAGTCCGACCACATGAATAAACCAATCTTAGAACTTAAAAATATCAAGACTATTGTTAATAAAGGGACTTCCAACGAAACAACGATTCTCAAAGGTCTTAACCTTAAGATTAATGAAGGTGACTTTATCACTATCGTTGGGACAAATGGTGCCGGTAAATCTACTCTTTTCAATGTCATTGGCGGAAATCTCCATGCCGATAGTGGAACTATTTTGCATAATGGTCATGATATTACCAAAACAACCGAAGAACAGCGAACCGCTTTCCTAGCTCGTGTTTTTCAAGATCCTAAACTTGGAACAGCTGCCCGAATGACCGTCGCCGAAAATATGTTACTGGCTACAAAGCGTGGTGAACGGCGCTACCTTATTCCCCGTAAATTAAAGAGCAATATGGAACGCTTTACTAAGCTTGCTGCAACAATGAATAACGGTCTTGAAAACCGGATGAATACTGCTACCGGTGCATTATCTGGTGGGCAACGTCAGGCTTTAAGCTTTTTAATGGCGACCTTAAAACGTCCAGATGTATTACTACTAGATGAGCACACGGCTGCTCTAGATCCCCATACAAGCTTAAACCTTCTCCACGCAACTAATGAGCGAATCACTAGGGACCACCTAACCGCCCTCATGATCACCCACAACCTTGAAGATGCTTTGACTTACGGCAACCGGCTTATCGTGCTTAAAGATGGTGAAATCAAAGCAGACTTTAATACTGCTGAAAAGGAGCAACTCACCGCTGAGAAGCTTTACACTTATTTTGAAGGCTAGCTTGACTATATACCATTTTTGATATATTTTAAACATATCGAAAATGATATATAAGGAGCATTTATGATGAACTGGTGGATTATTTTTGTGACCTTTATTGCCGTTAACTTAGACTTTTTCTTTATCCTTTTGTGCCTACTCAACCGTTATAACGTTACGAGTATCATTACTGGCTACTTATGTGCACTACTGATACTCGTAACTATTAGCTTTTTATTAGGAAAGACGCTTGCACTATTCTTACCGGAATGGATCCTGGGCATGCTCGGAATTTTGCCAATATATATGGCCTTACACGATAATGATGAGCAACCTGGTCAAGGTCAAAAATATGGTCCAATCCTAACGACTTTTATTACTTACCTTGCTGTATGCGCTGGCTGCAACTTATCAATTTTTCTACCGATTCTAACTACCCTCACCTTTTATCAATTTATTCAGGCACTCATCTTCGTCGCTGGCCTGTCAATTATTAGTGTCCTAATAATTAATGCAATTGGTAATTTACCATTCGTTAAGCAACTAATGAAACGGTACAGCGAACACCTGATGAAGTTAATTTACATTGGCGTTGGCTTGTACGTTTTCTGGGATAGTGGGCTAATTTCTCACCTAATCAAAATGGTATAATAAACTTAAAAATAACCAAAGGATGACTATCAATGGCTTCAACACAGCAATTAATTGATGAAGCAGCAAAAATTTATAAGGTTTTAAGTAATAGTACCCGGATTAAGATTTTATATTATCTCCGCCACCAAGAACATGAAATTGACGTCAAATCAATGGTTAATGACCTTCAACTAGCCCAGCCAATTATTTCAAAACAACTAGGAATTCTCTACCGCTATCAGCTAGTCTGTCGACATAAAGAAGGTACCCGCGTCTTTTACTCGCTCGATGACCCCCACGTAGTTGAAATGATTGACGACATGTTAAATCATGTTAAACACGAAATTAAGGGTGAACCGCATCCCCAAAATTTATATACGCGAATAAGATAATACTGGCTCGTGATCTAATTAGGCACCACCAGTATTTTTTTCTGTTCTTACAAAGTCCTAATTAAGTAGTGTATAATAGGCAAGATTGTCAAAAGGAGCGTTAATCAATGAATGAGTTATTTGAACACACCTCAATAAAGCGGGCGTATTTTACCCTTGCATTACCAGTCGTCCTCAGTATGGCGGTAACTCTTATCTATAACATGGTCGATACATTTTTCGTTGCTAAAACAGGAAATCCTGACTTAGTCGCCGGAGTATCTCAAGGAGCACCTATTTTTACCCTGATGATTGCCCTCGGTGATATTTTTGGTCTCGGTGGTAGTTCTGTCATCTCACGGTTATTCGGGGAACAACGTGATAAATTAGCACGCCTTGTTAGCGGCTACTGTTTTTATGCCCCGATTATCTGCGGAGTAATCGTAACCGCAATTATGGTCATTTTTCAGAACCCAATCCTTCATTTACTCGGTGCTTCTCCTTCAACCTGGAAATATGCTCGTGAATACTACCTTGTAATTGCGTGGGGTGCTACCTTTGTTATTTTTGGCCTTTCCCCAACTAATATTTTGCGAACAGAAGGTCTGGCTGTACAGTCAATGATTGCAAGTATGGTCGGTACTGGCATTAACATTGTTTTAAATCCAATTTTCATTTTTACTTGTGGACTTGGCGCTGCCGGTTCGGCCCTTGCCACAGTCACAAGTACTGTAATTGGCGATATTTTAATGGTTTACTATCTTCGCACAAAGAGTCAGAAACTATCAACTTCAATTCATGAAACTAAAATTAGTTGGAAACTTCAATTTGAGATTTATGCAATTGGTATTCCTGCTTCGGTTACTAATATCATGGCAACATTTGCGGTGGCCATGACCAACCGTTACTTAATTGCTTATGGCGCAGACAGTGTCGCTGCGATGGGAATTGCAATGAAGGCAAACATGATTATTAATATGATTATGGTTGGTTTTGCCTTTGGCGCTCAACCACTAATTGGCTATGTCTACGGAGCTAAAGATGAACAGCGGTTTAATAAAGTAGTTAAGTTTGATATTCAAGTTGTTGCGAGTCTTGCAATTATCCTTACAATCATTCTTTTTATATTTGCTCCACATGTAATTCGCATCTTTATGAGTGATCCTAGAATTGTGACAGAAGGTGCATTAATGCTGCGGTGGCTATCTATCTCAACAACTCTTGCGGGAATAATTCTTGTCTTTACCACCATGTTCCAGTCAATGGGAAAGGCCACACCAGCATTTTGGCTATCATTCTGCCGCCAAGGCCTTATCTTTGGAGTAACTATCAGTATTCTTGCTAAACTATTTGGTTATACCGGAATCGTTGCTGCACAAGCGGTTGCGGACTGTCTTACATTTATTTTGGCTTTGATCTTTTACTGGCTATACCGACCACATTTCGATAAAAATAGACACTAACATCAAAAAAGCTGCACTCATTTTCGAATGCAGCTTTTTCTTTAATTCTTAGATTTGCGTTTGCCTAAGCCTAGTAATCCCATCCATCCTACAACTAATCCTAAACCGATAATCGCAGTTGTGTCCTTTTCACCAGTTTGCGGAAGTTCTTTATTCTCCGCTTGAGCTTTCTCTACTGGGGTTTCAACTAATTCGTTATTAGAATCAACATTAACTGTTATTGGCGCAACATCATTTTCATGGGTAGTAGCCATCAATGTTGCTGGCACAGCAGGTAATTCCTGGTCAACCACTTCTTTTGACTCTGAAATTTCTGGAACAGGTGCTACTGGGTGTACCGATTGTTCAGGATTTACTGGCTGTTCTGGCGTAATCGGTGTTGTTGGTTTTTCTAAATCAGTGTCATCAGGTTCTGGGTGTACTGGTACTTCATCCTTGATATATTTCACAACATAATCAATGTCTTTACTAGTGTGTGAAATTGTAATCTCTGGAATACTGTCTTGATCAGGGTGGAATCCTTCAATTTCCGGACTCTTGATTTTGTCAATCGTCTTATCAGGGCTCCACTTATCCTCAATAACTTCACCAGTCCATGGATTTGTTACCACGGTATGAGTAAAGTCGACTGTAATTGTATTATCCTTTGGCAACTCTGGTCGACCATCTGTAACGCCATCATCATATTCATACTTAATATTTTGCGTTACCTTTTCAGTCTCTGTTGTTACCTTTGGTGCAGCATATTTTACAACGTAATCAATATTATCACTGTCATGAGTGATTGCCACTGTACTGCCGGCTTGTGCTTGGTCATAGTAATAACCATCTAATTTGGGCGTATTTACTATTTCAAAGTTTTGCGCTGGACTCCACGTACTCGAAAGTACTTCACCAGTAAATGGGTTAACTAACGTTGTCTGCGTAAATGTCAATGTTTGAACATTATTCACTGGTAAGGTTGGCCGACCACTTGTCACACCATCCGCGTATTCATAACGGATTGTCTGATTTATCTTTTTATCTTCTGTTACTACTTTTGCCGGAGCGTATTTGACTACGTACTCTATATTCCCATTATCGTGGTTTACTAAGTCCAGACTACCAGCTTGTGCTTGATCGTAGTAGTAACCTGCTAATGTTGGTGTATTTACCATATCAAATCTTTGTGCTGGACTCCACGTACTCGAAAGCACTTCGCCTGTGAACGGGTTAGTTAGCGTCGTCTGCGTGAACGTCAATGTTTGGACATTATTCGCTGGTAAGGTTGGCCGACCACTTGTCACACCATCTGCATACTCATATTTAACGGTCTGTGTTACCGTCTTATTATCTGTTGCTACACTAGCTGGCGCGTATTTTACGATATATTCTGTATTTCCACTTTCATGGGTTATCATCACTGTACTACCGGCCTGTGCTTGGTCATAGTAATAACCATCTAATTTTGGCGTGTTTACCATATCAAATCTTTGTGCTGGACTCCATGTACTTGAAAGCACTTCACCTGTGAACGGGTTGGTTAGCGTTGTCTGTGTGAATGTCAGCGTTTGAACATTATTCGCTGGCAAGGTTGGCCGACCACTCGTCACACCATCTGCATACTCATATTTAACAACCTGGGTAACTTTCTTATCTTCAGTACTCGACTGGGCTGGCGCATATTTTACGACATACTCTGTATTAGCATTCTCATGTGTTACCGCTTGATTACTACCAGCTTGTGCCAAGTCAAAGTAGTAATTATCAATAACTGGAGTGCTAACGATACTGAAACTTTGAGCTGGTGTCCATGTACTTGAAACTATTTCGCCAGTAACCGGATTTCGTACAATTGTTTGCGTAAATGTCAGTGTTTGAACATTATTTGCCGGTAAGGTTGGGCGGCCACTCGTCACGCCGTCCGCATATTCATAACGAATAGTTTGTGAAATATTTTTAGTTTCAGTTGTCGTATCAGGTGCGAGGTAATATACGTCATAGACTTGGTCTGGACTATCATGAGTTACCGCTGCCGTATTACCAGCCTGCGCTTGATCGTAGTAGTAACCATCAATTGTTGGTGTACTTACTTGACTAAATTTCTGTGCTGGACTCCAAGTATCTGATATTACCTCATTTGTAAATGGGTTGGTTAAAATTGTTCTGATAAACTCTAACCGTTGTACGTTATCTGATGGTAATAATGTGGGATCCCCATTTACTCCATTTGCGTAATGATAACGAATCACCTGAGTAACATACTTACTTTCATTCGTCACTTTTGCAGACGCATATTTAACAACATATTCAATGTCTCCACTTTCATGAGTTATCATCACTGTACTGCCGACTTGTGCCTGGTCATAATAATAACCATCAATTGTTGGTGTACTTACTTGACTAAATTTCTGCGCCGGACTCCAAGTATCTGATATTACCTCATTCGTAAATGGATTAATAGTGATCGTGTTAGTAAATGTCAATGTTTGGACATTATTCGCTGGCAAGGTTGGCCGGCCGCTTGTCACACCATCTGCATACTCATATTTAACGGTCTGTGTTACCGTCTTATTTTCCGTTGCTACACTAGCTGGAGCGTATTTTACAGTATATTCCGTATCAGCACTTTCATGGGTTACCGCGTCATTACTACCAGCTAGCGCTAAGTTATAGTAATAGCCATTAATTTCTGGAGTAGCTAATGCCGTAAAGTTTTGCGCTGGACTCCAAGTATCTGATATCACTTCCTTCGTAAATGGATTAGTAACGATTATCCGGTTAAATACTAACTTTTGCGTATCAGTCTGTGGAAGCGTTGGCCGACCAGCTGTTTGCCCATCTACGTATTCGTAGTGAATCGTCTGAGTAACATCCTTGCTTTCGACTATTTGGCTAACTGGTGCAGCATAGTTCACAACATAGTAGGTATCAGCATCATTCGGTAACATTAAATCTGCACTACCAGCAACAGAAAGGTCAGCAAAGAAGCCGTCAATCTTTGGTGTCTGGACTACTGTAAACTGGCTATTAGTCGGTGTCCAATTGAATCCTACTACGTCACCAGTAAATGGATTAATAAAAGTGGTCTGGGTAAACGTAATGTATTGGACATTGTCTTTTGGCAATTCTGGCCGTCCCTGCAGATTTCCGTCTGCATATTGGTAATGGATAGTTTGCGTGATGACCTTATTTTCCGTAACTGATTCAGGAGCTGCATATTTAACTACATATTCCGTATTACCACTTTCATGAGTAACTAAACTAGTGCTACCTGCGCTAGCGGCACTAGAGTAGTATCCCTTAATTGATGGCGTACCAACTAACGTAAAGTTTTGTCCTGGCGACCAAGTAGTACTAATGATTTCGCCAGTCTCTGGATTCCGCTGGATGTTTGCCGTAAACGTTAATGTCTGGACGTTTGCTTGCGGTAATTCTGGACGACCCTCTGTTACCCCATCTTCATATTCGTAACGAACAGTTTGGGTAACAGTCTTATTCTCGGTACTCTCTTGTGGTCCAATATACGATACAACATAATTTATACTTGGCGTATCTTGTGTAACGTTTGTATTACCACCCACCACCTTAGCATCAGCCCAAAAGCCTGCAATTTCTGGTGAAGAAACTGCTGAAAACTGCTTAGCTGGTGTCCAAGTATCAGAAATAACATCTCCTGTTACTGGGTTTGTAATGACTGTATTCACGAATTCTACTGACTGCACATTATCCTTTGGTAGTTCTGGACGACCTTCTGTTTTTCCATCTGCATATTGATATTGAACCGTCTGAGTCACTGTTTGTGTTGTCGTATTAATGACTACTCTTCGGTACTGAACCTTAGTATCGCTTCCCGGATTTACTGGGTTGATAGTCGCCTGATTTGGATCTACTAATACCCACCCTAAAGCTGTTAAATCAGGGGCTTTAGTTGCTCCTGCCTTATGTGGATCATTAGGGTCATTATTGTAGGTTGGCTGATCAGCACCTGCAATTGGATTACCGTTTTGATCTACTGGGATTATCTTTCCTAAGTCCGCATAAATTAATTGAACCGAATTAGCACCCGGAACAAATGGATTACGTGCTAATGTTCCATTGCTAAATGTTTTTACTTCATTAACCGGTACAGTCACTGTCTCTGCCTTTTTGCCCGGGCGTAAAAGTGAAATATTCATTGTTCCTTGGGGATCAATCAACTCATATATTAACGTTTGTGAAACCGTCCGATCCCAATTGTAAAGTGTCTTTTGGTAGTATTGACCAATTTGGAACTGCGAAATTGAACCTTGGTAAGATCCATTAGCAGTATTAGCTAAACTTCCTTGATTATTAGTAAGGTAATAGCCATCAACAACCTGTTTATAATTATCTACATTTGTTATTACAAAGCCTTGACCTGTAATTCCATTAACCGGTACATTGGCTGGTAACTTAGAACTAGTAATGTAGTTGCCATCTTTGTCAAGATAAATGTATTCAATTGCTGGTGCATTATTTTCGGGGGAAATATCAACTTTATCAGTGTATTTAGTAACATTCTGGTTTCCCAAACCATAGACCGGACTTACCCGTAGTGTTGACCCCGCAGCTTTATCAACCTTGATTGATACTGACGCAGGGACAGTAATCTTCTTGCCATTAAATTCTAATGTGTATGCGGCAGTGTTGGATACCCGATAAATTTGCGTAGACTTTGGATTCTTAATTGCAGAACCATTGCTGCTAACTGTTACATCGACATATTCATTTGGCTTCACGACATACTTTTGGTAGTACCTCTCATAGGAAGTATCTGTTACGTAAAGGTAATTTGCCCCCTGAGGATCAGCAGTATCAACGGATAAAATCAGGTGTGCATCTTTACCGTTAATTTTTGTCCCGTCTAATTTAACAATTTGATAAATGTAATACGGCTGTCCCTGTGCATTTTTATCAACTAATTTTGCAGCCTCGGTTGGATAATTAGCTGGATTACTCACCGTAATTGTTGAGTCGACCTGAGGCTGCGTAAATGTCGCTACCGCAGCTGGTGCATTGGTTGTACTTTCTTGTGATGCCGTACTTGTAACTGCTGGTTCAGCAGACTGACTTACGGCTGAATCATTAGTAGCTGTTACACTTTGTACAGCACTACTTTCAGCGACTCCCTGACTAGTCAATTGTGCTGATTGTACATTTGCTTCATTTTCCGCTTGTGAATTTTCACTCAATTGATTCTCAGGATTTACTGCAACACCATTTTGTGTCGCGGTGGATGAAATAGTTACTTCTGTGTCACTCAGACTACTCGCCTGGGAAGTGACTACCCCCCCCCACATTATTTTCGTTATTTACTGTAGTATCAGCATGGATGGCCTGTTGGCTGCCCCATAAAACACCAGCAGAAATTAATGCTGTCATCCAAAGTTTCCCCGACTTGTATAGCTTGTAGTGTTGTTTTCTTTCCATTTGTCGTCTCCTTTTTGTATGGTTTTTAACTATTTCAATTATAGATGAAAGCGGAAACACAATGGTGATAAAAATAGGGAGTTTATTTAAACTATTTCTAAATTTTATAAGCAAATTATTAATATATTTAAGAAATAAAAAAGCTGCACTCATTTCGAATGCAGCTTTAACATAATTATTCATTTATTTTTCGTTCAAAATAGTGTGCCAACTTTGCTTCTGGATAATAGCCGGTCACCTTTTCTTTTGCCACGCCATCACGGAATAGGACAAGGCTTGGCACACTCATTACTTTATATTGTTGAGCAATTTCTTGGTTGCCATCAACATTCATTTTGACAAATTTTATCTTATCACCAAATCGTTGTTCGAGCTTTTCCATCGCTGGTTCCATCATTTTACATGGTCCACACCATGGTGCCCAAAAATCAACAATCGTTAACGGTCCTTGTATAACATCATCAAAGCTCGCAGGTGTTGCGTCAATTGCCATCTCTATCTACCCTCTTTTTTCGTGATCTCCGCATAAAGTGTATGATAATCGTTACCGCAAAAACAAGCAAGATAAAGCTACCGAAAATCCCTGATGGAATCTCAATATCAATTGCCGGAATCGTTAAGAACAGCTTAATGGCGATTACAAAAATCAGAATATACGCCATTGGCTCCAACTCTGGAACTTTGCGCATCAGCTTCATAATAACCTCTGCAATTCCGCGCATACATGCAATCCCAATTAAACCACCAATTAATACAATCACCGGATTTTCAGAAACTGCTAAAGATGCTAAAACGGAGTCAATTGAAAAGATAATATCCATAAATTCAATTTGTAAGACAACCATCCAAAACAATTTCCGCCCGGTCAGTTTTGTCTTACCAGCCCGCGTTTTACGCATCGCTCGTTTGCCAAAGAATTTATTATGAAAGTAACGGTAGACAAGGTAAATTAAGTAAGCAGCCCCAACGACTTTGATTTCCCAAAAATTGATTAGGTAAACACCGACACCAATAATTAAAAACCGAAACAAGTACGAACCCCAGATCCCATAGAAGAGTGATTCCTCTTGTTCCTTTAAGGTCGGTAAAACTCGTGTCTGAGCTGCTAAAACAACAGCATTATCAACCGAAAGTAAACATTCAATCATTACTAACGAAAGAATGATCAACCAATCCTGTCCTGACGTAATAACTGTTGCCCAGTTATGTGGATCAAAAAACGGTCCATACAACTTTTCTAAAAGTGACAATTAATGTCCTCCCTTATTTAAGATTGCTTCTTAGCTAAATTATATTTTACCAAATAATCTTTAAAATAGGACGGTAACGGCGCAGTAATATTTAAAGATTTCATTACAAATGGCAATACCAACTTTTGCGCTACCCCATGTAAGAGCATTTTTTCTTGGGACGCTGGGTTGTAGAGCGGGTCCCCGACAATCGGATGCCCGCTATAAGCTAAATGAACTCGTAATTGATGAGTTCTCCCCGTTGCTAGTTGCAAGCTTAATAATGAATAGCGACCATTACTAGCCAAACTTTGGTAGTAAGTTAATGCTGGTTGGGCATTAAGGCCATTAACCTGATGAAGATGCGAGTTCAATGGATCTTTACCAATTGGCCAATTCATCTGTCCTTTACCTGTAACTTTTCCTTCGACCACTGCAAGATAACTGCGATGAATTTTGCCATCACTAATTAGACGATTGAGAATTGGCACAACAATCGGATTTTTGGCAACGATAACTGCCCCGCTCGTTTGAAGATCAATTCGGTGAACCATATAGGCACCACCACTAGAGCCAGCTAAATAACCTGCAACATCATTCATTAATGTTCCTTTTTCTCCGTGATAGTTAGGATGTGTTTTCTGCCCCTGTGGCTTATTCACCACCAATAAATCCCGATTTTCATATAAGATTTCTAGGTGCGGCTTAGCAGTTGGAATGTAATCATTAGCATCGGGAGTTCGAATCTCATCGCCTATAAAGCCAAATTTAATACTATCTCCTTTGCAAACTAACCGATTCATAGAGTAATACTGACCATTAACTTCGATATTTTGTCGTATTCTTAGGTAATGAATTAATCGATTGGGAAGCAACCATTGTTCATGCAAAAGCGACCGTAATGAAACTTCTTGTTGTCCCTTGCCCAAAACTTCTTCAAATTGCCAGCGAAACGGCATTTTTTCACCTTCATTCATTACATTATTGCTAATAGATTTTATTTTACGTTATTTCTCAGGAAATATTCAGTTATTTTTTTATTGTTAGTGTAAGATTTTCATAGGTTGGATGAATAATTCATCTGGTCATGAAGATCTTTTTTTGTAGACCAATTTTACTTATTTACAAAAAAAGAAAAGACCAGTAGCCTTTAGTGTGTC